>JBCBMZ010000004.1:0-407500 GCA_039822005.1 Pseudomonadota bacterium | reverse complement strand
GGCAGCTTGCTTCTCAGCGTCGTCAGTCAGAAGTGTGATCGCTGAACCACCTGTAGGGAAATATACGTTTTCTTCTGCAACAACCGGGGTGCCTTTAACAGCCATTTCAAAATTGTCGGCAGAACCTTCTTCAAAGCGTTTCAGGAGAGAAGAGGATTCAAAGAACATGCCCAGCGTGCCAGCTGGGAAGGCTTGACGTGCGTCGTTTTGTGTCATGGAAGACATGCCGCCTTCGTTGCGGAAACGGCTGTACAGAGCCGCCGCAGCCAAACCGGCTTCGCTGTCAAACGAAATGTCGCTTTCGTCTTCGGTCAGCGGACGACCGCCGTGTGAACCGAGCAATGATTGAAAGCGCCAATCGTGACGGCCGATCCAAACACCTTCGATGTTGTCGCCCAATGCGTCGATTTTGGTGGCCAGTTCAATGATGCCGTCAAAGTCTGTTGGGAAGTTGTCCATTGAACCGCCCGCTTGTTCAACAAGCTCGGGGTTCACGTAGAGAACCATGGTGGAGGCAGATGTTCCCAGGGCGTGCTGCTCGTCCTGATACTGACCCAGAGACAAAAGGGCAGGTGTGTAACCGGCTGCATCTTTGTCTTCCGGCAGGAATTCGTCGAGCGCTACAGTCAGATCGCGGTCCTCGAGGATACGCCAGCGGTTGAGGCCAACGTAGGCTACGTCAGGTGCGGTGCCGGCGACGCTTTCACGCAGCAGACGCTGAACGCCGTCAGCATAGCTTTCAGCTGGGCCATCAAGAACGATTTTGATGTCCGGGTTGGCGTCCATGAAAGCTTCAGCCAACTTTTCCTGGGTCTCTGTCCAGATGGTCGGGATAGCATAGTGTACGCGGATTTCGGTTTCTGCTGCTGCGACGGACGCAGACAGCGCGAGTGTTGCGGTTAAGATCAGTTTCTTCACTTTTTGCTCCATTTTTAAAGTGAGTTTCGTGGGAGGATTTGATTTTGGGTTCTGATTGCCCTCATCCTTTCAGCCCCGCGCTGGCCAGCCCTTGCGTAAAGCGCTTCTGCGCCAACAAGAAACCGATCACCAAAGGGGCCGTTACCAGCGTGGCACCGGCCATGAGAGGGCCGATGTCATCGCCGCTTTCTTCGTCTCGGAAGAAAAGTATGCCGCGCGGTGGGGTCGCAAGATTCGGGTCTGTTGTGGCGATGAGAGGCCAAAACAAATCGTTCCAATGCGCGGTGACTGAGAAAATTGAGAAGGCAATGACGGTTGGCATGCCAAGCGGAAATGCGACACGCCATGCAATCCCCATCTCCGACATGCCGTCGATGCGCGCTGCATCAACCAGTTCCTTCGGGATACGGGCAAATGCCTGTCTCAACAAGAAGAGGCCAAAAGCGGTCGCAATGAAGGGTAGGATGAGTGCCGTATAGGTGTTCAATAGCTTGAACTCCGCCAAACCAATGAAGATGGGAATGGCTGTGACGTGAAAAGGCACGAGCAGCGCCGCCACGATGCCGCCAAACATCAAATTCTGACCGATAAAATCGCGGTGTGCCAACGCATAGGCGGCTGGAACGGTTATCAGCAGTTGCAGAACCAGAATGCCGCTTGTCACGATAACGCCATTGAGCAGGTAAAGCGGTATGTCGGTTTGAGTGATAGCGTGCCAGTAATTCTGCCAAGTAGGGCTTTTGGGAAGCAGGCTGACTTCGGTTGTGAAGACCTCGGCGTGCGGTTTAACCGAAATCGATACCATCCAGATAAATGGTAGAAGGATCATGGCGGCACCGAGCGCCAGCAGGCCCAGAGTTATGATTGCTGAGGGTTTCATCGGTAATGCACCCGCCGCTCAATCACCAGAATTTGGATGGCCGTTAGCAGCAGCAGTGCGATGAAAAACACGACCGTGATCGCACTGGCATAGCCTGCCTTGAAGTACACAAAACCTTCGCGATAAAGCGAGTATACGATAGTGTCCGACGCGAAAGCCGGTCCACCGCCAGTCATCGTCGCCACCGTTTCAAAGACACGAAAAGCATTGGCCGCGGTCACGATAACCACAAACAGGGTGGTGGGCCCCAACATCGGCCAGGTTACCAGCCAAAAGCGTGACCAGCCGCCCTTGGCCCCGTCAACTTCGGACGCATCATAAAGCGTATCAGGAATTGAGGTCAGGCCTGCCAAAAACAGAACCATATTATATCCGACCGACTGCCAGATGCCAATTACAGCCAACGAGAAGATGACAAGGTCACGGTCACTCAACCATTGCTGCGGCGGCAGCCCGAGGGCGACCGCCCAATGGTTCAAGAGGCCCAGAGAAGGATGCATCAGCATTTGCCAACTGACGGCCATTGCCACCAATGTTGCGGCCACCGGCAAAAAGAATATGGCTTTTATTGCGTCTGAAAATCGCGGCATCCGCTTTGACAGGTCATGCAGCCCGACCGCTACCAGTAGTCCAAGTCCAACGGATGCGGGAATAACGATGGCAGCGTAGATAAGGGTGTTGAAGATCGCGTTGCGACCGAGGCGGGATCCAAACAGATCACCGAAGTTTTCAAGGCCAATCCAGTTCGCGCTCCGCGCGCCGAATTGGTAGTCGGTAAACGCCAAGACAAATACGACGCCCACTGGCAGGAAAATAAAGAGAACCACAGCCAGCGCTGCCGGTCCAACCAGGATCAGATCTGTCATCCAACGCCGGATCATTGCGTCAACTCCTGACGCGCGCCATCGGCTGAAAAGGCATGAAGTGATCCCAATGCCGCCGTCAGGCGTACTCCGTCTCCAACGTTTGGCACCTTTTTGTGCCCGCGAAGGGCCGACCTTAGCAACAAGTCTTCGGGGCCGCGCAGCTTCAGAATGGTTTCTTCGCCGTGGAAGGTAAACGACTCTACGGTGGCTTGAAGACCGCCCCGCTTGGTTAGCGTAAACTCTTCCGGTCGTATGCCGATTGCGAGGTTGGCCCCGCTTGGATGCAGACTTTCGCCCACGCCGGGTGGCAAAATGTTCATCCGATGGTGGCCGATGAAAGTGGCCACTTGCTGCGTTGCCGGGGCGTTGAAGATATCGGACGGTGTCCCGATTTGGACGATCCGGCCATCCATCATCACGGCAACCCTGTCTGCCATGGACAAAGCATCAGACTGATCGTGGGTCACCAGCAGGAAAGGGTATCCGGTACGCTTGTGTATCGCTTTGATTTCTTCGCGGGTATCCGCCCGCAGCTGCGTATCAAGATTGGACAGAGGCTCATCAAGCAGGAACGCGGACGGATCGCGTACAAGCGCGCGCGCAAGCGCAACGCGCTGTTGCTGTCCGCCCGACAGTTGGCTCGGCTTCCTGTTCAGCAAGTCTCCCAGACGTAGCAGGTCTGACATTTGCCCCACTGCCTCTTTAATCCGCGCATTTTCCGAGTGCACTTTGGTGCTCAGCAGGCTCGCGCCGGGTATGCGTTGAATGGCGTTTAGACGACGAAGCCGAAGTGGCATGGCGATGTTCTGCGCCACGGTGAGATGCGGGTAGAGCGCGTAAGATTGAAACATGAGCGCAATGTTGCGCTCTGATGCACTTTCTCGTGTGACATCATCCCCGCGCAGGCTCACCTTTCCCTCTGTCGGCACTTCAAGGCCTGCAAATAAACGCAGTGTCGTTGACTTGCCGCATCCTGACGCGCCCAAAAGCGCTAGGAATTCGCCCTCGTGAATGTCCAGTGACACGTTGTCGACGGCATTTAAGCTGCCGAACCTCTTTGTCACATTTTGAAGTGAAAGCGGACCCGTCATCGTTTTGGCATGTAAGGAAACTTACATCCTCCATTTGAATGTGGGTAGGAGGCGCTGAAAAACAACGCTTCCAGTGCGGCATGGACGGCTTGTTCGGGGTCCTCGACATGGATCACGCCCTGCACATTCGGGGCGCTTTCCAACCCGATGACGGGTTTGGAGAAATGAAGGCCGTAGGCTACTTCGCTAAGCGTGCCGTACGAGCCGCCAACTGCGATTAGGACACGTGCCGATTTGGCAATGACCATGTTGCGCGCTTCACCCAGGCCCGTAGGCAGCGGAATACCTACAAATTCATTGGCATCATCAGGCGAATTACCCGGCAAAATGCCGATCATAATCCCGTTGGCCTCGTTGCACCCCTTGGAAACAGCGGTCATGACCCCGGATTTGCCGCCGCATATTAATGTGATACCCAGACTACCAAGGTGGTAGCCAATACGTTCGGCCGCCGCCATCTGGCTTTCACTCGCTTCACGTGGGCCTATAATGCCAACCACCAAGTGACGGAGTGGATGCAAGCTGTGCAGGTGCTTGAAAGCCTCTTTGGGAGAGATCAAGTCTCCGCTGAGGTCAGAAGGGTTTAAACCCCATTCACGCACATTGAGTTCATCGCCATCAAGCAAGATGCTACCAGACAAGGTTTTCGCAATTTTTGGGATATTTGTCATTTTTTCACGCCTTGTTAGAAATATGACATATGGAAGAGATATTACACTCGTATGACAGTTCAGTACGAAAAATCAAAGTTGACGCCCCGGCAGGCTGAAATCCTCACTCTTATCCAGAAAAGCGGCTTTGCGACACTGGAAGCCCTTGCCGAACGGTATGACGTGTCCATGCAGACTGTGCGGCGCGATATCATCGCGCTTTCCAATGCCGGCCAACTCCAACGCTTCCATGGTGGCGCGGGTCCGGTGGAGAGCAAAGAGGCGACGAGGCTGGACTATGAGTCCAAACGCAGCATGGCCCAGTCTGAAAAGCTGGAAATTGCCCAACGGGCAGCGGCGATTATCGAGGATGGCTCGACGCTGTTTTTGGACGTTGGCACTACGCTGGAAGCTTGCGCTACGATCCTTGCCAAGCGTTCAGGTTTCACAGTCTTTACCAATTCCATGCCTGCCGCCATGAAATTTGACCCCAAGGAAAACCAGGTATTTATCGTGCCCGGTCGGGTCGCGGGTCGTGACGGATCTATTGTGGGAACCGATGCGGTCAATGTCATCCGTGATGTCAGTATCGACTATGCCTTGGTTGGCTGTTCAACGATCGATGACAATAATCGCGTGATGGATTTCGACCTTGACAAAATCGCTATCAAGAGAGCGGCCATGGCCGCAGCGCGAAAGTCGTTGCTCCTGGCAACGCAGAGCAAGTTTGGCCGGACAGCGCTTGCGGTGATTGCGCCGTCAGACGATTTTGATGCGATCATAACCAAAGGTTCTTGAGTGGCGACCTCGCAATGCGCCGGTGCGGGGAGAACCTGAACTTCGCGGTCTATTCGGCGGGTTGATTAACCTCGAATTTTACCTCGATGGCCGACGTTTTTTCTGTTTGCGATTTGGCGGTGCGCAGCCGCTTGGGCTGTACCATATAGACCGCCATCATCATGGTCACGAGAAACAGCCAAATCCATGCGGGATGGGTCTCACCGAGGAGTAGCACTCCCCAGAAAACGCCCGACACAGTGACAACACAAGTGGCGAAGCTGGCGAAAATTGTGCCAGCATATTTGATGACGTTCACATAGACGCCGTGCGCGATGCACACGAAAACACCAAGATCGATCATAATCGAGATAAAAAACTTCAATTCTGATCGTGAAAGCTTTTCGCCGATCAAAGATTGTATCCGAAACTTAAGTTTTCACTCAAAAGCGCGTTTTAAAGTGGCAAGGTCCTCTTCCGGGTTTGTTGGTCGTCAAAATCAATGTGTTTTGATGGGTTTGCCGGGCCTTGATGAACCGCATCAGCTTTCGCACAATGGCCCGGCTTATCGGTTGAGGAGTAAACGCATGCCCGATCTTTTGAGGAAGCCTTTCGGTGCGCATGGCAAAGTCCATGACATCACACCTGCGAACGCTGGATGGCGATATGTCGGCTTTGGCCTTTACCGCCTTCGCGCAGGAGAACGCGCCGCAGAGCGGACTGGTGACCGTGAAGCCATTATTGTGATGGTCGAAGGGAAAGCGCATCTGACAAGCGGCGATGATGACTGGGGTGTGCTCGGTGAGCGGATGGATGTTTTTGAAAAAACGCCGCCGCATTGCCTCTATTTGCCCAATGGCTCGCAGTGGGAAGCAGTGGCGCAGACTGATTGCGTCATTGCGGTCTGCTCTGCGCCGGGAAAAGGTGGGCATAAAGCGCGCCGGATTGGGCCAGACGGTATTTCGCTGACGGAACGGGGTAAAGGCACCAATACGCGACACATCAACAACATTGCGATGGAAAATGAGGACTATTGCGATGCGCTTTTGGTCACTGAAGTCTTTACGCCCGCCGGTCATTGGTCATCTTATCCCAGCCACCGCCATGACGAAGATGACTATCCGCGCATCACCTATTTGGAGGAGAGCTATTATCACCGGCTAAACCCCAATAGCGGATTTGGAGTCCAGCGGGTTTACACCGATGATGGGCTATTGGATGAGACGATGGCCGTCAGAGACGGCGATGTCGTGTTGGTTCCGCGCGGTCACCATCCTTGCGGCGCACCTTACGGCTTTGAGATGTACTATCTCAACGTCATGGCTGGCCCGTTGCGCAAGTGGCGCTTTGTTGCTGCACCCGAAGTGAAGTGGATCATGGAGCGTGATGCCTGACCTCATGCGGTCAAGTTGAACTGGCTGCGATCTTCGCGGACAAGTGTGTCCAAGGTGTCCACGACAGCTTGGACGCGCCGCGCAACACGCATGTTTTCGTGCCAAACCATCCAGTAGCTGCGCACGACACATCGGTCTGGGAAGATACGGATCAATTCGGCGTCTCTTGTGGCCATGAAGTCGTGGCATATACCGATCCCGACGCCGGACTTAACGGCCTCAAACTGACCGATCGCAGTTGATATTTCGATGTCGGAGCGCCATTCGCGGACCAGCTCGCGCGCATAGTTGAGCTCTGGCGTGTAGATGAGATCCTCAACATATCCGACCAGTGTGTGTGCCAGTACCTCATCGAGAGTTTGCGGGTATCCCTGGTTTTCCAGGTAGCGTTTTGATGCATAAAGGCCGAGCGAATAATCGATCAGCTTGCGAGCTCTAAGGCGGCCCTTTTGCGGCCGCCCCACCATGATCGCGATGTCGGCTTCGCGCTCTGACAATGAAAAGCTGCGCGGCGCAGGGACGAGTTGCACCCTCAAGTCCGGATAGGTCGACCGGAAGCGATGCAGTCTGGGTGCAAGGAACGCGCCGCCGAAACCGTCAGGCGCGCCGATGCGCACGGTACCGGCAACCGATTCACGACCGCCGATCGTCGCCAACCCTCCCATAACCTCCGCTTCAACACGTTCCGCTGCTACCAGCAGCTTTGCGCCGTCATCCGTCAACGTTGATCCGCGCGTTGTCCGATCAAAAAGGCGCGCGCCAAGCGCTTCTTCAAGGGCAGCAATATGTCGGCTAAGCCGCGTTTGACTAACTCCCATCCGCGTAGCTGCGCCAAGCATTTGCCCCTCTCGTGCGACAGCCAGGAAGTATCGAAGATCATTCCAATTCATTGCATCATTTTCGCATAACTGATTATCACTTATGGCTCTTTATATCTGAAAACGCTTCAGCGAAAGTTTCGTTAATAACGGGAGGGTCTTAGCATGACCGAAATCGCTCATTTCATCGACAACGCACATGTGCAGGGCACGTCTGGCCGCAGCCAACCGGTATTCAACCCCGCCACGGGCCAGCCTGAAAAGACGGTGGCACTTGCCTCTGCATCAGAAGTTGACGCTGCGGTTGCTTCCGCCAAGGCGGCCTGGCCCGCTTGGGCTGCTATGCCGCCATTGCGTCGCGCGCGGATCCTTGATTGTTTCAAGATGATCCTTTGGGAGCGTGGTGAGCAACTTGCTGAAGCGATTTCTGCAGAGCATGGGAAGACGCATGATGACGCGCTCGGTGAAGTGACGCGCGGCTTGGAAGTGGTCGAATTTGCCGTGGGTGCGCCGCAACTTCTCAAGGGTGAATTCACCGAAAATGTCGGCACCAATGTTGACAGCCATTCGGTTCGCCAACCGCTTGGCGTTGTTGCGGGCATCACCCCGTTCAATTTTCCAGCCATGGTGCCTATGTGGATGTTTCCGGTGGCGTTGGCGTGTGGCAACACCTTCATCTTGAAGCCCAGCGAACGCGACCCTTCTCCCTCACTCTTGATCGGCGAATGGCTGGCAGAAGCCGGCTTGCCTGCTGGTGTCTTCAATGTGGTTCACGGAGACAAAGAGGCGGTGGACGCCTTGCTCGCCCATCGCGATGTCAAAGCTGTCAGTTTTGTCGGATCGACCCCTATTGCCAAATACATTTACGAAACTGGAACGGCGAATGGAAAGCGTGTGCAGGCGCTTGGCGGCGCGAAAAACCACATGGTTATTTTACCCGATGCTGATCTGGACATGGCGGCAAATGCCTTGATGGGCGCGGCGTATGGCTCGGCGGGTGAACGATGCATGGCGATTTCTGTTGCGGTTCCAGTGACCGATCAGGTTGCCGATGCGTTGGTTGAGCGGTTGGTGCCCAAGATTGAAGCGCTGAAAGTCGGTCCTGCAGCGGATCGCGCGTCTGAGATGGGCCCAGTTGTGACCAAAGCTGCGCAAGAAAAGATCTTGGGCCTGATCGACAAGGGCGAAGCGGAAGGTGCGAAAGTCGTCGTTGACGGGCGCGGTTTTAAAGGCCCGCAAGGCTATGAGGATGGCTTCTTCGTTGGGCCAACACTGATCGACGAAGTGACCCCCGACATGAGTGTTTGGAAAGAAGAGATTTTTGGGCCAGTTCTCTCTGTCGTACGCCGCAAGGATTACGCCGAGGCTGTCGATCTGATCCACGCGCATGACTATGCCAATGGTGTGGCTGTCTTCACCCGCGACGGCGATGCGGCACGCACATTCGCCAATGAGATTGAAGTGGGTATGGTGGGCGTCAATGTGCCCATTCCCGTGCCTATGGCATTTCACTCATTTGGTGGTTGGAAGGCTTCCCTTTTTGGCGACCATCACATGCATGGGCCGGAAGGCGTTCGGTTCTACACTCGTATGAAGACCATCACGACCCGTTGGCCGACCGGTGTGCGCAGCGACCCGGAGTTCGTCATGCCGACCTTGGGGTGACACGTGCGCCTATTCGCGCACCACATAAACCGAACATTTTGAGTGACGTACCACCCGTGCCGCGTTCGGTCCCAGAAGATAGTCTTTGAAATCAGGCTTGTGGGCGCCGATCACGATCAGATCAGCGTCCACCGTGTCGGCGACTTCAAGGATTTTCTCATAGGCATTGCCCGTTGCAACCAGATGGTTGGCCGCGTCATCGGCCTTACTGCCAAGCACCTCCTGCACAATTTGGTGCAGCAATTGTTGGGCATGCTCAATTGCCTTGTCGTGATGGTCCTTATCAAAGAACTGGCCCACCACACTCATTCCGTAGTCCGGGACTACGGTCATCACCTGGAGTTTGGCTCCATGAAGATCGGCTAATTGTGATGCAGCTTCCAACAGTGGACGGTTCTCTTGCGGCTCGCTCACATCAATGGGGCAGAGAATCGATTTGATCATGCCAAGGCCTCCTCACCAATTGTGCGTGCCGCACGGGATTTTTGTAGAAACGCAATCAAACCCAGTATCAAGAGCGCTGGTATAAAAATCAGTTCTTTGGGCATTTGATCCGCTTCAGCTTTCACATTGGTGATCTGAACGGGATCGTCGGCATAGAAATCAAATCCGCTCATCGTTTCAAAGTAAGGCGTTCCGGGGAAGGGCTCATCGAGTTTGGTCAGCCCATCCTCGTCCAGAAGCGTCAGACCGAGCGCCTGAAGTCGCGCGTCTCCGCCATCTTCCTCCCCAACTGGCAAGACCAAGGTTGTCTCCTTGACTTCGCCCGTATCAAAGTCCGGTCCACTTACCACCATACGCAACTCGCTGCCGGCCTGCGCATCGCCGATCGCTTGTGACAGGGCAGCCGGTTCAATGAATTCAAAGGGCGGCTGAATATGATCCATGAAGAAGCCCGGACGGAACAGCGCGAAAGCAATCAAAACCAAAGCGACACTCTCCCAGATCCGGCTTCTTGTGACGAACCAGCCCATTGTACCTGCGGTGAAGATCAAAATCGCGATTGTCGCGACAATGGCGACGGTGATGCCCTCGAACCAAGTGACATCTATCAGGAGAAGATCGGTGTTGAAGATGAAGAAGAACGGCAGCGCGATGGTGCGCAGCGAATAGAAGAAGGCAATCACGCCTGTCCTGATTGCATCGCCACCTGATACTGCGGCAGCGGCAAAACTTGCCAGTCCCACCGGCGGTGTGACGTCCGCCATGATCCCGAAATAGAACACGAAAAGGTGGACTGCGATCAGCGGGACGATCAGTCCTGACTGGGCACCCAATTCCACCACAACGCCGGCCATGAGCGAAGAGACAACGATGTAGTTCGCTGTAGTCGGCAGACCCATGCCGAGCACGAGGGACAGGAGGCCGACCATGACGAGCATCATGATGAGGTTCCCTCCTGAGAGGAACTCGACCAAATCAGCCATAACCTGGCCAACCCCTGTTAGCGTCACCGTGCCGACAATGACGCCCGCAGTGGCCGTCGCAAGGCCGATGCCGATCATGTTACGCGCGCCCGAAATCAGCCCATCACCAAGATCTCCTACGCCTGCGACAAATGCATTGGCAGTGTCGCTCTCGCCGCGGAAAATGGCTTTCAGCGGTCGCTGGGTGAGCAGAATGACGAACATTAAAGCAGTGGCCCAGAAGGCGGAGAGGCCCGGCGATTTCTGCTCAATCATCAGGAAGTAAACCAAAACGATAATCGGCAGCAGATAATAGAGGCCGGTTTTGTAAATCTCGGACACTTCAGGCAGTTCGACCACTTCAGCGTTTGGATCATCGGGGTGCAGATCATCGGTTTGTGCGGCCAACCAAAGTAATCCGACATAGGCAAGGAAAACGCAGACAGCGAGCACCCATCCAGCTCCTTGTGGCACAAGTGATGTCACCCAGCCAATTGGATACTGGATGCCGTAGCAAAGTGCTGCAAAGCCGACGAAGAATGCGGCCATGCCGGCGACTGTCTTGCCGACAGACGTAACCTTGTTGCCAAGGGTTGGCATATTCTGCTTCACCGCTTCAAGGTGCACGATGTAAACCAAAGCGATATAAGAGATGGCGGCTGGCAGGAAGGCGTGGGTGATGACCTCCACGTAAGAGATGCCCACATATTCGACCATCAAGAAGGCTGCAGCGCCCATCACCGGTGGCATGATTTGCCCGTTTACCGATGAGGCCACTTCGACCGACCCGGCCTTTTCTGAGGAGAAGCCGACGCGCTTCATCAGCGGAATGGTGAAGGTGCCGGTTGTGACCACGTTGGCGATCGACGAGCCGGAGATGAGGCCGGTGGCCGCAGAGCCCACAACGGCAGCTTTCGCCGGCCCGCCTTTCAAGTGACCGAGCGCACCAAAAGCCATCTTGATGAAATAGTTGCCGGCGCCGGCCTTATCGAGTAGCGCGCCGAAAAGGACAAAGAGGAACACAAATTTCGTGGAGACGCCGAGCGCGATCCCGAACACGCCTTCTGACGTGATCCACATGTGGCTCATCGCCTTGGTGAGCGATGCGCCTTTCCAGCGTATCACTTCCGGTACCCAAGTGGACGAACCAAAAAAGACGTAAGCCAGGAAGATGGTTGCGATGATCGCCATGGCCGGGCCGAGCGCACGGCGCGCTGCTTCAAAAAGCAAAATCAAACCCACCAATGCAAACCACTTGTCCGTGTCGTCAGCGAGCCCACCGGAAGCCACGATTTTATCATAGAAGAAAAAGCCGTAGAGCGCGATAAATGCGGCCAGAATACCGAAGACCCAATCCTGCATTGGGATGTGACTGCGAGGGCTAGATTTGAGTGCCGGGTAGGCCATGAAGGCCAAGAAGATCGCGAACGCCAAATGGATTTGCCGGGAATTGTTGATGATGTCTCCCGGAAGCAAAAGGTTGGCCAATGGTGAGGCCAACAGCACTTGGAACAGCGACCAGATCAGTGCGGTGGCGGCGAGAAAAATACCGACAGCACCAGCCGGATTACGGGCACCTGCATCCGTCGATGCGACGAGTTCCTGGAGTTCTTCTTCGCTTAGCGCGCGTCCATTGTCCGACATATTCCCTCTCCCGGTCGATTAAAAACGGTCTTTCAACCATTGCCATAGAGGCAAAAAGGGCGGGGTGTTCGCACACCCCGCCCTGCAATGGTGTGGATTACATCCAACCTTTTTCTTTGTAGTATTTTTCCGCGCCCAGATGCAGCGGTGCAGAGAGGCCGTCAGCAATCATCTCTTCTGCGTTTAGGTTCGCAAACGCCGGGTGTAGTTTCTTGAAGTCTTCGAAGTTTTCAAAGACGCCCGAAACAACCGCATATACCGCATCTTCGGAAACATCGGCCGATGTGACGAAGGTAGCGCCGACGCCGAACGTCATGGTGTCTTCATCTGATCCGCGATACATGCCACCTGGGATGGTAGCTGAGCGATAGAATGAATTGTCAGCTATCAGTCCTTCAACAGCTTCACCACCGACAGTCACAAGTACGGAATCACAGGCTGTTGTTGCTTCCTGAATGGAACCTGATGGATGGCCAACAGTGTAGACCATGGCGTCGATCTGGTTATCGCAAAGCGCTGCTGACTGCTCGGCTGCTTTCAGCTCTGTGGCCAATGCGAAGTCATCGGTCGACCAGCCTTTGGCTTCGAGAAGTACTTCCATCGTGCCGCGTTGGCCTGAACCCGGATTGCCGATGTTGACACGCTTGCCTTTGAGGTCGTCAAAGCTGGTGATGCCTGAATCTGCGCGCGCGACAACGGTGAACGGCTCCGGATGCACCGAGAAGACGGCACGAAGTCCTTCAAACGCGCCTGCTTCTTCAAAGCGTGAGGAGCCGTTGTACGCATGGTACTGCCAGTCAGACTGGGCAACACCAAATTCCAATTCGCCTGCGCGGATGGTGTTGATGTTATACACAGAACCACCCGTGGATTCCACTGAGCAGCGGATGCCATGTTCCTTGCGGCCTTTGTTGACCAGGCGGCAGATCGCACCGCCCGTTGGGTAGTAAACGCCGGTAACGCCACCGGTGCCGATGGTGATAAATTCCTCTGCCATGACACTTGTGGCGGTCATTACCGCTAAAGCGCTGCATGCGAGTGTCGTCTTCAAAGTCTTGAGCATATCATTCTCCCTGGCTCAAAATATTGCGTTTCAAAAAAGGTGAGGCTTGTTCAAGCGCACCGCATTCTTCCCGATCGTCTTCTTTCGCGTTGCCCCAGCCATCAATTGGGTGAATTTGCTCAGGCATGGCATGTTTTCGAAGCGGGGCGGGAAGAAATTCCAGAAAAGGGTAGCTGTGAGTTGGCATTCTCATGCAGAGCGTCGGCCTGTCGACGCATATGCGAATAAGATGGCGTATCCACCAATGCTTTTCGAGCTTGTAGAGCGATGCTCACCAGACCTCCAGCGTGTAAGCATCAAGCGTTCCATCAGACCCGGATATTGTCAACCGGAGATCGATATGTTTGTGTCCGCTCGTTTGGAGCGCATGCATCATGGGTCATCTTTTTCACCGCAATCCGCGCCAGTCTTACCCGGAAGCGGTGCTAGGTGATGGTGTCTACCTTATAGACGGAGACGGAAAACGCTACCTTGATGCATCGGGCGGTGCGGCCGTCTCATGTTTGGGGCATGGTGACAGGGATGTGGTTGCCGCCACGCGTACGCAGCTGGAACAGCTTGAATTTGCCCATACCGGATTTTTTACAACTGACGTCGCCGAGCGGTTGGCAGACAAGCTGGTTTTGCACGCCCCCGATTTGTCACGGGTTTATTTAGTGTCGGGTGGCTCTGAAGCCATGGAAGCGGCGATCAAATTGGCGCGGCAATATCATGTTGAGCGTGGCGAACCGCAGCGCAATCATATTATCGCCCGGCGCCAGAGTTATCACGGTAACACACTCGGTGCGCTTGCAACCGGCGGTAATCAATGGCGTCGCGCACAGTTTGATCCATTACTCATTGACGTAAGCCATATCTCGCCTTGCTATGAATATCGCGAACGTGTGGAGGGTGAAACGCTCGAGCAATTTGCCGCGCGCTCTGCCGGAGAGTTGGAACTGGAAATTGAACGCGTTGGCGCGCAAAATGTCATGGCCTTTGTCGCTGAGCCTGTCGTTGGTGCCACCGCAGGAGCGGTTCCGGCGGTGGCAGGATATTTCATGCATATCCGAGCAATTTGTGACCGCTATGGCGTTCTATTGATTTTGGACGAAGTGATGTGCGGCATGGGTCGAACGGGCAGCTTTTTTGCCTGCGAACAAGATGACGTGAAGCCTGACATCTGCGCAATCGCGAAGGGGTTGGGTGCGGGTTACCAACCCATTGGCGCCATGATGTGCACAGAAAAAATCTACGAAACGATCGTGGATGGTACCGGATTTTTTCAACACGGGCATACCTATCTGGGACATCCTGTTGCTGCGGCTGCCGCGCTAGCCGTCACAACGAAACTCACCGATGGGGGGTTGGTGGACGCGTGTGCGCGTCAAGGTGCGGTACTGCGCCATGCGCTGGAAAACCGGTTTGGCGCGCATGTCCATGTGGGCGACATTCGGGGACGTGGGCTCTTTATGGGTCTTGAATTGGTTCATGATCGTGAGCGGAAAACCCCGTTTGATCGGACGCAAATGGTTGCACCAAGGTTAAAGGCCGCTGCCATGGATGCAGGGTTGATGTGTTACCCGATGCAAGGAACGATCGACGGGCAAAGCGGCGACCATGTACTTCTCGCGCCGCCTTTCATCATCAATGATCAGCACATTGATGAACTGGTTGATAAGTTGAGTGTTGCGATTGAAACCGCGGTCAAGCCGATTTGAGCATTAAGGCTTTTGCGCTAAGCGCTCTTTATGTGAAATCGCTTCCTACTTGAGGCAACCCGATGATCGTTCCGGCGTCACCCACCTTCGGCTTTGTTATTCCGCTTTTGCATCCGCATCATTGGGCGGTGTCAGACTACACTCAAATCGAACGCCTGTTGAAAGCCACCCTTGATTGTATTTCCCATGTTCGCGGTGTTGAGGTCAAAGCGGTCATTATTTGCGCCCGTGCACCGGCCTGGGCACCCGACTATAAGGATTGGGTCACCTTTATTACGGTAGAGAGCCATCCCTTGTTTGTTGAGAACCCCGAAAAAGGAAGTTGGGACAAGGGGCTGAAACATCTGGTAGGCCTTTGGTATTTGGCGGCCGTCAGCCCGGTTCATCTCGTCATGCCGATGGATGCCGACGATTTTGTTCACCGCGACCTTGCCAAGCACATTTTTGCGGAATTGTCGCGCTGCCATTTGGATGGTCAAATGGTTGACGGCGTTCAAATCAAGGAAGGCTACGAAGTCGCGCTCGAGATTGATGGTGAGGATGTGTGTTTAAGCGCTGCCTTTGCTGCCAGAGGCTTTGACCAGTACTGCGGCACTTGTCGGGTTTTCAAGTTTGATGCGCTTTTGCAAAAAACGTCTTCGGAACTGACACCTCCGATGCTTGACGCTATTGATGCTTTCAACAAAGCGCCGCGAGATTATTTGCCGCCCCAGGGAAAAGAAAATATCATAGGCCATGACGCTTTGCCCTTTATGGCTGCGTTACCGGCGCTGTTGGAGGCGGAAAATGAATTTGTTTCCGAAATGATTTTTGTGGTTGGGCGGCACGTATCCCAAGCGCCTTTTTTTGACTTGTCTACATGTCGCAAAGCGCTGGCCGCCAAATCGTGCGGCCATGGCAACCAATTTGGCCCCAAGCGTGGCGGGATGCATTGGCGTAAGTTTCGGCGGTTTCGCCGCCTTACACCCTTTTCCCGCGACTTTTCTCTGGACCGGGTTGATGGCATTAAGCTGAAGCTGGATGTGGGCCTTTTGATGAGCGCCCTTTGGCGCCGTTTCTTCTCAAAGAAAAACTATATCCCGGCAACCAGGAACTAATTTGCGGGGGGCCTCTTCTCTCCGGCCTCAATGGCTATCGAAAGCATGTTTTTTACCGGTGCGAGCGGGCATACAAACTGGTGGGACCAAGCACAGCTTGGCGAATAGGCGAAATTAAAATCGACGATGAGCCGCCCACTGTTGTCCGTTCCAAGATCAGCTCCCTTGATAGTGTCGAACAAGTATCGACCGCCACCGTATGTGTCTTTGCCCGAAGTCAAGTCTTTGAACGGTAAAAACATGCCACCAGCATACCCGATCAGGCGGTATAGCGTCAGCTCAGATCCAAGAGCTGCTTTCAGTTCTGTTGTTTCCGCAAAGGGTTCCACGGTTAGCGAGCCGTCAACACCGAGTTCATATCGTACTCTTTCCCCCGTTGCCGATTTGATATCGGTTACAAAACGCAGGGACTGGTCATAAGCATAGGTATTAAGGCCAGCGAAGGTCTCCCGCTCGCTCTGTGCGACGGGAGACATGGAGTGTACGCTATAAAGTCGGGAGCGCTCGGCAAGCCAGAAACGCCATGCTGAAGCCGGTTCGTCTTGCGCCAGAATGCGCACCTTCGCGTAGATTTCGAAAACCTTCTGACGCCAATGCACCAGCTGTCGTTCTGCCGCGACCATGACGGGCGTTCTTAGTAAACGTCCCTCAGATAGCGTTTCTCACGTTTCAGATTGTCGACATATTCCCGCGCTGCGTCTGGATCGCGAGCACCATGTTCGGCGACCAGATCTACCAGCGCCTGATCGACATCCTTAGCCATGCGTGTGGCGTCACCACATACATAGAAATACCCACCTTCTTCCAGCCATGCGTAAAGCTCACGTCCGTTTTCACGCATGCGGTGTTGAACGTAAATCTTTTCTTTCTGGTCGCGCGAGAATGCGAGGTCGAGACGCGACAGCAGACCCTTCTTGGAGAACGCACCAATCTCATCTTCGTAGATAAAGTCGTCCGAGCGGGTTTGGTCACCAAAGAACAGCCAGTTCTTACCCTTTGCTTCACGCGCTTCACGCTCTTCGAGGAAGGCGCGGAAAGGCGCGACACCGGTGCCAGGGCCCACCATGATCATCGGCGCGTCATCATTTTCGGGCGGTCTGAAGCTCTTGTTGGGCGACATGAAGACACCAACCTTGGTGCCTTCTTGCGTACGATCGGCGAGAAATGTGGAAGCAACGCCGCGGTGCTCGCGCCCGCCCTTTTGCCAACGCACGGCAGCGACCGTCAGATGCACCTCACCTGGATGGGTTTTGGGGCTGGAAGAGATCGAATAGGCGCGATGCTGAAGTGGTTTCAACCAGCTTACAAATTCGTCTACCCCAAAGCTCGCCTTAATGTTCAGGTTCAACAGATCAAGCGTGTCATTGCCCCACATATAGGCTTCGATTGCCTCCTTGTCGCCGTTGGTGATGACGTGACAGAGCTCATCATCGCCGGACCGGTCAGCGATCTTTGCGATGGTTTCCTTGTTGGGTGTCATGATCTCGAAATTGCTGGTCAGCAAGTCGCCCAAAGGCGCATCATGACCCGCAACCGTGGTGTCCCACTTGGCTCCCAGACGCTCGATGATGGCTTCAACATAGTTACGGCCGTTGAGAGGTATAACGCCCATCGCATCGCCGGCCTCATACTCCAAGCCATCATCCTCCAGCGCAAACGCGAAGTGGCGGATTTCCTTGCCGGAGCCTTTCCCTGACAACAGACGGTTTTCTACGACTGAAGAGGCATAAGGGTTTTTGCGGTTGTACTTTGACTTTTTCGGTGCGCTTGCTTCCAAATTGCTGGGTGCCGCCAGACCTTCGGTCGGTTTGGCGACATCGGCGACAAGTGGCATCGTCGTCTCGATCCAGCCCGAAGCCAGATCTTCATAGTCAACATCACAATCAACGCGTCCGTTAACGCGTTTTGCGCCCAACTGCTCAAGGCGCATGTCGACGAGTTTACCGGCGTGGCAGAACTCATCATAGCTGGTGTCGCCAAGCGCGAGCACAGAATATACCATTTCCTCCAGGCGCGGCGCGGTGGTTGCCGACAAAGCCTGCCAGAACAGTTCTGCATTGTCGGGCATTTCACCTTCGCCATAGGTCGAGATGACAACCAATATCTGCTTCATCTCCGCCAGCGCTTCCATGGACACATCATCAAGGCCGGCCACTTTCGGCGCAAAACCGTTCTGTTTGGCTGCTTCTGCGGCATCCATGGCTACCGCTTCGGCATTACCCGTCTGCGTCCCGTAGAGGATATTCAGTTCGACGGCTGATTGCGCATCGTTGCCAGCGGTCGCCCCGGTCAGTTGCGCCTGCGCACGCATGCCGGCCATAAAACCGGCAATCCAAGTGCGTTGGTCTTCTGAAAAAGGAGCGTCTTCCGGAAAAAAAGGAGCGTTCATCGCATTTGTTCCAACAGGTTCAGGCATCAGGCATCAGGCAGCAGGTGCCAACTCGGTCATGGCGTGTTTTGAGAACAATTCTTCAAAGCTTGGAATGTGTCCGATTGCCTCAATATTCTTCACGTCCTGATGCATGATCCAGCCATAAGTGCCCGGGCTGTCCATGGACAGGATGTTGCGCAAGGACAGAGCCTGCTTGAAGTCCGACAAACGTTTGTCAGAGACCATCACAGCCAGCTCTTTCTCAGAATATTCTGCAACCGCCGTACGGGCATGTTTCAAAAGCTGGTTCATTAGGTAGAAATCTTCGGTCAGCACCAAGTTACGCGCCGCTTTGACAACGCGTGGGTCTTGAACATTGGTGGCCTCTTTGACCCGTTTCAGCGCCAGCTCGTTGGCCGCGTTTACAACGGTCCATGAGTTGAGCAACCGGTACATCTCCTCAGATGCTGCTTCGCCAAAGATCGGCACTGCGCCACCCACAACGATTTCGCCATCGCGCCAGGCTTTTTTGACCTTGTTGACTTGGTGAGCGGCAAGCGCTGTTGCCAGTTCCTCGGCCAACTCCTTGCGGGATTTTGCAGCAAGGATTTCATCGGCATCCTGATACTGAAGAAGCGCGCGTGGCATAATCCAAGCGAACTTCTCGCGTTCATTAGCGTAATTGAAAAGGATCTCCTCGGCGCGTTTTGAGCCTGTGGCTTCGACGTGCCACTCCAACAATTTAAGCACAGCCAGAGCATGTACTTCAGCGATCTCATCATTGCCTGCCAAAGAACCTGAAAGCACGGAATCTTTGCTCATCATGGATTGCAGGCGACCCTCCGGATCATACTGATACGCAAAGCCACCGGACATGCCGTTGCCAAAGCCCATGTCGAAATGGCCAAGGTTCAGGACCGTGCCGTTGGTCATGTACTCGCAGGCAAAATCGCCAACACCTTCGACAACGGCCGTCGCGCCGGAATTGCGCACCGCAAAGCGGTCACCGGCTTGGCCTTGAACGAATGTGCGTCCGCCGGTTGCGCCAAACAGGGCGAAGTTGCCGATCAGGACATTGGGGCCGCTGGCCTTGTTGGAAGAACCTTTCGGATCTTTGACAATGATCTCACCACCGCAAGCGCCCTTGCCGACGCCATCGTTGCAAGTCCCCATATGTTCCAGCGTGATGCCGTCATTACAGAACGCGCCAAAGGATTGACCTGCAGAACCCGTCGTACGCACGATAATCGCGCCCGGCTTCAAGAACCGGCGACCGCGGGCATCAGCGTAAGCGGCTGGCGTTTGCGCATCTGAGTGGTTTAGCGCCCGTTCCATATCCACCGCGAGCTGCCCACCTACCGTTTTGTTGCGGTTGTTCAGTTGAAGAAAATCTTCGCCCTCGATAACGATGCTCTCCTGACCGCCATCGAAAAGAGCGGCCTGAACTTTCTCAAGCAGACTGTCATCAACGGCAAAATCGCGGGCAACATAGATGGGGTTGTCAACCTTGCGCTCGGGTACAACCGTCAGCATGGCGCGCAAGTTGAGCTGACCCACAGAGGCCGGATGATCAAGCAGATGCAGAAGATTGGAGCGGCCCCGGACGTCGCGTAGTGACTTCATGCCTAGCGAGGCCAGAATTTCCCGTACCTCATGGGCGATGTTGAGAAGATACTGCCCCAGAGCACGCGGATCGCCATCAAACACTTCCGAGTTTGTTGTCAAACCTGCCGGACATTTGATGTTGCAGTTTTTCGCCATCACGCATTTGAGCATCATCAACGCTGTGGTGCCGAACTCGAAGGAGTCGCCGCCGAGCATGGCGGATTTGACGACATCTGAGCCCGTTTGGTGCGCGCCTGAACAGCGCAGCACGACTTTTTGACGGATACCGTTCACGCTCAGCGCCTGATGGACTTCCGCAATGCCGATTTCAGCGGCACGGCCAGTGTACTTCAGCGATGTCACCGACGCAGCACCTGTGCCGCCCGTGTTGCCCGCGACGTTGATGACGTCAGCGCCTGCTTTTGCCACGCCAACCGCAATCGTGCCGATCCCTTCGGACGAAACCAGCTTGACGATCACGCGTACCCGCGCCGCTTTGCAGTCGTGGATGAGTTGTGCCAAATCTTCAATGGAATAGGTGTCATGGTGCGGCGGTGGTGAAACCAGTTCGACACCCGGTGTGCCGCCACGGGCCGCCGCGATCTCCACATTTACCTTGGGTGCGGGCAGCTGCCCACCTTCACCTGGTTTTGCACCCTGACCGATTTTGATTTCCAGTTCGCGAAGATTTGGATCGGCCAGATATCCAGCCCAGACACCAAAACGTCCGGAAGCAAACTGCTTGATCCGCGACGCCCGTATAGTTCCATAGCGCGAGATGTGCTCGCCACCTTCACCGGAGTTTGACAAGCCGCCCACCATGTTAGTTCCGTGCGCTACGGCTTCATGAGCGGTTGCAACTAGCGCGCCGTGGCTCATGGCACCCGACGTCAAGCATGGCGTAATCTCCGAGGCTGGCTGAACGTCGTCGATTTCGATCGCGTCGGGGGCAGGCTTGATCCGAGTGAGATAGTCCAAAGCTCTGCCGGTTGCATCGATGTGCAGTTTGCCTGCCTCGATCCAATGGGCGGTGATGTCTTTTTTGAAGCGCTCAACAAGGGATTGAGACAGGGCATCCAACCGGGCGATTTGATCGGCCTTGGGACCAGTCAACTCCACTTCGAACTTTCCATATTCGATCTGTGTGCAAATAAGACCGCGGATGACGAAATGATTATTACCAGCGCGGTTGAACAACATCATCTCGCGTTTGATGTCCTCAACGTCGGTCAGGAACGTAATGTCAGCCGGGAATGCCAGCACGTCACGCAGGGCGGCTGGGCGTTTTGCGCGTTCTTCGCTCATCATGCGCGAGAAATCGCGGTAGCCCGGCGTGATTTTGAAACGGTTGATCGCATCCTCTGACAATTCATCAAAAGACGTGTTCACATAGCCCTTTTCGTCGATGCCGAAGGCGTCGCGCATTTTGTTCAGCGTTAGCAAACGCTTCTGCTCAGCGTCATCACCATCATGTTCGGTGTCGGCGAATTGAATGGCTTCTTCGGTCAGATCAACAAACCCGCGAACCGCAGTTGTGCCATAGGAGTGGCCCGCGCCCTCGGAGCGTTCTTTGAAGAGGCCCAAAATAGGGATGTCACCTTCTGATTTGACTTCCAGGGCGCGCCGGTGCCAATCCGCGACCGATTTTGCGATCACTGAAAAGCCGACGCCGCCAACCGGTGACACCATGTTGGGGAAGTAGCGTTTGAGAACGTGATCGCTTGTGTCCAAGAAATTCGGCTCGAAAAACTCACCGCCCGAATAGCTTTCCACGGTGCAAAGGCCGACTTTACCCATGGTTTTCATCAGTGCTTTCTCAGCGGCTTTGGCGAACTTTTTGTAAGCTTGCGTCGGATTGTCGGCAAAGTTCTGCTCGGCGCGCATGCGCACACCCAACGCATAAACCGCCGATGCACCAAAGCCGAGCGCGCAGGCGATGTGGTGCGACGATGAAATCTGACCGCTTTCCACGATGAGCGACGTGGTCAGTCGCAGGCCTTCTTCGATCAGCCTTTGGTTGATAGCAGAAACGACAATGGTCATCGGCATGGCCGCGCGGGCGGTTGAGACGTGGCGGTCAGATATGATTGCGATCCCGCCGCCGTCACGGGCAAAGGCAACAACATCGTTGGCCAGCTTATCAATTGCTTCGATGAGCGCCTGCTCATTTCGACCCGCATTTTCAAGATCAGGCGAATACAGTGAGGCAAACTCGGCGACCGGCGTTTCGGCCTGCGCGCGAATTTTCAGCATATCGCTCATGCGCAGGATTGGCGTATCCAGAACAATCTGTTTGGCGTTTGTCGGCCCCTTGTAGGGTTTTGCGCCGATGGCAACGCGCAAAGACATGCCGTCTGCTTCACGGATGGAATCCAGCGGCGGGTTTGTCACCTGTGCAAAGCGCTGCGAGAAATATTTCGCAACACCGCCTTCATTGTCAGAGAGCGCGTTGATCGCATTGCCATAGCCCATCGCCGACACTTTTTCAGATCCGCTTTGCAGCATCGGATCCATCAAAAAGCGGAAACTTTCCTGGTTGTGCGTATAGGCCACGTAGCGTGCCGCCGTTTCCATGTCGCCATCATACCGTTTGGCGGCCATTACCGGATCGATCGTGGGCTGCGGAAGTTCATCGAGGCGCACGCGCGCTTGTTCAAGCAATGTTTCATAATCACGTTCGGAAGCAAGCATCTCCAGGGCTTGGACCGTCGTGAAAGCTTCACCTTTTGAATGGTCGAAATAAAGCATGCCCCCAGCTTCGATCCGGCCACGGGAAATCACTGTCTCTTCCGCAAAGGAAATTTGCCCTGCCTCTGACATTACCGCGATATAATCGTCAGTTTCGATAGAGCGCAGCGGACGCAGTCCCAAGCGGTCAAGCCGCGCGCCTACGATATTGCCGTCCCCGAAAATCAATGCTGCCGGGCCGTCGTTTTTTTCTTCATACAACGAGAAGAACTCAAGCATGGCGCGAACTGGTTCAGAGATCGTCTCATCATTTTCCCAGGCGGGAGGCATCATCGATACAACTGCAGTGACGAGATCAAATTCATCTTCGATCACACGACCGTGCAGCGTCTGGTCGAGACGGCATGAATCAGACTGACCTTTTGGGCGGACGATTGACCGGTTCTTGGCGCGCGCAACGGCGATTTCAGACAAGCGGTTCTTCTTGTCCGTGTTCAATTCGCCATTGTGTGCCATCAAACGGAATGGCTGCGCCATGGTCGGGTGGGGATCGGTGTTGGTTGAAAAGCGCGTGTGAAAGTACAGCATCCGCACTTCATGATCGTGTTCGCTCAGATCCGCGAAATAAGGTACCAACTCGTGCGAGTTTAACCGGCCTTTGAAGACTTGTGTGCGCGAGGACAAGGAAAGGGGATACAGGCCGGCAAGCTCAGGGCGCAGATATGCCTGTTCCTCAATGGTAAGTAGAACATCATAGATTTTCCGCTCAAACGCCTTGCCTGCAACGCCCTCAGGCGCATCGAAAATCCATTGGCGAATAGGCAGTTGCAGCGTGCGCGATGCCGCATTGATCACGCTATTATCGACGGTGACATCGCGCTTCAAAATGACGGGCATGCCTGCGTCCGAAAGTGCCGCTTCGATAACGCTTTCAGCTTCTTCATGTTTGGACTTGTCGTCGCACATGAAAAAGTTGCCGACACCGAACTCGCCTTCTTGCAAAGATTTGCCGGTTAAACGGGAGAAAAAAGTAACGGAAAGGTCGACGCTGATGCCTGCGCCATCGCCGACACCTTCTGAAGACATGCCGCCCCGGTGAGGCACGGCGCACAGGGCTTCATGGCCCTTGACGAGCAACTCGTGGGTTTGTTTGCCATCCTTGCGGGTGAGGAAACCTACACCGCAGCTACTTTTCTCGAGCGATGGATCATAAAGACCCGCAATGTTGTTGCTCAGGTTCGACATCCGGCAATCGCCTCCTTCGGACACTTTACTAACGCTCAGCCAAGACGGCAGAATTTAGCATATCGGGGTTGCAGCACAGGGGCTTGCCAAGGTCAATTTTGGTCATGCCAACGGTCGTGCGTTCGGGTTGGAAGCGCCGCCACCCGTGCTACGGGAGCTCCTAGATACATTCCTGTTACGGTTTTAGCAAGCATTGCCAGCTCGGACACAATAGCGCGCTTGGTGTTTTAAGTGCCCTAAATGTGTCAGAGCTGGGTGTATTGATTGAATCTCGTTATAAAAGCACTAGGTGCAACCAATGATGATTTTTTCTCGGCTTACCATGGTTGACCAGAAATTTGATGATGGCCCTCCGTTGGGAAAACGGTACGGTGCACGTGAAGATGCAAAGTCGGTCGGCGAATTCAGACGCCGTGCCGAGGGTTTGGGCTTTTCATCCGAGGAGATAGACGTGCTATTGAAGGTCTATGGACCCCAATACCCGCTCGGCTCCGGTTAAACCGGAAATCCTTGTCTTCAGTGACCTTTACAGACGCCAATGAATCCTGAACAAGTCAGGTGTTTCACCGTTGGAGTTTGCCTTGGGTCAATATGTTCGCAAAGCTGTCATCCCCGTAGCCGGATTAGGAACGCGGTTTCTTCCCGCGACAAAGGCTGTTCCGAAGGAAATGCTGACGGTCGTTGATAAACCTGTCATCCAGTATGCAGTTGAAGAGGCATTTGGCGCTGGCATTGAACACATCGTGCTTGTGACCGGTCGAAACAAGCATGTTATCGAAGATCACTTCGACCATCAGGTTGAGCTTGAGGCGACGCTTGAAGAACGCGGCAAGACGGGGCCGCTGGCGGCGTTGCTTGCAGACATTCCCGATGCGGGTCGAATAAGCTTTACCCGCCAGCAAAAGCCGCTCGGTCTTGGCCACGCGGTTTGGTGTGCCCGTGACATTGTCGGCGAGGAACCTTTTGCAGTCTTGCTGCCAGATATGGTGATGAGCGGAAATCCCGGCTGTCTGTCACAAATGGCCGCTGTCTATGAAGAAAAAGGCGGAAACATTATTTCGGTAGAGGAGTGCCACCCCGATCTGGCGCACAAATACGGGATAGTGTCCATGGGTGCGCAATCTGAAAACTCTTTTGAAGTGACCGGCATGGTGGAAAAGCCGCCGCAGGGAACTGCGCCATCGAACTATTTTATCAATGGCCGTTATATTCTCGATGGCAAAGTAATGGACCATTTAAGCAAACATGAAACAGGCGCGGGCGGTGAAATTCAGCTCACCGATTCCATGTTAGCGCTGATGCACGAGCAGCCTTTCCACGCCGTGCCATTTTCCGGAAGGACATATGATTGTGGTTCGAAGGTTGGCTTTTTGCAGGCCAACCTTGAGCTTGGCCTCGCACACCCGGAAACAGCAGTTGAGTTTGCCGAATTGGTCAAGGCTGCGATGCACCGAACCTAGGTGGCTGCCGTACGCCGGTTTTCCCGGCGTGGCTCATCATCATAACCGTTCGGGTTTTGAGACTGCCAACGCCATGCATCTTCGCACATGGCTTTCAATCCGAGCTTTGCTTCCCAACCAAGCAGTTCTTTTGCCCGTGATGCATCGGCATAGCAGCTGGCTATGTCGCCCGGGCGGCGATCAACGACCTGATAGGGTATCGGGCGTCGGCTAGCTCTCTGGAAAGCGCGCACCATCTCCAGCACCGAATAGCCGGTGCCGGTTCCCAGATTGATCGGCGTACAATGCGCTTTGTTCAACAGTTTCAAAGCTGCGACATGACCGTCAGCAAGATCGCTGACATGGATATAGTCTCGAACACCGGTGCCGTCTTTCGTGTCATAATCGTTGCCGAAAATTGCAAGCTTGTCGCGCAAACCCACAGCGACCTGTGAAATGAAAGGCATCAAATTGTTGGGTGTTTCGGCCGGATCCTCGCCAATCATGCCGCTGGCATGGGCGCCGACCGGGTTAAAGTAGCGCAAAATCGTCACTGACCATGTGGGATCGGACGCAAATAAAGCGCGCAGCATTCCTTCGATGATGAGCTTGGTATTGCCGTAGACGCTTGCAGAAGACAGCGGATGCTCCTCGTCTATTGGCAGGTACTGGGGTGTACCGTACACAGTAGCGGATGAGGAGAAGATTATCTTCTTGACGCCTGCGTTCACCATACCCGACAAAAGCCGCTCTGTCCCGCTGACATTATAGTCGAAATAGCGGAGCGGCGCACCCATACTTTCACCAACAGCCTTTAGGCCGGCAAAGTGGATTACCGCGCTACACTTGTATTGACGCAGTGTTTTTTCAACCAGTTCAGCGTCGCGTACATCGCCTTCCACGCAAATCGGCTTGGTCTGGAACAACATGCCGATGCGGTCCAGGACCGTTGGTGATGCGTTGTCAAAATTATCCAAGATGACCGGCTCATGGCCCGCTTCACACAGGGCGACCCAAGTGTGCGAGCCAATATAACCGGCGCCACCTGTTAGTAATATGCGCATGTCCATGCCTCCCACCGTCATCCGTGCATGACGGTCAGCGAGGAACGCGTTACAGCCGCCACACAGTTGGAAGGTGTAAGCCTAGCACAATTTCGTTAAGTAAATCAGGCAGCTGCTGCCTCAATTGATAGCTGTTGCGTGCCGTAAACCGAACAATCGTTTTTTGTTCGAATACGGACATGCCCATCTGCACTTTGTCGCAACCGGTGAAACGATGGGCGAACCGATCCGAGAGTGCCCGGCTTTGTTGCTGGTCAAGGGGTGTTCTCGACGGTTCAATGTCAATGAGTGTTCCAAAGACCAAATGGTCTTTCAGGTGCGCGGATTGTTTCATTTTTGGAAGATCGGCAGAACCCAACCGAATGGCATCGGCATGAAGCAGGCGATTGCCGTGATGTATACGCCACTTGTCGGACAAGCTAACGCTTTGCAGGGTTTCGTGCATGGCTTCGCGTCCCAGAACGACGATTTCCAGTGCTGTCAGGCGCCCGCCACTTGCTATCTGTGCGTTAAATTTGCGGTCTAGCGCGGCACCGTCAAACAGGATGGTTTCCTGTGGCAGCCAGAATAAATGTGCCCCTTCCTGCACGTCGATATTATTTTGAACATCAGCTGTTCCCGCCGTGGCGCGATAGATGCGCTCACAAGCCTGCGTTGACACAACTGTCTTCGTTGAAGCGCCTGCGTCCATTGTCCAGCAAAGGCGATCGCCACCGGTCAACCCACCTGCCGTGTTAATGAGCAAGGCATCGAGATGGTCGTGATGTTGTTTGGGTACCCGTATTTTCGCGTTTGCGTTTTGATAGAGGTCGGCGATGCGTGTTGTCTTTTCGACGCGCTTGGTACGCAATCTGCCCGCCCCGATGGCGCGTTGCATGGGGCTTACGCTTGTTTTTGGTGCCTGACGTGTCATTTACAGCCGTTCAATTTGAGACTCCTTTGATGACCGATCCCAATCGCCGCGACAAGTTCAACCTTCCAGAAGACATTATTTATCTCGATGGGAACTCACTTGGACCGTTGCCAACGCATGTGCCGGAGGTTGTGGCAAAAACCATCAATGAAGCTTGGGGCAGACACTTGATCAAGGCCTGGAACGCGTATGACTGGATCAATCTGCAAGCGCGTGTCGGAGAACGGATTGCAAAATTGATCGGGGCACCCAATGCGACTGTGCGGGCCTGCGACTCAACGTCGGTTAATCTGTTCAAAGTGCTTTCCGCAGCAGTTGAAAAGGCAGGCAATAAGGGTTTGGTTCTTTCCGATACCGGAAACTTTCCCACCGATTTGTACATTGCGCAGGGGGTTGTTGCGCAGCAGCCCAACGTATCGCTCAAGCTGGTAGAGCCGGAAAAAGTCGAAACGGCCTTGACGCCCGCCGTGAGTGTGGTGCTGCTCACGGAAGTTGATTACCGGACGGGGCGTCGGCACAATATGCAACAGATCACGCGGCTTGCCCATGATGTTGGGGCGTCGGTTGTCTGGGATCTGGCGCATTCAACAGGCGCTCTGGACGTTGATCTTTCCGGCATTAATGCCGATTTCGCGGTCGGATGTGGCTATAAATATCTCAATGGCGGGCCGGGTGCGCCCGCATTTTTGTATGTCGCCGAGAAACATCAGGATGCGATGCCCGACATTTCAGGATGGTTTGGGCACGCCCGACCTTTTTCTTTCGAAACCGAATTCACGCCCGCCAAAGGAATTGACCGTTTCGCCGTGGGAACGCCGCCGGTTCTTTCGCTGGTCTCACTGGACGCTGCGCTTGATGTTTTTGATGATGTCGAGATGGCCGATATTATGCAGCGATCAGGAGAACTGACGCAGGTTTTCATTGATGACGTTTCGGCGTTTGCCGATGAATTTGAACTTCAGTTGATCACACCAAAAAGCGCTGCCGAAAGGGGTAGCCATGTCTCATGGCGTCATCCCAACGCTTACCCTGTTATGCAGGCCTTGATCGCCAATGGTGTCATTGGAGATATGCGGGCGCCCGACTTTTTGCGTTTCGGCTTTGCGCCGCTTTACAATACGGTAGAAGAAGTGAAGCGGGCGTCGGGTATCCTACAGGAAATTTTGCAATCACGGGCGTGGGACAGGCCTGATTTCCATGCCCGCAAGGCCGTAACCTAACGTTCGTCTTCCAGTTCAAACTTGGTTTCTATCGGCCATTCGCCGTCGCCGATATGCCTTTGCCCACGTTCATGAGCCAATTCCACCTGGCGCTGGCGCATGGCGAACCGTTCGCGGTCCTCATTTGTGAACTTGTCGATACAGTGTGCGCATGAAACACCCTCCTTAAAGTGCGGCGAACGCAAGTCTTCCGGAGACAAGGGGTGACGGCATGCTCGGCACAATGTGTGGGGACCGATCCTCAAACCGTGACCGACCGAGACGCGTTCATCAAAGACAAAACACTCGCCTTTCCATTTGCTCTGCTCTTCGGGGACATCTTCCAAATATTTCAGGATGCCACCCTTCAGGTGAAATACGTCTTCGTAGCCCTGTGATTTCATGAAAGCCGTCGATTTTTCGCAACGGATTCCCCCTGTGCAGAACATGGCGATTTTTTTGCCCTTTAACCGGTTTTCATTGCGGGCAACCCAATCGGGGAATTCGCGAAAAGCATCGGTCTGAGGATTAACGGCCCCGTCAAACGTGCCAATTTGAACTTCATAGTCGTTTCTTGTGTCAATGACGATTGTATCAGGATCGACAATCAGCTCGTTCCAGTCTTGCGGTTCCACATAGGTGCCGACGATTTTCGTCGGGTCGGTGCCTGGCACCCCCATCGTCACGATTTCCTTTTTAAGACGCACCTTGAGCCGGTAGAACGGCATCGCTGGTGCATAACTTTCATTGTGCTCGAGGTCGGCAAATTCCGGTTTGGCATGGAGCCAATCGATCAACGCATCTATCGCTTCGCGGCTGCCGGCTACCGTGCCGTTGATGCCCTCTGATGCCAGCAACAATGTGCCTTTGATGCCATACGCATCGCAATGCGTGCGTAAGGGGTCTTGCCAGTCGGCAAAATCCGGCAGTCGGGTGAAGTGATAGAGCGCAGTCACGACAACGCTGTGCGTTTTTTCATTCATGATGTGGCTCATAACGCGAACGCTATCAGGAGAAAACCTCATCTTCGGGCGAATGTCTGCACTTATCGACCGGCTTCCACGGTGCGTCATTGTCATAACCAACAAGGAGTGGTCATGGCACGTTTTTCAAATGAGACGAAAGATGAAATTGTGCAGGTAGCGCAAGCAAGGGGAATTGAGCCCGCCGCGTTGCTTGCGGTTTGTGAAGTTGAAAGTGGCGGGCGTGCCTTTGCGATAGTAGAGCATCGCCGCGAACCCTTGATCCGTTTTGAGGGGCATTACTTTGACCGTTTGCTGTCCGGCGTTGCCCGCGAAAAAGCCCGTACATTGGGTCTGGCCAGTCCACGGGCGGGTGCTGTTAAAAATCCGCGGTCGCAGGCCGGGCGTTGGGCGTTGCTGGATCGGGCTAGATCTATTGATGATGCCGCTGCTCTGCAATCATGTTCCTGGGGTATCGGGCAGGTCATGGGCGCTCATTGGAAGACGCTGGGATTTTCATCGCCGCAAGCGCTCGTCCGTGAGGCACGTTCAGGTGTCAGTGGTCAGGTGACGCTTATGGTAAGATTTGTCGAACGCAACGAATTGCTGCCGTTTCTTAAAAATCGCGACTGGGCCGGGTTTGCCAGGCGGTACAATGGTCCCGCCTATCGAAAGAACCGCTATGATGAAAAAATGGCCGCGGCCTATGCACGCTATAGAGTTCCTGATGGCGGCGCGGTGCCAGTTCCAAGCCAGTCAATTTTACGGCGCGGGATGCGGGGCGCTGAAGTGAAGGATTGGCAGCGTCAACTTCTTGCCGTTGGTTACCCGTTGTCATGTGATGGCGTTTTCGGGCCAAAGACCGAAGTTGCCGTTAAACGCTTCCAACGGGCAAATGCGATTTCAGTGGATGGAATTGTCGGTCCTGAAACCCGAAAAGCGATGTCTTTGCGGTTAACCTCGCCCGAAAAAAGCGCCGGTTGGATCTCATCGGTCGTTCAAGGTTTGCTGGAGCTGCTTCCTTTGTTGCGCCTGAACGAAAGGCTACGGCGCTAGACAAGCTGATTTCTACCGCTTAGGGCACAAATATCGTTGAGCGGTTGGGAGAATAACATGACGCAAAACCGGGAAGCCCTGTATGAGATAATGACCGGGCAGCCAGTGATCCCCGTCATTGTTATTGATGATGCAGACGATGCGGTGCCGCTCGCAAGAGCACTTGTGGCCGGGGGTCTTCCCGCTATCGAAATCACCTTGCGTACCGACGCGGCCTTGAGTGCTATTGAACGGATTGCCGGTGAGGTCCCTGACGCCATCGTCGGTGCAGGAACCGTCCTGAGTGGCCATCAATATGAGCAGGTGGTGTCCGCTGGCGCACGCTTTGCGGTGTCACCGGGCTTTACCCGCGAGATTGCAGCCGCAGCGCTTGGCAGCGCAGTGCCATTGTTGCCGGGCAGCACGACCGCAAGCGAAATCATGCGCGCGATTGAGCTTGGATACACATTGCTCAAGTTTTTCCCTGCCGAGCAATCCGGCGGCGCTGCTTTCCTGAAGTCACTCGCCTCGCCGTTCGGCGGTGTCAGTTTTTGTCCAACCGGCGGCGTATCTGCCTCTAACGCGAGTGACTATCTGAGCCTGCCCAATGTGCTGTGTGTCGGTGGTTCTTGGGTGGCGCCCAAATCGGCTGTGGAAGCGGGCGAATGGGCCAAAATTGAAGCGTTGGCGAAAGAGGCCGCTGTTCTTAAGGTCTGAGCCAATTTAAGGCTGCAACGAAAAAACCCGGTCTTCCGACCGGGCTTTTCTGGTTTAATATCGCTTGATCAGCTTAGAGTTTGCCTGCGCGCTGTTGAAGCATCATGAACGTGTCATGATTGTATTCAGACAGCTGGAACCACAGGTAGCCGTCACGGCGGTAACCCATGTATGAGTCATGCAGCTCTTTAAACGTTGCGTTTTCCGCAGCGATTTCAGCATAGGTTTCTTCAGCCGCGTCGAAGCAGGCGCTCAGAATTTCTTGGCTGTACGGGCGAAGCTGTGTGCCGGATGCTGCCAGCTGCTTGAGGGCAGTCGGGTTCAGCGTATCGTAGCGCGCCATCATGACAGAGTTGGCCAGAGCTGAAGCGTTTTTGACTACACCCTTATAGGCAGATGGCAGTTCGTTCCACTTGTCCAAGTTGATCATGTTGAGCAACGCAACGCCGCCTTCCCACCAGCCGGGGTAGTAGAAATATTCAGCAACCTTGTTGAAGCCGAGTTTGCTGTCATCGTATGGGCCGACAAATTCAGCTGCGTCGATCGTGCCTTTTTCAAGAGCAGGATAGATGTCGCCGCCTGGCAGGCCTTGTGGGACAACGCCGATCTTTTCAATGATACGTCCGCCGAAACCACCGATACGCATCTTGAGGCCCTGCATGTCTTCCAGCGTATTGATTTCTTTGCGGAACCAACCACCCATTTGGGCACCGGTGTTGCCTGCAGGGAAAGCGATCATGTTCTGTGAGCTGTAAAAATTGTTCAGCAGCTCAAGGCCGCCACCTTCATACATCCACGCATTGGTCATACGCTGGTTGAGGCCGAATGGAACGCCCGTACCGAAAGCGTAGGAAGGATCCTTACCCCAGAAATAGTAGGACGCCGTGTGCGCCATTTCGATGGTGCCATCACCTACACGGTCAGCGCCTTCGAGCGCGCCAACGATTTCGCCTGAGGCGAAGACCTGAATGTCGAAATTGCCATCTGTCGCTTCTGCAACAGCGGCAGAAAATACTTCAGCAGCACCGTAGATGGTGTCGAGTGCTTTCGGGAAGCCCGAAGAACAACGCCAAGTGATTTTTGGATATGATTGCGCGATGGCAGGTGCTGCGAGTGTCGTGGCGGCAGCGGCGCCCGTGCCGACAACGCCGGCCTTTTTCATAAACGAACGACGATCCATATGATCCTCCCTATGGAATTCCACCTGCCTACAACCTCCACGCTGCACACAGGCCTGTCCAACTCTAGTCACTTTTTGCATATGGTGTCCACAGTTGCCCGCCGAATTGGTAAAATTAGTTGGCCACTTAATCGATTTGATTCTGGTCACATTGCCGTGTCCATGCAAATTCTACCGAAAACAGCTGTTGGAGCGCGCCATGATTCCGATTGTAGCAGTAGTTTCAGATACTCTTATTGAGAGTGGCTATCACTGGCATGCGGGCAAGGATTCCTATCTTTCCGCTGCCTTTGATGTGGCGGGTGTTTTACCGCTTCTTGTTCCTGTATTCGGGGATGCCATTGACTTTGACGGCCTTCTTGAGCGCGTCGACGGGGTGATGTTGACCGGTCACAAGAGCAATGTGCATCCGCAGAACTATGGTCGTGTCGAAACGCCAAAGCATCAGCCATTTGACCGCCAACGCGATGCTACAGCGCTGCCTTTGGTTCGAAGGGCAGTAGATCTTGGTGTGCCCCTGTTCGCCATTTGTCGGGGCATACAAGAGCTCAATGTGGCGCTTGGCGGGACTTTGGCAAGTGAGATACAGGAACGCCCGGGAACCGATGATCATCGTGAGCCTGACACCCCAGAATTAGACGCGAGGTATGGGATAAGCCATGATGTCTCGATGGCCGCTGCAGGGCGCCTGGCGGCACTTTTTGGCGAAACGAAGATTGCAGTAAACTCTCTACATCGCCAGGCCGTCGATGAGCCGGCACCTGCTTTGAGCGTTGAAGCACGCGCACCAGATGGCACCATAGAAGCGGTTTCTGTCGTTGGCGCCAAGACTTTTGCGGTGGGAGTTCAGTGGCACCCGGAATATTGGGCACGGTCTGAAGTGCCATCGCGTAAGCTATTCGAAGCTTTTGGAGACGCTGTTCGTGCCTACGCTGCTTTGAAGAATCAGTAGGCCGCGAGCGATGCTTGAATGCGTACCGGTTTGACGACTTCCCATTCAAAGCCGTCACTTCGTACCAGTTTCATGACCTGATTTCCGCGGTGATCAGTCACTGTAACTTCGCCTTGGCTCGTTTCCTGCCAAGAGCGGGCCACGGCAAATTCGTTCCCCACGGCAGCACAATTGTGCGCAGGTTCCAGCCGGTGAACTGCATAACCGCTTGCCCGGTGCAGTGCCAAAACGCAGCTTTCGTTATTGAGGTGATTGATCGCCACGAAGCGGTCTCCTTCAAGCGGTCTGACAGCGGGAACGGATGCAGTCGTGACCGGATCAATGCCGGGATTATTAAGCCCGTGTGCTGCAAACAGCATGCAGACAACACCAGTCACCGCAAGTGCATTCAACGCATCTGGTCCGTTTACGCGCATAAACCCATCACCCATACTAAGAACTATGACCGGGACAAAGATGAGCCAAGAAGGTGAATGGCGAGTTAAATCGCGGCCGTCTTTTGAGGCAGGTGGCGTGTCTCCGGCACCGAAGACACGGGCACGCCCTTGTCAAACCAGGATATGAGGTTTTCGATGACCAACTGTCCCATGGCGGCGCGGGTGTGCTCAGATGCCGATGCTATGTGCGGCAGCAGGACGGTGTTGGGAGCCGCCAGCAGTGAGGCGGGTACATCTGGCTCGTCGGCGTAAACATCCAGTCCGGCTGCTGCAATCGTTCCATGATGCAGCGCAACTGCCAGATCTTCCTGCACCACCGTTGCGCCACGTCCCACATTGATGAAAACCCCCGTGTGGCCCAAGGCTTTGAAGATGGCCGCATCAACCGTGTTTCGTGTCTGTGCCGTTGCGGGTGCGACATTGATCAGCGTGTCCACATTTTCAGCGAGTTCCACCAGAGAGCCGAAATATTGATAGCCGCATTGCGCGATGACCGAGCGATTGTGGTATGCGATCTCTACGCCAAAGCCTTCCAAACGGCGTGCGATGGCATGGCCAATTCGACCCATCCCGAATATGCCAACCCGGCGACCACGAAGCGTGAGTTTCGACAAGGGGTAGGGGCCGTCGGCCGCCCATCTCCCATCTCTCAAATAAGCTTCGGCCCCCGGTATTTCCCGGATCGTGCTGAGCAGCAAGCCGATCGTCGTATCGGCCACTTCATCGTCAAGAACGCCGGGTGTGTGGGTCACCATAATCCCGCGCTCGGCGGCGGCAGCCGCATCGATTTGATCGTATCCGACGCCAAAGCTCGCAACGATTTCAAGGTTGGTCAGCATGTCGAATTGGGTTTTGCCGAGTGTATCAAAAAGGCAGGCGATGCCGCGGATTGATGCCCGCTGCCGATCAGATAAATTTTCCAACGCGCCAAGGCTGGTTGCATCGAACATCTTTAAAATGTTGTTGCGGGTTGGCTGATGGCCACGGTCGCTCACAAGGATCGGGATGTTCTTCAACGGTTTACTCCCGCGGTGGTTCGGCAGACTGGCGAACCCGTAGCTCGGGTTTGATCAAAGTCAGGTCCCCGGACGGTGGTTGCTTACCTTCGATCCGTTGCAGCAATGCCCGTGCCGCCATGGTTCCCACATCGCGTTGACCGTTCCACACGGTGGTCAAGGCCGGCGTTGCGATGGACGCTTCTTCCAGATCGTCATAGCCGGTGACTGCGATATGTTTTCCGGGAACAAGGCCTGCCCGTGCAATGCCGCTCATCATGCCGATGGCGACAAGGTCGTTCCAGCACACAGCCGCTGTTGGTCGCGGCGTCAGCGCAAGAAACTGGCTTGCAGCACCAAAGCCTGCGTCTTTGGTGCGAGGGCCGGGAATACGCCAACCCGGCGTTACTTCCAAACACGCTGCGTGCATGGCATCCAAATAGCCGCGGTACCGGTCTCGTCCGGTCGAGGTCTCGTCAGTGCCGCCGATCATGGCGATACGCTTGTGGCCAAGGCCTATAAGGTGGTTGGTCGCCAAGCTGATCCCGTAGGCATCATCACCGCGAAATACCGGTACACTGACCCCGTCGACTGACCTGGCAATGAAGACGAATGGCAAGCCATTTCGTCTGGCAAACTCGATATCCTGCGGTGTCGTGTCGATCGCCGGAGACATGATGACGCCATCGGCACCCAGCTGCATGAGTGTTTCGAGAAAATCGCGCTGCTTTTCGGTGGAGTCATAGTGATTGGAAAGCAGAAATGTCTGCTTGCTCTTGTCGAGTTCGCGTTCGATGGCACGCAATATCTCTGCGTAGAAAGGGTTCATGATATCATGGACAACGACGCCAAGGATCCCCGATTTTGATGTGCGCAAAGATGCGGCGCGACGGTTGTAGATGTAACCGATCTCGCGGGCATAGGCTTTGACTTTTTCTTTGGTGGATTCTGCTACCAGAGGGCTGTCACGCAGTGCCAGAGAAACCGTCGCCGTTGATACATTCAACGCTTCGCCAATTGTCGACAGTTTAACTTTTTGGCTCATCAAAACCGACCGGTATGTGCGGGCAAGGTGGACGGTTTTAAAGATTTAAACGATCCCCTGTAAAGAGGTCAGCGCTATTTCTTTTTCTTAGCCGACTTTTTATCTTTCTTGGGAGCTTTACCCAGAAGATGCAGGTTCAGGTTAGCCAATATTGTTGAAAGTTCACGCCGTTCTTTTTTGCGTAGGCCATCCAGAATTTCTTTTTCTGCATCGCGCATGGCACTACGAATTTTGGAAACAATTTCCTGACCCGCCTCAGTCAGGCTGACAACAACTTGCCGCTTGTCTTGCGGCGAGGCTTGGCGGGCGACATATCCCTGCTCTTCCAGCCGTATCATGGTTTTGGTGATGGTAGGCGGCTTGACGTTCAACCGCGCCGCCAGCTGACCGGGTGGCATCGCTCCTTCTTTGGCCAACACCATGAAGATTTTTTCCTGCCCGGCATATGTGCCGGTTTCAGCCAGGTGCTTGGCCGTTTTGGTCTTGGCGTGCCGCGCCGCTTCCTGCAAAAGATCAAGAATTGACGTTTCTTCCGCGTCTTGGGCCAGTATATAATATTTGTTCATGGTTATTGATAAGCCGACAAACGAAAATCTGTAAAGGTCGCTATGGCTCGCGCCAATCGAAAACCCTCATTTTGGATACGTAATCCGATGGCAATTATGGCTGCGGAAGGCGTGGATGCCGGTGGCGGGCTTTTGGTTTGCGATGGCAAGATAGTGGAAACCGTCCCGACGGGCAGCGCACCGCGTGCGGGCCTTGAGAGTGGTTACAGCGTCTTCGATGCTTCCGGTCATGTGGTCCTGCCCGGGCTCATCAACACCCATCACCACATGTATCAGACGTTCACACGCGCGCATCCTGCAGCAATCAACAAGGAGCTGTTTCCGTGGCTACAGGCGCTTTATCCACTATGGGCGCGACTTTCACCTGACGGTTTGCGGCTGGCTACCAAGCTGGCGATGGTGGAGTTGATGATGAGCGGTGTCACGACAACATCAGATCATCAGTATGTTTTTCCAGATGGCCTTGAAGATGCGCTTGATATTCAGGCCGCTGTCGCCAGCAAGCTGGGTATGCGCATTGTGTTGAACCGTGGTTCGATGAACCTGAGCGAAAAAGATGGTGGCTTGCCGCCTGACAGCGTGGTTCAAACGCATGATACCATTATCGCTGACAGCGAGCGGGTCATTTCAAAATTCCATTGCAGCGAAGAAGGAGCCATGACGCAGGTCGCTTTGGCTCCCTGTTCGCCCTTTTCAGTCACGCGTGAACTCATGAAAGATACCGCCGTTCTGGCCGACGAGTGCGGGTGCGGTTTGCATACACATCTGGCCGAGACGCATGATGAAGATGCGTTCTGTGAGGCGATGTTTGGCATGCGTCCGGTTGACTATCTTGAGTCAGTTGGCTGGCTTGGTTCATCAACCTGGTTGGCGCACGGCGTGCATTTTAACGATGACGAAGTTGCGCGGCTGGGAAAAGCCGGTGTCGGCGTTTGCCACTGTCCCACATCCAATATGGTTTTGGCATCCGGTCATTGCCGCACGCGCGAACTGGAGGCTGCAGGCGCCAAAGTTGGTTTGGGTGTTGACGGGTCGGCATCCAACGATTCTTCCAACCTGATGGAAGGTGTCCGTCATGCCCTGATGATCAACCGCCTGACCTATGATGCGACCATTACACATCTCGATGTCTTGCGGTGGGCGACCGAAGGATCCGCGTCATGTATTAATCGTCCAGATTTAGGTGTGATTGCGGTCGGTAAACAGGCTGACCTTGCCCTTTTTACTTTGGATGAATTGCGATTTTCCGGCGCGCATGACCCGCTTGCCGCGCTCGTGCTATGCGGCGCGCATCGCGCCGACCGAGTCATGATCGCAGGGCGATGGACCGTGGTCGATGGAAACCCACTTGGGGTCGATGTCTCGCGCCTGCGAGCAGCGCATGGTGCGGCGGCAAGGGCATTTCAGTAAAGAAAAGAGCGGGGCGTAATCTGCCCGTCATGAAAGCGTTTGATAATTCATCAACCGCGACGGAGGCAGGCGATGAACAAACCGGTTGTCAATATCAACGAGATTGCAAATGATCGCGATCATCTTCTAACCCGCTCACGCAGAGGCGCCTTTGAGTCTCAATTGGCACTCATCGGAAAAGCGTTGGGTACCAAAAACATCGGGATCAATCTGACGATTGTCCCGCCTCAATCAAAGGCATTTCCCAGACACTACCACTATCACAATGATGAGATGTTCATCATTGTCCAAGGTAAAGGGACGCTCCATTATGGGGATGAGGATTTTCCGCTGAAGCCGATGGATGTTATAAACATTGAAGCTGGTACCGGCATTCCGTTTCAGATTGACAATACGTCTGACGAAGAGCTGCGATATCTGGCGCTGTCGACGCTCGATCCCGTTGATGTTTTTGTCTATCCAGATTCCAAGAAGATGGGGATTATGGCCAAGGGTGCGCCGTTCAGAGACCTGTCCGGTGACGGCTTACAGAGGATGACAAAGTTCATTTTTGCGGATACCGAAGAAGATTATTATGCTGGTGAGGCGGACGCGGATTAGTCGCTCGTGACAGTTCAAGCGACCTGGCGTTTTTTGCCTTTGATTTCAAATCCCGTGTCAGTCAGGAGTTGCGGGATTTTTTCCTTGAATGCGAAGAATCCCTTGGTCGCGTATGGCCAGGCGCGGTTGTCCCAGTTTCGGCGCACTTCGAAAAAGTCTATTTTCTCGCGGCGCAGTCGGGCAGCCAGTTGCCTGATGAAGGGGCGGGCGTGACCTGCCGGTGTGTAGGGCGAGATCACAATGTCCGCGCCTGATGGCGCGATGTGTTGTACGATGTCCTCGATCGCCGATCCGCTTTTATAAGCGGTGAAGTTACAATTGAAGTGAGTCGATGCGCGTTTCAAAGCATCCTCCAGCGCGCCATGGGTAAACTTGTTTGCCTTATCACCGAGCTTTAGTGAGGAGCGGTTTTCCGACAGGTTCCAAGCCGCGCCCGCGATGATGTCATTTGTTCCGAAGTGAATTTCTTCGGCACGGCACTCATCTTCGGTAAACAAGAGAAACGCATTCTTTTTGGCGGGCAAAGGGTCCGATACCTCGAGCATTGCCGGTTTGCCGTGCGGCTCGCCTGGCAGCGCTTCTGTATTCTCGTTAAGGCCCTTGGGGTTAAAGCGGCCGTCGGTGAATTTACTGATGTTGGAGGCGCGGGCCACATAATGTTTACCCAGCGTTTGCAGACCGGCGATCCAACGCCATGACAGTGTGTTGGAGGCAGCATCGCCGTCAAGCAGATGGCGATAGAAAAAGTCCGCACCGAGCGTCCAGTTCAGTTGCAACGTGAAAATCCAGATTGAGGCAAACCACATCCGGGCATGATTGTGCAGATAACCGGTCTCGACCAACTCCTTCGCCCATGCATCAAAGCAGTCGATGCCGGTATCGCCGGAAGTGGCAGCATTGTAATCGCGTCGGATAGCGCCATTGGCCTCAGCCACCTCGATCGCGGCCTGCAAGTCCGTTTGATACATATCAAATGCGCTTGTATGCAGTTCCAGCCAACCCTTCCAATAGGTGCGCCACATGACCTCTTGGATAAATTTTTCTGCTGAAGAAAGTGCGAATTGATCAAGGATCTTTGCGCACACTTCTTCCTCAGTCACCAACCTATGGCGTATCCAAGGTGAAAGGGCTGACACGTTGCTTCGATCTTGCGGACCGTAGTCAAAGTTCCGCTCGTTTTGATATTTCGCTCCCGCTGAAGGAACAAAGCACTTCAATCTTTCCAAACCGGCAGAGCGGGTCGGTTCGAAGTCAATGGTTTGTGGAAAAAGATCAGTCATGAGATGCCAGTTGGATTTTATATATAGGGCGCTAGCTAGTGCGGTCTGAACACGTGTCATGTGAGGCAAAATGACAGCCGAAAAAATCGCTATCGTCGGCGCGGGTTTGAGCGGGAGCGTTTTGGCGCGCATCCTCGTGGATGCCGGCTTTGATGTGACCGTTTTTGAGAAGTCGGGTGGCACGGGCGGGCGTCTGGCGACGCGACGCACCGACTTCGGCGCGTTCAACCATGGCGCGCAATATCTGACTGCCAAGAGCGCACCTTTTCGGGCAATGTTGACGGGTTTGTCAAATGCCGGATCGGTCCATGAATGGGTTCCCACCGGCAAAGATCGCGACAATATTTGGCACGTTGGAACCCCCGGTATGAGCGGTCTGGTCAAACCACTTTTAAACGACATCGTTATTACCCGGCGAACACGGGTTTCGTCGATCGACGATGACGGCGATTTTGTTGCCCTGTCATCTGAGGAGGGGATTCTTGGGGCGTTTGACCGTGTCATTGTTACCGCGCCTGCTCCCCAAGCCTATGAGTTGCTTTCCATATACGATCCCGTTTTCCAACCACTTGCCAGTGTTCGCTATGGTCCTTGCTGGACCTTGATGGCGGTCTTTGAGGGCCTTTTTGAAGGCCCTGACATTTTCCGCGGTGATGGCGACGGCGCCATCGGTTGGATGGCCAAGTCTTTCCAGACAGACGGCGTTTGCGGATACATCGTTCAGGCCGGTGCACCATGGAGCCGTGAACATTTGGAAATGCCAAAGGAAGATGCGGCGGCTTTGATGATCGCGAAACTGCAAGCGGTTCTCCCGGACGCAATCCCCGTTAACGCAAAAGCCCACCGCTGGCGCTATGCGCTGGTGGAAAAACCGCTGGGGACCGCTTTTCTAGGATCACGCAGCGCACGGGTATTTTGCGCCGGAGACGGCATGCTCGGTGCGCGGGCCGAGAATGCGTTTGAGAGCGCGCGATTGTTGGCTGATCATTTGAAAAACTTGATCCGTGTGCCTAAGTGACGATCGTCACACATTCTTCAAGGTTCACCTCATGGATACATTGACCCGGATGCGCGCATTTGTTGCGGTCGTTGACCATGAGGGCTTTTCGGCAGCCGCTCGCGCGTTGGGGCGCTCCAAGGCGCTGCTTTCAAAGTATGTGCGCGAGTTGGAGGATGAGCTTGGTTCCAGGCTTTTGAACCGAACCACACGACAATTTTCGCCAACAGAATCAGGACACATCTATTACCGGCGCGCAATCGACTTGTTGCGCGAATTTGATGATCTCCAAGACGAAATCCGTGACTCAAGTTCCGGTCTTTCCGGGAAGTTACGCATTTCAGCGCCGCGCACACTGGCGGATGTGGCAATCGGTCAATCGCTGGTTGATTTTGCTGTTGCCAATCCTGAGCTTGAGTTGGAAATCGTACTCGATGACCGTTTTGTCGATATGGTTGAGGAAGGTTTCGACATCGCGATCCGCATCACAAAATTGCAAGATTCGTCCATGATTGCCCGGCGGCTTGCGCCGTTCCGTCTGGCCTTGTGTGCGACCCCTGATGTGATCGCGCGATATGGCATGCCCACGAAGATCGAAGAACTTCAAAAGCTTCCGTTCGTCATCGACAGCAATGCGCGGCGCCGGAACAGCTTGCCGCTTCGCAACGAACAGGGCGGTAACACCACCGTGACAGTTCAGGGGCGTTTGACGGTGAATTCCCCCTTGGCAGCCCGTGCAGCAGCACTGGCGAATATGGGTTTTGTTATCTCGCCGGACTTCATTGTCGCCAAGGATTTGGCCGAAGGGACCCTTGTAGAGGTTCTACCAGAGGCGCTTGAAAACGACGCTGGCATCTATGCGATCTACCCGCACAGGCGGTACCTGCCGTCCAAAGTGCGGGCGCTAGTCGATTTTTTAAGTGAATGGTTTAAAAAGAACGAGCCGATATAGATGCCCAATTTGGTATAATGTCATTCCTGCGCCCAAATAGGAGACGATAGAACGATGATGGCTAGGCGGGTTTTGGTTACAGGATGTGTTTTTGCTGCAGGCTTTGCGTTTCAAACGCCGGCCTTTTCCCACCCGCATGTTTTTGCCGAAGCACGCCTGGAAGTAGTGTCGTTACCGAATGGTCAGCTTGACGAACTTCGTCATGTCTGGCGATTTGATGAGCTGTTTACGTCGACCGTCATTTTTGAGTTTGACCAAAACATGAATAACAAGCTCGATGGGGGCGAATTGGCCGAAGTGGCCGATGTTGTGACCAATTCAATCGCTGACTTTGGCTATTTTCAATCTGTTTTGGTACAGGGCGAAGAAATGGCCATTGCCCCCGTGGATGACATGTTGGTCGATGTTGTGGGCGGGCAGCTCATCATGCTTTTTACATCGCGCACTAAAGCCACGGTTGATCTTGCCGATAACCCGTCTTTTTCGGTCTACGACCCGACTTTTTACACCTCGATCGAGTTTTACACCGATGACGACATGCAACTGGTCAATGCCCCGAGCGGGTGCGGCTTTGAAAAAGTTGTTCCAGATCCCGATGAAGCCATTGCGCAAAACCAGCAATCGCTGACCGATGCATGGTTTTCCGATCCGGAAGGCAATGACTTGTCCCGCATTTTTGCGACCCGCATGGAGGTCAGATGTTCTCCCGCTGGTTAATGCCATCTTTGGGTGTTCTGCTTTTGATTTCCAGTCCGGTTCTTGCCCAATCTTCGTTGGGGATTGGCTCCGCTGAGGCGCCGATTGCCAATCCAGGTCCCGGGCCGCTGGGTAGCTTCTTTTTGTGGATCGCCACCCAACAGAGCGAGTTCTACCGCTTGATGACAGATGCCTTGCGGGATTTGCGAGCCAACCCGGTTGTCCCCTGGTCATTAATCGGCATGTCGTTTGCCTATGGTGTTTTGCACGCAGCAGGGCCGGGTCACGGCAAGGTGGTCATTTCCTCGTACATGTTGGCCACCAACACGCAGCTCAAACGTGGCGTGATAATCAGCCTCGCCTCGTCTATGCTGCAAGCCGTCTCTGCCATCATCATTGTTGGCCTCGGCTTTTTGTTCCTGAGACAGCTCTCCATTTCGGTTACGGATACCACGCGCGGGTTTGAGCTGGCCTCTTATGCCTTGGTGACACTTCTGGGGATATGGTTGGTGATCCGGTCGATATTGCGATTGCGCCAAAAACCAATAGTTTCGCTTTCTGCGGCGGCTGTCGTTTCCCATGACCATCATCATCATGGCGACGGTCACGAACACCAAGACGGTCATGGTGGTTCATGTTCAATATGCGGACATGCCCATATGCCTAGCGCGAGCCAAGTGCAGCGGGCCGGTACGGCTCAAGAAGCGGTAGCGATGATATTCTCCGTGGGGCTTCGGCCCTGCACCGGCGCATTGGTCGTCTTGACATTCTCATTTATGAACGGGCTTTGGTGGGCAGGTATAATTTCCGCATTTGTGATGTCACTTGGCACCGCGATCACCGTATCGTCCCTTGCTGCTGTCGCTGTTGGTGCAAAAGGCCTGGCCAAGCGTTACGCAGGGGTGAGCATGCTTGGGCCGGCGGTCATCAACATCATCGAAATTATCGGCGGGCTGTTAATCTTGTTGATCGGAGTGAGTCTGCTGGGCGGGGCGCTGGCGCGTTAACTTTTATCCCCACGGTTTCGCACTTTTCCGCGAAACCAAAAACCAACAAACGGCAATAGCAATACTGCGCCGATCACCGAGCCGGCGATCCACGAGTTTTCGCCTCCGATTGCTAACATGATTTGCGGAAGGAAAAACAAGAGCAGGCAAAATCCGATGAAGAGTGCGGCAGCGACCAGCAAGGTCGCGCGGCTGTATGTGGGCGACATGATCTCGCCCTCTGCTTTCTCATTGTCGCTCACAGTGTCCAACCTCCGTCGATCTTGTACTCCGCGCCCGTTACAAAGGCGGCTTCGTCTGATGCCAAATAGGTTGCCAGAGCGGCAATTTCATCTGCTGTTGCGATGCGTCCCATGGGTTGGCGTGACAAGAACAATTCGTAAGCTTTGTCATAACCTCCAACCTGTTCAGCGAGCTCTTGCATCCGTTCTTCCAATGATGGCGACGCCACCGTGCCGGGGCAAATCGCATTGCACCGGATTTGCCTGGCAGCAAAATCGACTGCCACTCCTTTCGTCAGCCCGATAACAGCCGCTTTGGTTGCGCCGTAAACATAACGATTTGGTGCGCCTTTCAGGGATGATGCACCGGATGACATGTTCACAATCGATGCTGTTTTCCCGGTTTCAGATACCCGTTCGAGCATGCCCGGCAAGAATGCTCTGATCATGCGATGCATGCTCTTCACGTTCAGTTCAAAAGAAAAGTCCCACGCCGTGTCATCTACTTCCAGCACGGTGCCGTGGTGGACGAAACCCGCGATGTTGGCGAGAATATCGATTTTACCGATCCGTTTCGCGTAATCGTCGATAGCCGCACCATTTGTGACGTTAAGGGCAAACGTGTCTGCGTATGTCTGGTTTGTCAGTTTTGAAACATCAATGTCGGACGCCCAGACGGTTGCGCCCTCTGCCGCAAACCGGTCAGCGATCGCCTTTCCAATGCCTTGCCCGGCGGCAGTGACGACCGCCATCTTACCTTCAAGCCGTCCCGTCATGGTCTTTCCTCCCGTATCTCTGCCAGTCTTTTCTTTTGTTTGCCGTCAGCGTCAAAATTGTCCGGTAAGAGCCAAGCCTCAAGGGCTCGTTTGATTTTTGGCCACTCCCGGTCAAGCATCGAATACCACGCCGTATCGCGATTGCCGTAGGGCATGACCTGATGCTGTCGGAAGACGCCTTCGTACGTGAAGCCAAGACGTTTCGCGGCACGGTGTGATAACTCATTGGGGTTGTTCAATTTCCACTCATATCGCCGGTAGCCAAGTACATCAAAAATATAATGGGCCAAAAGGTAATGTGCTTCGGTCGCGGCCGGACTGTTACGGATTTTTTGCCCGTGGCCCACGGTCCCAACTTCAACACGCCCATGCTCCGGCACTATGGATAGGTAACTTGCCATGCCTAATGCGTCGCCCGTTTGCTTGTCTGCAAAGATGCAAGTGACAAATGTGCCGGACCGGTTGAATTCGTCGACAATGGCGGCCAAGTCCTCCCATTTTTCCATATTTGGCCAGCCGAAATGGAGCAGGAGTTCGTTCGCTACGATGCCGTCAAAGGCATCCCAAAGCGACGTGCCGTGGCTCGACGCTTTCCAGGGTATGATATCGACATAGCGGCCCTTAAGGTGGGGTGCGTCGGGCTTCGGCGGCGGTGTCCAGTTTAGCGGATCGCGGATCATCTAACGCTCGTTGACGGTCAAAGGGTCGAACGCCCATAAATGCGAACTGTTTCAATTGCCATGGGGTCCTTCATGAAAACTGTCTCATTCTTTGATCATATTGGAGAGGAGAATGCTTTTGCGGTACTCGCGCGGGCAACCGCCCTGGCGGCGCAAGGCAATGACGTCATCAATTTGGGTATTGGTCAACCGGACTTTCCTACGCCCGCGCATATTGTTGAGGCGGGCATGAAAGCGCTGCGGGACGGTCACCATGGTTATACGCCCGCAAATGGCACACTTGCTTGTCGGGAAGCTGTGGTGCGGCGGACGATGGCACTGACGGGCGTTGAAGTGTCACCGGAAAATGTCATGGTCACGCCAGGTGGCAAACCCGCCATGTTTGCAGCGATTATGTTGTTTGGCGAACCGGGATCGGAAATCATGTATCCGGATCCCGGGTTCCCGATTTATCGCTCCATGATAGAAGCAACGGGTGCGACACCGGTTCCAATTCCCATTCGAGAAGAAAACAGCTTTGCTTTTTCAGCGGTGGAGGCGCTCGCGTTGATCACGGACAAGACTCGGCTTGTCATCATCAACTCGCCGGCCAATCCGACTGGCGGGGTGACACCCAGATCTGAGTTGAATGAATTTGTTGCCGGTTTGGAGCGGTGGCCGTCTGTTGCCGTTCTTTCCGACGAGATTTACGATGTGATGACCTATGACAACACCGGCCATACATCACTTCTAACTTATCCATCAGTTCGGGACCGACTAATTGTCTTGAATGGATGGTCGAAGACCTGGGCCATGACCGGTTGGCGGATAGGGTGGTCGATTTGGCCAAATGCGCTGATCGACAACGTACGCAAGCTGGCTGTCAATTGTTGGTCGTGCGTCAACGCGTCGGCACAGTTCGCCGGAATTGCCGCCATCGATGGGCCGCAAGATGATGTCGACGCCATGATGCGGGCGTTTGATGAGCGTCGTCTATTTGTTGATCAGCGATTGAAGGGTATGAGCGGCTTGTCAGCCATCCTGCCGGCGGGCGCGTTCTACACTTTTTTGAATGTGCGTGAGACCGGCTGGAGGGCTAAAGAATTAGCGTCCGCACTGCTCGAAGAGGTGGGTGTCGCCATGATCGGCGGGCCGGACTTTGGCGTGTTGGGTGAGGGGTATGTGCGACTATCCTACGCCAGCTCGCTGGAAAATATTGAGCGGGCCTGTGACAGGATTGAAACGTTTGTGCAAGCTAAGCACTGACAAGCATCGGGCGACCATTCAGTGAGTGAACAATCGCCCAACAGGTGCCGGAACGGTGGGAGGACCCATTTCGACAGATGCTCCATTTTGGCGCAAAAGTGTTAATTGACGGTTAACGTTGGTTAAGGATTACTTACTGGCGAGACTCCGTCAGTTCTTTGTCTCGATCTGTTCACACGCTTTATGCGCCCGTGGCATCGCTTTAACTGATCCCCGGTCCAAGTATTTTGGATCTCGAAGCTGAGAGGTTTCGGTCAAGTACTCAGGGAGGGAACAAATGAGACTATCACCTCTCGTCTCAACGGCCGTTACCGTTGTCATGTCTGCATCTGCTTCGAGAAGAATACGGCTTTGCTTTTGTAGCTAAAGGGCGGACGCGCGGCGGTCCGGCGAAAGTGGCCATTTTCGCTTTGGGCCCCATGGGCATGGTCAGTGGGGCATCAGCCGGTAATGTGGTCGCGACAGGTTCGCTTGATTGAAGGTGGACTGTTTAGTGATTTGCTGGGTGTGGTCGCCGCGGCGTTGACGGTCTTTGTTCAGCGCGTGGTCAAACCCAGCAAAGGCGCCATGGTCTCAATCACTGGCGCTGATTGAACAGACTTTATACTAACGGTCATACTTGTCCTGCTTGGCGACTGTGTATATCGGAACGCCGGTGAGGATCTTCAGCATGTATTCCTGATCGAGAAACTGAAAGCTGTTCCGAACAATCCATTTTTCGATCGAAGTTTTTTCGCTAAACGAGATTTTATAGTTGTGTAAAATCTCATTTATTTTTTCATATCGCGACCTGATTTCTTTTTTAATCGGTGATACACGTAAATAATCATATACAAGCCGCGCTATTATAAAGTAGGAAGCCATAAGGCATGCGGCGATAATCGGAATGTCCGTGAAAAAATAAACTGATGCAGAGAGCGCGGCGAAGACGAGAAAATAGACGAACAAGATGATCAAGATCGTGTTTTCGCGTCTCTTTGACACGAAAGAGGTATCTAGCGCCCGTATTTCTCTTTGAATGATATTGAGCACCATCTGACTCTCATCAGAAAAGTCCTCATCAATACTTTGAATATGATTCATCACCGTGTCGCGGAAGCGATCAGTGTCATTGCGCAATTTGTCGATCGTCTTTTTCGAAATTGAAGCGGATCGCCTGTGGTAGACTTCCGAGATGACTACGCTGCTAATCGAGGCGATCAGGCCGGTTACGATCCAGTCGAGATATTCCATGTGGCACCTTTTTCACACGGGGTACGCTGGCCGCTTTTTTTGTTCTTTATATGGTTTTTGTGATCCTCTGCCTTTGCCTGAGGTCAAAAATACTCTTGTCGGCGCCAAGGCTCAATGGACGCATTTGTACTGTCCCGCGCAAAAACGCTGTGAGGAGGGCTGTGTGAGCTACTTACAAAATGCAAGAAAGAACCAAAGCAACCGTTGCCGCGATGGCCGCAATCCTGATTGGGTTCAAAACATCCAAACGAGGTTTTTAACTTCAGGTTTGCGCCATCGCACCGGCAATCGTCGCTTCGATGTGATCAACAAGACCGTCATCCAATCCAAGGCGGCCGGCGAGCATATCCAGATAGCCACGCTCTGCACGCGTGTTCGGTTCGATCGCCAGCCTTGACGCGGTGTAGAGTTCTACGCGCTGCGCTTCCGTTTGTGCGGCGTTAGCGAGTTGATCCATGTCGACCGGCTTGGCCAACTCGGCGCGGATGAACGCCTGTGCATCGTCTTCCAAGCCTGCCATGGAGAGCTTGTCGGCAATGCGGGTTCTTTCATCATCATCAATGTGGCCATCAGCGCGTGCGGCAGCTATCATGGCTTTTACTAGAATAGAGGCAAACTCATCTGCACCTTGTGGCGCGGCCTCGATTTCAAATTCAGAACCGGACGGAGGTGGGAGGACCTCCTGCGTGGAACTACCTCCATCGGACGGTGCATCTTTGCCCTCTTTGTAATTTTGATAAGCGGTATACGCCAAACCCGCGACAGCCGCCGCGCCCCCCAACTTCAGGGCTGACCCAGTCAGATTTCGACCAATGCCCGTGCCCAGCAAAACGGCTGCAATGGCACCCGTGGCCAATGGATTATCCTTGGCCATTTGGACAGCTTGGCCGCCCTTTTCGCGGACAGAACCGCCTGTGCCCGGAACCTGTTGGTTCAGGAAATCATTCAGCAGTTTTTTGGCATCAAACATCGAGACGAACCTCCACTCTTCTTGCAGCCGCACATGGGGATGTAAGGGATGCTTTTCAATGCGGTCAGGTTGAGGTCTTGAACAAAAACGGCACCGCAGCGGGTGCCGTTTTTGTTGTTGGTTCTGGCCTTACTGAATGGGAGGTGGGCCACTCAAACCGCCTGGCGCAGGCAGGCCGGTGCTGCCATTTTCTTCGGTTTCGCTTTCAGTGTCCGTGGGCGGTGGCTCGTTGTTCAAATTAAGGCCACCAGGCAAGCCCAGGCCGCCATTGCTATTGCCCGGCGTGCCGTTCAGATTAAGCCCGGGAAGACCGAGGCCGCCCGGCGTTGCCGGCGAACCATCGGCGTTACTCCCACCCAAATTGGGTAATTCAATCGTTACATTATCAAGGTCAATCTCCGGTAGCTCATCCTTGTAATGCGTGACGAGCCGTGGGTAAAAAATCACGATCATGATCGCGACGAACTGAATGACGATGTACGGCAGGACACCTTTGTAGATCTGGCCTGTCTTGATGCCCTCGATACGCTCGCCCGTCACCTCATCATCCCAATCTTCTTTTGGCGAGATGGAACGCAGGTAGAATAGGGCAAAGCCGAAAGGTGGCGTCAAAAACGAAGTTTGCAGGTTGATACCCAAAATGATTCCCAGCCAGATTAGGTCGATCCCCAGCGTTTCTGCCGGACCAACCAGCAGTGGGACAATGACGAAGGCGATCTCGAAGAAGTCGAGGAAGCAACCCATGATGAAGACGATCACCGTGACAACGACGAGGAAGCCCGTTTCCCCGCCGGGTAGTGATAGCAGCAGTTCCTCGACCCAGATCTTACCGTTGATGCCATAGAAAGTCAGTGCAAACACGCGGGCGCCAATGAGAATAAACATCACAAAGGACGTCAGCTTCGTCGTTGAATCAAGCGCTTCTTTCAAGGTTTGCAGGCGCAAGCGGCCTTTGATCAATGCCAGTATTAATGCGCCCGTTGCACCCATCGCGCCGCCTTCGGTCGGTGTGGCGATCCCAAGGAAGATGGTCCCCAAAACAAGGAAAATCAGCGCCAATGGCGGTATGAGTACAATAATGACCTGCGTTGTCAGGCGCGAGATGATGCCCAGACCAAACCATTTGTTCGCCAACGCTACAAAGAGAGCGAAAGCGGTGGCAGCCGAAGCGGCGGCAACAAATCGCCACTCATAAGTCCAATCGGTCAATACGAAGTTGAACACGGCGTAGTGAATACCGATCGACGCAGCGATCATCGCAAACAGTGACATGACACCCCCGCCAAGGGTGCGAGTTTCCGGGGGAAGTGCCGGAACCGATTTTGGCATGACGATGGTTAGGGCGAGAATATAAAGCGCATAAAGTCCCATTATCATCAGCGCTGGCAAAACCGCACCGATATACATGTCACCCACGGATCGGCCCAGCTGGTCCGACATAACGATCAGAACGAGCGATGGCGGCACAATTTGCGCCAATGTGCCGGACGCGGCAATGGTGCCGGTTGCCACTGACCGGTCATACCCGTAGCGCATCATGATGGGCAGCGAAATGAGGCCCATCGCGATGACGGATGCGGCAACTACCCCGGTGGTAGCACCGAGCAGCGCGCCCACTAGGATCACCGCAAAGCCAAGCCCGCCGCGCAAGGGGCCGAACAGTTGGCCGATCGTGTCCAGGAGATCTTCGGCCATGCGCGAGCGTTCCAGTATCAGCCCCATAAAGGTGAAGAACGGGATGGCCAGCAACGTGTCGTTGCGCATGATGTCAAAAGTGCGGCTCGAATGCAGTCCGAGAAACGGCCAGGACAGCGTAATTTCTCCCGGCGCATAGATGGATAATTCCACCCCAATGACGAAAAAGATCAGGCCGCCTGCCGCCAGTGTGAAAGCCACGGGATAACCGAGCAAAAGCATGGCCATGACTGACACGAACATGATCGGTGCCAGATTTTGTGCAAGTAGCTCGATCATTTGTGGTTCATCCTTTTGTCGAGGTCGGCTGCACTTTCCAATTCTTCAACAAGAGGTGGCAATTCATGTTGTGTAGAGGCGTCATCCTCGATGATCCCGCGGATGATCGCGTAGCGCTTGATGATTTCGGAGATGCCTTGCGCAAAAAGGAGGACGAAGCCAGCCAGCACCATCATACGTGCTGGCCACAAAACCAAGCCGCCAGCATTCACCGATATGTCGCCAGCGGCAATGGAATTCATCACAAACGGCCAGGACAGATAAACCATCAGACCAGCAAACGGCATCAGGAAGAAAACGTGGCCGAAAAGGTCGATCCAATCCCGCGTCCGCTTGGAAAGGCCCGATGTCGCCACATCGATGCGGACATGTTCATTGCGTTGAAGCGTATAGGCTGCCGCCAAGAGGAAAACGGCGCCGTAAAGGTACCATTGCAACTCGAGCCATGCGTTTGATGATGTGTCGAAAATTTTCCTGATCGTTGCGTTACCGGCGCTGACCAGTACGGCGACAAGGATCAGCCAAGACACCGACCTGCCGATGAAAGCGGTAACGGCGTCAATCGACGATGACAGCCTCAAGAGTGCAGGCATTTACCTCCCCTTTATTTTTGTCAGGCTTCTCCCGAGCCCGTAGCGCGTCAAAGCGCTAAAAAACACATTTGGCTACCACCAAAATTGATGCAGGACAATAATTGGTAAAATAAATTAACCAAACCGACCGCCTTGTCGGCATTAACCTGTCCACTTCAAGTTTCATTAAAGAACCCCTCATAGAGTCCAACAGGGACGTGATGGGCATGAGATGACGGAACTTAAGAAGCAAGACGCCGAAAAGATCGTGTTCGAGAATTTTGTCGAACAGCTTTTCGCTGGCCGCGGCCAGTTGCTTGCGGGCGTATGCCTGCAGGTCGCCGTCATGCTCTGCATTTTCGCTGACACCCTCAACCCGCTGTTTATCTTTCTTGCGATCGCTGCGGCTTTGATTGGCCTTTGGCGCTTGCTTCAGATTGACCATTTTCACATGGCTCGATCCGAGCTTCAAAAGCGTGGTGAACAGCCGGGGCAAGACTGGTACCGCAGCTGGGAAATTCGCAGCGCCGGATCGACCAGCGCCGGTGCTGCTGTCATTGGCATCTGCTCTGGCGCCGGTGTCGCGCTGGGTGGCGACGGCTTCGCGACATTGTTGTCGGTTCTGTTTGCGTTCGCCGTTGTGCCGTCCGTCATCGTGCGCATGTACGGTTCGATGGGCGTTGCCAAATCATCGCTTTTCTTTCTTCTTGCGCCGTTGGTGACTAGCTTTGTCTGGCAGGAATCTCTGTCGCACTATGTTTTGGCGATCCTGGCAATTCCATTTTTCTTCAGCGCCATTTCCCTTACGCGGTCAGTGCGCTCTACTTTTGTCTTTGCGGTTACTGGCAATCTGGAAAAGCGCCAGTTGGATCGGCGGCTACGCGATGCTGTAGGTTCCATGTCGCACGGGCTGGTCATGGTTGATGACGAGCAACAGGTAATCGTCATCAATGATCAGGCAAAGCGGATTTTTCAAGTGCCGGAAACGCTTGATTTGAGCAATCGGAAACTCGCAACTGTCATACGCTATCTGCGCCGGTTCGGGCCCTTTGGCCAAGCGGCGGTCGTGCGCATTGATACTGCGCTTTACCAATTGATCCGGGAACGGGTGCCGAAAGCCAAATGCACGGTTCAAAGCGGGCAGATTCTTGAGATGTCGGGCGGTGAGCGCTCTGACGGCGGACATGTGATTCTGATTGAGGATATTAGCGAACAAGAAGCGGCTCGTCGGCGTTTTGAGCAAATGCGAACGACGGATAATGTCACGCGCCTGCCAAATCGCGAATTGTTCCACAGTCTTGTTGCAAAGGCGCTCGATAACGCGGCCGCTGAGATGATATCGGCACTGATTGTCTTCGATATTGATGACTTTAAACGCATCAACGACAATGCAGGCCACGTTCAAGGTGACCGGATGCTAAAAGCTGTTGGTCTGGCTGCCCGTCGGCATTTGGGAAAGTCTGCCATCATTTCACGTCAGGGTGCGGATGAGTTTCTGGCTTTTGTCCAAGGGAAAAATCTATGCGCCAAAAGCGTTGCATCTGATCTTACCAAAGCGCTATCGCGGCCGTTCAATGTTCGTGGTGAACAGTTTGCCATTACCGTTTCGGCCGGTGCTGCTTTTGTGGAGCCCAGTGACGATGATGGCTCTGAAACGATGATCAAGGCGGGTGTTGCACTTGTCGAAGCCAAAGAAGACGGTATCGGCGCTACCTGCCTCTACAACAGCGCGATGGAAACAAAACAACTGCGGCGACAGTTTCTCAAAAGCGCGCTCGTCAATGCCATCAACAACGGTGAAATTCGTCCGCTCTATCAGCCAATTGTTTGTGGAAAGACAGGGCGTCTTGCAGCGTGCGAAGCGCTGTCGCGTTGGGAAAGCGATGCTTTCGGCGTCGTGAGCGCCAATGAGTTTATTCCGTTGGCGGAAGAGATGGGGCACATCACTCCGTTAACCCGCCATATTCTGCAACGCGCCCTTAGAGACTGTAACACGTGGCCCAAGAACATATCGGTCAGCGTAAATCTGTCCGCCCGGGATTTTCAGGATGGTTCGCTCGTCGATTGGTTGCTCGATTACATTGATGAAATCGAGTTTGATGCTGACCGGTTGGAAGTGGAAATCACCGAGACATCTTTTATCCACAATGAAGCATTTGTTGCCCGCAAGCTTTTGCAACTACGGGCAAAAGGAGTGCGTGTAGCGCTCGATGACTTTGGCACCGGTTATTCGTCGTTTAATCACCTTCATCAGCTGCCGCTTGACCGTATCAAGATCGATCGTTCTTTCCTTCTCGATAGTTCAAACGGAGAAGCTCCCGTTGCTTTGCTGGAAGGTATTTTGTCGATTTGTCAGCGCCTTGGCTTGCGAACAACCGTTGAAGGTGTCGAGACGGAAGAGCAGGTCACCATGTTGCGAACAATTGGCGGTGTTCAACGTATGCAGGGCTATTTCTTTGGTTCCGCATTGCCCGGTTCGGCCATAAAGACACTTGCCGAGGCGCAAAATGAGCGTGGGCGGGCAACGAAAGCAGCCTAAATTTGGGGGTTTGCAGCTCAAACTGTAACAAAGCTGTAACAAATTACCTAAAATGTGATACGTTAACCCTAACAATCGGTTAGCACAGCCAATCATTTACAACCTCGCTCGTCCCAAAATAGCATAGTCCAAAAGGGACAATAATATGAATGCTCTTACGCCAACCCACTTGGCCATGTTTTCCGAGCTATCCAGCTTGCACTATCGGCGCATTGTGGGTGGAGGAGAGTTGGAAGCGGCCGGCGATATCCGGCGCAAAGCATATGATTCGCGCAATATCTATGAAATGAAGTTCGATGGCCCTGTTATCGAAGATGCCGATTTTGCCGAAGGTTTCTATTTGATCGGCCTCTATGCGGGCGAAACATTGGTTGCAACCGTGCGTTTGGGCGTGCTTGATCGCAACAACCCCGTAACGCCAGCATCGAAAATGTTTCCGTCGGTCCTGCGGCCATTGGTCGATCAAGGGCATGTTTTCATCGATCCCAGTCGTTTGGCAGTCGATCCCGACTATGCCAGCCAATTTCCATCATTGCCGATATTCCTTTTGCGCACTGCGGTCATTGCTACCGGGCATTTTCAAGCCAACCAGTGCTTGTCCGTGATCAAAAAAGAGCATGAGGGTTTTTATCGCCGCGTGTTCCGATCGAGCCGTTTGGCCGGTCCGGTCTTGCCGGAAGGCCACTTGGTCAATGTGGTGTTGCTGGGCTCGGCCATCGAAAACGGCCCGAAGATTTTTCAGCGATACCCAATCATGAATTTTAACACGCGCGAACAGCATGCCTTGTTTGCTGATGTGCCGGAGGGCCATTCTGCTTCAATGCCGATTTTACCCAGCGCAGCGGACGTCAGTGACGTGGATTTGGCGGCCCTTACCAAGGCTGTCGCGTCAAGGGTCGCCTAACGTCCAGTTTGCAGGCTGACCAATACTATTTGTTGAAGGCTTGATGCGCGAGCAGGGGTCGGCTAAGGCGACCGTGTATTTTTATCGTGGGAACCATCATGGTAACGGATCAAGAAAACACCAATGTCGAAAGCGTCATGGACTATGATGAGCATGAACGCACATACAACATGTTTATCCAAGGCTCCAAGCTGCTGGCGCTCATCACCATCGCTTTGTTAATCGCCATGTGCTTCGGCTTCTTTGCCGGCGGTGGGCTCATTGGCGGCACTTTCGCGTTTATCATTTTGATGGTGATCGGTTACTTCTTTGTTTGAACCCCGGCGCGTTCGCTCTACTTGATGTGGCTCGCGACATAAAACTGCCAAAATCTATTGGGGGACTTTGTGCCTTTATCCATATTTGTGCCGCTTGAAACGGCAGCCGATGAGACCCGCGTTGGCGCGTCACCGGACACTGTGAAAAAACTGGTTGCTGCCGGTCATGATGTTGTCGTGCAAAAAGGCGCGGGCGACAGGTCAAAAATGGTCGATGCGGCTTTTGAGGCGGCGGGCGCGTCTGTTGGCGCGGCGACTGCCGGAAAAAAAGCAGATGTGGTGCTGCGCGTTCGTCGGCCGTCTGACAAGGAAGTCGGCGGTTATAAGAAGGGCGCGGCGGTTTTGGCCGTCATGGAGCCTTGGGACGCGGGCGACAGTATGCAAGCGATGGCAGACGCGGGCGTCTCCGCTTTCGCGATGGAGTTGATGCCCCGGATCACGCGTGCGCAATCGATGGATGTTCTGTCCTCTCAGGCAAACCTTGCTGGTTATCAGGCGGTGGTCGAGGGGGCGGCATTTTATGACCGTGCCATGCCAATGATGATGACGGCTGCTGGCACCGTTCCGGCCGCGAAAGTGTTCGTCATGGGCGCTGGTGTTGCTGGCCTTCAAGCGATTGCGACCGCCCGTCGCCTCGGCGCTGTTGTAACCGCCACTGATGTGCGTGCCGCTGCCGGTGAGCAAGTGGAATCACTTGGTGCCAAATTTATCATGACAGACGCCCTGAAAGATGCCTCCGGCGAGGGCGGTTATGCGCGTGAATTGACTGCCGAGGAAAAGAAAGCGCAGTCTGAGTTGGTGGCGGGCCACATTGCCAAGCAGGATATTGTGGTGACGACAGCGCTCATTCCCGGTCGTCCGGCGCCCAATTTGGTCTCATCAGACATGGTCAAGGCGATGAAGCCGGGTTCAGTGATCGTGGACTTGGCTGTTGACCGCGGGGGTAACGTGGAAGGCGCCAAACCAGGCGCGGTTATTGAAACCGATAATGGCGTTACGATTGTTGGCCACAGCAATATGCCCGGTCGCCTGGCGGCCTCAGCCTCTGCACTATATGCGAAGAACCTGCTCACTTTCCTTGAAACGATGATCGACAAGGAAAGTGGCGAACTATCAATCGATCCGGAAGAAGAACTGGTCAAAGCCACGCTGCTCACACATGGCGGTTCCATTGTTCATCCGAATTTTGCGCAAGATTCAAAAGGGGACGCCTGATGAATGAAGCTTTGGAAAATGCGCTCGAACAATTGGAAAACGCTACCGAAGCGGTGAGAAATTCCATTGTCGAGTTGCCGGAAGCAGCCGCAGAAACAGCAAGCTATGGCTCCGGTGTCAGCGAGTTTGTTTTTCTGTTTTCGATTTTCGTTCTTGCGATTTTCGTGGGCTATTATGTTGTTTGGTCGGTTACACCGGCATTGCATACACCGCTCATGGCCGTGACTAACGCCATCTCTTCGGTGATCGTGGTCGGTGCGTTGCTCGCTGTTGGTATTTCAGCGAGCGGGTTGGCCACAGGATTTGGTTTCATTGCCCTGGTGCTTGCTTCGGTGAACATCTTCGGCGGCTTTATGGTCACGCAGCGAATGCTGGCCATGTACAAGAAAAAAGACAAGTGAGGCTGATCTAGCATGTCACAGAACCTCGCTGCGTTCCTGTACCTCGTTTCAGGTATCCTGTTCATTTTGGCCCTGAGAGGGCTTTCGCATCCAACCACCAGCCGCCAAGGCAATATGTTCGGCATGATCGGTATGGCTGTTGCAGTTATTACCACGCTGATCCTCGCGGCGCCGGGCTTTGGTGGGTCAGTGATGATCCTGGCTGGTATTGCCATTGGCGGTGGTGTGGGCGCTTACATAGCCCGCCAGATACCGATGACGGCGATGCCGCAATTGGTGGCAGGCTTTCACTCACTGGTCGGTCTGGCCGCTGTTCTTGTGGCGGCCGCTGCTATGTATTCCCCAAGTTCGTTTGGAGTTGGCGACGTCGGCGATATCAAGACCGTTGCGTTGGTGGAAATGTCAATTGGTGTTGCCATTGGCGCGATTACATTTACCGGGTCTATCATTGCGTTCCTGAAACTTGATGGCCGGATGTCGGGCAAGCCGATCATGCTGCCTATGCGCCATATCGTCAATCTGGCGCTTGGTATCGGCATTGTTGTTTTGGTCGGTGTGCTGGTTGCGACCGAAAGCTACTTTGTGTTCTGGCTGATTGTTGCCCTCTCATTGTTGCTTGGCGTCTTGATCATTATCCCGATCGGCGGTGCGGACATGCCGGTTGTGGTTTCCATGCTCAACTCCTATTCCGGCTGGGCAGCGGCTGGCATTGGCTTTACACTGGAGAATTTGGCGCTGATCATTACCGGCGCATTGGTCGGTTCTTCAGGTGCCATCCTGTCTTACATCATGTGTAAGGGCATGAACCGTTCATTCATATCGGTTATTCTCGGCGGTTTTGGTGGTGAAGACGCATCGGCAGGTGCCGGCGGCGACCAAGAAGAACGTCCTGTCAAACAGGGTGCAGCTGACGATGCGGCATTCCTGATGAAGAACGCGTCCAAGGTCATCATTGTACCCGGTTATGGCATGGCTGTTGCACAGGCTCAGCATGCGTTGCGGGAGATGGCAGACAATTTGAAGCATGAAGGGGTTGAAGTTAAATACGCGATCCACCCCGTTGCCGGTCGTATGCCCGGCCACATGAACGTTCTGCTCGCGGAAGCCAATGTGCCATATGACGAGGTTTTTGAACTTGAAGACATCAACTCCGAGTTCAGCCAGGCAGATGTCGCTTTCGTTATCGGTGCCAATGATGTGACTAACCCGTCAGCGAAAACCGATAAGGCGTCTCCAATTTATGGCATGCCCATTCTGGATGTGGAAAATGCCGGAACCGTGCTGTTTATCAAGCGCGGCATGGCTTCGGGTTACGCCGGCGTTCAAAATGAGCTGTTCTTCCGCGACAACACGATGATGCTGTTCGCTGATGCAAAGAAGATGGTGGAAGACATCAACAAAGCCATGGAGGCCTGACCGGAGTAGCCCGGTCTACGGCAAGGAAGGGGCGGAATTGCGCAGTATCAATTTCCGGATGTCGGAGGATCTTTCGGAAGATGAGCAAAGGCAGCTTCCAAGTTACGAGCGGTTTTTGCCCCAAAGGGCAGAAGATGCCGCGATCATGGTGCAGGGTGAAACCCCCCGCCCGTCACCGCCGCCTCAACATGTTAATGTCGACTCGCAGAAATATTATGATGATATTTTACAACGGTTGCGTGAGCCGAGCCAGTATCGTGCGCACCGGCTGGTCGGCCGCGTTTCGGTAGATGGCCGCAATTCACTTGTAAGGGTTGACCGACAAGTATTCGCTCCTTCCATGTCAGGAATACACCGGTACAAGCGCGGCAGCGACGACAGCTACCTGAACGGGCTCATTCCGTCGATTTCACCGCGTCGCCGCGTCAAAAGCGTGCTTTATCTGCGCCATCAACATGAGTTCAACTATTATCACTTCATCTGCGAAATCGCGCCGCGTGTGGCTTTTGCCAACGAATTGGGCTTAGCTGAAGATATGCCCGTATTGGTCGCAGCTCGTCTGGCCGAGAAGCCTTTCTACAAGGCGGTGGCAGATGACTTGCTGCGGGGACGCGAAGTGATCGTTCAGCGTCGTCGTGAAACCATTGTTACCGATGAAATGTATTTTCTCCAGGTCGCGTTGGATGTGAGGCTGCACATTGATCCGTTCATCAGCGGGGTGCCAAGTAAAGATCCGGGACTGGGTTCGCCCGAAAGGGTTTTGTTGCGGCGTGAAACCGACGTAATTGGTAACCGACGATTGAGCAATTTTAACAAGCTGGAAGCGCGCCTTGCGCAAGCCGGTTATTTCTCAATCGATCCGGCCGTTCTCAGTGTCCCGCAACAAAAACATCTGTTCGAAAACGCACGGTCGGTGATAACCGAGTATGGTGCGGGGCTCACCAATTTGGTATTCGGACGGCCGGGCCTTCGCATAGATGCGCTCAATCTTTCCAGGCGCTATACGACAACCTTCCCGCCATTGGCCGAGGCTTTTGGTGTTGATTTGCACGTTCACACCGTCGCATCAGAACAAGAGGGTAGCTGGTTGACCGGAGAACTCTCTGACAGCTTGATTGACAAGTTGGCCACCATTTCCCATTAGGGAAAAAAATAGCGGAAATCTAGGATCGGGGACCGTTTTGACAAAAGTTGCTTTGTTGGGTGCTGGTGGTTTCATCGGCAGCAACCTGACGCACCGTTTGGTGAACTCTGGCGAGTACGAAGTACTCAGCAGCGACATTGAAGACGCCAAGCTCTCGCTACGCTTTGAGAATGAGCCATATAATTTCGAAGTAGTCGACATCACCAAAGATGATGAGCGCATGGATGAGGTTATCGCGGAAGCCGATGTGGTTTTCGACTTGGTTGCTCACGTTCGCCCGGCCATGTTTTTGAATGAGCCGCTTGACGTGGTGAAGCTGAACTTTTTTGATTGTATCAAGGTCGTCGATGCCTGCGTTAAGCACAAGACCCGCCTGATCCACTTCTCCACCTCAGAGGTTTATGGCAAGACCGGTGGTTCAAAAGAGCCTTTCCGCGAAGATCAGACGGATCTCATCCTTGGCCCGATCGCCAACCAGCGTTGGATTTACTCGTCAGCAAAGCAGTTGCTTGACCGCATGATCCATGCGCACGGCATGCAAAATGGGTTGGATTTCACGCTTGTTCGTCCGTTTAACTTTGTTGGCCCCTTGATGGATCAGTACATCAAGGATTGGAACCGCGAAGACAATCCACGTGTTTTCGCCAACTTCATGTCCGCCCTGGTCTTTAACCGGCCGTTACGACTGGTTGATGGCGGTAAAAACCGACGTGTGTTCACCTATATCGATGATGCCATTGATGCGCTGATGCTCATTTTGAAAAATCCTGAGCAAACCAACCGCGAAATCATCAATATCGGTAACCCGGCCAACGAGCTGACCATTCGGCAATTGGCTGAGAAGATGGCGGACACATATGTGAGCAAGCATGATTCGAAAGCAACACCTGTCATCGAAGACATAAGCTCAGCTGATTTCTATGGTCCGGGCTATGAAGATTGCGATCGCAGAATGCCGGACATCTCAAAAATGACGGCGCTTGGCTGGAAGCCAAAATATGATGCCGATGCACTTGTCGAAACGGCGATGGATTATTGGGTGCGCAATCAGACACGGCTGATTGAGAAACTGGGCGCCTGACCTTAACAGATATTTTGAAAAGTCTTTATCCGCCGACCCGCTCCAACCCACGGCGCGCGGGTTCATATTGCGGATCAAGCTGTAGGGCTTTTCTATAGCTCTGGACTGCTTGGGCGTTTTCACCGCGCCGTTCATAGATGAGCGCCTGAATGGCCCATCCCTCTGCGGTTCGGCTGTCTATCCTGAGCGCGTAGTTGACATCGTCGAATGCGTTATCGAGCTTTTGCTGTGCGATATAGCTGACAGCGCGGCCCTTGTATGGTTCAGGCGCTTCCGGTTGCAACGAGATTGCCGTCGAAAAATCGTCGATGGCAAAATCGTGCTGGCCCCGTTCTTGGTAAATCAAGCCGCGGCGATGGTAAGCGCGCGGGTCTGTCGTATCCAATCGGATCGCCCGTTGGAAGTCATTGAAGGCTTCGGTTGAGCGGCCTGCTCGGCGATAGAGCTCACCACGTCCAATATAGGCTTTGTCATAGCGTGGGTTGAGTCGAAGCGAGGCGTTATAGTCTGCTGCGGCCGCGCCTTGATCTCCCAAAAACCGATAGATCAACGCCCGATTGGCATAGGCCTCATAGAAGCGGGGATTTATTTGAAGGGCACGAGTAAAATCCGCCAGCGCTTCACGATACCGTCCACCACGGCCATAGGCCGACCCACGTACATTGTAGGCATTGGCGTCGTTCGGGTTGGCGCGAATGACTTGCGTCAGCGAGTTGATGTTTTCATCCGAGGCTTGCTCGCGCTCGATAGTAGCAACTTCACCGGTCAGGTTCGTCGTTTCGCAAGCGGTGGCAAAAAGCGGAAGGCAGGAAAGCGCAAGCAGGCGCATACCAACCGCACTTTTGGCCCTGCTGACGATGAATGACCGCATTCTCAATGTCCCTAGCGACCGCCGTTTGTTCGAAGAAAACAAAAGCGGCGCAGCTTTTAAAGCAACGCCGCCTTGTCTCGTAAGTTGGGCTAAATCTGGGCGCGTGTCAAAAAAGGCCTTAGCGACCCGTGCGGCCGCCCAAAAGGCCTTCGCGCTGCGCACGTTTACGGGCCAGTTTGCGTGTGCGGCGGACAGCTTCTGCCTTTTCGCGGGCGCGCTTTTCTGATGGTTTTTCGTAGTGACCACGCAGCTTCATTTCGCGAAAGACACCTTCACGCTGCATTTTCTTTTTCAGGACCCGAAGAGCCTGATCTACATTATTGTCACGAACCAATACCTGCACGTTGTTCCTGTTCCTTAAAAATAGGGTTTGTTTTCAATGGCTTGGTCGGTTTTTTGAGAGCGCAATACAGTGCGCGCAAAAGCCACAGCCATGCACTGATGCCGATTTGCCAGAAAAATGAGGAAAAGTCCAGCATTTGCTATGTGCCGTTGGGCCCTAATCGCTGCCTGCCCAAACCACCATTGGGCCTGGCAGAGACGTTAGGGCGCATATGCCCGTCGCATTCCGGCTGGATTTGACAGCAGTAGCATGCTTCTTTCTGTGGCGACACGTACTCGTGAGGAAATGGCATGCGTCGGTATTCAGGATTTGCGATTGCGCGGGAGGCGATGCGAGCCCACAAGGGCTGGGATCGCCAATGGGACAATCCGGAGCCCAAGTCGCAGTACGACGTTATCATTGTCGGTGCCGGCGGGCACGGTCTGGCAACAGCTTATTATCTTGCCAAAGAGCATGGGGTCACCAACGTCGCCGTCTTGGAAAAAGGCTGGCTAGGTGGCGGCAATACGGGTCGGAACACAACGATTATCCGCTCCAACTATCTGTATGATGAAAGTGCCGGGCTCTATGATCACGCGGTCTCTCTTTGGGAGGGTTTGAGTCAGGATCTCAACTACAATGTCATGTTCTCACCGCGCGGCGTTATGATGCTGGCACACAATGTCCATGACGTGCAGGTGTTTAAAAGGCACATCCATGCCAATCGGCTCAATGGTGTGGACAATGAATGGCTGACCCCTGATCAGGCCAATGAATATTGCCCGCCGCTGAACATCTCCAAGTCAGCCCGTTACCCCGTCATGGGCGCTGCTCTCCAGCGCCGCGGCGGCACGGCGCGCCATGATGCAGTTGCCTGGGGATACGCCAGGGCGGCTTCTGCCCGTGGTGTCGACATCATTCAAAACTGTGAGGTGACGGGTGTGCGTCGCGCGGGCAATGGCAATGTGACAGGCGTTGAAACGACACGGGGCTTTATTGGCGCCAAGAAGGTTGGTGTGGTGGCCGCCGGGCATACGTCGGTGCTTATGGAGATGGCCGATGTGCGCATGCCTTTGGAGAGTTATCCCTTGCAAGCCCTTGTTTCCGAACCGGTTAAACCGTGTTTCCCGTGCGTGGTGATGTCCAACACCGTTCACGCCTATATATCACAGTCTGACAAGGGTGAACTTGTGATTGGTGCTGGAACGGACCAATATACGTCCTACTCACAGACAGGCGGACTGCCGATCATACAGCATACGCTGGATGCGATCTGCGAAATGTTTCCGATTTTTACGCGGATGAAAATGCTCCGCTCATGGGGCGGTATTGTAGACGTGACGCCCGATCGCTCGCCGATCATCGCAAAGACGCCCGTGCCCGGTCTTTATGTCAACTGTGGTTGGGGAACAGGCGGGTTCAAGGCAACACCGGGATCGGGGCATGTGTTCGCCCATACCATTGCCAACGACAATCCGCACCCGATTAATGAAGGTTTTACACTAGAGCGCTTCGAAGGCGGGCGGTTGATCGATGAAGCAGCTGCCGCTGCTGTTGCGCATTAGGTTCACGCGATGCCACACGATGTCATTAATCTTGCTGACAAGTTGTCGAAGTTTTCCGACCACTGGTCTCCCAAAATCGTAGGCTCCTTCAACGGACATGATTTGATGTTGGTTAAGGTGCAAGGGGAGTTTAACTGGCACTCGCACTCGCACCCGGACACTGACGATTTCTTTATGGTTTTGGATGGCGAGATCACGATCAAAATGCATGATGGTGATGCGACGTTGGGCAAGGGTGAGATTTTTGTCGTGCCAAAGGGCGTAGAGCATTGCCCGGAAGCGAAAAATGAAGCGCATTTGCTGATCATTGAGCCAGCTGGGACGCCCAATACAGGTGATCCGGATACAGCAGTGGAAAAGGTGACGATTTGACGGGACTGGTGGGATCGTTGGTGGGGTGCGTTTTGAGTGCTTGTTCATCGCAAAGTATGAGTGCCGACCCGGCGTTTTTCCCGGAATCCGGTGACTTTCGGACGCAGCATATTCACCGCCTTCCAACAGAAGCCAATTGGCCTTTTACGGTCAACGAAGGCATTCTTCTATGCACGTTTATCCTGGGCGATCCCGCCGTCTATTTTGCCGCTGGCGTGCATGAATTTGAATCTGCGAACACAAATGACGCAATTGGCGATGTGCGCATTATCATACTCTCCGATGATGTGCTTGATCTTGTTTTGCTCAATTTCGTCAACGCTGATCTTTTCATTGAACAGGTCGATCCAAAACGCAGGTTGGAAATGGTAATCCCTTATTTTGAAACTGGCGCGAGGCTTTGCGATCAACCCGAAGGCACTGCACTGCCATCCGGTGAGCTTTAAGGCCCGATATATCCATGCTTTTGATACGTTGCCCCTATTGTGATGAAGACCTGCCGGAAATCGAATTTCGCCATGCCGGCGAGGCGCATTTGGTCAGACCGGAGGACATGACAAAAATCACCGATGAAGAGTTCTCGCGCTATTTTTTTTACCGCGAGAACCCCAAGGGCGTGACATTTGAGCGTTGGCGACATGTTCATGGTTGTGGCCGGTTTTTCAATGCGGTGCGTGACACAGTCAGCGACAAATTCCTGATGACCTACAAGGCGGGCGAACCCAAGCCGGAGGTTGAAGTGGCGGCCAATGAGAACAGGGACTGCCAATGACCCAACTCAATCGCGTGGCCGCTGCCGGTCGCTTGACGCCTGCCAACAAAGTCCAATTTAGTTTTGACGGTAAAGTCTATTCTGCGCTTGCCGGTGATACGCTGGCTTCCGCGTTGATTGCCAATGACATTCACCTGGTCGGGCGGTCATTTAAATATCATCGTCCGCGAGGGATATTAACTGCTGGGCCCGAGGAACCCAATGCGTTGGTGGGAATTACACGCGATAGCGCCCGCCATGTTCCAAATGTAAGGGCTACAGTACAGGAAGTGTATGATGGTTTGAGCGCACAGTCGCAAAACCGTTGGCCGTCGCTTGCCTTTGATGTTGGCGAGGTCAACGATGTGGCTTCACCGTTCTTTGCCGCCGGTTTTTACTACAAGACTTTCATGTGGCCGCGCAAAGCGTGGGAGAAGGTCTATGAGCCTTTTATTCGGCATGCAGCCGGGCTCGGTGTCGCGCCGACTGAAATTGATCCCGATCATTATGCTTCGTGCTTTGCCCATTGCGATGTTCTGGTATGCGGCGGTGGAGCCTCCGGCATCAGTGCGGCACTGGCGGCGGGACATGCTGGCGCTCAAGTCATTTTGCTCGATGAGCAGCCAGTATTTGGTGGCGCTTTGCAATTTGAGACTGAAGCAGAAATCGACGGGCGCTCAGGTCATGAGTGGGCACAGGCTTCGGTTTCAGCGCTGCAGGCCATGGACAATGTCCGTGTTTTGTCTCGGACAACCGCGTTTGGCTATTATGCGCAAAACATGATCGGTCTCGTTGAACGTCTCAATGAGCACAAATCCGACCCGTCCGGCGTTCGAGAGCGTTTGTGGCAGGTGCGCGCCAAACATGTTGTGTTAGCCACCGGTGCCATCGAGAGGCACATGATCTTTGCAAACAATGACAGGCCGGGCATCATGCTGGCGTCAGCGGCGCGCAAATATCTCAATCACTTTGGTGTGTTGGTTGGCCGTCAGGTGGGCGTTTATACCGCCAATGACAGTGCCTATGCGGCTGCTTTTGACCTCAAGCGGGCGGGGGCTGAAATAGCCGCGATTGTCGATGTTCGTGAGAGCATCGCTGATGCGCTTAAGGATGAAGCGTCGGCGCTTGGAATTGACATCCATTTGGCAAGTGGCGTTAGCGCTGCAGGCGGCAAGTTGCGTGTTTCTTCCATGAGTGTTGAGCGCATCGATGGTTCAGGCACGGCGCAAGTCATGCCGGTCGATGCAATTGTCATGTCATCTGGTTGGACGCCATCCGTACACCTCTTCTCGCAATCGCGCGGGAAGTTGCGTTTTGACGATGCAAAACAGGTTTTTGTGCCCGACCACTATATGCAGGATTGCGCCAGTGTCGGCGCGTGCAATGGCGCTGAGACGCTTTCGGCGACGATCGAACAAGGCCTGGCCGCCGGTGAACAAGCCGCTGAAAAGGCGGTTATAAAGGTCACGCGGGGCAAGTCCAAAAAAACGTCGATCTCGATAACAGCGGTTGAAGGGGGTTCGTGGTCGGGCAGCTATTTGGGCCCTGGTGTCGGCGCGCAAAATGGTAAGGTGGTCAAAGCGTTCGTAGACTATCAAAATGATGTGACGGCCAAAGACATTCGGCTAGCTGTTCAAGAGGGCATGCATTCCATCGAGCATGTAAAGCGCTTCACGACCAATGGGATGGCTACCGATCAGGGTAAATTGTCAAACATGCATGGCCTTGCGATTGCAGCCGAGCAGTTGGGCAAAAAGATACCCGAAGTGGGGCTCACCACTTTCCGCTCGCCCTATACACCGGTGACATTTGGTGCGTTGGTAGGTCATGCACGCGGTCCGCTTTTCGACCCCACACGACGTACCCCGATCCATGAGAGTCATGTGCACGTTGGCGCGGTTTTTGAAGACGTCGGGCAATGGAAGCGTGCGTGGTATTACCCGCGTGCTGGCGAAGATATGCATGCTGCCGTCAACCGTGAGTGCAAGACCATGCGCACCCATGTCGGTATCTTTGACGCTTCGACGCTCGGCAAGATCGAAGTGGTGGGCCCCGACGCGGCTGAATTCATGAGTTTGATGTACACAAATCCGTTTCTAAAACTCGGGGTCGGGCGGCTGCGCTATGGTATCATGTGCCGTGAGGATGGCTTCATCTATGATGATGGTGTGATTGGCCGCCTTGCCGATGACCGTTTTCATGTAACAACGACAACCGGCGGTGCGCCGCGTGTTTTGCATCATATGGAAGACTATCTTCAAACAGAATTTCCCCATTTGAAGGTCTGGCTCACATCAACGTCCGAGCAGTGGGCGGTTATCGCCCTGCAAGGTCCGAAAGCTGCCCAAATTCTTACCAAACACTTGCCAGATATGGATCTGGGTAAAGACGTCTTACCCTTTATGAGCGTGCGTGACGGAACGATTGCGGGCGTTGAGATGCGTTTGTTCCGGATGTCATTTGCAGGCGAAGACGGGTTTGAAATTAATGTCCCCGCCGACTACGGCCAGCAAATCTGGGATGTTTTGATGGCCGATGTCGCCGAGGAAGGCGGGTGCGCGTATGGCACGGAAGCCATGCACGTTTTGCGCGCGGAAAAAGGTTATATCATCGTCGGGCAGGATACGGACGGCACCGTGACGCCGCATGATGCCGGCCTGGGTTGGGCCGTTGGGAAGAAGAAGCAAGACTTTGTCGGTATTCGCGGTTTGATGCGCAAAGACCTGGTCGCGCCGAATCGGCGCCAACTGGTTGGCCTTCGCTGTGTAGACGGGAAAACCGTGTTGGAAGAAGGTGCGCAGCTGGTGGAAGATACCGATCAGACACCGCCGTTCAATATGGTGGGGTGGGTATCGTCGGCTTATTGGTCCGAGAATTGCGGCGCACCCATCGCGATGGCGCTGCTGGAAAATGGTTTTGAGCGGATGGGTGATCGGCTTTTCGCATCGGCACCTCAAGGTGAATTTGTTGACGTAGAAGTTTGCAGTCCGGTGTTTTTCGATCCCGAAGGAACCCGGCAAAATGTCTGACGTACAGCAGGTTTTGGAACGTATTCATCCGCTGTCGGGGCGCGTCTTTGCTGGCGCTGGTGTCGCCATTACGTTGGCGCCGAGCGCCTTTCGACTCATCCTTCGCTGTGGCTCAAAGGAGCTTAAGGTTGTTGGGGATGCACTTGGCCTGGAATTGCCACGACAGCCTAACCATTCGGCGATGGTCGGAAACCGTTTTGCCCTCTGGTTGGGGCCGGATGAATGGCTTGTTGCTGATCCGAAAGTTAACCCGATCAGCGCATTGTCAGATATCGATGTTGCGCACAGCGCGGTAGATATTTCGTATCGCAATACTGCCGTGCTTGTGTCGGGGCCGTCGTCAGCTGCTGTGATCAATGCCGGGTGCCCGCGCGACTTGTCGGCTGCTGCTTTTCCTGTCGGCTATTGCGCACGTACCGTGTTTGGAAAAGTCGAGATTGTGCTTTTTCACGTGCGTGACAAAGTCTATCGCATCGAGGTGTGGCGCTCATTTTCCGACTATTTGTTTACGCATCTGGAAACAGCGGCGCGTGCGATGGATTAGCGGCCTATTCAGGGTCGAACATCGACAGAATTATCCAATTGGCGGTCAACGCGGGCTTGACCGTATTCTCAACTTCCAGTTTCACCTCATAGGTGGATAATATGCGCCCGGACTTTCTTACTTGAGCGTCGGTTAGTTTGAAGACCGCGCGCACGCGAGCGCCTGTTTTTACCGGTGCCGAGAAGCGCACTTTTTCAAAGCCGAAGTTCATGCCCATGGTGATGCCTTCAACTTCGGGCAGGGCCTCGTAGGCGAGCGTCGACAACAGGGACAATGTCAGGAAGCCATGGGCGATCGTGCCGCCGAACGGCGTCTCACGGGCAGCGCGCTCGGCGTCCAAATGGATCCATTGGTGGTCGTCTGTCGCTTCTGCAAACGCATTGATCATCTTCTGGGTAACGGTCCGCCATTGGGAAGTGCCAACAATCTTCCCCACCTGGTCCGGAATTTCGTCAATTGTAATATTGTTCTTGGTCATCATTATTCTCTAGATTCTCTAGCCATCGGGGTCGGTGACGATCAAGTGGCCGACGGCCTCTTACGGTTGACCAACCAAACGCCAGTCACAACTATCATCGTACCGACAATCAGCGGCATGCTCAATTGCTCACCAAATATCAGCCAGGCTTCCACGGCAACCGTCGGTGGTATCAGATATATCAAGGATGCGGCGCGGCTAACTTGCCCGCGTTTGATCAGCATCAGCAACAGCATAATGGCACCAAGGGACAGGCCAAACACGGACCAAACCATCGCGGCGATCGACTCAAAATTGACATCAAAATGCCTGTTCGGCTCCCAAAGGACGATGGCGGGTAGCATAAACGCGGCAGCACCAACATATTGAAGTGTGGCGACTGGTAGCAACGGGACATTGTGAAATGTCTTCTTTTGATAGACCGTGCCGATGGTGACGGCGACCATGGCGATCGCGTTTATGCTCAAGGGGATAAGCGCGGCTGCCATCTGGTTGTTGTTAAGCTGAGCTAGGCGAGGTCCGATCGCAATCAAGAGCCCCACGAATCCGAGCAAAAGGCCAAGTTTTTGCCCCGTGTTCAGGCGTTCGCCAACCGTCCAGTAAGCGATCATCGCGGTTAAAAGTGGCTGGAGCGCAGCCAGCAAGCCCGACACAGATGTAGGCACACCGCGATCAATGGCCCACCATACGCCACCCAAATAGAGTGTGTGAAGAAAGAAGCCGGACAAAAGAGCATGCAATGCTATGCTGGTGGGCGGCCAATTCTCGCGAAGTGCCAACGTGATGGTGACAAAGACGAGCGCTGAAAGCACAAAGCGGATAAAAAGGAACGTGAGGGGATCCGAGTGCGGCGATGAATATGTCGCAACCAGCCAGCCGGTCGACCAAAGCAAGACAAATGCAATCGGGGCTGCCGTTTCAAGAAGACCGGCTCTTTGCATGGCATTCCCGATATGTGTGCGGTCTTAGAAAAGGATGGTGGGCGATACTGGGATTGAACCAGTGACCCCTTCGATGTCAACGAAGTGCTCTCCCGCTGAGCTAATCGCCCATCCGTGATGGCGGCATACACCACAGCCGCAAACACAGGTCAAGAACCCAAAGCGGTGAATTGCCTAAGCGGCAATAAGCTTTTCAACTTCGTCGACGAGGTCGCGCAAGTGGAACGGTTTTGAAAGAACTTTGGCGTCTTTTGGTGCCTCTGATTCCGGATTGAGCGCAACAGCTGCAAAACCGGTGATAAACATGACTTTCAGATCGGGATCCAACTCCGTGGCACGGCGCGCCAACTCGATACCATCCATTTCGGGCATGACAATATCGGTGAGAAGAAGCGAGTAGGGCTCCTCGCGCAGGCGCTCATAGGCGCTGGCACCATTGTCATAGTCGGTTACTTCATAGCCAGCCTTTTGGAGTGCCTTGACCAAAAAGCGCCGCATATCATTGTCGTCTTCCGCAAGAAGGATGCGATGCATTGTCGTCCTACCCAAATAAGTTCGTTGCGCTCCCCTTATTGATCAGACACGTAAAAATCCAGTTTACCCAGCAAAAGCTTCAAACGGTGGTCAACAGCGTCGGCTGGCGCTATAGTTTGCATCGTTGGGTTGGTTTGAAGCTGTCCACCGTATGGGAGGTTAAAAGGCTCAAATGGGCGTAGAAAAGGACTTTCAGGGCGTTGCGCCCTTTGAAATTGACATGCCTTCTGATGTCCAGGCGCCCTGCCTTTTCAATTCGCCGCACAGCGGGCGCCATTATCCCGAACGCTTTTTGCGAATGACACGGCTGGACGCCAGTTCAATACGCCGCTCTGAAGATTTTTATGTGGATGAACTGTTCGCCGGCGCACCAGCACTGGGTGCGCCGATGATGCGCGCCAATTTTCCCCGCTCCTATCTTGATGTGAACCGTGAGCCTTACGAGCTTGATCCGCGCATGTTTTCAGGCGCACTCCCCCCATTTGCCAATCGTAATTCCATAAGGGTTGCCGGAGGGCTTGGAACCGTGCCGCGTGTGGTTTCGGAGGGACAGAATATTTATCCGCGTAGGCTGCCCTATGATGAAGCCAAAATGCGCATCGACCGTATTTACAAACCTTATCATGAGGCCTTGCGCGGGGTTTTGGCTCGCGTTCACCGCAAATTTGGCTGCGCGTTGCTCATTGATTGCCACTCAATGCCGGCAACCGTGCGCGCGCAGGACAATGGCATCCAAGCAGATTTTATTGTCGGGGACCGGTTTGGTTCCAGTGCTTCAAGGGACGTAACCGCTGCGGTGGTCGAGGCGATCATGTCGCTCGGTTATGATGTAGTGACCAATAAGCCCTATGCCGGTGGTTTTATTACCGAGCATTATGGACGCCCTGCCAAACATTTGCACGCGCTCCAGATAGAGATAAGCCGGGGCATTTATTTCGATGAAAAGCTGATGCGCAAAACGGTGAACTTTGCGACGGTAAAGCAGGATATGTTCGCGCTTGCTAATGTAATAACTAGCTTACCCATTGAGATGTTGCGGGAGTTTTCGCTCGCCGCCGAGTAGGTCTTTCCCATCAAAAATGACCGCATCGTTGAGCGACGCGGTCAAAGTCTAGGGAGGAAACGCCCTTGGCGGGCGTGATAGCCTAAGCTAACGCTAACATAGTGATGTTGCATTGCACAAAAGTCAATATAAACATCGCGCGCAAATTGTAAGTACAGGATAACAAAGTTGAGAACGCCCGCATCAACCGCAGATTTTTTGCAAATTGGCTCGTTCTTTCAAGAGCTTGCGGCTTTAGCGGCAAAGCCAGCGCTGTCCCGTTTTAGAACCGGAATAAGTGTGCAAAACAAAAGCAGTGCAGATTTTGATCCAGTCACAAAGGCGGATCAAAACACCGAACGTGTTATTCGAGACGAGATTCGGCAGCGTTTTCCTGAACATGGTATCGTTGGGGAAGAGTATGGTACTGAAAATGAAGACGCAGACTATGTCTGGGTTATTGATCCGATCGACGGGACGAGAGCCTATATTTCCGGTCTTCCCACGTGGGGCACGTTGGTCGGACTTAAGGAGCAGGGGCGTGCAATTGCCGGCTTTATGTCCCAACCTTACATCGATGAGATTTTTATGGGCACGCCGACCGGGTCGTATTTCGCGCGTTCTGGCGTAGAACCCATGCGCATTGCCGTGAGCAACACTGCCACGCTCGCCGATGCCACACTGATGACGACCACCCCTGCGCTATTTCAAAACGAGTTGACGTCTCGCTATTTTGATTTGGAGGAGCGGGTCCGTTTGCCGCGCTATGGCTGCGACTGTTATGCCTATGCGATGCTTGCCGCAGGTCATGTTGATCTCGTAGTCGAGCCGGGTCTCCAATCGTATGACATTGTCGGCTTGATCGCCCTTATTGAACAGGCAGGCGGCATTGTGACGACGTTTGACGGCGGCCGTGCGGAAAATGGTGGCAATATCGTTGCCGCTGCCACGGCGCCGTTACATGAGGCTGCGCTGGATATCCTGAACGCGGGCTAAACCGATGTTCCAGGGACAAACTGTCCAAATGCGGCGAAGAACTGATCGCGGTAGCGGTCAGCTTCCTGCATCAGTTCGTGTTTTGCGCCATCGATTGCGATATGGGCCCCTGATCTGAGGTCACGGGCGTATTGCGTTGCCGCAAGCGAGGAAACAACGGTATCTGAGCCGGCCGTGAGTATGAGCGTCGGTGTATAAATTCGGGCCATGTGTTCAGGTTCATGAACCTCTTTGATGGCCTCTAATGTCGCATTGAGCCACGCACATGTGGGCGGGCCTACCGATAGCGGTCCTCCCGGTTGAGCCAGCGCTTGGTTGGTGGTGTAGCGATCCAAGTCGGTGGTCAGCTTGTTTTCAAGGAACGGTGTGATTGCAATGCCGCCTTTTTCACCACCAATCGGCAACCGACCCAAGCCAACAAAACAAAGGATCCGCATGGCCGGTTCCAAAATGGACGGGGATGGCACATCCGGACCAAGTCCGAGGAGGGGCGCACACAAGACCATCCGCCGCACGCGGTTTGCCAAAATGGGAGCCGCCACCAAAGCTGCAAGTGCGCCCATCGAGTGGGCCACGACAAAGAAAGGTGCTCTCGCCTCGGGCAGAAAAGTGGCCTTGAACAAATGTTCCAGGTCGGCGGCAAATTGCTCGTAGCTATCGACATAGCCGTGCCTATGGCTGGTAATCATCCGGTCAGAATAGCCTTGGCCGCGCCAGTCAAAAGTTCCGACATCAAAACCGCGCGCAAGAAAATCACGCACCGTTTCCGCATATTTTTCAATGGCTTCGTTGCGACCGTGCAGGAGGATAATGGTACCCTGATTGGGCCGTTTTTTGGATCGGTACACAGCGAAACGAAGATTGTAGCCATCGGGTGTTTTTTCAAAACCCGACGCTGATGGTTCCGGACCGTGCGATTGACTGTGCATGTCCGGCAATGACACTCCAACGTTCATGAGAGCTGCTTATTGTGTCTTTTCGTGCCGGTCAAAATAATTGCGGCCTCAAAAGCAGAACCGCCTCCGCTTTCGCGGAGACGGCCCTTTTTCAACCGGACAAACAGGAAGGGACGTTACAGTCTGCCCGGAAGGTCGCATGATCAGTGAAGGCGCCAGTGGAAGTAATACCGGGGCAATTCATTGGTGTATCTCGGGTACGGCTTGAGCAACTTGCGGCGCACGATAACGCCAGTGCGTGCATCAACCCGCAATCTCACCAATCCGCGGTAACCGTTGGCGCGAACGATGTAGTGACCGCTTTTGAAGCGGACGATGTTGATATTTCTGTAGCCGCGATGGACCAGCGAACGCCGGATCACTTTTTTCGGCAAGAAATGATACTTTGCGACCACACCTGCGGACGGATATTGGTGAACGCTGAACTTGCCGCTGTGCGGTTTGTTTTCGTTAAATCGCGAAGAGTCTTTTGCGGCTGCCGGCGTTACCACCATGGCCGCCGCGATAATGGCTGCGGTAAGGGCAGACTTTTTCATGGCTTGGCTCCTTTGTTCGGTTTGCCAAGCGGCGGTCCCTTCAACGCCGCGTTCGTTGATACGCCTGATTTAAATCAAATGATGTGAACCGATGCGGAACCGCTTGTTCATCCTGCGTTCATATCGGTTTTGTCGAGCGGTGACGGGCTCTTGAACTCGGATTTTGGAACCACCAAATAAGGCGTGCGGGCGCCATCAGGGTCTGCGGACTGGGAAATGTGCACGCCCAAGCGGGTGCGCTGCCGGTCGATCAAATGTTGTTGCTTAACTTAAAAGGACACTGACATGCGTCACGTTGACTATACACCCTACTACCGTTCCACCGTTGGTTTTGACCGCCTGTTCAACATGCTGGACACGCTCGCTCAGCCTGAAAACGGACAGACCTACCCGCCTTACAATATTGAGCGCCTCGACGAGAATGCCTACCGCATCACGATGGCCGTTGCTGGTTTTGCCGATGAAGACATTTCTATTGAAGCACGGGCGAACCAGTTGACCGTTGCTGGCGGCAAGGCCGAGGAAGCTGAAGCTTCTAATAGCCGCGAGTATCTGCACCGCGGTATTGCTTCACGCGCGTTTGAGCGCCGCTTCCATTTGGCTGACTATGTTGAAGTGCGCAGCGCGCAGCTTGAAAACGGCCTGTTGCACATCGACCTGGTCCGCGAGTTGCCGGAAGCCATGAAACCCCGCAAGATCGCCATTTCAGCCAATGCTGACGCTTCCAAGCAGATCGAGGCCAAGGCCAAAAAAACCAATTAATCGGTTCGATTAATTATGAGATCCAAACCCCGCCGACGGCATCCGTCGGCGGGGTTTTTGATGGAAAAATGATCAGTTTGAGAAGCGACGCCCCAGGATATGGTCGAGCGACATCTTGCCGGGACCGGCAACTGCAATAATGAAGAGCGGGAAAACCCACAGTAGCCGCTGATCCCATACAATGGCGTCTTGGAAGCGGTCGAACATCGAGCCGACAAATTTGCCTTCAAGCCCGTGGAAATTCACGTCGACATAGGTTTGAACGATCACAAAGCCGATCATTCCAAGCGCTGCCAGACGGGAAAACAAGCCAACGACAATCAGTATTGGCAAAAGCAATTCCGTCCAAGTGCCCGCATAAACAATGATGCCGTAAGGAAAGAAAGGGATGGCTGAAGGGTCAAAACCGTACTGTTCCATGACCGAGGGGAGGATTGACGCATACGCGCCAATGGATGGATTAAGAAAGCCGAAAATGCCGTCCCCGAGTTTCTGCCAGCCGGAGTTCAGGTAGTAGAGCAGCAAAACACTGGCAAACACAAAGCGGGCGGACAGGCCGGTGAGCCATGATTGGCCCGCCGCGGAAAGAGCACCGAAGACGCTATTGTGCAGGCCAACGATCGTACCAATCAGCCCGGTTGAGCTTGGTTCTTTCGATATCGCGCCAGGTTCGGAGATGGAGTTCATTGTTTTGGTCCCGTCAGTTTGCATCGGTTGGGGTTAGAGGGTGTCAGAAATGGCGGCTGCGGCCGCTGCGCCCGTACCAAAGAGCTTGGAAAGCGCATTGTTGATATCAAAGTCGGAGGCCGCTTCAAGTCCGGCCGCTGCGGCGATCTCAAGCGTTTCCCCTTTGTCGAGAAGGCGTGAAAAGAATGCTGTTTCAGCGGCGTCGAGCGGCGTCACCAGCACATCGGCATCCGGTCGAGAGATGAGGGCTGTTTCCTTCTTGGAAAGATCAACTTTGCCGAGCGGCATCATATTGCGGTTCATGGCATAGATGGTGAAGACCGGAAATTGGGAGGTGATGATTGCAGTGCCTGGTTTTGCCTGAAAAGTAAGCTGCCCGGATTGTTCGGGCGCAATGTTGGCGAGTGCCGCCGGATTGAACGGCTGGGTGTCGGCGGCATGGTAGGCGGTTAGCCACGCCCGTTCCAGACGCGCCACATCGGTCAGGTACGGCAAATGTTGCGCATGCTCAAAGGTCGCCAGAAACTCTGCAAAGTGCGCACCGTAGAGAAACAAGAGAGGTGACTTGGGCGGATGGTTGCGCACATACTCCCGCGCCAGCGCCTTGAAGAAATCTTCGCCAACTATTTTCTGTGTAGCCGGATAGATGTCCGCCATCGCATTGATCAGGCTGACGGTCACATTGTTACGATAGACATTGTAGCGTTTGTCAGCGCCTTTCCCGTTTGGGCCGACAACACCTTCGGGTGTTGCCACCGTCGGCTTTAACAGGCCGTCGGAAAAGGCGGCAGAATTGGTATCACGCGGCTGCGACTGCATGGCGGCTACCCAATACGGCACCATGGCGCCGCTCGATCTTGCGGATGATTTTATTGGCGGCTTCGGCTTCAGCGCGCAAAACGGGCCATTCGGGTAGATCGCTGTCCCATTCCACCAGCGTGGAGACAGGGCCGGTACGATCCAATACGCGCTCAAAAAGCGTCCAAACCGGATCAGCGACCGGTCGGTCATGGCTGTCGATCAAGAGAGGTTCGCCCTCATCATCGCTTTGTTCGGTGTGGCCGGCCAAGTGAATCTCGCCAACGGCATGCAGCGGGAACGCAGACAGATATTCCATCGCGGAGTATTTGTGGTTCGTTGCCGACACAAAGACATTGTTCAAGTCGAGCAATAACCCGCAGCCGGTTCTTGACACAATCTCCCTGAGGAAGTCGGTCTCAGCCATGTCAGATTCTTCAAACAACACATAGGTGGCCGGATTTTCCAGCAAGATCTTGCGACCAACGAAGTTTTGCATTTCGTCGACATGGTCGCTGACGCGTGCAAGCGTTTCTTCAGTGTAAGGCAGTGGCAGAAGGTCGTTGTAGAATATGTCGTCATGGGTCGACCAAGCCAGATGTTCTGAAATCATACCTGGTTGATAACGCTCAACCAGTGCCTTGAAGCGGGTTAGGTGATCCTGGCTTAACCGTTCGGGTCCGCCCAACGACATACAGACCCCGTGTAAAGAAAGCGGAAAGTCTTGGCGGATGCGTTCCAGGGTACGGTGGGGGTGTCCGCCGTCGCCCATGTAGTTCTCGGCATGAACTTCCAAAAAGCCAACATCGCCAGAATCTTCCAAAATGTCGTTGGTATGTTCGTGCTTGAAGCTGACGCCGGCTCTTTTTGGCAGAGGTTTTAAGTCGTGAGGTCTTGCTGCAGATCGGGCCACGTCCGAGGCGGCCGATGCATCCGCCGGGGCGGGCGCGTCGTCGTAGAGGGGTTCTTTACGCATTGACGGTCTCCGATCTGCAACAAGAAGAAAGCCCGTCACGCTGGATTGTCAACGCAACGGGCAATCTTTGTTGCGCGCAAATTATGCAGGCAGGTCGCGGTCAAGCGGTGTCAGGGAGCCCATGCGGTCGCCGTCTTTTGACATGGAGGCGCAAGTGCCAGCGTCTACGAATGTCCAAGCGTTGCCTTGGTAATCAACAGTAGAAGTACCTTGGCAGGTAGTGCCTGGGCCAGCGGCGCAGTCGTTCTGGCCAGCCAATGAAATGCCGTAGCATTTTTCTTTAGCAGCGTGTGCGTCGTTGATGGTGGCGAAGTTGACGCCAGAAACAGCGGCAGCCACGGCACCAGCAAGTGCCACACCAGATAGAGTTTTTGCAGTTTTTGTTGACATTTTTGGTTCTCCAAAGAGTGATTTGCGAACCGACAGAGCGTCGGGTGCCCAATCGTCACAGATCGCTCGTTCAATGAAAAAACAAACGAATGTCAGCCAAGCTGATATCTGACTCACATTAAGTTGATTTGTACGTGGCTAGAGTGTGCCGAGCAACTTTGCGAAGCGCTCAAGGTCGTCGTCGCCAGTCGCCCATGAAGGGACGAGCCTGATCATGGCTTCATCTGCTCCCACTTTGTTTCGCTCGGCCATGGGCGGTTGCCATTGGGCACAGTGGAGCCCTTTTTCCTGTAATTTTATCAGGTCCGTTTCGGCGAGAACCGCAAACACTTCATTGATTTGACGCGGCCAAACAACGCGGATTTTGGGCGATGCATTGACCATCGCTTCGAGCTTGGCTGCTTTTTCATTGGCGCTTTGGGCCAAAGCCAACCAGAGGTTATTGTGCAGGTAGGCTTCAAACTGTGCCGTCATAAAGCGCATCTTGGAAGCAAGGTGCCCGGATCGTTTTCGGATATAAGCCATATGCTCGGCATAGGTGGGATTGAAGACCAAAATGGCTTCGGCGCACCAGCATCCATTTTTTGTGCCGCCAAAAGACAGGACATCTACCCCGCGTCGCCATGTCATGTCAGCCGGAGAAACATCGTTGGCCGCAATGGCATTTGCAAACCGCGCACCATCCATATGGATGGGCGCGTCGCGTCGACAGCGCCTGATGGCGTCAATGCGCTCATCAATCTCCACCAGCGTATAGAGCGTACCGGCTTCGGTTGCCTGGGTGAGACTTAAAGCACCCACTCGCCCGGCATTGAGACCGCCGCCTACGGTTGTTTTCAAAGCAAAGTCCAATTGCTCCAGCGATATTTTCCCATGGCTGCCGCCAACACCCTCCACCTGCAAACCAGGTGACAGAAAAGCCGGCGCGCCGCATTCGTCCACGCGTATGTGAGCCTCGCTATGGGTGTAGAGAAAGTCGCCCGGGCGCATGAGGGAAGCCACGGCCAATGCGTTTGCGGCTGTGCCGGTCGTACACAGAAAAACCGATGTCTCTGTTTCAAACAAGTCGCTGAATTGGGCATCCAACGCCGCGTCCCGGTCACTGAGACCATAAGGGGCCCACATACCGGTATTTGCTGCCGTCATGGCCTGCACGATGTTGGGATGAGCGCCTGACCAGTTATCAGAGGAAAGGTAGATAGGTTCTTTTGCCAATTGCTTCGCGCTCATCTCTGGATATGCCATGTCGGCGCTTAGCTGCACCGCCGTGTTTCATTTTTAGCATATGTCCCGCGTAACAATGTTCATTTTGCGTAGGTGCGGTGACAAAAATTGGGTGAAGACAAGGGGTAACCCATTGACCTGTCTGCGTGCTTCTTGCACCTGCAACCTTCCTACCGCACCCGCCTGAACAGGAGCAGCAAGCATGTCTGAAGTTCAAAATGTCGCTCGCGATCAGTTGCGCACAATAGTGGAGCGCATCGAACGGCTTGAAGAAGAAAAGAAAGCCATCGCGGATGATATTAAGGAAGTCTATGGCGAGGCCAAAGCCAACGGATTTGACACCAAGGCATTGCGCAAGATCGTGTCGCTGCGCAAACAGGATTTGAATGAACGCATGGAGCAGGAAGCGGTGCTGGACACCTATATGGCCGCGCTGGGCATGATCGTCACGCCAGACGAGTAAGTTCTGCAGCATAACTGCGTTAGTTTCTTACCGGAACCTGCAATTGCAATGGTTGGCCATCCCCACCCGCATTTGATCCGCCCTCAAACTTGGCGACTGCCAGGAATGTAACCGCGTTTCCGGAGAACCGGTTTGCGTCTGGTGCCGGGGTTTTGGTGAAGCCCTGCGTATAGACCATGATTGGTGCCTCACGCATGGCGTTCTGGACAAAATCGGGTTTTTGCGTCTCGGCGATGCTGTCCGCTAGCGGCTTGTCGCTGGTTGTCCAGTTTCCAAACCGTTCGGGGTCGATCTGCGGAGTTAGTCTGACTGCGCTTGGTGCGATTGCAGCGACCTCAATCGCATCAAGCTGGGTCGGTCGCGCTGACTTTTCGGTCGTTGGCACGCCTGTGTCCAATGCCGCTGCACGAATTTTCGCGGCCGTGGTTTCGTCAATTGTCAGCGGCCTATCTCCGGGAACGGCAACTCGGCCGCCGCGGCTACCATTAACCGGTGCGCTGGTGATTTGTGCCGGTCGCGGCAAAACAGATGCCTGAATGCTGTTGGGATCGGTCAGGCGCGGACGCGTGTTAGGGCTCGGCAGGTTTGCGTAGGCCAGCTTGGTTGTGCCGATGGTTGCCTCTAATCCGGGTCTTTCAGCTGCCAAGGCATCCAAAATGGCGCGTGCATCATCGGGAAGTTCAGTGCTTGCGATCCGATTTCCTGTTTGTGTCAGCGCGTTTTCGATTTCGTTGGCGGAACGCCGTTCGGTGGGTGCAGGAGCCGCGGCAATGAGAACTTCAGGACGTCTTTGCGGAATAGGCGGCGCATAGGCAAATACGGTCTCCGCCTGTTGCTCAATCGTTTCTGCCAATGTTGGCGAAGGCGCTGGTTGTGTGATGCTCACAGGCACGCCTGTTGAAACCCGTGGTGCGACTTCCGGCCGTGGCAATCGTGAACCGGGCAATGAGGCGATAACGGTCGCCGTCGTCTGCTCTGGTGTGTTGTTGTCGCGCTCATTGCTTCTGCGACGTGAGAAAAGGCCACCACCGCTGCTTCGTGTGTCGTCAACCACGGCTACCTGGCCGCGCGCCTGACGGCGCTTATAATCGGCCAGCGCTTGTTGATAGCCGGGCAGGGGCTTGCCGTCCGGCGGAAGGTGAAGCGTTCGGCCGTTAGGGAAAATACGTGTCAATTCGTTGCGGCTCATGCGTGGCCAAGCACGCACACTGGCTGTGTCAAAATGGACGTAAGGGGTGCCTGAGCGTGGATAATAGCCGACGCCGCCACCTTGTAATTTGAAGCCGATTTCTCGTAGTTTTTTGGCTGACACGCCAGGAATGTAAAAATCCATGGCCTTGCCGAGCATGTGCTGGCTTTTGGTCGCCTGGCCGCCGCGCGTTCGGCGTAACATCGCGTTGGTTTGCGGCGAACGGTAGGCGGAAACGACATGGATATATTCGCGTGAACCGGATTTGCGATAGGCTTCCCAGATTAGGTCGAAAAGCTTGGGATCCATCTTGGTCGGCTCATTGCGCCGATGGTCGCGAAGGAACCGGTTGAGCTTGTTCAAGCCACTTTTAACGTAACGTCCGTTCTTTTTGAACGTAATCTCTGCGCGTTCCTTGGTGTGGGTGAAATAAAGCTTGAGCGTTCGCGTTTCTGCTTGCGCCGAGGTTGCGACCGCGGCGCTGAAAAAGCTGATAATCAGGGCTGTCGCCAAGCTGCGTAGACAGACTTTGCGTAAACCATCAGTCAATAACCTTGACGGTTGTTGAAACACAAAATGCAAAGTTGTTGTCCCGTTTTGCCTTTATGATCTACGTTGGCATGGTTAATTGCGCGTTATCATGGTGACGTTTTAACGTCGCACACAATTACGAACAACCACTTTACCACCAAATCCCTCACCAGATATCGGCGCTAATTACGGTGTAACAATGGCACAATCAAAGTGCGAGGGACAGGATTGGATTCATCGTTAACAATCGGTGAAGGGCCGGGCGGGCCATTAATGCGCGATTTGGTAGTCTTTCAACTTGCGATATAATGTTGAACGCCCGATTTCCAATCGGCGGGCGACCTCACTCATGCGGCCATTGTATTTTTCAATCGCCAACCGGATAATGCGTTCTTCGATTTCGGCCAAGGTGCGGATGTCGCCCTGCTCGTTCCACACTATTTTTGCGTCGGGCTGTGCCGTTGCGGTTGCCGGTATAGGCTCGAAAGCATCTGCCGGCGCTTCTGGCATTTGAATTGGCGGCGGGGTCACGGCCAGTCCACCAAACCTTGCATTCTGAAGCTGGTTCAACGGCTTGACCAGCTGGCTTGCAATATGGGCAAAGTCTTGAGGGAAAAGCGTGCCGTCGTCAGCGGCAAGCACAACGGCACGAAAAATAGCATTTTCCAGCTGACGGATGTTGCCGGGCCAGTCATATCGCATAAACAGATCCAGCGTCGACTGATCCAGGTCCAGGCGTTTACCTTCTGCTTTTCCGATTTTTGCCAGAAGGTGTTTTGCAAGTGCCGGGACATCATCGAGCCGGTTGCGCAGCGGCGGCACCATGATCGGAAAGACGTTGAGGCGGTAGAAAAGGTCTTCGCGGAATTTTCCGGTGCGTACCAGTTCAATCAGATTGCGGTGTGTAGCTGAAATCAGCCTCACATTGACCGAGACCGATTTGCTGGCACCCACGGGCTCGATTTGTCCTTCCTGGATAGCACGCAAAAGCTTGACCTGTGCTTCTAGCGGAAGATCGCCAACTTCATCTAGAAATAGCGTGCCGCCATGGGCTTCTACAAATTTGCCGCTGCGTTTTTCGGTTGCACCTGTAAACGCCCCTTTCTCGTGGCCAAATAAAATGCTCTCCACAAGATTTTCCGGCATTGCACCGCAGTTGACAATCACAAAGGGTTTTTCGGCGCGCCGCCCCCCGGATTGGATTGCGTGCGCCACCAATTCTTTACCGGTTCCGGACTGTCCTTCAATCAGGACGGGTATGTTGCTGTCGGCGGCCTTGGCAATTAGTTTGCGAACCCGTTCAGTTTCCGGGCCGTCGCCGATAATTTGGCGTTTCGAATGATCGTTTTTTTCTCTTGTAGAGGCGGCCGCGCTGGTGGGCGCGGCGCGGTGCTTGACCTTTAGCGCGTCGGACACCGAGGCGAGCAGCTTTTCCGGGCTGGCTGGTTTTACCAAAAAGTCGAATGCGCCGGCGCGCATCGCCCGAATTGCGGTGTCCATGGAGCCTTGGGCCGTTTGGACTATCACGGGCATTGAAAGGGAATCGGCTTGCATTTGCTCAAGAACGCCAATCCCGTCGATGCCGGGCATGATCAAGTCGAGGATCACGGCGTCGATCGTGTTAGCCGACGCCATCGCCTTGAGCGCATCCGTCCCATTTTCGGCCACAATTGTTCGCAGATTGGCGCGCTCCAACGTCGCTTCGTACAGGCGACGTTGGACAGGATCATCATCGGCGATGAGAATAGTTGATGCCATGGGTTGTATGACCGCTCGACACGGCTACTTTCAAAGCGTGGGTTAACAGACGTGGCTCACCGTGACACAGCTCGTTAAACACGCGGCTAATTGGGACGATAAATTTTTATGCATTTTATGCTACTCGAAATGGAGATGTAATGCCTTTTCCAACGCCCGGGCTTGCGCAACACAATGAACGAGCCGGTACCACATTCACAGATAGCGACATGCCCGTATGGAACCTTCAGGATCTTTACCCGGGGATGGAGAGTGCCGAGCTAAACGCGGACATCGAAACCGGCTCACAAGGTGCAAAAGCATTTGAGGAGAAGTGGAAAGGCAATTTGGAATCAGCTTTGGCTGATGACCACCTTGGCGCACTGATTGGCGAGTATGAGGTCATGCAAGACCGTTTGGGTCGAGTAGGTTCTTATGCCGGACTTCTCTATGCCAGTGATACGTCCGATCCCGTCAGGGGGAAATTTTACGGCGACATCCAACAAAAACTGACCGAGGTCAGCCAACGCCTTTTATTCTTTGTACTGGAGCTGAACCGCATTGATGAGGCGGCATTGGCGGCCGGGTTTGCGCGCGACACCGCCCTGGCCAAATATGCGCCCTGGTTGCGCGACCTGCGGCTTGAAAAACCCTATCAGCTCGATGACCAAATCGAGGAACTCTTTCAAGAAAAATCCCTGACCGGCGCGGCTGCTTTCAATCGCCTTTTCGATGAGACCATGGTGGCGCTGCGTTTTGATGTCGAAGGTGAGAAGCTGCCGGCAGAGCCAACCTTTAACCTGTTGCAGGATCCGAATCGCAACAAACGCAAGGCGGCCTTCGGTAGCCTTGTTGAAACTTTTTCTTCTCACTTGCAGACCTTCACGCTGATCACCAACACGCTGGCAAAGGACAAGGAAATCGAGGATCGTTGGCGTGGATTTTCCGATGTTGCCGATAGTCGCCACCTTTCCAACCGGGTTGAACGTGAGGTTGTGGATGCGCTGGTGTCATCCGTAACGGGCAGTTTTGAGCGCATTTCGCACCGCTATTATGCATTAAAGGCCAAGTGGCTCGGTGTCGAAAAGCTGGAAGCGTGGGATCGCAACGCACCTTTGCCGCAGTCGCCGGAAACACGTATCGGATGGGCGGATGCCCAAAAGATCGTCCTTGAAGCTTACTCCGGCTTCTCACCGCAAATGGCAGATGTTGCCGCGCAGTTCTTTGACAAAAACTGGATCGATGCACCGAGCCGCCCCGGTAAGGCCCCGGGTGCCTTTGCGCACCCGACAGTGCCGTCAGCCCACCCTTATGTTCTTTTGAACTATTTGGGGAAGCCACGCGATGTCATGGTGCTAGCGCATGAATTGGGACATGGCGTACATCAGGTCTTGGCTGGGGAGCAGGGCGCCTTGATGGCTTCGACGCCGCTGACGCTTGCTGAAACCGCGTCCGTTTTTGGTGAGATGCTAACCTTCCAATCCTTGCTCTCGAAAACATCGGACAAGGCGTCGCGCAAGGCTATGCTTGCGCAGAAGGCGGAGGATATGATCAACACGGTTGTTCGACAGATCGCCTTTTACAATTTTGAGCGCAAAGTGCATGAGGCTCGCCGTGCTGGAGAGCTGACCACGCAGGACATCAATGCCCACTGGCTGTCTGTGCAAAGTGCAAGCCTGGGTGAAGCGGTAGCGCTTAATGAAGGCTATGAGACGTTTTGGTGTTACATCCCCCACTTCATCCACTCTCCGTTCTACGTCTATGCGTATGCCTTTGGAGACTGTTTGGTGAATTCGCTCTACGCGGTCTACCAAGGCGCGGAAAGCGGCTTTCAGGAAGCGTATTTCGAGATGTTGCGCGCAGGTGGCTCAAAGCATCACAGCGAGTTGTTGGCGCCCTTCGGGCTTGATGCTTCCGACCCTGACTTTTGGAACAAGGGCTTGGCGGTTATCGAAAGCATTGTCGACGAGCTTGAGCAAATGGAGGCATGATAGCGCTTCGAGCATGATGCCTTTTCCGCTTTATCCGTCGCCATTCAAAATCGGTACGCGTCCCAAGCCCCTAGAGCGTCCATGGTTGCTGCCCGATGAAGCGACACCTGCGCATATTGCCGACAAAAAGCGTGTTGTGGGACAAGAGCCTCGCGACCGTTATTTCATGGCGCGGTCGGATACGCTGGAAGCGCAAATGGAGGTTTGGGATCGGCTCAAAACACATTTGCCGGTTATTGCCGCTGAGCGGTATGTGCGAAATCCCCATGGTGTTGTTTTTGATGGCGAGCTTGTCCGCTATGATGAGCACGCTCCTCTGTTTTCCGCCTCTTTGCTTGTGGCCGATGATCTGGTGCTGATGCGCCGCCATGAGGATGGTTGGCGGTTGGTTGCCGCCGGCCTATTTGCGCCGTCATACTGGAAATTGGCGGAAAAGTTTGATCGCTCGCTGCAAGTGATCCACGGCCCGGTACCAGGTTTTGGCCCGGGCAGCCGTAAGGCTGAGCTGATCAATCGTATGTTTGACATGCTTGCCGACGATATCATCCTTGAGCGACGAAACTGGTCGTTCCATGCCGAAGGGGACTGGTTCACTCCGGGTCACCACCCTCATCATTTACTCAGCGATGACGTCGATGACGCCGTGCTGGCCCAAATGTATGTGCGGCGAGAGTATCAGACGATCCGCAAAGTGCCTGAAACGGGCGACATCTTGTTCACCATTCATGTAACGACGCAACAATTAAACCAGATCAGAGGCGGCCAAGAGGCGTCTGAACTTGCCGCCGGTGTGCGGAATTTGGAGGCTGATCAGCAGGTTTATAAGGGTTTAGAGGCAGGCCGGATGCGTTTGGCCGATTATTTGGACGCATCGATTGGTTAATTTCGTTAACCATACGCACAAAAATTTGCGGGTAAGAGGCAAACAATCGCCAAGTTTTCGCGTTTGGGGTTGGCATAGGTGAACAAGTGCTTAAAATTTTAAGTTATGTTTGAGGGAAAGATCCTATGATCAAATCCAATGTTAATAATCTTTTTGCGCGAAAGAGTGTTTCAGCGATCAGCCTGATGTGCGTGATGTTTGCGGCATATGGATGTGCCGTCAATACAGGCCTTCCCGGTTCGCCGCGTTATTCGGCGCCCACGCCAACAGGCATCGAAGGTTCTTGGCGCAGTACCGAAGGTCTTTACGTTGCGCGTTTTGTCAACAACTCTACGCAGTGGACTGAAATTGATACCGGCGCGTTGTTGATTAGCGGCTCCTATGTCCAGACAACGACGACCGACTACACGCTTGAACTTACCTCGGCGGTAAGCGGTCAAACCCGATCTGCCAACTGCCGCCTGTCGAACCTTGATACGCTCAACTGCACACGCGACGATGGTAATCAGTTCTCCATGGTTCGTACCGCTCCTACGGTGCCGCCGACAATCGGCTCCTCATGAAATTGTGGGCACCGGTGTGTTAACCGTTTTGACGCACAGGGCTAAAAATCATAACCGGTTGACCAAAGCGTTACATAGCTGACACAGTAGCTCATCATAAGGCGGCCATGCGGGCATTCCGCCTTTGTATTGAGGGAGATACTTATGACCAATCGCGTCCTGAAATGCAGTGCGCTTGTTGCGACGACTTTGGCAATGCTGGCCGGAACAGCGGCAGTGGCCTCGGCAGAATATACGCTGAACATTTTGCACATTAATGATGTGCATTCGCGCATCGAACCGATCAACCGCTTCGATTCGACCTGTGGTGCGGAAGACGATGCCGAAGGCAAGTGTTTCGGCGGCATAGCTCGGGTTAAGACCAAGATCGACGAGCGTCGCGACGCGCTGACGAACACCGGCCAGAATGTTGTTGTTCTGGATGCGGGTGACCAGTTCCAAGGTTCGCTTTTTTATACCACTTACAAGGGCGACGCTGCGGTCGAGTTCATGAACGCCATTGGCTTTGACGCCATGGCGGTGGGCAACCATGAATTTGATGATGGTCCGGAAGGGCTGTTGAAATTCATTGATCAGGCCGATTTTCCGGTCATTTCAGGCAATACGCTTGCCGGCGCATCATCGCCACTGGCCGACAAGATCGAGCCCTACCTTGTCAAGGAGATCGGTGGCGAGAAGGTCGGCATTCTTTCTGTTCTTGCAACGGACACCGATGAGACATCTTCGCCCGGCGAAACAATTTTGTTGATTGAAGAGACCAGATATCTGCAAGATGCTGTAGCCGAATTGGAAGGCGAAGGCGTCAACAAGATTATTCTCTTGTCCCATGTCGGCTTGCCGCGTGACAAGGAAATCGCCGCAGCGGTTGATGGTATTGATGTGATTGTTGGCGGCCACAGCCACACGCTTTTGTCCAATTTCCGCGATGGTGCCGCTGACAGCTACCCGGTGACGGTGAAAAACCCGTCTGGTGCCGATGTGCCAATCGTTCAGGCGTATGCCTACTCGAAATATCTTGGCGAGTTGCGTGTGACGTTTGACGATGACGGCAATGTGACCAGAGCCGCCGGCGAACCCCATCTGCTGGATGCAGCGGTTAGCGCCGATGAGGCGATGGCGGCCCGCGTTGCCGAGCTTGGCGGCCCGATCGAAGAGTTGAAGGGGCGTGTTGTCGGCTCGACAACAGCTGCGATCGATGGTGATCGCGGCTCCTGCCGTGCTGGCGAATGCGAGATGGGCAACCTCGTTTCCGTTGCCATGCTCGAGCGCGTTCGTGATCAGGGCATCGACATCGCAATCCAAAACGGTGGTGGTTTGCGCGCTTCCATTGACGAAGGCGAAATCACGATGGGCGAAGTTCTGACGGTGTTGCCGTTCCAGAACACGTTGGCAACGTTCCAATTGAAGGGTGCAGATGTAATCGCCGCGCTCGAAAATGGTGTCAGCCGGATCGAAGATGGCGCAGGCCGGTTCCCGCAAGTTGCAGGTTTGACTTACGCGTTCGATGCCAAGGCTGAACCCGGCAGCCGGATCTCAGATGTGATGGTTGTCGACGCCGACGGTAATGCGATGGCGATTGACGAGGCCGCGACCTACGGGGTCGTTTCCAACAATTATATGCGCAATGGCGGCGACGGTTACGACATGTTCGAGACCAACGCCATGAACGCCTATGATTTCGGCCCGGGCCTGGAACAGGTTGTTGCGGACTATATTGCTGCCAACAGCCCTTACACACCATTTACTGATGGCCGTGTTGCTATGGCTGCGATGGACGTGATGGAAGATAAAGAAGCGATGGCTGAGACGGAGACCACGGCTGAAGTCACCATGGAAGCCAAGGTGGAGCCGGTTGTTGAAGTGCCTGAAACAGGCCTTGCGGCGACTTCTCTCGCCACTTCCGGTCCGGCCATTGAAGCGCCCGCAGAGCGCACGCACACCATTTCGGCTGGCGATAATTTCTGGGCGCTTGCTCGTGAGTATTATGGCGATGCAACCATGTGGACCAAGCTTAGCGAAGCCAATCCCGACGTTGATGCACATACCCTCCAAATTGGCGCCGAGATTGTCGTTCCTGAATAAGCAACGATCAATCTGATTTAATATCCTCGCGGAGCGATCCGCGGGGATTTTTTTACGTATAGAAAAAGAGTGTAATTTGTCGCATTGTTGGCGCGTCCGATTGACGTACCGACAGCTACAATAGCGGACGAGGCGTATGTGATGAACGTTCAACAAAAATTTACAGCCGATAATGGCCGGATAGCGCAGTTGAATCGCAGTGAGGCGAGACAGGTTGGCAAGCTTCCGGATGGCCATCCTGAAGTTCGTCTTCACAAGGTTGGTGTCTTGTTGATCAATCTGGGCACGCCCGATGGCACGGACTACAAATCCATGCGCCGCTATCTGCAGGAGTTCTTGACTGACAGCCGGGTTATTGAGTGGCCTAAAGCGCTCTGGTACCCGATCTTGTACGGCATTGTGTTGAATACCCGCCCGGGCCGGGTTGGCAAAGCCTACGAGGAGATCTGGAACAAGGATCTGGATGAGAGCTATCTTCGTACCTACACCCGCAATCAGGCCGAAAAACTGCAGGATTTGTTGTCAGACCATGACAATGTCGTTGTCGATTGGGCGATGCGCTACGGTCAGCCCTCGATCAAAGACAAGATAGATGCGCTCCAAGATCAGGGATGCGATCGCATTGTGACGTTCCCTCTTTATCCGCACTATTCCGCGACGACGACTGCGACGGTCAATGACAAAGTCTTTGAAGCGTTGCAGAGCAAGCGTTTCCAGCCTGCGCTGCGGGTCGTGCCTTCTTATCACGATGAGCCAGTATTTATTGAAGCGCTTGCGCGCTCCATTGAGAGCCATCTTGCGTCGCTCGACTTTGAGCCGGAACGGGTTATCGCTTCATATCATGGTATCCCGCAGAGTTACTTCAAGCGCGGTGATCCTTACCATTGCCATTGCCACAAGACATCGCGCCTGTTGGAGCAGCGTCTGGGTTGGGAAAAAGGGAAGTTGATGACTTGCTTCCAATCCCGTTTCGGGCCGGAAGAGTGGCTGCAACCCTATACGGACAAGACACTTGAAGCGTTGCCGGAACAAGGCATCAAGAAAGTGGCGACGTTCAATCCGGGATTTGTTTCTGACTGTCTGGAGACACTGGAAGAGATCGCCGGTGAGGGTGAAGAGATATTCCACGAAGCAGGCGGCACACACTACACCCACATTCCTTGCCTCAACGATAGTGACGACGGGATGTGGGTCTTTGAAACGCTTGTTCGGCGCGAGCTACAGGGCTGGGTCTGACTGACCCGGTCAGGCCACTCCAATGCGCAGCAAGTCGTGCAGATGCACGATGCCGACCGGTTTTTCGTCTTCTAGAACCATAAGTGCGGTAATAGACAGTTCATTGATGATTTTGAGGGCGCTTGCTGCAAGTGTGTCGGGCGTCACGGTGATCGCATCGACAGTCATGACGTCGTTAACTGACATGGCCAACAGGTCTTTGTGAATATGACGTCGAAGGTCTCCGTCGGTCACGATACCGGCCAGGCGACCATGGATGTCGATCACGCCGACACAGCCAAACCCTTTTTGGGAAATCGTCACAATGGCATCGCGCATGTCGCCTGAGGACTTGATCAAGGGAATGCGCTCGCCTGAATGCATGATGTCGGCGATGCTTGTCAGGTTCGCGCCAAGTTTGCCGCCTGGGTGAAAATCGCGAAAGTCGTTGGCCGTGAAGCCGCGGCTTTCCAACAAGGCAACAGCCAACGCATCGCCCATGGCCAATTGTATGATGGTTGATGTTGTTGGTGCGAGCCCGTGCGGGCAGGCCTCGGCGGATTTCGGTAACGCCAAAACGATATCTGCGCCTCTGGCCAGCGTAGATTGCTCACCGCTTGTGAGCGCAACCAGCGGAATTTGGAAGCGTCGTGAGTACTCGATAATACCGCCCAGTTCGCGGCTTTCTCCCGACCAGGACAAGGCGATGATCGCGTCATCGCGTGCTATCATGCCCAAATCGCCATGGTTCGCCTCAACGGGGTGGACGAAGTATGCAGGCGTTCCGGTCGAGGCAAGCGTCGCCGCCATCTTTGAAGCGATGTGGCCTGACTTGCCAACTCCCGTAACAATGACGCGGCCAGTTATGCGCCTAATACGGTCGACGGTCTCTCGAAAGGGGGTTCCCAGTCCGTTTTCGAGCGCTTCGGCAAGCGCCTCTATCCCGGCCTGCTCCGTTTCTATTGTGCGTACCGCCGATGCGACGGCATCATGTGTCATTGTGATCATGTGTAAGCGTCTGTGATTTGGACTGGCTCGGTATTTCATCCGAGCGCATCTGTCCATGGCCGCTCATGCAATCGTTGCCGATTCAAGGTTTCATTAACCGCTTATGTTTACGCTTCGGTAATGGATGACGCATTGCAAAGAGCGGCAATGCGCGGCAACGAGCGGAACACGAAGTGAAAAAATGTCGTCAAACAGGTGTTGCGGCCACCCCCATGCTTTGGGTGTATTCTTTGTTTTTGGCGGTTGGCTTGTCGGGGCATTCCATCGCGCAGGAAGCGTTTGTCTTGCGGGGTTCTGCACCTCCAACAGCGCCGTCGCCACTGATTTCTGCCGAAGATGGTTCTGTTGAAGAAGAGGTTCCTTCACGTTCGCGAATAACACTTTCCTCCAGCGCCAATCTTGATGCGCAACGCACCGAATTTGGTCTCCAAGGTCCCGCGTCAACGGACGCGGCTACCGAAGATGAAGTGCTTGATATTTTGACTGCCGATGAAACTCTGGTCGATGCTGAATTGACCACAGGTGCGGTAGAGCGCGTGGAAGCCACCGGACCATTGCAATCGGGTGTCGGTGAGCCGCTGGAAAGCCCATATGATCCAGCCGGTATACTCGTGGGCTCCTTTGTCCTTCGCCCCAGTGTCGAGCTTGGCGGAACCTACACAAAGCGCACATCTCGTCAGGCAGATGCAGGTGGTGGTGCCAACATAGTCAGCCAGACTGATGAGATCACCGAGTTTAAGGCGACAGGTGCTGTCTCGCTCGATGGTGATTTCGGGGCGACACAGGTAACCGGTGAGGCGAGCATCTCACTGCCCTATGACCTAGGTGAGAGTGAGCGCGGCGCACTTTCAGCGGCGGCAAGTCTGGAAATTGTTCGTGAGTTTGCCGGTCAGCAACAGTTTATTTCGACCGGCTCCTACGAATTTGAAAGCGAAGACGCGATATCGGCTGCTGTCAGCGATGCGACAGGGGGGGCGACGGATCCGATTATCACGACCGATCCCGGTACGCAGACCTTTACTGGAACGATTGGCTATCAACGACCCATTGGTCCGGTGGTCGCCGGCGTTACGCTGGGAGCGTCGCGCACCTTTTTGGGCGATGTTTCACTCAGTGACGGTTCTACCATTTCGCAGAGCGACTTGAATTCTGCCGACTACACAGCCCAGTTGCGGGGCGGCTTAAATACCGGCTCGGTGCATTCTCCTTTTGCCGTTTTGGAGTTGGGGCTTCGTCGCTTTGATGATCCCACCGATGTGAATGGTCTTGATCGTAACTCCAGCCGGATAGCGCTGCGCGGCGGTGTAAGTTTCGACTATGGTGAAAAGCTCGCGGGTGAGTTCAGCGCTGGCTACCTTTTTGAAAATATCGCACAGAGAAGTCTGCCCGATCTGAAGGGTTTGTCGTTGGTTGGCGAACTGAATTGGTCGCCGCGTCGTGATGTCGATGTTGGCTTGACCCTGACCACAGAAACTCAACCGACTGGTCTTGAAGATTCATCGGGCTCGATCGTCTATACGGCGGATTTTTCCGCCGACTATCAGGCGCGGGCAAACCTGACGCTCAACAGTGCAGTCAATATCGAACATTCTGACGGTTTCCGTGGATTGGCTGATCAAACTAGTGTCGGCGGCCAGATTGGTGCCACATATTGGGTCAACCGTTTTGCGGGCATTACCGGGCGAGTGGGCTATGATCAAACACTGTCAGACGATGAAGCGAGCCGCAGCGAGGAGTGGTCCGGTTTCTTGGGCTTGCGATTGCAAAAATGAGCAGCAGTTTTGTTTCAATTGGTATGGCGGCGTCGAAACTTTGGATTTGAGGGCATGATGAAGCGTCTTTGTATAGTCTTGTCGATTGTCTTGCTCGCGCTTGCTGCACAGGCCGGGGCGATATCTGTTGTGCAGGCAGATGCGGGCTTTCAAAAATGGATTCGCGATTTTCGGGCGACAGCGGTTCGTAACGGGGTTCCGGGTGCAGTCTATGATCGTGCGTTTGCCAACGTGCGTACTCCTGATCCCGAAGTTCTGCGCAAGGCGCGGTTCCAGCCGGAGTTTAAGGACGAGGCTTGGCAGTATATCGATAGCCGCGTCAATGAACGCACAATTGGCACCGGCCGGGAAATGCTGCGCAAGCACAAGCGGCTACTCGACCGCATCGAACGCGATATGGGCGTAAGCCGTAACATCCTGCTGGCGATTTGGTCCATGGAATCCAGCTATGGTGAGGCGCTCAAACAGGAAGGGCGTTTGCACTATGTGCCCCGTGCTTTGGCGACTTTGGCTTATGCAGACCGTCGACGCGCCAAATTTGCGCGTGGGCAGCTGATCGAAGCATTGAAGATTGCAGCACGGGGCGAAGTTCGTTTGAGCGGGCTTACCGGCTCATGGGCCGGTGCGATGGGCCACACCCAGTTCATTCCGACAAGCTACACTGCCTGGGCCATGGACGGTGACGGCGACGGACGCAAAGATATCTGGAATTCGATCCCCGACGCGCTCTATACGGCGGCCAACCTACTACGCGACAATGGCTGGCGCAGCGGTCAGACATGGGGCTATGAGGTTGTTTTGCCGCGGGGACGCAAGTTTCCTGGCGGAAAATTGTCGCTTGCCGAATGGGAACGCATCGGTGTTCGCCGGGCCAATGGCAAAGCGTTTCCGCGCCCATCCCAACGCGCTGAACTGAAAGTCTTGCAGGGCCGTCAAGGCCCGGCCTTCCTGATGGTCGACAATTTTTTTGTGCTCAAGCGCTACAACAATGCAGATAAGTACGCGCTTGGAGTGGGACTGCTCGCTGACCAAATTGGCGGTTTCCCGCCTCCGACCCGCGACTGGACCCGGCCCTTTACAAAGCTGACGATCGCTCAAAGCGAAGAACTGCAAGCCCGCCTTGCACGCAAAGGCTATTACGATGGGGAAGTTGATGGCAAAATTGGCCCGGTTTCCCGCTCTGCTATCAAAGCGTTTCAGGCCAGTGCCGGAATGCCGCAGGATGGATTCGCCTCCATGGAAGTGCTAGAAGTGCTTAGAAGGCGATGATCATTATGGTCGCCAACTTGTGGGCTTCAAATGAACATGCACATTTTGCAAAAATATTTGTATGTCGTACTTCTTGGCGCGTTGATTGTGGCAGTGGAGACTTTCACGCCCGTCGCTGAAATAACCTTTGGGAATGTCGCCTATGCGCAGGATCGCCCCGAGCGCAAGAAGGGCCTGTTTGAGCTCTTATTTCAACGAAAAGAAAATCGGCAACCGGCAACGCAAACACCTCGCGCTCAGCAGCCAAGGGCGACTAGACAGCGGCGAGCTGCACCTGCCAGCGCACCTTCAGCGCCGGCGGTCGCGGCTGTCGAAAAATCAGAAAATGCACGCCGTGTCCTCGTCGTCGGCGACTTCGTAGCAGACGGTATGGGGCAAGGGCTTGAGGCGGCGTTTGCGGACGTGGAGAACGTCGTTATCGTACGGCAGACCAGTGGATCGTCAGGCTTTGTTCGCGATGATTTTTACAATTGGCCGGAAGAGATCACGCGGATCGTTGATGAGATCAATCCTGACATTGTGGTGATGCAGATTGGATCAAATGACCGGCAAGTGATGCGCATCAACGGGCGTAGCGAAAAAGTTCGATCTGAAGCCTGGACGCAAGAGTATGTCTCGCGCGTTGACGCCTTTGCCAAGGCTGTCCGAGATCGCAACCGCCTGCTTGTGTGGGTCGGCGCGCCGCCTTTCAAGTTTCGATCCATGTCGGCGGATATGTTAGCTTTCAACGAGATTTACCGGAGTGCGGTGGAAGCGGTTGACGGCTATTTCGTGGACATTTGGGATGGATTTGTTGATGAAAATGGCAATTTCGCCCTGACTGGAGACGACATCAAGGGTCAAAAAGTGCGTCTTCGCGTCAAAGACGGCATTAATTTCACAAAGCCGGGTCGCCGCAAGATGGGCTTTTATGCGGAACGCCAACTGCGTGTGCTGCTGGGTGATGCGAGTGCACCATTGTTGACGTCTTTGGCCAATGATCAAGTGCCGATGATCTTGTTGCCACCGTTGCAGACTGAAGCTGAACTGGTTCGTACCAACCCGATCAGCTTTACAGATGTTGAACTTGACGGGGGTGCCACGCTTCTCGGTGACATTGAAGAAGTGGCATCGACGCGCAACCCGCTGGCGGGCAAATCATTTCGGCTAAGGCTGATCGAGGATGGCCTGCCACCGCCGTCGCGGACGGGCCGCGTTGGTGATTTTCGCTGGCCGAGCGAAGCTGAGGATGTCGACCCCACCGGTTAAGGCAAAGCTCAATCGTGCGACGCGGCTTGCTTGAAAGCTTCCTTTTGCTCCCGGGTTGCCTCGGTTTGATATTTGTCTTTCCAGTCAGCGTAGGGCATCCCGTAAATAATTTCCCGCGCCGCTTCCTTATCCAAATCCATGCCGCGCTCTCCGGCTGCTTCGGCATACCAGCGTGACAAGCAATTGCGACAGAAACCGGCCAGGTTCATCATGTCGATGTTCTGCACGTCTGTGCGTTGTCTGAGATGGTCAACCAGAGCCCTGAACGCTGCCGCCTCCAGCTCGATCCTGCTGTTTTCGTCCATTGACTGCCTCCCTTTGTGCAAGTTTTCGTGTGAAACAAGGTCATGGGTGACTGTAGAGGCCTCATGCCATTGCATAAATAAGATTGACGACTATACGGAAAGGTAAGTGCCGCCAATATGTTAGGTTGTGCAAATTGTACCGATCTAAAATGATTGTGAAGTCGCCATCGCGCGCCCGTCGGATTTGGGCACCTCATTTATTGCTTTTTTCGGCGGTCTTCTTTTCTGCTTCGTCGTTTGCGATGCCGAAGGCTCATGCCGACTTTCGTGTTTGCAATGCCACCCAACAATTGGTGGGTGTGGCTATCGGTTACCGTGCCCGGTCTGGCTGGGTAACGGAAGGGTGGTGGCATATTGAACCCTCCAAATGCTCGACCCTGATCGAGGGTGCGCTGGCTTCACGCTATTACTACGTCTATGCCGAAGATGCGTTACGCGGCGGACGTTGGGAAGGGCCTATTCGCATGTGCGTTGCGGAGCGGGAATTTAAAATAACGGGCGTCAATGATTGTTTGGCACGGGGCTTTCAAGCGGCAGGGTTTCGTGAATATGACACAGGAACACAGCAGAGTTGGATGGTGCAACTAGTAGACCAGGCTGACTCAACTCCCAATCCGACTGTTGTGACGCCGCTAGAACCTGAAACCGCACCTACTCCCGAGGAAACTCAGTGAAACGTTCAAGAAAAATCAAAATTCTCGCAACGTTGGGGCCCGCGTCCAACACCGAAGAGAAAATCGAAGCCCTATGGAAGGCAGGTGCCGATGTCTTCCGCATCAATATGAGCCACGCCAGCCATGATTTGATGCGCGAGCTCGTCGCAACCATTCGTCGCATTGAACACAGGGTTGGCCGGCCGATAGGTATTCTCGCCGACTTGCAAGGTCCAAAACTGCGTGTTGGCAAGTTTGCCGACACCAAAGTCGAACTTAAGCCGGGCGATCTTTTCTCACTCGACGATGACACCGCAGAAGGCGACGCAACCCGCGTTTATCTCCCACATCCGGAGATTTTGCAGTCGGTCAAACCCGGGCATCGGCTGTTGATTGATGATGGCCGTTTGACTTTGCTGGCCGAAGAATGTGACGGCAAGTCCATCAAGGCGCGTGTCGTTTCGGGCACAAAAATATCGGACAAAAAAGGCGTGAGCCTGCCCGATACCGATTTGCCGGTTGGTGCGCTGACACCCAAAGACCGCGCCGATCTTGAAGAGGTTTTGAAGGAGCCCATCGACTGGGTGGCGCTCTCCTTTGTTCAGCGGCCGGAAGATTTGTCCGAGGTTCGCAAACTCTCGCGCGGACGGGTGGCGCTGCTTTCGAAGATCGAAAAGCCACAGGCTGTCGAAAGGATCGACGAAATCATCGAATTGTCGGATGCCGTTATGGTTGCACGGGGTGATTTGGGTGTTGAGCTGCCGCTCGAGACAGTGCCTGGCATCCAAAAGCAATTGACGCGTAAAGCCCGCCGCGCCGGCAAGCCTGTCGTTGTTGCCACCCAGATGCTCGAGTCCATGATCTCCGCGCCTGTGCCGACACGTGCTGAAGTTTCTGACGTGGCAACTGCCGTGTTTGAAGGCGCCGACGCGATCATGCTGTCTGCTGAATCAGCTGCCGGTGACTATCCGGTAGAAGCTGTATCGACCATGTCGCGCATCGCCGAGGAAGTCGAACAAGATCCGACCTATGGCGGGATCATCAACGCGCAGCGCACCGAACCTGAACAGACCGGTTCCGACGCGATTTCCGCGGCCGCCCGGCAGATTGCAGAAACGCTGAATTTGAGCGCTGTACTTTGTTATACTTCTTCTGGCACCACGGGTTTGCGGGCATCGCGTGAACGGCCGAATGTGCCTATCATCGCTCTTTCGCCGATAGCGGCAACAGCCCGGCGGCTTTCGCTTGCATGGGGTCTTCATTGTGTGATCAGCGATGATGCGACGAGCGAAGATGACATGGTAGATCGTGCTTGTCGTGTGGCATTCGCAGAAGGCTTTGCCAAACCTGGTGAACGTGTGATCGTAACGGCCGGTGTGCCGTTTGGAACGCCGGGTGCAACCAACATGTTGCGTATCGCCTATATCGGCTCTGACGGACTTTCCGGGATTTGAACCGCCTGATTGCCGAGGATTTCCTTGGCAATCACCCCTTCCGGATCAATGCACTTTTCAATCGGGCCGTGTGCATCTTCGCTCAGGCGATTGTGCGCGGCTCGACCTAACTCCTGCAGGTCATGTGCCGCTTTTCCTGACAGATTTTCGACGGCGGCGACGACAATCTCCGGCACGACGTGATCGGATTTGTGTCCAAGGTTTTCGATCCAGACCAGCTCTGCGTTATCCAAGTCGCGCCTCAAGCCAATGGAGTGAATTGATGCCAGAACAATTGTGTCCTTGTTGCCGGTGATGATGATGCCGGGTGTTTTGATTTTGTCGTAGCGGGGCGAGGTTTCGACGATGTAGTCATAAAGATTGGCGACATCGATGGCGTTGTTGCGGAAATGGGACGGACGCAAAACCAGCTTTGCGCCCATTCGCGATGAGTAATTTTCCGTCGGCATATTGGGTGCAAAGACGCATGCTGTCCCGCCCTCGATCCGCGCCAAACCGGCCGGGAGCGCGAGTGTTTCGGAAAACAAACGGCCCACCACAGGGATCGCTGTAAAGTCATAATACCAGTTGATGCCGCCGGGCCAGGGGTGGCTGACGGGGGAGAGAAAAATTGTACCGGCTGTCTTGTCAGGATGGTTGAGCGCGAAAGTGGCGGTGATCGCCCCGCCGAATGAGTGCCCTACAATGATCGCTTTCTCGATTCCCAGTTCGTCCAGCAAAGCAGCGATTGTTGCCGCCTGTCCATCCGGATACGCGTTGGATTTGGGACCGCGCGATGAATAGCCATGTCCCGGTCGATCTATGAAAATCAGGCGAGCGCGGCGCCGCAGCAGCGGTTCGAAGATCATATGTTGATCGTTCAAATTACCGCTTGCCCCATGCAGGAAAACAATTGGCGGTATGGAAGTCGGCGCTTCCGGTTCGATGTCCAAATAATGCAGTTTGGTATTATTGGCGGTCAGGAAAGAGCCAATTGGTGGATGCTGCCGCTCGATGAGCCAAACCTGAAAGCGGGTGAATGCGGCTAAGACCACAAGACACGCGAAGATAAGCAGGACGAAGCCGTAGACGAGGTTCATTTGATTTTCAGTGGTTCACGCCGGATCGTCGGCAAGTTCTTCCGAAAGTCGCTCAATTGCGCTTTGCGCACTTTCCATCGCCGGATAGAGTTCAGCCACCTGAAGCCAGGCATTCAAGGCAGCCTCCACATTGCCATTTCGCTCCAAAATTGCGGCCATACCGGACAGCGCGCCAAAGTGGCGTGGCTCAAGCTCCAATACACGCGCGATGTCGTTCATCGACTTTTTGTAGTTTGCCATGTGGAAATGAAGGGTTGCGCGCCGGTTCCATCCTTCGGCATAGTCCGGGTCGCGTAAAACCACCTGATCGAGAAAGTCGAGCGCGACATTAAATTGGTCGCGTTCCAATGCCGTGTTTGCCCATTCCACATACAGATCGGTTGTAGCGCTGCCCGAACGACGCCATTCGGCCCAGATGCCGTCCGCCAATGGTTTTGCCGCCCTTGGATTGCGGGTGCGTTTTAACTCGGCAAACAACCTGTCGAGCCGATCGTCCCCTTCGGCCTGATCGCTTGCCTGTGGTGTCGGTACATCATCCGCAGGTGGCACAATGGCCTCTTCATCCGGGAGAATAGGCTCGGACTGTGGCTGCTCTGGATCAATTAATTGCGCCTGCGCGGCGTTTATGCCGAACGCGAGGCCGATCGCTAAAAGGAATGTCATAAAAGTTTGCATCCGCCCAATATAAGAGCGGATATAAATGCGTCAAAGTCAAATTGATGTGTTTACCGTAACGCGTTGGTCGCGCAGCTTAACCTTGGCGCGCCTTGAAGCGTGGGTTTTGCTTGTTGATCACATATACACGGCCTTTGCGGCGCACGACACGATTGTTGCGATCACGTGATTTAAGCGACTTGAGCGAGTTTTTAATTTTCATTTTTCTAACCCTGCCAGTTTCGGCAAAAATAAAACGCCCGTCCGGGCGTTGAAAAGCGTTGGCGCGCAATAAAGTGAAAATGTCGGCATTGTCAACCGGAGGACGATGGCAGGCCGCCATTATCCGATGTTTTTCGGCGTCAAGCGCGTCACATGTCCCATCTTGCGGCCAGGACGTGCCTCAGATTTTCCATAATCATGAAGCTTGGCTTCACCGAGCTCTGCCAATGTTGCCAATTTGGCGATATCGTTGCCGATGAGATTTTCCATCACTGCATTGCTGTGCCGCACCGGTTGCGGTAAAGGCCATCCGGTGATCGCCCGTATGTGCATTTCAAACTGGTCGATGGTGCAAGCGGCCTCGGTCCAATGACCGGAATTGTGCACGCGTGGTGCAAACTCGTTGGCGATCAGCGTGCCGTCATTTAGGACAAAGAATTCAAGCCCAAGTGTGCCGACATAGTTCAGTGCTTGCGCTACTCTTTCGGCATGTGCTTGTGCGTTTTGCAAAGTTAAATGCGGTACCGCGGCCGGAACGGTTGACGTGTGCAAGATACCGTCCATGTGCACGTTTCCAGCCGGATCAAAACAGACGGATTCGCCATCTGTCCCGCGCGTGATGATGACCGATATTTCCGAGGTAAAAGGCACAAAAGCTTCCAAGATTGCCGGGGCATACGCGATTTGGTCAAGCGCATTGGCCGGTGTCGGATCATCTGATCTCCCTTTAAAGGAAATTTGCCCCTTACCATCATAGCCGAAGCGGCGGGTCTTCAGGATTCCCTTTCCATCAAACGCGCCTAGCGCTTTTTCCAGCTGTATTGCATCTTCGATGTTTTCGAAGGCAACTGTTGTGAGACCGGCGTCTTTCAGGAACCGCTTTTCCGTCAATCTATCTTGCGATATTTCGAGCGCACCGGGGTTTGGCGCGACATGCGAACGCTTCTGCAATGCCCGGATCGCTTCGAGGTCAACGTTTTCAAATTCAAACGTGACGACGTCACATGTGCTCAGCTCATAAAGCGCAGAGGTGTCGTCATAGGCTGCGATGATGTGCCCGTTACACACCTGGGCGGCGGGACAATTCTCAGCAGGATCGAGGACGATCGTTTTGTGACCTAGACGGGCGGCGGCAAGTGCCAGCATGCGCCCCAGTTGGCCGCCACCAATAATCCCGATGGTTTGAAAAGGGCGTTGTTCACCCATTATCGATTGGCTTTTCTGCGATGCTTGCACTGTTGGCGGTGCGCCATGCATCCAGCCGGTCGGCAACGCTTTCGTCGGACACTGCCAGAATGGCTGCGGCCATCAGGCCAGCATTTTTGGCGCCCGCCTTGCCGATAGCCAGTGTGCCGACCGGAATGCCTCCGGGCATTTGCACGATGGACAGGAGCGAATCTTGCCCGGAAAGCGCTTTGCTTTCCACCGGGACGCCTAGAACCGGAAGCGGTGTCAAAGATGCCACCATCCCGGGTAGGTGGGCAGCGCCACCTGCGCCCGCGATGATCACTTTAAAGCCGTACGCTTTTGCTGTTTTTGCAAATTCATACATTCGGTCGGGGGTGCGGTGGGCGGATACAATTCGTGCGTCATAGCTTACGTTAAGGGCGTCTAATATGTCGGCGGCATGTTTCATGGTTTCCCAGTCAGACTGACTACCCATGATGATGGCGATGTCGGAAGCTTTCTGCATTTTATTCACGCAATTATATCGGGACGGAACTGATCTTCCAGCCGAGTCATTTCATCCTTAACGGCCAGTTTCTTTTTTTTCATGCGCTGAATCTGCAATGGAGGACATCCCACCTGTGTCATGGCGTCGATGGCGGCGCCCAAGTCATTGTGATCCTGTCTTAATTTGGCGTAGCGCAGCCGCAAGTCGGCGTGGTCCTGTTCGGACATGAATTCTACTCGAAATGGCTGTGAAAGAATTAAAGCGAGCGGAGCGCCTATACCATATGTTTCTCGCTTTGGGAATCCTACTACAACACATTCGACACTTGTAGGGACAGATGGCACGATATTGTCGTCACTCCCAAACAAGGAAGGAACTATAATGTCGATTGAAGGTCATCTTGATGCACTCAAACGCAAGCACGGCGCGCTCGAAAGCCAACTTAACGAGATGATGCTACGACCGGTTCCTGACCAAGCCAAGCTAACGATGCTTAAGCGAGAAAAGCTCCGGCTCAAGGAAGAAATAGTCAAGTTGACAACAGGAACCAAAGACTACCACACCCGTCACTGATTATCCTCGGCAACCCAAAACTGGTCGAGCCAAATGTGAAGCCGGGTAAATCCGGCTTCTTCTATTTGGTAGATGCGCTTTGTGCCTTCGGCTTGCGCACTGACCAACCCGGCATCCAGCAAAATTCTCAGATGTTGTGACACCGCCGGGCGCGATACTGGCAACCCCTTTGCCAATTGGCCGACCGTTTGTGGCGCGCGCCGAAGTTCTTCTAGGAGATGCCGCCGGTTAGCATCCGCAACTGCAATAAAAAGGTCAGGGTTACTCATATTTAGCGGTTATCGCGCGCGGCGTCATTTGGCAAATATTCTTTGTCGACGTTTGCGCTCAAATAGTTGTCTTTCCTGTCTTGCCGGTCGTTTTGTCGGCTTGAAACTTCCCAAGGGCTTATGACAAGAAGGCGCTATGACTGAAACAGCGCTGGAAGATCGTTGCCGATTGATCATTGTGGTTCCGCCAATGGAGGCACCACTTGATGCTGATCTTTTGTCCCGCGCACTCGATGGCGGTGATGTCGCCACGCTCATCATTCCGCAATATGGTCTGGATGATGCTGCCTTTTCGAAAATGCTCGAGCAGTGGGTGCCGGTGGCGCAAGGTAAAGACGTGGCTGTTTTGGGGGCTGCCGAGCGACGTTTGTTGATGCGTCATGGAGTGGACGGGGCGCATTTGGTTGCCGGCGCTTCCGAGGTTAAGAGCATCGTTGAAAGCCAGATGGACAATATGATCATCGGCGCTTCGTGCGGGCCAACGCGTCATGCGGCGCTTGAACTGGGGGAGGCGCGACCTGATTACGTGTTTTTGGGCAAGTTTGGCGGCGACACTCATGATGAGGTTCATCCCAAATATCTTGAATTGGCGCGATGGTGGTCGCAAGTGATCGAAATACCGGCTGTCTTGCTCGCTGGACAACAAGTGGAAAGCGTTGCAATGGCCGCTGCCACGGGCGTTGAATTTGTGGCACTTAGTTCTGCCATTTTTGGGGGCCAAGCAATTGATCCGGCAAACGCAGTACGCCATGCAAATGCCATTTTAGAGAAGTATCCTCTTACCAATGAAGACTAAGCTCGCGCCGTTGGGGCACATTGTTATCGCGCTGGGCCTTTTTGCAGGGTCACCAGTACATGGGTCCACGCAGGAAGCTTCCGCACAAACCGACCTGCCTGCACCGTCGCGCTTTGGTGCGCCGGAGATTGACCGCGCCTATGGGGCTTTTCAGCGCGGCCTTTACTTGACCGCTCGTAACTTGGCTTTGCCGCGGGCAGAAGCGGGCGATGGCGCTGCCATGACCCTTTTGGCGGAGATCCACATGCGCGGCTTGGGTGTTCCAGTTGATGTTAAAATCGCTGAAGATTACTATCGGCTGGCCGCCGCGAAGGGTATCACCGAAGCCGAGTTCCGCTATGGCGTGATGCTTTTGAAGCGCGCAGAAACGCGCGATGACCGAAAGAAAGCGGCTGGGTTTATCAAGCGCGCCGCCGACAAGGAACACGCCAGCGCGCAGTTCAATTATGGACAGCTGGTGCGCACACTTCGACCCGGAACCGCTGGCGAGGCGGAGGCCATCCAGTATTTTGAAAGTGCCGCAAAGGCAGGCATTCCGGACGCGCAATTTTTGCTGGGCCGTGTTTACCTTGACGGCGTTTTGAAGGCGGAAGACGAATTGGCGCAAGCACGCGGCTGGTTTGAAAAGGCGGCCCGACAGAACTTCACCGAAGCTCAGGTTGAGTATGGGGTGATGCTAGTCGATGGTATTGGCGGGGCCAAGGATGTGGCGCGCGGTTTTGGCTGGATTTTACAGGCTGCGCGCGCAGGCAGTCCGCAGGGACAGTTGATCGTCTCGCAGCTTTATCGTTCGGGTATTGGCACCGAACCCGACAATATAGAGGCTGCCGCTTGGTATATTGTAGCGCGGCGGGCCGATTTGCGAGTGCCAGTCATGGAAGATTTCTGGCTTGGATTGTCGGATGAACAGCACCGCCGGGCCATCGGCAGAGCGAACGCGCTTTTCTGATCGCCTGGGTTTGCAGCCTTGAATGCGCGCCTGTTTTCGTCCATGGAGCGCTGCAACGCGAAGCGCCGCGTCCAATGATCGAATACAGGCAAGCAAGCAATGAAAATCAACGGTAATGAGATCAAGCCCGGTAATGTGCTGGAGCATGACGGTGGATTGTGGGTTGCGGTGAAAACTGCCCACGTCAAACCCGGTAAAGGCGGCGCGTTCGCGCAGGTCGAACTGAAAAACTTGATTGACGGCCGCAAGCTTAATGAACGCTTTCGCGCCAACGAAACCGTTGAACGTGTCCGGTTGGAACAAAAGGATTTCCAGTTCCTTTATGAAGAAGGCGATGCGCTGGTCTTCATGGACAATGAAAGTTATGAGCAGCTTGAACTGCAAAAAGATTTTGTCGGCGAACGGGCGGCATTTTTGCAAGACGGGATGATTGTCACCGTCGAGATGCATGAGGAACGCCCGATTGGCGTGCGGCTTCCCGACACGGTGGTGCTGGCAGTCGCGGAGACCGAGGCTGTGGTCAAAGGGCAAACTGCCACTTCGTCCTACAAGCCGGCAACGATGGAAAACGGTGTTCGTGTGATGGTGCCGCCATTTATCACCGCTGACGAAAAGATAGTCGTCGACACCAATGAACTGACCTACGTGAAGCGCGCCGACTAGGTGCCAGCAGAGAGTTAGAGAAAAATGGCACGTTCAGCGATCATGAATGTGATGGTTCAGGCCGCGATGAAGGCGGGCCGCGGTCTCGTGCGCGACTTTGGTGAAGTGCAAAACTTGCAGGTTTCGGTCAAAGGGCCTGGCGACTTTGTGAGTCAAGCCGACCACCGTGCAGAAAAAACCATCTATCATGAATTGTCCAAGGCGCGTCCTGATTATGGGTTCCTGATGGAGGAAAGCGGCGTCGTTGAAGGCGCTGATTCACAGCACCGCTTCATTGTAGATCCGCTTGATGGCACGACAAATTTCCTGCACGGAATACCGCACTTTGCGGTGTCGATCGCGCTGGAAAGTCAAGGGGTCTTGCGTGCAGCTGTGATCTACAATCCGGTCAGCGACGAACTTTACACCGCCGAGCGCGGCGATGGTGCTTTTCTCAATGACCGGCGTATGCGTGTGGCCGGCCGCCGCGAAATCACTGATTGCGTCATCGGTTGCGGTGTTCCTTATCTGGGCCGAAAGGGTTCGGACCATGGCAAGTTTCTCAAAGAGCTTCAAAAGGTCATGATAAACAGCGTCGGTGTCCGTCGTAATGGCGCAGCCGCACTTGATATGGCTTGGGTGGCCGCGGGCCGTTTGGATGCATACTGGGAGGAACCAATCTGTGCGTGGGACATTGCGGCAGGTGTCCTTCTTGTGCGCGAAGCGGGCGGCTTCGTGACCGACCTTAACGGCGGTGACAAGATGTTTGACCGTGGTGAGGTTGCTTGTGGCAATGAGCATATCCATCGACAGTTGCTGGCAACTGTCAACGGCGCTCACAAATAAGCATAAAGACGTTCATAGTGCGCCCAAGCGCCTTTCATTTTTGCCACACTTGCCGTTACAAATTGGTTGGTTGGGTGGTGATTTGCCCAAGGGAGCAGGTGGGAGGCGAATTTGGCGACCGTGCAATCCGAAGATCCGGCAACCGTTGCAGCACGTCGACGGTTTGATCCGTATAAGCTTTCGAACCCGCAAGTTTTCCTGATTTCCATGCTGGTGTTCCTGGCCTTGGTCGGGTTCGCGGCAGCCATCCTATCGCGTCAGATTGTTCAAGCCTTTATTGCCAATCCGGGTCTTAACGGATTGATCATCGGGGTTTTGGCGGTGGGCAGCATCCTTGTTTTTGTTCAGGTGATCGGTCTTTTTAAAGAAGTTGCCTGGGTAAACTCCTTCAAAGTGGGCGATACCGTTAACGCGGCGCGTCGCGAACCGGTGCTTCTTGCGCCGATGCGCGCTTTGCTCAATCGACAGCAGCCGGTTTCGCTTTCTACACTGGCGACACGCTCCATTCTCGATTCCATTGCCACCCGGTTAGATGAATCCCGCGACATTTCTCGATATTTGATCGGTCTTCTGGTGTTTTTGGGGCTGCTTGGCACGTTCTGGGGCCTTTTGCAGACCATCGGTTCCATTGGCTCCACCATCCAGTCACTCGATCCTGGCACGGGGTCAACCAGTGACATTCTGGATAATCTGAAGGCGGGTTTGAGCGAGCCACTTGACGGTATGGGAACCGCCTTTTCCTCGTCCCTATTTGGGCTTTCCGGCTCGTTGATTTTGGGTTTTCTGGACCTTCAGGCGGGCAGGGCACAGAACCGGTTTTATACCGAACTTGAAAATTGGCTTTCTTCAGTCACCAATCCCGACACGCCTAATCCGGCCCGGGCCGCGCCAAATGTGGATGATGGCCAGTTAAAAGCGCTCAGCGAGCAGATATCCGCCGCTCAGTCTCAAGCAGGAAGTGGTGGTAACGCGAAACAGTCGGCGGCGCTTGCCAGTCTCGCTGAAGGTATTCAAGGTCTCGTAAAATCGATGCGCAGTGAACAGCAGATGATGAGAGACTGGGTTGAAGGGCAGTCCAACCAGCAGAAGCAGTTGGAGGCGACCCTGAAAGACTTGTCGAAGGCTGTCGATTTACTGGCCAAGAAGAGAAGCTAGCCGCCCATGGCACTTGCCCGTAACCGAAGACGCAGCAGTGGTGTTGATTACTGGCCGGGGTTCGTGGATGCACTATCCACGCTTCTGCTTGCGATCATGTTTCTGCTCTCGGTCTTTGTTCTGACGCAGTTCCTTCTCAGTCGCGAGGTCTCGACACAAGATGAGGTGCTCAACCGTCTCAATGCACGGATCAACGAGTTGACGGAGCTTTTGGCGCTGGAACAGTCTGACCGGCAAGATGTGGAAGACCAGTTGTTGACACTGCAAGCCTCGTTGGAAACCAGCAATGAGGATCGGTCCCGCCTTGAGCAATTGTTGGCGGCCGGTGTTGGCGCATCGTCGCAGGCAGATGAACGGATTGGTTCGCTTACGCAAACGTTGAACGAAGAGCGGGCGCTCTCGGAAAGGGCCCGTAGTCAGGTTGATTTACTCAATCAGCAAATTTCTGCGCTTCGTCGCCAGATTGCCGCGTTGGAAGATGCCCTTGAAGTATCAGAGGCCCGTGATCGCGAGAGTAATGCAAAGATTGCCGACCTTGGACGCCGCTTGAATGTGGCGCTTGCCCAGCGCGTGCAGGAACTTAACCGCTACCGGTCTGATTTTTTTGGGCGGCTGCGTGAAATTTTGAGCGACCGGGAAAATATCCGGATTGTCGGCGATCGGTTCGTATTCCAGTCAGAGGTCCTGTTTTCATCCGGTGCGGCCGAGTTAAACCCAGCCGGCGCCGAAGAGATGGCCAAGCTTGCCAATGCGTTGATTGAACTCGGGCAGGAAATTCCCGACGATATTAGCTGGGTTCTGCGCGTTGATGGGCATACCGATAATGTTCCCTTGTCAGGACAAGGCCGATATCGGGACAATTGGGAGTTGTCGACTGCCCGCGCGACATCCGTTGTCAAATTCCTCATTACCGAAGGCGTTCCCGCTGACCGGTTGGTAGCTGCCGGCTTTGGCGAGTTTCAGCCATTGGTAGAGGAAGACAGTGATGATGCCCGCGCCCGAAACCGCCGTATCGAGCTTAAACTGACGGAGCGTTGATGGATTATTCGGCGGCCTCGGACAGAAGCCCGTCGCTGAACTGCAACGCGGCCAGCCGCGCATAGATACCGCCCTTGCGCGCAGAGAGCGTTCCATGCGTGCCTTCTTCAACAATTCTGCCCCGATCCATGACCAATATTCGGTCGGCTTTGCGGATCGTTGCCAGCCGGTGGGCTATGACCAGGGTGGTTTTGTCTTTCATCAAGTCGCCGATGGCTTTTTGGACCAGCGCCTCGCTTTCTGCATCCAAGGCCGAGGTTGCCTCGTCCAGCAGCAATATCGGCGCATCGCGCAAAATGGCCCGGGCGATGGCGATCCTTTGACGTTGCCCGCCTGACAGCGTTATGCCGCGTTCGCCAACTTGCGTTTGGTAGGCATCCGGCAGATCGGTGATGAATTGATGGGCTTGTGCTGCTTTGGCCGCAGCTTCCACGTCGGCCTGAGAGGCGTCTTCTTTGGCAAAAGCGATATTGTCAAAAACCGTGCCCGACAAGATGACTGGATCCTGCGGCACGATCGCCATCCGTCTGCGCAAGCTGTGGAGATCAAAGTCGCGAATGTCACTGCCGCCCACCAGAACTTGACCCATCTGTGGATCATATTGGCGCAGCAGCAGAGAAATGATGGTGCTTTTCCCAGCACCAGATGCGCCGACCAACGCCAGCGTTTCACCATTTTGAACCGAGAGGTTAAAGTCTTTGAGCGCTGGCTGTTCCTGCCGGGTTGGATAGGCAAACACCACATCTCTAAACTCAATCAAACCCTCACTGTTGGCGGGTAATTTGACATAATCGCCGCCATCTTCGATCTCGGGATCCTCATCGAGAAGTTCAGACAAACGTTCCGCCGCGCCAGCGGCCAATTGGATTTCTCCCCATACTTCCGACAGAGTTGCCAATGAACCGGCCGCCATGACCGCATAGAGAAGAAACTGGCTCAACGTGCCGCCGGACATGGTGCCTTCAAGAACCGAGCGCGCACCGATCCAAAGCACCGCGACCACCGAGGCAAAAACCATGAAGATGCCAAATGCGGTTAGAGCAGCGCGAGCGGCGACAGAACCGCGGGCGGCGTGGAATGCCTTGGTGACGGCGCTGGCATACCGTCCGGCAGCTAATTTCTCATTGGTGAATTCCTGATAGGTACGCACGGCACCGACAGCTTCTGTCGAAAACGCAGATGCTTCTGCCAGCGTATCCTGTGCAATCCGCGAACGGGTGCGGACGCGGCGGCCAAAGTATACGATCGGCAGAACGATCAACGGAATGGCCGCGACCACTATAGCTGAAAGTGACGGGCTGGTGATGATCATCATCGCCAGGGCGCCGAGCCCCAAAATAAAATTCCGCAAGGCCAGCGACGCCGTTGCGCCGAAGGTGGATTTAATTTGCGTGGTGTCAGCGGTTAGCCTTGAAACGATTTCGCCCGATTGTGCCGTGTCATAAAAGCCAGGTGACAATTGCATTACGTGGGCAAAGACATCGCGGCGGATATCGGCAACAATTAGCTCTCCGATGGTAATAACGAAGAAATAGCGCAACGCGCTGGCTGCCGCCAGGACGAGCGCTAAGATGATCAGAAATGAGAAGTACTGGTTGATCAATCCGGCATCGTTGGCTCCAAAGCCATGATCGACCATACGGCGAACGGCGGTTGGCAGTGTCAATGTGGTCGCCGCTGCGGCAACAAGGAAGAAAATGGCCGCGCCGATGTAGGCTTTATAGCGCGCCATGTAGGGTAAAAGCCGTGCCAATGGACGCATGTTGCGGCTCTTCTCGCGGCGCGCACTTTCTTTTTGGGCCGTGGCTGGTGATGGCTTTCTATCGCTCATGCCAACTCCGCTAATCCTCTTACTCCCGCTCTTGTGCGAGCGCAAAGTGCGGTGTATAGGCATCGCCAGCAAATGGAAAGCCGTGGTCTGGCGACTGCGGCTTTATAGTTTAGTCGAGGTGTTGAAGTTGCACCCGCTTGATGTGAAAGGACAACGGCGATGAGAGAGGGCATCCACCCCGATTATCACAAGATCACTGTCGTCATGACCGACGGTACAGAGTATGAGACATATTCAACATGGGGCGCTGAAGGCGACCGCATGAGCCTTGAAATTGATCCGACATCTCACCCTGCTTGGACAGGCGGCAACCAAACACTGCTTGATCGCGGTGGTCGTGTTTCCAAGTTCAAAGACAAGTTTGGCAAGCTCGGCATTTAATCCGCCCTTGCGACTGACAAAAGAAAAAACCGGCGTTTCCGCCGGTTTTTTTATTCGTTCGGTGGGGCTTGGAATCAGATTTTCAGCTGCCGAATGCAGTTTTGAGAAGATGGATTTGTGAGCCGACCGGATTGTGGGCTGGTTGCATGTCCACAATGTTCTCATTGGCACCAAACAGTTCCTGATCCATCTGCTTGATCTGTTCTTGCAGGCGCAAAGAACGGCGAACAAGCTCGCCGAATTCATCTGGCAGTCCGTGCCAGCTGCCGCTTTCCATGTTTGTTGTCTTGCTGTCAAAGCGCACCTTCGCCTTTTCAGCCACCACCTGTTCACGCGACATTTCGCCATTGTTTAGGGCACGCTGAAGCAGAAGCCAGGACGCGACCTGCATGAGACGTGTCGTCAAACGCATGGATTCAGCGGCATACAGCGTGGAGCATTCGCGGCTTAGCGATTTAGCGCGAATACGACCCTCACCATCGAGATAGGTGGCTGTCTCTTCGACCAGCTGCATACCTTCCGCATAAAGGCGCTGGAATGCGTGCGACGTCGCGCGATGTTTCGATAAACTAATCGTATTGGACTTTTCAGCCTGGACCATAACTCATCTACCTTGCCAGATTTGCCGTTGGTTATCGCGCAATTGCGGCTTCCCAAAGGGCGTCGCGGCTCAACATGCCGTTTCACACAAAATCGCGCAAGACTATCCTTAATAGACGGTTAATATCCCGATGAACGCAAAAAAAGAGCCGCAAAAGCGGCTCAAAGTCAAAACAGGGAGTCATCAAAGCGAGAAACTTCTCAGACATCGGTAAAAACCGATGGTTAAGAGTAATACATCAATAAGCTTAACACTATGTTAAAATGAAGGCATGGAGACTAAATCTTAAAGACATTAGCTGCGGCGTCTTTAGTGGCTCGTTTCATCCGAGTTTCAGTCTCCACGCGCACGATCTCTTTCTCAAGGCGTGTTTTAAGATTTTCCAGGTCATCGATCGAAAAGTCGTCGAGCTTGTCACCCAATGTGTAGTCTTTGGGTTTTTGAGGTTCATTTTCATCAAAGATCATTGCGTGCGTCCTCCCGTATCATTTGCGGTCACGTGTCCTTGCTGCCATATCTTGAGGCATGAATGCAAAGATGATGCGTGCGGTCGCCATTGCCGAAATCGGCGGACCAGAAGTCTTGAAGGTCATAGAACAGGCTTTGCCGGTTGTTTCACCCGATGAAGTTCTGATCAAAGTCGCCTACGCGGGCGTTAACCGACCCGATATTTTACAGAGACAAGGTGCTTACCCACCGCCGCGGGAAGCATCTGCGCTACCCGGCCTTGAGGTGTCTGGCACCATCGTTGAGATCGGATCGGCGTCGTCGCGCTGGGCCGTTGGGGATCAGGTTTGCGCCCTGGTTCCCGGTGGGGGCTATGCGCAATTCTGTAAGGTTCGAGCCGATCACGTCCTGCCGGTGCCCCATGGTACGTCATTGCGCGATGCCGCCTGTTTGCCGGAGACGGTTTTGACAGTTTGGCACAATGTTTTTCAACGCGGCGGGCTCGAGGCCGGGCAGTGGCTTCTCGTCCATGGAGGCACTTCCGGTATTGGGACAACGGCCATCCAACTGGCAAAAGCGCGAGGTGCAAAAGTGATTGCCACGGCAGGTTCTCCAAAAAAATGCGAAGCGTGCCGCAAGCTCGGAGCTGATGCATCGCTTAACTATCGCGAGTGCGACTATGTCGATGCTGTCAAAGACATCACAGAAGGGCATGGCGCCGATGTTATATTGGATATGGTCGGCGGCGACTATATCGGGCGAAATTACAAAGCTGCGGCAATGGACGGCACGATTGTCCAGATCGCGTTTTTAAACGGGGCCAAAACTGAAGCCAATTTTACGCCTTTGATGACCAAGCGTTTGACCCACACCGGCTCCACCTTGCGGGCACGTGATGATGGGTTCAAGGCGAACCTCATTGGGGACGTTCACGGCCATGTTTGGCCACTTGTGGAGGCTGGGCAGTTCAAAGTCGTCTTCGACAGCGTCTTTGCTTTAACGCAGGCCGCTGATGCGCACCGCCGTATGGAAGCCGGTGAGCATATCGGCAAAATCGTTTTGGATGTTCAGTCGCCTTAAGGTAGCCAAAACAAAAAACCCTCCGCACCAAAGTGCGAAGGGTTATCAGATTGACGTTTTTGATATTATTGGGTGATTTGTGCCAGCTTGCCGAGACGTAGGAACTGGGTTTCGCCGTTTGAATCGTCCACACCATCATTGTCGGTGACCGCAAAGAAGTTGCCATCGGCATCGACAGCAAGGCCTTCAACCTTGTCGACAACGTAGCCGCCGAAAGCCGTCATGGCCGGGATCAAGTCGAGGACTTCTTCCTTGGCAACCGTTGGTGGTGTTTCACCCAGTGCTGCCGGGTTCAGCTCAGAAACTGCTACACGGAAGATTTTCTTCAGCTTGGCGGCTTCACCGATCTGATTGTCGCGCTCGATGATGTAGGCGTAATCACCGTAGGCGACGATCTCTGACAGGCCGACCCAGCCAGCTCCTTTTGGCTCCAGCGGATAGTGCACCTGGCCCCATTCACCGGATGTCGTGTTGTAGGATACCAGCTTGACCTTGCCGGCCGGATCATCCTTCCACTCACGTTGAATAGCAATCCACAATGTATCGCCGATACGGGTCACGCCTTCAGATGCAAAGCGCTCCTGCACAAGCAGCAATTCGCTTGGGAAAGCGACCTGGCGCTGGACTTCACCATCGGCATTCACATGCAACAGGCGGTGAGCGATACCGCGGTCGGAACGGCCTTCATTGGCAATCCAGAAGCCGCCTTCGCCGTCTGTCGTGATGCCTTCCTGGTCCGTCAGGTTCACAGCTTCACCGTTCATGGTCACCCGTGTCGCCTTGGTGATTTTGGCCGGTGTCTGATTGGCGTCGATCGTGAAGATGGTTGGCTGCGCGGCATAAAAGGAGTCGTTGACCGCGTACATGATGCCAGCCTCTGCCGGATCAGCTGCCAAACCGGAAAGTGCACCCCAGCCTATCGGACGCTCACCGTCCATCATGCTGACAAGTTGCGGGTACTCAGAGGGACCTTCGCCCAGTTGATAAAGAGTGACGTGCGAACGGACGCCGCCATCTTCGATCAGGTCCACTTCGTTGGCTACGGCAAAGAGACCTCGCTCAGGAATGGCAACTGCACCTTCAGGGCCCAGCGCCGTTGGCAGCAGCTGCACGAATTCCGGATCAACACCTTCCACGTCTTTATAAACGCCGACAACAGAGCCGCGTTCGGACAGAAGGAAAATGTAAGTGTCCTCACCAAAGGTTGCCGCTTCCATGCCTTCCGGCTCAGCACCCTTGTTGCCGGAGCGACGCTCTGGATAGTGACCGGCCATGGCAACTTCATATTCGAACGCCAAGCCGCTCTCGTAGAGCACTTCGCCTTGTTTGGAGAAGATGGTGAAGCCGCGCGAGCCGCCTTCATAATCGCCTTCGTTGGCGGTGACGATGCGGTCATTGCCGAGCCACTTGATTGCGTCAGGTTCGCGTACAACGCCTTCCAATGTTGCGTCGAATGTCAGCGCGCGCTCTTCGTCCACGTCGACATTGTTCAGGTCAACGGCGCCTGCGCTAAAGTGAGAGATCACTTCGCCGGTCAAGCCATCGATGACGGCGATGTGGTTGTTCTCCTGCATGGAGACGGCAATTTCATTGGCTTCGTTGAAGACAACAAATTCCGGCTCAGGGTCAGAAGGAGCAACATCGGCAATACCGGTGACATCTGCATCAATACGCGACGAGCAGTCGATCGCGCCGGAAGCAACACGGTAAATCAATACACCACCGGCAGGCATCTGCGGGATGACGCCGTCGTTCAAATCTTCATCGCGTTCGTTTTCGATGGCAACCGCGACCAGCGTTCCGTCTGGCGAAATGGCGATCGAGTCAGGTTGACCACCCAGATCGCAGGCTTGCTCAACTTCGCCGCTTGTCAGATTTATCGATTTCAGCATCCCTGACGGTGCCACATAGCTTTCAGATGTGTTCACTGCGACGAGTGCACGACCACCTTGTACGGCGACAGATGTTGGCTCACCTTCGGTTGAGATGAAACCGGCGGCTGTCGGTTTGGACGGGTCAGTGATGTCGATGATGCCGATGCCACCCAGTGGGCTGTCGGAGTACACAAGCTTCATGCCGTCTTCGGTTGCCGCGATGATTTCAGACGCGCTTTCAGATGCCTGATCCATTTCTGCCGGGATGTTGGTATATACCGGAAAGGATGCAATGCGCTTGAACACAGTGCCGCCATGGCCGCCAGCAAAACAGGCTGTCGCGGACGCGGCGATGGCCGCCGTCGCAACGGTCGCATAGAATAGTGATTTCATGGTTACAGTCTCCCTCGTAGCCCACCGCCTTCTTTCGTTGGCACATGTCAGTTGCGTGACGGTTTTTTGAAAGGCGCGTGACAGTCCACATGCATATCGCCATTGCGTTCAGCTGGTTTGATCGATATATGTTCACCATTCCCGGAAATCAGTGGTTATCACCACGCCCGCGACACCGGCGCGGACGAACAAGATACTTATGCGTGGAGGACATGCACCGATGACTCAATTGCTCATGCCAAAAGCGACGGCTGTTTGGCTCGTTGACAACACAGCGTTGACCTTTGACCAGATTGCCAAATTTTGCGGTCTCCACGTTCTTGAGGTCAAAGCCATTGCCGATGGCGAATCAGCACAGGGCATCAAAGGCCTTGATCCGATCAACACCGGCCAGTTGACGCGCGAGGAAATTGCCAAGGCGGAATCTGATTCCTCTTTGCATCTGACGATGCTGGAACCAAAAGTGCGTGTGCCCCAACTGAAGAAGAAGGGCCCCCGCTACACACCGGTTTCCAAGCGTCAGGACCGACCAAATGCGATCTTGTGGCTTGTGCGAAACCACCCGGAACTGAAAGACGCCCAGATTTCGCGCCTTGTGGGCACGACAAAGAATACGATCACACAGATCCGTGAGCGCACACATTGGAATTCGGCGAACTTGCAGCCCATCGATCCGGTCGCGCTTGGTCTTTGCTCTCAAATTGACCTGGACTTTGAGGTTCAAAAAGCGGCCAAATCTATGCCGAAGCCCGTTGAAGGCGAAGTTGGTGATCAGTTGTTGCCGGCCTCACAAACGGAAGACTTGCCTCTGGACGCAGATGTCAGCGAGTCGGCTTTGGCCGTTGAAGCTGAAGCCGCTTTTGCGAACTTTGACAATTCATCGTCAGAACCGGCGGCGGAAGAAGAGCCTGAGATTGACCCCGATAGTGTCTTTGCGAAATTGAAATCGCTCAAGGCTGAAGGCGATGACTAAGCTCTAAAATCCTTGTGCTGCAAAATCAAAATCAGGCGGCACCTCGCACCGTTCAATCATCTGGTTTTGCAAATCTTTGATGGTTTGCCCTTTTTGTAGGGGAAACATCTCATCTGTGACTTTTAAGTGCTGCATCCGATCGACCCGAAACATGCGGAAGTCTTCGCGCATCCGGCACCAACCTACGGCGGTCCAAGTGTTGGTCCAAAACCACAAGCCGAGCGGCTGTATTTCGCGTTCGGTGCGCTTTTTGTTCGCATCTTCATAAGCGAACCGGATAACCCGCCGTTCGTCGGTAGCAACTTCAATCGTATCAAGAGCACGGCGCACATGTTCGGGTATGTAGCGAAAGGGCGCCCGCACGGCGACTTTTCCCAATCTGACCCGTTCGCTTTCAGGAAGCACGGCTTCAATTTTGACGAGTGCCTCTTCTGCCGCCTTGGCCATCTCGATGCCGCCGACGGCTTTGAGCATGCGCGTTCCGGCAACGATGGCAACGATCTCGTCGCGGTTGAACATTAGCGGTGGAAGGTCAAAACCTTCGCGCATGATGTATCCCACACCAGCCTCACCATCGATGGGCACGCCTGTTGATTGAAGGTCTGCGATGTCGCGATAAATGGTGCGTTCGGACACCTCAAGCCGCTCGGCCAATTGCTGAGCGGTGACGAGGCGACCGCCTCTCAAATATTGGACAATTTGGAAGAGGCGATCGGCGCGACGCATGGTTTATTGTTTCCAGTTGAAGAAGCCGACCGAATTGCCGTCGGGATCGGTGGTATAGACAAATCGGCCAGCCGGGATGTCGATGATTGGAGAAACGATGATGCCGCCGGCTGGCTCAACGCGCTTCATGACGTCTTCCAGCGGGTCTGTTGCCAACATGTGGATGGTGTTTCCCTGACCGTCGCCTGCCGGTTTGCCGGGGTAAAGATGGCCCGATGCAACCGGAGACTGCGGGTCATTGAACCAAATCATGTCATTGGGCGTGCTGGGATCGGTGGTTCGGATCATTTTGATACCCAAAACCGCTTCATAGTAGGCTTGAGCGCGGTCAAGATCTGTCACCGGGATTTCAAACCATACGGAAAGTGCGTTTATATGCGGCGGCATTACTTCAAGTGGTTGGTCATTCATGTTGGGTTCCTTTCTGCCCGATCAATAATGTCTGACCATCGCACACCCCTCCTGACAGCATAGTGTCAGGAGCCGTCAGGTGTCTTTATCTGGAACTTCCACCACATAGTTCATGGCCAAGCGGCCGCCATCTACATGAATGACTTCGCCGGTCATATAGCTGGCTTCGTCCGACGCCAGAAAGGCTACAGCGGCCGCAACTTCGGGGGGCTCGCCAATCCGCAGCATGGGTGTGCGCGACAAGATGCGATTTCTGGCGGTGGCATCGCTGTTCACGGACTGCAGCATCTCGGTCATGATCGAGCCGGGCCCCACCGCGTTCACGCGAATGCCATAAGGTGCCAGTGAAAGCGCCATCACCTTTGTCAGCTGGTTCATCCCACCTTTTGAGATGCAATATGGCACCTGATTGGGGATGGCGACCGTGCCGTTTATGGAGCTCATATTGATAATCGCACCGGCCGGATCACCAGCCTTGACCTTTTCGACCATATATTGAGCGACCGCCTGGCCGGTCATGAACGCCCCTTTGAGATTAACGCGCATGACGCGGTCAAAGTCTGCTTCCGTGACATCGAGGAAATCAGCGCCGTGTACGATTCCGGCATTGTTGACCAGAATGTCGATATCGCCGAATTGCTCGCGCACGGAAGCGACAAGATTGTGCACGTCCAGTCGGTTTCCAACGTCGGTTGCTACAAAGCGGACATCGCCAAAGTCGCTCAGTTCGTCTACCGCCCGGTCTCCCGTTTTCTTATCGATATCGGCGATGGCTATTTTCATACCGTCGCTCAACAGCCGTTTGGCGATCGCGTAGCCAATACCCTGCGCTGCGCCTGTTACGATCCCGATCTTGCCGTCAAGTGCCATCGCGGTTCGCGTCCTTTTCATCCTGTTTTGTATTTTTCCCACTAAACTCATCAACACGGCAACAGAAAATCCTGATATCTGCTGATTCAACTGCAGATAAACACGGGTGAAAACATGCGGCCGACGATAAGCGTCATCATTCCGGTTTTTGAACAATGGGATTTGCTGCCAACATGTCTTAATGCGCTCATGGCGCAGGATTTCCCGCTCGATCGTTTTGAAGTCATTGTGGTGAACAATGGACCGCGCGACCATGTTTCGATTGAACCGTTTGAGCCGCTGAATTTAAAGGTTGTGCACGAGACCGAGCCGGGCTCGTATGCCGCCCGCAATTGTGGGATCAGACATGCGCATGCCAACATTCTCGCTTTCACGGATGCCGATTGCGTACCCGTCACCGGGTGGTTGAGAGCTGTCTACGGGACGCTGGATGATCCCGCCGTTGCGCGGGTTTGCGGGCCGGTGGAAGATCAGCTGCCGCCTGACCTTGATCCCATTATCAAGGAATATCAGCACGTCCTGCGTTACGATACACGTTCTTGGGCCGAGAAGGGCTGGTCGATCACCGGCAATATGGCGAGCCGGCGAAAGGTTTTTGACGATATCGGGTTATTCGATCACACATTAAAATCGGGCGGTGATCGCTATTGGGGAACGCGCGCGCAAGAAGCCGGGCATCCCATCCGCTACAACGAGGCGATGGAGATAGGCCACAAAGTTCGCATCGGCTATGATGAAATTGAGACACGCATCCGACGCATCGTGCACGGTAATTTTGATGTTTTCAAACGCACCAACAAACGCAACGGGGCGACGCGAATGTATCGGCGCTTGAAGCGACGTGCTTGGCGGCCGCCTCTAAAGTACCTGTTTCGCGGCAACCTTTCGACCCCTTTGGGGCTGAAGGATCGCGTCCGCTATGTCGGTTTTCGCTGGCGGTTACAAAAAGCGATGTATGCGGCCGCGAAAAACTTTTATGCTGGTGGCGAAGGTGAGCGGCGCTAGCTGGCCGGACTTTTCCCGCGTTCGTTCAAAAGGCGACCGGCCCCATGGTCATTTTCGGCAAGAGCCTTTTGGATAGCCACAAGATTGCGATCCCTAATTTTTTCCAATTCGGCAATGGAATTATCGCCTGATTGTGCATCAGATTGCGCGGCGATCTTTCCAACCAACGCGTCATCCATTTCCGGTACGTCCATGAGTTTTGTCCAGGGCCATTTCAGCGCTGGACCGAACTGTGCGAGAAAATGCGCCATGCCTGAATCACCGCCGGCGATCCGGTAGGTTTCAAAAAGGCCCATCTGCGCCCAGCGCAAGCCAAACCCGAAGCTGATTGCGTCGTCAATTTCTTGCGTTGTTGCGACATCATCATGCACCAACCAGAGGGCTTCGCGCCAAACGGCTTCCAGCAAACGGTCCGCAATATGAGCATCGATCTCCTTGCGCACATGCAGTGGCTTCATGCCAACAGCTTCCAGCAATGGCTTGGCCCGTTCGATCGTTTCGGTTTCCCCGACCAGTTCAACCAGCGGTATGAGATAGACGGGGTTAAAGGGGTGCGCGACGATGATGCGATCGGGTGATGCCGCGTGTTCCTTGAGCTGGCTGGGACGAAAGCCTGACGTCGATGACCCGATGATGGTCGACGGGTCTTCTGCCACCGCTTCGATATCGGCTATGCAGGTTAGCTTAACGTCAAGCCGTTCGGGTGTGCTTTCCTGTATCCAACTTGCGTTGGCGACAGCCTCCTCCAGCGTTGAACACATGGTCAATAAGCCTTCGATCGGCACATCGCTATCATAGAGATCTTTGAGAGCAATGCGTGCGCGCTCGATGACCTGATGCACCCGCTCAATGGCAGCGGGCGAAGGATCGAATACTGCCACGTCCCATCCATGGAGCAGAAACCTTGCGGCCCAGCCGCCACCAATCACGCCACCGCCGATGATGGCGGCCTTCGGGTTCGTGGCGCTCATACCGGGGATCGCTTTTGAAGTTGCAGTTTTTTGCGCACTTGTGCCGCTGTCATGATCTTGGCACCCATGGCTTCAATGATGGTTACTGCCCGTTCGACCAGCTGCTCGTTGGTGGCAAGCACCCCTTTGCCGAGCCAGAGATTGTCTTCCAGGCCAACCCTGACATTCCCACCGGCAAGAACTGCCGCAGCGACATATGGCATCTGGTTTTTACCTATGGAAAAGGCCGACCATGCCCAATCCGACGGCACATTATTGATCATCGCCATCAGTGTGTTCAGGTCATCCGGTGCACCCCAAGGAATGCCCATACAAAATTGCACCAGAGCAGGATGATCGAGAATGCCGTCATCGACAAGTTTCTTGGCAAGCCACAGATGGCCGGTGTCAAAAACCTCAATTTCCGGCCGCACACCCAATGCGTTGATCTGCCGGCCCATGGCGGCAAGCATGCCGGGCGTGTTGGCCATCACATAATCGGCTTCGGCAAAATTCATCGTGCCGCAATCGAGCGTGCAAATCTCCGGCAAACATTCAGCAATATGAACCAAACGATCGCCAGCGCCGATCATGTCGGTGCCTTGTGTCAGCGGCAGTGGCGCTTCCGGGCTGCCGAAAACCAAATCGCCGCCCATGCCTGCCGTAAGGTTAAGGACCATATCAACGTCGGCTTCCCGAATTCGCTCGGTCAGTTCACGATAAAGGGCCGGGTCACGTGATGGTGCGCCGGTGTGCGGATCGCGAACATGACAATGGACGATGGCGGCGCCGGCTTTGGCTGCTTCAATGGCGCTTTGCGCAATTTGGTCAGGCGACTTTGGCACATGTGGTGACCGGTTCTGGGTTTGGCCAGAACCGGTTACTGCGCAGGTGATAAAGACCTCACGATTGACGCTAAGGGGCATGGCTAACCAGCGAAAGAACCGATTTTACGCTCTTCCATGACCGATTGAATTTCATCAAGGATCGCTGGATCGTCGATCGTCGCCGGCATCTTCCAAGGTTCGCCATCGGCAATCTTTTGCATGGTGCCGCGCAGAATCTTGCCTGAGCGTGTCTTGGGCAAACGTGGAACAGTCATGACCAATTTAAAAGCTGCCACCGGTCCGATCTCGTCACGCACTTGCTTGACGACTTCTTTTTCCACCTCAATTTCCGATTTTTCGGTGCCGGCATTCAAGATGATAAAGCCGCATGGCAATTGGCCCTTCAGTTGATCGGCGATGCCGATGACCGCGCATTCTGCGACATCGGGATGGGTGCCGATGACCTCTTCCATGCCACCAGTAGACAGGCGGTGACCAGCTACATTGATGATGTCGTCCGTGCGCGCCATGATGAAAAGATAACCGTCTTCGTCGATATAGCCGGCGTCAGACGTTTTGTAATGGCCGGGAAATTCATCCAAATAGGCCGACCGGAACCGGTCGTCGGCATTCCACAAGGTGGGAAGGCATGACGGTGGGAGCGGTAGTTTGACGACAATGTTTCCCAGCGTTCCGGCGGGGACGGGGTGGCCGTCATCATCAAGACACTGCAAATCATAACCGGGCATGGCGACTGCCGGCGAGCCGATCTTGGTCGGCAGCATGCCGAGTCCCAGCGGGTTGGCCGCGATGGCCCAACCGGTTTCGGTCTGCCACCAATTGTCAATGACCGGCACATTAAGCGTTTCTTTGGCCCAGTTGATGGTGTCGGGATCTGCGCGCTCGCCAGCAAGGAACAGGCTGCGCAGGGAGGACATGTCATAGTCAGCAGCCAGTTTGCCCTTCGGGTCTTCCTTTTTGATGGCGCGGAAGGCTGTCGGCGCGGTAAAGAGAGAAGTGACCCGATGTTCCTCGATGATCCGCCAAAACGCGCCGGCATCAGGGGTGCCGACCGGTTTGCCCTCATACATCATAGTCGTGGCACCATGCAGAAGCGGTGCATAAACAATGTATGAGTGCCCGACGACCCAGCCGACATCTGAAGCGGCCCAGAACACCTCGCCTGGCTGGATGTCATAGATGTTTGACATCGACCATTTCATCGCAACCATATGGCCGCCATTGTCACGCACGACGCCCTTTGGCTGCCCCGTGGTGCCGGACGTGTACAAAATATAGAGCGGATCTGTTGCCGGGACCGGTACGCAATCGACCTTGGTGGCTTGTGTACGATGCGCACCGACTGTCCCGGCGTAGTCAAAATCGCGGCCGGGTGTCAGATCGGCGATATGCTCAGGGCGTTGTAGCACAATACAAGATGATACGCTGGCCGTCGCTTCTTCCAGAGCATTATTGATCAATGGGATGTATTGGACGACGCGGTTGGGTTCGAGGCCGCACGACGCGGTAATGATCACCTTGGGCTCGCAGTCATCGATCCGTGTGGCCAACTCATTGGCAGCAAAGCCGCCAAATACCACCGAATGAATGGCGCCCAAGCGTGCGGTTGCCAGCATCGCAAAAACAGCCTCGGGCACCATCGGCATATAGATAAGGACGCGATCGCCTTTTTTGATGCCCCGGTCACGCAGGACGGCAGCAAGTGCTTCGACTTCCTGCTTGAGTTCGGCATAATTGATTGTACGTTTTTGGCCCGTAATCGCGCTATCGTAGATGATGGCTGGCTGACCCGGGCGGTCGCCGAGCGCATGGCGGTCTACCGCGTTAAAGCAGGTGTTGCAGGTGGCGCCGTCAAACCATCGACCATAGACGCCAATGTCAGGATTGAAGACTTTTTGCGCTGGAGTAACCCAATCTATCTCTTTTGCCGCCTCAGCCCAAAAAGCATCGCTGTCTGCTTGCCATTTGCCATACTCTGATTGATAGCGAGATTTGTCGCCCATTGGTTATCCTCCCAGATCTCCACTTGAGGCTATCATTGTACCGATAAGCGGTATTTCTCAAGCAAGACGATAGGTATGCAGACTTTCGCCTTATGCCCGTCTGGGAAGTCGCGTGATCTGTGCGCTGGCGCTTTCGGTTGCTTCAATAGCGGCATCATTTGGCTTGAACCAAGGCGCTACATGTTTGGCCCAAACGCGATAGCCTTTTCCGTTGGGGTGGAAGCCATCGCGTGCAAAACATGACGCGCCGACATCGCCCACCGGGGTTGTATGGACGGCACGGCGCTCGTTGCACATGCGTACGCCCATGGCATTGATCACATCGGCGCGGGCCGCAAGTACTTCCGCCAGTCTTTTGGGCAATGCCGGACACAATTTCATGTTGGGAATGGGCGTCCAGATGAGTTCAGAATTGGGGAAACGCGTGCGCAGGGCGTAGAGCAGGGTGCCGAAGTTACGTTTGAAACGACCCGCCAGATGGAAGTTTTTCATGTCGTTGATGCCAACGGAGATGAAAATGTGGGTCCAATCGCGCGGTTCGACATGGGGTACGACAAAGTCACGCAAGTCCCCGGAAGTGGCCGAGTTGGCACCGGCCGATCGCCATTCAACGCGTCTGGCATGGGCTTTTGAAACAGCGTCGGCGACACAATAGGCAAATGTGTCCTCCAGCTTTTCCATGCCAACGCTGGCGACGGTCGAATCGCCGATCACAAGAACGCGAAACGGGTCGTCGATATGCTCGGTTCCCACCGTTCCGCTCACCTGTACGTTTGCAGGCAGCAAACGCTCAATGCGCATCCGCAACTGCGTGCCTTGCCAGATGTAGACGGGCAGCATCAACCAGGACAGCAAAGCTCGTAAAAACATGCCAATCTCCCGACAACCGATTTGCAGAGAATAAACGGCCTTTTGTAAGTTTTAAAGGGGAACTTTGTTGCCCCTATTTTTGGGTCGACGCGGCATGGATGCTATCGATGGAAGCTGAGAGCGTGGCGTTAAACTCTTCGTCGCTCAACCCATCGGACAGGCCCTCGGCCAGCGCTCTCGAAAATGAAGCGATCATCCCGTCATTTTTTGCCAATAGCGCGTTGGCTTCATCACGGCTGTAACCCCCTGACAGGGCGACAACCCGCATGATACGCGTATCATCCATCAAACTCTTGTACCGGTTCGGGGTGGTCGGCAGCGAAAGTTTCAACATCACTTGTTGGCCTTCGTCCAACGTATCGAGCCCTTTGGTCAGTTCGGCGAGGAGAATTTTTTCAGCTTCGTCCTTGTCTTCTATCTTGATGTTGATTTCGGGCTCAAGGATCGGCATCAGCCCGTGCCCGAGAATTTGACGTCCCACTTCAAACTGTTGCGCGGCATTGTCGGCGATGCCCTGCGGGTTGGCGGCATTGATAACGGACCGCATTTTGGTGCCAAAAATGTTTTTGGAGACTGCACGTTCAAGCAATTCGTCAAGGCCCGGCATGGGCTTCATGAGTTGGACGCCGTTGTCCTCCTCCATGAGGCCTTTGTCGACCTTAAGGAACGGAACAATCCCGCATTCATTCCACAAATAATCAGCTGTGGGTGTCCCATCGATTTCGCCATCCATGGTGCGCTCAAAAAGGATCGCTCCGATCACCTTTTCTCCGGTAAAGTCCGGTGATTTGATAATCCGCGCACGCATTTTATGGATGAGCGCAAACATTTCCTCGTCATTGGACCACGCATTATCGGCGATGCCATATTGTTTCAATGCCTTGGGTGTGGAGCCGCCAGATTGGTCCAAGGCGGCGATGAAGCCCCCCTTTGTCGCCATCTGGTGAGTCATCTGTTCATTTGCCATTGCGTGCGATTCCCTATCCGATCGTGACCGACATCCTTGGGTAGCAAAGAGCGATCAGACTGCAAGTAGGAAGTTAGAAGTGCATTGTATTTGTGGTAAAATCTTACCAAAGACTGACGCGGTTATCGTGACCAAGCACAAACACGTTTTTTACAGAACGTTAAGAGTTGCACGCCGAGATTTTAGCGACAGCGACTGCATCTGATCCAAAAGTGCCGGTTGCGCTGACCGAACCGGTACGCACGGTCACTTCTGCGCCGACGATCTCTGAATTTGAGACGGTCGTCTGGCGCTTGCTCACCGTATCATCGACATCAATGGTGAAGATAATCTCTTCTTGCGGCAGAAATTGGCTCAATTGCAATTCAAGCTTTTGATCACCGTCGCGGACAATTGGCTGTCCGGCAACGGACCCGCCGCCCGATGTCAGCTCAAAGGGCTGAAAAACCTCGACACCGGCGCCGGTTGACGAAACATCAAACACCAATCCCGCACTCGATCCGGCCATATTGATTTCGATGCTCAATTTGCCAAACGGACAACCGCCCTTGTTGGCAATGACGAACCTGTCTTTCGGTGCGCCCTCAACAAATGAAACTGTCACGTCCGACAAGGCAGCGTTGGAAAGTGCCAAAAGGGTCAGTGCAGTCAGAACTGCGCGCATGAACATCTCCACATGAACATTTCCAGTAGATAAAGGAATTATTGCGGCAGGTCTAATTTTCCATGTCTTTCGGCAAAATTATCGGCTCTTTTCTGACGCAGTCGGCGGCGGATTTCTTGCAAAATAACTTGGCCTTTAGCTGCAGCGAGTTGAGCAGGATACCCGTAAAGTACGTAGTCAACGTAGCGCCAACCAATGCCACGCCTCCTTCGCAGGTCGTTTCGACATGACAGTCTTCGGGCCGTATTGAAGGCAACTGTACGCGTCGGAAAAGGTGACGTATAGCGCTTACTCAAACTGCTCCGGGGGCGCGTTGGTATGACAGAAGTTGGCATGAAAGTGGCGGGTGGGCTTGATCGCCGTGTCGTTGCCCTGATTATCGGCATCGGGGTCGCAATGGCCGCTTATGTGCTTGGCGCCGAACTCTTTGATGGCGGCAAAGGAAAAGACTATCCGCTGTGGTATGAGTATGCGGGGCGTATCTGGTCGGGTGCGCCGCTTTATGACAGCGCCAAATATTTGTATCCGTCGACCATGGTGGTGGTGCTGGCACCGTTCTCGTTTCTGACACCTGCTTTGTTCTATGCCTTGTTGATCGCGCTTAGCACCTATGCGCTTTACGTAAGTGTTGTTTGGTCAATGCAGCTTTCGAGCGGCGACAAGCCGCTACCTTGGCAGTTGATGATCGTGCCGATCATCATGATGCTGCCGCAGATCATCGAGAATTTTGATCTGGGCCAGCCGCACATTCTGTTATTGGCGATCATGTTGGGCGGGTTTTTGCTTTTGCGCGCCAACCAACAAGTCAGCTCTGGGGTTCTCTTTGGGTTTGCAGCGGCGTTGAAGGTCTTCCCCGTATCAATCTTGCCCTACCTGTTGTGGCGTCGTCATTGGAAGGCCGCTGGCAGCATGGTTGCCGCCATCATCATTATCCTGGTTGTGCTTCCGTCCCCCCTTCGTGGCTATGAGCGCAATTTGAACGAGCTGTCCCAATGGTTCGTGGCCATGAAAGGGGACGAGGATGGTTTTGGTCAACGCGAGGAGCAGAACTGGTCCTGGAAGAACCAGTCTGTCGTCGCGATCACCCACAGGCTGGTGCGGGACATTGACTATAAGCGGGTAAAACCGGATGAGCCTCGCGCTACCATGAATATCATCAGCGTGGATTATCGCACCGCCAATTATATCTTGCTGGCTGTTGTTGGCGTCATTGGCCTGATTTTTGTCGCTGTGCTGCTGCCGAAAAACCGGCTCGACCCGAAACGAATGGCTGAAGAATGGGGCATCCTACTTTGCCTTATGACCATCGCATCACCCTTGGCGAGAACCTATTATTTCATTTGGCTTTTGTTGCCGCTTTTCATTCTGGTTCAGCGGTTATGGGACACTGACAGCGTGGCGACCAAAAAATGGATCAGGGCGGGTCTGATTGCGGTGTTTGTGCTGACGCTTCTGCAGTTGATCAACGAGCTTCAAGCTTTTGGCGTCAATACCCTCGCGGCGGTTCTGGTGATGGTGATGTTGGCGTGGATTATGCGGACAAGCTCACCCACGCCAACCAGACAGGCTTAGCCGAGCGCCACAACCCCGGGCAGTTCTTTGCCTTCCATCCATTCAAGGAAAGCGCCGCCGGCCGTTGAGATATAGGTAAAATCGCCAGCCGCACCGGCTTGGTTGAGCGCTGATACGGTATCGCCACCGCCGGCCACTGAGATCAATTTGCCCGCTTTGGTCAGTTCGGCCGCTTTTTTGGCCGTCGCCACGGTGGCTGTGTCGAAGGGTGGCATTTCAAACACGCCGAAGGGTCCGTTCCAGATTAGCGTTTTCAAATTCTCGAACTCAGCGATCACATTTTCAATCGACGCATCTCCCGCGTCCAGCGACATCTGATCTTCCGCCATTTTTGTCTCCGGTGTGAAGGAAACGCTCTCGGTTGGCGCGCCTTTTTCGAACTTCGTGGTCACCCGGCCGTCAATCGGCAAAATGACCCGACAGCCGCTCTTTTCAGCCGCCGCCATAATGGCGAGAGCCTTGTCATGCATGTCGGCTTCCTGCAGTGAATTGCCCATGCCGGCGCCTTTGGCGGCAACAAATGTATTGGCCATGCCGCCGCCGACTATCAACACGTCAACCTTGGTCACAAGGTTCTCCAAAAGGTCGATCTTTGTCGAGACCTTAGCCCCGCCAACGATGGCACCAACCGGACGCTGTGGTGACCCAAGGGCCGTGTTCAACGCTTCCAGTTCAGCTTGCATGGTGCGGCCTGCATAGGCTGGCAAAAGCTTGGCAAGACCTTCTGTGGAGGCGTGTGCGCGGTGGGCCGCTGAGAACGCGTCATTAACAAAAACGTCGCCATTTTCGGCCAACGCTTTAGCCAATTCCGGATCGTTCTTTTCTTCACCCGCATGGAAACGCGTGTTTTCAAACAACACCACATCGCCTGCGGTCATCTCGGCCACTTCTTTTGATGCCGCCTCGCCGATGCAATCAGACGCAAAGTCGACGCGGTGATCGAGCGCCTGTTCCAGAGAAGGTGCCACAGGGCGCAGGCTCATCTCAGGAACAATCTGACCCTTTGGACGCCCGAAATGCGCCAGAAGGATCACTTTTGCTCCCTTGTCGGACAGTTCCTGAATGGTCGGAACGATCCGTTGAATCCGCGTTGTGTCGGTGACAACCCCGTCCTGCATGGGGACATTCAAGTCGACGCGTACCATTACGCGTTTGCCCGAAACATCGGTGAGATCATCAAGTGTTTTGAATGTCATAATACTGCCTGTTAAAACATCGAATTGCCTGTGGCGGCGATGTATTCCAGTTCGCTGGCCGTTGAAAGCCTTCCCAGCGCTTCATTGCGTTTTGGATAGCGTCCAAAGCGTTCAATGACACTGCGATGACGTTTTTCAAAATCGAGTGCCTTTTCGCTCACCGTTTCGAAAAGTTGGACGGCTTCTTCGTGCACGGACAGACTCTCTGAATGCATGTAGGGCATCAAGGCGAAGTACCATTCAAAATGAGCCAACTGCGCTTTCATGTTCTGCGCAACAACTTCTTGCGCCAGGGCCAAAGCGAGCGTGTCATTGGCAAAGGCACGCCCTGACTTGCGGTAGAGTTGGCGGGAAAACTGATCGAGCACGATGATCTCGGCGACCCTGCCGCGGGGAGTTGAGCGCCAACTCCATAGCTCGGATTTTTCCGCACGCTTGAGTGTCTTAGAAAAGCCGATACGCACTTGTGCATCAAAGGCTTCAGAAGCCGAAAACCACATTTTCTCGTCGGTCTCGACGAGCCAGAAATTGAGAACCGCTTCTGCTTCCGGATGGGTATCAGTCACCACCGCCACCGCCGTCATCACCGTCGAACCAGCTGTTCGACTTGCCGTTATGTGGTACGACGCCGCCGACACCGGTGCCACCGCGACGTCCTGGCATTTGTTTTTTCGCTGTTTTGTTGAACAAAGCTCCGATCACCATCGCCAAGACGATGATACCAAAACCAATGACGAGAAACAGAGCTGCCGGGTCCATGCCTCATAAGTAGTTTGCAGGGGGTGGGACTGCAAACATTTTAGGCTGAAAAACTGAAAACCTAAGCGGGGCTCGCATCATCGTATGCAGTGCGTGCGGCGTGCACTTGCTCCATATGGCTGTTTGACCAAAAGACGAGCGGCTTCATCATGGAGGCGAGTTCTTCGCCTAGCGGTGTCAGTGCATAGGTCACGGCGATGGGCGGGTCGGGATCCACTGTCCGCGTCAGGTACCCATCACGTTGCAAGCTGCGTAGATTTTCAGTCAGAACGCGCTGGGTGGTATCGCCAATGCAGCGCTTCATGACGCCAAAACGTTTGGGGCCATCCTCCAAAGCCAACAATATTAGGATGCGCCACTTGCCTGACACATTGGCCAGAACGGAGCGGATGGGACAATTTTCTGCTTGGTCTTTGCCTTCAACACCGATGGGTAGCATGACTATGTGGTATCCAAATCGAACTGCTATAGTTTAGCAGGCCACGGCGAAGCGTGCAATATATGCCACCTTAAGGTATCCTCGTGCATACCGCGTATCAAATTAGTACCTAATTGACACGTGGTATTAAAAACGTACCTAGTTATCTGAATGATTTCTCATATCAAGGAGACAGAAAATGGCAGCCACGCATGGTGCTGCGTATCAGGTGATTTCGGTCGATGACCACATACAAGGAAACTGGACGAAAGAAGAGCGCAGCAATGCCGCGCTTGTGGTCGATTTCCTCCAGCATCTGATGAACGAACATGATTTTGACTACACACTGCGCACATTTGATAGCGGTGCCTATGTGCAGCATAATCGCGCCATTTCCGATCAGGTTTCCGGCGTTGTTGACTATGTCAAAATGCTAACGGGTCGCTTTCCGGAGTATGGCTATGATGTAAAGTTCATCATCGCCAGTGGTGATCGCGTTGTGGTGCACAGTCATGTGACGTTGAAGGCGTTGCATCGCGGCAATGATCGGAAAGGTTTCATCATCACCGATACTTTTCGCGTCGAAGATGGCAAGCTGGCTGAACACTGGGATGCCATCCAGCCGATCGACTTTTTTGCCCGGTTCATTGTGCTGATGACCGGCGGAACGGTTGCGAACAACAATTCGACCTTTTGACGGATGTTGCTCGTGCCGCGACCATTTGCGGCTCACGCATACTTGATTTCATAAATTCGACCAGCTTGTCATGATCTGCTTCCAGCCCCACCTCTAATGATGAAAATTGAGGAGATGCTTTCATGAACAATCCCGTGCTTTCACGTCGACATCTTTTGGCTGCGGTTGGCGGCGTTCTCGTTGCGGGTTCATCCCGTTTGACGGTGCCTGCACAGGCTGAAGGTTTGGCACCAACCCGAACGATGCGCGGTGGTGCTAACAATTATCGACCAGGCGCGCCAACCGTCGAACGCATTGGGGGTGGTGGATTTACGATGACGGGGCGGGTGCGCCGCGCCGGAGACGGCAAGCTGCTACCGGGCCAACGCATTCAAATGTGGGCGCACACCACCGAAGGCCATGAACGGGATGCGCATAGCCATGGTGCAACGCTGACCGATGCCAATGGCGAGTTCATGATGGACATGCCCCAGATCGTACCCGCGTTCGGGCAGGCTCATGGACACTTGGCTTATGACAGTGGCGAATTCAAAACTGTGTTTCTACGCCCGGTCATGGCGAGTTCACGCGACACCAGCTTACATGTTGAGTTCGTTCTGGAACCAGCTTGATCGAACCGAGTGCCGAAAAGGGATCGCGCATACGGGCGCTATCAGTTTGGTTCGTCTTGGTTGCCGTTAGCCTGGCGGCGACATTTGCAGCTGCCTTAAGTCCGCTTTTGCAGTGGCGCGATCTGATTTATCAACTAGCGAGCTTTTCGGGCATCTTGGCGCTGATTTTGCTGGTGGTGCAGCCGCTCCTAGCAACCAACATTTTACCGATTCCCGAGCGTTTCAATGCTCGACGTGTGCATCGGTTTTTGGGACTGGTTTTGCTTGGTTTGGTTTTGGTGCATGTCGCCGCACTGTGGGTAACCAGCCCGCCCGATGTTGTGGACGCGTTGCTTCTCGTGTCGCCAACGCCGTTTTCGCTTTGGGGGGTGATTGCGATGTGGGCGTTGATTGGCGCCGCAGCGGTTGTCGCATTACGGCGTTTGCTCACGCTCCGTTTCAGCATCTGGCAAAAGATGCATTTGGGCCTTACCGCCATAGCCGTCGCTGGCACTATTGCGCATGTGCTTTTGATCGAAGGCGTGATGGAGCAAATATCCAAGATTGCGCTTTGCGTTGTCGCGGCGCTGGCGTTTTTCGCCGGGTTTCGGTCACGTCGCAAACGGATCTAGCTTGAACAAAAAAGCCCGGCACGTGGCCGGGCTTAAGAGCGTTTATGGAATACTGATCAGATCAGTTTAGCCATCGCAACAGCTGTATCGCCCATGCGGTTGGAGAAACCCCATTCATTGTCGTACCAGGACAAAATTGCCACGAATGTGCCATCCATCACCGCTGTTTTCTCGGTGTGGAAAATGGATGAGTGCGGATCATGGTTGAAGTCCATTGAGACCAGTTTCTCGTCCGTATAGCCCAAAATTCCTTTGAGCGGGCCGTTGGCCGCGTCGCGGATCGCCTGATTGACTTCTTCCGCGCTTGTCTCGCGCTTGGCGATGAATTTCAGGTCGACGATGGAGACGTTCGGTGTCGGAACGCGCATGGCAAAACCGTCAAGCTTGCCATTGAGGTCCGGTAACACGAGACCAACGGCCTTGGCAGCGCCGGTCGATGTGGGGATCATGTTCATCGCAGCAGCACGCGCGCGATAAAGATCCTTGTGCATCGTGTCCAAGGTTGGCTGGTCACCGGTGTAGGAGTGGATGGTTGTCATCATGCCCTTTTCGATGCCGATGGTATCGTTGAGCACTTTGGCAACGGGCGCCAAGCAGTTCGTTGTGCATGAAGCGTTTGAGACGACAACATCGTCGGATGTCAGGACGTCATCATTGACGCCATAGACGATTGTCTTGTCAGCACCAGATGCAGGTGCGGACACCAGAACGCGTTTGGCGCCTGCGTCCAGATGCATCGTGGCTTTTTCTTTTGATGTGAAAATGCCGGTACATTCCATAACGATATCGATGTCCATTTCGCCCCAGGGCAATTTGGACGGATCACGTTCAGACAGAACTTTAAAGCTCTCGGTGCCAATGTGTATGCGGTCACCGGATACGGTCACGTCGCGGGGGAACTTGCCGTGCACGCTATCATAGCGCATCAGGTGCGCGTTGGTCTCAACCGGCCCAAGATCATTGATGGCCACGATATCGATATCTTCGCGACCAGATTCGTAAATGGCGCGAACGACATTACGACCGATGCGGCCAAATCCGTTGATGGCGATTTTTACCTTTTGGGACACGTTGTTCTCCAGTTCTATTTGGCGGCGAGCCGCCTTGCGGTTCTTCGACTTTAGTGCCGATCAAAACAAATTTTGTGCGCTCATTAACGCTACGGGTACGGGCTGCCAATGCAGATCGTTAAAAAAATCGGGCATGTAACCCATCAGAACAGCAGGCCAAGGAGCAGGGGCACGAACAACGCGAGCGGCAAGGCGAGGTTTGGTTAAAAGGTGAAACCTTTTCCAATTCTCGCCTTTCCGTAGAAGTCTTTATTCCACCGCAGCGTGTTATTGCGCGTCCATTTTTGCCAGCGCGGCATTCACAATGGCATCTGTCGTAATGCCAAAATGCTCGTACAGCTTTTTATACGGGCCGGATGCGCCAAATGAATCCATGCCGATAAAAATGCCGTCTGCACCAATCATCGCGTCCCAACCCTGTCGAACGCCGGCCTCGATAGCTACCTTGATGCTGTCGTCGCCAGTAATGGCTTTGCGATATCCATCCTCCTGCTGCGCAAACAGCTCCATGCACGGTACAGAAATCACACGTGTTGCATGTCCCTTTGCTTCCAGCTGCTCGCGGGCTTGCATAGCCAGTTCGATTTCCGATCCGCTTGCATAGAGGGTGACTTTCGCATCCGCCGAAGCGGTCGCCAATTCATAGGCGCCCAGCGCACATCGATTGTCCTCGTCGAACTCTGGCCGCACCGCCGGAAGCCCCTGACGGGTCAGCGCCAAAGTGGACGGTGTTTTTTCTGATGCCAGAGCCAATTCCCAGCACTCCATGGTTTCCATCGCGTCGGCGGGCCGGAAAACCATGTGATTTGGGATCGCACGCAACGCGGCCAAGTGCTCCACCGGCTGGTGGGTGGGGCCGTCTTCACCAAGGCCGATTGAATCGTGTGTCATCACGAAAATGGAACGGATACCCATCAACGATGCCAGACGCATGGCGGGGCGGGCATAATCGGAGAATACGAGGAACGTGCCCCCATACGGGATCAGGCCACCGTGCAGGGCTATGCCGTTCATCGCGGACGCCATGCCGTGCTCGCGAATGCCGTAATGGAGGTAACGACCCGCAAAGTCATCGGGTGTAATCGGCGGTGTTTGCGCGGTTTTTGTATTGTTTGAACCGGTCAGATCGGCCGAACCGCCCAGTGTTTCGGGAATGGCGGCATTGATCACTTCCAGCGCCATCTCCGATGATTTGCGGGTAGCAACCTTTGGCTGGTCTTTGGCCAATTGCTTTTTGTACTCGGTTGCGGCGGTTGCGAATGTCGCAGGCAGGTCGCCGCGCATGCGTCGGTCAAATTCACCGCGAACGCCATTGCCCAAGGCTTCCAGCCGTTGTTCCCATGTCTGGCGGTCCTTGCACGCGTTGAGCCCTGCCACGCGCCAGTCATCACGGATTTCTGCCGGGATATCAAAGGGTTCATGGGTCCAGCCCAATGCTTCGCGTGTCGCAGCGATTTCCTCGTCACCAAGCGGTGCACCATGCGCCTTGGAAGTTCCCGCGCGCGTTGGCGCGCCATATCCAATGGTTGTTTTACAGGCGATCATCGTCGGGCGGTCAGAGGTCTGTGCCTTTTCAATCGCGCTCTCAATGGCGTCCGGATCGTGACCGTTAATCTCCAGCGTTGCCCAGCCCGATGCTTCAAATCGGGCAATCTGGTTGGTGGAGTCAGATAGGGAAACCTGACCGTCAATGGTGATGTTGTTGTCGTCCCACAAAACGATCAGTTTGTTGAGTTTCAAATGGCCTGCCATCGAAATGGCTTCCTGGCTTATGCCTTCCATCAAACAGCCATCGCCTGCCAGCACATAGGTGAAGTGATTGACGAGTTCTTCACCGAAATCAGTGCGTAACTTGCGTTCTGCGATGGCCATGCCGACGCCATTGGCCAGGCCCTGGCCCAGCGGGCCGGTCGTTGTTTCAATTCCGGATGCATGCCCATATTCGGGGTGTCCGGCGGTGTTGAAGCCGAGTTGACGGAAGTTCTTCAATTGTTCGAGCGTCATGTCCTCATAGCCCAACAAATGCAGCAGCGAATAAAGCAGCATCGAGCCATGGCCAGCGGACAGAATGAAGCGATCGCGATCGGGCCAGTTGGGTACTTTTGGATCAAAGCGCATAAATTTCGTGAAAAGGACGGTGGCTATATCTGCCGCGCCCATGGGCAGGCCGGGATGGCCTGAGTTGGCAGCTTGGACGGCGTCCGTTGAAAGGAACCGGATTGCATTTGCCATCCGGTCATGTTTCTCGCGTGGTGTCATCGTGGGATCCGGTTTGCTCGGTGAATTCACGTTCAACGGGTAGAACCCGTCCATTCTTCTGCAGCGGTTCGTTGAAATGCGCCGGACACATATCAGGTGCGACACCTGAGTCAACAAAGCGGACGGCAAGTGTGAAGACGCGGAAAAATTGTGAAGGAAGCGAATGCACCCGTTTGCGAATCAAACAAAGCGTGGTGAAGTTGAAGCTTCGTCTCACATTGCCTTGTTAACGCCTTCAAATGGCGGAAGAAGGCGATGAGGTGCGTGGGTGGAAAAGGGTGTGATGGTCCAGCATCAAAAATTGTCCGACGTTTTGGCGCGGCTTGATAAGGCTGTCGGGGTACTTGACGATCATGCCGATCGTCTGGCCGAGCTGAAGTCTGACAATCGTGATTTTGAGGAAGAGGCGCAGCGTTTGAATTCAGACCGAGGGCGTCTTGCCGATGCGCTTGACGCTGCAGAATCGCGGGCGGAAAGGCTTGAGGACGTCAATAAGGAGGTGTCCAGAAGGCTTGTCACCGCGATGGAGACCCTGCGCGCTGTGTTGGATCGCTGACGAATGAGCCAAGTCAGCGTCAATATTGATGGCAAGAGTTACCGGATGGCTTGTGACCCGGGGCAGGAAGAGCACCTGATCGATCTGGCATCACGTTTGGATAAATATGTTACACATCTCAAAGGATCCTTCGGGGAGATTGGTGACCAACGTCTGACCGTCATGGCGGGTATTATGGTCATGGATGAACTTGTTGAAGTGCAAAAGAAGATCAAAACCCTTGAAGCGGACATGGATGCGCTGCGGCAGACGCGTGATGCAGCGTTGCAAAAAGCGGACAGTGTGGACGATATCCTGACCGGGCGACTTGAAGAGTTGGCGCAGAAACTGGAGGCGGTGGCCGGTAAGTTGATCTGACCCCTTTTCCGATTGGCGCACACATCCTATATCTCCAATGCTGACTGCGCTTTGTGGCAGGGGACATTTACTCCGGGGCCTTACGCATCCTTAGGGAGCTGGCGCTGTTTGGGCTCGTGGGCCCTTACAACTGGCACCCACCTACTTTTGTAGGTCTCCGGGTTGCAGTTCCTCACCGACTGTCGTGGTTGGCGCTTGTTTGCGTACTCAACAGAAGATTGTTCGCGTTGGACAAATCCGCATTGAGAAAATCGGCGCTGAAGGCTCGTGATGCGACCGATCCGGATTGGCGCATTGAGCAGTCACTTGCGCTGTCAAAATATGCGGGGACACTGGCTTTATCGGACGGAGAAATTGTCTCCGGCTTTTTGCCGATCCGGTCCGAGATCGACCTGCGGCCGCTCATGAATGCGCTGCACGCATATCGTGTGACTTTATGTTTGCCCGTGGTGCTCGACCCGCAAACCATTACCTTCCGTCGTTATGTGCCAGAAATGCCACTTGTTGATACCGGTTTTGGTACGCAAGGTCCCGGGTCGGACGTGGCAACGGTTGATCCGAACATCATGTTGATGCCGCTCGCCGCCTTTGATGCTCGGGGCAACCGACTGGGATATGGGGCAGGGCATTATGATCGCGCCATCGCCCGCTTCCATGCACTGGGAAGAAAGCCACGTTTGGTCGGCTGTGCATTTGCCTGTCAGCGCGTTGAAATCATTCCCGCCGAACCGCATGATGTGCCACTCGATGCGATTTTAACCGAAGAAGGCCTGCACCACTTCCCCGACCGGGCTTAAAGCGCTATCGCTTCTGTCATGCATATCCTCTTTCTTGGTGACATGGTCGGTCGGACCGGCCGCACTGCTGTATTTGAACGCTTGCCGGGGCTGATCATCGATCACAATATCGATTTTGTGGTGGTGAACGGCGAGAACGCGGCTGGTGGTTTCGGGGTCACCGAAGCCATTTTGCAAGAAACGCTGGATGCAGGCGCGGATGTCATGACCACGGGGAACCATGTGTGGGACCAGCGTGAGGCGCTGACATTTGCCGATCGGCAGGATCGTTTCTTGCGCCCTGCCAATTTTCCAGATGGTACACCGGGTCGCGGTGCCAATGTTTATGAGGCACGCAATGGCCAGCGTGTGCTGGTCTCCAACATCATGGGCAATCTTTTTATGGGTCAATCGCTTCGCGACCCGTTTGAAGCCGCCGACAGGGTGCTTGGGGAAGCGGTTTTGGGCCGGGAGTACGACGCGGTGATCTTTGATTTTCATGCCGAGGCAACTGCGGAAAAAGTGTGCTTCGGTCATCATTTGGATGGCCGCGCCAGCCTTGTCGTCGGCACGCACACACATATTCCCACCGCAGATTGCCAGATCTTGAATGCTGGCACTGGCTATATGACGGATGCGGGCATGTGTGGTGACTATGATTCATCCATCGGGATGGACAAGGAAGAGCCGCTGAACCGTTTCATCACGAAATTGCCGCGCGGTCGTTTTGAGGCTGCCGAAGGTCCGGCAACGATTTCAGGCGTGGCGATCAAGACGTCCGACCAGAGCGGCCTTACTGAAGAAATTCATCCCGTCAGGATTGGTGCCCGTTTGCAGGAGGTTGTTCCGCCATGGTGGTAAATCAATGGAAAATGGCGATGACAGCGCTGTTTTTGTCAACGTCTTCAGCTGATGCCGTGGGTGATGATGTGGCGAGTTTTGTGGAAAACAATCTGTTGCATATCCTTTATCACGAAGCCGGCCATGCGGTGATTGATCAATTCCTTTTGCCTGTTCTGGGTCAAGAAGAGGACGCCGCCGATGCTTTTGCGACCATAGAGATCATGAATGTCTATGACGATCCGCTGCCAATCCTTGCCGATTCAGCGATTGCTCAGTTCATTATGGATGACAGGGTGCAAGGTGACTATGAGGTCGCGGACTATTACGGCATGCATGATCTGGACATTCAACGCGGTTATCGTGTGATTTGCCATGCGGTGGGGCTGGAACCTGACGCCTATATGGCGCTCGCCGAAGACTTTGATCTGGATCCCGATCGCATCGAGAGCTGTGAAGCTGATGGTTGGCTGGCAGCTGAAAGCTGGGAAGTACTTCTCGAGCCGACTTTTCTGCCGGAAGGCGTCGTCTCTGAAAATGTTCAAACAGAATTCGACATTGATGGATTAACAGCGGAGCAACAACGCCTGTTGCTCGACAGTGGCGTCATGGATGAATTCACGCAATATTTGCGCGAGACTTTCGATTGGCCCAACCCGGTAACGGTTACCATTGATCTGTGTAATGAGGCCAATGCCTATTACGATCCGGCCACGGTAACGATCTCCATGTGCGCTGAGTTCGTCGACGAGCTGATCGATCTGGCCGAAGACTTATAATCAGCCTCGCACTGCCAGGCTTTTCGGCACAAAAATCGTGGGCTGCTTGGGCAGGCTTCGAATGTTTAACGTGATGGTGTCTCCCTCCAGAAATTCTGATTTCCACTCTGCTCCCATCATGTTGATGAAGCTCGAAATCGCATTGCCGCGCAAATGCATCGGCAAGACCACCGACGAGCGCAGCCGCTGCGTTAACTGTGCCATGCCGACATGCGACATGGTCAAGCCGCCGTCGACCGGTGCCATCAAAACGTCCAGACGGCCGATCTCAATGAAATGATCTTCGGTCAGCGGATGATGCAAATGGCCCAGATGGCCGATGCAAAGGCCAGCGACTTCAAAAATGAAGATAGAATTCTGGTTTGTGCCCAAATCCCCTACGCCCCAGCGGCGAATGTCGGTCGTCACATTGCGCACATAGACATCATCGACGACCAGATCATGGTCAACGCCGAGCGCATTGCCGGTATCCCAACCGGGCAAAACAAATTCAATGTCCGAGTTGGGGTTGAGGGTAAAGTGCGATGAGTGCGCGCGGTTCATGGTCACGATGCGCGGTGCCGGGTCTGCGCCCCAAAAACCGGAAAAGTCGGTTGCGATGCGCACATTTTCAGGCGTTTCAATGACCCAAGTGGAGTGGCCCGCAAAAGTCAGTGTGACTTCATCGTCTTCCGTCATCAGGTCTAGCGGACTTGCTGTCATGGACGCAAACATCACGCGCGGCATGGTCGTGTTCTGCGCTATGGCCAGACATTTCGACACGGGCTCATCGGTCGATTGGGCAAATGCTTGCGGCAAAACAGCAAGGCTGCCGGCGGTGATAACGGAAAGAAGGGCAGTCAGTCGAAAAGGCATCGGGCGCTCCACAAATGGCTCATGGATAGAAGCTATCGCGTAGGCGCAAAAAATCGAATCAAAAGAAGCTGATCAGTCGCGCATACCCTTTTTGCGCGCTGATTTGATCATCCACATCTGTTTGCGGGCATATACATCTTCCAGATGATGGAATGTCTGAACCATCAGTTTTTTGGGGATCGCATCCGTGTTGAACTGTTTTGACAGAAAATTGGCCTCTTCCACTGGTTTGCCTTCGTCAAGGGCGGTCAAGAAGACATGCGCACGCACCGTCAGGATGCCCCGGCGCTTGTTCTCCTTCCAAAACCAAAGCCCGCCACCAATGATGACCAACAACAAAAGAACGGACTCAACAGGCATCTCGGCAAACTCCTTCTGGACGAACCGGCGTAAAACTGCCTATTAGCCCGTCAATTTTAAAGTGAAAACAAATCGGCTTGAGGCTGTCATGGCAGGTCACTCCAAATTCAAGAACATCATGCACCGCAAGGGCCGCCAAGATGCGGCGCGATCAAAGCTCTTTTCACGCTTGTCCAAAGAGATCACGGTCGCGGTGAAAATGGGTGGCGGCGTTACCGATCCGGATATGAACCCGCGATTGCGCTTGGCGATCCAAAACGCCAAGGGACAATCCATGCCCAAGGACAACATACAACGTGCCATTAACAAGGGGACTGGTGCTGGTGGCGAAGACTACCAAGAGATGCGCTATGAGGGCTATGGTCCGGGTGGTGTTGCCGTGATTGTTGAAGCTTTGACCGACAATTTGAACCGTTCTGCTTCCAACATTCGTGCGGCATTTTCCAAAAACGGCGGATCATTAGGGGAAACCGGTTCGGTTTCCTTCATGTTCGACAGGGTGGGCGAGATTACCTACAAGCCGGATGCTGGCGATGCCGATGCGGTGATGGAAGCGGCGATCGAAGCCGGTGCGGAGGATGCGGAAAGCGATGATGAGCAGCACATCATCACATGCGCGTTCGAAGATTTGGGCAGTGTGTCCAAGGCGCTGGAGGAAAGTCTGGGCGAAGCAGAATCCGTCAATACGATCTGGAAACCGCAAAATCAGACACCTGTTGATGAAGACAAGGCCGGAACACTTCTCAAGCTGCTCGATGCGCTTGATGAGGATGATGATGTGCAGAACGTCTATTCAAATGAAGATATCGCTGAAGATGTGATGGAAAAACTGAGTGCCTGATCACGCTCAGCTGATCTGGTTTGTCTAGCGAAACCCGCCAGCGATATCACCCCACAGACACCGTGGGTAGAACGGGAATGTATCGGTGACAAAGTAAGTGTATTGCCCGTTCATAATGCCGCCATTGCATTGATCTAGGCGATTGCCGCCGCCCACATATTCGTAATCCTCGATATAGGTGCCATCATAGGTACCACCGGGACCGCTCGGTCTTGTGCCGTTTTTCAGCGCCCAGCCGGATTGTGTGGCGGAACTGACATAGTGGATTTCAAAACCGTCGGCGGCGTATCCAACCAGCGTCCCACTCGAGCTTGCAAGAAGCCCGGTTGGTTTGCCGTGATAATGGTAGATGCCGCGATTATCGACATGGGCATTGTTCATGTCCAGGCCGAGCTTTTCTGGCACACCCATGGGCTCCACGCGCCACCCGCTGTTAGTGCGGCTGAAACCACGTGGTGAATTCGGGTCCCAATAGTCCGCAGCTTCGGGCCGGATCATCACGCCATTAATGCCAATGCCAATAGCGCCCCGGGTGATTTGCGTTGGTTGGCTGTTCTTGACAGGGTTGGCAGGCACACAAACGGAGATGTTCTGCGCGCTCATGGCGTGTGGATTACCTGCGTTAGGAAAGTCGCCCGTGTCATGATCTGGCAGGCCGTTGGAAGAGATACAGATTTGGCTACCATTATTGGTGATCGTCGCATTGGCATGCGCAAGTGACGGGAGCACCATCAGCCCTACCGCAGCGACCAAGCCGGTGAGAATATTCGTTTTCATCATAAGAGTCCCGATCAGAATTGCAATTAAATCATCGCATTTTGAACCTAACCGGAAAATGGAGGGCGCGTTAAAATGATGTCATGAAGTAGCCAGGTTACAATCCCAACCCGCCATCGCGGCTGCGGTCGTCGCGGCCATCGAAAGACAAATCCTGTTCTGCGTCATGATACTGTGTGTGCTCACTGGCATGGCTTTGAATGGACTCGATACTGGCATCATCATCCGCCAGGGTGCTTGCGACGGTGTCGCCCATATTCAAGTTGACCGTCACGCCGCGCATATCGCCTTCCGCGACCATCTGATTAAGCGCGATGTTATTGTCCATTTCCTGATTTATCCTCGCCACTTCGAAGTCGGGCTGCGGGCTTTCAATGATGTGTTGCCTATAAGCAGCGGCCTTCTGATCAAGAAGCTCGTCTAAAACCCCGTCTTCCGTAAGTTCTACGGCAGTTTCTAATAGCTGCTTTTTTTGCTCGTTCTCGAGCGGGCCGTTTTCATCAGAGATTTCAATCGAAATTTCTGTTTCTTCAGGGTCAATTTGAGACCCAAGGTCGTTCATCTGCTTCAGCGCATTGGCGGTGTCTTTATCGGTGCGCAGCGCTTCACCATCAAAACTGGTTAGGCCTTCGCTTTTGTCGTAGGCGTCGACCAGCTTGTCGCCGAGCGCACTTTCAGCGCCATTTTGACTTAGTTGGTATCTCTCCCCGGTCTCATAATCCGTCGCCGCTTCGAATATGGCTTTTTCAAACAACTGATCCCGCGCTGCGTTGCCGCTCGCACCTGTATTGTCGGAGACATCAGGGAGTTGCTCCGCCGGAATTTGCAAGTTGGGCGGCGGATTTTCGCGCAAATCTTTTACAGCCTCGACAAAAGAAGCCTTCTCCAGATAGGCGTCAAACTCACTCATATCATCCACTCCGCAAAGGTGAGAAATGACCGCTATCAGGTAATTGGGGCGAAATAGCTGTGGCTTCCAAGCGGAATAGTGGTTGCGTTGGGAGTTTTCGTTTCTGTTTTGTTCACAGTTGCGCGTATACCGTCTTTCAGGAAAATGGATCGGCAGGGATGGCAGAAACGATTCGCATCATTGGTATTGACCCAGGACTACGCGCCACTGGTTGGGGTGTAATTGATGCCTGCGGCAATCATTTGCATTTTGTCGCTGCAGGCACCGTTTCCTCGACCGCACAAGCCGATCTGGCTTTCAGGCTGGTTCAACTGCATCAAGGCCTATCAAAAATCGTTGCTGACAACATGCCGGTGGAAGCAGCGGTGGAAGCGACTTTTGTGAACAAGGATGCGGGCGCGACGCTCAAACTGGGTCAGGCGCGCGGCATTGCACTTTTGGTGCCGGCGCTGGCTGGGCTGCCGGTTGCTGAATATGCGCCGAACGCGGTGAAGAAAGCGGTCGTGGGTGCTGGCCATGCCGACAAAAAGCAAATCGAGGTCATGGTACGCATGCTTTTACCAAAAGCTATTTGGGACACTGAGCATGCTGCCGATGCATTGGCGATAGCCATCTGCCACTGTCATCATCGCAAGGCGGATCAACTTGCCGCCAGGATCGCGGCGCAATGATCGGTAAGCTTAAAGGTACCATTGACGAAATCGGCGAGGATCATGTCATCATCGATGTGCATGGCGTGGGATATTTGGCTCACTGTTCGTCGCGCACATTAGCCACCATGAATGTGGGTGAAGCGGCAGTGGTTTTTATTGAGACTTATGTGCGCGAGGACCAGTTAAAGCTTTTTGGTTTTACCTCGCCGTTGGAGCGCGAGTGGTTCCGTCTGTTGCAGAGTGTGCAAGGTGTGGGTGCCAAGGTGGCACTGGCTATTTTGTCCACGCTAACGCCCGCTGATCTGGCCAATGCCATTGCCTTGCAGGACAAGGCGATGGTCGCCCGCTCGCCCGGTATCGGTCCCAAGGTTGCGCAACGGATCGTGACCGAACTTAAAAACAAGGCTCCCGCTCTTGCCACAGAAGCCCCCAATATCGGATTGAAGCAGGAGATAGGTGAAGGTGTCGCATCGGGTTCGGTGTCAGATGCCGTGTCGGCTCTTTCCAATCTTGGCTATTCGCGCGAGCAAGCGGCCAACGCTGTTGCTGCCGCCTTAAAAAAGGCGGGCGAAGATGCTGATGAAGCGACTTTAATCCGATTTGGCTTAAAGGAGCTTGCTCAATGACCGACCGTCCCATAATGCCGCGTATCCGACGGGCAATCCTGGCGTTAATTGCGCCAATGATCGCCGGTCCTCTTGTGTCTGCAATTGCGGGTGCCTTCATCTACCCATTCATATACATTTTGTCCGGCGTGTTGGGCGTTAGTCATGGTAGATTTCCCGACTTGGGGGACTTGATCCTGAATGGGGCGGGCCTGGGGTTCATGATCGGTGTTGTGATATCCTTCTATGGTGCTTCACTAGCGGCAGCGCTTACTCTTCATTTTGGTGAACTTACCTATCGGATGGCAGCGATCAGCGGAGTTGTCGGCGGCTTGTGTGGTGCTGCAGCGGTGGGGTTGTTTTATTCAAATTACGCGATCTTTGCCGCGCTCCCGTTTTCTATTGGATCGTACATTGTCGGTTCAGCCTTGTGGTTTTGTCTTCGGCGATATCTTGTGTCTGAAGCCGATCCAGTGGCCGCCACTTAGCACGACATAGAGTATGACTGACCCTGACCGCATCATATCTACAGACAAGCGCGACGAGGATTTCGATACCTCGTTGCGCCCCCAGACCTTGGACGATTTCACCGGTCAGGCGGCAGCGCGCGCCAATCTGAAAGTCTTTATCGAGGCCGCCAAGAAGCGTGGTGAAGCGCTCGATCATGTGCTGTTTGTCGGCCCACCCGGTTTGGGCAAGACCACGCTCGCCCAAATCATGGCCAAGGAACTGGGTGTCAATTTTCGCGCGACTTCCGGGCCCGTAATTGCCAAAGCCGGAGATCTCGCTGCGCTTTTGACGAACCTTGAAGAGCGCGACGTGCTCTTCATAGACGAAATACACCGTCTCAATCCCGCCATTGAGGAAATCCTTTATCCGGCGATGGAGGATTTTCAGCTGGATTTGATTATTGGCGAGGGGCCGGCGGCAAGATCCGTCAAAATTGATCTGGCCAATTTTACACTTGTCGCAGCAACGACCCGGCTGGGTCTTTTAACCACGCCGCTGCGCGACCGTTTCGGCATTCCGGTGCGTTTGAATTTCTATACAGTCGAAGAACTGGAGACTATTGTGACGCGCGGTGCGCGGATCATGGGCTTGCCCATGACCGTGGATGGAGCGCGTGAGGTGGCTGCGCGGGCGCGCGGCACACCGCGTATTGCCGGTCGGCTCTTGCGCCGTGTACGCGATTTTGCCGATGTGGCTGATGTCGAAAATGTGGATTCTGATGTCGCAGACACCGCGCTCTCACGGCTTGAGGTCGACAAAATTGGCCTTGATGAGCTTGATCGTCGTTATCTGAACCAGATTGCGCGTCATTTTGGCGGCGGCCCGGTGGGCATAGAAACCATTGCTGCCGCGCTATCAGAACCGCGCGATGCTATTGAGGATATTATTGAGCCTTATCTCATTCAGCAGGGATTTATCCAGCGAACGCCGCGCGGGCGGGTCCTCACCAGTCATGCATGGGCACATTTGGGGCTCGCCGCTCCCTCCAACATTTCTGCATCGCAGGCAGGTTTGTTCGACGAGGAATAAGCATTGATCACCAGGCGCCGGTTTTTGCAGGGCATGGGTGCCGGTGTTTTGGTGGCGCTGTACAGTGCATTTCATGGCGCGTTCGTTGAACCTATGCTTTTGCAGCGGGTCAAGCGGGATCAAATGTCCTTGCCCAATTGGCCCAGCGGTTTCAAACTTCGCATTGTCGCCCTGGCTGATGTGCATGCATGTGAACCGTGGATGGGCAATGACCGGATCGGAAAGATCGTCGATCAGGCCAACCGTCTTGAGCCGGACATCATCGTTTTGCTTGGCGATTATCTCACCAGTTTGGAAGATGTGAAGCGCTACACGGCGCCGCGCGAGTGGGCGCCAATTTTTAGCCAATTGTCCGCGCGTGTTGGCGTGTTTGCCATACTTGGAAATCACGATTGGTGGGATGATGAGGAGGCGCAGCGAAGGGGAGAGGGCCCTACGGCCGTGCGTGAAGCGTTTGAAGCTAACGGCATTCTTGTTTTGGAAAATGACGCCGTCAGGGTTGAAAAAGACGGTGTGGGGTTTTGGGTGGCAGGACTTGGTGATCAACTCGCTTTTCCGCCCAACACGCTTTACGGTCGAGATCATTGGCGGGGTCTGGATGATTTGCCTGGAACCTTGGCAAAAGTCGAAACGGAAGAGCCGGTCATCCTGCTGGCGCACGAGCCGGACATTTTTCCCCGTGTGCCGGAACGGGTGTCGCTGACTTTATCAGGCCACACCCATGGCGGTCAGGTAAGGTTGCTTGGCTGGTCTCCGGTTGTCCCCTCTGCCTTCGGGAACCGATATGCCTATGGCCATGTCATGGAGGGCGGGCGTCATCTGCTCGTTTCCGGTGGGCTTGGCATGTCTGTCATGCCGTTGCGATTTGGCATGCGCCCCGAGATCAACCTGATCGAAGTCGGTTAATGCCTCAGGAAATGCTCGCCGGTTGTATTAGCGGTGGCTCCCATATTTTCGCGGTGATACTACCGCTTTGACGCAAAACAACTGTGCGGGATATCAGTCTCATGAACAACGATTGGGAAGAACGCCAGAAGCACTTTGATGCGCTCGTCGAGATGGCGCGTCGTGACGAACAGATTGTCGATACCAACAACAATTTAACGCGTGAACTTATAGACGGTATTGTCATTCGCCATACGCCGAATTTTCTCGACAAACGTGGCGCGGTCTTTGAAATCCTCGATGAGCGCTGGGGCGAATATTACGACCCCATACCATATGTTTATCTTTTTACCGTTCGCCCCAAAGTCGTTAAGGGTTGGGGCATGCATTTTCACCACATGGATCGCTATTGTCTGGTCAAGGGTGAGATGCTGCTTGTCTGCTACGACGCCCGTCCCGATTCCAGGTCATTTGGCATGTTGAACGAGATTTATTTTTCGGAAAACGAACGCAAGGTCGTCAGTATTCCCCCCGGGGTCTGGCATGCGGATATGGGGCTAGGTCACGAGGACGCGCTGGTTGTCAATTGCCCGACAAAGCCATTTTATCATGAAGCGCCAGACAAGATCAGACTGCCAATTGTAAACGATTTGATTCCCTATCGTTTTCCTGATGACGTTAAGGTCTCTGATCTTTAGAGTGTAATGAAATACCGCGAACGGGAGGCTGGGACGCCATGCTTGAGAAAGTTGATCAACGCCAGAAGCACTATGATGATCTTGTCGCCGCGGCGCGTCGCGATGAACAGATTGTCGATACCAACAACAATCTGACACGCGAACTCATTGACGGTGTTATCGTGCGCCACACGCCGACCTATATCGACAAGCGTGGCATGGTGTTTGAACTCCTTGATGAACGCTGGCCCGACTATAAGGACGCGATGACATACGCTTTCCTTTTCACCGTGCGTCCGAAGGTCGTCAAAGGTTGGAGCATGCATTTTGAGCATGAAGACCGATACTGCCTCATCAAGGGTGAAATGCTATTGGTACTCTATGATCCAAGGCCTGATTCACCCACGTATGGGCACGTCAATGAGATCTATTTTTCTGAGCACGAGCGCAAGGTGGTCAATATACCAATCGGGGTTTGGCATGCGGATCTTGGCCTCGGGCAGGAAGACGCCATGGTCGTCAATTTCCCTACAAAGCCTTACCGTTATGATGCGCCCGACAAGATCCGATTGCCGATTGAGTCAGATTTAATTCCCTATCGCTTCCCTCAAGATTGCGACGGTGGCGGTTGGCCGAAAAAAGATATTGCGCAAAGCGATTAGTTTAGTGGCGAGCGGGTTAGCGCTTCAACCAAAGGGCGTTCAAGCGTTTCGCCGCCATAGGCCTGCACGAGGCCGAACGCGCCGCCAAACGACCACACCGACCAAGCATAATCATACTCTTCAGCAAGGGTGATCATATCGCGCATATAAGTGATGCGCCATGCATCGGGGACGTCGAGATCAGTTCCATATTCGCGGCCGATCATGCCGAACTCGCCAAGGAAGATGCGTGAGCGTTCGATGGCATGTCTGTCCGCCCATTGCGCCACCTTTTCGAAGGATCGCCTTAGAAAAGCGTCTAGTTTTCTCGGCGTATTGGCATCGCCAAGGTTGCCCCGCAACATGCCAATGGCGTCCCGTTGGTTTTCCCGCGTCGCGCCGCGTCTGATCGCATCCACATTTGCTGAAACCGTTTCGCTCAGTTCGGCGTCATCCAGCAAATAGGGTGGGTAGGGGATTTGGCTCAAATGGGCGGTCAAATCTCCTGTCCATTGCGCGCCCTGATGCGTGATGGCGAATGGATCATAGGCATGAAAAGACCAGATTGTGTGGGGACCAAAATCAGATGGGCTCATCGCGGCAAGACCATCGGCTGAGCCCCAGCATGCGCCCGACAATATTATCCACCGCTCAGGGGAAACATTTCGTACCGCTTTGTACAGTTGCTTTGTCTGATTTTGCCAAAGGGCTTGCTCGCTCCGTTGGTCGCAATCGTGTGTCGGTTCATTCAAGAGTTCCAAGGCCAGCTTGTTTTGAGGGTAGTGACGGAGTTGAGCGGCAATAAAGCCGACAAGATCAATGTAGGTATCAAAGGTCGCCGGGTCGTCGATTATCTGCTCCGTGCCAGCCGCCTGTGGGTGATCGCGGGAAATGGTGTGGAAGTCGACAATAACGTTGAAGTCTTCGGCAATCAGTCGATCAATTGCGATTTTGATGCCGGCAGTAATCACGCCGAGCCGCTCAGGATCATCGTCATAAAGCAGAAAAGCAGGTTCTATGGGCAGACGGACCGTGTCGAGACCTGCGCGCTTGATCAGGGTAAGTTCATCGTCGGAAACGAATTTTCGCCACTCAGGAAATGCCTTGTAGACCTTTGGTTCATTCCATGTTTCAGGTGCCGGCCAAGTGACCCAAAGATCCATGGAAATACCGCGCATGGGGCGAAAGGCAGTTTCGGCCACAGCGGAGTTGACGATTGTCAGTGATGAAAACAAGAAAGCGATCGCATAACAGCATCTTGCAAACATGGTGGTGGTTTCCGATGGATGATGCATTTTCACTAGCACATAAGACACGCGCCCATGGACGATATTGAAACCTACGGTAAACGGGGCCAAGCAGACGCCGCGCTAGATGGTTGGATGGAAAACAATGTCCATCACTACCGCGGGCGGATATATTATGCCGATACCGATCTTTCCGGCGCGGTCTATCATGCGCGCTATTTGGAAATGCTTGAGCGTGGCCGGTCCGATTTTTTGCGCGTATCGGGTATTTTGCATTCTGTACTGGAGGCGCAGGACAAGCCAGTATTTTGGATTGTGCGCCGGATGGAGATTGATTGGCTGCGTGGTGCCCGCATCGACGATCTGTTTGAAGTCTCAACTGCTGTGAGCGATGTCAAACGGGCCCGCGTGTTCATGACGCAAGAAATCAAACGCGCAGATGAGATTTTGGTCAAAGCGCAGGTTTTGGCGGCGCTGGTTGATGCAGACGGGAAGCCACAACGCATGCCAAAAGAGTGGATTGAGAGTTTTGGGCAGCGGGTGCCCGCTGGCAATTGATGTTGGCGCTCCCCAAATCCTAACGGACCGTTAAGGATAACCAACTATGAATTGTGTGCAGGGACATTTAACTTTGGCAGCACTTTGATCAATTTGCCTTGGTTTGACCGAATTTGCGCCCAATGAGCTCCGGGTGCCTGGCGAATCCGGTAATTGAACGCCGCGCTCCACTAAAGGAAATTTGAAATGGAAACGCTTCCACTGGCCGCTTCCGGCCATGACATGTCGATCCTGGGCTTGTTTATGCAGGCGGGCTGGATTGTAAAAGCGGTCATGCTTGGTTTGCTTGCGGCCTCCATTTGGTCGTGGGGCATCATCATCGACAAAGTCTTCATGTACGGGCGCTACCGCCGCCAGTTGAACCGTTTCGAAGAATCATTCTGGTCCGGTCAATCGCTGGAGGATTTGTATCGGTCCCTATCGGATCGTTCACTCTCCGGCATGGGGGCGATTTTTGTTGCGGCGATGCGCGAATGGAAAAAGTCGTTCGAACGCGGTGCGCGTTCGCCCATTGGGCTGCAAAGTCGTATTGATCGCGCCATGGATGTCACGCTTGCGCGCGAGGCTGACCGGCTGGAATCCCGGCTCGGCTTTCTCGCCTCGGTCGGGTCGGTCGCCGTTTATGTCGGACTTTTTGGCACCGTCATCGGAATCATGACGTCATTTCAGGCTATCGCCGGCTCTGAGTCGACCAGCCTTGCGGTCGTGGCACCGGGGATTGCCGAAGCGCTACTGGCAACGGCGATCGGATTGGTTGCCGCGATCCCGGCACTTGTTGGCTACAACAAGCTGATGACCGATGCGGGCAAGTTGAACGGGCAGATGGAAGCTTTTGCCGACGAGTTTTCTTCTATCCTGTCCCGCCAGATCGATGAGCGTTCCGGCGATGGCGCGCAGCGGCAGGCTGCGGAGTAGCTCTGATGGCAATTTCCTCCTCCAAACGGGTTCGTCGTTCCGGCGGTCGCAGGGGTCGTGGTGGACGTGACGCAGCCCTGGTTTCTGAAATCAATGTCACACCCTTTGTCGACGTCATGCTGGTGCTGCTGATCGTCTTCATGGTGGCCGCACCGCTTCTGACGGTTGGCGTTCCCATCGATCTGCCGGAAAGTCGCGCACAGCAGCTCAACGCGGACACACAGCCCATAACCATCTCGATCAACCAGCAGGGTGAGATATTTTTGCAGGAAACTGTCATCGATATTGATGAGGTTGTTCCACGGTTGCAGGCTATCGCTCAGACAGGGTTTGACGAGCGCATTTTCATTCGCGGCGACCAAGCCACAAACTATGGGACGATCATGGCGGTGATGGGCCGGATCAACCAGGCGGGCTACCGCAATCTTGGTTTGGTCACGCTTCAGGAACGGGATGGCTAGTCGCCCATGCGGGTTGGCGTTTTCACATCCACTGTTGCACATGCCTTGCTCCTGGGATGGGGGCTTGTCACTTGGGGTGCGCCTGAAGCTTTTGATGTTGAGGATGTTGAAGCATTACCGATCGAACTGGTGTCGATAGAGGAGTTCACGCAAATCCAAGAGGGGTCGCAGGATGCACCCAAGGACGGCACTGCCGCTCCCGACCAGGTGATCAACCCGGAGCCAGTACTGGAGGCGGAAAATTTCGGGGACCAGGAACGGGACCAGTCAACGTCGGCGACCGAAGAGCAACTGGCGGTTCAAGTTGAGGAAGTGCGGCTTCCCGAGCCCGTAGAACCGGAAGCGCCGGCACCGACACCCCGACCAGATCCAGAGCCGACCCCACCCCAAGCAGAAGAAGAGCCTGCGGCACCGGCGACAGAAGTTGCGCCTGAACCTGAACAGCGCCAAGAGGTTGCTCCAGACCCTGTTGAGGCCGCAATTGAAGCTGCTGAACCAGAGCCAGCGCCTGAAGAAGATTTTGTGACTTTGCCGGATGTCTTGCCGGTGCCATCGGCGCGCCCGGAACAGCCGCCGGCGCAAACGGCGCAAACGCCCGAGCGCGAAAATCGCGAGGCGCAGCAGGAGCGTCAGGCACAGGAACAGCCAACCAATGATGATCAACCGTCCGATGATGTTGCGTCTTTGATCAACCGTGACCGCGGCTCCGGCGGCGGCGCTGCTTCCTCGACCGAAGAGGCTTCGCGCGGCGGTGAGACCACGACCGGTGGCACTACTTTGACGCAAAGCGAAATGGATTCGTTGCGCGGACAAATTCAGGCCTGTTGGAGCCCTCCGGCCGGGGTTCTGGATGCCGCCGACTTGCGTGTCTCGGTGCGCTTTGCGCTTGATCAATCTGGCAAATTGGAAGGGCGCCCGCAGGTGACATTATCGTCCGGCAACCGCCAAGCCGATGAAAGCGCCATAAGAGCTGTTCAGCGATGCAATTTGCAAAATGACGGGTTTCAACTGCCGGTGGACAAATACGCCGCTTGGCGCGATGTGGTCGTGAACTTTGATCCAAGTGAGATGTTTTGATGTTGACACAATTGGTTGCAAAACGTGAGCGACGGCTGTTCTATTTGGGTATGGAGGCGAAAAGGGTGAGCTTGGTGGTGCTGTTTCAATCCATGTTCCAACGCATGTCTTGTGCATTGATTTTGATGGTGTTGGCCATTTTGCCTGCCCATGCGCTTGTGGAGATCGACATTAACCGCGGCACCGTCGAGCCCTTGCCGGTGGCCGTGACCGATTTTTTAGCTTCAGATGATCTGGGTGTGAAGATCTCTGAGGTGGTAACCGATAATCTTCGGCGGTCAGGCGTGTTCGCGCCGGTGTCCAAAGATGCTTTCATAGAAAAGATTACCAACACTGATGTTGCACCGCGCTTTGAGGATTGGCGGGTTATCAATGCGCAAGCGCTGGTGACAGGCAAGGTGACAGAAGAGGCCGGTGGCCGTTTGCGCGCCGAGTTTCGCCTTTGGGATACATTTGCCGATCAACAGATGACCGGCGAGCAATTCTTTACCAACCGGGAGAACTGGCGTCGCGTCGCCCATATCATATCGGACGCCATCTATGAGCGACTGACAGGCGAAAAGGGGTATTTTGATACCCGTGTGGTCTATGTTGATGAAAGTGGGCCGCGTAACCAACGGGTAAAACGGTTGGCTATCATGGACCAGGATGGTGCCAATCGCCGCTTTTTAACCAATGGTGACGACATTGTGCTGACGCCGCGCTTTTCACCCAACCGGCAGGAAGTGACCTATATGGATTTTGCGGGCGGACAACCGCGCGTTTATCTCCTTCAGCTTGAAACGGGCCAGCGCGAGCTAATTGGCGACTTTCCTGGTATGAGTTTTTCACCGCGCTTTTCACCCGACGGGCAAAAGGTCGTGATGAGCCTTCTCCAACCGGATGGGAACTCAAACATCTACGCGATGGATTTGCGCAATCGCTCGACAACGCGGCTGACAAGTTCGCCATCAATAGACACCTCTCCGTCATTTTCTCCGGACAATTCCAAAATTGTCTTCGAAAGTGATCGTGGCGGACGCCAGCAGCTATATGTCATGAATGCCGGAGGCGGCACGGCTGAGCGTATTTCTTTTGGTAATGGTTCTTACTCGACACCGGTCTGGTCGCCGCGCGGAGACTTGATCGCTTTCACAAAGCAGTCGGGTGGGCAATTTTCAATCGGCGTGATGCGGCCCGATGGTACGGGAGAGCGTATCCTGACGACTGGCTTTCACAATGAAGGCCCCACTTGGGCGCCTAACGGCCGCTATATCATGTTCTTCCGTCAGGAAGCAGGCGCCGGTGGCCCGCGCCTTTATCAGATCGATCTTACCGGACGCAACGAACAGCTGGTTCCCGTTGATGGCTTTGGGTCGGACCCCGCTTGGTCGCCGCTTCTCGAGTGATGCCTCGAATTTGCCTCATTTTGTGCACTATTGGCCGCGCTCGGCTGCTGGAAAAGTGTTAACGGGGCATTAACCGCGTTTTTTGAGCTCCGGTTAACGACAATGGGGTTATCAAACCCTTGATAAACCCTATGCAATTTGAGGCATAAAATGGCGATCTCTATGATCAAGAATTCTCGCGGCAAACTGGCTGTTGCAGCTTTTGTGAGTGCCCTTGCACTGGCTGGATGCGCGCGAAACACCCCGCTTCCCAACAATCCAGGTGATTTGGGGCTGGTCAATGGCGCTGCGCCAGGCTCAACGCAGGATTTCACCGTCAATGTTGGCGATCGTATTTTCTTTGACACTGATTCATCTGCGATCCGTGCTGATGCGCAGGCCACATTGGCCAGACAAGCGCAGTGGCTGAACCAATATCCGAATTATACGATCACCATTGAAGGGCACGCCGATGAACGTGGCACGCGCGAATACAATCTGGCGTTGGGCGCGCGGCGGGCTGCGGCAACAAAAGCCTACCTTGCCTCGCAGGGTGTGAACGCGGCTCGGATCAACACCTTGTCATTTGGCAAGGAACGGCCGGTTGCCACCTGTGACAACATTTCGTGCTGGTCACAAAACCGGCGTGCGGTCACGGCATTGGGTGGACCGAGCAGTTAACGCTGCCTTCATTTTGCCTCATCCTCGCCTGAAAGTGTGATAAGAACGCCGTGACTGCATCTCGTAGGGTAGCGAAATGAGAACTTTACTGGCTGTCTTCATTATATCTTGGGCAGCAATGGCAAGCGCGGGTGCGCAGGTTGTCGATCCGCGCGTCTTGCAACTGGAAGAGCAACTGCGTCAGCTCAATGGGCGGATCGAAGAGTTGAACTTCCAACTGCTTCAGATGCAGGAGCAGCTGCGACGGCAGCAAGAAGATAACGAATTCCGGCTTCAACAACTTGAGGATCAGCAGCAAGGGTCACTTGTCCCGGCCAACCCACCGGGTTCTGGTGGAACGAAAGTGGCATCTGTTGGCGAAGTGGTAAACCCAAAACAGGATCGAGTTGTACCTTTGCTGGAAGGAAACGAGTTACAATTGGGAGAGCCATCGCGCACTTTGGGTTCTTTAACCGTTTCCGGTGCCGGCGAGGTGATTGGTGCCACGATCGATTTTTCTGACAATGGTATTCGCGATGCTCTCGACAGCGGTGCCGTCTCCAGCATTGGTGGCGCAAAAAACCCAGAAGAACTTTACGAGATTGGATACCGCCACGTGCTCAGCGGCGATTATGCGCTGGCCGAAGCGGTTTTTCAGTCATTCATTGATATCTATCCCAACGACGCCCTTACAGCGGATGCTTATTTTTGGCTTGGCGAATCAATGTTGGTGCAGGGTCGTTTCGAAGATGCCGGTGACACGTTTGTCGAGCTTCGCACGATTTACCCACAAGCGCGAAAAACCTCCGAAACCATGCTGAAGATCGGTTACATCATGGCTGCTCTTGGCAATCGTGATCTGGCCTGCGCCACTTTTGATGACGCTGTGACATCACAGCCTGCGATGGCGCGGTCGGTTCGAGCAAGGATTGAAGAGGAAGCCGCCCGGGCGCAATGTTGACCATCCCCGATGGCGGGAGCACCCTGGCCGACAGGGTTTTTAGTGCCGCCGCCATTGATTTCAGTCGACTGGCGCGTGTTGTTGTTGCCGTTTCCGGTGGCGGTGATTCTTCTGCGCTCCTTTATCTACTGCATGATCATTGGGTTGGAAAACTAAAACGTTCGCCAGCAGACTTGTGCGCCGTTACGGTAAATCACCGTGTGCGACCCGAAGCGTCAGATGAGGCCAATGAAGTGGCCGCTTGGTGCAAAGGCCTTGGGATCGTCCACCATCACGTGAGTTGGGATGGTGGTTCGGTCAAAAGCGGCTTTCAAGCAGCCGCGCGCATGGCCCGCTACGAGAAACTATCCGCTGTTGCCGAAACTTTTGGTGATGCCGTAGTGGTCACCGGCCATACTTGGGACGATCAAATCGAGACCCTCATGATGCGTTCGGCGCGCCGCGAAGACGGCTTTGGATTGGCGGGAATTCCCCCGGCAACGCTTTATGATCGCAAGACATGGTTTGCCCGCCCGCTTCTCAACACGCGTCGCGAAAATCTGCGGACGGTTTTGCGGCAGCGCGCACTTCAATGGTTTGATGACCCCAGCAACCTAAACGAAGATTATGAACGCGTGAGAGTGCGCAATAGTGCATTGGCCGATGGCGGACATCTTTGGCAGCGCTCTCGCGCAGCGGCAAAAGAACGCTTGGCGGATGCTCAAAAATCGGCGCTTTGGATAAGGCACCATGCCCGTCTTTCTCAAAACGGCGAACACAGCCAGCACATTTATTGTTCCATCGACGGAACAACACTGCCGGAAGCTGCGGCTGCCATTGGCTATTTGCTCATGCTGGTCGGTGGACAACAACAACGGCCCAAAGAAGACAAAGTTGGCCGTGCCATAAAATCTTGTCTTTCAAAGCAGGGTGCGTCATTCACGTTGGCGGGTTGTTTGCTTGCAAGGCGCGATGATCGTCTCGAGGTGACCGCCGAAGCCCGAAATCAAGGGCGTGGTCATTTCGGTTTGGATCGTTTGTTGCCCTTTTGGGAGTTTGAAGTCCTGCACGCGATCGACCAGCTTCGAGGCCGCCCAAAAGTTGGCTCCCCGCTTTTTTGCCGTTTTGATTAGGCAAGATTGCCACATGTACCCTCATATGCTTGGCAAATGCTCATGCGAAACCTATCTTGAGAAAACTTGATTGGAGCATTTTGCTCTTAAAACCCTGTCTGGAACCGGTATGAACCCGAAATATCGTAATTTCGCGCTTTGGGCGATCATCGCGATGATGCTGATCGCTCTCTTTAACATGTTTCAAACACCTGCAGAGCAGGTCTCAGCGAACGACCTGCCTTATTCGCAGTTCTTGCAAGAAGTTGAGTCTGGCCGCGTTGAGTCTGTGACCATCTCAGGTGACCGTATTCGCGGCACTTACCGTGATGTGGATAGTACGTTTGAAACTTTTTCGCCCGGGGACAGCGACCTGGTGGCGAAACTTGAAGCGCAAAATGTCATCATTCGTGCCCGTCCGGAAAATGATGGCTCAGGTTCATTCCTGGCCGTGTTGCTCTCGTGGCTGCCGATGATCATCATTTTGGGTGTGTGGATTTTCTTCATGCGCCAGATGCAAGGCGGTGGTTCGCGCGCCATGGGCTTTGGTAAGTCCAAAGCGAAACTGCTCACGGAAGCGCATGGTCGCGTGACCTTTGACGACGTTGCCGGCGTGGATGAGGCCAAGCAGGATCTGGAAGAAATCGTCGAATTTTTGCGCGATCCGCAAAAGTTCCAGCGACTGGGCGGCAAGATCCCGCGCGGTGTTCTTCTTGTCGGGCCTCCCGGTACCGGTAAAACGCTTTTGGCACGCTCTGTCGCCGGTGAAGCCAATGTACCATTCTTCACCATTTCTGGCTCGGACTTCGTGGAAATGTTCGTTGGCGTTGGTGCTTCGCGCGTCCGTGACATGTTCGAACAGGCAAAGAAAAATTCGCCCTGTATCATCTTTATTGATGAGATCGATGCCGTTGGTCGTCACCGTGGTGCGGGCCTTGGCGGTGGTAACGACGAACGCGAGCAGACGCTTAACCAGCTGCTCGTTGAGATGGATGGTTTTGAGGCCAATGAGTCGATCATTTTGATTGCAGCCACCAACCGCCCCGATGTTCTTGACCCAGCGCTTTTGCGTCCCGGTCGCTTTGACCGTCAGGTTGTTGTGCCCAATCCGGACATTATTGGGCGTGAAAAGATCCTCAAAGTTCACGTCAAGAACGTGCCTTTGGCTCCCAATGTGAATTTGAAGACACTGGCGCGCGGTACGCCTGGCTTTTCAGGTGCTGACTTGATGAACCTGGTCAATGAGGCGGCTTTGATGGCGGCACGCCGCAACAAACGTCTTGTAACGATGCAGGAGTTTGAGGATGCCAAAGACAAGATCATGATGGGCGCGGAGCGTCGCAACAATGCGATGACCGAAGAGGAGAAAACCCTCACCGCTTACCATGAGGCCGGACACGCGATTACCGCGTTGAAAGTGCCGTCTGCCGACCCGCTTCACAAGGCGACAATTATTCCACGTGGTCGGGCGTTGGGCATGGTGATGCAGCTGCCGGAGGGCGACAAATACTCCATGAGCTACAAATATATGAAGTCACGCCTGATTATCATGATGGGCGGCCGTGTGGCTGAAGAGATCAAGTTCGGCAAGGAGAACATTACCTCCGGAGCGTCGTCTGACATTGAGCAGGCCACCAAATTGGCACGGGCCATGGTCACGCAATGGGGCTTTTCTGAAAAACTTGGTCAAGTGGCTTATGGTGAAAACCAGCAAGAGGTGTTCCTTGGTCATTCCGTCGCCCAGACCAAAAATGTTTCGGAAGATACAGCGCAAATCATCGATGGTGAAGTTCGTTTGCTCATCGATGAAGCCTATGAGGAGGCGCGTCGCATTTTGACCGATTACAATGATGATTGGATCGCGATTGCCGAAGGTCTACTTGAATATGAGACCTTGTCTGGTGACGAGATCAAAGAATTGATGGCGGGCAAAAAACCGTCTCGTGATCTGGGAGATGACACACCTCCGTCTCGCGGATCGACTGTTCCCAAAGCCGGATCGGGGAAGAAGAAGCCGTCAAGTGATGGTCCTGAACCCGATGCCGGTGGCCTGGAGCCGCAACCGCAGGGCTGATCCGTCATTAACGTTGAGTTTTGATTTGGGCCGTACGATCAACGACGGCCCTTTTCTTTTTTCGTAAATCATATCAGAACGGCCCGTGTCGGGATTTCGCGGGACAGGAGCGGGTGGTAATGGCCAAGAAGTATTTCGGTACCGACGGCATTCGGGGAAAAGCTAACTCGGGTAAAATGACACCGGAAGTCGCCATGAAAGTGGGGCAGGCTGTCGGTGTTGCGTTTCAACGTGGACAGCATCGACACCGTGTGGTGATTGGCAAGGACACGCGTTTGTCCGGCTATATGGTGGAAAATGCCATGGTTGCCGGTTTCACCAGCGCGGGGATGGATGTATTTTTACTCGGACCGGTACCGACACCTGCCGTTGCGATGCTTACTCGTTCCTTGCGTGCCGATATTGGTGTCATGATTTCTGCCTCTCACAATCCCTTCTTTGACAATGGCATCAAACTCTTTGGTCCTGACGGCTACAAACTGTCTGACAGCATCGAGAGCCGTGTTGAAGATATGCTTGATGAGGATCTGATGCCGCGCTTGGCGACAGGTGATCGTATTGGTCGCGCGACGCGCGTGGAAGGTGATCTTTATCGCTACATAGAAGCGGCGAAACGCACTTTTCCGCGTCAGTTAAATCTTGCTGGTATGCGTGTGGTGATCGACTGCGCCAACGGCGCGGGCTACAAAGCCGCACCGGCTGCACTTTGGGAACTGGGCGCAGAGGTTGTGACCATTCACAACGAACCCAACGGGACCAATATCAATCTGGATTGCGGGTCAACAAACCCCAATAGCCTGTGCAAGAAGGTGGTCGAAGTACGGGCCGATTTGGGCATCGCCCTTGATGGCGATGCCGACCGGGTACTCATCGTCGATGAGAAAGGTCATCTTGTCGATGGCGATCAATTGATGGCGATGATCGCGCAAAACTGGAAAGACCGCGAAATGCTCCGCGGTGGGGGGATCGTTGCGACGGTCATGTCAAACCTTGGCCTTGAGCGTTTTCTCCTCGATGATGGCCTGGCGCTGGCTCGCACGAAAGTCGGCGACCGCTATGTGGTGGAGCACATGCGCGCCCATGGATACAATGTCGGCGGCGAGCAGTCAGGGCACATCGTTCTTTCCGATTATGCGACAACCGGTGACGGCATTGTGTCCGCCTTGCAGGTGCTCGCTTGTATCAAGCGAGACGGTAAGCCAGCCAGCGAGGCGTGCAAGAAGTTTGAACCTGTGCCGCAAGTGCTCAAGAACATTCGCTATGGCGGCGGCAAACCGCTCGATTCCGAGCCTGTCGGTAAAGCGATAGCCGCAGCGGAAACAAAACTGGGTAATGCCGGTCGCCTTGTGATCCGTCCGTCGGGCACCGAACCTGTCATTCGCGTGATGGCGGAAGGCGACGACCCTGTTCTCGTTGAAGCCGTGGTCGATGACATCATTGAAAGCATCGCAAGCCTGCCTTCGGCTGCCTGATGTTCAACTTGCCCTTTTTGTTACGTTTTATGGCTAACGGACAGGGTTAAGCCGCCTTTAACCATTCTCCTTCATCATAAATCTCGAGCGACGCATATGCCCGCTTGTACAGATTTGGGCTGTTTGAGGATGAATGAAATGAAATTAACAGCAAAGATGCTCCTCACGGGGACTGCTCTTGCCGCTGCCCTGACCGGTCATGCAATCGCTGCCGATCTCTCACCCCCCGTCGTCATTGAGACCCCGGTGATTGATGTACCCGAGCACGTGCCTGCAAAAGCGGGCGGTTGGTACATTCGCGGTGATGTCAGCTACAATATAAACCGCTTCAAAGGCGCTGATTATATGACGTCGACCGGATTCGACGGGTACCTGTCCGGCGATTTGAAAGACAATTACTCGATCGGCGGCGGTGTTGGTTATCACTTCAATCACAACCTTCGCGCCGACGTCACGCTGGACTATGACTTCAAATCAGACTTCCATGGTTCCAGCTCGGGCACATGTACATATACCGACCCGGGACCGGATGGTATTCTCGGCACTGGTGATGATGTGCCGAACACGTCCATCGATTGTACATCATCCGATACATCGGGCTTCAAAGCCTGGACGTTGCTTGCCAACGCCTATGTGGACTTGGGCACATACAACAAGTTCACCCCTTATGTTGGTGCAGGTATCGGTGGCGCTAAAGTCTCCTGGCATTCGCTGGTCAACAATATTAACGGCGGCACGGATCAGGACGGCAGCTACACGCACGCCGGTTATCATGAGTGGCGCTTTGCCTACGCTTTGATGGCGGGTGTCTCTTACGAGGTATCTCACAATCTCGCACTGGACCTTGGCTACCGGTTCCGCAAAATTCACGGCGAGAAAATGTTTGGCTATGAAGCGACATCGGGCACCGGCGTTGGTGTAGATGACGGCATTGAAAGCCACCAGTTCCGCGCGGGCCTTCGCTACAAGTTCGGTGGTGCTAAAAAGCACGTTGCATACGTGCCGCCTTACACACCGCCCGTCTACAAATAAGTTCGCAAGAATGCGTGGTTTAAACGGCTGCCCTCGGGCGGCCGTTTTCTTTTTTACGTTTCTCAATCAGTTAAAAATCATACTTAACCGTGACTTAACTCTTATCGTTAATAGTCAGCAAGGAGCGGTCATTGCGTGTTTCGCAAGCGTGGTACCGCAACAATTTGTATGCGTGAGAAAAGTCATGAGCCAATTTCGCAGTACTTTCCGTTCCTTATTGACAGCAGCGTTGCTCGCCTCGGCACCAGTCTTTGCTGCCGATGTGGACGGAGCCATCTTTGTCGATGATGCAAATTTTGTGAAACCCGCCGAGCTGGGCTCCAGCTGGTACATTCGCGGTGAGATTGGCTTCAATTTCGACGGCGAACATGATACCGGCTCGTCTGGCAATCCGGCAGATTCCACGTTCGTTGACAACAATTTCATGGACCGCACCCATTTTAATGCGGGTGTCGGTTATCGTATCAACCCGTTTTTGCGCGTGGATTCAAACCTTGGCCGTTTGGCGGGTAGCGACAGCAAGTCTTCGCAACTGCTGTATGAAGCAGGCGCTGCTCCGCCCGGAACAGATCCCGACTTGATCGTCGACGCAAGCGACCCCAACCCTTGTAACGGCTATGGGGAATTCATCGATCCCGATACGGGTGTGGTGTTCTTGGGTGACGATTTTATCACCAACTGTATTCGCAACGATTTTGCTGAGTATGATACGACATACGCCATGTTTAACGCCTATGTGGATCTGCCCAAGCTCGGGCGCTTCCAACCTTTCGTCGGCGGTGGTGTTGGCGTTGGACGTGTTTCTTACCGCGAAGAAATCAATTCGGTTGATTGTGTCCCGGTGGCGCCAGACGTTCGTGAAGAGGGATGCCAAGCCTATGGTACGCCGGATCAGCCGGAAGCAAACACACCCTATACGCAGGCCGGCGATGTTTCCGAAGGTATTGACTACCGTTTCGGATATCAGCTTGCTGCAGGGGTTGGTTATGCGTTGACAGACAATGCCATGATCGATGCCACCTACCGCTACACTGCCTTTGGCAATGGCGACTTCGGCACGGGCGAGGGCACATCATTGGCTGATGATGGATATACGACCCACCAAATCAATTTGGGTTTCCGTTACTCCCTCTTCTGATCGACAGAATAATTGCTTTACCATTTTACGGCGCTGCGGCGCCGTTTCTGGTTTGTGACAAAAGTTTTGCTTGATTGCTGGCCGTTCTGCTGTATTGCCCGCAGCGGGACACCTCTCCCCAACGAGAGGCTTGCTATCTGAAAGGGTAGAAACATGACAGCAAACACTCCCGCGCCGGACGTGCGTCCGGCTGATCCACGTTTTTCTTCAGGCCCGTGCACCAAGCGCCCCGGATGGTCAGCTGACCAGCTGGGCACATTATCTCTTGGCCGTTCACACCGGGCAAAAATCGGCAAATCCAAGCTCAAGGAAGCGATCGACCTGACACGTAAGGTTTTGCGCGTGCCGGACGATTATAAAATCGGCATCGTGCCCGCGTCCGATACCGGTGCCTTTGAGATGGCCATGTGGACAATGCTCGGCGAACGAGGCGTTGACCTTTTGGCATGGGAAAGTTTTGGAGCCGGTTGGGTTACCGACGCGGTCAAACAATTGAAACTTCCCGATCAGCGCACCATCACCGCTGAATATGGCGTGTTGCCGAACTTGAACCAGATCGATTTTTCGCGGGATGTCGTCTTCACATGGAACGGCACAACGTCCGGTGTTCGCGTGCCGAACGCAGACTTCATTCCGGCCAACCGCGCAGGGCTGACACTTTGTGATGCGACGTCAGCGGCCTTTGCGCAGGACCTTGATTTTGCCAAGCTCGATGTTGTGACTTTCTCTTGGCAGAAGGTGCTGGGTGGCGAGGGTGCACACGGTGTGTTGATCCTCTCACCGCGCGCAATCGACCGTCTTGAAAGCTATACACCTGCCTGGCCGCTGCCAAAAATTTTCCGCCTCACCAAAGGTGGCAAACTGATCGACGGCATTTTTGAAGGCGCTACCATCAACACGCCATCCATGCTATGTGTTGAAGATTATCTGGATGCGCTCAATTGGGCCAAATCAGTTGGTGGCCTTGAAGGCCTCCAAGCGCGCGCCGACGCGAACTTTTCCGCGATCCAGACCTATGTGGATAAAGTGGATTGGCTTGAAAATTTAGCCGTCGATCCCGCCACGCGTTCCAACACGTCGGTTTGCTTGAAATTTGTCGACCCGGCGGTCACTGCACTGCCTGAGCCGGAACAGTCGGCTTTTGCTAAAGGCATCGTCTCGCTCCTCGACAAGGAAGGTGTTGCGTATGATATCGGCGCTTACCGCGATGCACCGCCGGGGCTTCGAATCTGGGCTGGTGGTACGGTAGAGACCGCCAATCTGGAAGCGTTGATGCCGTGGATTGGCTGGGCTTTCGAGCAACAGTTGGCAACGCTCAAGCAGGCCGCCTGATCAATTTTTACGGGCGCGACTCAAGCGCTCGTTTTCCCCAATCAAATTCAAGATGGAGGCCATCATGGCTGCACCACGCGTACTCGTATCGGACAAATTGTCCCCCACCGCCGTTCAAATTTTCAAGGATCGCGGCATCGATGTCGACTTTCAGCCCGACGTCGGCAAGGACAAGGAAAAAATGCAGGAAATCATCGGCCAGTATGATGGTCTGGCGATCCGCTCTGCCACCAAGGCGACGGAAAAACTGATTTCTGCTGCCGATAATCTGAAAGTAATTGGCCGGGCCGGTATCGGGGTCGATAATGTGGACATTCCGGCGGCTTCGAAGCGTGGCATCATTGTGATGAACACGCCGTTTGGCAACTCCATTACCACCGCTGAACATGCCATATCGCTCATGATGGCAGTCGCCCGCCAAATTCCTGCAGCCGATACTTCCACCCGCGAAGGTAAATGGGAGAAATCGAAGTTCATGGGCGTGGAGCTGACCGGCAAAGTGCTTGGATTGATCGGTGCCGGGAATATCGGATCCATCGTTGCCAACCGGGCAATTGGCCTGAAAATGCGGGTCGTTGCCTTCGATCCGTTCCTTTCCGATGAGCGCGCCAAGGAAATCGGTGTTGAAAAGGTAGGTCTCGACGATCTGTTTGCGCGTGCTGACTTTATCACATTGCACACGCCGCTCACTGACAAGACCCGCAACATCATCGACGCTGAGGCGCTGGCGAAAATGAAAGACGGCGTGCGCATCATCAATTGCGCGCGTGGTGGCTTGATTGTGGAGACGGCGTTGGCCGAAGCGCTCAAATCCGGAAAGGTCGCCGGTGCGGGCATTGACGTGTTCGAAGTTGAGCCGGCAACCGAAAACCCATTGTTCGATCTGCCCAATGTCGTGTGCACACCTCATTTGGGTGCGGCGACGACGGAAGCGCAGGAAAACGTGGCGCTGCAAGTTGCCGAACAGATGAGTGACTATCTTTTGAAGGGCGCAGTTTCCAACGCGATCAATATGCCGTCCATTACCGCCGAAGAAGCGCCGATCCTCAAACCATTCGTGAAACTGGCCGATGTGCTGGGCGCGTTTGCGGGGCAGGCCACAGAATCGGCGATCAAGGAAGTGGAAATTCTCTACGATGGTGTTCCGGCCACATTGAACACCAAGGCGCTGACGAGCGCGGTGCTGGCTGGTCTCATCCGGCCCCAGGTTGCGGATGTGAACATGGTTTCCGCTCCGATCATGATCAAGGAGCGCGGTGTGAAAGTCTCTGAAATCACCCGCGACAAGTCCGGCATTTATGATGGCTATATCAAGCTCACTGTTACGACTGAGCGTCAGCAACGCTCTGTCGCGGGCACTGTCTTTTCCGACGGCAAGCCTCGCTTCATCCAGATCAAAGGTATCAACCTAGATGCCGAGATTGGCGAACACATGATCTATGTGACCAACCGGGACGAACCGGGCGTGATCGGCCATATGGGCGCGACGATGGCTCAGCACAATGTCAACATCGCCAACTTTCAGTTGGGCCGCACGGGACCTGGCGGTGATGCCATCGCCCTGCTTTATGTGGATGGCGCTGTTGATCAGGCTGCGCTGGATGATCTGACAAACCATCCGTCCATGTTGCAAGCCAAACCGATGGTGTTCGACGTCGCTGTATAGGCGAAATTGTCTGTGGGGCCAAATTGGCCCCGCGTTCTCATATCGTTGGTTGCGCGTTAGACGTCCAGCAAAGTGTCTTGCCGTATTGCGGCGCTTGGCCAATCGGTAATCTGTGCCGGATCCGTAACAATAATTTCCGGCTTGCCGTTTTCGTTGTCCGGGAACATTTTTGTCGGTCCGGTAACATAAGCATAGGAGCGGCGTGGCGCAGTTTCACCTTCGGCCATGTAGCGGGTCTTGATAAGGCTCATAATGTCTTCACCACCGCCTTCGTTGCCGTTTGGAATGAAAAGGCTGTAGGGCTGCTCCAGCGATCCGGTGGAGAACAGGACGTGCTCCTCAACCGGCTTGAAGTCACGCAACTCGATGAAAACCGTGGTTTCCTGGCGCGCCTGAGCCAAGGTGACGAGCTTTTCATAGTCCAAGCGGGTATTATAGAGGTTGATTTCCGGATTGCGTTTCCTGATCGCACGGTATCCGTCGATCATCCGCGCGCGTAGCTCCCACCATGTGCAAAGTGATGCATAATTGCGCAAAATGGAGCCGTTGTTTGAGATCTGATCGCAAATCCCGAGCTTGCCGGTTTGCGCTTCGCGCTATGCATCTTCGTACCGTTGGCGCAGGAAGCTGTACTCGGCATGGCCATATTTCATGAAGTAGGGGCTAAGGCCTTCCTTGATCATGACTTCTTGGAAGTCGGTGCCGTCTTCCAGTTCCACCCATACGAGAAGACGCCCAAAATTGCCGCGATACTTTTTAACCGCTTCTTCAACTGGTTCGGTGCCGGGGAACCTCAGTTTTACCTTGTCACCGGATTTGACGAGCTCATTTGCGCGCTCTGAGGCTTTTTTTCCCATCGGTGTGACGGGTTTTGAACCGGACTGGAAAACCTCTTCAGTATCCAGTGACAGAATGCGAATGCTTTCGCTCTGCCCGTCAAGCATGACGCGAATCGTGTCTCCATCGACGACGCGGTCGACGGTAACGTCCAATGTAGTACCTGCCATCTCACTCTCCTTGCTTTGAGTGAGGGTGAGGCTATTGAACGTTGCTCGCTTGTTTTGTGACGGAAAGTCCGATTTCACGGGCAATTCACGCCGGGCGCCTGCTCTCAGCGATCATGATGCCGCCAACAACCAACAACATTGCTACAGCGTGGTGCCAACCAAATATTTCTCCCAGGAGGACGATTGCCAGAAGCGTTCCCAAAACAGGGATCAGATTGATGAACAGCCCCGCGCGGTTCGGTCCGATCAATGAAATGCCGCGAATGTAAAACACTTGGCTCAGGATTGACGGGAAGACGGCGGTATAAGTCACAATCAGCCATCCGTGCGTATCGGGTACAATGCCCGTTGCCCCGTTCAATTCCCAAATTGCAAAGGGTAATGATGTCATCATGGCCGAAAAGGCCATGACAACCATGAAGCTTTTCCAGTGAACATCCGGTCGGTACCGCAGCGCGATCGAATAGCCCGCATAGAGTATCCCGGCCACCCCCATGAGAATGTCGCCACGGTTGAACTGCAAATTGGCCAACCGTTCCACCGAACCGGCCGATGCCACGACAAGGACGCCGATAAGGGTCAGTGAAAAGCCGATAAGCTGCAGCGCGCTCACCTTGGTTCGAAAGAACACAAAGTTGCCGATAAAAATCAGCAAGGGGATCGCCGCTTGTTCGATGGTGACATTGATGGTCGAGGTGTGCTGGAGGGCGGAATAAAGCGCTATGTTGAACCCGGCAAATCCAGTCATGCCATAGGCAAAAAGAACGGGCAGGTGCGGCCTGATTTTCTGCCAATCGCGGCGCAATTGCGGCAGGGCGATGAGCATGAGAACCGCCCAAGCGATCGACCAGCGCAGGAACGCCAGGACCATGGGGGACACATGGCCAACAGCCAACTTGCCTGCGATCGCATTGCCGGACCAAAATAATGTGGTGAGAAATAACAAGGCGTAGGCAAGCTGCGCATCATTTTTGGTCGTTTCGATACGCGTGCTCATTGCCCATCCGCTTTAAGTCTGCCGCATAAATGGCGCGCAAAACCTGATTTGGCGAGAAAAAACCGTTGGAGCGGGTCCTTTGGCGGGCCATACCACTCGCCAAACGTGCCGTTGGAGGATAGAGAGCGACGGTTTGTTTTTTAGGGAGCGGGTGCCGGAAATGGGCAATGTGGTCGTCGTTGGAAGCCAATGGGGCGATGAAGGCAAGGGCAAAATCGTAGATTGGCTGTCTGAACGCGCCGATGTCGTGGTACGGTTTCAAGGTGGGCACAATGCCGGCCACACACTGGTTATTGATGGTGTGACCTACAAGATTTCGCTGGTACCTTCCGGCATTGTCCGCGGCAAACTGTCGGTCATCGGCAATGGTGTAGTGTTTGACCCCCATTTTTTTATCAAGGAAGTCGCTGGCCTTCGCGAGGCCGGGATTGATGTAACTCCCGAGAATCTGAAAGTTGCAGAAAATACGCCCTTGATCCTTTCCCTTCATCGCGAACTGGATGGCTTTAGAGAAGATGCGGCATCCAATTCCGGCACAAAGATTGGTACCACGAGACGCGGTATCGGGCCTGCCTATGAAGACAAGGTGGGTCGCCGTGCGATCCGCGTGATGGATTTGGCAAACAGCGAAACACTGCCTGCGAAGGTTGATCGCCTGCTCACCCACCATAATGCTTTGCGGCGGGGGCTGGGGCATTCGGAGGTTCGCCATGAAGAGATCATGTCAGAATTGATGCAGGTAGCTGATCAGGTTCTGCCTTTTATGGATCAGGTTTGGCGTGTTTTGAACGAGAAGCGCGCTGCGGGCGAACGTATATTGTTTGAAGGTGCACAAGGCACGCTGCTGGATGTCGACCATGGCACCTACCCATTTGTGACCTCATCCAATGTCGTTGCCGGAAGTGCAGCCGCTGGATCCGGTGTCGGGCCAGGTACCATCGACTATGTGCTTGGCATCACGAAAGCCTATACAACCCGTGTCGGTGAGGGCCCTTTTCCTTCCGAACAGGACAACGAGGTGGGCCAGTATCTTGGCGAAAAAGGTCATGAGTTTGGCACCGTGACATCGCGCAAGCGCCGCTGCGGCTGGTTTGATGCGGTGCTTGTCCGCCAAGCGGTGGCCGTCAATGGCATTGACGGAATTGCCTTGACCAAGCTTGATGTTCTCGACGGTATGGAAGAGACTAAAATTTGTGTTGGTTATGAACTGGATGGTAAGCGGATTGACTATCTGCCGGCCAGCCAAGGCGCTCAGGCGCGTGTCGTTCCAGTATATGAAACAGTTGAAGGGTGGAGCGCCCCGACTTTGGGTGCCAGATCATGGAATGACCTGCCCGCACAGGCGGTAAAATACGTGAGGCACGTAGAAGAATTGATTGGCGCGCCAGTTTCGCTACTTTCTACCAGCCCTGAACGCAATGATACCATACTTGTGACCGATCCTTTTCGTGATTAGGACTGTAACACGTATGATGCATACCGGATTGAATATCTATGGCAGACTTTGCTGCGATACTGCGCAAGAATATTGAAAAACTCGGCGATACGACACCTGACGTACGTGAGAGGATTTACGGTAAGGCGCGCGAGGCGCTTGAGAGGAAAATTGCGGCGATTGATCCGCCCCCTGCGCAGGCGGTCATTGACCGCCAGTTTGAAAAACTGGCCGAGGCGGTTGCGGAAGTGGAGGCAGAATATGCGCCCCCTGCAACGCTTGAGGACCAATTGGATGATCTTGACAGTCTTCTCAGCGGAGAAAGCGAGCTTGGTGCTCCTCAGGAAACGGACACTGCTGAAGAGATGCCGGAGCCGACAAGTGATGAGCCGGAGCCGTTAGTTTCGGAGCCGCCATCGCAGGCAGTGCCGCCGGAAGAAGTCATCGAACCTGTGTCGGAGGTTTCATCGACGGCTGAGATCGAGGAAGAAGATCCGCTTCGCACCTTCCTTGAAGAAAATGTCGAAACTTTTTCGATGCCGGAGGCGAAGTCGCTTGAAGTGCCCCAACCGGCTGACGCGGGATATACGCGCATTGACGAGCCGCCAGCAGCGGGCGAGCCAGCGCCTTATGTGTCCGATACGCCAATTTTGGAGCCCAAGAAGCCAGGCCCTGCTTGGGGCCGCCTTGGCATTCTCGTCATCTTCTTGGCCATACTCGGCGGTGGTGGTTATTTTGCCAGTACTCTGCCACAGGTTCAGTCGGTGCTCGGTTTGAATACCGATGATGCTGGTGATGGTGAAACGGACCTACCGGTCCGTGAAGTCACGACAACGACCGTCGATATCGGCGAAAACGCCCCTGACAGTGGTACGCTGCAAGATGGTGAAGTTGACATCACTGTTGAAGGTGAAGGGTCCGAAACCGTGGTTGTCGGCACCAACCCTGAAACGACGCCTAAATTTACGCAGCGGCTCACCGAAGACGGTATCGAAATTGACGACGGTCCCGCGCCGGGTGCCGCTGAGGTCGGAGAGGGGACAAGCGTTTCGGACCTGACGCCAGGCAGCGAAACTGAAGAACCGGCAGTTGCCGAAGGTGGCAACACAATTGAAGGTGGCGCTGCGGAAGACGGCGATACGGCAGAGCAAACGCCAACAGAAACACAGACACCGCTTCGCGTTGGACAACGCGCCATTTTCTATGAAGAGCGGACAGGTACTGAGGCCGGTACGGCGGTTCCAGGAGCCATAATCTGGACGCAAGTTCAGGAGTCGCCCGGTGGCGACTTGCCTCTCGAGCCGGCCATTCGCGGTGAGGTTAATATCCCGGATCTTGACCTGTCGCTCATTATGACGATCCGGCGGAACGGGGATCAAACTCTGCCGGCCAGTCATTTTATTGAATTGTCGTTCGATGTCCCCGAAACTTTTACGGGTCGCGGGGTCGCGGATGTGCAAAGGGTGACGTTTAAGGGATCGGAAGAGGACCCTGGCACCGCACTGATAGGTGTGTTTGTGCCTATCGATACGAACTTCTTCCTTGTTGGCCTTAATGATTCTGTTGAGGCAACCCAAAGCAACACGGCGCTTATGCGTCGGGAGAACTGGATTGATGTTCCGCTCCAATATGTCAGCGGTCGGCGTGCGCTTGTGACCATCGAAAAGGGAACGCCGGGCGATCGGATTTTTGATGAAGTGTTTGAATATTGGGCTGCCAACCCGCTTCCTGTGGGTGGCTGATGACGGTGGAGTAATTAGCCAATTGCCGGTCTTTGCCATTGCACCCTGATCAAACCGTGAAATAAAAAAAGGCCAGCGGTTTTCGCTGGCCTTGGGTGAAGCATTGTTTCCACCAAAGTTTTAGTGGGCAGCAATGGCCTCACGTGTGCTTTTTTCAACAGCTGCCGCAGCCGCTTGTACGGCTTCCTGGACCTTTTCAAACGCACGCACTTCAATCTGGCGAACACGCTCTCGAGAGATACTGAATTCACCGGAAAGCTCTTCGAGTGTCAGTGGTTCTTCCGACAACCGCCGGGCTGTGAAGATCCGCTTTTCACGATCATTGAGCACGCCCATGGCGTCTTTAAGCAACGCGCGCCGTTGATCGGTCTCATCTTCTTCGATCAACATTTTTTCCTGGCTGTCGGTTTCATCCACCAACCAGTCCTGCCACTGCCCGCTTTCGCCTTCGCCTGCGCGCATCGGCGCGTTCAGCGACGCGTCGCCTGAAAGGCGCTGGTTCATGGAGCGGACATCTTCTTCCGTCACTTGCAGGTCGGTCGCAATTTGCTTGACCTGATCTTCGTTCAGATCACCATCACCCAATGCCTGAATGCGGTTCTTGGCTTTGCGAAGGTTGAAGAACAGCCGCTTTTGATTGGCTGTCGTTCCCATTTTCACGAGGCTCCAAGAGCGCAGCACATATTCCTGAATGGACGCCTTGATCCACCACATGGCGTATGTCGCAAGGCGGAAGCCCCGCTCCGGGTCAAACTTCTTGACGGCCTGCATGAGGCCCACATTGCCCTCGGATACGACCTCGCCCATAGGCAGGCCATAGCCACGGTATCCCATGGCGATTTTAGCGACGAGACGCAAATGTGATGTCACAAGCCGATGCGCCGCATCGGTGTCTTCATGTTCATGATAACGCTTGGCCAGCATATATTCTTCGTCAGGCTGAAGCATGGGGAAGCGGCGAACTTCCTCCAAATATCGAGACAATCCATCAGAGCCCCCGACAAGGCTTGGTAGTGTAGCTTGGGCCATGAATGCACCCTTTCTCCCATTTTATAGTTCCCGCCCTATGCGGCGAACATGGAAAGATTGACCGATTACCGCGTCAACATTTCCTCTATGTGCCTTAGAGGTGGTTATTGAAAGGGGCGATTTCAAGGCAGCACGCGTATCGCCAGACCGTATTGAGCGGCGCTGACGCATTGAAAACCTGATCTTACTGCGAGGTCAGGGTGGCGCATTTTCCAGATCACGGGCCAGCGCGGCACACTCGGCCAAAACGTCATCGACTTCGTAGGACCGTTTTTTGCGAAAGCCGGGTGGAAACCCCATGCGGATCGGCGGCATGCTTGAAGGGCCAGGTTCTTTCAAAACCCGCTTGGCTTCTTCTTGCGCCATACGCCGCGCCGATGCGGGAAGGTCTTTCAATGCCGCCTCCAGCGCCTGCGTACGACACAAGATATCATCGCAAGCAATGGGTGCGTATTTATCCGATGGTGTGCCGACTGCCGCAGCCGATGAAGCGCCTTTTTCAGATGCAAATGCTGACCAGTCCAGGTTCTTGCGCGGATCAACCAGCATGAAACGAGGGGCTTTTGATCCCGGTGCAAAGGCTTTGAAATCTGGTGGGCGTTTTGCTGCTGCTTGGCGCAGTAGCCCGGAAAGTTTCATCACGCGTGCGACAATGAAAATCAGCCGCCTGGCGGCTGCTTCGGCAGGCACCAGCAAACGCAAGAGCAGGCGCCGTCGCCAGACCGCCATGCAAATTATACGGTCAGACTGATGCTGCAAAAGGATGAGCAGGATGTGCGAGACGACGCCTTCGAGCGCGATCCGGTTCAATTCTATTGCGCGGTGCCAATCAAATGCCATGACGGCAGGGTGCGGCAGGTTTTAACGGTGGTTGATAAATTTTGGGTGGGTTGGCTGTTGTAGCGGTGCTTTACTTGGCATCAGGATTGCGGCGTCAAACGTTCTGCAGTGCCGCCAACACCCGTGCCATGTCATCCGCGATCTCTGTGTCAAAGTGCATAGTTTCACCCGTGGCCGGGTGCTCGAAAACCAATTTATATGCATGGAGGGCTTGGCGATTTAGGTCAGTGATAGCCTGCGCCGCTTCTGGGTTCAGTTTGGCACTCTTGGTTTTGTAGCCGCTGCCATAGACATTGTCGCCCACCAGCGGCTGGCCGTTATGCGCCATATGCACCCTGATTTGGTGTGTTCTTCCCGTTTCAAGCTGGCACTCTACCAATGCCAGATCGGTGCCGTTTTGCTCTTGGCTGAAAGTTTCTTGAACAACATAGTAGGTCACGGCGTGCCGCGCGTCCGGCTGGCTTTCCGACACGACGGCTTGGCGTTTGCGGTCTCCCGATGATCGCCCCAAAAACGTTGTTATGGTGCCGGATCGCCTGTCGGGTATGCCCCAGATCAATGCCAGATAGGCGCGCTCCATTGGACCGGTTTTGCCGTGGTCTGCAAACTGTGCCGAGAGATGCTGATGGGCGTGGTCATTTTTCGCCACCACCATCACGCCCGAGGTCTCCTTGTCCAAACGGTGGACAATGCCCGGTCTTTTGACGCCGCCGATACCCGAGAGGCTGTCGCCGCAATGATAAATGAGTGCATTGACAAGCGTGCCCTTTGCGTTGCCTGCGCCCGGGTGGACCACAAGGCCGGCAGGTTTGTTCAGGACCAAAAGATGATCATCCTCAAAGAGAATGGTGAGTGGGATGTCTTCGCCCTCCGGCTCAGGCGGCTCAGCCTCCGGTACTTCAAAAGATACTTGATCGCCGGCTTTCACTTTCAGCTTGGATGCTGATTCCGGCACGCCATTCACAGTTACATGGCCATTGGCAATCATGGATTGCGCTTGGGAGCGCGACATGCCCAGCGGTAGGTGCAACGCGACAAATTGGTCAAGACGCTTGCCGTGATTGTCTTCATCGACAACAATTGTTTTCAAATGCTCTGTCATGTGCTTCATGCCTGCGCCAAGGACCCGCGAACTGAGCACGCAATGAACCAGATACAGACAACGCCTGAAGAAACCCAAGAAGAAAAGCCGCTTGACCCCGCCGTAGAAAGGGTGCGTGCCAAGATGGTCAGGCTTCTGGCCGTGTCGATGGGTATCATGTTTGTGTCCATTTTCGCTGTTCTGGCCGCTGTGATTTACCGAATTAATGCCGATAGCACAGATGTTTTGCAAAGCGCTGAAATTGCGCTGCCCTCTGGTTTTGAAATCCTCGAGAGCGGCATTGATCGAGACCTGGTTTTCCTGCGTGGCAGGATGGGCGATGGTGGGTCAAAGATACTGATCTACAATTCGGTCAATGGAAATCTGGTCCGTGAACTCACGCTCGGCGAAGGTTTTCAAGTTCCTCTTGACCAATAGGAAAAGCGCTAAACCGCCTCAAAATGCCGCACTGTGCGTATGAAAAGCGCACAAGCGGCAAAACTTATGCGCATCAGGCCTTTACAAATCTGTCACGCTTTCGTTTCCTAGGCGCGAAAGCTAGTCACGGCATCCAATTTGGAGCGGAATGAGTAATCAACGTGGTGCTGCTGTCAGATATGACGGTGTGCAAAAGAGCTATGACGGTGAAACCCTCGTCGTCAAAAATCTGAACTTGGATATCGCCCAAGGCGAGTTCCTGACAATGCTTGGCCCATCAGGTTCCGGCAAGACGACCTGCCTTATGATGCTTGCAGGTTTCGAGCCGGCTACGCATGGCGAAATCTATTTGAATGACCGCCCGATCAACAATGTGCCTCCGCACAAGCGCGGGATCGGCATGGTCTTCCAAAATTATGCATTGTTCCCGCATATGTCCGTAGCCGAGAATTTGGCGTTTCCGTTGCAGGTACGCGGTATGCCAAAGTCCGAGCAGGAGACCCGGATTAAGCGCGCAATGGACATGGTGGAACTGGGCGCGTTTGGTAACCGACGTCCGGCCCAATTGTCCGGTGGACAGCAGCAACGCGTCGCTGTCGCGCGGGCACTGGTTTTTGACCCTGACTTGGTCTTGATGGATGAGCCGCTTGGCGCGCTTGACAAGCAGCTGCGTGAACAAATGCAATATGAGATCAAGCACATCCATGAAAATCTCGGCGTGACGGTTGTGTATGTGACACACGACCAGACCGAAGCGCTGACCATGTCAGACAGGGTCGCGGTCTTCAATGATGGTGTCATCCAGCAGCTGTCATCACCCGATGAGCTGTATGAAAACCCGCAAAATTCGTTCGTCGCGCAGTTTATCGGCGAGAACAACAAGCTAACCGGCACCATTAAGAAAGTGGCGAAAGAGAGCTGCCAGGTGCAGCTTGATGACGGGACGATGCTTGTTGCGGATCCGGTGAATATTGGCGACGAAGGAACCAGAACGACCGTTAGCCTACGCCCTGAACGCATTGAAATTGATCCCGCCAAGGGCGTTGAAAACACCGTCAAAGGCAAGATTGAAGAATTGATCTATCTTGGTGACCACATCCGTGTGCGGATGAATGTTGCGGACAATGACGAGTTTATCGTCAAGGTCCGTAATCGCCGGGACAAGCGGCCGATCTCCGAGGGAGACTTGGTAGATGTCGGCTGGTCTGCGTCTGATTGCAAAGCATTGGATGCTTTCGCGTAGCCAATAGGAATTGGCGCAACCAAATCGGTCGCGCCGACAATTTCAGGTGATGAGTATTGTTCGACATCGGGTCGTTCGCGAACCTGAAAAGAAAAAGGAGAACGTGAATGAAACTGAAAACACTTATTCTGGCCTCTGCTGCTGTGGGACTATTGTCTTCAACTGCTGTGGCGGGAAATCATTCCGCGGCGCTTGAGCCATGTGAAAACTGTGCAGACACGATGACTGTGGTGTCATGGGGCGGTGCTTACCAGGCTTCACAAATCAACGCCTATGCTGAACCTTATGCCGAGGCGACAGGCGTTACCTTTGTGTGGGATGAGTCAGCAAACGAGTCCGTTGCCAAATTGCGCGCTCAGAACGAAGCCAACAACATTACTTGGGATCTGGTTGATGTTGAGGGTCCGGACGCCGTGCGCCTTTGCGATGAAGGTCTGGCCATGGAAGTCAACCCGGATGACATTCTTGCTGCGGCGCCAGACGGTACTTCAGCCAGCGAAGATTTTGGCGATTCGCTCGTTTCCGAGTGCTTCATTCCGCAGATCGTTTTCTCGACCACGTTCGGATATCGCAATGACATCGCAGCATGGAATGGTGCAGTTCCGGCATCTGTCTGTGACATTTTCGATTTGGAGAACTTCCCGGGCAAGCGTGCGCTTGAGAAGCGTCCCAAAAAGAATATCGAGTGGGCGTTGATTTGTGATGGCGTGTCTCCGGATGAGCTTTATAGCGTCATGGAAACGCCAGAAGGCATTGATCGTGCGCTTGCAAAGCTTGATACAATCAAGTCCGAGACGATCTGGTGGTCAGCGGGTGCCGACACACCCCAATTGCTGGCAGATGGTGAGGTGGCTATCGGCTCGACATATAATGGGCGCCTGTTTGCACTGATCGAAGAGCAGAGCCAGCCGGTTTCCATGCTTTGGGACAATCAGGTTTTCGACTTTGACGGCTGGGTTATTCCAACGGGTCTTCCTGAAGATCGCCTGAACCGTGTGAAGCACTTCCTGAAGTTTGCAACAGACACGCAACGTCTGGCTGACCAGGCCAAGTATATTTCTTACGGTCCTGCGCGCGCCTCGTCTGCGCCGTTGGTCGGCCAACATGCCGAGTTGGGCATCGATATGGCGCCGCATATGCCAACCGATCCAGCCAATATGGGCAACATTATCGTCAACAACATCGAGTGGTGGTCTGCCTACTCTGACGATGTGGATGCCCAGTTCCAAGCTTGGCTTGCTCAGTAATCGAAGCAACACTTAAGAGCAGGGCGGCGATCGCTGCCCTGCCTAGCCAACGAGGCGTTCCATGAGCAGTGCAAACGCGGCAGATACGAGCTTCATTCCAGATGATGGCGTGATGCGTGCTGCAGACGGCACCCCACTGAAAAAACGGCTGGCGAGGGCTTTGCGACGCGAAAAGCTGCGGTCGTTCATGCTGATCGCGCCTTTGTTGTTCTTCATTATCATCAGCTTTCTGGCACCTATTGCCGACATGCTGTTTCGATCTGTCGAAAACCAAATTGTCCCCGAGACCATCCCGCGAACCGTTGTACTGCTGAGTGATTGGGACCCGGCTAGCGGTGAAGCTCCCGGAGAAGAAGTCTTCGCAGCGTTCCAGCAGGACTTTGTCGAAGCTTTTGACAACAAAACCCATACTCGGCTTGGCCTTCGCCTGAACTATGAAAAACCGGGTATGTCGAGCTTGTTCCGCAAATCGGGGCGACGCGCCACACAGCTGGAAGCGCCTTTCCGGGAAGGGTTTGCTGCTATCGACGAAGACTGGGTGGCGGTCGAGACGTGGGAAGTCATAAAACGCGTTAGTGGTCCGTACACGAGCGGCTATTTTCTGGCGGCCGTTGACCTGCAACGGACCAGCGACGGCATTGAATTTGTTGACGAGCGCCGCCGGATTTACCTGATGCTGTTTTGGCGGACGCTTTGGATGTCATTGCTGATCACTGTTTGCTGTCTGTTGTTGGGATACCCGATTGCCTACCTGATGAGCCACACCAAGCGATCAACTTCCAACCTGCTGATGATTTTGGTGCTGCTCCCTTTTTGGACTTCGCTGCTGGTGCGTACATCGGCCTGGAAGGTGCTGTTGCAGCAGCAGGGCGTCATCAATGATACGTTGGTTTTTATTGGCCTTGTCGGAGACACGGCCCGCCTGGAATTGATCAATAATCAATTGGGCACTGTCATCGCCATGACCCACATCTTGCTGCCATTTATGATTTTACCGCTCTATTCGGTGATGCAGACCATTTCGCCGTCTTACGTGCGCGCCGCCAAATCGATGGGCGCCAATGATTGGACGGCGTTTTGGCGGGTCTATTTCCCCAACACGATTCCGGGCATCGGTGCGGGTGCGATCCTCGTGTTTATTCTCTCCATTGGATATTATATCACGCCTGAGTTGGTCGGCGGTACCAAGGGCGTCTTTATTTCCAACCGGATTGCTTTCCATATCTCGTCCAGTTTGAATTGGGGCTTGGCGGCGGCGCTCGGTGCCATCCTGTTGTTGCTGGTCCTGTTACTCTTTTATTGCTACGACAAGATCGTCGGCATCGACAATGTGAAGCTGGGGTAGGAAATCATGGCATCACCACTTCCCCCCTATGCATCGACTTTGCAGATTTTCTGGTATTATGCATTCCGCGTGATCTGCGGGCTCATTTTCTTTTTCCTGATTTTTCCGATCCTGATCATCATCCCGCTTTCGTTTAATGCGCAAAACTTCTTCACGTTCACGCCGGAGATGCTGGCGTTCGATCCGGCGGGCTACTCATTCAAACACTATGTGGATTTCTTCACCAATCCCGATTGGCAACAGGCACTGCGCAACTCCTTCATGATTGCGCCCATGGCGACGATCATCGCCACAGCGCTGGGCACACTCGCGGCTATCGGGCTTTCGCAGAGCCATGTGCCCGCCCGGTCTGCCATCATGGCGATTTTGATTTCGCCGATGATTGTGCCACTGATCATCTCGGCCGCCGGCATGTATTTCTTTTATTCCCGCCTCGGATTGCAGGGAACCTATTGGGGCGTGGTGTTGGCGCACGCAGCGCTCGGTACCCCTTTTGTGATCATTACAGTCACTGCGACACTGGTGGGTTTTGATCGGTCGCTGACACGGGCTGCCGCATCTATGGGAGCTGGCCCGGTTCGTACATTCTTCAGCGTGCAAATGCCCCTGATTTTGCCCGGTGTCATCTCCGGCGCGTTGTTTGCGTTCATCACATCCTTCGATGAAGTGGTGGTCATCTTGTTCCTTGGTTCGGCATCGCAGCAGACATTGCCTTGGCAGATGTTTACCGGTCTTCGTGAGCAGATATCGCCGACCATTCTGGCCGTGGCGACAATCATGGTGGCGCTCTCCATTTTGTTGTTAAGTACGCTTGAATTTATCCGGCGGCGTTCAGAACGCATCCGCGGTCTTTCTCCAAGTTAAAGCCAGGCCGAGCCAAAAAATCATCCTCTTGCCGGTTCCGTCAGATTGTGCATACGTATGCACAACATATCGGGAGCAAGAAGAATGGCTTTTACGCAGGCAGATATTGAGCGGCATATTGTTCGCTATGGAGAGCTGAAGCCGTGCCGGACGGCATTTATTGACGCCCACACACCTGGGTCTGACCAGAAGGAAAACTTCACCATTATTGGCAGCGGTGTTTCAGAAAGCGCTGACCAGCATGTGCACATTGTGGACACGCCCGGCTTCAACATCGGCGCAGCCGGGCAGCCACCCAAGTGCCGGAACTCATTGCACAGCCATCGAACCGCTGAGGTCTTCTTCGTCCTCAAAGGGCGATGGCGATTCTTCTGGGGCCGCTGGGGTGATGCGGGTGAGGTAGTGCTGGAAGAGGGCGATATCTTTAACATCCCCACGGGCATTTTTCGCGGGTTCGAGAATATCGGCCATGACTATGGGATGATCATGGCTATTTTGGGCGGTGATGATGCAGGCGGCGGTGTCATTTGGGCTCCGCAAGTGATTGAAGATGCGGGTGCGCACGGCCTTGTGCTGGGCGAGAATGGCCGCCTTTATGACACCAAGGAAGGTCATTTGCTGCCGGATGGCGTAGCGCCTATGCCGCTGCTCACTGATGAGGAGCTAAAAGCGTTTCCGGAACCGACCACGCAAGACGTGATCGGTCGCCATGTGAGCCGATACTGGGATCTTATCGCTCTGTCTGACACAGAACCCGTTATGGTCATCGGTGAAGCCGGTGTGCTCCGTGACAAGCCCGGCTTTGAAGTCAATTTCATTTCCCGCAAAGCACCGCTTGTCGAGCCAGTCACTTACAGCCATGCCAGTGTTTTGATGCCTGTAAAGGGGTATTGGGAAATTGTGGTCGGTGACATCAGTTCGGTTTTGGCTGAAGGTGACACGATGCTTGTTCCGCCAAATACCGCCTACACCGCGGCACCATCCATGACCGGTGAGGCTGGCCTATATCAGGTTGTTGGTACGGATGATGCGGCTGGCCCGACCTTTATGGGGTAGCGCTTGACACCACTCGTTCTTTTGCCTGGCATGATGTGCGACGCGCGTTTGTTCATGCCGCAGATCGCTCATTTTTCCGCGTCGCGCGCGCTCTACTGTGCGCCGATTGGTCAGGCCGAAACCATTGAGGCTGTCGCACGTGATGTGTTGGAACATGCCCCGCCCTCTTTCGCGTTGGCGGGACTTTCCATGGGGGGCATTGTGGCCATGGAGATCATTCGCCAAGCGCCTGACAGAGTGAGCAAATTGTGCTTGATGGACACCAATCATCTTGCTGAAACGCAGGAACGAAAGGCATTGCGGGAGCCGCAAATCCAGGCCGTGCGTGACGGACAGCTAACCGCTGTGATGCGCGATGAAATGAAACCCCACTATCTTTTTGACGGGCCTAGTAAGGCAGCGATCCTCGATGTCTGCATGGATATGGCATGCGCCTTGGGGGCCGATGTCTTTGTGGTGCAATCTCGGGCGCTCCAGTCGCGACCAGATCAAAGCGACACACTCAAAGCCTATACCGGGCGGGCCCTTGTCCTTTGTGGGCGCCATGACATGCTTTGCCCCATTGCTCGCCACGTGGAAATGGCGGCGCTTTTGCCCCACGCAGAACTTGCAATTATTGAAGAAGCTGGACACATGCCGACGCTTGAAAAGCCGGACGAGACAAACCACCATTTGTCGAGATGGCTTTCGGAAAATTCGGCGCGCTAGCCCGTTTTGATCCACGCCTTTTTCATTGACCATATGGTGGTGAAGCTCAAGACAGTCGCTAAAATCAGCAGTGCAGTTCCTGACAAGACCCAAGACGATGACATGGCATCCACCGTCGGGTTCCTTGTTATAAACCATGCGACGGCGCCCGCCAAAGCCATGCCGAGAACCTCGGCGCTGGTTAATTGACCGAAGCGACGTCCGGTAGTTTTTTTTGATTGCGTTGCGGCGATGGTATCCACCGTGGGTACTGTGAGCGCTTCAGAAACGGAAATGATAATGGCAAGCATCAGTGAGAGCCATATCGCATTACCAAATGGAAGGTTTGTCGGCCATATTCCGGCAAGCAGCAGTGCGACCGGCGGCAGTACCGCACCGATGCTGAAGACGAAACCGAGCGCCTTTTGCGACAAATTGCGCATGCCATGACCTGCGAAAATCAGGAGCGCAGCAGACAATAGTGATTGGACGACAAAGAAGACGGCAGCCGGTGAAATGTCGGCAAATTTCACGTCGAAATATGGCGCCACCGAGAGCGTGAGTGTGTAGAGACAACACCAGATTAGCGCCCATTGGGCGATCAAGGCAAACCAAAGGGTAATCGATATGCCGGGTGTTTTGGTGCGGATATCACCTGCAGTTGAGAGCGCCGGATCAGGCTGTTCTATCCCGATCGGATGCGGTTGCGCATCTTGCAAGCCGAATGCTGTCAAAAGCGAGAGCGCACATAGCGCCGTCGTCAAACAGATGATGTATTCTACTGGTGCGAAGAGGAGCAGTACACCGCTCATCGCGGGCCCTGCGGCAATGCCCATGGTCTTGACGCTTCCAAGCCAACCATAGACTTGCGTGTGATCTTCACGCGCAGAGCGGTGGGCGACAAGTGTGCGCAGCGCAACGTTGGTAAGCGGATTGAGGACCGCGATGCCAATGACCGAGATCAGAAAAATCCAACCATCGGTCCAAATCCACGATGCAATGAACGCGCCGGTTGTCGCCAGAGCTATGTTGATGATCGGTCGTTTTGCGCCACTTTGATCGACCCATGCACCAATGGGCCAAGCCAAAAGACGGCCTCCAATAAGAAGCGCCGCCAACGTCAAGGCGTTTGTGCTTTCCTCAAAGGGGAGCAGAAAGACCGCGTATGGAATGATGGAATAAAAACCTGCCGATACCAAAAATCGCAACGCGAAGACTGGGGCAAATGTCCCGATGGTAAGGCGGTGGCCGGTATGCCTATCGGCGACGCTGGCAGCAAAGGTTTCGGTGCCCATTATTATGTTCCCATACCGCGGTCCAGCGCATCGGCTTCCGCCAATATGGTCTTGGTATAGGTGAAGGTATCTCGGCAGGCCCGCATGGCCTGCGCTGTGACCCATCCCCTGAGCGCGGGGTCCGACAGATGTTGAATGGAATATGGCACAACGGTTCCGTCCACATCCACGCGGTTCTGGCCCTCCATAATAAGATCGGCCACGGCGGGTAGCCCGTCTTTTGCGACGAGATGCATGATGGGATCGCGAAAGTAGGCGTCACGTATTTTTGCCCAACTTGCTTCGAAGAGATTGCGACGTAAGTCGGGCGCTTGAGACTCAAGGATATTGACTACGCCGTTGGCGTGGATCTCCAAGTCCATGCGGCGACGCCCAACCGTTAGCGGTGCCGAAAACGGGCGGCCCATAGGTTTGGTGGGATTATCGGGATCAATGTCGTCTTCAATCTGTGCCATTTCCTCGGGTGGGAGAGACAGGCCGCGCCGTCGCAAAAGGGCGAGCGTGCCGCGATTGTCGAGGACAAAGGCCTTACGTTCAAACGCGATCGTTCGGCCATTTTCGAGGACCAGCTTGCCAATGTGGGGACGGCGCTGCTGGATTTCGGCGGACAGAGTTTCCGCGATCTGCTCTATCGATTTATCACCATCGACGCGAATCCCGCGCAGCGACACCTTCCAGTGCGGTACCAGTTCTGCGGTTTGGCGCACCCATTGCGCAATATGGCTATGCCCCACCCGTTCGCTGTGAAAGTGATCGACGCTCAACCGCAGGTGAAAGCTCGCACCGTTCAGGGCATCTCGCCAATTGGTTATGGTGGCTCGGACATCGACTGGTCTGGCAAGTGAAATGCCGGCGGTGTAAATCTCGGTTCTGATGCCGTTTTTGACCGCTTGTTCGATGGCGAGGGGGATAAAGTCCGGCTCGTCCAGTGGTTCCCCACCGCCGCATATCACCATTCGTGCCGCACCGGCTTCCGTCAACCATTGGACGACTTTGTCCGGTTGGTGGGCCAAGCGCCGCAGTGCCTCATCACCGGATTTTCTCGCTCCAAAGCTGCAATGTGCGCAACCTATCGAGCAGAGCTGGGTCGGCCAAAGAAACACCGTGTGCGGGGATTTTGGCAACCCTTGCGCCTCGGGGTCGACGTTTTGAAGCGCCTTTGATCGAAAATGTACCGCTGCTTGTTCAAGCAGCATGCCGTAGCTCTACGATTTGGTAGATCTCATACCCGACATTCTTGGAATGGGCGATATGCGCGGTCAGTCCGTGCTTTGCCGCCAATTCTTCAAAGTCGCCATAGACACGTTGATAGACGTCCGACAAAAACAGCAGCCCATAGCCGTCTTTCGAAAGGTAGGCGGGTAATTGGCGCACAAATTCAAAGGTCGAGACGAGATCGTCGTCGACAAGGGCCTTTTCAATAATTGAATCGGCATGGCCGGGCAGAAGTGGGGGGCAGGCGGTGACGATGTCGTATCGAGCGTTGGCGGGTATTGCGGAGAAACCGTCGCCCAACAGGAAGCAAGTACGTTTTGCAATTTTATTGCGAACAGCGTTGGCTTGAGCGCAAGTAACGGCTTTTTGTGAGATATCGACGCCGACCGACAGCGCGCCGCGTTTGGCCATGTATAGTGCGAACACACCGCTGCCTGTGAACAGATCCAGCGATTTTGTCTCAATGGAGACATCACATGTCTCGAGGTGCTCGAGCATGATCGCCGATGTCTTGGTGTAAGTGGGGCAAAAAACGTCTTCATCTATGCGCAATTGAAGCCCGGCGAACTCAACTTCGTACGGGGCTTTTCGCGCGTTCAGACGGTTGAGGAGCCGCTCTACTGGCTCCGTGTCGTAGTGGCTTGTTTCGTCAAGGCGCATGGTCGTTACTCCGTTTTTTCTTTTTCGGTCACCGAGAGTAAACCGGTCTGTCCCGTTCAGGCCGACGGGTTTTCAATTTGACGAATGTCGGGAAGATTGCGGTAGTGTTCCTTGTAATCAATGCCGTAGCCGCATACCCAAGTCGCACGGCTCTTGAAGCCAACAAAGTCAGGGGTAACGGCGCGATCTTCGGCGCGGTGAAGCAAATCCAGAAGGATGGCGATGCGCACAGACAAAGCGCCGTTCGCCAAAAGTCTTTGTTTGAGCATCGACATGGTTCTCCCGCTGTCGATGATGTCTTCGACGATCAGCACGTGTCTTCCTTGAACAGGGATGTCGGAATCGTGCTGAAGCTGCGGGCCGTCTGATTGCAGTGCGTTCCATCCGTAGCTGCTAATGGTGGTGTAGCTGACCAGCGTTGGCGTCTTGAGCATTCTGGCCAGATCGGCGGTGAAAAAAGCGGCGCCTTTGAGCACGCCGATGGCGAGAACTTGATCAACTCCTTTGAATGCCTCATCGATTTCTTTGGCCATGTCTTCAATGCGCAATCGAATGTTTTCTTGCGAAAACAGCACGCTGCCCACCGTGTGATCTTCATCAATTGTCAGCATTGTTGCCCCTGCCATTTTTTACCCAACGATATGCTTGCCAGTGCCGTTGCCGGCAGGCTGCCATTTGCGCGACCGGTTGATGGCCATTTTTGCATCGACCGCATCGCTCAGTTCACCGTCGGCACCCAGAACGACGATCCGGTGGAGCAAGATCGTAACATCGGCCGCTTCCGCTTCGATGCTGTCGGCAGACGAACCTGACAAGATCGCCGCGTTCAGTTCGGCCAATTCCTGCTCTGCGCGCGTGACCAATGCGGTCAGGTCAGAAGCCGGCCCGAACGCACGCTCGGCCCATTGTGCAATTGATGCTGATGTTTCTCGTTCACTCATCTTACGCCCTCGCTGAAGAATGATTGCAACGCTGGCATGAGAGCATTGCAGGATCCGCCCGCTGCCGAGGCATCTGCCATTGCGTTGACATCAGGTGATGCGTTGAAGGCGATTGACCGGCCCACACTTTGAAAAAGTGGCACATCTGAAAGTCCGTCACCGATGGCAATGACTTCCGACAGCGAGCCACCTACGTTGGATGCTTCGTGTGAGGCGAAAGCAATTTTGTCTTCAAGTTTGAAATAGGCTTCAACACCGCCGTCAAAGCGTCCGTCCCGGGTGCAAAGGCGTACGCCTGAAACGGCCTCAAAACCGAATTGAGCACCCAGCGGGACGATCAAATCCCGGAAGCCAACGGTGTTGATGACAACGCGCGCGCCTTGGCTTTTTATCCACGTCACGATTTCGGCGATTTCCGAGACAAGTGGAATATGGTGCATGTGAGCGGCGACATCGCCCGTTGTGTGGCCAGAAAACACACCCGCAAAGCGATCGGTGAATTGTTGCGTTGTCAATTTGCCTGACCGGAACTCTTGCTCAGCGCACGCCATGTCTTCCTGGCAACCAAGAAACGAAGAAGCGTGTTCCGCAGCGCTGAGTTCACGGGTGAGGGTATGGTCAAAATCGAAGCAAACCAGTTTATACTTCATGGCGTTGCACCTGCAATGCCGGCATTAAAATCAGTGAAAGCAATCCCGCCACGACAAGGAGAAGCATGAGTTCGACCTGCCCGCCCAGCCAACCGGTGAGGGTGGCCGACACCACATAAGGGATTGCGATATTGCCCGCATTGCCCAGCTGGGTGTAGGCACCGTTGGTGGCTGAGCCTTCTTCTTGCGTCTTTGCCAATTCGCCGATGAAGGCAAAAACACCCACTTGCATCCAGCCGACGCCCAGAAATGCGCCCATGTAGCCAAGTAACGGGTTGTGAAACCATGCAAGCGTCAGGCAAACGGAGACAAAAGCGGTCCCAAAAACAAATATCGTCAAAGCGCCTGCGTGCAGCAAAACCGGCGCACCCAAAAATGCAGCAGCAAGGCTCAATAACGGCAAAATAGGCGCGAGAGCGGCGCCAGCGTCACCGCCTATCCGCGTTTGGGCAAACGCGAGCATGCTGGTGAAGAGGCCCGCGTGAAGCATGAAAACGCCCGATACCAAAAGCTGTTCGCGCGACAGCTCGGTTGGCAGTAGCGGCCACGCAGCAATGCGTGGCGCGGGCAAACGATGCGCTCGCCAATAGTGAACGGCCACAAAAACAGCCGGTAAAAACAAAATTACGTGCCACCTGAGAAAAGCGGCTGGTGCGGTATCCGCCAATCCTGTCAAAGCGAAGGCCTGGGAAGCGCCAAACGCAACGCCGAAGAACGTCGCCCAAACGCCCATGATGAGTGGGGCCCGTGACTTCGGCACAAGCGCCATCATAAGTGTCGGTGCCGCAGCGACGATCGCGATATGGCTTAGCCCCTCGATCACCCGCAGGCTGAGCAACGTGGTCATGGAACCGGCTAGCGGCAGTACAAGGCCCGCACCAATGGCAAGTGCACATGCCAGACACATCACCCGCCAAAGACCCAAATCGACGACGGCGCGACCCGCCATCGAACCCAACAGCACGGCTGCAAAGCCGATTGCGGACATGACCAAAGTTGCCTGGGGCAACGTGATCCCGATATCATCTGTCAGATAGCCAAAGACCGGGATGATCTTGGCGATTTGCGCCGCCGCGCCGACACCGGCGAGATAAAGCGCGACGAGCGCAAAGATTGGAAGCGTGCCTTGCCTCATGCCACCGCCGGTTGCGTTGTTGTGGTCATATCGGTCTCGGCAGCCATCCGACCGGCCCAAACACCGGTGGAGGCCGCTTGAACGATCCCGCGGGCAATGCCGGTTGCGTCACCAAGGATGAAGAGCCCGGGAGCGGTACTTTCAAAGTTTCGGTTTATGACCGGGCGGTCGTGAACCAACTCCCAAACCGGCGCGTGAAGCAAGGTGTCATCTGCTGTTACCGCCGGGCTGATTTGGCCCAGTTGCTCCATGCCTTTTTTGACATTGGCCACGACATAGCCCGGCAAGAGCCAGCCCAAGTCAACCGGGATGGAAGAAGGCAGGGTTGATACTATTGAATTGTTTGCCAACGCCTCGGGCGGTGTCACGACGCCCTGCACAAAATCTGCATACCGTTGAACGACCGTTCCGCCATGGCCGGAGACCCGGTTGATGTTTTCAATAAAATTCAGCTGCAGGTTCATGGCATCAACGCCGGAAGGGAACTTTTTGCGCACCAGGAGCCCGAAGTTGGAATTGTTCGAGCTACGGTTGCGAAAGGAGAACCCGCTGATGGTACAAATCCGGTCATTGGGCAGAAAATCATCATAGTAGCAGCTGACAAGGTACCCGCCATTGCACACGCAAAATGTCCGGATTTCCGCGTCGTGGGAACCTTTGAATTTTAGCTTTGCATCCAGATGGCAGCTCGAGAGCGGGTCAATCGCACTGCGCTCAACTTCAACTCTGACGCCCATCTCAATTTTGTTCTCAAAATATGCGACACCCGCGTTGGAGAAGTGTTTGCGAATTTTGGTGCCCGACGCTTTGCCCGTCGCCATGATGACCATGCGTGCGCGATAGACCAATATCCCAAGTTTTGGGTGGCTGCAGTGTAACTCATAACCATCGGCGGTCCGCATGATCGCTTCCAGGCGGGTGCGCCAAAGGAACTCTACGCCCCGTGTTTCAAGCTCACCTTCGAAAACAGCACAGAATTCCTGAATTCCTTCGGTGCCCAGATGAACGACGTCATAGCCCTTTAACTCGGAGCCCAACGCTTTCGTTTTATCGGCCAATTGGGAGGCATTGGAATGTTCACCGCGAGACCGTTTGGTGCCGAAATCTCCAACCCGGCTCTCAACCGCGTCGAGCACGTGGTTGTTCAACTCGATGACGGTTTGTGCATTCCCAAAATGCGTTTCCAAGCCGCTGCCAGCGGGAAAGCTGGAAAGCTTGCCGTCGGAATACATGCCCGCCCCGCCGGAACCATAGACGGCAAGGCATACTTTACATTGGCTGCAATCGCCGTGATCAACGAGCGGGCAGGCCCGCTTGCGTAGCGAAACACCGGCGTCGATGACCCCGATCGATTTATCGTTATCGCCCTTTAGATATTCATCTGCAAAAAAGAGGCCGGCTGGACCGGCCCCCACAACAAGGCAATCATACACAATCCAAACTCCCAAAAGGATGGCCAAAAGAGCCCAGCGCTCTCTCATTCGCCATTAGTTCGATCAGTCGATTATACTTTCAACAAGTTAGTTGTCACTTTTGTGAATTTGAAATTATAATTTATTAAATTATAATAATTATATTGATATCTATTATTGAAATATAAATTCATCAAAATTTGGAAAAATAACTCTTTATATTTATTGTGTGTGGATTTTTATGCTTGCAACCACTTATTTGGGGTCACCAATTTCCAAAACGAACCCATTTGCGGCGTGATACCGCAAAGAAATTGCTCATCCAACAGCCCAGATTTTAGGTGGTCGTGAACTGGTGTTGCATTTTCTGCCAAGCGCATCGTACGGTTAGACATCACTTTGGGAGGAACTGTGATGAAATCCATGATAAAGACCGGCGTTCTTGCCGGTGCCGCTATGGCGTTTGCCCTGACAACTAGTCTGGTGCACGCTGATACAATTCGCTTCTGGACGACGGAAGAACAACCTGAGCGTTTGGCCAAGCAAGAGGAAATGGCTGCTCAGTTTGAAGCTGCCACTGGTACCGCCGTTGAGGTGATCCCGGTGACCGAAAGCGATTTGGGCACGCGCGCGACAGCTGCCTTCGCAGCCGGTGACTTGCCCGATGTCATCTATCACACGCTGCAATATGCCCTGCCTTGGGCGGAAGCTGGCATCCTGGATACAGAAGCTGCCACCGAGGTTGTAGCGGAACTTGGCAATGGTACGTTTGCGCCGGGTGCCATTGCGATGGCCGCCGTTGATGGCGGCGTTGCGTCGGTTCCTGTTGATGGCTGGACACAGATGATTGTTTACCGCGCCGACAAGTTTGCGGAAGCGGGTCTGGAACCACCGACCTCCTATGCCAATGTGGTGGCAGCCATTGAAGCGCTGCACAGCCCGCCGGACATGTACGGCTTTGTTGCCGCCACCAAAGTCGACGAAAACTTCATGAGCCAGGTTTTGGAGCATGTGTTCCTTGCCAATGGCGTGTCACCGGTTGGTGCGGACGGTTTTGCGCCACTCGATGAGGCCAAGACCACGGAAGTTTTGGAGTTCTACAAGGCCATTGCCGAAGCTTCACCTCCCGGTGAACTTTTCTGGCAGCAGTCGCGCGAGCTTTATTTTGCCGGTCAAGCGGCGATGATCATCTGGTCGCCCTTCATCCTTGATGAGCTGGCCGGCCTTCGCGATAGCGCGCCACCAACCATCAATGATGACCCGACCTCCAGCGAGCTGGCGTCAAAAACCGGTATCGTGACAACTTTCTCCGGCCCATCGAACCCTGATGGTGCTGCTTGGGGCGATGTGCGTTACTTCGGTATCACCAATGATGCGGACACGGACGCTGCCATGGAGTTTGTGAAGTTCTCCATGGATGAAGGCTACACCCAAACGCTTTCCATTGCGCCAGAGGGTAAGTTCCCTGTTCGCCGTGGCACAGCTGATGAGCCTGCCAAGTTCTCCGAAGCCTGGGCGCAATTGCCGGTTGGCGTGGATCGCAAAGCGCCGCTTGGTGACCTTTATGCGCAAGAGATGATCGATGAGATCGTCGGCGGTCTGGATGTGGCCCAACGCTGGGGCGTTGCGGAAGGACAGTTGAGTCTCGCTTCCAAGATGATCAACGCTCAAGTGGTCAACCGCGTGGTGCGCCAGTTCATCGATGGCGACATTGATGCCAGCGCTGCGGTTACGGCCCTGAACGAACAGCTGGGTGCCATCGAATAAACGCGGGTTGAAATTGTGTTCCGGGCTTTGAGCCCGGGCCACCTTACCTTTGTTTGCCGAAGGCATATCCAATGACAGCTACTACGCCTCCCCATGGGATCGGCCCGCTGCAACGGCGCGAAGCGCGCCTTGCGTGGTCGCTACTGCTCCCGACCATAACCATTGTTTCACTGGTTGTGATCCTGCCGCTGATTGCGATCTTTTGGATTAGCGTCAAACCGATCGGGCTGGCTGATCTGCGTCCCGTGGCGCCGATTTTGCGTGAAGCGTTGCGCGGGTCCGGAGACGAGGTGCGCATCGAGTATCGCCTTCGAAACTCCAGTCAGGATATAGAGGTTTCCGGCGTCACGCTTACCGATAGCTTGCCGCCGGAAGTGAACATTATTGGTGAATTGCCTGAACCGTGCATTTTGGATGGTCAATCCTTGCGCTGCGATTTTGGCACCTTGGAGCCGGGCTTCAACGAGCGTTTGCGGATCGCGGTGAGCCTCGCCCCCGGCGTCGATGCAGACATGGCTGAAGAGCTTGTTGAAGGCTCCAGCCCCCGCGTGACAGGCTCGGGCGATTCCGTCCTTTTCAACAATGAATTTACGGTTGAAAACTTCTCGCGCGTTTTCAACGCTGACGAGTTCGTCACCGTTTTAGGCGTGACAATATTCTATACGCTTTTTGGAACCCTTGGCGCGATATTGCTCGGCCTCTTCGCCGCCATGTTGCTCAACCGGGAGTTTCGCGGACAGGGCATTTTGCGTGGCCTTTTTCTTTTTCCCTACGTTGCACCCATCATTGCGGTGGCGTTTACGTGGATTATTCTGTTTGACCCGTTCTCCGGTTCGGCCAACGCCCTTTTGGTGCAAATGGGCGTCGCTGATTCGCCCATCAACTTCTTCGGTCAGCGCCCCTTTGCGTTGATCATGGTCACGGTTTTTGCCATGTGGGGTTACTTCCCGCTTTGCTTCCTTTTCATCCTGGCGCGCATGCAGTCGATTGACCATGATATGTACGAAGCGGCTGACATGGACGGCGCATCACCATTCCAGAAGTTCTGGTATTTGAGCCTGCCCATGCTTTTTGGCATTCTCTCCGTCTTGTTCCTGTTGCGCTTCATCTGGACGTTCAACAAGTTTGACGACATCTTCCTGCTCACGGGAGGCAATGCGGGAACGCGAACGCTCACCGTGAATGTTTACGAGCAGGCCTTCGCGATCTCCAACATTGGCGCCGGCGCGGCGGTGGCTGTGGTGATTTTCGGCTGCCTGTTGATCTTCTCGTTTGTCTTCTTTCGCTTTATCAGCCGGGAGGAAGGGCTATGAGCGCGCTCAGATTTGGTTATGTCACGGCACCGCTTCTGGCCATTGTTTGGACGTTCGTGATCGCGACGACCGTCGCTGTGACCATGAGTTTTGCCACCGGAGATGCCTATCGGCCATCGTTCCTCTGGACGCTGCCCGTTGGTGTTGGCCTGGGCTTCTTGGGATTGGCCCGCCCTGATCGGTGGATCGTCTCCGTGGCCGCAGCTGGTGTTGGCGGTGCGCTTTTGTTTGTTGGCTTTGGCCCGCTCGTTTCTGAGACCGATGTGCCGTTGCAGCGCGTCATCGCCGCGTTGCTTTTCGGATTGGGCACCGGTTGGCCGCTGGCGCATTTCGTTCGCGACTTGCCGCAAGGCGCACTCACGCGTTATGAATTTGAAGAAGCTATCATCCGGTTCCTGCTCGGTGTCGGCTACATCTTCTTCATAGCGATCGTGATCATTCCATTTTATGTCATGGTGATGACCAGCCTGAAGAACCAGGCGGAGCTGCTGGCCAATCCGCTGGACTTCTCACTTGATCTGTCAAAAGGCTGGGATCTCTTCCGCAGCTATCGCGAATTGATCACAGACTTCAACTTCGGTTGGTATCTGTGGGCATCTTTTTACGTCTCGGTGCTGACCGTACTTTTGACGCTCCTTTTCAGCGTGCCGGGTGCCTATGCGGTAGCGCGGTTACGCTTCAGGGGTCAAAAGGCATTCTCGCGGTCGATTCTCCTTATCTACATGGTGCCGATGATCGTTCTTGCGCTGCCGATTTACATCGCTTTTTCCGTTACCGGCTTGCGCAACACGATTGTCGGTATCTTGATGATTTATCCGGTCACAACGATCCCGGTGGCGCTTTACATGCTGCAGGGCTATTTCCGCGGTCTGCCCGCCGAGGTGGAAGAAGCCGGACTGATGGATGGGCTGACCCGACTTCAGGTGATCTGGAAGATCACGCTACCGCTTTCTTTGCCTGCGTTGGCATCGGTATCGCTTTACGTTTTCATGATTGCGTGGAACGAATTTTTGCTCGCCTTCATGTTGCTTGACGACCCGTCAAAATTCACGCTCACACGCGGGATCGCTTCGCTCAATTCCTCAGAAATTCCCCGCCAACATTTGATGGCAGGCTCGGTGATCGCGACGGTGCCGGTGATGCTGCTGTTTCTCGGGCTTGAACGCTTTATGACCAAGGGCCTGACAGCGGGCAGTGTGAAGGGATGAATGTGCACTCATTTGATCATCTGGACAGTCAAGCGCGCGACATTCTCCATTTGAATGATCGTGGTGGATACACCGTACCGACGGCGGGTCTTTATCCCTATCAATGGAATTGGGATTCTGCCTTTGCCGCTTGGGGTTTTGCCACCTTCGACATGGACCGCGCGTGGCAGGAGTTAGAAACGCTTTTTGCCGCACAATGGGACACGGGGATGGTGCCGCACATCATTTTCCATCAGATCGATCCCGATTATTTCCCCGGTCCAGATGTGTGGGGCGGTGTCGGGCCGATGCCGTCATCGGGCATCAGCCAGCCGCCAGTGGCGGCCAGCATTGCGCGCTGGATGTATGAAATGGATCCACAAGCCGGACGGGAAAGAGCCGGTGCGCTCTTTGCCAAAATGGCGCGCTGGCACCAATGGTTCATGGATTGGCGGCTGCATGACGGAGCCGTGTGCATTACCCACCCATGGGAGGCAGGACGAGACAACACCCCGGATTGGGATGGGGCGATGGCCGGGATCGATCCAGCGGGCGTCGGTGAATATCACCGCCGCGATACATCGCATGTGGATTCGTCCATGCGGCCCAAAAAATATGACTATGATCGCTATCTTTTTCTCGTGCAGCTCGGTCACCGGTTGAAATGGGATGATGAAGGTTGGCGGCGTGAAAACCCGTTCCGTGTCGCTGATCCAACCATGACTTTTATCCTGCTGCGCGCTCAGCGCGATTTGGTGGCGCTCGGGCGCGCGTTGGGCGAAGATGTCAGCGCTATTGAAGCGGCGGTCCCGGTTCTGGAAGCAGGTGCACAAACGCTTTGGAACGAACAGCTTGGTGTGTTTGATGCGCGTGATGTGAAGGCGGGCGTGTGGGCCAACTGTGTGTCCAATGCATCTTTTCTCAGTTGGTACGCTGGCGTTGATCACCCCGCAATGATTGACCAATTTGATCACGTGACCTCGCTATGTCGGTATCCTGTCCCGAGCCACGATCCTGCCTCCCCGCACTTTGATTCCAAACGCTATTGGCGCGGGCCGACATGGGCGATGATGAACGCGATGATCGGGATCGGCCTTGCCGAGTTTGGCATGGTCGAACGTGCAGACACGTTGCGGCGCGCGACGCGTGACATGATCGCCAATCATGGCTTTGCTGAATATTTTGATCCGCTCAACGGCGATCCTGCGGGCGGGCAGTCATTTACCTGGACAGCGGCTATCTGGCTGGCATGGGCCTCCAAAGCGAGGGGAGATCTCTGATGGGTGAAATCAAGCTTCAGGCTGTCGAGAAATGGTTTGGCGATGTGCAGGTCATCAAGGGCGTTGATCTTGAGATTGCCGACGGGGAGTTCGTGATTTTTGTTGGACCGTCGGGCTGCGGCAAGTCAACGCTGCTGCGGATGATTGGCGGGTTGGAAGAGACCTCGCGCGGTTCCATCCTCATCGACGATCGCGATGTGACGGCCGATCCGCCATCCAAGCGCGGCCTGACCATGGTCTTTCAGTCATACGCGCTCTACCCGCACATGTCAGTGCGCGACAATATGGGCTTTTCGCTTAAAACAGCCGGTGCCCCGAAGGACGAGATCGCCGAAAAGGTGGGCAATGCGGCTGCCGTCCTGAAGCTGGAAGCATATCTAGATCGGCGACCGAAAGACCTGTCGGGCGGTCAACGTCAACGCGTTGCCATCGGCCGTTCTATCGTGCGCGAACCCACCGCGTTTCTCTTTGATGAACCGCTATCGAACCTTGATGCTGCGCTTCGGGTCGAAATGCGCTACGAGATCGCCAAATTGCACCAGCGCCTGAAGTCGACGATGATTTATGTCACCCACGATCAGGTGGAGGCGATGACGCTTGCCGACAAGATTGTGGTGCTGGAGTTCGGCAGGATCGCCCAGATTGGCGCGCCGCGTGAGCTTTATGAACGCCCCGCCAATCTGTTCGTAGCGCAGTTTATCGGCTCCCCGAAAATGAATGTTGTGCCCTGCAAGGCAAATGGCAAAAGTGTTCAGCTGGCCGGCGGCAAACCGCAGAATTTCTCGCTGCCCCGTCCGGCCACGCATCTGGGCATCCGTCCCGAACATGTTGAACTGGTCAAATCGGGCAGCGGTCTCCTTGACGGCGTGGTTGACGTTGTCGAATATCTGGGTGCCGACTGCTTTGTCATCCTTCACTGCGGAGGGCTTGGCCAATTGACGGTCCGCGTTGAAGGCGAGACTCAACTGCGTGCTGGTGATCCGGTTGGTATAGTCATGCCGGATCATCGTTTGCATTTTTTCGACGAAGATGGTCTGGCGATCCGCTAGACCAAGAGGGGAGCTTGAGATGCCGCACAACGCCGCTGACAACCGATATGATGGTATGGTTTACCGGCGTTGCGGGCGCTCGGGGATCAAGCTGCCGGTCATATCATTGGGTCTGTGGCACAATTTTGGGCACAACCGGTCACACGAAACAAAGCGCAATATGTGCCTGTCGGCCTTTGATATGGGCATCACGCATTTCGATTTGGCTAATAATTACGGACCGCCGCCGGGAAGCGCAGAGACCGCATTTGGCGATATTATGCGCGATGATTTGTCGGCCTATCGCGATGAATTGATCATCTCGTCAAAGGCGGGCTACGACATGTGGCCGGGCCCTTATGGCGAATGGGGTTCACGCAAATATCTAGTTGCGTCCTGCGATCAATCGCTCAAGCGCATGGGGCTCGATTATGTTGATATATTCTATTCCCACCGTTTCGACCCGGATACGCCGCTTGAAGAAACAATGGGTGCACTTGATTATATCGTGCGGTCAGGCCGTGCGCTTTATGCCGGTATTTCATCTTATAATGCGCAACGGACCCGCGAAGCTGCTGCGATCTTGAAGGAACTCGGCACACCGTGCCTTATTCATCAGCCGAGCTACAATATGTTCAATCGCTGGATTGAGCGCGACAAGCTTTTGGACACGCTGGAAGATGAGGGCATTGGCTCGATCGTGTTCACGCCGCTGGCGCAGGGCCTTTTGACCAAAAAATATCTTGCCAGTGTGCCGGAAGACAGCCGTGCCGCCGAAAATCATTTCCTGACCCAAGATGTGATCAATGACGCTATTGTCGCAAAATTACGCGAGCTAAACGCTATCGCTGAAGCGCGGGGCCAAACATTAGCGCAGATGGCCATCGCTTGGTGTCTGCGGGACGAGCGCGTGACAACGGCGCTAATTGGCGCATCGAAAACGACGCAGATTGTCGATTGCGTGGGTGCCATCGACAATCTTGCCTTCACTGGCGACGAGCTGACCAAGATCGACGCTATAGCCGAGGATATGGGCATCAGCCTGTGGGACCAGTCATCGGAAGGTGTTTGACCCGATATCCTCTAGGTTAGCGAATTTTTTGGGTAAAAGTTGGTAGCGGAGGAGGGGCTTGAACCCCCGACACGCGGATTTTCAAAACTAATCATGCCTGCTTCATAGCGTATCATAATATCCATTATCTTATTCAATTTGGGCAACTCGGACCGATCAGCTCGACCGCTGCGGGGCCGGATGCTGGGGAGCGTGTTACGATCGTTGATGGTGGCAGCGCTGTTGGCGTATAGTGCCGCGACAGGGAACGGCTAGTATTTGCCAGATGATCTCTGGAACAAGGCTGTTCCGAACAAATCACATGCCTAGCTCGATACCGCTCGGCTGCTGTGCAAGGCAGGAGAGATGGCAAAGGCACATACATGTGCTCAGATCTATGGTGACGAATGCCTCAAAAATCGCAGTTGAATAGCACTCAACGGAGCAAATAATCTAGGCGATCAGGCGATCAGGCGATCAGGCGATCAGGCGATCAGGCGATCAGGCGATCTAGCGCATCTTTGGTTATGTCCAAGAAAGACTGTACCAGCGGTGAAACAGGCCTCTGTGCGGACAATAGGGCTCTAAATGAAAACGGGATCTCTGGCAAAAAAGGCCTTGTTTCTACCAGGCCACTGTCGAGCAAGCTTTTTGCTGTCACATAGTCGATAATCGAAACGCCTGCGCCAATCGAAACCAACTTGCCAACAACCATAGAAAATTGAGAATCTATATTAAACTTCCGCGTTACATTGTGAGCTTGAAAAGCCGCATCTATTTTTTGGCGAGACATATAGTCCGAACCAAGAGATATGAACTGTTGGTCCTCGAAGTCTGACGGTTCAAGAACTTGCTTAGCTAATAGCGGATGCGCGCTTGGAAGGATTGCGACAAGCGGCGCTACATTCAAGGTCCGGGATATCACAGATGGATGCTTAAGTTCAGTCTCAGCAAGACCTATGTCAAATTGCTGAGAGGCTACCCGTTGCAAAATGCGAGGTGAGCTTTGTATCTTAATGTTCACCGAGACGTCGGGATTATCTTTGCAATACTTTGATATTAAATCGGGTAGTAACGTGAGCCCCAATGCCGGCATAGCGGCAATATGAAGTGTGCTACGACTGTAATTACCGATGTTTTTTGCGGCTTCAGCGATAGCTCCAAGACCAATAAACGACCTGTCGACTTCCTCATAAAGCGCGATTGCTTCGGCCGTTGGTAGGAGTCTCTTTTTTCTCCGCAAAAACAATGCGTATCCTATTGTCTCCTCTAAATCAGCAATCAATCGGCTCGCAGAAGGTTGTGTTATGTGTAAACGGCTAGCGGCCTCGGTCACACTGCCAGTGTCAATGACCGCTCGAAAAGCCTCAAGTTGTCGATGATTAAGTCTCATTACACTCAAATTTTTGCAGAAAACCTTTATACCATTAATGAATGAACTCATAATAACAAACGATTTGCAATATGTTTTTTTCCAGATGTAACCTGACGTTCCAGCTAACAGGGAAACGACCATGAAAAAATTTTTGGCAACCACGAGCCTTCTTGCTCTATCGACCGGGGTAATGAACGCACAAGAACAAACCCTTTTTCTTGGGGCGTATGGTGGGTCGACTGAAACTTTGATGAACGAAGTCATCATTCCGCAGTGGGAAGAAAAGACCGGCGCAAAAGTCGTTTACGTGGCAGGTAGATCGACAGACACGCTTGCAAAGCTTCGCGCCCAAGAGGGAAATCAAGAGCTCGATGTAGTTTTTCTCGATGACATCCCCATGAGCCAGGCGATTGGGTTCGGATACTGTGAGTCCGTCGATGAAGCCACATACGATGGACTTTACGATGCTGCACGTATGCCTGAAAGTAAAGCGGTGGGAGTTGGTCTCATCGGCACTGGATTTGCGTACAATACAGAGGTTTTTGCAGAAAAAGGTTGGGACGCACCAACATCATGGAAAGACCTGGAGGACCCGAAATTTAAGGGCATGCTTTCAGTTCCACCAATCGGAAACACTTATGGACTTCACGCCCTCATCGCGACAGCAATCGTGAATGGTGGAGGTGCTGACAACATTGACCCTGGCTTTGAAGCTTTTGAAAATTCGATCGCCGAAAACGTTCGCGTCTTCGAACCTTCATCGGGCAAAATGTCTGAGCTTTTCCAAACTGGTGAAATTGCCATTTCCATTTGGGGTAGTGGGCGATTGAAGGCTTTAGCTGACTCCGGGTTTCCCGGTGGTTTTGCCTACCCCGAAGAAGGTGGCGTTAAACTGCTTGTAACTACTTGCCCAGTTGTAGGCTCAGACGTGCCGGAACTTGCACAGGACTTCATCAAGCATGTAACCTCTCCTGAAATCCAAAAGCTTATTGCAACAAGTCTTGCTTGGGCGCCGGTTAATTCAAACGTTGAGCTAACCGCGGAGGAAAGCGAAGCGTTACCGGTTGGAGCGGAAATCGTCGATAACCTCATCAGCGTCGACTACGGTGTTGTCAACACAGCGCGTGGTGACTGGACCAAGACCTGGACACGCCGAATTGAACGCTAACGCAATCGGGCAAGTCGGGTGGGCGTGCAGTCTTAAATTGCACGCCCGCTTCTTTTCTACAGGAGAGTGCTCATGTCTTTTTTAAAGCTTGAATCACTACACAAAAAATTCGGTGATTTCGTTGCCGTTCAAGACATGACGCTAGATATCGAGCGAGGTGAATTCATTTCCCTTCTCGGTCCATCTGGTTGTGGCAAGACCACAACTTTGCAAATGCTCGCGGGCCTTTTAAATCCTACGAGTGGCAAGATAGTGCTGAACAACGAGGATATTACTTCAACGCCGCCTAACAAGCGGGGCCTGGGCATCGTATTTCAAAGCTACGCGTTATTCCCACACATGTCTGCATTGGATAATGTGGCATTTGGCCTCGAGATGCGCGGCGTGGGGAAAACAGAACGGCTCGACAAAGCGCGCCAAGCTCTGGAGCAAGTAAAGCTAGCTCAGTTTGTTGAACGCTTCCCGAAGGATATGTCGGGGGGCCAGCGTCAACGCGTGGCTCTTGCACGTGCTCTCGTAATCAGTCCTCCGGTTCTCCTGCTTGATGAACCTCTCTCGAACCTTGATGCCAAACTACGCGAAGAGATGAGGATTGAACTCCGTCTGCTGCAACAGGAAATTGGGGTAACCACAATCCTCGTCACACACGACCAGGAGGAAGCATTGTCGTTGAGTGACCGGATCGTTGTTATGCAACAGGGCAATGTATCTCAGATCGCGGCCCCGCTGGATTTGTACGAACGCCCGCACAACACATTCGTTTCCGACTTTGTCGGCAAAACAAATCTGCTATTGGGCAAGACTGTAAATGCTTCTGAGGTGATGGTCGCCGATACTAAAGTGAAAGTACCGGTAACTGATTTTGAACCCGGATCCAGCATCACGCTCTCAATACGTCCAGAGAAAATACACATGACCGACGATAACTCGGGACATGAGATACGGGTAGAGGCAGCGATCTTCTTAGGCGCACACTGGCTCTATCGCGTAACTGGCAGCATGGGTGAACTATTCGTCACACAGCCAAATACTGGGTCGGCAGGCTTTAGGCGGGGTGACAAAGCATGGCTTAACTGGGATCAAAACGCGCTTACGCTGTTTCAGGATCGAGCATCATGAGTGCTGTCTCAGAGAAAAATGTACCCTACATTTTAACTGCGCCAGGGGTGTTGTTTTTCGCTGCACTTTTAGGCGTTCCAATGGTGATGACATTCCTGCTCAGCCTGCATTCTTACGACTTCAATACAGGCATAGTGAGAGATTGGTCATTTGGTAACTATGTCGAAGTTGTGACAGATGAGTATTTCCAAAAAATCTTTGGACGCACGTTTGGCCTCGCACTTCTTGTCACCGTCCTTTGCGTATTAGTCGGTGTTCCAGAAGCATACGTCCTGTCCCGACTGAGCAGCCGCTGGAGATCAGTATTTTTGCTTGTTGTATTGGGACCACTTCTCATCTCGGTTGTCGTGCGAACATTGGGATGGGCATTGTTTTTCGGCGGCAATGGTATTCTTACAATGATATCTCAAAGCCTCGGCTTCGGAGACGAGCCAGTGAGCTTGATGTTCACGTTTACGGGCATGACCATTGCCTTGGTCCATGTTCTGGTGCCTTTCATGGTCATTGCGGTTTGGGCTTCACTACAAAAAATCGACCCGCAATGCGAAGACGCTGCGTATAGTTTAGGAGCTTCAAAGTTTACTGTTTTGTCCCGGATAACGTTGCCGCAAGCAATGCCAGGAATCCTCTCCGGGTGTATTATTGTCTTCGCTTTGACCGCAAGCGCTTTTGCAACACCGGCTATCATTGGTGGTAGACGTCTCAAGGTCGTGGCGACCGCTGCGTACGATGAATACCTAAATACGCTGAACTGGCCGCTTGGTGCTTCCATCGCTGTCCTCCTTCTCATCGCAAACGTTGTAATCATCATCAGCTATAACAGGCTGATTGAGCGACGCTTTGCTAAAGTTTTTGAATAACGGAGCGCATCATGAGAAAACTCGGCCCACTGGCTCTTATTTTTCACACAGTGTTTGTCCTGTTTATCATTGCTCCCTTGGTGATGATTATTGCGGTGTCATTTACTGGGAACGGGTATTTGTCATTGCCCACCGACGGCTTATCGCTGCGTTGGTTCTATGCAATTCTGGACAACCCTGATTTTATTGACGCGTTCTGGATGTCGGTTTGGCTTGCGTTCATTTCAGCATCTATTGCTGTGATGATTTCAATACCCGCGGCATTAGCTATCGCTCGAAACAGATTTGTTGGGCGTGATGCCATATCAGCCTTTTTGCTTTCCCCGTTAATGATCCCCCATTTGGTAATGGGAGTTGCTTTTCTTCAATTCTATTCGACCGTCGGTATCGGTGGGACGTTCTTCGGATTGGCCGCTGCACATGTGATTTTGGTCACACCATATGCGTTACGGCTGGCTCTTGCATCTGTAACAGGCATGTCCGCGGATGCAGAAAATGCCGCTCTAACTCTAGGCGCATCCAAATTCACTGTGTTTCGTCGCATCACATTTCCGCTCATTTTACCAGGCGTGGCCGGTGGATGGCTTCTATCTTTTATCCAAAGTTTTGATGAGCTTACGATGAGCGTGTTTGTTGCGTCGCCTTCAACGCAAACACTTCCTGTCAAAATGTACCACCATATTGAACAGACAATCGATCCATTAATTGCATCTGTTTCAACAGTCCTGATCGTCCTGACATTTTTGGTCATGTTGGTACTAGATCGCTTTTACGGTCTCGATAAAATCTTCATTGGGAAGGGGTGATTAGTGATTTTTCCCCTCCCAATTTTCCGAGCATGCCAGTTTCAAAAACGATATTTAGATAGAGGTATTTTGACGCCAACGCTCCCACAGTTTGGAGAGCGTAAGGATGTTTAAAAAGCTTACATCAGGAGCGCCTAGGCGGACGGTCACATTCTTCTTTGACGGTGAAACCATTGTGGCTGATGAAGGGATGAGTGTTGCCGCTGCTCTATTTAGTCACGGTATTAAATCAATTCGTAAAACTCCTGTCAGCCGTTCTGAACGGGGCCCCTTTTGCATGATGGGTTCTTGCTATGATTGTTTGATCTCCATCGATGGACTTACGGTTCAAGCATGTCAAATCCCTGTTTCTGAAGGCCTACTTGTCTCCCGAGTGGACGTTACGGACCACACTCCATCCGCATCGAGCAGAGAAGCAGTATAATGCCTTCAGAATTTGATATTATCATCGTTGGCGCAGGTCCCGCAGGTATGGCTGCCGCAATTGAAGCTGCTAAACATGGTGCGTCCGTTTGTATATTAGATGAGCAATACCAGGCCGGTGGTCAGATTTACCGCAATGTCGAGAGCGTGACACCGGAACAGGCAGACATTTTAGGTAAAGACTACCTTGCAGGGCGATCCTTAGTTGACGGCTTAAAGAGGTCTAACGTCGACCATCGTACCAATGTTGTTGTTTGGAGCATTACCAAGGACGGACTTATCACCTACAGCAAAGATAACCTTGCGCAGCAAGTTCAAGGTAAGCACGTGGTGGTAGCGACCGGAGCGATTGAACGTCCTGTTCCAATCCCTGGATGGACGTTGCCAGGCGTTATCACCGCTGGCGCAGCGCAAATCATGATGAAAAGCGACGGGCTGGTTGCACAAGATGCAGTTCTTGTTGGCTCGGGCCCCCTACTTTATCTTGTAGCAACCCAGTTGTTGGCAGCAGGATCGCCGCCGAAGGCTTTGGTCGAGACGCAAACTTCGAAGAACTATGTTGCCGCTCTGCCTTATATGTTCAATGCACTAAGGGATTGGAAACAGCTCCTCAAGGGTGTTGGCTTTCTTATGACGCTGAAACGCGCAAAGGTACCTCGCTACACAAACGTGACCAATATCGCCATTGAAGGAGATGATTATGCAGTTGCGGTCTCCTTCGATACTGGCAAAAAATCACACCGCATAGAAACCAGTACTGTTTTGCTACACCAAGGCGTGGTTCCAAACACGCAAATCAGCCGTTCGCTGGAGCTCGACCACCGCTATGATGATATTCAAAGGTGCTTTCATCCTGTTACGGATGAATTCGGGCGGACTTCTAATCCAAATTTCTCCATAGCTGGTGACGGCGCAGGAATTGGAGGGGCAAAAGTTGCTTCACTATCCGGCAAAATAGCCGCTTTGAATGCACTACGCCAAGTCAAAATCATAGATAGTGAAACATGCAGTGCAGCCGCTCAAAGCCTAATTAAAAGGCGCTTTTCAGAGCGGGCTATTCGTCCTTTCCTTGACACCTTGTATGCCCCTCCAAACTCGCTCTTCACACCAGAAGACAATACTATCATCTGCCGCTGTGAAGAAATTCGGGCAGGCGACATTCGTCAATTTGCAGCCTTAGGTTGCGCCACTCCCAATCAGGCAAAGATACACAGTCGTTGCGGCATGGGGCCTTGTCAAAGCCGCAATTGCGGTCTGACCGTGAGTGAGTTGCTAGCTGCTGAAAACAAAAAAACACAAGAGGAAACTGGTGCTTTTCGAATACGCGCACCCCTAAAACCCATCGCTCTGCCCGAGATGGCTGCATTGACAGACACTATACAGAAGGAGCTGAAACCATGATTGAGCGGATGCACACCGCCACTAAGCTCAGTAAAATTGTTAAGCATAACGGCGTTGCATATTTGTGCGGTCAAGTCGGTGAAGGAGCCACCGTCACCGATCAAACGCAAGAGTGTCTAGCACGTGTGGATCGTTTACTCGAAGAAGCCGGTTCGTCACGCAAAAGCATTCTGCAAGCTATTATCTGGCTCGCAGACATAAATGATGTCGCTGAAATGAATGCGGTATGGAACAAATGGATTCCGGCTGGCTTTGCGCCCGCGCGTGCATGCGGTGAAGCCAAATTGGGTCGCCCAGAATTAAAAGTAGAAATCATCATAACAGCCGCTTGTGAGTAGAGAACCTATTCGACGCACATCTGCATTTGCTCGGCTCGGATAACACAAAGAGGATAGGGCATGGTAACTGGTTCAAATTCAAAAAACGCCGACACTATTGTCATAGGTGGCGGCCTCCATGGCTGCTCTACCGCTTTGCACCTAGCAATGCGAGGTATGAAGGTCTTGGTGATTGAAAAAGATCGTGTCGGCAGACACGCGTCCAGCGCCAATGCCGGAGGTGTACGTCGATTGGGCCGCGCACTTCCAGAAGTTCCACTTTCGGTCGCCTCTGCCGAGATGTGGCAGAACATCGAAGAATTAGTCGATCATGACTGCGGTTTTGTATCGACATATCAAGTTAAACTCGCGCTCACAGACAAGCACATGGAGGAGCTCAGCGCTCGTGCTGCGAAAGTTAGAGCCATAGGATTTACTCACGAAGAGATTATCGATCAGCAAACGCTGCGGGAACTCGTCCCGGCAGTATCGCCAGAATGTATCGGAGCAATGGCGGTCAAAGGTGATGGATTTGCGAATCCATTTCAAACGATTCAAGCCTTTCGAACAAAGTGCGAGCAGCTTGGGGTTATCTTCCATCAAGGTCACGGTGTCGAAAAGATTGAAAGCACCGCTGGAAACTGGGCGGTAACGACGTCTCAAGGCACATTTAATGCCGCCAATTTGGTCAACTGTGCAGGAGCATGGGGCGCAAAAATCGCATCCATGGTTGGCGATGATCTCCCGCTCGACGTCCGGGCACCTATGCTTATGATTACCGAAAAAATGCCCCCGTTTATGAACTGTGTCGCGGGCGCTCAAGGTATAGCCTTTTCATTCAAGCAGTTCCCAAACGGAACCGTACTCGTGGGCGGTGGTCACGTGGGAACCGCATATCCAGACACAAATGAAACTGAACTTGATTATAAAGGCTTGGCTTTAAATGCGGCACTGGCGGAGAGGTATTTTCCGATCATGAAGAGCGCAAAAATCGTGCGCTTCTGGGCTGGAATAGAAGGGTACATGCCGGACTTAATACCAGTCATAGGTCAAGGGTGCGCGAGCGATATTATCCATAGTTTCGGCTATTCAGCACACGGCTATCAACTCGGCCCCATCTGTGGGAAAATCGTTAGTGAGCTGGTATTGGATAAGAAATCGACATTGCCGATCACGCCGTTCAGCCCGCAAAGATTCTCGATATCATTGGCCGCTTAACTTTTATCCTCCCAAGCGGCGGCCATAAGGGTTCGGCGGTAGCAGAGGCATCCGTCGAACCCTCTTTTCATTCTCCAAAAAGGGATAAATTATTGAATAATCCTGTCTAGCCCCTTTGGTTCGGGCCGCTAATTTGCGGTTTCTCTAATAGTGTTTCGGGCGAAGAGCTGTCTTGGATGCTTCCCTCAACAAAGGTCCATTCTTTTGAGGAAGATAATGACGCACTTTTCTCTGAGACTGGCGAGGAAGCCGGTGTTTCAGTAGTAGTACACAATATGATTGGATCGCGGATCCACCCCGTGACGGGCAATGATTGTACTTATTACTTTTGCACCACAGCGGAAACGTCGCCTGGCGCCCGGAGCCTGGATCACAACGAAAATTCGGACGTTGCATGGGTTCCGTTCAAGCGGTGCTTGACCTGATAGGGCGCGATCTATTCGATGCAGTAAAGCAACCCCTTATCGCACTCGAGTATATCGTCTGAGTTAGAACGCTAACCTGACATTCGAAATGGTCACAGTATTTTGTAGTTTGGGCTCGGAGCGGTCATCCGACTCTGCCACTAAAAAATCGCATAAACTTTCTTTTGGAACTGGCGCTTCGTCCGCTCAGCCGACATTGAACACGGATTTTCGTTTCCGCTGCAACCAATGTCCGCTTTGTGGAAAACAAGATCAACGACTGAAAGGCCGCTCTGGGCCGGAAGCGACGGTGAGCACCGATTGCTCGTGATACAATTTCTTCCATGAACGACTTCCCTTCCTCAGCCGATGTGAGGCCAAAACTCCTGACCGTTGAAGATGCCGAGCAGGTGCAATCAGCTAATCCCTCGCAATCATGGGTACCGGTTCAACACTCTCCGCCGCGCTATGGTGATAACCCAAGCGACCCGAACGCCCATTTTCGGATATAATAACCTTGTATGAAATCCATGGGCGATCTGGTGGATCGCAACATCCGCATCATTGGCGCAGACCCGCTCACCCAGCGCGGCTTTACCCAGATCCCCAACGCCATCCTCAAAGCCAAAAGCATCAGTGGTGGCGCCAAGCTCGCCTACGCCATGCTGCTATCCTATGCGATGGGCGATGATGAGTGCTTTCCCGGCCAAGACCGTCTCGGCATCGACATGGGCATCTCGCGCCAAACGGCCAATCAGTACATCAAGGAATTGGCTGACAAGGGCTATATCAACATCAAGCGACGCGGCCAGGGACGCTCGAACCTTTATGAGATCAACCTGAAAGCCAAGGTGCTCAAGGCGGCCAGATAGTCAGGGTGCCTGATCCCAGATGTCGGGAATTCCGACATCTAGAAGTCGGCTATCCCGACATCCAGTTGTCAAAAATCACGACACTAAGAATATGAAGTTACAAACAAGCAAGAACAATAAGAAGCTTTCAATTGAGAAAACGAAAGGCGGGCCGATATGGCCCCCAATCCCCAAAATCCGACCTCACCCCTTGCTGACAACAAAAAACCCCGTCTCGGGGCATTTTGGGCTTCTGGCTGGATGCCTAGAGTTAAGTAGGAAGCAGAACGGATATGATCGCCGTCGTCACGCCAATCTGACCCAACGCTACAGCGATAAACGTGCCGACGATCCACTTCGTTTGCCGGTGCATGTCTTCCTTCGTTGCGAGCACCTGAAAGGCTTCGTCCTTGGTCAGGATCGGCTCCAACGCAGCTTCCGCCGCCTGCCGGTCGACATTAAGGCCGATCAGCACGTCGTAGAGTTTGATGATTTTGGTGGACATAAGGTTTGATGGTTATGCGGTCAGATTAGCACATCAGCACAGCTCGCGCGAACGCCCTAGCTTCTCCAAAGGCGTAAGTCCTAGAAATCCTGAGCCTAAAGTGAGCCTAAGAGCTTGTAGAAAAACGCTAATTCATTGATTTTGTTGGTAGCGGAGGAGGGACTTGAACCCCCGACACGCGGATTATGATTCCGCTGCTCTAACCAGCTGAGCTACTCCGCCAGAAACGTCCACGAACGTTTGCGAGGCCGCGTCTTATGAGCGGGGCTTTGGCCTGTCAAGACGCCAGTTGGACCGTGCCCGCCATGGCGTCAATTTCGTCCATTGCGTGCAGCAGCGGTTGAGCCTATTCGCTTGTTTGAATTTTGGGATCAACTATGACCTTACCGCGTATCGTTGCCTTTGGCTGTGGTTATTGGGGCCGCAACCATGTTCGCACCCTGGCTGAGATAGGGGCATTGGCAGGCGTGTGCGATTTGAATGTGTCGGCGGCTCAAGCCTTGGCGGCTGAACACGGTGTTTCATACATGCCAGCTGAACAAGTCTTTGCTGACAATCTTGTCGACGGCGTGGTGCTTGCGCTTCCTGCTTCCGTCCATGCTGACATGGCCAAAAAAGCCCTTAACGCCGGTAAGCATGTCTTTGTGGAAAAGCCGATGGCGTTGACAGCCCAGGATGCAAAGTCGGTTGTGGCACTCGCGCAAGAAAAAAATTGCGTTTTGATGGTCGGGCACATTTTGCGTTACCACAACACGTTCCGGAAATTACTGTCGTGTATCGACGAGGGGATGATTGGTGACGTTGTTCATCTACAATCCAATCGTCTGGCTTTCGGTAAATTCCATGCAACATTTGACGCCCTTTGGGATTTGGCACCGCATGATTTGTCGCTTGTGTTGAGCGTTTTGGACGACGAGCCTGAAAAAACCACGATCATACGCCATGCTTTTGCGTCACCGCAGGCGGACAGCGGTCATATCCATCTGCAATTCAAAGGCGGTATTGGCGCTGACATTCACGTTTCGCGCCATAGCGCATTTAACGAAAGGCGGTTTGTCGCCAAAGGCACAAGAGGCAGCCTTGTCTGGGATGATTGGCGCGATTGGCCAGAAAAATTGTCGTTCGTGCCACACTCTGCCAAATTGGCGGATGAAGGCTGGGAGTTTGAGCGCGGCGAGCCCAAATATGTTGCGACCGGGCAGGGGATGGCCCTCACCGACGAACTTCATCACTATCTGGCCTGCATAAAAACCGGGGAAAAACCGCATACAAATGGCGCGCAAGGCGCTGCAATTGTTGAGATTTTATCGTCGTAACAAGTTTCACCGACGGTTAAATGTTGGACATAGGTGTGATTGTGTTCCACTTTATTTCAAACCTTTGCGAGCGTAGTGAGAAGCGGGGTCATAAAAAGAATGGTGCGTACAAAGAATTCCAGCTGGGGACACAATGCAATTTATTGATCTTGCCGCCCAAAGGGCGCGCTTGGGTGCAAAGCTTGAAGCATCCGTAAATGCCGTGGTGCAAAGCGGCCGCTATATTCTCGGTCCCCAGGTTGCAGAGTTTGAGAAACGCTTGGCGGACTATTTGGGTGTTTCCCATGTGGTTGGTTGTGCGAGCGGCACCGATGCGCTGCAAATTCCATTGATGGCATGGCGTGTTGGTGCCGGTGATGCGGTGTTTGTGCCCAGCTTCACATTTGCCTCAACAGCAGAGGTCGTGGCGCTGGTGGGTGCCGAGCCAGTTTTTGTGGATATTGATCCGCAAACGTACCTGATGGATCCCCATTCGTTGCAAGCTGCGATCGCAATGATCGAGGCGGAGGGTCGTCTTAAACCCAAAGCGGTGATCCCGGTCGACCTGTTTGGTATGGTCGCCGATTACGCCAGCATAGAACCCATCGCGCGAAAACATGGTCTGAAAATCATATCAGATGCTGCACAAGCAACGGGCGCAAAGATGGGCAACGCGTATTGCGGCTCATTTGGTGACGTTGCCGCAACGAGCTTTTATCCGGCCAAGCCACTGGGGTGCTATGGCGACGGTGGTGCGGTCATGACCGACGACGGCGATCTTGCGGAAGTCTTGCGTTCTGTTGCTTTTCACGGAAAAGGCACAAGCCAATATGACAATGTTCGCATTGGCCTGACATCACGTCTCGATACAATCCAGGCGGCAATCCTTCTCCTCAAGCTTGATATTCTCGAAGATGAAATGGTCGTTCGAAACCAAGTGGCGCAACGCTACCATGACGGTTTGAAAGACGTCGTTAAAACATCATCTAACCCAGAAAATATGCGGTCGGCTTGGGCGCAATATGCCATTGAGACGCCCGTCCGCGATGGTTTGAAAAACCATTTGAGTGAAAATGACATCCCCTCGGTCATCTATTACGTCAAGCCGCTGCACGAACAGTCTGCCTATTGTCAATATCCGGTGGCCCCCGGCGGTTTGCCGGTTACCGAAAGTAAGCCGGAGCAGATACTGTGTTTGCCAATGCACCCTTACTTAAGTGACGATGACGTAGATCGCGTGATCGAAACAATCCGGGCCTATGTGGCGAAAAACGCCCTGCCGTTGGCTGCCGAGTAGCACTTACAACGCTGCTTCTTTTTGTTTGGCATCCAGCGCTGCCAAAAGCGTTTCGGTTTGGGCTGTGCGCTTGGTGGCGTCAATAAAGCCGCCACCTAACACGCGCGCGCCGGCTCCCTCGCCGTCATATAGAACGCAGGCTTGACCCGGAGATACGCCTTCTTCGCCGCCGACCAGTTCGACCATAATTTTATTGTCTTGTTTGAAAAGACGCGCCGGCTTTGGAGGGCGCGTTGAGCGAACCCGGGCAAGCACATCGATCGGCTTGTTGATTTCATGGACCGCGATTTCGCCAAGCCAATTAAACTCGCGCAATTCCACGTAGTGCGTGTCCAGTGCTTCACGGCCCCCAACAATTACCCGGCGTGTGCGTGCATCAATCTTGACTACGTAAAGCGGTTCGCCCACTGAAACATTCAAACCGCGCCGTTGCCCGATCGTGTAGTGCAGGATGCCTTCGTGCTGCCCGAGAATGCGGCCATCCATGTGCACAATATCTCCCGACAGTCCCGCATTGGGCCGCAGCTTGGCGATGACGTCGGCATATTTGCCTTCCGGCACAAAACAAATGTCCTGGCTATCTGGCTTGTCGGCAACGACAAGGCCCATATCAGTGGCGATTTCCCGCACTTCATCTTTGGTCAGTTGACCAAGCGGGAATCGCAGAAAATCGACTTGCTCCTGCGTCGTTGCAAAAAGAAAATAGCTTTGATCCCGGTTGGCATCGACCGGACGCAGAAACTTGCGATGTCCGGTTTTTTCGTCGATCGCCGAGGCGATGTAGTGACCGGTCGCCAAACAATCCGCATCCAGATCGCGAGCTGTCTTCAACAAATCAGCAAATTTGACGGTCTGGTTGCAGGAGATACACGGAACCGGCGTTTCGCCCGCAATATAGCTGTCGGCAAATGCATCAATGACAGCTTCGCGAAAACGGCTCTCATAATCCAGCACATAGTGTGGGATGCCCAGCTCTTCACAAACGCGTTGGGCGTCATCAATATCCTGACCGGCGCAGCAAGTGCCTGTTTTTCGGGCTGCGGCACCATAATCATAGAGCTGCAGCGTGATGCCAATCACCTCGTAGCCCTCGCGGGCCAAAATACCGGCAACTACCGATGAATCCACACCCCCCGACATCGCCACCACCACGCGCGTGTCTTCCGGTTTTTTCGCAATGTCCAGGCTGTTCAACGTCATGCTTTCTCCGAAGAAGGGCATATAAATTATGTCAGCTTACTATTCCAGAGGCGCGGCGCGCGGGCGCGGCAAATTCTTACCGAAACCTTAGTGAGGGCTTAGCCGTTTTTTAAAGCTGTCGAGGTAAGTTGGCGGAATAGTAGGTCGTGTGTTGTAGAGAGTAAAATGGCCGATCAGATTAGACCGCGTGTAAAATATGTCATTGGTCCCGATGGGTCGCCGCTGACAATTAATGATCTTCCACCAACGTCAACCCGTCGTTGGGTTATCCGTCGCAAGGCCGAAGTTGTCGCTGCGGTTCGTGGTGGTCTTTTAAGCCTGGAAGAAGCGTGTGAGCGCTACACCTTGACTGTCGAGGAATATCTGTCTTGGCAGGCTTCTATTGACGAGCATGGTTTGGCCGGGTTGCGCACGACCCGCATCCAGCAATATCGGCACTAAATTTCTGCGCGCGGCGGTTCGCTTTGTTTGGACATATTGCCGACAAGCAGAGCTGCCAGTGAACTTGCAAAAACCGACGCGGCAAAAAACCAGATACCAGGCTGGCTGACTGCCGCCGCAAGGCCGCTGGTTTTGGCAGCAAAGATAGCGATTGCCACTAGCACCACGTCAAGCATCGACCATTTGGAAAAAATGGCCAGCCAATAGCCGATTTGTTTTGCTTTATCGCTGCGGCCGGGCGGAATCGCCAACAGTATTTTGAGTGCGATCAGTTTAGCCAGCGGGAAAACGAAAGAGACGACGAATATGATGGAGGCGAGCCCGAGATCACCTTGGCTCCACAGACCAGCCACCAAATCGATCAGGGATGGGGTGTCCTTGAAGAAGAAAAGCCGTTCCAGTTGCAAAAGCGGAAGCACCCACCCCAAGGGGAGGCAGAGGGCTGCTGTCAAGGTTAGAAGTGCAACGGCGTAGCGCATGGCCGGTAGATAGCGACGCCAATTAGGCGTCGCAATGTTCTTTTCGCCAACTTACTGCGGTTTTGGATCAGCCGATCATCGCGCTGCGGTCGACAACCGGTTCAACCGGGGCCTCTTCAATACCCCGCGCTTCGCGCACTTCCAGGCGCTCTGCTTTTTGAAGTTCAGCCTCCGCGTCGAGCAGTGCCGTTTCTGCTGCTTCTTTTTGAACTTTGAGATCGTTGATCGAGTTCATCAGATTATCGCGACGCGTACGGGCGGCTTTTGCAAATGTCGGATAGGCAAAATGATTGATATCCGAAATCTTGGCTTTGCGCTCTTCGGATTGGATCTGATTGTCCAATTCACCAGCCATACGTTCGAATTCGGAGATCATCGTCTCCAGCTGGTCCACCTGACGGTGCTTTTCCGTCACTTGAAATTGTTTTAGCCGGATAAGGCTGTTTTTCGGTCTCATACGCAATACTCCAAAACCACATGACCCCAACACACGGGCCCGAGAACTCGTAAACGCCGCATCGCGGTAACTATTCGTTTACGTGTGGAGTTAACAATAAGCGGTAACCTTTAAGGCGCGGTAAACTGCAAAATTTTCGGCAAGTCCTTTTCGGGGCGATGGATGTGAAAATGTCGAGTCAAAGCGGTGGCTTAGCGCAGGCTGTTGAGAAAATGATTCAAAAAGACGATGAAAAAAACCAATATTTTTCAATGGATTAAGAAAAATGCTTAATGGAAATTCAAGCCTTGCCAGGCTTAAACAGGTTTTGTTAACCATTTGTTGGCAGGGTGCTTCGGAGAGGTTTGAGGGGTTCGCAATAATGAGCGAAACTCAGGCTATACAAGGGGAATAACATGCGTGTTTTGCTGATCGAAGACGATAGTGCGATCGCCCAAAGTATTGAGTTGATGCTCAAATCGGAGAGCTTCAACGTTTACACGACTGACCTTGGTGAAGAAGGCGTCGATCTAGGCAAGCTTTATGATTATGACATCATATTGCTCGACCTTAACCTTCCCGATATGTCCGGCTATGAAGTGCTGCGCACATTGCGGTTGTCCAAGATCAAGACCCCGATCCTGATTCTTTCGGGCATGGCTGGCATTGAAGACAAAGTTCGCGGTCTGGGTTTTGGCGCTGACGACTATATGACCAAGCCTTTCCATAAGGACGAGCTGGTTGCCCGCATCCACGCCATCGTTCGTCGCTCCAAAGGCCATGCACAGTCCGTGATCACAACCGGCGATTTGATCGTCAATCTTGACGCGAAAACGGTTGAGGTCGGCGGTCAGCGTGTCCACTTGACCGGCAAAGAATACCAAATGCTCGAGCTTCTTTCGCTGCGCAAGGGCACGACACTGACCAAAGAAATGTTCCTCAATCATCTTTATGGCGGCATGGACGAGCCCGAACTGAAGATCATCGACGTCTTCATCTGCAAGCTTCGCAAAAAGCTCGATGCAGCGTCCGGTGGTATCAATTACATCGAAACGGTCTGGGGCCGCGGTTATGTTCTGCGCGATCCCGACCCCGCAGAGCTCGCTGAAAGCGCGTAATCGCAACAATTCTTCAATTTAAAAAAAACGCCCGGATTTTTCCGGGCGTTTTTTTTGTTGGCCAAATTGGCTTAATCAGGTTCTAGGCTGCACGCGCCTTTGCTTCTGCGGCGCCGCGGAAAACATTGAATTGTTCAAGCAGCACCTTGCGGTCAAACGGTTTGAGCAACAGGTCATTGGCCCCCACGCGTTTGGCGCGCGTCATGGTGATCAAGTCCAACTCGTGCATGGAAACGATGATAAATGGCTTGGCATTGGCCTTCAGCTTGCGCAGGGCGGCGATCAAATCATTGAGTTCCATGTCTCGGACACCGGCGTCGATGATGTAATAGTCGGCCATGTCGAACTCAGACTTGGCCAGTGTGTCACGTCCGCTTTCAGCTTCAATGACCACCATATCCTCGCTCGTGAGAATGCGCTTCGCGACCTTGCGAATGATTGGCGCGTTGTCGAAAATCAAACAACGTTTCATGGTTTTCCCCTTTGACCATCGTTTCAAAAGAGATTGCCACAAACGGTTTGAGAACAGCTTAAGCGTTAGCGTAAATCAAATTTGTCAGGATTTGCGCGTATTTTACGCAATCACGCCGCTGTGTAGGTAATCGCTTCTTCGCTGACCGAAATGGCAATTTTCATGCCCACATCGCGTGCCAGCAACAACGTATAGTAAAACTGCACAGAGTGGGCGTCTACGCCCTCTTCTCCGAAGCGACCATCCATGAAATCCTGGAATTTCTGCGGGACGCGCATCAGTCTGCCGGCAGACTTTAACGTAAATTGCGTCGCGCCTGCATTGTCAGCAATTGTCGCGTCCAACGAGCCGCCACGCGGGATGCTCGCGTTGGCGATCAAGATGAGGTTCATGAACAACTTGACCCTGTTTTTGGGCATTAACGCCGGTGTGCCCGTCCATTTGAACTCCGGCTTTTCGCTGGCCATGTAGGCTTCCGTTACCTGTTGGGCGTCGCCGGTATCAATATCTGCGGTTGCCGAGCCCGATGCACCATATGCGATGCGGCAAAACTGAAGTCTGGAAGATGCGTTGGCTGCGCTGGTGGTAATCAGGTCCATGGCACCTTCATCACCTTCGCATTCAGCCAGCAGTTCAAGGCCATTATTAATAGCGCCGACCGGCGAAATAATATCATGGCATACACGGCTGCACAAAAGTGCGCCCAGTTCAGCTGGAGCCAGTTCAAGGAATTCGGCCATGTTGTTTCTCCGGTCAGTGGCGATTTGAAAACGCGGTGGTCTTGGCAATACTCGTGCCCGCTTATCCTTAATGAAACGGAAACCACGATCGAATAATTTAAAAGACAGCGATGCCGGTGATCTCAAATCGACATAATGTCGTGCGTGATTGCCGGTGAGATGTTTTGCGTAGAACCGAGGTTATTGAAATGAAGCACTCATTTTCCCCGCGGGCGTTGACGGCCCATGCTGTTGCCGTGCTGGTTGCCTGTATACTTGTGTTGACTTACGCACCGTCCGCAAAAGCACAGGCGGTCAATTCCGAATACACCGCCAATGAAATCGTCTTGGCGGGCCACAAATTCTTTGGTGCCACCAGTGGAGGCTTGGCGACTGCGATTGAAAAGATTTTCTCCACCCATGGACTGCCGAACGGCTACATCTTGGGGCAGGAGGGGTCTGGCGCTGTTGTTGGCGGCCTAACCTATGGCGAGGGCGTTCTTTACACAAAAAATGCGGGAGACCATACGGTGTTCTGGCAGGGACCTTCCATCGGTTGGGATTTTGGCGGTGAGGGTGCGCGCACCATGATGCTGGTCTATAATTTGGGCAGCATTGACGGACTACATGGACGTTATGGCGGCGTTGCCGGTTCGGCATATCTTGTTGCCGGTGTCGGCGTGAATGTGTTGAAGCGCAACAGTGTGCTGCTCGTGCCCGTCAGAACCGGCGTTGGCGCACGCCTTGGCGTTTCGGTTGGTTATTTGAAATTGACCCAGCGTCCAACCTGGAACCCGTTCTAGTTTGACGCTTCACAAATGGGGTGGTCGCTTAACAGCGGCCATCGCATTGCCCGGTGGATTTGCCAAGCGATCCATGTCAAATGAATACCGTTTTATTGATCGACGGTACTCAACTTGATCCAGTCAGCATTCCTCTTTGCGTTTGGTGCATTCTCGGCATTCCTGTTTTGCCTGCTGATTGCACCTGCGTTTTGGCGGCGGGCCGTCTATCTGACGCAGAAGCGTATTGAAAGCGCTGTGCCGTTGACCGTCAATGAACTTCAGGCAGACAAGGATCGGCTGCGAGCCGAGCATGCGATCGCCATTCAAAAGGTCGAGGGCACGCTCAAAGAGCAGCGAGCCGAGAGTGCCAGGCATGCGAGCCGTATCGCTGAATTGGACGAAGATGTCGTTTCACTGAAGCAAACCGCCGAGACGCGTGAGAAGCTGGTTGAAGAATTGCGCGCCAAACTGGCCGATGTTGAGGGTGCGCGCCTTGCCAAGGAAGATGCGCTGAATGTCTCGGAAGCAGAGAAGCAGGCCATTTCCGCAGACTTGGCCGCGCGAGTTTCCGAACTTGAGCTTACGACCCTTGCCCGCGATGAGTTCGTCAAAAAGTCGACTTCGATGGAACAGAAACTGACCACGACGATCGCCGCCGAGGTCAAACTGCGTGATACTGTTGAAAAAGAACGCAACAAGCGGCGGGACGAGCAGGAAAAGGCGCGAGAGGCAAGGCGGGAATTGGCCGAAGTTGCGCTTAATGCCAAGAGCGAACATGAACGCGCTGTCGAGCTGGACAAAAAGCTGGAGAAGTCCATCACCCGCGCCAGTGATCTGGAAGAAAAGTTGTCGCGGCGCGAAAAAGAGATCGCAAGGTTACGTGAAGAACGGTCAGCAGAGATTGGTGAGATTGATGCGCTGGAGCGCCGTGCTGAGGATGCGGAAGCCGAACGTCGCACGCTTGAGGGGGAAGTCGCTGAGATGACATTGCGGGTGAACCGAATTGCAGCTGTTCTGGATGCCAGTGACGAGCCGGAGGCGGCGCTGGAGGCTATGAAGGTGCGGATTGGTCAGTTGGAGGCAGAGCTTGGTAAAGCGAAAGCTGACCTCGACCAAGCCAAAGAAGCGAATAAACAAACATCCAAAATGCTCAAAACGCAGGACGCAGACCTGGCTGAAGGCGACAACGCGTTGCGTGAGGAAATGCATCAACTTGCCGCGCAAGTCTTGCACATGGCAGCCTTGCTGGAGGGCGATGGCTCGCGAGTTATCGAACTGGTTGGTGCCGGTGGCAGTGATAAGACGAAGGATGGGCCACTCAGCCTGGCTGAACGTGTCGTGGCACTACGTGCCGCGTCGACGCCAAACACAAGCGAGGCCGTGCCTTCGCCCAAGCTTTAGCGTTTTGCGTCGCCTGCCGCCACATGGTGCAACGCAATTGCGGCTGCTGTGGACACATTTAAACTGTCAAACCCACCATGCATGGGAATGCGCAGCGTCGTCACCTTGGAGAGAATTTCACTTGGTAAACCATCGCCTTCCGAACCGACAAGAATTGCCGTTTTGTCATACGGTTTCCAGTCCGCCAAAATGGTGGGCCCATTTGTCGCCAGAGCGGCCAGTTGAAAACCGTTTGCTTCCAGTTCTGTAATGATCGTGCGTAACGGCTTACCATGATGAAACGGTACTTTTAGCACCCCGCCAACGGATACCCGTATGGCTTTACGATAAAGCGGGTCGCAACAATGCTCATCGAGGAACAGGGCGCTGGCTCCAAAGGCTGCTGCGTTTCGAAAAAGTGCGCCGACATTGTCATGATTGGCCAATGCGCTTGCGACGATCACGGGGCCGTTGCCCAAGCCAGATACCACGCATTGTGACTTGTGTGCAGCCGCGAGCACACCTCTGTGCATAGGAAAACCGGCGATGGCGTCCATGACGGCACGTTGCGCAACGTAGACCGGGATGTGTGGCGGCAGCAATTGGACAGTCTCGGACAAGCCCGCAAGCCGGTTTTGCAAAACCAATAGGCTTTTGACGGGAAAACGGGATTGTCGCACGAGAACCTGCAAGACCGTTTTGCCTTCGCAAATGAAGGTCTTTTGGTCACGCAAAAGGTCGCGCTCGCGGATATTCACATAGTCAGCGATCCGGGGGTCTGCCGGATCGTCTATTACAATGGTGGGTCTAGTCATCGGCGCCCAGGTGCAAAAGCCGGTCGACCATATCGCCTGATGCCGTTTCAGCGAGCGGTGTAAAGTCGCCGGCCTGGCACATGGCGTAGGCTGCCTTTACAATATGGTGATGCGTCAACCGAGCGATTGTTGATCCAAGGGAGCATCGGCGCACGCCAATGGCGGCAAAATCGGCCAATTGGAAATGTCGGAAGTCGCCCGCGATGAGCGCGTTTACCGGTTTTGACACACTTTTGACGATGCGCTCTAGTTCCCCCATCGATGGCGGTATGGGCGCATAGAGTAAATCTGCGCCCGCCGCTTCAAAAGCTTGCAGCCGCTTGATCGCCGCTTCGGTGCTGTAGACGCCATTCATAACACCGTCAGCGCGAGCGCAAAAAACAAAGGGGCGATTGAGAGCCTTGGCCGCGGCTGCGCCAGCCCTTATCCGCTCAATAGCCAAGTCGAAATCATAAGCGGCGAGTTCTTCGCCCATGATTGTATCTTCAACCGAGCAGCCCGAAAGGCCGATTTCGCCCGCGCGCTGAACAGTGCGTGCAACATCTTCGGGTGTATCGCCAAAACCATTTTCAAAGTCGCCGGAGACGGGAAGTGGCGTGGCCGCCAAAATGTCCTGCGCGTGAGCCAACGCCTCGTCGCGTGTGACTGTGCCGCCATCCGTCCTGCCAAGGGTAAATGCATGTCCGGCGCTGGTGGTCGCCAGCGCCTTGGCGCCGCTTGCCGCCATGATGCGTGCGCTACCCACATCCCACGGGTTTGGGAGGACAAAGCACCCGCTGTCATGCAGTCTTGCGAAGGCTTCATGGCGTTCCATCAAGCTTTTCATGGTCACGTGCCTCTTGCATTTGTCGCCATGGTGGCCAGCACTTTGCGCAGTTGTGCCGCGCGTTGGAGTGGCTCGGGGTACCACACCCGTTTTGTGCTGTCGCCGGCAACCAGCGTCATCCCTTCTGAGTCGATGGTTGCTAGCTGCCAAGCTTTGTCCGGTTGGCCCGAATAGAGGGAAATGGCGTCGCCATGGTCATCGTTCATATGTTCGACGGCGCTTGCCTCCAGAGACTGTAAACCCTCCCAGTCGCCCTGCATGGCAAGATCATCGCCGGTCAAGGCAAAGGCTTTGCCGAAACCACCATTCAGGCTCGCGCCTTTTATATTTAACTTGAAAAAAGCAAAGTCGCCGAAGTCGACATAAAGTTCGGCTTTGGGATGACGTGACAGGTGCCGCAGCCGCAGGCGTGAATGGTCTTCGGTTGACCGGTCAATTTTCTCCGCACTTGCAAAGACTGTCACGCGCGGATGGGCAAGCGGGTCGCCTTTGCCGGGTTCTCCAATGAGGAGCGAAACCTTTGGTTCTTCAATCATCGCTGTTGTATGCGGCGATAGATATGAAGTGAGAAGTACGATCGCACCGTCTGTATCGGTTGAAATCTGCACACGGCTAACTGAGGGGTGCCCATCATGGTTGTTGGCGGCCAAGGCACCATGACGTGCTTCGTGCACCAATGTCTTGGCCAGTCGAACAGCTTGATCATCTGTTTCACGCAGGACGTTCTTTTGCGGTGTTCGTGCCATGGCAGCCAACCTCATCTGTTGAGAAAACGCGCAAGCGCTTCAATCAACATAGGGGTCGCTGTAGGGTCTTCGTCAAGGAAAGGTGCGCAACTGAGATGGCAAAGCTCTATTTTCATTATTCGACGATGAATGCGGGCAAATCGACCATGCTGCTGCAAGCATCCCACAATTACCGAGAGCGCCAGATGAATACGCTGTTGTTTACCGCGCAGCTTGATGACCGCGCGGGGGTGGGGCGCATTGCATCACGTATCGGCGTTGGTGAGGACGCGCTTACCTTTTCGAGCGGCGATGATATTCGCGCCTTAGTCCTGGAGGTTCACGACAGCAAGACTATCCATTGTGTATTTATCGACGAGGCCCAATTCCTCAGCGAGGATCAGGTTTGGCAGCTTGCAAGGTTGGCGGATCGTGATGGAATTCCTGTCATGGCATATGGTTTGCGTACGGACTTTCAGGGAAAGCTTTTTCCAGGCAGCCAAGCTTTGCTGGCAATTGCTGACGAACTACGTGAGGTGCGCACCATTTGCCGATGTGGTCGTCGCGCCAATATGGTGGTTCGTGTCGGCGAAGACGGGAAGGTTGTACGCGATGGTGACCAAATCGCCATTGGCGGCGATGATCGTTATGTCAGTCTGTGTCGCCGGCACTGGGAAGAAGAGATGGGCCGGGTCCAGGGAGAAGATCTTGTCGGTTTTGTGGGGCGATAGCCTTACTTCAGCGCCGAATTCCCGTCTTGGCCAAGAAAGCCACTCCTCATCTTTTTGAAAACAATCGGATTTCAAGCTTAGCGACCAAGCGGCAACATTTAGTCACAATATCCATTATTTTGGAAACATACTCGAATTGGCTTTGGCGTAGTCAGTTGAGGGTGAATCGCAAATATTGGAGATGAAATTGAGAGCTTCCCTATTGTTTGCCATTGCCATGGCATTGGCGATCCTTCCTGTGAACCAAAGCATCGGTGTTCATGTCGCTCATGGATATGCCAACCCTCTTGCTGAACTGTTTGGGGCCAAGGTTGCTGCTGCCGGCCCGGCTGTGCGTGCAGCTCGTCGAACAGCCCGTCGTGTGACCTACTATTATTCGCTGCCCGCCGGATGTGTGAGCCGTGTTTTAGGTGGCGTTCGATATTCCTATTGCGGCGGTGTTTACTATCAGCAAGTCGTCGATGACGCCGGTGTGACCGCTTATATTGTTGTAAATCCTTGAGGTACTTAAATGTTTTCAAAATCACTTATTACTGCCACCTTGTTTTCCATCGCGAGTTTCGGCTGTGCTCACGCAGAGGAAATCCTGAAACAGTGTGGCGGGGATATCGTGCAATATTGTTCCTCGGTAACGCCGGGTGACGGTCGGATTGGTGCCTGCCTTTACGCACATACTGACCGGCTGTCCGAACCGTGTTTTACCGCCACCGGCCCGATGGCTACCATGCTGGAAGTCTACTTCGATAATTTATCCAAGATGCAAGAGTTCTGCTCGGTCGATATAGAAAACCACTGTTCAGATTCGCATCTGGGTCACGGAAAGGTCGTGATGTGTCTTGTGGATCGAGCTGACGAAATCTCTCCGGCTTGCAATGAGCAGATAACCAAACTTCGCGGTGTCATTGAACTGAATTTCATGTCTGTGAAGTGACATCAGAGCTTCGATTATTTGTTTGTGACCGAACTTTCAGGTTTTTGTAACACCGAGTAGCACTTTCGTCCGCGTATGTCGCACATCGGAAACAAGTCAGTTGGATCAGGTCACACGCCCGGTTTTCGGGATTTTGAACCTAGGAGAATGAGATGAAATTTTTGAGAAGCGTGACTGTCTTGACGGCCTTGGCCTTTACAAGCGTTGCTTTTGCGCAAGTTGCTGAAATGGCGAAGGAAAATCACCAGCAAGCCGATGCAAATGGTGATGGGCTGTTGTCCTATGACGAGTTCGTCACGTTTATCAAGCTCAATGCTGAAGACGGACTTGGCAATGCCGCGCGTGTGGAAGCCCGCAACATGTTTGAGACTGCGTTTGCTCGCGTGGACGCCAATGGCGATGGCTCTATCAGCACCGCCGAAATACAGGCCATGCGATAAGTCGACCATTTGGATGCCCTCCGCGTGCCGCTGGCGGCGCGCGGAATTTCTTTCTCGCGCCCATTGGACTACCGCTTTGGAGGCCTTATAAACCCGACCAAGATTTGGCAGGTCGAAGGGCAAATGTTTTCCTGATTATTGAATTAAATTTCCACCCAAACGGAATTGCGCACCAAGCTTGAAAATGTGGTTAGTGTAGTTGTTTTTCTCGCTGGACTTGCTGTTTCCGTTAGGTCACATTTGATGACTTGGCCCGCTTTTGATGCAGGCCGCAGCGATTGCCTTCTTCAAATCGTCGCTTTCAGTACCTATACAGCACTAACGTTTGATGCGCTGATCGAGGGGTTATTCCAATATGGCGACGTTGCAGAATTTTGATGCTGAAATTGAAAAGACTAAGCAGGTCGTCACGGACATGCAGTCAAAGCTTGAGCAATCCGGGATTGTGCTCGAAAAATTTGCTGAAAGTGACAAGGCGATCGGCGACGTCGATTTCGATATTGAAAACGCCCGCATTCAGGATGTGTTGAAGCAACAACAGGTCATGGAAGGCAATATTGCCGACCTTATCATCGGTCTGGAAGACGCCACCAACGTGTTTGGTGAAGAATTTGAGTCGATGAAATCCTTTTCCACTTGGGAACAGGTCGTCGGCATGTTCTCCAAGCAACGCATGCAGCGCATGCGTTCAGATCGCGTCCGTAACATGTCTTTGGCCGGTAATTTGCAGGAGCTGTTGGCAAAGTCAGATTCCATCGTCGGGATTTTGTCCAACCAGAAGGATGTTCTCGACAAGCGTTATGAAACGTCTGAGGCCAGCCTTCGCACGGTGATCGGCCGCCGCAAGAACACCATGTCCGAGCTTGAAACGACGCAGGCTCGGATCAATGAAATCAACCCGCTTCTGCTCGATCTGGAAAACCAGATCGCCGCATCGACGAACCAGAAAGACCGGACGAACCTGGAAAGCGAGCGGTCCAAACTTGCCACCGAGTATAATCAGGCACAGGCCAAAGAGCAGGAATTGTTGGCGGAAAGCCAGACGCTTGAGCGCTATACGTCCATGTTCCAGACATTTGTCGATTCATTGAACAACCAGCTGGCCGCCCAGCAAACGCTCATCAACAAATTGACGATTGATACCGAGCAACGGATCGTTCTCTACAAAGCGCTCGAAGATTCCTTGAAAACCGCCGCACAGCAGGATGTTGCCCACAAGATCAACACGCTCGGCAGTCAGGTTGATACCGCCGCTGAGACAACGATGGCAGGCATCGGCGCTGCTGCGCAAAAGCACATTGGTGATCTTTTGGAAATGCATGAGGGCAATATGGTCGCGTCTGCTGATATTCAGCGTCGCAAAAAGTTGGCCGATGATGCGTTTGCCCGCCGTTTCCAAGCGGTCATGGATAAACATAATGCAGCCGACTATGTGAAAAGCTGAGGCTGGCGTATTGGGGAATGCCGAATGGCCGGTGCGCTGTACGGTCGAAATAACGCGTGACGATTACGCCCTGCTAAATCAGGCGCGTAATCGTCTTTTGACCACGCGCCAGCGGATCACTGTGATTTTGAGACTGGTGCTATTTGTGGGCGCGGTCACCTATGTCGTCGCAGCCGTTTCCGGCCAATCCTGGGTTGAGTTTGCTATCTTTCTGAGCCTTTTCGTCGCTGTTTTGGGTGGTTTGGCTCATCGCTTTACAGGTCGTTTGAACATGTGGCGGTTCTACAATACCTACCGCGTGGACAAGAGCGCGCAATCATACGAGCTTGATCCAACCGGCTTTTCGATCTCTTCGTCCAGTTTCAGCGGCAAGTTCGATTGGAAGGCATATCACGCGCTGATGCGCACACCGGAACACTTCCTTTTTTGGATAAATCCAATGCAGGCACATCTCGTGCCTTTTCGTGTTCTTGAAAAGAGTGATATCGACAAGGTGTGGGGCCTATTGGCGCAAATGCCGAATGCCCGCGTGGAAGAGGTGCGGGCGTGACCAACCAGCCGGAAATCATTCAACGCTATTTCGGGGCTGTTGATGCCGCCCTTGAAGGCCTCAACATATTTCTGCGCGACGAGAGCTCTCCACTCTACAAGCACGATCTCGTTGCCCAGGCTCTAATGCCTTATGTGGCGCGCCTCGATGCTTCCTTCGACACTTGGCTCAACCGCCTCAGCCATTCATCCCGTTTCAAGATTTCGCGCGCGGAAAGTGGATTTCCGGTCTACCAGCATGTGCTTGAACTCGAGCAGGATCAACGAACGGCTGAACGCCGTCTCGCGGCGGTTTCAAGTCCAGACGAACTGCGCGAGGAGATGGCCGATTTCATATTGCGGCACAAGGCATTTCCCGACGATTTGCAGGCCACGATGGCTGAGCGCCTTTATCTGGAGGCGGTCAAGGATGGCGACCTTTTTGGCTCTTTCGTTTTGCCCGAAACGCTGAAAGTATCAGTCAATCCGCGTACTATGCGCCCCTATTATCTGACGCATTGGGGTGTTTACGACGGGTCGGAAAACCTGCCGATGATCTACTCTTTGGTGGCGGAGGATTCATCACCCGACATGGTGCGGGACCTGGTGACAGAAGACGGCAAACTAAACCGCGCCTATGATATTCCGCTGCCACTTGGCGGATTGCTCAACCCGGCGATGGCGAAGAAATTCGACCAGATCGCCGAGGCCAATTCGGCCTATTCCTTGTCGCCCGTCACGATTGCCAAGAATATTGACGAGGCCTTTGACCGGCTGCACCCCAAACAGTTGCGCCGCATTGTCTTGGGGCCGTTTTATTCCGCTGGTGTGACAGCCAACAATGATGTGGTGAACCGGATCTTGAATACGGTCCATGAAGCATCGAATGCCTGGCTTTTGACATGGACGGTGCAGGACGTTTTTTCAAAGTCCGAACGACCAGCCAAGCGTGGCATCTGGTCAAATGAACCGGCGCGCGAAGAATTCCACATTGAAACGGACGATCTTGATGCGACCCGAATGGGCGTTTCTGCCTATGAGCGCCATGCATTGGTGCCACACGAAGCCTATCAGGCCCTTTATGCCCAAGGGGAGGCGGCTAAAGTCTTTGACGGCTATGACGTGCACATTATCGCCAACGGCCAAGTCATTTCGGCAGTTTGATATTATTCAAACAGAATGAGGAGCCGCCCGTTTTGAGCGGCCCCTACGAGCTTCGTTGACCAATTACTCGTTGGAGACGTAGTCGGCCAGCAGCTTCTCGTTTTTCGCTTTTTCGATTTTCGCGACCGTCTCTTCTTCGATACGGGCGTCCATGCGGTACTTGACGAGGTTGACGAGCGAGCCGGTCAAGAGCAGCACCGCCATCGCCCAATAGCCTTTGGTGGAAAGGTCGACAGGTGCCAGCCATATGGACAAGCCCATCATGAAGTATGCCGCAAAAACACATGTGGCGTTGAATGCGATGTAGGTCTGGTTCGAGTTCATGGATTTTTCCCTTCGAAAGTTGCTGAGTTTGGAGTTTGGGCGTTATTTTTTGGCAAGGCGGGCCAGCACATCGTCTGTGCTTGTCTTGGGATTGGTCCCAAAACCATTGGCTGCCAGCCTGTCAGCGATGTTTGTGTGATCAAGTTCCTGATCGATGTCGTCGAGCACCTCGGTCATTTCGACCGGATCCTCGCGCTCTTTGATGCGCTTGATCAGCGCCTCGGCCTCACGGATGTTTGTGCCTTTGCCGATAGAGCGTATCATTCGACGCTGCGCCAGATGCTCCGCATCGATCGCTTTGGCCTCGATCATGCCCTGCTTCAGGTCGACGATACGGCGGTTTGTTTTGTCGATGGAAAGGCGCATACGCGCGACTTTGTCCTTCAGGCTGCTGACGGTTCTTGTTCTGGTATCCGCCTCGTTTTCCAGATCAGCTATTGCGGTTGCACCATCACGGGCAAGATCATCCTTGCCGGCGTCCATTGCTTGTTTGACGCGCTCTTCCAAGTCCGCAATTCGCTTCTTTACTCCTTGAAGCGTGCGGGATTCGTTGCGTTCACGCATAATCAATGATGCCAACGTCTGTTTTGCAGCGCTCAGGTCATCATCTGCCTCGCGAACTTTTTGCTCCAGCAAGTCTACAGCAAAATGATCGCGTACACGTTCTGTGGCGCGGGCCTGCGTTCCTTTGAAAATCGTTTTGACCAATTCGAACATTTCATCGCTTCCTTGTGCATTTATGAACAACGTTCAAAAATCAAAATACACGTTTTTGAACGTTGTTCAAGAAAAAAATGAACATAGTTCAAATTTGGACTTTCTGTGCTATGTGCTCAGGCAGCGAGAGGTAATGGGATGGCAATCGACAAGGAACGGGCGCGGCGCGACATTTTGGAGATTACCATGCGCCTTTTGGCGAACGGTGGCCTGGATGCGGTGAAGATCAGGGATATCGCCAAAGAGGCGAATGTATCGGTGGGTTCGATTTACAACATATTCGGTGACGTTGATGATCTTTTACGCGCTTGCAATACGCAATTGCTGGATGATCTGGGTGCGCAAGGTGCCGTTGCCATGCAAAAGGCGGCACAAGAGGGTGTCGATGATGTGCGTGGGCGGCTCTTGGTGCTTGCGCGTGTTTATTATGACTATGTTGAAAGCCATGCGACCGCGTGGACTGCGATGTTGGCGTTTAACCGCGCCGCCTCGAATACTGAAACACCTGAATGGTACATCGTTCGGCAAGAGATGCTGTTTGACCTCATTGGGGATGTGTTGCGAGCCACACCATTGGCGCAGGACGATGAGACGTTGGCCGTTGCCGCCCGCGCGCTTTGGTCCAGTGTCCATGGTATAGTGACAAACGCTTATCGGAGTGCAGATCAGGGCCAGACGAACCCCGACACCTGGGCGCAAATTGACTTGCTGGTGACGACGTTCGTGCGCGGTATCCGTTAACCTGAGATGGGACTGCGTTAAACAAACCTTCAAGCCTCTTGGCTACTTCTTGCCATATAAGAGAGCGGGAAAGTTAAATGGCTCAAGTGGACTTGGATAACAGTGCTGACAATGCCAAAAGCCCAACCCGTTCTAACCAGATCGCTGAACTCTTCCTTCCCCACAAGGCGTTCGATACTGCATTTATGGAAGCTGTTATTCCGAGCCGCGCGTTTCTCATTCCCGCTCTGGCGGTGATCGTCTTTCTGAAGATTGTCGCCCTCTATGGCGCGGTGCCTGTCGCTGATGAGGGTTATTACTGGCTCTGGGGTCAAAACCTTGATTGGTCATATTATGATCATCCGCCCCTTGGCGGTTGGATGCTAGGCCTTTCTTCGGCTGTCTTGGGCGACAATCCCGGTCGTCGCCGGTATTGCCTGGATCATCTGGTTTTGGGTCAAAGAGCTGATTGAGCGGGGTCGCCGGATCGACGCTTATTTGACTGCGATGCTCGTCTTTGGCGCAACGCCCTTGATGCTCATCTACACGTCGATCCTGTTCCATGACTATTTGCTGATCGGAGCCGGTATAGGGGCGGCTCATTTCTTTGCCCTCTTCATTCGCTCGCTCGATGGTGAGGCGACGAAGTATAGGTATCTTTATGCTGCTTGTTTTTTTGTCGGCCTGGCCGGGCTTTCAAAATATTCTGGCGTGTTCTTCGGGCTTGGCTTTGCCGCTTGGATTTTTCTTTATCCTCAAGGCCGTCGGTTTCTCAGTAACCCGCATTTGTGGTTGGCTGGTGGTTTGGCGGTCGCCATGCAAGCGCCGACTATTTACTGGAATATGCTCCATGATTGGCCGAGCTTTCAATACAATCTGAATGAGAGGATCGGTGACAGCGATTATACAAACCCGGCATTGAGCTTTGCCGACTTCGTCATCAAGTTTGCTTTCTCGCTGTCACCTGTCCTTTGCGTCGCGTTGGTGCGTTTTCTCAACACTAATCATGAGAATTTAGCACTCGCGGCCTTTCAGAAGCCGGGACGCATGGTCTTCCTTGTCTCGACTATAGTGTTTGCAATCCTGTTGTTCAGCACGACAATCCTGCATTATTGGAACGTGACCGCGATCGTATTTTTTGTCGTTGTCGCGTTCTTCTTCATCAGGTCAGCGGCTGAGATCCGGCTGCATGTCATTTGGACCATTGCCTATTGCGGTTCGCTTCTCTTCAGCGCCACAATGGCCCCAACCGGATTTAACGGAAAAGACGACGCAGCGAATGTGTACCGTATTTCGCACGGCTTCACTGATCGCTATGACTGCCAGGCGCACCGATATCATGTCGATCGGTCGCCGAACCGACATGTTTGACTTCTGGTTCGAGGGGCAGGCGGCGCAGGGTAAAGATGCGATCATCCTTGCCTATCCGCTCCATCCCGTTGATGCTTTCATCGATGAGCAATTCCGGTCGGTCACCAAGATTCGTGATTTTTCTATCACCCGGTTCGGTGGCACCGTACAAACATACCAACTCTATTTCGGGCAGGGCTATGTTGGTCCTCGCGCAAACTGAGCCAAATATCCCATATTTTGCGGCGTCGGGGCGATGACACCGTCACAGTTGGCGCTTAAGTAACCTTCGACACAACGCAGGGAGAGCGCACGCATGGATACCGGGCTAACTCAGATCGACGAAAAAGACATCGCGAAGCACCGGGCGATTGCGCAATCGCTAGTGACGCGTTTTGTCGTAATGGAGCAGGCGTCCACACAGTCCAATACCGAGCTCGCCGGAACGGGCCGCCGTTTCGTTTCCACCGTGTCCACTGGCGGCATGCGAAAGACTCGTGAAGTTGGTCTGGAGGGTGTCATCGCCGCCCTTCGTCCCGATGATCCGATGATGTCGCCCGGTGAACATGCGCTGTTGTATCGTGCCCGTCGCGGCATTGCGCTTGCGCTCGCCGTTTCAGATGTCTTTGGGCTGCAAACTGATCTGGATGATCTGAAGAAGCGCAATGCGTCAGCGCCGTTGGAGGGCGACGCGGCCACCCATTTCCGATCACTGATGGAATCGGCAAGTTATATAACCGCGTTTTCACTGGCAGCCTACTTGCTGCACACGTTGGAAAGTGGTGCGGAACCTGGCGAAGATACGACCGAACCCAACTATAATTTCGACACCCCGCAAGATGCAGCCAAGGCGATAGTTGCCGGATTGGCGCAGGCTATTGAAGGCGCGCCGGATGAGGTGGCACTGCTGCAGCGTGCCAAAGCTTTCGCTCGGGTGGCCGTTGAAGGGTTGTTGCAGCGCCGTGGGCGCTTTGAAGGCTTGAGCGTTTTTGACAACAACCACATCCGCGTCGAGAAGGATGATTTCACGCTCGACGGTTTTGATGTTGCGCCTGGCGAGCGGCGCAAACCGCTGACAATGCAGTTCAAAAAGCCGAACGAAATCATCGGCAACCACATCGCCAAATATCAGGCGATGAAGCTCGCAAAAATGCTTGTCTGTTATGATTTTGACCGCAAGCTGAACCCGTTTGTGGACCTCGGCGGCTTTGTCTTTACGTTTATTGGGGATGGTGCGCCAGGAACCGGTAAAACGATCCTGATCCAGATGATTGCCGGCATGGTCAATGATTATTGCCAGGTGGCGGGCGTTCCCTTCCACTATGAGAATTTCGGCGTCGACCAGATTTCCTCCTACCAAGGCAAGTCGGGCCAGAATTGTAAGCAATTCATCAAGAATGTCGTCGACCCGAAAGCCATCGGATTTGGTACCGTGGATGACATCGATCAGGTGGCAGCCAAACGTTCCGATGATCGCGCCTCTGCCGGTCAGCAGGAAGTCACCGCCGTTCTGATGGAGAGCTTTGCAGGCGCCACCACCGTTGTGCGCGGCAATTGCTCCTTTGGCATGTTCTCCAACTATCCGGAAAATGTCGATGATGCGCTCCGTCAACGCGCCGGTGCGCGCTGGTTGGTCGACGGGCCGCAGACCCGTGATGACTATATTGACATCTTCCACCTGTTGGCCGGCAAGAACCATGACATCCCGCTCGGCGATCATGATTTGTACGAAGCGCAGGTAATCCAGCAGGCGGTCGAAGCGGCCTATGATGGCCATGATAGGCCGCAGGAAGACGGGCTGCTCAATGTCTATGACCGCTTTGTTTCGCAATATGGCGAGCCCAAATCGATGGCGGATGTCGGCAGCTATTTGCACATGATCAAGGAGGCTGAGTCGCGTTTTACCGGCCGCGCCATCAAGAACATTACCGACGCCATCAAAATGCGCGCGATGGATATTGAGCTTCCGGATGAATGGTTTGAAGCGCCGGAAATCTTCCTGCACAAAAATTACGACACCAAGCGCGACATGATTGCCGAACTGCGCAACCCCTTCACCATCGACATGGTGATGCAGGAGATCAACCGCTACGCCGATTCAGAGTTCCGATATACGGACAAGTCGGATGCTTCCGCCGTTGAAGAAATCATCCGCCGCCAGCGTGTGACCGAACGCGCGGCCAAGGAGATTGCAGAGATGCAGGAGAAGGGGCTTTGGGGGTGATCTTCACTTTTCGTTATCTGCCCTGGTCCACCCCAGCAAATCTGTGCAATCCAACCAGTGTCATGTTTATTTAACTAGATATTCAGTCAATTTAAGTGAACAATTGTGCCGGGCAATCACAATAGGGGCAATTGATGCGTTCATTCATCATCCATATCAGCAAAATTCTTGGGTCGACTTTTCTGGCGAGCGGCTTGTTTGGCGCGGCTTTTGCGACCGACAGCGCTTTTACGCCATCGGGCGAACTGGCCAATCCGCCGGAGATGCAGAAGAGCGATGATGGCGTTTATCAACTGACTGCCGGTGTCGATGTTTACAGCCTTGCTGAAGATACGAATGTTTTATCGCGTGCCTTTGTACAGGAAGGCGCGACCCGGCTTGTCGGTCCCACTATGCGGATCACGCCGGGTGACGACATCAAGCTCGACTTTGTCAATGATTTGCCGTTCCTGCCTGCGGCGGCCGGCGACGAGCTGATGATCACTATGGGTCATGGCGGCCATGGCGGGAACGCCAGCATGAGCGGCGATGAAATGCGCGCCCTTGCCAATGTCATCGACACCGTGCCGCACGGTTTTGACATTATGAACATCCATTATCACGGCATGCATGTCCCGCCGCAGAGCCCGGGTGATAATGTGCTACTCAACGTCTATCCATCGAGCTCTGATCCGGCGTTGATTGCCGAGTGTGAAGCGGCCATCTCCGATGATGTGGCTCACAAGCACATCTGTGTTCATGGTGAATTTAATTATCAAATGAAAGTGCCTGAAACGCATCCGGCCGGTTCCTATTGGTATCATCCGCACAAGCATGGCGCTGTTGCCATGCACCTTGGGAGCGGCATGTCGGGCTTCCTTTTGGTGGAAGATCAAACAAACGGCATCGACAGTTTGGCCGCTGTCAAAAATGCGAAATCTGCCATTGGGGAAAAGCTACTGGTGTTGGCGCAACCATCGTTTCGCACGCAAAATGTTGAACTGAATGGCACCGCAGCGACGCCAGAGGAACTTCAAGCCAATTATGTCAACGGCACGCAGACGGTGACGCCGACGCTTGCAGATATCGACGACGGCGACATCTACCCTGTCGATTGCATGGGAACTTATTATTTCCTCGCGCCGTGCTCTTATGAGCCGCTCGCAACCGCGACGTTGAACAAAGCTGTTGGCAATAGCCTGACTCCGAATGTGAACAATCGTTTCACGGTCAACGGCATGCTGGATGCCAAGATCACGATCAACACCGGTGAAGTGCAGTTTTGGCGCATGCTCAACGCCTCAGTCGGGAGCACCGTGCCGGTTTGTTTTGCCCCCATTTCAGATGCCGGCTCTACGCAAGCGACCGCCGAGGATATTTCGATCTATGTGCTCGCTGTTGATGGCGTGCCGGTTGAGCAACCAAAAGCAACGACAGGCACTGTGCCATTTGAGCTGAAAGCGCCGGTTTATGATCTTGCCGCTTCAAGCCAACCGGCTGTCGATGTCGTCAATAATGAAATGGCCTTGCTGACCGCCGGGCAGCGATTGGACCTGATGGTTGAAGCACCATCATCGCCCGGCCTCTATGCGCTTGTTCAACCTCAAGATTCCACGGCCATGGACGCTTTGTGTGATGCGCCGACAAGCGCTGACGACGTGGTTGTCTATGTTAATGTTGTAGAGGGGACGGCGAGAAACACGGACATCCCGACACAGTTGGAATTAAATGCTCTGCAGCGTCCGGCTTCGGTTGTTGCTGCCAGCGATGCGCCCAAGTCGCCGACGCAAACGGTTTTCTTTGGCTTCTCGCAATCTGGTGATCCGCGTTATCCGATCAGCGGCGCTTCCTATGTCAATGGCCAGGTGTTCTCGACGACAGAAGTGCAGCGGATGATCATGCTGGATCAAGCTGACTATTGGAATGTGTGGAGCAACAATGACACCCATATGTATCATATCCACACCAACCCGTTCCAAATCTTCAGTCGCGGTGGGGTGGACTATGACTTTCCGGTCTGGCGCGACACGGCGCTGATTAATTGCGAACCGCGCCAGTTCTGTTCCTTCACCGGCGGCCTGACGAAAGCCATCAAGGAAGGTGGCGCGCAGGAGGTGGTGGAGTTCATGAGCCGGGCCGTCGACTTTACCGGTGCCATGGTGCTGCACTGTCACAATGTCGATCATGAAGACAATGGCATGATGCAGCTGCTCGAGATTGCCGAGGCGGCGAACTAGAAAAGCAGTCTTGATGGGTCGGGTTTTGACGCCCGGCCCCATCTATTTTGCACTTGCTGCTGGGAAACAACGCGATTGATGGATATATGAATCGCGCACTGATCCAGCGGAACTTCGTCCATGAAACGCCTACTCCAAAACGAGCTCATCTACGGTCGGCTTTTGACCGTGAACCAGACCCATCTGGTACGCCGATACAATGAGGCATTGAAGGCTTTTCAACTAAGCCCGACCAAGCTTGACAGTTTTGAAATCGACCGGACAGGCTTTTCGCCGCAAGTTGCTGAAGAGTTGGGCGACTTCAATTATCTTGACCCCAATGGCGTCAACCGGCGCTTTATCATTTTGACCCCGGCGCAGGCATCTTTACCGGTCGTGCATACGCGTTTTTCCAACACATCGCGGCTCATGCACGACTTTTTCGCTGCGAACATGCGCTCCATCAATGCCCTGACGATCAAGGATGTTATCTATGGCGAGATCGACGACAGTGTCTCTGAAGTCGATGATATTGAAGACCTTTTGGCCATTGAACAGGTGCGGTTCAATGTTTTGTCCGCCAATGATGTCTTGGGCAAGGCGGCAGAATTGCGCACGTTGGTGGATCGACTGAAGAACGAAAAAGACACATGGCGCGACGATGAAGTTCTCACGCGCATGGTTGATCTGGCAAAGGTCACCGGCGACATTCGCGAAAATCGTATGGTCCCGGACAAGGTGGTTTTTCACCACGATGCTTTTTGGACCAGCCATTTTGGTGGAACCTACATCTTCCTTGACAAAAAGATGACCACGGTGATTTGCGATCCGACCGCTCCGGGTTTTCGCAAGTCACGCCCATGGCAAGTCAGTTACCTGGCAAAAAATGACCACAAGCGGATTTACCGTTTTCTGGCCAAGACCGGCCGCATTGAACTACCCCGTGCCTCTTGGATGGAAGACACAGGTTTCCTTGAACATCGAGCGGAGATGGTGCTGCGCGGTTTGGTGCATGATAGCGAGCCGGAACGCGATCTGTCCGACGTTGACGCTGTCTGGCTCCAGACCTGGATGCACAGAAACGCTTCTGCGATCAACAAGGATGGCGTCTATCCATTCCTGATGCGTTGCAAGCGCGAGTTGGACCGTCGTGGGCGGATTGACATTGGCGAGGTTGACCACGAGTTGCGTTTTCAGATTATCCGCGCGGCGACCAAGCATGACGATGCCTGGCTGACCAACCGCCTGATCAGCGAATATGTTCCGCGCGATTTCGTGACCAAATATGTCTTTAACAAACAAGGTTTCTACGCCGATTATGAAACCTTCGATGAAACCTATCGGACACATGTTGTGGAGACGCTCAAACAATCCTACCTACGGGACAAGGCGGGGTTGAGGCGTCGCTTGTTTGGTTTGTCGTAATCGACATTGATGGGGAATTGGGATGCTTGATCCGATCATTGCCTTTGTGACGCGCGCGTTTGAATATGTTGGCCGAGCGATCGGCATGGCCATAGCATGGTTGTTGTGGCCGTTTTTGGCTTTCCGTCGCTGGCTTCGTGGCACAGGCTGGTTTGTGAAGATACCGGTGTTCCTTTTTCTCGCCGCCTTGTTCGTCGGCTACGCCTACATGTTCTACATCACGCAGTTCTGGACGTCTCCGAACCCGGCGCTTGCGCAGAAATATGTGGGAGAAGAATTCAACTTTGCTGCTGGCGAAGATACGGGCGATGGCACTTGCCAACCATCTGCCATGGTCGTCGCCGTGCGGGACATTATCGACATGAATGTCAACAAGGCCACTTGGGTATCGTCAAATCCGATGCACAAGGCAGGCTTCTTTTTTGTCGTCGATTGGAAGGATACGCCGTTCTTTGACAATCGCGCCGCGTTTCAATTGGGAATGAACCAGGCGGTTCGGCGGACAACGCTTGAGATGGTAGACCGGCTAGGCCGTGTCCGCGGTACGTCTTCCATCAATCAGAATTTGCAATTCGCGCGTGAAGCAGCGAACTATCGCGAGACAGCTTGGTTCATAACATCCACCCCACCCTTTTTCCAGCCGACTACGCAGCAACGCCTGCGTGATGCCAGTGGCTTTCTTGGGGCTTTCAATGAAGAACTCGTCGCCTGTAGTTCGTTTTTTGACTCGCGCGCTGACAATTTGCTGCAGTTCCTCGATCGCGTAACGTCCGACATCGGCTCAACATCACAAATCCTGCAGGATCAAATTAAGCTGGGGGGGCTGACCGGTTTTGACCGGCGTGCGGATGACCGTTTCTGGTTCACCTACGGCCAGATGTTTGCCTACTACATGATCCTCACCGCAGGGAGCAGTGATTTCCAAAACGTACTGGAGCAACGCAACCTGGATGATCTCTGGCTGCGGCTGGATGAAAATTTTCAGGATGCGCTCAATCTCCAGCCATTCTTTGTGGCCAACGCCAATTCGTCGAGCCTGATCAAGTCACACCTTGAATCGATTGGCTTTGCGCTGCTGCGGACGCGTACCAACTTGACGGAAATTCGCGACGTTTTGGATCGTTAAAGCTTTCGATTGTTTGATTGAGCCATCAAGTCGGCCAATGCGTCCGCAAACCCTGCAGACGGCCAGCCGAGCTCAAAGGATCGGAAAACCCGATCCCGCAGCACGAACTTCAGCTCAACATATTCCGCGTTGAGTATTTCCGCGAGCTTGACGGCCGCCTGCCCTGTTATGGCGCACTCGTTGACCGCTGGACATTGATTGGGATCAAACTGCCAAATCGTGACATCTTCTTTGCTGACCCGCCAAGGCTTGGTGAAACGAACGCCCGCTTCATATTCGAAGGTAAATGTCAGCCCTGCTTCATTCGTGTCAGTCACGAAAACGAACAGCGCACCAAATGGATTGCGCGCATAGGCGTCGACATAGCGCAGATAACAGCGCTTGATGCTTTCATCGTCGGTGCGATGGTCACAGCCCACGGTCCACTCACTGTAGGTTGCATAATATTCCGAAGCCCATTTCCAGTCTTCATTGGTGTTTTTGGCCTGCGCGCTCACCATGAGGACACTCAGAAGACTTGCCACAAGTGTCGATTTTTGGGTGGACATGATGATTTCCCGGTTAGATGATCGCTAATTGACCATGCTTCACGCACCGGGGCGACCAACAAACGATCACACCCGGTTCATGAGTGCGTGATTGACCATGTCGCATTTCGCCCAACACATGCCTTGCCTGCGATGGTGGACGGGAAGGCGCGGTGACAACCATTCTCCAATAGCGTTTGCGGCTTTTTGGGAGGAGCGTGTCATGGCTGAATTCAAGACAGATATCGAGATTGCGCGGGCGGCTGTGAAGAAGCCGATCCAGGAAATAGGGGCGCAGCTTGGCATCGGGCCGGACCAATTGGTCCCATATGGCCATGACAAAGCAAAGATAAGTGCTGACTTCATCGCATCGATCCAAGAGCGGCCCAACGGAAAGCTCATCTTGGTGACAGCAATTAACCCAACTCCTGCCGGTGAGGGCAAGACGACGACAACCGTTGGGCTTGGTGACGGATTGAACCGTATTGGCAAGAAGGCCGCCATTTGCATTCGTGAAGCGTCACTTGGTCCGAATTTTGGGATGAAGGGGGGCGCCGCTGGCGGCGGTCATGCACAGGTAATCCCGATGGAGGATATGAACCTGCACTTTACCGGTGACTTTCATGCCATCACGTCCGCCCACAATCTTCTTGCCGCGATGATCGACAATCACGTCTATTGGGGCAATGCGTTGGAAATCGATATACGCCGCATTGTCTGGCGGCGGGTGGTCGATATGAACGACCGGGCGCTGCGGGTGATCACTGCCTCACTTGGCGGCGTTTCCAACGGCTTTCCGCGCGAGGCCGGTTTTGACATCACTGTGGCATCTGAGGTGATGGCCATCTTGTGTCTGGCAACCGATCTGGAAGACTTGCAAGAGCGGCTCGGCGCGATGATCATCGCCTATCGGCGCGACAAGTCTCCGGTCTATTGTCGGGATTTGAATGCCCATGGTGCGATGGCCGTCCTGCTGAAAGATGCGATGCAGCCGAACATCGTACAGACACTGGAGAACAACCCTGCGTTTGTTCATGGCGGTCCGTTCGCCAATATCGCCCATGGGTGCAACTCTGTGGTTGCGACCACCACGGCGCTTAAATTGGCCGATTATGTGGTGACTGAAGCCGGCTTTGGGGCCGACCTTGGAGCCGAGAAATTTTTGAACATCAAGTGCCGGAAGGCCGGCTTGGCACCAGACGTGGTGGTGCTCGTTGCCACTGTACGGGCGATGAAGATGAATGGCGGCGTGGGAAAGGCAGACTTGAACACCGAGAGTGTGGCGGCGGTTGAGGCGGGATGCGCAAATCTGGGTCGCCATATTCGAAACGTAAAGTCATTTGGCATACCCGTATTGGTTGCAATCAATCATTTTGTTTCTGACACCGATGCCGAACTCAAGGCGGTGCAGGACTATGTTACGACGCAAGGGTCGGACGCGATTGTTTGTCGCCATTGGGCGCATGGTTCTGCTGGAATTGAAGCACTTGCCGAGCGAGTGGCGGACCTGGCCGACAGCGGTGTGTCGGCGTATGCGCCGCTATATCCCGATAGCATGGCGTTGTTTGAAAAGATTGAGCTGATTGCAAAGCGCATTTACCACGCCGACGAAGTATTGGCCGACAAGGTCATCCGCGATCAATTGCGGACCTGGGAAGCCCAAGGCTATGGAGACCTGCCTATCTGTATGGCAAAAACCCAATATTCATTTTCCACAGATCCCAATTTGCGTGGCGCGCCGTCCGGGCATTCTGTGCCAATTCGTGAGGTGCGGCTGAGTGCCGGCGCGGGTTTTGTGGTGGTCGTCTGCGGTCAGATCATGACCATGCCCGGACTGCCACGTCATCCATCGGCCGAAACCATTGGTTTCAATGAAGAAGGGTTGATCGAGGGCTTATTCTAGCTTTTGGTGTATATATCGCTTTATCACTAAAAAGTTGTATTTGGTGGCCATTACTTCTTTACATGAATGTGATTGTATCTTAGCTAGAATACAACTTATACGAGATCACAGAAACGGGTTCCCCTGCTTACCCCGTTCTGTGTGCCTGCCTCAAGCGGGCTGGGAGCCAGGTCAATCCGCCCGACCTGGCTCCTTTTTTGATTTTGCCGATTGCGCAATCAGGCAGATCACAATAGCTTACCGGTATGACTAAACTTATGACACAAGCATGGTGGTGGCACGGCTTCAGGCGGTGACGGCAACCATTTGTGTTTCTTGCAACAACCGCCCTGACATGCCGGGCGGTTTTTTTGTGCGAGAAAAACTGTCCAAGGATGCCAGGGCTAACGGATCGGAATGATGAAAGAAGACAGTGAAACTTATGCAACCCTTGGCGGTGTCGGCGTTACCCGCGCCCGGCAGAAAGTTGACTTTGCCACGGCCATCGAAAGGGCAATGGATGCGCTGGATGATCGCATGGGTGCGGTCTTGTCGTCCAACTATGAATATCCGGGCCGTTACACCCGCTGGGACACCGCAATTGTCGATCCACCCTTGATGATCTCGGCCCGCAAAAGGATCATGAGAGTATCGCCGCTCAATGCGCGTGGTGTTCCGTTGGCTGCCATGGTTCGTGCGGCGCTTGAAAGTCATCCGCATATTGATGCCATGGAAGAAGATGGAACCGGCTTGCGCATCACTATTGCGGAGCAAATCGAAATTGTTGCCGAAGAGGAGCGCTCGCGCGCGCCAAGCGTCTTTTCAATCTTGCGTACCATTGTTCAATATTTCGGCTCCAGTGCAGATGAGGATTTGGCGCTGTTTGGCGCTTTTGGTTACGACATTGCATTCCAGTTTGATCCCATCGAAGAAAAGCTTGAGCGGCCGGAAGATCAGCGTGATCTGGTTCTCTTTTTTCCCGACCAGATCATCGTTGTCGACAATCACTCCGCCAAAGCGTGGGTGGACATATATGAGTTCGATGATGGGAATAACGCGACAACGGGCATTGCGCGCGAACAAACGCCAGCGCCGTTCGTTCCCACCGATGAAAAGCCGCCGCGTGGTGACCATGTGCCGGGCGAGTATGCCAAACTCGTTGAGAAAGCGAAGGACTCCTTTGCGCGCGGTGATCTTTTTGAAGTGGTGCCCGGGCAGAAATTTTTCGAACGGGTTGCCAGCAAACCGTCGGCGATTGCCAAGCGTTTGAAAGAAACCAACCCGGCGCCCTATTCCTTCTTCATGAACCTTGGCGAGAACGAGTTTTTGATTGGCGCATCGCCCGAAATGTTCGTGCGGGTTACCGGGCGTCGGATTGAAACCTGTCCGATCTCTGGCACGATTGAGCGCGGGACCGATGCGATCACTGACAGCGAACAAATTCTCAAACTGCTTAATTCCAAGAAGGATGAGAGCGAACTAACCATGTGCTCGGATGTTGATCGCAACGACAAGAGCCGGGTATGTGAGCCGGGCACCGTGCGCGTCATCGGGCGTCGTCAGATCGAAATGTATTCAAGGCTCATTCACACGGTCGACCATGTGGAAGGTCGGTTGCGTGAAGACATGGACGCATTTGACGGGTTCTTGTCGCACACATGGGCGGTGACGGTGACAGGCGCCCCAAAGTTGTGGGCGATGCGCTTTATTGAAAACCATGAAAAGAGCCCGCGCGCTTGGTATGGTGGCGCGATTGGTATGGTCAAATTCAATGGTGACATGAACACGGGCCTGACGCTCCGCACCATTCATATCAAGGATGGGATTGCGAGCGTGCGCGCCGGCGCGACGCTTTTGTTTGATAGTGACCCGCAGGCCGAGGAAGCTGAAACGGAACTAAAAGCCTCAGCGCTTTTGGCCGCTATCCGTGACAGTGCAAAATCGAACAAGGGCGGCAACGAGCGCGTTGCGCGAAAAGTCGGTGAGGGGAAGCGTATTCTCCTTGTCGACCATGAGGACTCATTCGTGCACACGCTTGCCAATTATTTCAGGCAAACAGGTGCCGAAGTGCGAACTGTTCGAACGCCCGTGCCAGATAGTGTTTTTGATGATTTCAAGCCCCAGTTGGTCGTGTTGTCGCCCGGACCTGGAACACCAAAAGACTTTGGAACGCGCGAGACGGTCAAGCAGGCCCGTTCGCGTGATATGGCTGTTTTTGGCGTATGCCTTGGATTGCAGGCACTGACCGAAGCCTATGGTGGTACGCTACGCCAGCTCAACTATCCGATGCACGGCAAGCCGTCACGCATCCGTGTTCATGAGCCTGGCAAAGTGTTCTCCGGTTTACCCAAGGAAGTGACCGTTGGGCGCTATCACTCGATTTTTGCTGATCCATCGCGGCTGCCAGATGAGTTTATTGTTACTGCGGAAACCGAAGATGGCATTGTCATGGGCATCGAGCACAAGGACGAGCCAGTTGCGGCAGTGCAGTTTCATCCCGAAAGTATCATGACGCTTGGCGGGAGTGCCGGCATGCGCATGATTGAAAATGTGGTTGCGCATCTGGTTCGGTAGGTTCGGATTTTCGACTAAAGTTTGACCCAAATCATGGTCGCTTGAGGCAACTCCCGTCATTGATTGCTCAAAGGGAGTAATCAATGACTGAGACTTCTGAAGACGTCGCTTCAACTTTGGGCCTGAACCGCGCGCAAACACGCTGGGGCCGCTGGGGGACGGGCATGGCCGCCATCGTATTAGCAGGCGTGGGTGCATGGTATGTGCTGGCGGATCATTCCACCGGTGATGCCATCACTTACAATACCGAACCGCTGACCCGGGGCAATCTGACGGTGACCGTGACGGCAACGGGCGGTGTGGAGCCAACCAATCTGTTTGAAATATCGTCGGAGCTTTCCGGCACGGTTTCGCGGGTGCTGGTTGATCACAATTCTGTTGTGCGTGAGGGACAGGTTCTGGCGGAATTGGATGACCGCAAACTGCAGGCGATGCTCGATTTGAAAATGGCGTCTTTGCATGCGACCCAGGCGCGCATGTCCCGTGCGGCTGCGTCATTGGAAAATGCCAAGGTCAGGCTCAAAGCGGCGGTAGCGCTCGACCAGCGCGGCATCACCTCGGAACAAAGCCTGTTGGCGCAGGAAACGGAGTATCAAACCGCACTGGCAGAAATGCAAAGCGCGGAAGCCGATCGCGACTTGGCAAAAGCCGATTTGGAACTTCAAAAGGTAGAGCTGGAAAACTCGTGCATCTGCTCTCCGGTTGATGGCGTGGTGCTCGATCGTTCTGTTGAGCCCGGCCAAATCGTCGCCGCGTCCTTTTCAGCGCCCGTCTTGTTCACGCTTGCGGAAGATTTGACCCAAATGGAGCTGCGTGTCGACGTGGACGAAGCAGACATCGGCAGGATCAAGGTGGGCCAGAAAGCACAGTTCACTGTCGATGCCTATGACGATATGGTGTTTCCCGCAGAGATACTTGAGCTGTGGCTTGCACCAGAAACTGTCGATGGCGTTGTCACCTACAAGGCGATCCTCTCCATTGATAATGAGGAGATGTTGTTGCGGCCCGGCATGACCGCAACCGCTGACATTATTGTCAATCAGGTGGAAGACGGATTGTTGGTGCCCAACGCGGCGCTGCGTTACGCGCCGCCTGTCGAAGAGGCAGATGGTGGCGATGACCGTAGCGGCTTGCTTGGTATGCTGTTGCCGACAAGGCCACCTGTGCTTGACCGTACTGATTTGGGCCGCGCCATCTTCGTGCTCGACAACGGGGAAGTGCGTCGCATTGAGATCAGCCGCGGAGACAGTGACGGTTCCAAAACGGCGGTCACCGGGTCCGGGATCGAAGAAGGTCTGCAAGTCATTACAGGCCGGCTCGATGGTTGATCATGCACTGATATCGCTGCAATCGATCAGTCGTATCTACGGCCTTGGCGATGCCAAGGTAAAAGCGCTTGATGATGTGTCACTGGCAATCCGGTCAGGGGAGTTTGTCGCGGTCATGGGACCTTCCGGATCCGGCAAGTCGACTGCGCTGAATGTTATCGGGTCGCTCGATACGCCGACTTCGGGAAGTTATCTTTTTGATGGTGTCGAAGTTGCCGGTCTCACCAAGGATCAGCGCGCGTTGCTGCGTCGCCACTATTTGGGCTTCATCTTTCAGGGCTACAATTTGCTGGCCCGTACAAGCGCACTGCACAATGTCGAGCTACCGCTTATCTACAAGGGCGTGCGACCCGCACAACGGCGCAAGACGGCCATCGATGTTCTTGAACGGGTTGGTTTGGGTGAGCGCATCCACCATGATCCGTCGGAACTATCAGGTGGCCAGCAACAACGTGTCGCCATCGCGCGGGCCATGGCGACAAAGCCGCGCGTCATCTTGGCCGATGAGCCGACCGGAAACCTCGATAGCCATATGTCGCGCGATATCATGGAAGTGCTTGTCGAACTCAATGAACGGGACGGGATGACCATCGTCATGGTAACCCATGAGCACGACATGGCTGAATATGCGCAACGTTTGGTCTGGATGGTCGACGGCAGGATCGACAGCGATACACAGATGCGGGAAGCGGCCTGACATGTTTATTGAGACAATCCGGCTCGCCATAGAAGCCATATTCCGCAACGCGTTTCGCTCCTTCCTGACGGTCCTTGGCATTGTCATCGGTGTTGGCTCTGTAATCGCAATGGTTACCGTGGGCGAAGGCTCGACATATCAGGTCACAGCGGATGTGGAAAAACTTGGCGGTGACATCGTCATGGTGCTCCCCGGGCAGGGTGCGATGCAAGGCGGATCGATGGGCGCGGTCCAGATGTTTGAACTCAATGACAATGACCAGCTTCAGGAAGAGTTGGGATTTGTCGAACTGGCCGCCCCCATTGCGCAAACCCGTCGCCGCGTCGTTTTTGGCAATGAAAATTGGAACACTGAGATTGTCGGAACGGACAATCGCTATTTCACAGCCGCCAAATGGGAGCTGGGGCGTGGGCGACTTTTTGAGGCTGGTGAAATCAAATCGGGGCGGCCCGTATGCGTAATTGGCGAAACGGTGAGTGACGAGTTGTTTGGCCGTGCAAACCCGGTTGGCGAAACAATTCGTATCAAATCGCTGTCCTGCGAGGTGATCGGCCTAACCCGTTCGAAGGGCGCATCGACCTTTGGCTCTGACCAGGATGATTTCGTGATCATGCCATTGAAAACTTTTCATCAACGTATCGCGGGCGACAGCGATGTGTCGGTGATGTTCCTGGCGCTGCGTGATGGCACCAACATGGATATGGCCAAGCGAGAGATCACCGCTTTGATGCAGGAGATCCGCAAAATCGGCCCACGTGAAGAAGATGATTTCGAGGTGATGGACATGGCGGAGATCGCATCGATCCTGGCTGGCATTACCGGTGTCCTGACGGGGCTTTTGGCTGCCGTCGCAGCCATAAGTTTGCTTGTTGGCGGCATCGGTATCATGAACATCATGCTTGTCTCGGTGACGGAACGCACCCGCGAAATCGGGATCAGGTTGGCCGTTGGCGCCAAATCATCGCAAGTCCTGACGCAATTTCTGGTTGAAGCCATCGTCCTGTCTTTGATCGGTGGGTTGATCGGGGTTGCTTTGGGACTTGGTCTGGGCATTTTGGGCGCGCGATGGCTCGCGGTTCCGTTTATTCCCAGTGTTACGACAATTGCGTTGGCATTTTGCTTTTCCGCCGCGGTGGGCATTGTTTTTGGTTTTTTCCCGGCCCGGCGGGCGGCAGGTCTAAATCCGATCGACGCACTGCGCCATGAATGACAATGCTTGTTGCAAGACGGTCCTGCATCGTTTATCAAATTTGCATGAAAAATGCGCGCTTACAGCATCTGGCTTCAAACCTTGTCGTAACGACAAGCGTTCGTGCGCGCCTGCTTGACCTCCTCCTTATCGGCGGCTGCCGGGCCTGATCCAGACAGGGCGCCCGGTGGTCGATGAGCGAACTTTGTAGTTTCGCTAGCCCCGTCGTCTTTACATCCTGAATTGAATTGACCATTGAACGCCGCCAGACGGGAGAGCCCGCCACAGTTGCGGCGCGGAGAAATGACGATGAATATCCAAACCACTCAAGCGAAGGCAGGCATGCCAGCTGCTGCACAAAAATACCGACCCTATCCAACCATGGATATGGCGGACCGAACCTGGCCCGAGAAGGTGATCGATACACCGCCGATTTGGTGTTCCGTTGATCTGCGTGATGGCAACCAGGCGCTGATCGAGCCGATGGGCCACGAACGTAAAACGCGCATGTTCGCTTTGTTGCTGCAGATGGGATTCAAGGAAATCGAGATCGGTTTTCCGTCCGCTTCGCAAACCGATTTCGACTTCGCGCGCTGGTGCGTGGAAGAAGGTAATGTCCCCCAAAATGTCTCCTTGCAGGTGCTGGTGCAGTGCCGGCCTGAATTGATTTCGCGCACGTTTGAAAGCCTTGAAGGCGCCAAGTCGCCTATCGTTCATTTTTACAATTCAACGTCAGAGTTGCAGCGCCGGGTTGTCTTCAACAAAGATCGTAAGGGCATCAAACAAATTGCCACCGACGCGGCGAAAATGGTCGCTGACATGGCGGCGAAAGCCGGTGGTGGCTATCGTTTCCAGTATTCACCGGAAAGCTTTACCGGCACCGAAATGGAGTTTGCGCTGGAGGTCTGTAACGCTGTCACCGAGATCATGCAGCCAACGGGGGATAACAAACTGATCCACAACCTGCCGGCGACCGTTGAAATGTCGACGCCCAATGTTCATGCCGACCAGATTGAATGGATGTGCCGCAATCTTGATAATCGCGAGAATGTTCTGGTCTCACTGCACCCGCATAACGATCGCGGTACAGCGATTGCGGCGACTGAATTGGGTTTGATGGCCGGTGCCGACCGCGTGGAAGGCACCTTGTTTGGCAATGGCGAGCGCACCGGCAATGTGGATTTGGTGACGCTGGCCCTGAACATGTTTACGCAGGGTGTCGATCCTGATCTGGACATTTCGGACATCAACCGGATCCGTGATGTTTATGAGCATTGCAATCAGTTGGCTATCCCCGAACGGCACCCTTATGTCGGCGAACTTGTTTATACTGCTTTTTCCGGCTCGCATCAGGACGCCATCAAAAAGGGCATGACCAACATCAGGTCGACAGATCAGGATTTGTGGGAAGTGCCTTATCTGCCGATTGATCCGGAAGATGTCGGTCGAACCTATGAGGCGATCATCCGCATTAATTCGCAGTCAGGCAAAGGCGGCATCGCGTACATTTTGCAGGAAGATTATGGGTTGAATTTGCCTCGGGCGCTGCAAATGGAATTTCGTGAGGTCATTCAAAAGATCACGGATGAGGAAGGTATCGAGCTCACTTCAAAGCGCATCTATGATGAATTCATGAGCACCTATGTCCATATTTCCGATCAGCGAATACGGTTCCTTTCGCACCGCACCGAACCGGATCCTGACGATGAAGAAGGCCGCATCATGCAAGCCAAGTTGATGGACGGCAATGTCGAGGTGGTGATTACGGGACGAGGCACTGGCCCCATTGATTCGTTTGTTGACGCGATTTTCAAACACTATGGTATCAAGCTGATTGTTGGTGATTACTCTGAGCACTCACTCCAGCAGGGGGCGGATGCGGCAGCGATTTGCTATATGCAAATGGAGCATAAAGGCAATTGTGTATTCGGCGTCGGGATCAACAAGAATATTGTTGCAGCATCCCTTGAGGCTATTGTCTCAGGTGTGAATCGAATCAGGTCAAATACCAACATCTAAGAGATTTGTTGGAGTTGGTCGGGTAAGTAGGCAATAGTGACATTCGCAGGGGCAGTTGAAGAGGTCTGATTTGTCAAAACAGCCGGGAAAGGATCGGGTGGGGGAAGACGATATACGCACCGAGCTAGAGCGTATCTTATCCAGCAACAGCTTCGCCCGATCCGAACGTGCCCGTGGCATGCTTCGTTACATCGTTGAGCAGGATCTCGATGGTAAAGGGGACCTGCTCAAAGGTTTTACGATCGCGCAGGATGTATTTGGAAAGTCTGACGATTTTGACCCCGCCATGGACGCGGTTGTGCGTGTGCAAGCAGGCCGTCTGCGCGATCAATTGACCAATTATTATGAGGGTGAGGGGGCTAACAATCCGGTTCAAATCGAGATCCCGCGGGGCACCTACGTTCCGGTCTATGGGCAAAACAGCGTGGAAGCCCGTTCCCAGAGAGCCGACCCGCTGGACTTTGATGGCGATGGCACCGAACATGAACCCTTGAGCCCAAAGACCGGCCCCATTCGGATTGAGGCAGACGTGCCGGTCAGCCCTTTTATCGTGTCCACTGTTCGGCGGTTTTGGGTGGCCTTGATCTCAATTTTCCTGCTCTTGTTGCTGATCTTGTGGATCGTGTGGCGCGCGCCGGTATGATATGGGGTCTTCGGCCCCAAGTTGAAAATCCAAACGCCTTGCAGCGCAATCTGTCTTGGGCGCGTCGCAAAGTTGAATAAGATTACAAGATCAGCGAATCACGGGAGTTGGTGTGATGCGTATGTCTTTGCTTCGATTAATCGTTTTACTTGCGACCGGACTTGGTGGCGCAGCATACGCATTGGAAAGATCTGTCCTGGATGGTCTTGCTGAGCGTGAGGCGATTTCCTGGCGGAACATTGTTGTTAGCACCGATCAGGTTCTGCCTTATTACACCATGCCCGGTGCGGAAAATTTATGGGTACGTAACGGGCAGTTAACGCCGGAGGCTGGCGCACTGTTTGCCGCGTTGGCCGATGCATCGGCTGATGGTTTGGTCGCATCGGACTATTTGCCGCTGGCGCTGCGTGAGCTTGCGCCATTGCTTGGTGCGGACGACCAGACGGGACTGGAACTGGCGCTCAGTTCCGCCTTTATGAGTTTTGCAAGAGACCTGCATGCTGGCCGCACGACACCATCTGTCACCGACCCTGAAATTGTGATCGCTCGGAAAGAAGCGGCGCCTGACAAGTGGTTGGCCATGGTGCAGCGCATCGGTGTCGCCCAGACGTTGCAGCGGTTGCGTCCTCAACATGTGCAATATTTTCAGCTGCGGCAGTTGCTGGCGGGTTACCGGTCTTTGGCCGAGCGGGGCGGTTGGTCCGGTATCGCAGATGGCGAAGTGCTGAAACCTGGCATGCGTGATGAAAGGCTCATTGCCATAAGGAGCAATTTGTCCGCCAGGGGCTACAGTGGCGTTTCCCATGTCGCAGAGCCAGCGCTTTATGATGATGCGCTCGTTCCGGTGTTGGAACATTTCCAGAAGCGCCATGGGCTGGATCAAGACGGGATCGTCGGCCCTGCGACATTGCGTGCGCTTAACGTGCCAGCCCACAAGCGGGTCCGTCAGATCATTGTCAATATGGAGCGCTGGCGCTGGTTGCCGGTTGATCTCGGCCAAAGGCATGTTTTCGTCAATCAGGCCGGTTTTCAGATGTTTACCATGAATGCCGGCAAGTTGGTTGACCAGCGACGCGTCATCGTCGGAAAGCCGTTTCACCGCACGCCGATCTTTTCTGACATGATCCGCTATGCCGAATTCAATCCGACATGGACGGTTCCGAATTCCATCGCTGTCCGCGACAAGTTGCCGAAACTTCGCCAAGATCCGTCCTACGCTGACCGAAACGGCTTCAGGTTCTACAGCGGCTGGTCGGGCAACGACCCTGAGATCAGCCCTTACTCGGTTGATTGGAATGCTGTCAGCGGCCGCACGTTCCCGTTCCGGATGGTGCAGCAACCAGGACCCAAGAACGCCTTGGGCCAGGTTAAATTCATGTTTCCCAACAAGTTCGCGGTCTATTTGCACGACACGCCATCGCGGCAGCTTTTTGCGAGAACCGGTCGCGCTTTTTCTTCCGGATGCATTCGAGTGAACCAACCGCTCGATTTTGCTGCTATCCTTTTCGGCCTGGACCAGGACATGAGCCGTTCGCGTGTGGACAAAATCATCGATACCAAGCGCACAACCCGGGTCAATCTACAATCGCCGGTGCCCGTTCATCTGGCCTATTTTACCGCATGGGTCGATGAGAGTGGCATCCCGTCCTTTTATGCTGATGTCTATGAGCGCGACGCTTTGGTCTCACGTCTCTTGTTTACGGAAGTGTGACAGGCTGGCCAGCGCGCCCGTTTTCGGTTAACAAAACATGAACATGGGCTAACGCGTGAGGGCTGACATGGCTGACGAAACAAAGAATGTAGTTTCCAGCGCATTGGTTGATGCGGTGCGCAAGGTGAAAATCGCTGCGGCTGAGCGCAATGATGTCGTGGTCGACATGAAGGAAGCTGACCGCGCACGTCTTGAGATACTTGCCCAGAACCTTCAGCCGGTTTTTGACGATGTTCCATTGGATGATGACCGCTTTGACTTTGCGATTTCATCGGGACTGCAACCAAGGCTTTGGATTGATGCAACGGCCCATGTTGTCATGGGCCGCGACAGGCGTCTTTATCGTTTTGTTCGCGATACCCGCGTGGGGCGCGTGACAATTGCCGAAGGCAACGCGGTCGAGCCGATCGCCGAAGCGGTTACGACCTATATCGCCGAGCGGTTGCATGAACGCGAACTGGCTTTTGCTGCGGAAGATGAGGTTCAATCACTGCGCCGGGTGGCCGGGGTTTCATCGGCGCTCGACGCGCCAAAAGAGCCAAAGCCGGCTGAAACCAAGCGAGAGCAGAGCCAAAGCGCTGACACGCAAGACAAGAAGACAAATGTTGCGCGAACCGTTGCCGTGCGGCCAACCAAGAAAGCTGGTCAAACGCGTGCCAGCGGTACCGTTTTGTGGCTTTTGGGTCTTTTTATTGGCGGCGGTGCGCTGCTGTTGCTATTTCGCGACGCGATTTTCACGGTCGTTCAATAAAGCAGGTTCCGTTCGGTGACCACGACCGATTGGGTGGCATCAACGGACCATTCCTCGTGGGTGCATGTGTAGGTACCGGTTGAATTGCGACCGATCTCAAACAGGTTGAATGCGCCTGGAGGCTTGTTGCGACCTGGCGTTTCACTTGCAGCGGGCACGCCCAATACAGGCACTTGTCCACTTGGACCGTCGATGAAATGGCGCTGCGGCAAGTGCGTGTGGCCATGCAGGATCAATTCTGCGCCATGCTTTGCAATGACCGATTGAAAGCGCGCGATCCCATATAGCCGTTTACGCGTGAGGGTCGCATGGCGGACTGGGGGGTGGTGGATCATGACAATCCGGAACAGGCCTTCCTGGCCACCGATCTGGAGCATTCGTGAAAGCCGGTCGGCCTGTTTTTCACCAAAGTGGCCCGCGGCAACAAAAGGCGGCGTTGCCACAGCGCTTGAGCAGCCGATGATCTGAACTTGTTTGCGAACCCGCGCAAAGGGGAAATCATCGTTCGACCTGGCCGGCTTTCCGTTGTCGCCCGTAACCCAATGTGCCCAACTTATAAATCCTTCGGCCAAGGCACCGCGGACATAGGCATCATGGTTGCCGGGGATCACCGAAACCGAAGCAGCACTGCCAAGTTGGGACAACCAATCGCGCGTTTGGTCAAATTCAGCCGGTAACGCCAGATTGGTCAGGTCACCGGAAACAACGATATGGTCGGGTTCTTTGGCCCGCATCGCGGTGGTGAGTGCATGCAGTGACTCCAGTCCCATGTTAGAACGACGGTTGCGCTGCCAATTGATGTAGCCGGTTATTCTCTTGGAGAGCAATTGCCATGGGTTGACCCTTGGCAACGGGCCAAGATGAACATCGGACAGGTGCGCAATCGTAAATTTCATTCGTCTGCCATAGCGTTTGCGCCTTGTCGTGGCTATGGGGTGAAAATCATGGCCTCCTTCCTGCGCACACGATTGTTCCACCTTTGGTTTATGCTGCGTCGCCCGATGACGCTCGGGGTTCGGGCACTTGTCGTGAATGATCAAGGGCAATTGTTGCTGGTCAAACACACCTATATTTCAGGTTGGCACTTCCCGGGCGGTGGTGTGGAACGAGGTGAAAGCGCGGTGGAGAGTTTGATCCGTGAGTTGGCGGAAGAGGCCAATGTCTTGCTCGAGAAGGAGCCGAACCTGATTGGTTTTTTCTACAACAACAAAACGTCCGTGCGTGACCATGTTGCCCTTTATCTGTGTGAAGGGGCTATTCAGTCGGCCGAAAAAGACAGCGATCGCGAGATCGTCGCCGCCCGTTTTTTCAATCTTGATGATTTGCCGGACGATGTGAGCCCTGCTACGAAAAGGCGCATTAACGAGTGGCGCTCAGGCAGCGCTCCGGCCCGCTTCTGGTAGGACCGCGTCGCGCCCGTGTGGCACCATAAAATCGATGGCTGGTCCGACCGGCACAATACGTGTCGGGTTGATGCTCTCATGACTTGCATAATAATGCTGCTTGATATGATGCATATGGACCGTCTCAGCGATGCCCTGCTGCTGGTACAATTCCCGCGTATAGGCCCAAAGGTTGGGGTAGTCGGCGATCCGGCGGATGTTACATTTGAAATGACCGACGTAGACAGGATCAAACCGCACCAGTGTGGTGAATAACCGCCAATCGGCTTCGGTTAGCTGATCTCCAACCAGGTAGCGTTGGTTCGAGAGGCGCTCTTCCAGCCAATCGAGACTTTCAAAAAGAGCACTGACAGCCTCTTTATAGGCGCCGCTTGTTGTCGCGAAACCGGATTTGTAAACGCCGTTGTTTACCGTGTGGTACACTCTGTCGTTGACGGCATCGATCTCACCGTGAAGTGAGCTCGGATAAAAATCGAAATGGTTCCCGGTCAACTCATTGAACGCGGAGTTGAACATGCGGATGATCTCCGATGACTCATTGGAGACAATGGTGCTGTTTTTCTTGTCCCACAAGACCGGCACAGTGACGCGTCCCGTATAGTCCGGTTTTGCACGGGTATAGATTTCATGCATGAACTTGGCGCTAAATTGCCGGTCGCCGGTTGCGGCTTCGTCGGTCTCAAAGGTCCAACCATTGGCGCCCATGAAATGGTGCACCACCGAGACATCGACCAGATTTTCCAACCCCTTTAACTTGCGAAAAATCAGGGTGCGATGGGCCCAAGGGCAGGCAAGTGAAACGTACAGGTGGTATCGATCAGGTTCGGCCTTGAAGCCCTCAACGCCAGTAGGTCCGGCTGCACCATCGGCTGTTACCCAGTTGCGAAAAGCGGACTCTTTGCGAACAAATTTACCGCCGCTCGACTTGGTGTCATACCATTTGTCGTGCCATTGGCCGTCGATCAGCAATCCCATCTTACCTCTCCTTTTTAAAGGCAACACTATGTCAAACGGGGCCATCCTTCGAGTTAATGATGTTTGACGCACTGTTCATCAAACTCGCCCAACTTGATCGATCAACGCTTGCGACACCCTCTAATCGCTGATAGGGCGCGTTTATGGCTCAGATATCAAGAAATTTGCGACGACGAACCGCCTGACACCCTTCCACCGGCGTCATGCCTTTGTCTTTTCTTTTTCGAGCTTCTCATGAACATGCAGTCTTTGATCGTACCGGAATTGCCGGTGCATACCGCCTTGATCGATACCGTTCACACGACCGTTTTTGGACCGGGTGCGCATACACGTGCTGCCTTTCGATTGCGCGAGCAAGGGCCCCATGACTTAGCAGCGTCCTTTGTCGCCATGAAAGATGACGAACTCATTGGCACTGTGCGGATGACGCCTGTGGTTAGCGTGGCCGGTCAAAAAGGGTTCTTGCTCGGGCCTCTCGCCGTTTTGCCCAACTGGCAAAATGTCGGTCTTGGAAAAGCGTTGGTAGAGAGCGCTGTTTTGGCGGCGAAGGACAGCGGGTGGGCCAACTATGTTCTTCTTGTCGGTGACGCGCCCTATTACGCGTCGCTTGGTTTCAAGGTCTGCGCGCCGGGACGTGTGGCTCTGCCCGGGCCGGTAGATCCCAGGCGTTTACTGATCCATTCCCTTGGCGATTTTGACCCGGCAAACATCAACGGGATGATCAAACACGCAGGCCGGCAATAGTGTTAGCGGCCCTCGCGGTACCACATGGAGGACAGGGCGAGCATTAGCAGCGCCAAGCCGAGGAAACCCGAAAAGAGGGATGTCTGACTGACCCCTTCCAAACGGGTTTCACTAGACGTCTTCAAGCCGAGCCATCCTCTGCCATTGGCCTCAGCCGCCGAGCGCACTGGCAAGACGTTCGGGAGCCTTACCTGACCTGACGATGATACCAATCGCCGGACCGAGCCTCCCAACGCGTCGGCGACGGGCGTCAGTCTTTCGGTCGTTGAAATCATGTCTGCAAACTCGGGCGCGTCCGTTCTGCCGAGATGAGCCAACGCGGTCAGTTCGCCATTGGCAAGCTCGACCAAGCCGATTTCGTCCGTCTCAACCCGTGCTTCATAAAGACCGGGGCCAACTTCGATCATCGATACTTCCCGTGTCTCTCCAGACGGTAATTTAACGATCAAGGGATCGACGCTGTCGGCCATTGTTTGTCGGCGCACCGTCAATTCGCCGTTGCCACTTTCGGCAGTCAAGGCTTCTTCTTCCAGATCCGGTTCTTTCATCAGCCAATGCGCCAACCGCCGATAAAGCCCGACATGGGGTCCGCCGCCTTCAAAGCCGCGCGCCCACAACCAGCCGTGGTCCGAGAGCATCAAGCCGACGCGCCCCTCGCCATAATCATCCAAAATTAAAAGCGGGTTCTCGTCGATGGATCGCATGACCGTCGTACCTTGATTGCCAAGGACACCGATGGTGCGGAACCAACGACCCCACAAGGGCGGCTCCTGCGTACTTCCTTCCAATGCGCGGGTAACCGGATGGCGTGCGCCGGCGTCCGTCAGCCGTGGGTAGAACCCGGCTTCGATGACATCGCCGGTCGGCTGTGCCGGTAGCGCGCTGACCAAGGGGGTAAGGGCCACCGATGTGGGCGAGGCAAACTCCGGGCCGGATGCAACCATCAGTGCGCCGCCGTTGCGCACATACTCCGCGATATAATCATAGTAGAGCGTCGGCAGCACATTCCGATTCTGATAGCGGTCGAAGATGATCAGATCGAAATCATCAATCTTTTCAACGAATAGCTCTCGGGTTGGAAATGCGATCAGCGATAGTTCATTGATCGGCGTCCCATCCTGTTTTTCCGGCGGTCGCAAAATGGTGAAGTGCACCAAATCAACTGACGCATCAGACTTCAGCAGGTTGCGCCAAGTGCGCTCTCCGGAGTGGGGTTCGCCTGAAACCAGCAATACACGCAGGTTTTCGCGAATGCCTTCAACGCGCATGAATGCACGATTGTTTGTCTCTGTTAATTCCCCATCCAATCGCGACACGGAAAACTCGACAATATTTGCGCCCGCCCTGTCCAGATTGATCGTGGCGGGCAATGCCTCGCCGGCGATGGCCGGTTCAATGCTGACGAGCTTGCCATTGACGCGCACTTCCACATCTACTGCGCCATTGGCGCCGATCCCGTCTGGCATCGCGCCCAAATCCTGCACGCGGTAGGTCATCTCAAACGGCGTGCCTACAATGGCAAATCGCGGTGCCTGGGTCAGTTGTATTTGGCGGTCATATTCGTCGGGCAGACCTGTAATCAGCGCGTGAAATGGTGCGTCCAAAATCGCATTTGATGGATTTGGCGGTACATCATGCACCTCTCCATCGGTGATAAAAATGGCACCGCCCACTTGTGCCGGTGGTACATCGCGCAGTGCGCCCTGCAAGGCCGCGAAAAGTTCCGTGCTCGGGGCGTTTGCGGCACTTGTTCCAGCCTCCACCACGCGGACGTCAAATTGTGGAAAGCGTTCGAGATTGGCGCGAAGTGCTTCCAGTGCCTGATCGGTCTGGGCCGTTCGATCCTGCAAGCGTTGGCTCTGCGAACGATCAACGACCAGTGCCACAGTCGTTGGCAGGGCCGACCGTTCTTCGTTGACGAAAATCGGGTTGGCAATGGCAGCGACGATGGCCAGCATGGCAAGTGCGCGCAATAGCGAACCGCGCAGATGCAATGTGATGATCAGTGCTGCAACAGCAATTGCGATCGCGAGAGCGGCCCAAACGCCAAACCAGGAGATGATCGGATCAAATGCAATTGAGAAAACGTTGGAGGTCATTGGCTCGCCCTATTGCCCCAAACGTTCAAGCAAAGCCGGCACGTGCACCTGGTCAGCTTTGTAGTTGCCGGTCAACATGTACATCATGATGTTGACACCTGTCCTGAATGCATAAATACGCTGCAACGGATCGCCCGATGCCATGGAATAAATGGGCCTGCCTTCGGTATCGAGCGCCCATGCAGCGGCGAGATCATTGCCGGTAATCATGATCGGCGTGACGCCGTCGCCGGTACGAACCGGCCGGTCGGAAGCTTCTTGCGCATCGAGTGGGGTTGCCTCGACCCAAAGTGGTGAGCCGGAATAGCGACCCGGAAAACTCTCCAAGATATAAAAGGCTTTTGTGAGCACATGATCAGTCGGAACCGGTTCCAGCGGCGGTATGTTCAAGTCCGCCAGGATTTCTCGCAAACGCCTCGTTTCGGTTGTTGTTCCTGAAGACAATGAGCTTGTCAGGTCATCGCGTGTGTCGAAAAGGATGGTTCCCCCGGCCTGCATGTAGGCGTCAAGGCGGGCGATGGCCGTTTCGCTTGGCATATCCATGCTATCGCTGATTGGGAAATAGATGAGCGGATAAAAGGAGAGCACATCGCGCTCAATATCCACCCCGACCGGTTCCCCCGGTTCAAAGGCTGTGCGTGACGCCAGAAAACGTGAAAGCCCGGAAATGCCCGCTTCGGACGCGTCATCCACGCCTGTGTCCCCAGTGATAACGTAGGCCAGGCTGGTGCGGTCTATCGCGGCGATGAATTGCTCGTCGCCGGGCTTGGTGTCGGTCTCCTGAGTGCGCGCCTCCAAACCGGAAAGCGCCAGTATCACTGCCGTCATCATGACGCTGGCGGCTGCCGGTCGCACGCCTGCCATCATGTTCCGCAGATAGCCGTTGATCCAAAGAACGGCAGCCGTGTCGAGGAGGAGCAACGCAAAGGCTGCCAAGAAGACCCAGCCCGCCAGGCTTGATTGTCGCTGGTCAATGAGCGGTAGCGACCGAGCCTGCGGTGCACTTGCCGGCAAGACAAAGGGTTGAAGTGTGTCCCCCTCGGCAAACAGGTTTTTGGCGACAAAGCTCTCCGGCGTCCCGTAAGTTCCGGCTGGATTTTCATATCCGGCAAGGGCCTCAGCCTGTGCGAGCGGCAAGGGGCGGACAAAATCGGCCGGTGTTGTCAAGTCACCCGATGCGGAAAGCATGCGAAGTGGCGCTAGCGCCGCTCCTTCTTGGGCAAGGGTAACATCGCTTGAAACGTTGCCTTGAGCGGTGTTGCTGGCCAGATCCGTGACTCGTTTGAGCATCTCGACGAAAGAACCGGTGATCGGCAAGTTCGACCAACGGGCTTCGGCTGTGACATGGAAGAGCACGATGGAGCCTTGCCCACGTGCAGATGCTGTCACCAGCGGGGTACCGTCTTCGAGGGATGCCCAGGTGCCTTCTTCCAACTCGATCGAGGGTTCGGCAAGGATTTGGCGTGTGACCGTGACATCACGCGGCGGCGTTAAATCCGCAAACGGGCCGTCCGGCGAAAAGGGTCCGACACGTTGGGGCTCAGTCCAGGACAAGGCACCACCCAGTTCCCGTTCGCCCGCACGCAGATCGACCGGCAGATAAGGGTCATCGTCCGTTGTCGCAGCTAGGCGTGGGCCTGCAAAACGGATCAACGTTCCGCCTGCTTCGAGCCAGCGGTCGATATCGTCGCGCACTGAATTGGGCAAAACACCGATGTCGGCCAACACAATCACCGCCGGTCCTTGCTCGACAATCTCGGGGATATCGACCGTCAAGTCGCCCGTTCGGGTTTCGATGATGTCCGCAAAAGGCGATAGCGCGCGTTGAATATAAAAAAGTGGAGAAAGCAGCGGTTGCTCTTCAGCGCCGGCTATGCCCGTCAAAAGGGCCACGCGACGACGACGGTTGCTGTCGTCAAGCAAATAGATGCCTCCCGCGTTCACAGCGCCTTCTACACGGATGGTCGCCACATCATTGCGCAGTTCAAACGGAATGTCGAACACAGCTTCGCTGGTGCCACCGCCATCTGAAAGGATGCCCTGTGCCTCCCCGATTTGGCGGCCCTGTAAATCACTGGCGATGAATGTCACCGGGGTCGGATCACCGGACTTTTCAAATGCGACCCGCAATCCATCGGTACGATTTTCAATGCCTGTCAGGATTGTCTGGCTCTCCGGCACACCGGAAAACCGCGTGATCGATGTGATGCGACTGTCAATCTCCAAGCCCGCGTCAACAGCTTCTGCATATCCTGGGCCAATGAGCACGAGTGCGACATCGCGGGCTTCTTCGCCAAGGCCCGCGGTCAGCCGCTCAATGGCGTTCGCGCGGTCCGCACGCGCGGCCACCGGGCTCATCGACCGTAGCCGCTCCATCGCAGTGGAGGCGTCTTGAAGCGTGGCTGTCTCCGTTAAAGGTGCAACGGAAGCCGTGATCGCTACCGGCTGTCCTTCGTCGGATGCCTGTTCAAGGATGGCCTCTGCTGTTCTCAGGCGGGCTTCCCAGTCGGTGCCACTTACCCAATCATTGTCGATCACAACGAGCAGCGGTCCGGATCCGGTGTTGATCGCGACTTGCGGGTTCAAAAGGGGGCGCGCCAGAGCCATAACGACCAGCGCTGCAAGGCCTATGCGCAGTGCTGTCAACCACCACGGGCTTTTCGCAGGCGTCTCCTCCTTCTTTTGCAACTTCAGCAGAATCTGAAGCGGCGGGAATATTTCTACGACCGGGCGCGGGGGGATAAGACGCAGGAGCCAGTATATCGCCGGGAGCGCCAACAAAGCAAAGAGAACGGCAGGGAGCGCAAAACCGATCATGCCGCGCCCCGCTGCTTGCTCGACACCGGGTTGCCTGACAGATAGCCATGCATGTGAACAAGTGTTTCTGACGCAAGCTTGTCTGTTCGACTGACGGTATAACTGCCGCCTACAGCGCGGGTTGCCCGCGCCAGGCTCTCCCGTCTGGCAAAATACAAATTGCGATAGTCACTATGCCAGTCCTGTGCCCGGCCGACCGTGATATTGGCACCGTTGACGGGGTCGCGAAACTCCAGGCGACCTTCATAAGGGAAGTCTTCTTCTGCCGGATCGCAGACCTCAACCATGTGCAGGCGTGCCCCGCGTAGAGCCACCGTGTCGATGATAGCGCCATAATCATGATCGGGATGAAGGAAGTCACTGATCAGGATGACATCGCAATGGCGTTTCACACCACTTAACTCAGGCAATGGCGTCAGCATTTTTTCAGGCGCATTGGCGATGGCTGCGGCCAGCCTTTCGGCATTGTTGCGCGCTGCGGTGGGGCGCAAAAGCCCCGGAAAGCCAATGCGTTCGCCGTTCTTGCCCAGCATTTCAGCAAGCGCGAGCGCGATCACCAAGCCGCGATACTCTTTGGATGTTCGCGAAGCGGAGGACTGGAACAACATGGACGGGCCGAGATCGCACCAGAGCCAAACGGTGTGGGCTGCTTCCCACTCCATGTCGCGCACATAAGTCTGATCGTCGCGTGCGGAACGACGCCAATCGATGCGAGCCAGATGCTCACCCTCACGATAGGGGCGGTACTGCCAAAAGGTCTCACCAACACCGCGTTTTTTGCGTCCATGCCAACCGGCGATCACCGTGCTGACGAGCTTGCGTGCTTCCACCAGCAGTTCGGGTACCAGCGATGCGCGGTGGCGGGCGCGATGGAGCGCTTCGGTCCTCTTAATGGGATTGGCTGCTTCGCCGATGGGGGCCATGGATATTATCCGATCACCTTGCGCAGATCAGCGATCACATCGGACATGGCAACACCTTCGGCTCTGGCCGCGAACGTCAGGGCCATGCGATGTTGCAGCACGGGCAGGGCGAGATCGTGGATATCGTCCACCGATGGCGCAAACCGGCCATCATACAGTGCGCGTGCACGGGCGCAGAGCATGAGCGCCTGACTGGCGCGTGGGCCGGGGCCCCAGGCAACGTTTGCATCTGTTGTTTCAACGCCATTGCCGGGACGCGCGGCACGTACCAGTTCAAGGATCGCTGTCACAACGGTTTCAGGCACCGGCATCTGACGCACCAGCGCCTGCATCTCCTGCAGGCGGCTGGCGGTGATTACTGTATCGGCCTTGGCGTCCGAAACACCGGTTGTTTCCAGCAGGATACGGCGCTCTGCGTCCATGGTTGGATAGTCGATATCGATCTGCATGAGGAAACGATCCAACTGCGCTTCCGGCAGCGGGTAGGTACCTTCCTGTTCAAGCGGGTTTTGGGTTGCCAGAACATGGAAAGGCGCTGGCAGATCATGGCGCTTGCCGGCAACTGTCACGTGATATTCCTGCATCGCCTGCAGCAGGGCAGACTGGGTACGCGGACTGGCGCGGTTGATTTCGTCGGCCATGAGAAGTTGCGCAAAGATCGGCCCTTCGATGAAGCGGAAGTGCTTGCCATCGTCGCCGTCTTCAAGAACTTCTGATCCCAAAATGTCCGCTGGCATCAGGTCGGGAGTAAATTGGACACGACCACTATTCAGGCCAAGCACGGTACCCAGCGTGTCGACCAGCTTGGTTTTTGCCAAGCCGGGCACGCCCACCAAAAGCGCATGGCCACCGGACAGGATAGAAACAATCGAGCGTTCAACCACGGTTTCCTGACCGAAGATGACTTTGGCGATTTCACTTTTCAGCTTGGCGATGTCTTTTAGAACGCTTTCGGCCTTGGCTACGATTTCTTCTTCAGAGACTTGCTGCACTGTCGCATGGACGCTCATCGGCTGACCTTCCCGGAATTTTATCAACTATGGAAACGTAAACTTTCGCGGAGGGCTGACAAGTGGCACCGCCGTGACTATTTCGTGACGCAGGACAGATGAGCGGCCACAATGGACGATTTTATGGCGGATGGCGGAACAGCACTGAACAAGTTGGCAAACCAAATCTCAAACGGGCAGAGAGCGGCCAAACGGCCAATTCCGCCCGTAGAGGACTGGAATCCGCCTTTTTGCGGCGACATCGACATGGAAATCAGGTCTGATGGCTCCTGGTACTATCTTGGCACACCGATTGGTCGCCCGGCGCTTGTTCAACTGTTTGCTTCGGTATTGCGCAAGGATGAAGACGGCAAAACCTATCTGGTGACTCCTGTGGAAAAGGTCGGCATCCGCGTTCAGGACGCACACTTTGCCATTGTGCGCATCGACCGATTCCAACGTGACAACTACTCATGGTTGCAAATGACAACCAATATTGGCGAGGAAATCGTGGTGGGGTCTGAAAATCCATTACGGTTTGAGTTCCAGGATACAACGCAGGGTATAAAACCCTATCTAAAGGTAAGGGGTCGGCTTGAGGCTCTTTTATCGCGTTCATGCATGCATGAATTGATTGAAATGGGTGAGGAAGCTGAGTTGGATGGCGTGATGCAGTTTGCGGTGCGGTCCGGGCCCCATTGGTATCCGATCATGACCGTTGAATCCCTCAACGAAGCGCTGGCGTCATGAGCATTATTGTCAATGATAAACGCTCCACTGCCGATTTCGCTCAGCGTAGCAGTGCTTTTCAAACCGATATGTTGGCAGCGAGCGGTGATTTTGCGATCAATCCCGATGTGGCCGATGTCATCAGGGCGAACGCCAAAAAGGAAGCGGCTGTTTTGATTGGCGTACAAGAGCGCGGCGGTGAACCCCATGTGCTGTTAACCCAGCGTACCGAAGCGCTTCGGACCCATTCGGGCCAGATTTCTTTCCCCGGAGGGCGGATTGATCCAGAAGATCGCTCGCCTGAAGATGCCGCACGCCGCGAGTGTGAGGAAGAGACTGGAATTGACCGCAAATCACTCGACGTTCTGGGGCGTTTGCCGGTCTACTATAGCGGTTCGGGCTACAAGATCGCGCCGGTTCTTGCCTTGGTGCCCAAGGAAGTCCGGCTCATGCCGAACCCTGACGAGGTGGACGAGATTTTTTTTGTGCCGCTTGGCTTTCTGGCTGACCCTGCCAACCACCGGGTGGAAAGCCGCACCGTTTACGGGCGCGAACGGCATTTTTACGTCATGCCCTACCAAGACCGGTATATTTGGGGTGTGACCGCCGGGATTATCCGTCTGATGTATGAAAGCCTTTACGCGTAATGGTATTGCAGGTTTCACCCGCGTGGCTGGAGGAGCCGTCGCTCGTCGCCGTGTTTGATGCGTTGGAAAGTGCGGGCGGAGAGGTACGTGTCAATGGCGGTGCTGTTCGCAATACGTTGATGGAGCAGCCGGTCGCCGACATCGATCTGTCGACAACTCTACATCCGCAGCAGGTGGTGGATGCACTTGCAACTGCAGGCTTGAAGTCTGTGCCAACAGGTATTGACCATGGCACGGTGACTGCCATCAGCGGCGGTGTCGGCTATGAAGTGACAACGCTTCGCGAAGATATTGAGACAGATGGTCGGCGTGCGGTCGTCAGGTTTGCCACCGACTGGGAAAACGACGCGTTACGTAGGGACCTGACGATGAACGCGCTTTACCTGTCACGTGATGGCACCCTTCACGATCCTTTGGGTGGCCTCGAAGATTTGCGTGCGCGCAATGTGCGCTTTGTCGGTGATGCCGAAACCCGCATCCGAGAAGACTATTTGCGGATTTTACGTTTCTTCCGCTTTTTTGCTTGGTACGGGCAGGGCCGTCCGGATGCTGTTGGGCTAAAAGCGAGCGCCAAGCTGAAGGACGGGTTAACCTCACTTTCAGCGGAGCGCGTGTGGACAGAACTGAGCAAGTTGTTGGCCGCACCAGATCCCTCCCGTGCATTGTTATGGATGCGCACGACTGGCGTTTTAACGATGATCCTGCCTGAAAGCGAGAAGTGGGGCATAGATCACATTCACCCGTTGATCGAGGCGGAGGCAGAATTTGGGTGGACGCCGGATGCCATCCAACGCCTGGAAGCCATCATTCCGCCCCGCGATGATATTGTCGATGGGCTGTCGAGCCGATTGAAAGTGCCGAACCTTGTGCGTCATCGTTTGAAGGCTTGGGCGGAGGGAACCAATCGGTTTTCCATGGAGACACCAAAGTCCGTGCGCGCCGCACTTTACCGCCGACGCAAGCAGCGTAGCGCGGTGATTGATCAGTTGAAGCTGAAGACTGTTCTGGCAAAGGAAAATCGTGGCATATTTCCGGAATTGTTGGCCATTGCCGACGGGTTTGAAGTGCCTGAGTTGCCGGTGAAAGGACAAGACTTACTCAATGCCGGTTTTGAAGCTGGTGCGTCGCTTGGTGATACTTTGAAACGAATTGAAGACGCGTGGGTTGAATCCGATTTTACGCTTGATCGTGAAGCGCTGTTGGCCTTGGCTAACCGGTAGTGTCAGCGACGGCAGTAACGGCATCAGCGACCTCGCAAAAGCCTTCCAACATCACTTCCGCTGTCACGCCGCCGTGGCCGCGCATGGCGTTGTAGCCGCCTTCGCCCAGATATTCTTCCATGCGTGAACAGGGCGCGCAGGGGCCGGTGATGCGCAGTTGCGCTGTTCCAACTTGAACGAGAAGCTGTTTTAGCGCGGTCAGGTTAATGCCGCTGACAACAATGTTGCGACGGAGCAGGGCAGGTTCGATTTTGTCGTGACCCGACATGGCAGCAATGGCCGGTAGATGCTCCGCCTGGATGAGCGTTACCGCGCGTTTGCCAGGCCTGTTGCGATGATCACCTTCCAAGCCATTGAACGTTATGTTGACCGAGTGCAGCTCTTTTAGTGCTTCGCGGCGGGCAGGGCGTACGCCAATCCATTCAATCTTTCCGGCGCGGGGAAACCGCGCCAGCAATTCCGCCATCGATGGGGCGAGCGGCTGGTGCATGCTATTCTACGGCCACTTCACCGCTGGTGGCATCGACGACAGGATGCTTTCGACATTGCCTCCGGTTTTAAGGCCGAAAATCGTGCCTCGGTCATAAAGCAGGTTGAACTCCACATAGCGTCCACGGCGCACGAGTTGCTCCTCGCGCATGGCGTCAGTCCAGTTCTCATTGAAGTTGCGTCTGACCAGATGGGGGTAGACCACGGCGAAGGTCTTGCCTACATCTTGTGTTAAAGCAAAGTCGGCGTTCCAACCGCCAGCCTCGTCGGCTGTGTGTTGCCAATCATAAAATATGCCGCCGATGCCGCGTGGTTCATCGCGGTGCTTTAAATGGAAATAATCATCACACCAGCTTTTAAAACGAGGATAATCCGCGTTGGGATGGCGTGAGCAAGCCAACTCAAATGATTTGTGGAAAGCGACTGTATCGGGGTCCGTCTGGTTGCGACGCGCATCCAGAACAGGTGTCAAGTCAGCGCCGCCGCCGAACCACCATGAAGTCGTCACCACCATGCGTGTATTCATGTGAACGGCTGGCACGTTCGGGTTCTGGGGGTGCGCGATCAATGAGATGCCGGATGCCCAAAAGCGTGGATCTTCCGACGCGCCGGGAATTTGGCCACGGAACTCCTCGGAAAACTCACCATAAACAGTTGAGGTGTGAACGCCGACTTTTTCAAATACGCGGCCATGCATCATGGACATCACACCACCACCGCCGGCGCCATCATCACGCTGCCATGGTGTCTGCTCAAAGCGGCCCGGCGCATATTCTGAAAACGGGCCAGTGACATCGTCTTCCAGTTTCTCGAATTCGGTGCAAATTCGATCGCGCAGCGACTGGAACCAGGTTTCCGCCGCGGTTTTTCTGTCTTCTATGTCCGCCGGGAGCCCAACAGGCAATTGTGGTCGTTCCACGTTTAGTCCCCATTTCATCTTCTGATTCAATGCCTATCGCTACATCGGCGATTTGCCAAGCCGCACTGACTACGCCCATAAGATTGGGTCTTGTCATTTATTTGTCGCAAGTTATCGTCAGCTATGGTCCGAGGACGGAGCTTGTGAGTCTATGGCACCACCGAGACTGCCACGCGAGAGCGTAAGGAAGCACCTTCAATCCAGCCGCGACGTTGCGGCATCCCCGGGATTTGTCCGAGAAACCTATCGACTGCATCGGCCACAGGCGCGCATGAAGGCCCGCGAGTGGTTCGATCGCTACCCGAAAGCTGCATATTGGACACAGGTGGAAAGCTGGCGGATACTGGATGGTGACGTCGTGGAGTTCACCATGCGCCGTTTGCCGACAGCCGACTAGGGGACGAAAGCACGATGAAGTTGCACATTGGGCGGGCTGAAACCGCGGCCCGGATCGAGCAATGCATGTCTATACGCGAGGCGGTTTTCGTCAATGAGCAGGGTGTTGCCCCCGAGTTGGAACGTGATGGCAAAGATGGTGCAGCGATCCACTATCTTGCTACCGATGATGATGATGCTGTTGCCACCGCGCGGGTGTTGATACAGCCCCGGTTCTACAAGTTTCAGCGCGTTGCCGTTTTGGGTCGGGTTCGCGGTACGGGCGTTGGCGCGGCGATCATGCGGTTTATGATGGATGATTTGGCAGCACGATCTGATGCTTCAGACAGGCGGTTTTTCCTGTCGAGCCAAGTCTCGGCCATTCCGTTCTATGAAAAACTGGGTTTTGACGTCTGTTCCGATGAATATGAAGATGCCGGTATTCAGCACCGCGACATGGTTGCTGAAATCACGACAGCGTCTGCTGCCTGATCGCTTCGCCGGCGACGATCCCGACGCTGACGGCCAGATTGAGCGAGCGCGCTTCGGGCTGCATCGGGATGGTGATGCGCTGGTCGGCCAGTTCGTGGATGTGTTCCGGGACACCGCTGCTTTCGGACCCAAACAGGAGGATTTGGGGAGCTGCCAAATCGGCTGATGTATACGGTTCTGATGCTTTGGTTGTCAGGAGCGTGAGCGGCAGCTTTTGCTCATGGCGCCAGGCTTCAAAACGCGTCCAGTCGGCATGCCGGGTGAGCGATGCCATCGCCAGATAATCCATGCCGGAACGTTTCAGCGAGCGGGCTGACGCGTCAAAACCAGCCGGTTCGATCATGTGAACCTTAAAGCCAAGGCAGGCGGCCGTGCGCAATATGGTGCCGGTGTTGCCGGCAATATCAGGTTGATAGAGCGCAACTTGGATGTCAGATGGCATGAGACGGTCGCGATTGTCTTGTTTTCGTCATGGGGTTGATGTATCCCGTCGGCAACGCATCAATCAATCAGGGAGACAGTGATGGATTTCATTTTTATTGCGTCTCGTGTTGCCTGGTTGTCTGACGATACCAGCCGACGCTGACGCGATCGTTCCTTTGACCTGCCATAGCGCGGGTATCCAAAATTCCAGGTTTATTGCGCCGTGGTGAAATTACGCCCGCGCCCCAAATTGCTCTCTGAGGTTTCCCCATGCTTTCATGGTTTGAAAAACGTATTGATCCGTTCCCGCCCGAACGCCCCACCCAGCCACCGGCGACATTGGGTGCTTTCCTGTGGCACTACACCAAACCCGTCTGGCCATTCTTGGCGCTGACGTCACTGCTCATCGCCGCTATTTCCGGTTTGCAGGTGATGTTGTTTGCCTTTCTGGGCAACATCGTGGATTGGCTGTCTGAGGCCGATCCCGCCACTTTCATTGCTAACGAGGCGACGGGTCTGTTCTGGATGGGCTTCGTCATTTTGGTGTTGCTGCCCATTCTCTCGTTTATCCACACAATGCTGATGCACCAGACCCTCTTCGGGAACTATCCGATGACAATGCGCTGGAAGGCGCACCGCTACATGCTGGGCCAGTCTTTCGGTTTTTATCAGGATGAGTTTGCGGGGCGCGTGGCCACCAAGGTCATGCAAACATCGCTTAGCGTGCGCGAAAGTGTGGTCAAGCTGGTGGATGTCTTCATCTATGTGGGTGTCTACTTCCTCGGCACACTGATCCTTGTGGCAACACTCGACTGGATGCTGGCTATCCCGTTCGTCTTGTGGCTGGCCTTTTATGTTGGCACGCTCTCGTACTTTCTGCCGAAGATGCGGGTAATTTCGGAAAAGCAGTCCGATGCGCGCTCGATCATGACCGGCCGGATTGTGGACAGTTACACAAACATCCAGACGGTGAAGCTCTTTGCGCATTCGCACCGCGAAGAAGACTATGCACGTGACTCGATGGACCAGTTTCTGCAGACCGTCCACCCGCAAATGCGGCTGGTGACATGGATGAACACATGCGTGGACACATCCAACTCCATCCTGCTTTTCGCGGTCGGGGCGATGGGCATCTGGGCCTGGCAAACGGGTAGTGTGACAGTCGGTGCGGTTGCCGTCGCGGTGGGCCTTGTCCTGCGCCTTGAAGGCATCGCGCACTGGGTGATGTGGGAAACGGCCGGCCTGTTTGAAAATATCGGCACTGTGGAAGACGGGATGCGCACCATCTCGACGCCGCAATCGGTGCTCGATGCGCCTGATGCCAAGCAGCTGGTCGTCGGTAACGGCGACATTGTCTTTGATGCGATGACTTTCCACTATGGCAAGGGCAAGGGCGTAATTGACGGTCTTAACCTGCATGTCGTGCCGGGCGAGAAAGTCGGACTCGTTGGGCGTTCCGGCGCGGGCAAGTCCACGTTGATGAATGTCCTTTTGCGCCTCTACGATCTTGAGGGCGGGCAAATCCGCGTTGACGGGCAAGACATCGCAAATGTCACGCAAGAAAGCCTGCGCCAGCAGATCGGTGTCGTCACGCAGGATACATCGCTCTTGCACCGGTCCGTGCGCGACAACATTGCCTATGGCCGCCCGGATGCCACCGACGAGGAAATCATCGAAGCCGCCAAGCGCGCCAACGCGCATGACTATATTCTCGGGCTCGTCGATATGAGGGGTCGCACCGGTTATGATGCGCATGTCGGTGAACGCGGGGTGAAATTATCCGGTGGTCAACGACAGCGGATCGCGATTGCCCGCGTGTTCCTTAAAGACGCACCCATTCTCGTGATGGATGAAGCGACATCGGCTCTCGACTCCGAGGTGGAAGCGGCCATTCAGGAAAACTTGAATGCGCTGATGAATGGCAAAACGGTGATTGCGATTGCGCACCGGCTTTCCACCATCTCCAGCCTCGACCGGTTGATCGTTCTTGATAAGGGCGCAATCGTCGAAGACGGCACCCATGATGAGCTGACGCAGGCTGGCGGACTTTATGCCGATCTTTGGGCGCGCCAGTCTGGCGGGTTTATCGACAGTGGAGAGGTCGCGCAGGTGGCGGCGGAGTAGAGGAAAAATCTGGTTGTTTCCGTTTTTGGCGGCTCTTTCGTTCAGGTTCCTCCCCGCACAATAAATCGGTAATAATTCTTTGCCGATTTATATTGAGACTTGAATATTTTTTGTTTGATACAACATTCAAATTACAGTCGGGGCAGCATCAAATGACAAAATTTCAAATTTCTATCATAGCGTGCTTTTTCATGTTGGTAGCTTTGTGCGCCATGCTTATGATGTCTGCCGGATTGATGGGGGCTTCTGTGGGAAATAGAGTATTGGATGTGGCGACCAGTGGGTTCACATTTACACTCGGAGCTGCAGTTGGAGCTTTAATCGCGATGACCGGAAGTAGAAGGTTCCAATGAATTTTTTGATGTTTAAGCGCTTACTTTTATCGTTTTTGGTCGTTTTGTGTTTACCTTCAGCGGGGCTCGCACAAGTTAATGATATCGATCGGAGGGTCGCTGTCTGCAGTGCAGGTCTGAGCACCAGTATTGATGGCGAGCTAAAGGGAAAAATTGGCGAAGCCTATGAAGAGAGTGATGTTGTCGGTGATAACTTCGTGCTCGAACAGCTTGGCTCCATCTTCAAAGGCGCGACGGCGAGCGAAAGAATTGAGCTCTTCAAGATTTATACGGAGTGTTTGAAATCGGAGCGTGAGAATGCCGGTTCGACGGGACCCGATTACAATGAACCGACGGAAGCTGACATGCTCAAGGCGCATTCGGGCCGTGTTTCGCCGATCGCGCTCCGCATGTTTCCTATTACACGTTTTTCAAAGCAAGGTTGTAGCAGCGCAGGTGCTGAGGGTTATGAATGCAGCTACGGAATAGTTGCCGGAGGAAGCGGGTCTCCAAAACTTGTCACCAATGTTTTTGCCAAGATCGGATCTGAATGGATCATGCGGGTAGAATAGCGCCGGGGTTATGATGTCCATTTCGTTTCTGGATAAAGCCTGTGCGGTTGGTGCGGGCTTTTTTTATGAGGGCTATGTCGGCTCTTTTTTTGCGTAACAGCTAACCTACATTCCCGAACATGGCGCGCAACACTCCTCAACCATGGCGACCCGATCCTGACCCGAAATATCGGGATATGACCCATCCGGTCTGGAACCGGGTCGAGCGGTTCGTCGAGCCGTTCCACGACACGGGTCGTGATTTGCTGCCGACCAATGCATGGTCGTTCATCTGGTACTTCGCAAAACAAGCCAAATGGCCGTTTGTGGCGCTGCTCATTGTCGGCGGTTTCGTCGGTGCTGTGGATGCTGCGCTTTATTGGGGGGTCGGCTGGCTGATCGACATTTTGGACGCTTCTTCGCCCGAGACGCTTTTTACAGAGCATTGGCCGGAACTGGTGGCGTTTGGTGCGCTTTTGCTCATTGTTCGCGCTTTGGTGATGATCGGCGCGGCGATTGTCGAACAGCAGGTCATCGTCCCGCGCTTTTACACCATGGTGCGCTGGCAATCCTTCCGGCGGGTGATCGAGCAACCATACGAATTTTATCAGGATGATTTTGCGGGCCGCATCGCCACCAAAATCATGCAGGCCGGGGAATCGGTCGGTGATTTCATCGTCACCTCGCTGCAATCGCTCTGGTCGTTCGTCACCTTTGTCCTGCTGACTTTGGCGGTGCTCACAACGCTCGACTGGCGTATGGGGATCGTCGTTGCTGTTTGGGCCGGTGGCTACGTGATTATTGTGCGATTTCTACTCCCGCGCCTGCGCGCCGCGGGCAAGAACAACGCCAATGAGCGGTCTGTCCTCAATGGCCGCATGGTGGATATCTTCACCAATATTTTGACGGTGAAGCTCTTTGATACCGGTGCCCGCGAACATGGCGACATCAAAACCGCGCTGTCGCATTATTTGGGCGCCGTAACGCATCTGACCCGTATGATCACACTGGTGCGTACCGCTGTCGCGATGCTCAACGGTTTGATGATGACGGCGGTGGCCATTTTGGCGGTGCAGGGGTGGATTGCCGGCGCTTTATCCACCGGCGCTATTGCCGCCACCATGGGTCTGGTGTTCCGTCTCAATCAGATGTCCGGCTGGATGATGTTCAACATCAACGGGCTCATCCGCGCTTTCTCGACCGTGCAGGATGCTGTGGAGACGATTTCCGTTAAACCGAAAATTAGCGACAAGGCCGATGCGCAGATACTGGACCGCGTCAATGGTGAAATCCGCTTTGAAGGCGTGCGTTTCAACTATGGCAAGGAGCATATTCAGCTCTTTGAGGGCCTCGATCTAACGATCAAGCACGGCGAAAAGGTGGGTCTGGTTGGCCCGTCCGGTGCTGGCAAGTCTACCATCGTCAATTTGGCGCTGCGGCTGTTTGAACCCAAGAGCGGGCAAATTTGCGTAGATGGCACGCCGATCAATGATGCGACGCAGGCAAGCCTGCGGGCACAGTTCGGGGTCGTCAGTCAGGAGCCATCGCTGCTACACCGGTCACTGAAAGACAATATTGCCTATGGCGCGCCCCATGCGTCGATGGAAGACATCATCGCGGCAGCCAAGAAAGCGCAGGCACATGACTTCATCCTTGATGCAGAAGACCCGCGAGGCCGTCGAGGCTATGAGGCCCATGTGGGCGAGCGGGGAATAAAGCTTTCCGGCGGTCAACGACAGCGGGTCGCGATTGCCCGTGTCATGTTGAAAAATGCGCCGATCCTCATTTTGGACGAGGCGACATCGGCGCTTGATTCAGAAATTGAAGCCGCGATTCAGGATAATCTGGCCGCCTTGATGGAAGGCAAAACGGTGCTGGCTATCGCGCATCGCCTCTCCACAATCGCCGCGCTGGATCGGTTGGTTGTCATCGACAAAGGGCGGATCGTTCAGGAAGGCACACACAATCAGTTGCTTGGCGACCCAAATGGCCTTTATGCGCGCCTTTGGGCGCGACAATCCGGCGGCTTTTTGCCTATTGCCGAGGCGGCGGAATAATCCCTTTCCACAGTTCCGCGACACCTTGTCGTCATGCCTTTGTCTAGGCTGGACTTTGCCCTACCTTGAGCGTAAGGCCGCATGCGATCCATTTGATGGTCCCTGCGGACCGTATTGTGTTATTAAAAGAGGTAGGTCCCGTGTCAGACACGACCCACGAGCCAGACGGCGATATGCCGACAAAACGTGATTTCATCTATGTGGCAACCGGCATGATGGGCGCTGTTGGCGTCGGCGCGGCTGTCTGGCCATTTGTTGCTTCCATGAACCCTGATGCCGCTGTTCTGGCGGCCGGTCAGCCGGTTGAGCTGGATGTTTCGTCCGTTGAACCGGGCGGTACGATCACGGTGACTTGGCGTGGCCTTCCCTATTTTGTTCGTCATCTGACCGAAGAGGAAATCGCCGCGGCCGATACCCTCGGTGAAGGTGACATGAAAGATTTCGCCCCGGTTCCTGATCGCATTGGTGGCCCTGAGGGCAACACAACATGGGCGATTGTTGCGGCCAACTGTACGCACCTTGGTTGTGTCCCCAATATTGTCGACAGCGCGCCCGAGGGCTGGTTCTGCCCGTGCCACGGCTCCGTGTTCGACATGACGGGGCGCATCCTGCGCGGTCCTGCCGCAACCAACTTGCCGCTTCCCCCTTATGTATTTGCTGATGAGACAACGCTGATCATCGGCACAGACGAAGCATAGGACAAGACGACATGAGTAATCTTGAACAGCATGGCACATACAATCCGACATCGGGCTTCGGGAAATGGATGGACGCTCGTCTGCCGCTTCCGCGACTGATGTACGATTCCTTCGTGGCGTACCCGGTGCCACGCAACCTGAACTACGCCTACACATTTGGCGGCATGCTCTCGATCATGCTGGTGGTTCAGATTCTGACCGGTGTGTTCCTTGCGATGCATTATGCCGCGTCAACTGCGCTGGCGTTTAACTCGGTCGAACACATCATGCGCGATGTGAACTATGGCTGGTTGATGCGCTACATTCACGCCAACGGTGCTTCGTTCTTCTTCATCGCCGTCTATTTGCACATTTTCCGAGGCATGTATTACGGCTCATACAAGGCGCCGCGTGAACTGCTTTGGATTTTGGGTTGCATCATCTTCCTTCTGATGATGGCGACAGCCTTTATGGGTTACGTCCTTCCTTGGGGGCAAATGTCCTTCTGGGGCGCGACCGTAATCACAGGCTTCTTCACAGCTTTTCCTGTCATAGGTGAGCCGATACAACAGTTGCTGCTCGGCGGTTTTGCGGTGGATAATCCAACCCTCAACCGTTTCTTCTCACTGCATTATCTGCTGCCGTTCATGATCGCTGGTGTGGTGATCCTGCACGTCTGGGCGCTGCATGTGACCGGTCAAACAAACCCGACCGGCATTGAGGTGAAGTCGAAGACTGACACGGTTCCGTTCACACCATACGCAACCATCAAGGATGCCTTTGCGCTTTGTGTGTTTCTGGCGGTGTTCGCCTACTTCATTTTCTACATTCCAAACTATTTGGGCCATGCGGACAACTACATTCCGGCAAACCCACAAGTGACACCGGCGCACATTGTTCCTGAGTGGTACTTCCTGCCGTTCTACGCGATCCTGCGCGCGATCACCTTCGACATCGGCCCGATCTCATCGAAGCTGGGCGGTGTTTTGGCTATGTTTGCAGCTATCGCGGTGCTTTTCATCATGCCATGGCTGGATACATCAAAGGTTCGCTCTGCAGTTTATCGCCCGATGTACAAGGTCGCGTTCTGGGTATTTGCGTTAAATGCCCTGTTCCTCGGTTGGCTTGGCGCCAAGCCGGCTGAAGGTGTTTACACGGCTTTGGCACAGGTCTCGACAGCCTATTATTTTGGCTTCTTCCTGATCATCTTGCCATTGCTGGGCATCATTGAGAAACCGCGCCGTACGCCGAACTCGATTACCGAGGCTGTGTTGTCGAAAACAGCTGAGGTTACAGGCGGTGCGACGGCCCAACCGGCGGGTGCTGCTGCAGCACCGGACAAAACAGCGTAAGTGTGAGTTGGAGACTGTATTATGAACAAACTGCTCGCAAAAATTATTGCCGCGCTCGTCGCCGTCTCATTCGTTGCGGCACCGGCTTTGGCCGCAGGCAAATACCCGCTGAAAAAACCGCGCTATGTTGATTGGTCATTTGCTGGTCCGTTCGGCACCTATGACAAGGCACAGCTTCAGCGCGGACTGAAAGTTTACACGGAACTCTGCTCAGCGTGTCATTCTATGGAGCTTGTAGCGTTCCGGAATTTGGCAGACCTTGGTTATTCGGATGAACAGATCAAGTCTTTCGCCGCTCAATATGAAGTGGAAGACGGTCCCAACGAAGATGGTGAAATGTTCTTTCGTCCTGCAACACCTGCTGATCGCTTTCCAAGTCCGTTTGCCAACCGCGAAGAAGCGATCATCTCCAACGGCGGCGCTTACCCACCGGACTTTTCGCTACTAGCCAAAGCGCGTCACGTTGAGCGCGGTTTCCCAACCTTTGTCTTCGACATTTTCACGCAATATGCCGAAGGGGCGCCTGATTATATTTACTCTTTGCTCACCGGTTATACCGACGACATTCCGGAAGAATATGCCGATCAGGTCGGTGATCTGAACTACAATCCTTACTTCGTTGGTGGCGCGGCATTGGCGATGGCTCAGCCGCTTTGGGGGGACGACGTTGAATATGATGACGGCACACCGACTACGCTTGAGCAACACGCAGAAGACGTGACGGCGTTCATGATGTGGGCTGCAGAACCCAAGCTGGAAGAGCGCAAACAATTGGGCTTCCGTGTGATGGTGTTCCTGATCATCTTCTCTGTCCTGCTCTATCTTTCCAAAAATCAGGTTTGGAGCCGAGTCGAGCATTAAGCGTCGGCAAGTCATAACTTTTTAAAGGGGCGCGCTTGCGCCCTTTTTTTTGTGCGTGCAGATAAGGCTGTAAACTACCGCCATGCGAAGGACAGCCTCAATGATACTGCGTGACGAATTGGAAGCGGCGATCCGTACCATTCCCGACTATCCCAAACCAGGCATCATGTTTCGCGATATCACGACGTTGCTGGGCAATGCGCGCGCGTTTCGCCGGGCGGTTGATGAACTGGTCCATCCCTATGCGGGAACCAAGATTGAGCAGGTGGCGGGCGTCGAGGCGCGCGGGTTTATCCTCGGCGGTGCGATGTCACACCAATTGTCAGCCGGTTTTGTCCCCATCCGTAAGAAAGGCAAACTGCCCCACGATACCGTGCGAATCGCCTACAGCCTTGAATATGGAGTTGACGAAATGGAGATGCACAAGGATGCCGTCAAACAAGGTGAAAAGGTCATTCTCGTCGATGATCTGATTGCTACGGGCGGTACGGCCGAAGGTGCCGTGAAACTTCTCCAGCAAATGGGCGCAGATGTTGTTGCAGCGTGTTTTGTGATTGATCTTCCGGACTTGGGTGGACGCAAAAAGATTGAAGAGTTGGGCGTTCCGGTTCGCACACTCATCGAGTTTGAGGGCGATTGATCAGCCGCCACCAAATACCAAGATGAAATAGGCCGGCACGGCAATATAGGCGAGAATCAAAGTGCCGGTTAAGAGCCGAACCCACAATGCCTGGAAGCGCCGGAACAAAAAAATCGCCAGTGCTATTCCCAATACACCCTCGATCGGCGCGAAATAATTGCCATAGTGCGCGCTGTCCCAATAGCTGACTGGTGAAAAGAAGCGCCAGCCGGTCAACGGCCAAAAGTGGGGGTGCGCGTCATCGGCATGGACCGGGAAGTCAAGGGCCACATGGGTTAACGCAGCCAAACCGAAAAGAATGAGTACATTGGTATAGTCAGGATCGACAAAGCGGCTCATGCCCACTGGTGTGTGGTCGCCATGCGGCCCTGCCAGTTCTGCCGATGCAGACCGGACCATCGCAATACCCAATATCGTGACCATGGCATAAAGTGGCGCGGAGTTGCCGACGGCCGTATAGGTCAACATCGGTTCGGAAAAGTAGATCACGTTCCACAACTCCCGCTCGGGTATGCCGGTGATCTTTGACCAGATAAAAAGCGCGTAAATCGCAAAATCGGGTGCAAAGGCACCCAACAGCACAGCCGCATTTTGCTTTGCCGGACGTTTGGGTGAGCAGAACAGTGCGGCCGCCACCAGAAAATGCGTTTGTGTCATCATCAAACCAGCGTAACGCCACCCGTGCGGTTTGTCAGTGCACAATCGTTATGTTCACGATCAAGTTCCAGCCCATGAGCGCGATGCACACCGCCGCAGCAACAAGTCCCAAAGGTGCCAATCGTCTCGTCAGTTTATCGTCATGACGCCTGCCGATGGTGAATAGTGATACATTGACCAGCGTGAAGATCGAGAGGGTGACAAAGCTGGTTGTTGCTGCCAGTCCGGCCAGTGGGAAGAGGGCGGCAAACGCGGTGACCGACAGGGCAACAATCCATGTCGCGCGGGCAGGGGTCTTTCGGTTTTCACTGACTGCGCCCAGCCATGCCGGTGCCAGTCCTTCGCGCGCCATACCGTAGAGGACGCGCGCTGCCATCAGCATTTGCACGAGAATGCCGTTGATCATGGCAAAGGCCGCGATCGCTGCAACCGGGCGCCCATCCAAGCCGGTCACACTTTCAAAGACCGTTGCCATAGGCGCCGATGAATTCAGCAAACTTGTACGATCGACAGCATGGACAGCTACCAATGCAATTGCCACATAAATGGTGATGGTGATGCCCAACGTCCAGAAAATCGCCCGTGGCAGAACATAGACAGGGTCGCGTGTTTCTTCTGCCATGTTCTCTATGTCCTCAAATCCGATGAAGGCAAAGAAGGCGAGAAGGGCACCGCCGAGGATGCCGCTGAGCGCGCCAGGGTTCGGTGCAAAGGAGGGGGCAATTTGTGTCTCGGGGCTCAACAACGCCGGAGTGCCCAAGAACGCCACAACCACCAACAACCCAAGTTCCAAGATGGTGATTGCGGCGGCAAAACTGACTGAAAGCATGACACCATAGCCGGCAATCGCAGCAAGAAAGATGATGACGGCGATTGCCAAAGGGGTGACAGGCCAAGCCGTCAAGCTTGCCACATAGCCGCCAAAAGCCAGTGAGATCGCTGCGCTGGAAATTATGGCGGTGACGACAATGCCATATCCGGCCAGTCGTGCTGGCAAAGGGCCAAGCCCGTTATGCACGAAGACTGCTTCGCCGCCTGCGCGCGGGAAAATGCGCACCAACAAAGCGTAGGACACGCCAGTCAAGCCAGCAGTTATGCCAGCGGCCAGAAAGCTCAATGGCGCTTGATCGCCGGCAAGTCGCACAACCTCGCCGATAAGGGCGAAAATACCTGCGCCGATTGTCACGCCCAAACCATAAAAAACAAGCATGGGCAGCGAAAGTACACGCGCAAGGTTTGTAGGCTCTGATGTGGTTTTTTCAGACATGGTTCAAAGCTAGTGGCAAATCAATGCGCGTGCCTTGCGCCAAGTCAAAGTCGTGACATCACCCGTATAACTTCAACAGCGTTCCATCGCGGCGGGGGCGGAACTCTCGAAAATCGTTACAGGAGTAGTTGTTTATGGGCCTTTTTCCCCCACTACTTCCTGCAAAAGACGTGGCAGGAATTTTCGCGGTTATGGGCGCTGTCGTGACGGTGCCCGTCATGTTGTCGGCAGGTATGTATTTTGACTGCGCCCGCGTGAGTAACGCACACCTGCAAGTGCAAAATACGGTTGAGCGGCGGCTTTGGCCGCTGTTATCCGCACGGATATGTCCGATGAAGAGCTCACTGATTTCACCCGCTCGTTTGTACTTGGCAACCGGCCCGGAGACAGCGAGTATGAACTTGACGGCATCAGTGTCGCAAGAAACCGGAGCGGTGTTGTTACAGTTCCCGTAGACGCCGAACGACAGTCCGTCTTCATAAAGACGGTCGAAGATGACGATAGCATGGTGCCGAACGTGGGTGTTCATTGCGCCAAGATCGAGATCGAAGAAGATGGTGTCGTGGAGCTTGCGTAGGTGTGCATTACTTTCTTGATGGCGACAACGTCCTTTTGGCGTTCGACAAGAATATCGAACACTATCATTTGTCGGGCAAGCTTGATGTGTCCGGGCTCACTTCCGGACCTTTCCAAGGTTTTGTTTTCTATCATCAGGATTATCACGGGCATTCAAACTCTATCCACGTGGAGGAAGATGCCGAGTTTCGCGCTGACGGCGTCATCAATCCGGCCTCAAGCACACCGTTACCGCATGCGGATATCTCCGTCAGGAAACGAGCTCTCGTTCTGGTTCAATAAAGGCGATTTTTTCTAGCTGCTGGCAGCGAGCAGCCGCTCATGCAATCGATTAACCGGGGACGCTGACGTGAAGCCATTTGCATCCCCGACAACGACGCCATGGGGCGCGACCTTCGCGGCTTTTTTTATCTGACCAATCGAAAAGCCAAATCGATCCAAACTGGAAATTGTCTCGCCCTGCTTCAGTTGCGCGACGCCTACCGAGCAGGACAGGAGGCCGTGCGTGTTCTGGCGTCCATGTCTGTCTACGCTGTTGGTGTACCCGTTTTGTTGATCCTCGGGGCTGTAGAAACCGATTGTGGCTTTGCTGAATTCTTCGCGAATAATTTGGGCTTCCTTGATGACGCGATCGATTTCGATATCGTGGAATCCGACAAAAAAATCATCGCCGCCAACATGACCCAGAAATGCGCCGAATGGGGCAAGCTTTGTTCTTAGAATGTCGCCAAAAAGCTGAATGACCCGGTCGCCGGCGCTAAATCCGTAGGCATCGTTAAAGGGTTTGAACGTGTCGAAATCAAAATAGAAGAAGTAACGTTCAGTTTCCGGTCGTTGGCCAAACTCTTGAATATGCGCGTCAATCAGCCGGTTCCCAGGTAGGCGCGTCAACGGGTTTTGATCTTCAGCCTGCTTGATGCGGTCATCATTGGCCGTCTTCAAGAGCGTTTGCGTTGTGACGACGCCCACATATCTGCCGTTTTGCGTGACCAGGATGCATTCGGCGTCGCTGATTGCCCCTGTCGGTACCAACTCACTGAGCGGTGTTCGATGGTCGGCAATGGGCACTTTCCGGATGAGGCTATCGACAACATTCAAGATCCCGTTGTTGCGCAAGAGCATGTGTCCGTAAGGGTTATAGAGGTAGTTACGAAGGTTTTCTTCGCGGATAATGCCTACCGGTTCTTCCTGATCGTTGACAACTGGCAGCAACCGCAATGTGGTGTCCAGTTTGAACTTGTTAATGATGCCCTCGGCGCCGTCACCGATTTGGACAAAGGGTAATTTCTCGAGTGCGTCTGACGCGATGGGATCCGATCCGTCTTCTTCATCAAGGACTATTGCTCCAATGGCCTTGGCAACAGCTTCGCCATGTTCACCCAATGCCGTCTGCGGTCTTCCGATGAAGTAACCCTGCGCGAAATCGGCGTTCAGCGACTGACAGGCGCGCAGCTCTTCACTGGTTTCGATGCCCTCTACCACCACGCGCATGCCGAGACGGTGGGCCAGTTGGACGATGCTTGATACCAACAGATGTTTTCTGGAATCGCGGTCAATTCCTTCTATGAAGAAGCGGTCAACCTTGATGAGATCGGGTTCCAACTCGTGCATGATTTTCAGCTGGGAATAGCCCTTGCCGAAATCATCGATGATGAATTTCAGACATTTCTTCTTTGCGTAGCTGCGGACATCGGCAACTGTCTGGTGCGTTGACACATCTGCCATTTCCGACAATTCGAGGCACGTTTGGCCCGGCAGCAATCCGGCTTCAGCAGCAATGTCGTTGATGGCATCAACGACATTGGTTCCGTTTTCGATAAGCGATCGACCATCTACATTTATGAAAAGTTGAGCTTGCGGCATGTTGGATTGTTCCGTAAATTTGCGGCAAGCTTTTTCCCAAAGCGTCTTTTCGAGCGCGAATAAACAGTCCTTTTCCAATGCCAGATCATGCAGTTCTGCAGGACTGTCGACCCCGATCTGCTTGGTGTTTCTGACCAACGCTTCGTATGCGTGGATTCGGCCGCTCGACATTTCAACTATGGGCTGTAGCGCAATATCCAGATGATTTGTGGCAGCTTCGATAAATGCCGACTGAGCTACAAGATCCACGTTTTTGCTATACTGCATGCTTGCCCCAGCGTGCTTACAGAAGAATTTAGGTTTAAGTTACTGTTGAAGTTGAGAATATATCATGGCCGCAGAGTCATTAATTCGCCGTTACGCCATTGGTAAAATTCGAAATTTTTACAACGCAGGGTTTTGACTGCGTTGGTGTCGCGATTTTGGGTGGGTGGTGAGTGGGTATGTCCACGAACGGAGAGAAAGTCACCTCAAACGTTGAATTTGAACAGCATCACATCACCGTCAATAACGGTATATTCTTTGCCCTCATCGCGCGCTTTTCCCGCTTCTTTTGCCGGTGCCTCACCGCCAAGTGTGACGTAGTCATCGAAAGCTATCGTCTGCGCCCGGATAAAGCCTTTTTCGAAGTCGGTGTGAATTTCGCCGGCTGCCTGCGGCGCTTTGGAACCTTTTTTGACGGTCCAGGCGCGCGCCTCTTTCGGGCCAGCGGTGAAGAATGTGATCAGGTCCAACAGCGCATAACCCTCGCGGATCAACCGGTCGAGACCGGGCTCTTCCAGATCCAAAGTGTCCAGAAACTCTTTTGCCTCATCGCCGTCCAATTGTGCGATTTCGGCTTCGATAGCGGCAGAAATGACGACCGTGCGGGCACCTTGCTTGGCGGCCATTGCAGCCACGGCTTCTGATTTGTCGTTGCCCGTTGCCGCTTCGTCCTCTGCGACATTGCAAACGTAAAGAACCGGCTTTGATGTCAAGAGATTGAGGGAACGCAGAATGCGATGATCTTCCTCTGCAATACCATCGAGCATTAAGCGAACCGGTTTGTCTTCATTGAGTAGTGTAAGCGCGTCTTCCATCACGGGCAGGATGGTCTGGCTTTCCTTGTCTTTGCCTGTCGCCTTCTTGCGCGTTTGCACAATGCGCCGTTCAAGGCTCTCCAGGTCCGATAACATCAGCTCGGTTTCAACTGTTTCGGCGTCGGCAACCGGGTCGATCTTACCCTCAACGTGGGTGATATCGTCATCTTCAAAGCAGCGAAGCACATGGATGATGGCGTCCACTTCGCGGATGTTGGCCAGAAACTGATTGCCCAAGCCTTCACCTTTTGACGCGCCGCGAACGAGCCCTGCAATATCGACGAAGTTGATGCGTGTTGGCACCACTTCCTTTGACACTGCAATCTCCGCGATTTGGCTCAGGCGCGGATCAGGAACGGCGACCTCGCCGGTATTGGGCTCAATCGTGCAGAAAGGATAGTTGGCCGCTTGCGCGGCTGCCGTTTTCGTCAACGCGTTGAAAAGCGTCGACTTGCCTACATTTGGCAGGCCGACAATGCCGCATTTAAAACCCATTTTTTGATGTCATCCGATTGTTAAGCTTGCGCTCGTTTGCACGGTGGAATGCGTCATGGTCAAGCATCAACTTTTGACCGGCGACAATCCACATTTAAACTCCACCACATGGTGCGGATTGGGGCTATATATGTCGTTGTCACGCAAAGCGTTCCAAACGATAAACAAGACATCTGAGACATAGATCAAGAGTGCAAATCGTGGACCAGGAATGCAATTCGTGACCAATCGGCCGGGTAGGTGAGCCAGTCGAACACGATATCACAGCCGTTGGGCGGTATTTGCCACTTTTGCTGGACAAGATCTTAAGGTGTGTGTTGTTGCAGGGCAATGGCCCGACCGCAATTCCTATATGCACCGCCAAGCGGGAATGTTCACATTCATCATGCCGATCGTGATGTGGTTATTGTGGAAAAACCGGCCGGTCTTCTCTCTGTCCCCGGTAAAGATGCTCAACATGGTGATTGTGTTCTGGCGCGGGTTATCCATGATTTTCCGACAGCCAGGATTGTCCACCGGTTGGACTTGGATACGTCAGGCCTGATGGTTCTGGCCTTGAACAGTGAAGCGCATCGTAACCTTAGCGCCCAGTTTGAACGTCGTGTGGTCGCCAAACGCTATGTGGCGCGGGTGTGGGGGCGGCCCGTTTCCAGCATGGGGACAAGTTTTCAGCCGCTTCGCTGCGATTGGGCACGCAGACCGCGACAGATGGTCGATTACGCCTTGGGAAAACCCGCTGAAACGCGATGGGAAGTCGTTGAGGCCGGTGAGCGGAGTTCGCTTGTTGCGCTTTATCCGCGCACCGGGCGGTCGCATCAATTGCGGGTGCACATGGCTGAGTTGGGCCACCCCATATTGGGCGATCGTTTCTACGCTCATGATATAGCTTTCGCGATGAGCGATCGTATGCTGTTGCATGCCGAGCGCCTGGCGTTTACGCATCCGGTGACGGCTGAATTGGTGCAGGTTGAGAGTTGCGGGCCATTTGCCAATTTGCCCCCTAACAGGGTTTGATTTGCCATCGAACGGTATGGTTCTTTGCAGTTCGTATTTGTGCGCTTTCGGGGGAGACTTATGAGACTTTTTCTATCCACTTTGGCCGCTGGTTTGGTTTGCAGCACGGTCGCAAATGCAGACGTTGTTGATGCTGATATCTGGGCTGACAACTGGTTCGGTTTCTACATCAACGGTGAGTTGCTCTTTGAAGACTCGGTGCCGATCACCACGGAGCGCTCCTTCAACAAGGAAAGCTTCCGTTATCAAGAGCCTGACAAACCCTATGTGATTGGTGTTATGGCCAAAGACTTCAAGGAAAATGATACCGGCCTTGAATATATCGGTTCGCGCCGTCAGCAGATGGGTGATGGTGGGCTGATCGCCCAGTTTCAATTGGGTGATCGTGTAGTGGCTGTGACCAGCTCTGCTTGGAAGTGTCTGGTCATTCACCAAGCGCCAACCAACAAGTCATGCGAGCGCGAACGCAACCCGGTTGCGGGACAAGGCGCATGTGGTTTTGTGGAAACGCCGGAACCGGCAGGCTGGAGTACGGTTGGCTTTGACGACAGCGGTTGGGCAAATGCGACCGAATACTCCGCACCCGAAGTTGGCCCAAAGGATGGCTATGACCAAGTGCGTTGGTCGTCGGATGCCAAAATTATCTGGGGTGCCGATCTGGAAACCGACAATACCATCTTGTGCCGGATCGTTGTTGAGTAGATTGCAGTCGGGTCACCGTTAACTGGCCCTTTATACCGCAATCCTCATGTTCGAGAACAAGGCAATGAGACATTTGGGGCAAATCTTCCGCGCTTGCCTTGCTCCACCTAATCGCTCAGCGGTGCACCCAGCGCCGCTGCCATGCGTTCAATGGCGGCGATTTGCGGTGCATCTCGGCTAAGATAATCATCATCGGCATAGCCCCACCAGTCCCAGCAACCGTCCGGGTTCCACTGAAACCAGTTCCACCAATAGGGCGGGATGCGTTTGGCCTGCGGGTAAAGCACAACAATGTCGTTCGCCTCGGCCCAATCATTGTATCCTGTCAAACGCGGGTAGTCGTCCTGGATATATCCGCGTCCCTGTTTGCATCCGTGAAGAGCAATATGAAGGCGACATGGCATGCCTGCTGCGCATGCTTCGGGGATGTAAATGAATGCCAGTTCGTCCATGCCGGGCGCGTTTTTTGTGTATTGGGATTGGCCGAAAAGCATCAGCCCATCTTCGCGTGGTTCGGTGGGCTCAGCCAGATCCGGATAGAGTTGATTGAGGATAGCGCCGGCTTTGTCGACGTTGCAGTCAATTAGGAAGTTTGGGCTTACCACGTCGCATTGTGTGGTTCCTTCATCAATCACGAAGCCATGGCCGACATCCAAATCGGTTTCATAGGTGATCTGATCTTCGGGTACTTGCAGCAACAGGTAAGTCTCTCTCAGTGCATCCATGGAAATGCGTGAGACCTTTGTGTCGGCTTCTCCGTGGAAGAGATAGATCCGGTCAGACGCCAAATGGACGGGGTCATCGATCCCGCCAGCTGAAAATTGGGCCTGAATGATTTCAACCGTTTTGGCGGCATCGGCCTCACCCAGCGTGGTTTCCATGCACACATGCAACGCCTTATAAGCAAATCCTTCGGCGCAACCATAGGGACCGCCGGCGACGACACCGGCACCGGAAATCTTTTCAGAAAACGCCACTTGAAGCTGGACGGCCATGAAACCACCGCTGGACAGGCCGGAAACTGTTGTCGCTTCAGCGTCAAGGTTCAGTTCAGGAAGCGTTTGGGCGCCGGCCCCGCTCAGTGTGGTGGATATGGCAGTTGCGATCAATGACGACCGGACGAAGTTACGCATCATTCTGGCCCCAATCAGAATTACATTTTCAGCGGTAGCGTATTATTCGGCGGCTGACAGTGAAAGGCCCTACTTTGCGCGGTGCAGCATTTTTTGGGGCAGCCGAAACGGTGGCTCCCGCTATTTGCCCAACAGCTTCTTGAGCATCCCGGCCATGGGCCCCGTTGCTTCCGGCTTGGGTCCCGTTTCGCGCGCCTGACGCACATGACTTTGTTGTTTGGGTGCGGAGGACTTTGGTTTTTCAACTGGTCTGTTGTCCCCGACAGCCAGGGCGAGCTTGTTCATGAAGCCGGGATTGTCGCCCTTGACGAGAAGGTCGATTTCCCTCCCAATTGCGTCAAGTAACGGCTCCAGCCACTTTTGATCCGCTTTGGCGAAATCACCGAGCACATGGTTGGTCACTTGTTCTTTCGCGCCGGGGTGGCCAATGCCCAAGCGGACCCGCTGATAGTCCTTGCTGCAATGAGCGTCCATGGATTTGATGCCGTTATGACCGCCATGGCCGCCGCCGGTTTTGATGCGCACCTTGCCGGGCGCCAAATCCAGTTCGTCGTAAAAGACGCTGATATCGTCCGGATGGAGCTTATAAAACCGCATCGCCTTACCGACGGCCTGTCCGGAGAGGTTCATAAAAGTCTGCGGTTTGATGACAAGTAGCTTTTCGCCCTCTAATCGACCTTCCGATATTTCGGCAGAAAACTTCTTTTGCCACGGGCTGAAAGAGTTATGGCGGCGAACGATCGCGTCCGCCGCCATGAAACCGATATTATGGCGGTTGCCCGCATATTTTGCACCTGGATTGCCGAGACCGACGATGATCTTCATCTTGCCTCTCCGAGCGCCTTAGGTTGCGATACTATTCGCCGCCTTCGGTTGTGGCTTCCGCGTCACCTTCAGCTTCTTCATCATCAGACTTGATGCCGCCACCTGGCGCTGCAATGGTCGCGATGGTAAAATCGCGGTCTGTAATGGTTGGCTCGGCGCCTGCAGGCAGGTTGATCGACGACACTTTAAGTGCGTCACCTACTTGGGCGTTTGCCAGATCCAGCGTAAAGAACTCAGGGATCGCGTCGGCCGGCACGTTCACTTCAACTTCGTGACGGACGATGTTGAGGACGCCGCCCATCTTGATGCCGGGGCAAGTCTCTTCGTTTTCAAAGTGCACCGGCACGTTGACGGTCACAACAGACTTTGCAGAGATGCGCAGGAAGTCGACATGCATCAGCCTGTCCTTCACCGGATCGAGTTGATAGTCCTTGGCGAGCACTTTGTGCTTTAGGCCGCCGACTTCAATCTCGCCAACGGTTGTCAAAAAGCCGCCTGACATGATTTTTTGGGTAACGTCCTTGCGTGAAAGTGCAATGGACAAAGGTTCTTTCTTATCGCCGTAAATAACGGCGGGTACGTGGCCTTGGCGACGAACTTCCCGGGCGGACCCCTTACCGACCCGGTCGCGCGCCTCGGCTGTGAGCACGTAAGTGTCGCTCATAGCGTTTCCTTTCGAGGGCATAATATGTGGAGAGATAGCCAATACTATCGATGCCAAGCATCAGCCGCGCTGCCTCCAAGGGTGTCTGCGCGGATGGCGGGCTCTTACGGGAAGGGCGCGTGGAATGCAAGTGGTTGGACAAAGCTTGGAAATCGTTAAGCCTACAGCCAAGTGCAAGAAACCGGAAAGCTCAACCGTTGAGTATAGGATTAGAGCCCTCCAGCAGCGGGTTACCGGCTGGAGGGCCATCGTTTTAGCGGCAGATGTCGTTACTCGATCGCCGAAATAAATTCTGCGGCTGCCTTGGCGCCATCTTGTGATTGGGCGGTAACCTCTTTCCATTTGGTGTAGGCATCTTCAAAGATCGCCTTGCCTTTTGTGTTCCACCATTGATCCGAACAGGCGGTTCCCCGTAATTTTTCGAGCTCAATCTTGTGCTTGCTGTCGGTTTCATCCTTGCTGAGTACGGCAAGAACGCAGCCGATCTCACCAAAACCAAGCGGCAGGCAGAGGGTTTCAGACTTTTCTGCCTGGCCCGTAATTTTCCAGCCGCCGTCGCAACGGGTATGTTCGTCGATGACCTTGGCCCGCTTGCTTCTATCGTAGAGGATCGATGCATCGAGCGGCGACCAGATGCCGCCTTTGCTCTCAATTGTGTCGCTGCCGTTTATGCTGACTGGTTCGTCGAGTGTGTTCATCAAGAGAATATATGTGTCTGCACGCGCCGTAATCGCGGTGACTACCACCATCATGAGAGCGAAAGAAATATATTTGAAAGTCTGTACCATAAAATGCCCCTTTATTCGATAAAGCACCGAATTTTGTATTTAGCGAAATTTGACATTTTTTTTCAGATAAGCAACCCCTTTAATAAATATTTCAATTTGTGACAAATAAATGTCATAAACACCAAAAACTGTTCCTTCGGTGCGGAATTTGCCAACGGTATAATCCATGCGCATGATGGCGAGCCGTTTGCCGCTAGATTCGCGCGTAAAACCCTGTGAGCCATGAACCATCCGTTTTTTTCAGTAGAGACATGCCCGCGGTGTGAACGCTTTACCGGGATGAAAGCTTTTAGGTTTCAGCTCCGTTTAACTCGCCGCTTCATGCGCTACCTTGTTTCTCGTATCAGCCAAGTGTTTTCCGAAAGCCCTGCATGCTAAGATCTTTGCTCTTTGTCCTTTTGACGACAACCCCCGCCTTGTCGTGGGAAGTGCGGTTCGGGGCCATTTGCGAGCTGCTTTATGATGGCGAGAACACATCGGTGCGTCTTACCTATGATCCAACAATTCCCGAATATTCGATCTCGGTAACTGGCGCGCAACCTTGGGAGAACGGTCCGTTCTTCGCGATGCAGTTTGACGGACCGCGCCAGAACTTCATTTCCACCAACCGGCATGTCTTGTCCGATGGCGGGCAGACCGTGACGGTCACCGACCGCGGGTTCGGCAATGTGCTCAACGGGCTTGAATTCAACAATGTTGCAACAGCGTATTTGGGCGAGCAGGCCACATCTGTGTCGTTGGATGGGGCGGCGCCCGCTGTGCAGGAGTTTCGCGCGTGCACGACAGCCGTTGGTGTTTGATTGTGCATCAACTTGATATGTGCCAGTTCCAGTGCGGGGCCAGTGGCGGACGCCCCGCTTGAGAGCGCAATGCTCCAAGTTCCGCCTTCGCGATCTATGCGGAGGCTTTCATGTCAAAGATCACCCCAACGGAATTATCAGCGTTGCTCGGCACGGTCACGCTTGTCGATGTGCGTAAACCCAAAGCGCGTCAGGCATCGGGCCGACAAATTGAAGGGTCCGTTTTTCGTCACCCTTTTGACGCGGCCAACTGGGCACCTGCTGTTGCAGGTCATCAACTTGTCATCTACTGCGTGCACGGCCATGAAGTCAGTCAATCTGTGTGCGGATTTTTGCGCGATGAAGGCATCCATTGCCGGTATGTTGAGGGTGGCATGACTGCCATGATTGAAGCTGGTATTAACACCGTGGCGATTGATGTTACTGGGGCGAACCATGCTCAAAGCCAATGATGCCGATGTTACCGAGGCTGAAGCAACGCAAGCTTTTGCCAAAATCGGCCTGTTATCCTTTGGTGGGCCGGCCGCGCAAATCGCGGTCATGCATCGCGTGCTGGTCGATGAGAAAAAATGGCTTACCGAAAAACAATTCCTGCATGCGTTGAATTTTTGCATGCTGCTCCCCGGACCCGAAGCGATGCAATTGGCCACCTATGCGGGTTGGCTTTTGCATGGTGTGCGTGGCGGCATCGTCGCCGGGCTGCTTTTCATTTTGCCTGGCCTTTTCATGATGCTGGCTTTGGCGGCTGTTTTTGTCGTCTTTGGTGATGTGCCGCTTTTGGCCGGAGTTTTCTACGGTCTCAAAGCGGCGGTTATCGCCGTGGTTTTACAGGCGCTGATCAAGGTTTCGGGCAAGGCGCTGAAGACACCGGCCATGTATGCGATTGCTGTGCTTGCTTTTGTCGCGATCTTCTTTTTGCGTATCCCCTTCCCAATCATCATATTCGGCGCGGCGCTGATTGGTTTGCTGTTGTGGCGGGTAGCGCCGGATTTGGTTCCGACACAGGCTGACGACGATCAGGTGGCGGGCGGTCAACACTCAGACATCAACCCTTTTGCGCAGACTTTGCGCGCCGTTTTATTCTGGGGCCTCATTTGGCTCATCCCCTTGGCGTTATTGCTCGGGATTGTTGGCGGGTATTCGGGGCAGGCTGGGCTGTTTTTCTCGCAAACTGCCATTGTTACTTTCGGGGGTGCCTATGCCGTGCTTGCCTATGTCGCGCAGCAAGTTGTCGAGGTCTATGGCTGGCTGACGGCTTCCGACATGCTGAAAGGGCTGGGTCTGGCTGAAACAACGCTTGGCCCGCTCGTGCTGGTGCTTGTTTTTGTCGGCTTTGTCGGCGGTTACAATGCAGCCGGCGGCGCATTGGCAGGTGGCTTTTCCGGCGGCATCATCGCCGCGTTCTTCACATTCGTTCCCTGCTTCTTATGGATATTTGCCGGTGCGCCGCACATGGAACGTTTGCGCCATGTGCGATGGCTATCAGCTTCGCTGGCAACGGTTACAGCAGCTGTAGTCGGTGTGATTTTGAACCTCGCCATTTGGTTTGGCATTGCCGTTCTGTTCGGGGAGCCGACCTATGCCCGGGCCGGAGCGGTGTGGCTGCCGCAAATCAGTCTTGCGGGTATAGATATTGTCGCGTTTTTGGTCGCACTCGCGTCCAGCGTTGCGCTCTTGCGGTTTAAGGTCAACCTTTTCGCGGTATTGGGTGTCGCGGCCGTCATTGGGATGATTGTCACGCTTACCGGTTTTGCCGCGGCGTGATCAGTCAAACAGGCTGGAAACGGATTGTTCGTGTGCTGTGCGCACGATCGCTTCGCCGATCAGGTCCGTGATGGTCAATACGCGGATTTTGTTGGCCGCATTTACTTCCGGAGTTGGTTGAATGGAGTCGGTTGTGACAAGTTCCTTTAGAACCGATTTCTCAACTCGGTCGACTGCGCTGCCGGAAAGAACCCCGTGCGTGATGTAGGCGGTGACGCTGGCTGCCCCTATTTTCATCATGGCCTCAGCCGCATTGCAAAGCGTGCCGCCGGAATCGACAATGTCGTCAATCAGGAAACAATCCTTGCCGGTGACGTCACCGATGACGTTCATAACTTCGCTTTCGCCGGCTTTTTCACGTCGCTTGTCGACGATCGCTAGCATGGTGTCGTCCAAACGCTTGGCCAGCGAACGTGCACGCACCACTCCACCAACATCCGGTGACACAACCATACAACTGGCCAGGTTTTTATGCTTGGCCTTGATGTCACGCGCCATTACCGGAACAGAGAAAAGATTGTCGGTGGGGATATCGAAAAAACCCTGAATTTGGCCGGCGTGCAAATCAAGTGTCAGCACCCGGTTGGCGCCGGCCTGCGTGATTAGGTTGGCAACAAGCTTGGCGGAGATAGGTGTGCGCCCCGAGGCCCGCCGATCTTGGCGGGCATAACCAAAATAGGGCAGAACGGCGGTAATCCGGCGGGCCGATGAACGACGAAATGCGTCGATCATGATGAGCATTTCCATCAAATGATCATTTGCCGGACGCGATGTCGATTGCAGGATAAACACATCCTCACCACGCACATTTTCCTGAATTTCCACGAAAATCTCGTCGTCGGCAAATCGGCGCACATTGGCGCGTCCGACGCTGACGCCCAGATATTTTGCTACACTCTCTGCCAGCTGGCGATTGGAGTTGCCCGCAAACAGTTTCATGAGCCCGGCGCCTTTAAATTAGCAACATACCTACTGCGCCGCCTTTTAGACACACGACTGCTCATTGCAAGCGCAACTGACCTTCTTGCACCGGAAACTTGCTTGCACTGAAAACTTGCGCGATGTTTCAGGTTTGGGTTGCCCGCCAGGCTACGTAGCTGCCCAACACTTTGTCTGCAATCAATTCCATCGTGGTTGTCGGTACAACGCTCCAGGGATCGGCAGCGCTGCCGGAAACAGTTTCTTGTGACTGGATGCGGTGAATGCGTTCGCCCGAAGGTGAAAAGACGTCCCACACATGAGTGACGATGGTGTTACCGTTCGCGCTAATCGCGCTGAAATATCCTCGCACTTCATGGCTCACCGTGGGAAGGCGCGAGGGTAGGAGTTGGATGCCCTGTTCCGGACCTTTCACTGAAAGGCGCTGTGACAGCGCCGTTACTTTGTCGACCGGCGCACCGACAACTGGTGCAAAATAAACTTGGGGTTGGCCGGTCGTCGCGGCTGCTGGGGCAGGTGTACTTGTGGTGCCGGGCGGTTGTTGAGATGGTAATTGATTGGTTACACCGGCGGGATTGGGCGCACTTGTTCCCGGTCCACCTCCCACCGAGCCGTCGCCTACGGTCAACGTGTCATCGGTTGAGTTACACGCGCTGACCGTCAAAATGATTGCGAGTATCGCAACAGCTTTTGCTATAAATGTCCCGTTCATCAAGAAGGTTTCCCTTATTGGCTGTGGCATGATTGCGTCATGCGACGATCAAATCAAGCGGTAGGCTGGACAGTGACTGTGGCGCAGTGTCAGTCGTCAGATAGGTTCGCCCCAAGGTCATTGCGGTGCCACTGTGGGAGTCCATGATGATCATGTGGGCAAAAAGTGTCATGTTTGGCTCGATCTTAGCGTCGTTATTGGCAAAAAACATCGGTATATCCATCCAACATGGCGTGAAGTGGGCACCCAGTGAATAACCGCACGCATTTAGCCGGTGTCGTGCCAAACCTGCTTTATCCATAACTTCCGCATGAGCTTGAAAAACGTCTCCAAATGTCTTGCCGGACTGCATGGCCGCTTCTACCGCGGTCAGGGCATCAGTGCACGCTTGGAACAGTTCTTCATGCCGCGGCGTGGGTTTGCCGATCACGACGGTGCGCATCAAAGCCGCGTGATAGCGGCGATACGCACCGGCCCATTCCAGTGTTAGCTGATCTTGATCGGACAAGTTTCGACGTCCGGATTTGTAACGGCACAACAGGGCGTCATCGCCCGACCCGATGATGAACTCATTGCCGGCATAGTCGCCACCACCTTCCAAAATCGACCCCTGCATGGCGGCAAGAATTGCGCCTTCGCTTGCGCCTGCCTTGATCAACGGGCGCGCGACGACAAGGGCATGATCGCCAAGCATGGCCGCTTCTTTGATATAGGCGATTTCGGCGAAGGATTTGATCGCGCGCAGTCGCGTGACGAGATAGGAAGCGTCTGCGAGATCAGCAAAACTCATCATGTCTTCGTCAAGTTCTTTGGCGCGTTTGCCGGTAAGCCCGGCGCAGTCATATTCGACACCCACCCTGGTGCCCAGAAGGTTCATCTCAGAAAGCAGGTCTTTGAGATCATTGGTCGGGCGTGCGCTTGCACGATCTTCCCAGATAATGATGTTTTCCACGTTCGATGTGTGGCGCGCCTGACGCAGATCAGCTGAGCGGGTCAACAAAGCCAGATCACCGGACTTCGTGACGATCATGCATTGGAAGAAGCAAAAGCCGAACGTGTCATAGCCAGTCAGCCAATACATCGACTCTTGTGCAAAAAGGAGCATCGCATCGAGCTTTTGCTCCCGCATGGCAACGAGGAGCCTGTCCTTGCGTTCGCGATATTCGCGTTCATCAAAGTGCAGTGCCATTTCAGTCCTCTTGTGGTTTCAATAGCATAATGGATGATGTTTGGCGGCCATAGTCGGCTTCGCCGCGATGGGTAGTGCGCCGATAGGAGAAAAATCGCCCTTCATCGGCGTAGGTGCAATGGCCCGTCCACCTGGCATTTCCTACCCCGCTTTCGTCCAGCTTGGCGATGACAAAGGCCGGTAGATCAAACATGAAGTGACCGTGCCTTTTGGACGTGACAAGGTACCGGTGGTTGTCGGCATCAAGCGTTGTGAGCCGTTCGGCAAACTCGGGGCCGACCTCATAGTTGGCCTGACTGATTGTCGGCCCCAAAACAGCATTGATGCTTTGCCGATCGGCGCCGAGGGCTTCCATCGCCGCCACGGTGTTTTCAATGATGCCGCCGGTCGCGCCTTTCCACCCAGCATGTGCCGCGCCAACGACCCTTGCTTGTGGGTCCGCAAACAAAATGGGTCCGCAATCTGCGGTTTGGATGGCAAGCGGCACGCCTGCAAGCTTGCTGACCAGCGCATCGGCTTTTACCCGTTCTGACGCTTGCGCAGCCGTTTCAATGGTTGCAACATCAGGCGAATGGACTTGATGGCAACCCGCCAACGTTTCAACGCCAACGCCGAAAAATGCCGCCACTCGACGGCGGTTTTCGAGCACGTGATCCCGATCATCATCGGAGCCAAGGCCGGTGTTTAACCCTGCATAAATCCCTTTCGATACGCCGCCCTGGCGGGTGAAAAAAGCGTGCCGCAATCCGTCCATATTAAGGGCCGGCGCGGCGACAGGATCTAATGGCTGGTTCAATCTACGGTCCAAACTATTTTGCGCTTCGTCTTCGGTAATTTCGTTCGACCATAGGCGACCACATCAAACCTCAAAAGGTGCAATTTGCACCCCCTCATTTTGGGCCAAGCACCAGACTTTGAAAAGCTCCCCCATTTCTTGTGGTCCACTGCCCGCCAAACGCTGAACATCGTTGCGAATTTGCTCTTGGACTTCTTGCGATTTTCCTGCGCCCAACTGTCCTGCCCGTTCCAGCAATCCGCATTGGAGTAGAAAAGCCCCCTGGGCCATGACCTGAAACGCGTGGGCGCCTTGCGAACCGGCGCTTTGCGACAAGGCGGCAAAGTCCACATGGCTTGTCAGATCCCTTTTACCTGGCTCCTGCAGCGGGTTGGCAAAAGCATGGTGATGAACAGCCTGGAACGTGTCTCCTACAGCTGTGGTGGTATGGCCATAGTCGAAGTTGATTGCAACGCCCCCATGTTCGGCGATGTGAGCGGCAATTTTTGCCGCCATGCTTTCGCGCGCCGGACTTGTCTCCACAATCGAACCTTCTGCCGGAACGTTTTTCAGGTATGATGGAAGGTGATCGGTTTCGATTTTGCCAGTTCCCATCTGCCACTGGAGGCTCTCATTTTCCCCGAGGCCGATGCACCGTTCGACCCATTGGTTGCGATGGAAGATAAATTGCCGGATCGGCAAGGCGTCGAAAAACTCGTTGGTCACCAAAAACAGGGGTCGGTCAGGCAATCGCTCAAAGTCATTGAGCCATTGAGTGCGCTTGGCTGTTCCACCCAAGGTTTCCGACTGGATTGCCCTTAACCGTGGACTGGCTTCGATCAAGACCGGTTTGGCGGCGGCGGAAAATGCTGGTTCGATCGCTGCGGTGCGCAATATGTCTTTCATCAGCGTGCCACGCCCGGGACCTGCTTCGGCCAGCGTGAAAGGTGATGGCTTACCCACTGTCAGCCAAGCGTTGATCAACCAGGCACCAATGATTTCTCCAAACAACTGACTGATCTCCGGCGCGGTGGTAAAGTCTCCGTTGGCGCCGAAGGGCTCCGCCTTTGTGTAATAACCATATTCCGGGTCGAGCAGGCACATCGCCATATAGTCGGATACCGCCATGGGCCCGTTAAGCTCGATGTGCCTTACTATGCGTGGCATCAAGGCGCTAACTGTCATGTGGCGTTTTCGGCCTTTTCGCGACCGGCAGTGAGGATCAAGATAACGCCCAAAAGTACCATCGGCGTGGAAAGCAACATGCCCATCGTCAGCCAATCGGTGCCCAGTAGAAAGCCGCCATTGCCGATGAAGGGGTCTGGCTGGCGGAAGAACTCCACAAATGTGCGGCCCAGACCGTAGCCGCCGATAAACAGACCGGTTGTCAGGCGGGGGCGCGTCAGCGTTTTAAAGCGCGTCACCGACAGCCGCAAAATGACAAAGAGCACCAATCCCTCCAAAGCGGCCTCGTAAAGCTGGCTGGGATGTCGCGGTACCTGAAGCGGGTCGGTCGGGAAGATCATCGCCCAACTCACATCGGTCTGTCGCCCCCATAATTCCGCGTTGATGAAATTGGCAATGCGAACCAAGCCGATACCGATTGGCGCTACGGCTCCAATCACATCGAAAAACCGCCACGGATTGATGTTGCGCGAGCGCGCAAAGAAGAACATGGCGATGGTCGTACCGATGAGGCCGCCATGGAATGACATGCCGCCTTGCCACACCTGCAGGATACGCAGTGGGTTCTCCATGAAGGATGCCGTGTCGTAGAAAAGTACGAAACCGAGACGGCCACCCAGGACAACGCCGAGCACGGCCCATAAAATGAAGTCGTCAATGTCGATTGGCTTGATTGGCGAGGGGCCGTTCCAAAGCCGTTCATTTCGGACCATACCCTTGGCTAGCCACCAACCCAGCAGAATGCCGACAATATAGCCCAGCGAATACCAACGGATCGCGATCGGTCCCAGTTGGATCAAGACAGGATCCAGCCAAGTCGGGAAGGTGATAGCCGATTGGGACATGATCGGGCCGATGAGTGCGTCCATTTACCTAGCCCTTTGCGGGTCGCGTTTTCAGTGTCGCTGTTGCAAGCGCGCGCTGACAAATCTACATGGTTCTAGAACATGGGAGACAAGGCGATGACAACGGGCCCCAACAAGATATTTGATGATTTTGCGCGATTGATGACCGATGCGGCTGGTGCGGCAAAGGGCGCTCAGCGCGAGGTTGAGGCGATGTTTCAGGCCCAGGCCGAGCGCTTCATGTCTTCAATGGATATGGTTCAGCGCGAAGAATTTGACGCCATGCGCGACTTGGCGGTGAATGCGGCCAATGAAAATGAGACGCTCAAGGAACAAATCGCCGCGCTTGAGGTACGCATCGCTGCGCTCGAAACCAAAAAATGACCGTTCATTTCGCGGCTGCGAAAAATTTCACAGGCTTTTTTTGAAAATTTCGTTCTGTGCATAAGGTTTGAAAAACCCTTTGCGCAGAGTCGCTTAGCATGACGCCGCAGCGGGTTCGGAATCGGACTTCGCTCCAGTTTCCACCACAGTTTCGTTAACCCCTCTTTTACCAAGCTTAACGATCAATAGACTGAAATTGTTCAGTGATTCGCAGTGGTTAGCGGAGCAACTGCAGCGAAGCGGTGTGTATTGATTATTCGCGTTTAGTGCGTGGGAACCCCGACAGGGATCGATATTGGCAGCGGCCTGAAACAATTTTGTTGTGAGAATTTTATGAGCCTTCTGGAACTTGATTATGACCGCATTGCCCATCCGGTGGATGTGATTGAGCATGTGGCTCATGCCAGAGATTGGAACTTTGAACGCACGGGCGATGATGAGATCGCAATCGCGGTTGCGGGAGATTGTACCAACTATCACGTCTCCTATGCGTGGATGCCTGATTTTGAATCACTGCACTTTGCCTGCGCCTTCGACCTGACCGTCCATAAGAACCGCATGAACCAGATGATGCGTTTGCTTTCACTGATTAATGAGCAGTTGCTGATCGGTCATTTTGACTTTTGGGAGAAAGAAGGCGCGGTGATGTTCCGCCACTCGTTGCTGCTTTCGGGCGGCATGGAACCGAGCGAAGCGCAGGTTGAGGTGCTTCTGGCCAATGCACTTGAGACATGCGAGAGCTATTTTCAGGCGTTTCAGTCTGTCGTTTGGTCTGGTGTGGATGCCAAGCAGGCGCTGGAGCATGCCATGTTTGAGACGGTCGGAGAGGCATGAGCGCCAAAGACGTCTTTATCAGCTTTGATGATTTCCTCAAAGTTGACATTCGGGTCGGGACTATCGTCAAGGCAGAACCGTTCCCGCAAGCGCGCAAGCCCGCCATCAAGCTTGTAATCGATTTTGGCGATCACATCGGCCGAAAAAAGTCATCCGCGCAAATCACCGTGCATTATGAGCCCGATATGCTGGTTGGCCGACAGGTAATGGCGGTGGTCAATTTTCCGCCCCGGCAAATCGGTCCTTTCATGTCTGAAGTGTTGACCCTTGGCTATGAGGACGAGGGCGGCGCTATAGTGCTTGCAGCGGTGGACAAGCCGGTGCCCGATGGCGCGCGGCTTATGTAGGCGACACTTCGTCTAGCTTGGGACTCTGATGACGACGCGCAGGCCGCCGAGTGGCGAGTCGTCCAAGATGATGTCGCCGCCGTGGCGCCGCGCAATGTCTCTGGCGATGGATAGGCCAAGCCCGGTGCCGCTCTCATTCAAGTTGCGCGCCAGGTCCAAGCGGAAGAAAGGTTTGAACACATCCTGCCGATTCTCTGCCGGGATACCCGGTCCGTCATCGTCAAAAGTGATCGACAAACGGCCTTTTACGTTGCGCGATGTGACCTCCAGACGGTTCGCGTAGCGGAATGCATTGGTGGTGATATTGTCGACGAGGCGTTTGAAAGAAACGGGGCGCACGACGACATCTGAGCGACCGATCATGCTGGTCTGTACTTCTTTACCATGCAGATCGGCTTGCTTTTCGATGGCGGCCAGCAGCTCCGTAAGGTCAATTTCACCTTGTTCCTCAGGCTGCTCGTCGCGCGCAAAGTTCATATAACCTTCCAGCATGCCTTGCATGTCCGCGACGTCTTTTTCCATCGCCTCCTTTTCCGGAATGCCGTCTGCCAAAACCAGCTGCAGGCGGAAACGTGTGAGAATGGTGCGCAGGTCATGGCTCACCCCAGTCAGCATTTGGGTTCGCTGCTCGAGCTGCCTTTCAATGCGTTCGCGCATCTGGATAAATGCCAGTGAGGCGCGTCGCACTTCGATTGCGCCACGGGGACGAAAGTCTTCCGGTAGACCTTGCCCTCGCCCGAAACGTTCAGCAGCCTTTGCCAATTTTTGAATGGGACGGATCTGATTGCGTAAAAACAGGATGGCGATGAACAGCAAGACGAGCGATGTTCCTACCATCCATAAGAGGAAGATATGCGTATTTGACGCATAAGCCTGGCTGCGTCTGGCAAATACCCTCAAGACCTTGTCATCCAATTGGATGCGGATTTCAACGAGGTTGGAGTTGCCGACCGTATCAATCCAGAAGGGACGGGCGATCTGTTTGCGAATTTCGTCGCTTAGGATGCCGTCCAGAATGGAGAAGAACGGTTTGGGTGTCGGCGGCGGCAGGGGTTCCGGCGGCAGGACTGCGATGTTTAGATCCAACCGATCCCGTGCAATCCTGATGACTTCGGTGAAGTTTTCGTCTTGCGGATAGGTTTCGATTATGTCGATCAGACCGGCGATGTCGCGGGTAACAGCCGTCGAAAGCCGCTGGGTCACCGTTTGCCAATGGCGCTCCATGAAGACGAATGCCACCACCGACTGCAGCAAGACCATGGGAGCGATAATGATGATAAGCGAACGGGCGTAAAGGCCGCGAGGCAGGGCGCGAGGGATACGCGCCAGCATGGCACGAAGCCGCCGGTGGAACTGGCGAAAGCGCCAATGCCATCTGCTTTTCCAATCGTCTCGCTCGTCCTGCGCTGGTGCGCCGGGTTCACCGTTGTTGGGTATGTCGGACAGTGACCTTGCCCCGCGTTCGATTAGTCGGTGGCCAGACGGTACCCTATTCCACGAATGGTTTGAAGATAACGCGGGTTGGCCGGATCTTCCTCTATCTTACGGCGAAGGCGGTTGATTTGCACATCAATGGTTCGCTCTCCGACTTCATCACTGTTGCTCACCAGATCATAGCGCGAAACCGTTTCACCGGGATTGGTCGCAAAAGCCACCATGATATCCCGTTCCCGCTCTGTCAGCTTTACCACTTCGCTCCCACGCTTAAGTTCGCGTCGCTTGATGGAGAAATTGAAGGGGCCGAATACCAATTGTTCAATCAGACTTTGCGGCTCAGTTTCAACGCGCTTGAGGATGTTGTTGATCCGCAAGATGAGTTCACGCGGGTCAAACGGTTTGCCCAGATAGTCATCCGCGCCAGCGCCAAGTCCATCCACTCTGTTCTCGGTTTCGGTCAACGCGGTCAGCATTAGGATTGGCACTTCGCGTTTGATGTCGCGCAAATCTTTGGTCAGCGAGACCCCATCTTCGCCGGGCATCATCACATCCAGGATCATCAGATCGAAATCGAGGCAGGTCAGATATTTGCGCGCTTCGGCAGCGTCACCGGCGACCGTAACCCTAAATCCTTCACGTATCAGGACTTTGTGAAGCAAGTCACGAATACGGTCGTCATCATCAACGACCAGCAAATGAGCTGCCATGTCTGGAATCTGCTCAACTGAACCCGCCTTGCCCGTGGTTTCTGATGGTGCAGCATGCGCCATGATAATAGTCCCTTACTCTTCGTCCATGTCAGAAAGACGCTTTCTTTGGGTGAGGCTTGTCTCGTTGAGCATGCCTTCCAAGAATCGCATGATAACATGCGCGTCCCCTACTTGGCCGTCCAATGCGCGCTCTATGCGGCGATACTGTGGTGCACGCAGCCTTGATATCAAGGCCGCGCCGCTCTTGCTCAGCCTTAGTTCCTGGCGTCGCCGATCATCCTGATTGCGATTTTGCGTCACATATCCCGCCTCAACCAGGTTTCGGAGCACACGGGCAAGGCTTTGTTTTGTGATGCCGAGCAGTTCCAATAACTCCGCCACACTCAGGTCAGGCTGCCTGTCTATGAAATGCATAGCCCGATGGTGCGCTCTGCCCAAGCCGATTTCGCTGAGTAAATTGTCTGCGTCAGCCGTAAAGTCACGGTAGGCGAAAAACAACAGCTCAGTGATGTGTTCGGTTTTTGTCAAATTCGTCATTTCGATATATAAGTCAGCATTGTTGACATAATTTGTTTTGTGGCGTATCCATGCCAACCCAGCGTACCCCTTGGTACTGTTTTTTTCAGGTGGAGTGAAGTGATGGCATCGGTTCCTTTTGATCAGTTAGACGGACAAATTTGGTACAATGGTGAATATGTGGATTGGGCGGATGCCAAAATGCATGTGCTCTCGCATGGGCTTCACTATGGGAGTACTGTATTTGAAGGTTGCCGTGCCTATGGTGGCCGTATCTTCAAGCTGACAGAGCACACGGAACGTCTGCATGCTTCTGCGGAAATTCTTGGCTACAAAATCCCGTTCAGCGTTGCGGAAATTGACGCTGCTTGTGATGATTTGTTGGCAAAGCAAGGGTTTGCTGATGCTTATGTCCGTCCTTTTGCTTGGCGCGGGTCTGAAATGATGGGCATTTCGGCGCAAAGAAACCGGATCAACGTGGCGATCGCCATTTGGCAGTGGCCCAGCTACTTTGATCCGGGCCAAAAGCTGCAAGGCATCCGGCTGGACATGGCGCGCTATCGCAGGCCTGACCCTGCGACCGCGCCGTCCCGGTCCAAGGCAGCCGGCCTTTATATGATATGCACAATCTGCAAGCACGAAGCAGAAGACAAGGGCTATGCGGATGCGTTGATGCTCGATTGGCGCGGCTACGTGGCTGAAGCCACGGGCGCCAATGTGTTTTTTGTCAAAGACGGTAAAATTCATACACCGCTTGCCGACTGCTTCCTCGACGGGATTACACGTCGCACGGTCATTGATCTGGCCAAAAAGCGCAGCTTGGAGGTTATTGAGCGTCGCATATCACCGGAAGAGATGAGCGGGTTTGAGCAGTGTTTCCTGACCGGAACAGCGGCGGAGGTGACACCCGTCAGCGAGATTGGTGACTATCGATTTGAGGTTGGTGATATCACCAAACTCTTGATGAACGACTATGAGGCATGCGTCCTGCAAGCACCTGCCGCCGCGGTCGCATAGCATTGTCAGTCCATGAAAATTTGATGAAAATGCCATCTGTCATTGACTTCATTGCGCACCTGTAGTGCAGGTCAGCTGCAACTGGTCCAAATAGAGGGGAATTTTATTCATGGAAATGCTTATACCAATCATTATACAGGCCATATCTGGCATCGTCGGCGGTGGTATTGTTGGTCAAATCGTCAAACAGGGTGCGATGGCGTTGCTGCCGCGTTTGCTGGCGGGCGGCATTGGCGGCATTGGCGGAGGGCTTGCTATTGGTAGCGTGCTCGGCGGCGATGCGGGATCAGCGCTCGATCTGAACAACATACTCGCCAACATTGGTGGCGGCGTTGTTGGAGGCGGTGTGCTTTCCGGTCTTGCCGGCCAATTCCTCGGCAAGAAGTAGTCCCAATTTCAAAGAACGACAGTTCGAGAAGCGGCCTGTCCTATGAACAGGCCGCTTTTTTCATGCTCGTTGCACCACTGTTGCGCCGAGCCCCAATAAGGAAAATTGATGCACACCAATCTTAAAGGACTGGTCGTACCGGTCACCGATTTCCAGCAAAATTGTACCATCCTCTATGATGAGGAAACGAAGATGTGTGTCATCGTTGATCCGGGGGGTGATGTTCCGCTCATAGAAGAAGCAATTGCCAGTCATTCTCTTTCGCCGCAATCCATCTGGCTGACGCACGGACACATCGATCATGCGGGCGGTGCGATGGATCTGAAGGACAAGATTGGTGTCGATATTTTAGGGCCGCACAAGGATGATGCGCCGCTTTTGGGCGGGCTTCAAGCGCAGGCCTCGATGTTCAACCTTGCAACTTCGGTTCGGAATGTTGTCCCGGATCGCTGGCTTGATGAAGGCAACCAAGTGTTCGTCGGCGATCATCTGTTTCGCGTGTTGCATTGTCCCGGTCATGCGCCGGGGCATGTCATATTTGTCAATGATGCCATGAAGTTTGCCCATGTTGGCGACGTGCTGTTCTGCGGCTCTATTGGCCGGACGGATCTGCCCGGCGGTGATCATGCGACGCTTCTGCAGTCCATTAACGAAAAGGTGTTGCCACTCGGCGATGAGTATCGCTTCATTTGTGGCCATGGACCGGGCGGGAGCATTGGCGAGGAACGGCGAACAAATCCGTTCCTCACATAAGCAGTGCATCTATGTGTCGGCGAACTCTGCGTTGTTATTTCGGGACGCAGAAATGGTCCAACCCATCATAGCCGCGATAAGTGCCGGTGTGTTCGTTGAATGAGCGATATCGTTCCTTGCACCATGCCAGCCAACCAGGTGTCCAAGGCTCGAGGCTTTGTGTGTGATAGACGATGTGAGGCTCTTTAGGCGCAGGCGGATAGGTATAGGGTGACGCGTGTGGCTCATAGATGGGTGGAATGCCGCTCTTTGGTGGGGAATTGTGTGTTTTCGACAGAGCATCCACGACGATTGCCGCGCCCAAAATACCGAGCAAAACGCCACCAACTCTGCCTCTATCCACTTCTTGGTGATGATATGTGTGATGCTCAACTACAATGTCTGTTTGCCCATGGCGATACAGCTTGTGCTTCATGTGCTGTTGTTGATGGAAGTGGCGCCAGCCAAGTTCGTGGGCGTTCGCGGGCATTGTCGTTGCAATGGCTGCAAACGACATGGCTGACGCGAGAATGATGGCACTTCCTTTTTTAAATGGCGACATGATAGCAACTCCAATGTGTGTCGTTGCTCTCGCATTTTCGATGTGAACCCAAGCTGAACGCGGCGTTCAGGCTGCTTTACGCTGCTTCTGGATGGGTTGTTCGAACACGCTTTTGTCGATGCCCAAGAGTTTGCGCATTTTGCGTAAATTTCGGGGTGATACTTCAAACGTGCCACAAGCAACAGGTCGCCGCCCGTGCGCTCGAGAGACCCCCAAAATGTCAACCTCGAGGCCGGCCTTTTTGTATATTCGTTTCATGACCGGATCGAAATTAGCAACGATCATCTCGATCCCGTTCTTGAGGCCCAGCTCGCACATTGCCAGCAGGAGTAGGCTCGAAGCATTAACGCCCCAGCCGACACCTTTGGAGGCCTCTGCGCCGGGGTCGATGCAAAAGCGCGTGCATTCCCAGATTTCCGGGGCACTTAGATCGCCAGCACTTGGCATCGTATCGCGAAAAACATCGTGAAGTAACGTCGGACCGGTTGTCGGCATTAGACGTAGTGAGGCGTGATGCTGGTCTTGGTCGATGCCTGTCAAGATCAGATAAACCGGATCCAGTTCATCGTATGAGTCCTTTTCCAGGTCGCCATGGACTTCCACATCCCAACCCAAACGATCAAAAAACACCCGCTTGCGTGCCCTAAACATTTGGTCAAGCAAGGCAGGGTGATCATTTTGATGACGCTTTTCTAAAGAAATAATCATGCCCAATTCCTCAAAGAGAAGTTTTACGATGAATATTCCATAGATAGATGCAACACCCAATATTTAGGGTGTTTACAAATTTTTATAGTGAATAAATCGGTATTTAAAGCGTAGAAATTTTCATAAATGAATTTATGTAAGCTTTGATATTATAATGAATTTTTGCCGGTGAATTCTAATTCAGGCAATGTCCAAAATATGGGGCTCTCATTCATCAATAGCATCAGGGGCTTGAATGATTCCCATTTGCTGGGCTTTGTACACAGCCTGAGTTATGCTTACTGAATTCGTCTTGTATCGCGCGCTTCTAAGGTAAGTAGAAACCGTGTAAGTCGCTAAACCTAATATTAGTCCAATTTCTGCAGCGGTCTTTCCTTGTGCGGTCCAGTATAGGACTTCCCTCTCACGCGGCGTCAGGCGCGGCATGGACACTTCGTTCCCCATCTCAAGCGCCGCCTGGTGATGGATGAAATTGCCGACCGCAATCCATAGTCTTTTATTCTTCATGCAGCGTTCCGCCCAAACATCCGGATCGTCATCGCTGGAAATTGAAAGCAGGGCGCGTCGTCCGTTTTTATCGCGCAACGGGATTGAGTAACCGCTTTTGCCGATGTCGTGGGTGCCGGCATCTACAAAGAAGGCCTCCTCAAGCTCGTTCGCCGGGCCGACCTCAGTCCAATTGAACGGTAATGTGCGCTGAAAGCCTTCTCTTATAACAGGGTCCAGTCGCATATAATTACGCGTAATGTAGCGGTGCACCCACTCAGCCGGGTAAGTCAGTCGGACAAAGGGCTCGTCAACAGGTTTGCTCCAGTGTCGAGCGCCGTGGTAAACAAGGTGCTTGACCTGCAGGCGATCACGCAGCTGGAAAATGCCGTCGATTAAAGACTCTGCCAAATCACCGCAAATCTCTGCGAGCTTGCTGTCGATGTCATCATTTGATGACGTCATTCATTTGCCCCAATTTTCGCCCCCGATAACTGCGCGATTGCCAGTTGCGCAGTCGGTGTTACTTCGTGGTCGTCTCGGTAAACGCCTGCTTCTTCCCCTATCTGTTTTTTTTCAAATAGAGAAATACAAAAAAAAGACACGGGTGCCGGTAACAGCACATACATTTGTCTCATGTTAACAGATCGTCTTTGCAGTTTAACCTTGAGTTGTCTCAGCGCCTTTTCGTTCTCCAATATCCAAAAAAGCGCTTGTGATTCCGGGCCGACAAAGAATACCTCCATGTCTGTTGTGGGGTAATGTTTTGCTTCCTCCGGCCGGTGCTTTGTCTCTAACCGATCAAGCGTTAATGTGCCCCACCATTGGTCCAACGCAATCACTTGCGAGCTAAGTATTTGATTATCCGCGTACCATACCATTTGTACGGCATAAGCTGATTTATGTTTTTTGTAAAAATTTTCCAGTTCCGTTTTTCTTGGCCGATTTTTACAAAGTGATTGAATTATTGACTGACGTAATTGAGAATGCGTTTTGTTTTGGTTCTTTATGCTTGGTTGGAAGCCCTTCTCATCTAGGCTCATCACAGCCTCCCTGCATGACCGGCTGTTGCGTTGTTCCGACATCCTATTTTTCTGATGCCGAGGTGCATGTCCCTCGATTTGTGCCACACCGGGAGGGGGTTTTTGCTGTTGGCGAGAAATGCACTATATCTTTCCAGAACCAGTCGTTTTCCATCGATAGCCATGGCATTTAGCATCTTCCTGTCTGACCCACATGATGATCCCAGTGTGATTTCGCGCACGCGCGCCAAGCCGAAGGTTGAAAAGCCAAAGCTCTACAAGGTGCTGCTGCTCAATGATGATTATACGCCGCGCGAATTCGTGGTGCAGATATTGAAAGCAGAATTTCGCGTGAGCGATGACGAAGCCTACAACATCATGATGACTGCGCACCAAAAAGGCCTTTGTGTGATTGCAGTTTACACAAAGGATGTCGCTGAGACCAAAGCCGCCCGCGCGACCGATATGGCCAAGGAGTTCGGCTTTCCGCTAATGTTTGAGACCGAACCGGAAGAGTAGGCTTCTCTGTTTGGCGCAAACCTTGGGTTTCTCGACATTTGCTCTGCAATTGTCTGCCAACCGACAGCTGCGCTTTGCTTGCTTTGGCGTCGACTGCGTCTCCACGTGCGGCTTGCGCTAGCCGTTCACCAGCCCCAGAACCAGTTTTTGCACATTGCCGCCCGGTGACATTTCAATGCGGTCAAATTGCGCGCTGTCGCGGCGATAATCGTCATAAGCGATCTTCACGCGCTCCAGCACTTTTGCGCGCAGGCTGTTACAATTGTTGTCGTCCTGTGCGGTCGTCAGCCCGACTGTTTCGCGGATGATCGTTGAGGTCATCGCTTGCAAAAGCACGCCATGCACCTCTTCGTGCACCTTGATGCCTGCTGCAAATTTCTGCCAGCGCCGCGCCGTCTCGCCGCTCAAGTTTGAAGCCGGTTTGGGCAGCTTGTAGATGATTTTCAGGAACGGCAAAGCCGATGCCAGAACGCAACCTGAACCCTTGCGCTGATAATCGCGCCGCCACAAAAGTTCCCACTCCGTGACCGCAATCGCACGTGTGCCGATGGATGTTTTCGGGCCCCGCTCGCCGATGGACTGATAAAGCGCCTGCGGCGTTGCGCCGGCGATCGCATAGGGTTCGGTGCGCTCGGTCGGCTGCCAGTCGCTGGCGAGGGCCGGAAAAAAAGGGAAAAGGGCAATGGCTAACACAAGTACGGATCGCAGCATGGCTCAACTCTTCACGCTTGCGGTGCCCAAGTCCATGCCCAACACACCTAGTTTTGCGCGTCGGGAAGCAGGGGAGCGAGCCTCGTGACGGCGTTTTTGGCATAATCCTGTGCCGCGATTTCGATCAGTTGTTGAAGATCGGCCGCGCATTGGTCGGCTCCGCTTGCCAGCGTGGTGTTCAACATTGCCAATTGCTGGCGGATGGCTTGCGCCTCGTCGGGCGGTAACAGGCTGTCGTCGCTTTCCAACGCATCATTGATGGTGGCAAGATTGGTTTGAAGACGGTCGATTTCGCCGAGCAGGTCATCATCTTCGATGGCCGTGGCGATCTGCTCGGGCACGGATGCCAGTTCAGCCACACGGTCTGAGACGCGATTGACCTGTTGCAGTACCATCAGGCCCAAAACCAGAGATACAATCAGCAGGATCAAGGTGGCGTTGAGCAGGGCCATCGCCAAATCGCGCAGTGTTTTGCCCCAACTTCTCATGGGTTCGTCCTTTCGGTTCTGCCCGCGCGGATTTCAGCTCAATCAAGCATCTCGATGCGTTTGTTCAGATCGGCGCGGAACTTCATGTTTTCCTGAAACTGGCGTTTTTCCTGATACTGGATGAAGATGACAGTGGCGACACTGCCGATCAGCGCCGCGCCCATTTCAAACACCAGATCGCTGGCAACGCTCAGGGCAAACTGGTCGATCTCGTCGCCATAATTGACCGAGATGAGCTTGGAAGCGGCCACCAAAGCTGCGGCGATCCACAAAACACGCCAGAGCCGGCCAAGGCCGAGCGTCTCGCGGTCGCGCACCAACTCCAACAGCTCGGGATTTTTCTTGAAATAGCGCACCTGCTCTTCGGTCAACTCGGAGGCGTCGCTCACAGACAGGATTTCAGTGATGGAAATATCGGTCATGGCGGGCGATTAGCGAGGTTCGCCGGTCCAATGCAACCCTTTTGAGCTGCGCAAAACCCCGGCGGGAAACATTTTCAGCTCCCCGCCGGGTGGCATCGCGCCGAACGGACCATCAACACCATGCAAAGGGCCTGGCAGGGTGATGAAGGCGCGATGCCGAACGGTACCAAGTTTGTGCACGGTCACTTGCATAGCAAAAACCTTACTCATAGTCTATGGTCAATTTTGGGGTTTGTAGGCCGTTTGTGCTATGACCCTGGAAAAGCAGTTCGGAAAAAATGTCCGTCAGTGGCGCAAGGCGCGGAACCTTTCGCAGGAAGATTTGGCCGCGCGTGCCGAGCTGCACCCCACCTACGTCAGCGGTATTGAAACCGGTGCCCGCAACCCGACCTTGCGCGTGGTCGAACGAATTGCTGTGGCGTTAGAGGTTGAGCCGAGCGAGCTGTTGTTGGGGTAGGGCATTTCCCCTTTTTCTTTGAATTTTGCCTATGTTCAAAGGGAAAAAACAAACCTAGATGCGCGGAATTTGAAGGTTTTTCAATTTTTTTAAAACTACTTTTGAATAATTTGTTATCCACAGCGCTTTGTCATTGAATCTTTTCAATCGCGCGTATGCTTACTAATTAAGATTATTTCATGATTTAGTACGTAGAGCAGCAATTGGTATGGTGGACTAGAATCTATGTCGACGAAAATTGTATTCTCATATTCGCCGGTACTATCAAATTCCGATTCTTTTGAGTCAGATGAATTTGAACGGTTAGTAGCGCAGCAGCTGGATCGACTTGTGGGGGACTATTCTTCCTTATCGAAACCGACCACCGAGTCTGTGCCAGCGAGAGATGATGCCGCGGGGTTAGAGGAGCTTGTCCTATGGGTTCTAGAAAATCCGGGCGAGTCCATACAAATCGGTCAGTTTGTAATTAGATCAGTTGTAGCGCTGTTTTCCCTGTTGCGGCAAAAAGGCGGCAAAGGGTCAATATATGTCGAGATTGGCGGAAAACGGTTCGAAATTAAAGAGGATGATGAGAGCTTTGCCGAGCTCGAACATTTTGTAAAAGAAAAGTTTAATACTGATGGCTAGATACGCGATGCTCTTGGGTGGTTCCCACGACATCTCGACAGAGATTGGCAGAAAACAGAATTTGAGCGGCCACGCACTCAGAGGGACGCTTGACAGACTTCGTGCCCGGATGGCAGTTTTTGGCGACCAATTCGCATTTACTTGGCCTGATGATGATAAAGGCGCAAATGTAAAAGTCACGCCGAGGCGTCACAAAGTTTCAGAGCTTATTAATTCATTGCCCACGCCAAATGATCGTGATATATTTTTGTTTTGTTACGTTGGGCATGCGCGACCGGCTACGGGGGGTGATTTATACTTTGCATTTGAAGATAATAAGGTAAAAAAGCCAACTGCAAATCATACTCTCAGTTCTGTTTTGTCGGAAATTAAGGGTCATGGATTTAAAGAAATTATTGTAGTTCTTGACTGTTGTCATGCTGGCTCGGCAATTAATATATTTGAGAATTTGGGGGTTCGAGGTTACCTAGCGATTTCTTCGGTTGACGCTTGGGCGAAAACAGATTTCGACGGTGGTGTTTTCACAAAGAGGCTGTTAGATTCGCTTTCATTCGATCAGTATGAGGCACTGGATGAACGCGTAGATAAGGCATTAGGTGCGCTAACCCTAGAAAGGGTGCTCCGCTTTGCTGTGGCGACGACCATCGCCGAGTCTGATCGGTCTATATTCTTTTCGCTTCCAGAGCTAAAAGATCTCGGTCTCGGTAAGCTTCCGCTACAACAAGTAAGAACACGTCTCCCTAGGTCGCTACGACTTTCAACTCCAGTAAATTCTGTTTACCGAAAAATATATGCGATTTTGAATGCATTAAATGAGCACTCTGGTTCGGTGGAGAAATTTATCGAGCACTTAAGGACTCTTCGTGAATTTCGATTTCGACGGGTGAATGACGAATGGACATATGTATCAGAAGATAGAATTGATTCTCTTCTTCGGTTTTGTGCTGAATTAAGAATATTACAATATGGAAAGACGATTAAATATACAAATGATGGTATCCGGGGAGCAAATAAAGCATTCTATACTGAAGTTCTTAGAGACGCAATTTTATCGAATATAATTCCGCCGGAAATTAGCATCGAAGATATTAGGCAGATACTGGTCGACGCTATGCAGGAGAACGAACGACCAGATATAAGTCGAGTCTTACGAGTATTATATTTAGATAGGAATATAATAATTGAAGAGAACGAATACTTTATTGAGGGGATGAAATTGTTGCCGTTTGTTGGTGTGTTCGAAAAGGCGAGTGCGGAAACACTATTTCCTGGAATTCCCTATGAGATTAACGGTTAATCTAAATAATGGGCACTCAATTAAAGCGGCCTCTCAGTCCGCCTAATCGTCATCTCATTCAGATCATTCTTCCCGAACTTCCCACTCCTTTAATGCGCAAGGGCTTGCGCTTCGGCTTCGCCTCAACGTGCGCCTTTGCGGCGGGGCTTCCTACTCTCCTTCGTATTCTCCACGCCCACATCCCGGCTTAGCGCATCGTCCGCCACTTCAAGCTCCACTTCTTTCAGGCGTTTGATTTCATCGCGCAGGCGGGCGGCTTTTTCAAAGTCCAGATCGGCGGCGGCGTCGCGCATGTCTTTTTCAAGCGCTTTCAGGTGCGCTTCCAGATTATTGCCGATCAGTGCGCCTTCGTCGCGGGCCGCGCCGCCCTTGCCACCTTTGCCGGTGATGTCGGCGCGCACATGGTCTTTTTCGTAAACAGAGTCGAGAATGTCGGCAATGTTAGCCTTCACTGACTGAGGTGTGATGCCGTTCGCCTCATTGTAGGCCAGCTGCTTGTCGCGGCGGCGGCTGGTTTCGTCCATCGCGCGCTGCATGGAGCCGGTCACCTGATCGGCATAGAGGATCACCTTGCCATCGACATTGCGCGCCGCGCGGCCAATGGTTTGCACCAGCGAGGTTTCAGAGCGCAAAAAGCCCTCCTTGTCGGCATCCAGAATGGCGACGAACCCGCATTCGGGAATGTCCAGACCCTCGCGCAGCAGATTGATGCCCACCAGCACATCAAACGCGCCAAGGCGCAGATCGCGCAGAATCTCAATGCGCTCCAGCGTGTCGATGTCAGAGTGCATGTAGCGCACGCGCACGCCCTGTTCGTGCAGATATTCGGTCAGATCCTCGGCCATGCGCTTGGTCAGCACGGTGCACAGCGTGCGGTAACCGGCCTTTGCGGTGTCGCGGATTTCGCCCAGCACATCGTCCACCTGATCTTTTGCGGGGCGCACCTCCACGGGCGGGTCGATCAGCCCGGTGGGGCGGATCACCTGCTCTGCAAACACGCCGCCGGATTGCTCCAATTCCCAGCCGCCGGGCGTTGCGGAGACCGCCACCGTCTGCGGGCGCATGGCGTCCCACTCCTCAAAGCGTAAGGGGCGGTTGTCCATGCAGGAGGGCAGGCGGAAGCCAAATTCGGCCAGCGTTGCCTTGCGGCGGAAGTCACCGCGATACATGGCACCGATCTGCGGCACGGTCACATGGCTCTCATCGATGAAGACAAGCGCATTGTCGGGGATATATTCAAAGAGCGTGGGCGGCGGTTCGCCCGGTTTGCGCCCGGTCAGATAGCGCGAATAGTTCTCGATGCCCTGGCAGGAGCCGGTCGCTTCCAGCATTTCCAGATCATAGCGCGTGCGCTGGTCAAGCCTTTGTGCTTCCAGCAGCCGTCCGGCGGCTTCCAGCTCGGCGAGGCGATGCTTCAGCTCTTCCTTGATGGATTTGATCGCCTGATTGAGCGTGGGGCGCGGCGTCACATAGTGCGAGTTGGCGTAGATTTTGACACTCTTCAGATCGCCTGTCTTCTTGCCGGTGAGCGGATCAAACTCCATGATCGCTTCGATCTCGTCGCCAAACATGGAGAGCCGCCAGGCGCGGTCTTCCAGGTGCGCGGGGAAGATGTCGATCGTGTCGCCCTTGACGCGGAACGAGCCGCGCACAAAGTTGATATCCTGACGCTTATACTGCTGCGCCACGAGATCAGCCAACAATTCGCGCTGATCGATACGGTCACCCACCTGCATCTGGAAGGTCATGGCAGTGTAAGTCTCCACCGACCCAATGCCGTAAATGCAGGAGACGGACGCGACGATGATCACATCGTCACGCTCCAACAGCGCCCGCGTCGCCGAGTGGCGCATGCGGTCGATCTGCTCGTTGATGGAGCTTTCCTTCTCGATATAGGTGTCTGTGCGCGGCACATAGGCTTCCGGCTGGTAGTAGTCATAGTAGGAGACGAAATATTCGACCGCGTTGTTCGGAAAGAAGTTCTTGAATTCGCCATAGAGCTGAGCGGCCAGCGTCTTGTTAGGCGCGAGAATGACGGCCGGGCGCTGCGTCTCCTCGATGACCTTGGCCATGGTGAAGGTCTTGCCCGAGCCAGTGACGCCCAATAGAACCTGCGTTCTTTCGGGTTCATTTGATGATCCGAAACCTGCGCTTTCCTCGCCGGCTGCCCGGTCAACGTGCGTTTCGGATAGGTCGCTCGCTTGCCCTGCCACGGAGGGGGTGCCTTGGAGCCCTTCCACCAAATCCGCAATGGCCGTCGGCTGGTCACCGGATGGCTTATATTCTGTGACCATGTCGATCTGGATGCCGCCTTCGGATTTCTCCGGGCGGGCAGGGCGGTGCGGCGTCCACATCTGCCCGTCTTTGAACAGTGGGTTGCCGCTGTCGATCAGCGCCTTGAGCGCCTCGACGGTCGCGGTCACGCCAGTGGTGGAGGCGAGCTTTTCAGCTTCTTCCAGCCCGACATCGAGGCCCGCGACTGGGTTCAGGCCGGCTGCCGCGCGTTCTTTGGGGTCATTGGTGCCTCCGATAGAAACGCCGCCGCCCGTTCTCTTGTCGCCGACTTCGTAGGTGGAGTCATTTTTATTGTTGGGCGAACTCTTGCGCTTCTCTTCGCTCAACGTGCGAGTTTCGCCGCGTGCGTTGGCACCTTTCGGCGACAACTTCGCCTTGCGGCCTTCTTCCACGTTGGCGGCAATCGATCCATCGCCGCCTGCGCGTTCGCGTTCCCGGGCGGAGGACTTGCCGGTGCGGGTTATACTGTCGGGTGTCCCGGCTGCCTTGCGTCTGTGCTTGCCGGCCTTGGAGCGGATCTCCGACATCTCCGCATCGCGTTGTTCGCGCGCGGCGTCTGCTTCCAGTTGCTTGACCCAATCGTCAATGGAGCCGCCTTCGATCGGCGCGCCATCGAGCGCTTTCTGCGGTGCTTCTTCAAAACCGGAGTCTAATCTGCGCAAATCTTGCGCTTCGCTTTGCTCAACGTGCGATTTGCCAAACGCTGTCGGCTTGCCGGTCTTTTTGGGTCTTTGTGCCATGGGCACAATATGGGCGACCAGTACGGATTCGGAAAGGGGGTGAAGGTGTGGCCTGCTGACAAGGGTGTGTCAGGAGCTTGCGGTCGATGGGACTTGCTTGTCTTGATCTTGATCTAAAATCTTGCCGATAACGTTGACTAACGAACAGCGCGGTCTGTTGCGGCGCTGCGCTCGTCAAGATCGGTATCAAAGTCAGAACTAATAGTGGAGCTTTCGGTTGGCGGTGTCACATAGCCTGTTTGTTTGTCTTGCAGCATTTTTTGATATTCGCCTTCCACATCAGGCGTGTGTCTTGCAGAATCGTTGACCCTGCTCTCGATCATTTCATCGATGGTTCCAATTTTGGTATAGCTATTGGCTCTGATCTCACCGTTGTCGAGTAGCTCCTGATTATGCTTGATGAACATGACAATCGCTTTTTCGTCGCCATTGCGGGCACCGGCGCTGGTAAAATAGGGCTGCTTGTGTTCGATGCGTGCCGCCATGTCGCGCTTTTCACTTTTCAGCGTGAAGCCAAGCGTCATGCTGACCGGTAATTTGCTGCCGCCTGGAATTTCTTCATTGAGTTTCCGATTCACTTCAATGGTCCCATTGTCGTGCGCCAGTTGTTTCGCCGCCGCCTCAAATGCGCTGTGTACCTGATTGGCGCCCACATAAGCGGGGACACGTAGTTTTTGATCGTCGCGCCCCTGAAAATTCAAATGGTCAGGCCGCGTGTGCGCCCAGGGCGACAAGGGGCTGGGCCTGATACCCGCGCTCTTGATGGCATTGTTTGCCGTATCACCCATAATTGATTTCTCTTGTTTGCGATCCCCGATCTGTCCCATCTTCCGACCCACGATGTCAGGTTGATCCCAAACCATGTCTTTGTAGGGCGTATGCGAAAGTGCCTGTTGTGAAACCGGCTTAGCAGGCAGGGGGGCGCCCCCAAACTGTTTGGTTACACCGTTTCCAGCGTGGAACACTTTCAAAGCGCTATCAAAATAGGACCGTGTGTCCACTGGTGAGTGCTTATGCGTGGCGGGGTCAAACTCCTCCCCTTTGATAACGTACCTTTGCCCGTCAAACTCTGCGACAATACTTGCGCCACCAGCTTTTAGTTTGAACGGCGTGTGAATGTCAGGAAGCACGACTTCGTTGCCGGTTCTCGCCTTTTTTTTCGGAGAGCTGTTGTCGTCGGTTGTTGAGCCTGTGATGGAGCGGAGCGGCATGGAAACTCGGCAATAAGAACTATTTTTTCACGTGCGCTTGCCCATTCGACATGTCATCTCGAAATTCTATGTGTTGCATCGGACTTTTTTAAGGCAATTCAGTTCAGCCGTGTGCCGCGCTGATGTTGGGGCGCTATCCGTGAAACAATGTCCCCACCCCGAACGCCAATGCGGCTGCGGAACCACCAATCAGCAGTGTTTCTCCGGCGGATCGCCACCAGGGGCTCAAGGACCAAAAGCTTTTCAGCGCGCCGATGGCGAAAAATGTCGCCATTGTCATCGCGGCTGAAATGGCAAACGCATTGTCCAGCCCGAACAAGAAGGGCAGGAGCGGCACCAAACCCGCAAGCAGGAATGACAAAAACGTGGTGAGCGCTGCGCGCAAAGGGTGCGGTTCAATGCCTCCCATTCCATATTCGCCCTCCATCATTAGGGCGATCCAGCTCTCTTTATCGTTTGTGATGGCATCCGTGGCTTGATCCAGAACGCGTCCCTTCAAGCCCTTTCGCGAGAGGATTTCGCGGGCCTCAAGCCATTCCCCTTTGGGGTAAACCTTGATGTGGCGTTCTTCAATCTGGCGGATCCGACGCACATTGTCCTGATCCGCCTTGGTGCCGGAGTAGTTGGCTGCCGCCATGGAAAAACCATCGGCCAAAACGTTCGCCAATCCCAGGACCACGATGATGAAAGGGGATAGCCGCGCGCCGGCCACGCCGGCAACGATGGCAAAAGTTGTCACCGTACCGTCAATGCCGCCATAGACCGCATCACGCAAAACCCCGCGCCCCGGTGGGGCGCCTATGCGCGCGGCGATTTCCTGACGTTGTGCCCGTGTTCCGGCATGGCTGCTCTCCCATTCGGGGGCAGCATAGCGAAGGGGTGGATGGGTTGCCTTGAGACAGGTCAATCGCGGAGCACTCTACTCCGCCGCGGCCATCACGCCCGCCTGTCCGCGGTTTTTCATCAGTTTGAAAGTCACTGAATCCATCAGCGCCTGAAATGAGGCGTCGATGATGTTGTCGGAGACACCCACCGTCCACCAGCGCGTGCCGGTGCCGTCGGTGGATTCAATGAGCACGCGCGTGATCGCTTCGGTGCCGCCATTGAGGATGCGCACCTTGTAGTCGACGAGTTCCAGATCAACGATATCGCGCTGATATTTGCCCAGATCCTTGCGCAGCGCCTTGTCGAGCGCGTTGACCGGGCCTTGGCCTTCCGCAACAGACATGTGTTGCTGGCCGTCGACCGTGACCTTGACCACAGCTTCCGACACGTTGATCAGCTTGCCAAAGGCATTGTAGCGACGTTCCACGGTGGTGCGGAAACTGTCGACTTTGAAAAATTCCGGCACTTCGCCCAGCGTGGATCGGGCCAACAGTTCAAAACTGGCATCGGCGCCTTCGTAAGCGTAACCTGATGCTTCGCGTTCCTTGACGATGGCGATGAGTGTTTCGAGCCGTGGGTCGTCTTTTTTGACCGCGATACCGCGGCGGGCGAGGGCATCCATAAAGTTCGATTTGCCACCTTGGTCCGACACCATGACATTACGCGAATTGCCCACGCTATCGGGCGGCACATGCTCATAGGTTTCAGGATTCTTCATAAGGCCCGAAGCGTGAATGCCGGCCTTGGTGGCAAAAGCTGACGAACCGACAAAAGGTGCTTGGCTGAGCGGGGACCGGTTCAACAATTCATCGAATGCACGGCTGAGCCGTGTCAATCCGGATAAGTCGGCAATGCCGATATAAAAGCGCTGGTTCCATCGCGGTTTAAGACCGAGCGTCGCCATCAATGTGACCAAATTGGCATTGCCGCAGCGCTCGCCGATTCCGTTCAGCGTGCCCTGCACCTGACGCACACCGGCGTCGATGGCGGCCAGCGAATTGGCAACCGCCTGTTCGGTATCATTGTGTGCATGGATGCCGAGGCGGTCGCCCGGTACACCGGCGTTGATCAGATCGAGAACGGCAGTGCGCACTTCGTCCGGCTGGGTGCCGCCATTGGTGTCGCACAGGACAATCCAGCGGGCACCGCTTTCATGGGCTGCTTTGGCGCAGGCGATGGCATAGTCCCGATTGGCTTTCCAACCATCGAAGAAGTGCTCGCAATCGACCATCGGCTCTTTGCCCGCTTTGGCGGTCGCGATGACGCTTTCGCGGATGCAATCGAGATTTTCATCGAGTGTGCAGTCGAGCGCCACTTCCACCTGAAAATCCCAAGCCTTGGCAACAAAACACACCGCGTCCGCGGCGGCGTTGAGCAGTTCGTTCAAGCCGGGATCATTGGACGCCGACACGCCCGCGCGCTTGGTCATGCCAAAGGCGACGAACTGCGCCTGTTGCGTGCGCTTTTGCTTGAAAAACGCGGTGTCGGTCGGGTTGGCACCCGGATAGCCGCCCTCGATCATGTCGATACCGAACTCATCAAGCATCCTGGAGATGGTGATCTTGTCCTCGACAGAAAAGTCGACGCCCGGCGTCTGCTGGCCGTCGCGCAGCGTGGTGTCAAAAAGGTATATGCGCTCGCGCTGTTTCATGGCGCTCTTTCGGTCCCGATCAAACTCGTTGGCGCGTAGTAAAGCACACGGATGGTTACCACAACAAAAAGGGTAATTTTCAAAGACCGCTTGCTTTAACGCGCGACCTCCCGTGTGGTAGTGCGCTCGGCTGTTTCCGGGTCTTTCCCGTCCTTCTGCTGAATGCCCTGTTCGAGAAGTCCGTCGCGGATGCGATCGGCTTCGCCCCAGTTTTTGGTCACGTTCTATTGGCTACCGTTTCAAGCCATTAATCGCGAACACTGAAGCCGCCTGAATAGTCAGGATCCGTCGGTTGGCTTTCAAGTTGCAGATAGATTTTCGAAATTTTGAGCGCCTCGTTGCGGAAAGCAGCATCAGACGCGTCGGATAGTGCGTGGACCTGATGAACCGGATCGAGCCGAAGTTGCATCATCGCGTCCAGTTGGTCGATCAGAAAGGGCACAGCCTGGTCCGGGTTGGAGTGTCCGATCTGATCACGTCTGGACAAAATCAAGTCTCCAACAGCGCGGCGTCCATTCGAGCGCAATTCAAGGATTTTAGTTCCCATATCTGGATGCTCGGCCAAGAGATGAGATACCGCTATTTGTTGGCTCATTTGCTCCTTGCCGGTAACCTGCATGAAATGAATGTAGCCCTCGACGATAGCGAGGACGCTCTTGCCTTCCCATATCGAGCCATCCGCCGCACGCGCGATCGTGGCGCGAAAATCTTCGACCATATGTTCAAGAAAAGCACGGATCAGCGCGTTCTTGTCCTGAAAGTGGATGTAGACGGTCCCCACGGCGACGCCAGCTTTCTTGGCGATTGCCGTCATGGAGACAGCCTCTGTACCGTTTCTGACAAGCAGTGTCTCCGCCGCCTCCAAAATGGCTTTGCGGGTGCGTTCGCTGCGCGCCTGGGGTTTCTTTTTTGTTGGGCCGGGTTCGGTCACGTCACTCATTTCTTCCGTGTAACAGGTATTCACAAAAACGTTAGTTGACGTTTTGGCGTTCAGGGTCAAAAAACGAACATGAATTCATATTCATAAAATGGCATGACGAGGCGCACATGACAACCAACTTGATCCACGTGAATGCCGGTGCCGGAGCACCTCGTCGCTGATCCACAAACAACCTTGCCAAACCGCTACAAAACCAAAGGATAAGACCCATGAAAGCTACACTCCAACTGTCTGACCGCGAACGCAAAGAAATTGATGCCGCCAATGCGAGCGGTCGCCAACCCGTGATTTTTGTCCATGGCCTTTGGCTGTTGGCAGGCTCATGGCACGCTTGGGCCGACAAGTTCAACGAGGCCGGTTACGCGCCTGTCAGTGCCGATTGGCCAAATGATACTGCCAGTGTCGCTGAGGCGCGCGCCAATCCGAAAGCTGTTGCTGGCCAATCCATTGCAACCATCCTTGCCCATCTGGAAGAGCTGGTGGAAGCCTTGGACAAGAAGCCGATTCTCGTCGGCCATTCCATGGGTGGACTGCTGGTGCAGATGCTTGCCGCCCGTGTCGGCGCGGTCGCAACAGTTGCCATCTCACCGGCGCCTTTCCGCGGCGTTCTGCCCCTTCCATTGTCGGCTCTGCGCGCCGCATTCCCGGTACTGTCAAATCCGCTGAACAGCCGCCGTGCCATCCAGCTGACCCCGTCGCAGTTCCGCTTTGGCTTTGCCAATGCTGTGCCAGAGGCCGAAGCCGCGTCGCTCCATGCCGAGTATCACGTTCCGGCACCGGGCCGCCCGCTGTTCCAGGCCGGTTTGGCCAACATGAACCCATGGACTGAGGCGCGTGTGGCGCGGCGCGCAGAGAAGCGTGGTCCATTGCTGATCATCGCGGCCCAAAAGGACCACACGGTGCCAGCTATCGTCAGCCGTGCTGCGTACCACATCCAAAAGCGTAACCCATCGGTAACCGAGCTTGTTTCGCTTGAAGGTGCGGGTCATTCGCTCACCATCGACAGTGGCTGGGAAGCCGTTGCCGACAAAGCGCTGGACTTCGTCAATGCCCAACGTCCGCAAGCGACGCGCAGCACGCTGCGTGTTGCCGCCTAGGCTCAGCATCAAGCCGATGATCGTTCGGGTCGGTGCAAGCCGGCCCGGTTCGCTTCAGCGCACCACCTCCCAAGTGGTGATGCGTTCGCCCGTTTCCGGGTCCTTGCCGTCTTTCAGCTGGATGCCTTGTTCAAGCAATTCATCGCGAATGCGGTCGGCCTCGCCCCAGTTTTTGTCGGCGATAGCGGCGAGGCGCTGGTTGATCTTTGGTTGGATTTCCCGGCCTATTTCTGATGAACCTCTCGGAGCCAAACCGAGAAGGCCCATCGCAATCTCTAAAGTACCGCCATCCATCTCATGCATGTAACGTATAGCGTCGGGCGTATTTAAATCTTCGGTCAGGCAACTGTACGCATCCGCTGCTTGTTCGTCGCTTTGCGAAGGGTCACCTTCGCTAACACGGCGAGAAAATCTCAAGAAAATATTCTCCGCCTCTTCCAATCGCCGCACCGAGAAATCAATTGGCTCGCGATAGTGGGTCATCAGCATGGCAAGGCGGAGCACCTCGGGTGGCCATTTGCGTCCGCCGAAATCGTTCGTATGCATCAGTTGGTGGATGGTGAAAAAGTTGCCGAGCGATTTTGACATCTTCTTGCCTTCGACCTGCAGGAAGCCATTGTGCATCCACACATTGGCCATTTTGTCGGTCCCGTGCGCGCAGCAGCTTTGGGCGATTTCGTTTTCATGGTGCGGGAAGATCAGATCGAGGCCGCCGCCATGGATATCGAACGTTTCGCCCAAATGATGTTTGGACATCACGGAGCACTCAATGTGCCAACCGGGGCGGCCATAGATTTGTGTTCCAGCAAATTCGGCGAGCCAGCCGGGCTCACTTTCGTCCGATTGTTTCCAAAGCACGAAATCGCCAGCACTCTTTTTGTGATCCTTGACTTCGATGCGGGCGCCTGCCTGCTGTTCTTCCAGATTGCGCTTGGACAAGCCTCCATATTCGGGCATGGAAGCGATATCAAAAAGCACCTCAGCGCCTTCATCGCCATGGGCCACATAGGCATGGCCGCGCGCGACCAGCACGTCGATCATTTCGATCATACCGCTGATGTGCTCGGTGGCCCGTGGTTCGTGCGTTGGCGAAAGGCAACCCAGCGCTTTGGCATCAGCCTGGAATTGCGCGGCGGTTTTTTCGGTCACGGAGCGGATCGCTTCGTTCAGCGCCAGCTCCGGATGATCGCGCAGCGCGCGCGCGTTGATCTTGTCCTCAACATCGGTGATGTTGCGCACATAAGTGACATTGTCTTCGCCATAGATGTGCCGGAGCAGGCGAAACAGCACGTCAAAAACAATCACCGGACGCGCATTGCCGATGTGCGCGTAATCATAAACTGTCGGTCCACACACATACATGCGCACATCGTTTTCATCGATGGGATGAAAGGACTGTTTTTGGCGCGTCAGTGTATTGAACAGTGTCAGTGTCATCGGCAATTCTCTTTGTTTCAACCGGAAGATGCGAGTCGCACGTCTTCTATGGTCCCGCAACCTTTTGGCAAAAGTTTCATGGACTAATGGCTTAAGGGCTTTGCTTGCATGGTTGAATTTGGTTTGGCCGCACAACTCCTAATCGAAAATCGCGACGAATTGTTGCTGGGCCATTTTTCTAGTTGCGCAGAGCTCATCAAACACTTTACGCAATAATGGTCTGCGTCATGCAGATCTGGGTATCGCACCGTAGTTCATGTGCCCCATCAGCTACGGTGCCAGGCTGTTTCCACGCAAGGACCAGGTGTGGAAACGGCGATACCCGGTCATTAATGTGTATTTAGCAGCGACCAGGCGATAGCGAGCATCACACAGCCGATACCGACATCGAGCACACGCCAGGAGACCGGCTTGGCAAAGAGCGGCTGCAGCAGGCGCGCGCCATAGCCGAGGCTGAAAAACCAGACAAATGACGCAACCACGGCGCCAGTTGCAAAAAGGGGCCGGACATCGGGCTCATATCTTGTGGAGATGGACCCAAGCAGGATCACCGTGTCCAGGTAAACATGCGGGTTGAGGAAGGTAAGTGCCAGGCATGTTCCGACCGCCAGCCTTAGTGTGCCCACGTCAGGTGTGCTTTTTTCGGCATCCAACGTCTGCGGTTTGGTCGCCCGATGAAATGCAAACAGTGCATAGGCGGTCAAAAATGCGATGCCTCCCCATTTTGCCAGGCTCAGAAAAAAACTGTTGCCGGATATCAGCGTGCCAAGACCGGCGACGCCGGCAATGATGAGCAATGCGTCAGACAGCGCGCAAATCAGACAACAAACAAAAACGTGTTGGCGTGCCAACCCCAAACGAAGGATGAAGGCATTTTGCGCGCCGATGGCAATGATTAGCGACGCACCTAGTAAAAAGCCGGCGATAGAAACGGATAGGGTAGAAGGCATCTGGTTTAAAAAAGCGAAGGTTGGTCTGGTTCTACGGTTGCTGGCTCAGAGTGGTGCAGTTTTTTGGGTCTTACGCGCTCTTGGACTTCGGACCCGCTATTGGAAACCTTGTTGACAAGGTCGGAGACGGGAACTGGTTCAAAAAAGTCTGCTTGTGGTGGAACCAGCAGGTCGGAAACATGCTTCGGCTCGTTGTTTTTCACGTCCAACCAGCGGTCAAAATCAGTCGGCTGGATTGTTACCGGAATGCGGTTGTGGATTTCAGAAAAGGGCGGTTCGGCTTCTGTCGTCAAAATGGCCACCGTGTCGATCTCGCTGCCATCTTTTGAGATGTAAGTCTCAAATAGCGCGGCGAATGCGGCAATCGCGCCGCTGGATGTTGGTACCCACCAGGCTTGGCTATGTTTTGTCTCCGGGTCGCGCTGCCATTCGTAAAAGCCGGAAGCGGGCAGTAGACCGCGCCGGTGCCGCATGGCTGCCCGAAACGAGTTCTTGGTCGCTGCGGTTTCGGATCGGGCATTGATTAAAAGCGGGAAGTCTTTGGGGTCCTTAACCCACGATGGTATCAGGCCCCACCGCATGAGATGGATCTGCCTGTCTGGAAGGTTTGATCCTTCCGGCCGCGCGGCCGCCGGTGTCACCACGAGGACAGGCTGGGTAGGTGCTATATTATAGCGCGGCGGAAACGCGTCCACACCAGCCAGCGCGAAGAACTGTTCCACATCTTCCGGCGTGTGAATTAAAGAGAAGCGACCACACATCACCAACCCATATCAAAGCTGATGTGCGTGTCGATCAATTTACTGCGCCTGTGTTTGCTGTTGGGCCAATCGTGTCTGGAACAGGTTAAGTGCGTTTTCGGCACTGCTGACCCTGAACTGCGATTGAATCAACGCGCTGCGTTTCAGCTCGATCTCAGTCTGTTTTTTCGCCAGATCTTCCGGTTTGGTGTCCGAAAGCTCCGTGATCAACGTGTTCAGCTCGCGCTGTAGCTTGTCGCGCTCTGCGCGCGCATCATAAACGCTCTTGCCCACATTATAGGCTTCGTTGAAACCGGCCGCCTGATCGGCGGGACAGGCATTGAAATTGGTGCGACCCGCCTGACCCACCGTTATCCCGTTGTTCGGTGTGCAATAGATTTTGATGCCTTCCTGCCAACCGGAAGTCCAAGCTACGGAGTCAACCGGGATACCGAAGCGAGAGCAGGCACTTTGGTGCTCAGCGACGTAGCTTTGTGGCCGTCCTTGGCCACCGTCGGTTTGACCCAATGTGCGCCAATCGGTGACCTGGCACTGTTCTTCATTCAAAGTGGCGCACGACGACAGAGCAAAAGTTACCGCCAGCCCGATACCCGCAAAAATCCAGATACGCATACTCTAGTTCCCCCCGGAACAATTCCACGAAAACGCATAAGCGCTATTTTTGCTTGTTGCAACTTTGGCCAGCAATGCTACCCGACGGTCATGAGCCGCATCAGACAGATTACCCGCCTCGGGGTTTCGGTGGCTGCCACGCGTGAACCAGACGGCGCGTTTTTGCTCGTCAAACGGGGGCGCCCGCCGGCAAAAGACATGTGGGCCTTTGCAGGCGGTAAGGTTGAGTTAGGTGAAAAACTTGCAGACGCCGCCGCGAGGGAGCTTTTTGAAGAGACCGGCTTGAGCATCGAAGCGGCGACACTTTCATTTTTGCGACCCGTCGAAATCATCATGCGCGACAGCGATCAAACTACCTTGCATTTTGTGCTGATGTGTTACGGGGTTACCGTTGACGATGTACTGCCGAAGGCCGGTGATGATGCAACGGAGGCATGCTTTTTCACCCTCGAGCAGATGCGGTCCTTGAACGTCACATCGACGACGCTTGAAATTGCGGAGGAAGTTTTCGCGCGGCGCGCATGAGCCGTTCAAGAACTTGTGAACGACCTTTATTGGGATGGTGGGCACAAACTATTGGGATGGCGAGCACAAACGGCTAAATAAGGCCGAACGGGAGGCTGCCAATGCCGTATTCTATCCAATCATTGTCAAGAATGCTCTTCTGCGGAGCTGTCGCCACGGTTCTGACGCTGGGGACAAGTTTGTTAGCTCATGCTGACCCCATCCGCTGGAACATGGAAGGCTGGAAAACAGACTTTGAAAAGACCAGCGTGGATCTGGCGCGCATCCTTTCGGGCGGTCCGCCCAAGGATGGCATTCCGTCAATTGATAATCCACGTTTCGAATTTGTTCCAGGGGTCGATAATTTGCCGGAAAATGAACCGGTTGTGGGTGTGACAATCGATGGTGATGCTCGGGCCTATCCACTGCGCATTCTCACCTGGCATGAAATTGTCAATGATGTTGTCGGTGATGTGCCGATTGCGGTCACCTATTGCCCATTGTGCAACTCGGCACCGGTCTTTGAACGGCGTTTGGAGGATGGTCGCGTGCCGACCTTTGGCGTGTCTGGCAAGCTGAAAGATTCCAACCTGATCATGTATGACCGCCAGACAGAGACCTGGTGGCAACAATTCACCGGTGAGGCGATTGTTGGTGAGCGCACCGGCCAGAGGCTTAAATTTGTACCGGCCCGATTGCAATCATACGGCCAATTTGCAGCTGAAAACCCAAATGGACGCGTTTTGGTGCCAACCAATGAGAACGCCCGCGACTACGGGCGCAACCCATATCGCGCCTACGATTCAACAACGACACGCCCGTTTCTTTATGACGGTCAATTGCCCGAAAACATCAACCCGATGGAGCGAGTGATCATTGTTCCCAACGAAACCGGTGGCGATCCGACCTTGGTGATCATGTCGCACATTGCCGAGACAGGCCCGGTTTCCGTTGATGGTTTCGATTTTACCTGGACGGCAGGACAGGCGTCGGCGCTCGATACATCGGCTATTTCCGAGGGACGTGATGTGGGTACAGTTTTGGTCCAGCGCGATGGTGAAGACGTTCCTTATGATGTGACGTTCGCTTTTGTCGCCCATGCGTTTCATCCCGGTGTCATTATGGTAGGTCGCGAGGAGGGCTAGCGCCTGCCAACTTTTCGTGAGAAACCGCGGCTATGGTGATGGTGAGAAAAACGCTGGTATTGCCGTTGCTGGCAGCGCTTCTTGTCTGGGGTCCGTTTTCTGCTCACGCGCAAATCGTGCCCTACGGCCCGGGCCTGAACGAGTTGGCCGAAACTTTGGGTTCCGTTCACTATCTGACAAACCTGTGCGCGGATGAGAAAACAAACCGCTGGCGTGATGAGATGTCTGACCTGCTCGCCACAGAGCGACCAGATCCGATCCGGCGTTCGCGGCTGGTCGCAAGTTTTAATCGTGGCTACCGTAGTTTTGCCAGTGTTTACGTTTCTTGTACCGATCAGGCGCGGTTGGCAGCGGATCAATTTTTGGCTCGGGGCGCGGCGCTGGCGGCTGAAATTGAGAACAGATACGTACAGTGACGGATTCACCACATGTTAACGATTTGTGATGGTTTGGGATTACTTTTACGTCTGGGCTGCTAAAGACTTAATTGTGTATGAACAAACTAGGCTCATTCCGAGACGTTTCATTATGGATACGAACCAAAAATTGACAGCAATTGACGAGGCGATCGTTCGCGAAAAGCGGAGTGCGGCTCGTGAAGTCTATCATGATGCGTGGGCAGACGGAGTGCTGGAAGGGATTGATACCGATATTTTGGCAGAGACTGCCATCACGACGGTTTTGGAAGAGACTATCCAAGAAGGTGGTGAACATGCCGCTCTTGCCCTCCTGGAAGAATTAATGGATCGTGTTAAGTCAGGCGACTTCACGCTTTACAAAACACTTCAATAAGCATCAGGGAGAGCGGGCATGATATCCCCGTTATGGATTGTCGCTTGCTTGTTCCTGTGCTTTCTGGTGATGGCTGCGCCGGTCGTTGCACAAGACAATACCGTCCCCGGTTCGTCCGGCCAAATACCTGTACCGACGCCGCTGGATAATCCCAACTTTCCGTTGCAGCCGCCCCCGGCGCCGGACAGTTTTGTCGATCCGTCGCGCAACCCCACAGGCTTGGGCGAGACCGAGGTCCAGGTTTCCTACGATCTCGATGGTCTTCCGCAACAGGTGCGCCGGATGCGCGAACTCATCATCGATGCCGCCAAGGCTGGCGACCTTGAAAAATTGCGTCCTCTCATTGGCACCGGTGCTGACACAACGAGCCTATCCTTCGGCGATATTGAAGGCGATCCCATTGAATATCTCAAATCGATATCCGGCGACGCTGAAGGCCATGAAATATTGGCGATCCTGCAAGAGGTGCTGGAAGCGGGCTATGTTCACGTGGACGCCGGTACCGACACAGAGCTTTATATTTGGCCCTACTTTTTTGCCCTTCCGCTCGATCAACTGAATGAGGTGCAACGCGTTGAGTTGTTCAAGCTGGTGACGGCGGGAGACTATGAGGACATGCTATCGTTCGGGGCATACATCTTCTTCCGGGTCGGTATCACGCCGGATGGTCGTTGGTTGTTTTTTGTGGCGGGTGACTAGGGGTCTCAAATGCGCTGGTTTATATTATTGATTACGCATGGTTTGGTTTTTGCAGTCGGTTTCGTTCTCGGCGTTTATCTTCTGCCAATTTTGACGGCACCGCCGAGTGTGGACCGGCAGGTTTTGGCAGAAAGTGCGCAGGCTGCGACCTATCGGGTGGAATTCACCCGCGATCTTGCCGGTAGTGATTTCCTTCATTGGGGGGAGGGCACGGTTAGTGTTTCCGCCAGCCAGGTGGTCCACGAAGGTGCATTGGCACCCGGACCTGACTACAAGCTGTATTTGTTGCCTGAATTCGTTGAGGACGAAGAAGGATTTGAGGCGCTCATAGGGCAGTCTTTAAGGGTCGGTGATATCAAAACGTTTGATGGTTTTATCGTCAATCTTCCCGCCGATACTGACATTGAGGCATACAATACGGTATTGGTCTGGTGTGAGGCTTTTGGCGAGTTTATCACCGCAGCCAAGTACCGCTAATTTTTTGGCTTTTGCGAAAATTTGAGCTGTTAGCGTTAATGAACCTTTAAAATTGATCGCTCCGCATCCTTCGGTATTTTCACATATCGCCAAAGGGGGTGGACATGGATTTCAACTACGCAAAGCACTTTGCGTCGTCAGCGGAGCGGTATCCCGATCGCCCGGCGGTCAGCGTTGGAAAAACGACGCAGACCTATGAGCAGTTAAAGCGCCGCGTTCAAAACCTTGCAGGGCAACTCATGCCGGTTCTTGGCGAAGGGCGGGTTGGTGTTCTGGCGTCCCGTTCTATTGAGACCTGCACGGCATTTATTGCGACCGCGTGGGCAGGAGGCACCTATGTACCGCTCGGCCTTACGCTTCCCGATGAGCGGCTTATCGCCCTTTTTGAAGAACTTGAACTGGATGCGCTTGTCGTTGATGCAGCTGGTGCCAAGAAACTCAGTCCTGCCGTACGCGCCGCAGCGCCCCCGTTGGTTTTGGGGCCGTCGCAAGAAGCTGGTGCCTTTCAGCCCGTCAAGGGTCAATTTAGTGAAGTCGCCCCTACCGATCAGCCCGCTGATACAGCGCCTGATCAATTGGCCTATATCATTTTCACCTCGGGAACGACGGGTATGCCCAAGGGCGTGATGGTCAATGGCCGTTCCATCAATCTTTACCTGGATGCCATCGAACCGCACTATCGGCTGACGCCTGAGGATCGTGCCGCTGAAACATGTGAAAGCAATTTCGATCTTTCGATCCACAATATGCTTACATGCTGGCGTGGCGGTGCCTGCCTGCACATTATGCGCCCTCTTGATCTGGTGGCGCCCGCTCGTTTCATTCGAGCCAATGCGATTACGACATGGCTTTCGGTGCCTTCGGTCATCACTTTAATGCGGCAGGCCGGTGGCCTGAAGCCCGACACGTTACCGACGCTTCGCCTCACATGGTTTTGCGGAGAACCCTTACCGCTTGAAGCGGCGCAAGCATGGGCCGCCGCAGCACCCCATAGTGTGATTGACAATTTCTATGGCCCCACCGAGATCACAGTTGCTGTGGTTAGGCAGCGCTTGAAGGGGGAAGGGCCTGTGACACCGGAACGTGGGATTGTTGCCATTGGCCAACCCATCGACGGCATCAACATGAAGATCGTTGATGACAAGGGCGTTCAAGTTGTTGACGCAACACCAGGAGAGATTGTTTTGGCTGGCGCACAATGTGCTTCCGGCTACTTTCGTAAGCCTGATTTGACGGAAAAAGTGTTCAAGCTGGTCGATGGTCAACCCGGCTATTTCACCGGCGACCGCGGTTATCGGGACGCGGATGGTGTTTTCCACCACCTCGGCCGGATGGACAATCAAATCAAGTTCAAGGGTCACCGGATCGAGCTTGAGGAGATTGATGCCAAGCTCCGTGAAGTAAGTGGGACCTCAATGGTGGGGACGGTTACCTGGCCGATGGAAGGTGAAACCGTCAAAGGTCTGGCGTGTTTCTTCAGCGCACCTGATATCACCGCCGATCACATGCAAGACCGGCTTCGCGCTTTGCTGCCGCCGCATATGGTGCCCGCGTTGATTGAAAATGTCGCGGACATGCCGCTTAGCCCGAATGGGAAGGTAGACCGAAAAGCCTTGCGTGCCATGCTCAATGAGCGTTCATTGCAGCGGGAAACTGCGGCATGAGCACGGACGTTTCTGCGCAGCCGTCGCTATCGAACTGGTCGGTCAATCCTATCGTTTGGCGAAAACGATGGATCACGATGGACAAGAACCCGGCTATGGTCGCTTTTGCGAAAACCTGGCCTGGCATTTTCCTTTTGCACGCGGCTTTGCTGGGTTGTCTTGCGGCGATGCCTATCTTGCGAATGAATCATGTGGCGTTGGTGGCGGTGTCACTGGCGCTCTGCATGCGGTTTCCGACCCGTCGCCTTGCCATAATTGGCCTGACCGGCACGGCCTATTTTCTGCTGCGTCCGTTCAAAATCGCCCCCTTTTACGATCAGTTCGAGGCGGCGCTCAGCGTCAGGCATTCGGCCATTTTGTCAAACCTTTCGCTTGTGGCCACAGGGCTGGCTTTTATCGCGTTTTCCTATGCGATGATTGTCAATGTCCGCACGAAGCGCTTTGAATTTGCAGCCAACCAGCCGTTTGCGTTCATGGTTTTGGTCATGACCGCGCTGACAGCCTTGACGCTGGCGCTTCCGCGCGATGGTTGGGCATTTGCGGCGGCGTGGATCGCGCTTGCCTATCTGGCGTCCACTTGCTTTTTCCTCGGCTATATTTTGATGGATGTACGGACGAAAAACCCCGCACCGCTGGCGACCCAGATCGGGTTCCTTCGTCCCTTTTGGGCCGGTTTTGCGCCGCCAATCAAAGGGCCTACATACATCCTCAAATTTGAGGCCAAAGATGACGAGGCGCTTGCGGTTTCCCGTCTCAAAGCGGTTAAACTTGCGGTTTGGGCGCTGACGCTGTTCCTTATATGGGAATATGGTTTCAACCGCGGTCTTTATGGCGAATTGGCGTTCCCGCGCCTTGATGCCCTGATTATTGCAACAGCCAACGGAGAAGCGTCTTCGATCCTCCTGCGTTGGGCCGCTGTGGGCGTCGATTTTATGGCTGTCGTTGTTTTCATGGGGGCAGCGGTTCATGCGACCGTCGCGACAATCCGGATGGCCGGTTTCAACATACCACGCGGTATGGTGCGGCCGTTGGCGTCGCGTTCGATCGCGGAGTTCTGGGGACGCTATCTTTTCTATTTCAAAGAGATGCTGGTGGACTTCTTTTTCTATCCCGCATTCCGCCGTTTCTTCAAATCAAGCCCCAAGCTGCGCATGGCTTTTGCCACCTTTTGCGCGGCATTCATCGGCAACATACTTTTTGATCTGATCCACGTGCTGCCCTTGATGGCCACTGAAGGTTTTTGGATGATCATGGAGCGCTACGTTTCTTACGCGCTTTATGCGGGTATCATGACGACCGGCATCATCTGGTCTCAGCTTGCCATCAAGCCGAAGCCGGAAGATGGATGGTTTCGGTATGATGTGTTGCCACGGGTGCAGGTGATTGGTTTTTTCGCCCTTTTGCAGGTGATTGACGACTCCTTCGGCGATGCGCCGGTGTTGGATCGTCTTGCCTATTATGGAAGTCTTGTTGGAGTGATGTGATGAGCAACCAAAAATTGGAGCAGTTGCGCCAAACAATCGGGCAAATGCTGACCGAGCGTGGCCATGGCTCCAAGTTTTCAGAAACCGATTCACTTTTTGACAGCGGACGATTGGACTCGATGTCAGCCGTGAACTTGCTGATGGAGTTGGAGCAGGTTTTTGACATAGACCTGTCTGATCCGGACTTTGATATCAGTCAGATCGACACCTTCGAGCAGATTGTGCAATTGGTCAGCCAAGACGCCTGACGAACCTGTTGCGTTGTGGTTGGCCTAGCGTGAAAACCGATCGCTACGGTCATTTCGGTCATCCAACTGCGCGCTGAAATCGGCAGTTTTATTGTCACTTGGTGTGTTTTGCGCGTCAGCTACGGTGTCCTGCAGGCGTTTGATGCACATATAGGGTGATGAATTGTCGTGCGTTTCCGCCGACAAGCTCCCATTGTCCAACAGTTCCTTGTGATGCTCGACAAATGCCTTGATGGCTTTGGGATCACCAAAACGTGCGCCGTCATGGACAAAACTGTTTTGAAAATGGGACAGTTGTAGCTCTTGCGAACCGTCTTTGCTTTTCAACTGGAACGTGATGTGCACGCCGGAGGGTAATTGGCTCTCGCCGCCGATCGGCTCTCCGACCCGGGTGCGGACCCTGAGGCCGTCAATCTCCCTTGCGGTGGCTTTGGCGGCCATTTCAAATGCACTGTGCGTCTGATTGGCTCCCTGGAACGTCGGCTTTCGAAGACGTTGATCTTCGCGTAGCGCGGCATCTGCGATGGTATGGTCTGGTTGAATGTGCGCCCATGGCGCATTGCGTTGGTGACCTAGCCCCGCTCTTTCAAGTACATCGGCGGCAGGCTCGCCCATAATCTGACGCTCCGCGCGGCGTTTACCCTTTGGTTCACCAGGCGCCGACGTGTCGACGGTCGGCATCCACTCGCGCTCGCGGTATGGCGCATAGCTGAGCGCCGGGCCATTCGACGGTGCAGCCGGCAGTGCGGCGCCGGTGTGCTGCTGTGAGACCTTTTCGCCGCTATGAATGACCTTTAACGCGCCCTGGAAATACTCTCTTTGGTCTCGGAAAGGGTTGTCGCGAGCCATGGCGACATTGCCTTTAATTGGCAATATCTGGTTGTTGAATTCGGCGTACACATTGGTGCCACCGCTCTTTAAAAAACTCTCAGCCGGAGGGGACTGCCTGAAGGAGTTAACGGCAGTTTCACTGAAATTCCGCGCACTGGCCACCGTCCCCAGTTTTTGGGAGGCAGCTTTCAAGAACTTACCAAACATCGCAGTCTTCTAACGAAGTGGCCCCTTGTTTGGTTCAGGGCCCGCCGCTCTTTTCTTTATAAGTGACAGTTTTAACAAAATTTCAGGCTTGTTTATGGCGCTCCTGCGCGCTGAAAAATTTGGTCAAACGAGAATAAAGTTCGGCTTGTGCGCGTATTGACAGCGAGGCCGGCCAATGGTGGCCCTGCTTTTGACTTGTCCATAGGAGACCCCCATGCTTACCAAACGCGTTTTTATCGCGGCCATTGCCGCTGTTGCCCTCTCATCAACCCATGCAATGGCCGCAGGCCATGCCAAACAAGTGCGGATAGCAGGCTTTGCTTTTGGCCCTGCAGAGCTGACAGTTTCGGTCGGGGACACCATCACCTTTCTCAATGGCGATGGCGCGCCGCATACAGCAACTGCAACCGACGGATCTTTCGATACAGGTCGCTTGAACTCCGGTGACAGTGCTACCGTGACCATCACTTCTGCGGGTACTTACGAGTATGTTTGCAGTTTTCATCCAAGCATGAAGGGCGTGATCATCGCTGAGTAAGTTGGTGCAGAAAGCGCTTGGGCGGCAGGGCGATTGTCTCTACCGCCCGATTTATTTGCGCAATTTTTTGGCAACTACACGCCTTCGTGAATCTGTCGTACTCATGTGCTTTCATTTAGTCTCCTTGTTGGGAATAGTGAGGGCAAATTGCGTAAAGTATATAGTGCTGTACTGGGAGCGATCTTCGCGATAACTGCCCAGCCCGTATCCGCAGATCCACTCGTTGTAGGCGAGTATTACGATTATCCGTGGAAAATTCAGGTCGACCAATATTTGTTCGTTGCTTTGACGCGGGACAACTCCCGTGCGCTGGCCGCATCGCATGGCTGTGCCAACACTGCTTTTGCGCGCAGCGCTGAGCCGATCACCAGCGAGTCCACCAAAGCCATGCTCAAGTTGGCGCTGGCTGCATATCTCTCTCGGAGCGTGATCTATATCCGCACCAGTGGTTGCACCGGTGGGGACGGTAATGTGAACAATCCGAGCGCCGGATATCCAAAGTTCACAGCGGTTCAGTTGCAGCAGTAAACCCGTGAATCAGTTTTTCAAATCGTTGGTGGCGGCATTACTGCCCATTTTAACTTTTTCGGGCGCTGCTCACGCTATTGAAGACGCTATTCGTGTTTCGCCAGACACAATACCGCAAATTGGCGCGGTTCGTATTGGTCCCCCTGACCTGAGCAAGCAAAATTGTTCCGGAATATTGGTGACACCGATCTGGGTTTTGACCGCAAGGCACTGTCGTGCGGGTCGGGGAACGGGTGTCTATCTTGGGAATATATCTGATCAAAACGTGCAGTCATCTGAAGTCTCCGAAGTCTTCGAGCACCGTTTCCGTGGCGAAGGCACAGCGCTGGATGTCGCGTTGTTGAAGCTTGATCGAATGCTTGTGCCTGTTCTGCCTGACGGGCGGCCTTGGACCTGGTATCGCAGGGATATTTTTAGGGGCTATATGCGCGATTTGGTGGGAAAGCGCGTTCGATATTATGGTTACGGGCCTGACGAAGACCGGGATTTAGGTGACCTTAATAATGATGAGTTAAATCGGTATCTTGACCGGTTTGGTACACTCAGGTTTGGTTCCGGCTTGTATTGGCCGAAGGACGGCCCGGGGTTTTTGCTTTTTTTCGAATCCCGACCAGTGCCCGGCGATTCTGGTGCCGCCGTGCTCTATCCAGACACAGCACAAGGGCAAATAGTCGGTGTCTTGAGCCAAGGACAACCGTCTGGTGGCGTGCGCCTGAGCGATGAGTTTATCAAGTTTTTCGACGGCGTTTTGGGGCCTTATTTGAACGAAACCATGACCCCAGCGGAAATCATGTCATTGATGGATAACTAGGGGCCGCGTTTAACGCAAGATCCGTATCCAGCGCGCGAGATCGAGAAGGCTCATCAGCGCACCGGCCACATAGGTCAGTGCTGCGGCCCGCAGTACGGTGCGCGCACCTTTCAAATCTTCCTCATCTGTCAAATAGCCGCCTTCCCGCAAAATCGGCAGGGCCTTGTTGAACGATGCATCATACTCAACCGGTAACGTCACCAGATGCACCAGTACGCGAATCCCCAATAGAGCTATGCCGAGCGCAACCATGCCAAAGATGGCCGCTGGTGTTCGCGCAATGACAAAAAGAAACGGCGCAGCGATAAAGAACACCGACGCGATACGGTCCGTGACCATGGCGACGCGCACCAACGCTTGGCGCGTGGCGAGCCCGCGTTCTTGCCGATAGTGTTGAATGGCATGTCCGACTTCGTGGGTTGCAACCGCTACTGCGGTCAAGCTGGTTCCGTGAAAATTGTCTGGCGAAAGCCGTACGGTGCGTGTTTCCGGATCATAGTGATCGCCCTGGCCAGGTTTGGTTTCTTCAATGTTGACGCCATCAATCCCGTAATGGGCGACCAGATGGTCGGCCAGTTCCCCGCCTGTTCCGGGAAAATCGGGTCGATTTGTGCCGTGTTTTTGCATAGCTTGCTTGACCCAAAATGAGGGGCCGAAGACCAGGGCTAGAAGGGCAACAATGGCAATGACGGCGAGCGTAGACATGGGCAAGATATGGGCAGTGTTGCACCAATTTGAAGATATGTTCCGTTTGTTGATTGGCTTCGCCGCCCGGAATGGTAAAAGGTTGCGGGGGAGGTGCTTACATGCACATTACAAACACACTAATCGCCCTTTCAGTATTATGGTCGTCGCACGCGATGGCGCAGGATGCTGCCGACAGCGTTGAACCGGAAGCTCAAAGCCCCAACCAGACACTGGGATTTAGCCAGATTGCGGAAACTTCATTGGCGGCCAAGCGTGCTGGCATGGCAGTGACCTCAAACAATTGGATGATTGTCGCAGCCAATCCTCTAGCGGTAGAGGCCGGAGCAAACATTCTGCGAGAGGGCGGCACCGCTGCAGATGCCATGGTCGCTGTTCAAGCGGTGCTTGGTCTGGTGGAGCCGCAATCGTCCGGCCTTGGCGGCGGCGCGTTTCTCGTTTGGTACGATGCGGCCAGCGGTAGTGTGACGACGCTAGACGGACGGGAAACAGCGCCATTGGCGGCGACGCCAAAACTGTTTCAAAACGCCGATGGTGAGCCTCTCATGTTCTTCGATGCGGTTGTGGGCGGGTTGTCAGTTGGCACCCCCGGAACACCAATGCTGATGCAGGAGGCGCACGAACGCTGGGGCACAATGGCATGGCAACCGCTTTTTGACGCGGCCATTGACTTGTCCGAAAACGGTTTTTCTGTTTCACCCCGACTAGCCTCGCTGGTCGCCAGAGACGCAGAGCGCCTGTCGAGATTTGAAACGACGCGCAACTATTTCATTCCCAATGGCGAACCGCTTGCTGAGGGGTCGCTATTGAAGAACGCTCCTTATGCCGAGACACTGCGCGCCATCTCCCAAGAAGGGGCTGACGTTTTCTATAGCGGTGAGATTGCCCAATCTATTGTGAGCACAGTTCAACAAGCGCCCGGAAATCCCGGTGTCCTGTCGCTGACTGACTTGTCCATCTACCGTGTGAAAGAACGGCCCGCAGTGTGCGTGCAGTATCGCGTCTATGATGTTTGCGGCATGGGCCCACCCTCATCGGGCGCGCTAACGGTTGGCCAGATTCTTGGCATGGTCGAAAACTTCCCGCTTGGTCTGTTTGGGCCCGACAATCCCGAAAGCTGGCGGTTGATTGGCGATGCTTCGCGCCTCGCATTTGCTGACCGTGGCCGATATACGGCCGATTCAGACTTCGTACCGGTGCCGACTAAGGGCCTTCTGGACGAGGTCTATCTAAATGAGCGGGCACAGTTGCTGTTAGGGAGCGGGGACGGTTCAGTTCGGGCGCTGGAATCGGTGGCACCGGGTAGCCCGACGTTTGATCATGCGCAGTTGAACTGGGCTGACGATATATCCCTGGAGCTGCCATCCACCAGCCATATTTCGATTGTGGATCAATTTGGCAATGCCCTTTCAATGACGACGACGATTGAGAACGGTTTTGGCTCAAGGCTTATGGTTGGCGGGTTTTTGTTGAACAATGAATTGACGGACTTTTCATTTCGTTCGCACAGCGACGGCGTGCCAATTGCCAACCGGGTTGAGCCTGGAAAACGCCCACGGTCTTCGATGTCGCCGACAATAGTCATGCGTGATGGAGCACCCTACCTGGTCGTCGGATCGCCGGGCGGTAGCCGGATCATTGGATATGTCACCCAAGCGATCATCGCCGTTTTGGATTGGGGGATGGACGTGCAAACTGCGGTCTCCATGCCTCACCGCGTCAATCGTTTCGGGACGTTTGACCTTGAAGCTGAGACCCCGGCTGTTGATGATCAGCCAGCGCTTGAGGCATTAGGCTATGAGGTCAATGTTCGTTCATTGACGTCCGGCCTTCACGCCATTCTTCTGGAGGGCGACACGCTTGTCGGCGGTGCTGATCCAAGGCGCGAAGGCATCGCCATTGGGGAATAAAGCGCTCGTGGTTCCGTTCAATATGAGCTGAGTGGATTGCCTCTGCTCAAAAGACAAAAACATCTATAATTCTCGTTATAGCCTAAATATGGGTTATAGCGCATTTTGTGCGGGTGAGCTTGAATTGTTTTGACTAAATTTTAATTGGATTAATACATAAGTATTATTTAATTCAACATGATTATTCTACCATATAATTTTTATTTCGATAAATAATATATTAATTTTTTAATTAATAAAATTTCTTTAAAATATCATATAAAATGTGCTATATACATATTTGGAGAATATATATGAGTAAATAGAGGCAAAAAGTGAAGAAGAGTAATATTGAAGAAATGGCAGATCAAATCGTGCGTATGCAGGAGGATTTGTCCGATGTTCGAGGGGCGGAATTTTCCATCTTTCTACTTTCGATGGCAGTACTCGAATTGAATAGGTTTGCTAATGTTAGCGATTTTAGGAGTGCCATGCGCTCGCTAAAAGCGATCGAAGAGGCAGCTTAATTGAAGGCGAGCTAGTCTTAACTCGCCTCGCGCTCGGCCCAACCGGCAAAGGTCTTCTCCAGCCACACAACGATGTAGTAGAGCAGGATACCAAGTGCGGCCAACGCAATGAGAACCGCAAACATCAGCGGGTAGTCTGAATTGGTTTTCCCGCTGTCAAAAAGCGCGCCGAGGCCGCGTCCGTGCGGCGACACGATCTCCATCAAATTTGTGCCGATGAAGGCAAGGGTGACAGCGACTTTCAATGCGCCGAAAAACTCCGGCAGTGTCTTGGGTAACGCGATCTTCCAAAAAATAGTTATTTTTGAGGCGCCCAGCGAGCGCAGAATATCGCGATATTCCGGTTCCAGCGTCGACAGGCCAATCGAGACTGAAACGGCGATCGGAAAAAACGAGATCATGAAGGCGATTAGCACGGTATTGAAATCATGCGCACCGACAAAGATCAGCGCGATGATCGGAACGACAGTCGCCTTTGGAATGGCGTTGAAGCCCACCAGCAATGGATAGAGCGCTTCACGCATCGTGCGCGAAAAGCCCATGATCATGCCGATGGCCGTTCCGACAATGATCGCCAACAAAAGGCCGACCACGGTGCGCCACAAGGTCTGCCAGCCCATTGCCAGAAAAAGTTCCCAGTATCGCAAGTAAGCGGGCCATAAATCGCTGGGGGAGGCCATCTTGTAGTTTGGCCAGCCATTGGCCCAGACAAGAAGTTCCCAAAGTAACAGGAAAATGATGATGGCGAGCGTTGGGATCGCGACTTTCTGAAAACTCATTGTGCCGCCTCCAGCTTTTCTTCTTCAGCCGGCGCTCGCCCCTGTGCGATTTCGATTTGATGGCGCAAAATGTTGAGCTGCTGCGCTGCGGTGGGTGTATAGAGATCATCGATGGACCGCTCGGCGCTGGCGCCTGGAATTTTCATCTTATATTGCGCGGTCGCTGGCCTTCCCGAGAGCACCACCACTTCATCGGCCAGAAAGATGGATTCGCGCAGATCATGGGTGATCAAAAGGGCGGTGAATGGTTCTTCGGCGCGCAGATCATGCATGGTTTGCCACAAATCTTCGCGCGTGAAGGCGTCGAGCGCGCCAAATGGTTCATCGAGGATCAGGACATCCGGCTTGTGCACGATGGATCGGCAAAGGGACGCGCGTTGACGCATGCCACCGGACAGTTCCGACGGGCGCTTGTCTTCAAAACCTTGAAGACCGACCAACGCCAGCAATTCGCGCGCGCGGGCTTCGCGGGCTTCGCGGGGCACGGATTGGGCGACAATTTCCAGCGGCAGGATGACATTGTCCAAAATCGTACGCCACTCGAGGAGAACCGGGTTCTGGAATGCCATGCCAACGGTCTTTTTCGGGCCTTTGACCAATTCTCCGTGCAGCCAAACCTCACCTTCATCCGGGCGCATCAGGCCGGCAATCAAGCGCGTGAGCGTGGATTTGCCACAGCCGGAAGGGCCGACGACCGCGCAGAACTCGCCTTCCTTGATGGCGATGTTCAGATCATTGAGCACCGGCAGGCGCTCTTTGTTGGGTAATTTGTAAGCGTGCGTAACGCTCTTGATATCGATCAGATTGGCCATGGTGCCACTTTGACAAAAAGAGTGGCCGCCGCGCGGAGATGATAGGTCAGCGCGGCGGTTCAGTATATTATTTCAGCATCCGCATATCTGCGCCGGGCAGATAATCTGATGTGAAGTACAGCGATGCATCGGGCGCATTTTGGAACTCATAGGTCTCACCCAGTTGCGCAAGCGCGGCTTCCATGCGGGCATCGTCAATGCTGCCCATGCCGTTGGCCGCCACATAGTCCGTCAATACGTTCTGGTCGATGGCCATCTGTAGACGTTCTTGTTCCAGCGCCTTGTCGATGGCCACATTGCGTTTGGAAAGCGCTTCAATGCCAGCGGCAGGATCGGCGATGGCATCAGCCCAACCTTTCGAGACAGCCGTCAAAAATTTGGTGATGGTTTCACCATTGTCGGCAGCCCAGTCGGTGTTCACCAAAATGGCGTTGCCATAGAGGTTAAGACCATAGTCAGCCATCAGTATGTTGGAAATGTCGTCTTCAGCAACGCCGAGACGCTTCAGGTTCAACACAGATGAGAAGGAGAAGCCGGTGATGGCGTCAACCTGGCCTTCGGCCAACATGGGCTCGCGCGTCGGGAAGCCAACGGGCTCGACGGTGATGCTGTCCACATCGAGACTATTGGCAGAAGCAAAGGCGGGGAACTGCGCCCACGCGCCATCGGGTGGCGGAGCCCCCAATGTCTTTCCTTCCAGATCCTTCGGCTCACTTACGCCCTGTGACTTGCGGCCAACAATGGCAAATGGCGGCTTGTCATAGACCATCATGACGGCGGTGACCGGTGCACCGGGGTTCTGATCAAGGAACTTGATAACTGAGTTGATATCACCAAAGCCGATCGGGAAGGCGCCCGTTGCAATTTTGGGGATGGTTTGGACGGAACCGGAACCAGCTTCGATGGTGACATCGAGACCGGCGGCTTCGAAGTGGCCATTATCGATCGCGAGGAAATAAGGCGCGCTCGGGCCTTCAAATTTCCAATCCAGAGCGAAGGGCACTTCGATGTTTTGGGCAAAAGCAGTGCCGGCGGACATGATACCTGCGGCAGCTGCGAGAAGCAGTCTTTTTAACAATTTGGGACTCCCTGTCGTTTGAGGCCCCAAACTTGAACCTATGGCGAGAAAATGTGCAAGCAAGTTTTTGCGCATTAATTGTGCATGCCGCTTTCATACTTTTCTCGGCGGCACGAATGGCAGCGTCATTGTGCTGCAATATGTATCGGGTCATGGTTATGGAAGGGGGATTACGACGATGAAGCGCGCGATCAAAGTTTCCGAAGCAGCCGAGATGATCCCGGATGGATCTGTCTGCCTCATTGGCGGGTTCATGGGCGTTGGTTCGCCGCACCGCATGATTGATGCCTTGGTGGCGAAAGGTGCGCGCGGTCTGACCGTGATTGCCAATGACACGGCCATGCCCGGCACCGGGATTGGCAAACTGGTCAGCGCCGGGTGTATTTCAAAAGTCGTTGCCTCGCACATTGGCCTCAATCCGGAAACGCAAAAGAAGATGATTGATGGCGAGATCAAGTGTTCGCTGGTGCCGCAGGGCACTTTGGTCGAGCGTATCCGCGCGGCGGGCGTTGGACTGGGCGGGGTGCTGACGGCCACGGGCATCGGAACGCCGGTCGAAGAGGGCAAGCAGATCGTGGAAGTGGGGGGTAAATCTTATCTGCTTGAAGAGCCCATCTATGCCGACTTTGCCCTGATCGCCGCGCATCAGGCCGATTATGTCGGCAATTTGGAATATGCGCTGACTGCCCATAATTTTAATCCGATCATGGCGATGGCGGCGGCGACCGTTATCGCGGAGCCTGAAGCCATTGTGCCGGTGGGTGTCATCCCGCCCGATCATGTCAAGACACCGGGCGTTCTGGTGGATCATCTTTTGGAGAGGGCGGCACGATGAGCATGGATGCCAAGGAAGTCATCGCGCGCCGAGTCGCGCTGGAGGTGGAACCGGACACGCTTGTCAATCTCGGTATTGGCTTGCCGTCCATGGTCGCCAATCATTTGCCCGAAGATGTGCATGTGTTCTTTCAGGCCGAAAACGGCGTGATCGGTCTTGGTGCGCGTCCGCCGGAAGGGATGGAAGACCCTGACTTGACCGACGCCGGCGGCGGGTTTGTGACCGCCGTGCCAGGCGCTGCCTCCATCGACAGCGCCATGAGTTTTGGCATTATTCGCGGCGGCCATCTGCATATGACGGTGCTCGGCGGTCTGCAGGTTGATGAACGCGGTTATCTGGCCAACTGGACCATCCCCGGTAAGATGGTGCCTGGCATGGGCGGTGCCATGGATCTTGTGGCCGGTGCGCAGCGCGTGGTCGTTGCCATGACCCACACGGCCAAGGGCAACGCCAAGATCGTGCCCACCTGCACCCTACCGCTGACCGCGACGCGAAGGGTCGATTTGGTCGTCACGGAAATGGCGGTGATCAAGCCAACCGATAACGGTTTGAAGCTGATGGAAGTTGGGCCAGGCTTTACCGTAGATGATGTGCTTGCAGCGAGCGAAGCCAAGCTGATTGTCGGAGATGATGTGCCGGAGACGGCGTTGGCTTAAAGGCGGATGGTAGTGCCTGTTGTGTGACAATGGATATTAGCATTTGTAGCGGCCAACCCGTCAGGATGTGGTGCATGGCCGATTAGCCGAGAGGCTGTTGAAAATGTAGACAACCGGAAATTCTCTGAAAAAATTAGGATTTTACTCCCCATTTTGGCGATGTGCGCAATGACATTCCAAAGCCAAACCCGGCGGGAAATCACGTGCTTCACGCAGTATGAAAACCGGCATCGCAGCATCGGACATAGGCTGTCCGCGGCAAGACGGAAACATATGCTCGCTTCGGTCTGGTTCGGGCTCAAGATCCAAACGCCGTTTTCAAACCTCTTTAGTAGCACCATTTTACAGGCGCCCAACAACAATCCTTCCTACGAGAACCCCTTTGCCTCCATTGAAGCCAGATGGGCAATGGCGTCGAGCAGCGCCAGGCGGATGCCGGTTCCATGCCCGACGCCGGTCAGAAGATCATCATCTGAAAGGTTAGATGAGAAACGGCATGTCCAAGCCCGCTCACCAACCGGCGAGACAGAGCCCTCCAACCTGAGCTCCCAATCGGGAAAGGCGCGACCGATAACGCCAAATGCACTGTCGGTGCTGGCATTCAGTTCCTCCGCGATTTCGCTTGCGCGAACAGGCAAATGCTCGGCAACCAATGGCGCAACCGCTTGCGCAACCGCGTCATTGAACATTTCTGACTCAGATATCATCGCGCGTATCTCGTCGACGCCCTGCAGATCCATTGTCTCACCTCCATCAATAACAACACGGCAAGAATACACGCCCGAATAAGTACGACCTTGATGTGCATCAGAACGGTCTGCCTGTTCTTGTTGTAGCCTCGGTCATTGCATCGGCTTGGAGGGTAAGATGGTAGCGAGCAACAATGTCTTGTGGTTTGAAACGCTGGCGCGCGGCGACGTTGCGCTGGTTGGCGGGAAAAACTCGTCGCTGGGCGAAATGTACCAGCAATTATCCGCCAAGGGGGTTAGCGTCCCCGGCGGCTTTGCCACAACATCCTCCGCATTTCGCAAATATCTCACCCACAATGAGTTGGACGCCTTCATAGAAGCCTCGGTGGCAAAACTGGAAAGTGGCCACGCCACCCTAGCCGAAACGGGAACCGCCATCCGCGAAGCGATATACAAGGGTACTTGGCCGGACGACATCCGGTCGGATATCATCAAAGCCTATGCGGAATTGTCCCAGCGGGCAGGCACGGAAGATTGCTCTGTTGCCGTCCGCTCTTCCGCCACAGCTGAGGATTTGCCCGAAGCGAGTTTCGCCGGCCAGCAAGAAACCTATTTGAACGTGACTGGCGCAACATCGCTTTTGGAAACCTGCCGCCGCTGTTACGCGTCGCTCTTTACTGACCGCGCCATCAGCTATCGTCGGATTCAAGGTTTCGACCATATGGAAGTGGCACTGTCGATAGGCATACAATTGATGGTGCGCGCCGATGTCGGCGGATCGGGTGTCATGTTCTCACTGGATACCGAATCCGGCTTCCGCGATGTGGTCCTGATCAACGCCGCCTGGGGTCTTGGCGAGAACGTCGTGCAAGGCGCCGTCGATCCAGATGAATATGAGGTCTACAAGCCGTTTCTGGACAAGCTCGAACTCTCTCCGATTGTTGAAAAGGCGCTGGGTGCCAAAAAGATCAAGATGGTGCATGCGCAAGGACCGGAAGGCACCTCAACGCGCAATGTACCAACCTCCAAGGCTGAGCGGGCGTCTTTCGTGCTCAGCAATGAAGAAATTCTCGATCTTGCCCGCCAAGCCAGCATTATCGAAGGACACTACGGCCAGCCCATGGATATGGAGTGGGCAAAAGACGGGATCACCGGCAAGCTCTACATCGTTCAGGCGCGTCCCGAGACCGTCCAATCGCGCGCCAACCAAGGCACGATCAAATCGTTCGAACTTGGCGACCATGGCAAGACCTTGATTCAGGGTTTGAGCGTCGGCGCGGCGATCATCTCAGGGCCCGTGTGCCTGATCGAACACGCCGATGACATCGACCAGTTTGTCGATGGTTCAATTCTTGTCACCTCCACAACTGACCCTGATTGGGTGCCGGTCATGAAGCGGGCCAGCGCCATTGTGACCGATCATGGCGGGCGAACATCCCACGCGGCCATTGTCAGTCGTGAACTGGGTCTTCCGGCTGTCGTCGGGACCGGCAATGCAACTCATGTGCTGCACGACCATCAGCAGGTGACCGTATCGTGTGCCGGTGGCAGCGAGGGCTATGTTTATGAAGGCTTCGCGGAGTTTTCCGAAACCGAGATCGACATGAGCAGCGTGCCGGATACAAAAACAGCGGTTATGTTGAACATGGCCAGCCCCTCCGCTGCGTTGCGCTGGTGGCGGTTGCCGAGCGACGGCGTTGGCTTGGCGCGCATGGAATTCGTCATCAACAATGTCATACGCGTGCACCCCATGGCGCTAGTGGAATATGACAATCTGCCGGACGATGAAGCCAAGGCGGAGATTGCGCAGATCACTCAGGGCTATGACAACAAGACCGACTATTTCGTCGACAATCTTGCGCGCGGCCTGTCCCGCATCGCCGCTGTTTCATGGCCGAACAAAGTCATCGTGCGTATGAGCGACTTTAAAACCAATGAATATGCCGAACTTCTGGGCGGCCTTCAGTTCGAACCGAAAGAAGAAAACCCGATGATCGGATTTCGCGGAGCATCGCGCTATTATTCGCCCGCCTATGCGCCCGGATTTGCGCTCGAATGCGCAGCGATCAAAATGCTGCGTGAAAACATGGGCTTTACCAATGTGGTAATGATGATCCCGTTCTGCCGCACGCTAGATGAAGCTGACAAGGTGCTCGCGGTCATGGCGGAATACGGCCTTGAGCGCGGCAAGAACGGCCTGGAAGTCTATGTCATGTGCGAGATCCCGTCGAACGTGATCTTGGGCGAACAATTCTCCGACCGCTTTGACGGGTTCTCGATCGGCTCCAACGATCTGACCCAATTGACATTGGGCGTCGACCGCGATTCAGGTCAATTGGCTGATGTCTTCAGCGAACGCGATGAAGCGGTCTTGTGGATGATCCAGGAGATTGTGCGAAAGGCCCATTCGAAGGGACGCAAGGTCGGCTTTTGCGGGCAAGCACCCTCAAACTCGCCATCCTTTGCCAAACTGCTTGTGGAAGCTGGCGTCGACAGCATATCGGTGACACCCGACAGTTTCATCGCGGTGAAGCAAAATGTGTCGGAGGCCGAACAGTAATTTGATTGCCCGGTTGAACCCTGCCGCAAGCCAGCTACTCTTCGACCATGAGTCTGATCATCTTCACTGATCTCGATGGCACCCTGCTCGACCATGAAACCTATTCATGGGCAGCGGCTACACCTGCCTTGGATGAGCTGAAACGGCGGGATGTGCCACTCATCATGGCGTCATCCAAGACGGCGGCCGAAATCGCACCGTTGAGAGAAAAAGCGGGCTTTGCGCATTGCCCCGCTATTGTTGAAAACGGTGCCGGTATTCTGCCGGCAGGGGACTTCACGGACGACCATGATGTGGCCGCTTACCGTGTTATCCGCGATGCTTTGGCGGAAGTCTCGCCGGACTTGCGCAAAAAGTTCACCGGCTTTGGCGACATGACGGTAGCAGAAATCGCTGCATCAACAGGCCTTTCATCGGAAAATGCGGACCTCGCCGCAAGACGCGCCTTTTCCGAGCCCGGCGTCTGGACAGGCACGGACGACGGGCGCGCCATGTTCATCAGCGAACTGGAAAATTTGGGCGTCACTGGCCGCTATGGCGGGCGCTATTTGACGCTGTCTCTGGGCGGCACCAAGGCCGCGCGGATGGACGAGATCATAAATATGTTAGAGTTAACTAACGCATTTTCAGTCGCGCTTGGCGATGCGCCCAATGATGTAGAGATGCTAGAGCGCGCAGATCGTGGGTTCATCATCATGAACACGCATGGCAAGCCCATACTTCATCTGGCGGGCGAAGATGACGGTCGGATAAAACGTACTGAACTTGCCGGCCCTGCCGGTTGGAATGATGCAGTTCTGTCTGTAGTGTCGCAGCGCACAAACAAGTTTGGGGTTTAAGTTTGGCTGATTTTCACCAGAACGGATATGTTGCGACACTGCACAATTTGCGTACCCGCCCTGAAGAGGAGTTAGAGCGCGAACTTGACGCGATCGCGCAAACCCAACGGATCACGCTTATTCTGCCCTCGCTGTATTCCGAGCTGCAAACGGACGCGCTGCCTTTGATCCTGGATGAACTGTCCAAGGTCGAGTTCATCAACCACATCGTCATCGGCCTGGACCGCGCCACGCGCGACGAATATCTGCACGCCAAGGAGTTCTTTTCACGCCTGCCGCAAAGCCATTCACTGCTTTGGAACGATGGTCCGCGCCTGAAGGCCATTGACGCGCGCTTGGCCGCAGCCGGCCTGTCGCCCGAGGAAATGGGGAAAGGTCGGAACGTCTGGTACTGCATCGGCTACACGCTGGCGCAGGCCGATAGCGATGTCATCGCGCTGCATGATTGTGACATCGTCACCTACTCAAAGGACTTGCTCGCGCGTCTGGTCTACCCGGTTGCTAATCCGGCATTCCCCTATCAGTTCTGCAAAGGCTATTATCCGCGCACAGCCGATGGCACGATGAATGGCCGTGTGGTGCGCCTGCTCGTCGCGCCGTTGCTGTTGGCGCTGCGCAACACGATTGGCCCACACGAATATCTCAGCTATTTGCGCAGCTTTCGTTATCCGCTGGCCGGTGAGTTTGCCATGCGCACGGCTATTCTACCCGACATGCGCATCCCGTCCGACTGGGGGCTTGAAATCGGCACCCTATCTGAGGCGTGGCGCAATCTGGCACCGCGCGCTGTCTGTCAGGTGGAAATTGCCGACAACTACGATCACAAGCACCAACCGCTCTCAGAAGAAGACGCCACCAAGGGCCTGTCGCGCATGTCGACCGACATCTGCAAAGCGATCTTCCGCAAGCTCGCCACTGACGGGCAGATATTTTCAAGCGCCACCTTCCGCGCGCTAAAAGCCAGCTATTTCCGCATCGCGCTCGATTTCGTCGAGACCTATTACAATGATGCGAAAATGAACGGTCTACACGTAGACCGCCACAAGGAAGAAAAGGCGGTGGAACTATTTGCACGCAATATCATGGAGGCCGGAGATCGCTTCCTGAACAATCCGATGGAAACACCGTTCATCCCATCCTGGAGCCGAGTGCAGGCCGCCGACCCGGATTTGATGCGGGAAATTGTTGAGGCGGTAAGGGCGGATGAAAAGGAAGTGTAGCGGCCTTACGCTAGCCTTGACCCTTTCATGGTGCGCGCCGGTTTTGGCTCAAAACACCGACTATAAATGTCAAACACAAGACCATGAAGCGCTATTCGGTCAGCGAGGTGCGGTACTGGTCAAACTGTCAGGCGGCAACATCGCGCTTTATCCGCTTGCCCCGCCTGCGGACATCATGCGTCTTGAATGGGCCAATTTGTTCGGTGCTGGATACCGTGCAGGCGATATTTACTTCTTTGAATCCTCAGAAGGCCGCCATGAGTTGGTTCACACGCCGACCAATACACGGGTCGCCTGCGTGCCCAATCCAAACTCGCCAAGGGCTATTCAAAAACGGCCTTCTGACTAGGCGCTATCTATTGCTCACCCAGCGGCACTGGTACGGTTTAAAGATAATATCGCCGCCATCAGCGCGGATGGCTTCGCCAGACAAGAGATCGATCCACGCGTCTCCTCCGATCAGATTGATCGAAAGCACCGGCACACGCACTTCGTTTTTTGTCACATTATGCATGGCAAAGATGGATTGGTCGCGGTCGATCGATTGACGCCAAAAGCCAAAAATCTCCTCGCCAAACTGCATGGTGAACTGCGTGCCGTTGGGATGAAAGGCGGGCTGGTCACAACGGATGGCAATGCGTCGCTTCATCTCCGCAAGCACCCGCGCGTGCACGCTGTCATGATCATCCAGCAAGGCGCGCAACCGACCATACTCCCAGCGCTTGCGGTTGAGGGAACGGTTCAGGCCGGTTTTCTCAAAACCTTCATGATCATTGGACGTGGCCAAAAGCGAGTGGACATAAAAGGCCGGAATACCCTCCAGCGCCATCTGAATGGTTTGCGTCGCCAGAAAACGTTCGACTTGCCACTCATCTTCGCCTTCAAAGGTCCCTTTCATGGCATCAAAGAAGGTGATGTTGAGTTCGTAAGGGCGCTGTGAACCGTCCGCCATGGCGCGCATGGAAACCTTGCCACCGAACTGATCTACCGTTTGAACCATACGTCCGAGATCCGCGTCAGCAATCATGCCCTCGCCTCCGCGTACGCCAATGCCGTCATGACTGGCGGTAAAGTTCAAATAGGCACAACCCAGTTGGGCGGGCGGCATCGCCATTTGCCAGCGGTTCAATAGTTCGCATGACCCCGACCAAATGGCATGCAGCATCAAAGGCGGCAGCGTAAAATTATAGATTGCGTGCGCTTCGTTGCGGTTACCGAAATAAGAGAGGTTTTCCTGATTGGGCACATTGGTTTCGGTCAGCAGAACAATGTCTTCCTGCGCATAATCGACCAAAACACGCATCAGGCGCACAATCGAATGGGTTTGCGGCAGGTGGATCGATGATGTGCCAATCTCTTTCCAGATGAAGGCAACGGCATCCAACCGAATGATCCGCACCCCGTTTTCAATGTGCAGGCGCGTAATGCGGAGAAATTCGAGCAGAACTTCGGGATTTGAAAAATCCAGATCGATCTGGTCATGTGAAAAGGTGCACCAGACATGGCGCTCGCCCTCAGCTGTGTCCACCTTTCGCAGCAGTGGGTGCGCGCGCGGGCGCACCACTGAACTGAGATCATCGTCGGGCGAAGCGGTAAAGAAGAAGTCCTTCCAAGGTTCATGGCCCTGCAAAAAGCCGTTGAACCAGGTGGATTGTGAAGAGACATGGTTGAGCACCAGGTCGCTCATGAGCGTGAAGTCTTCGGCGATACGCGAAATATCTTCCCAGTCGCCGAGCGAAGAATTCACGAGCCGGTAGTCTGTCACCGAAAACCCGTCATCTGAGGTGAACGGAAAGAACGGCAAAATGTGCACACCATTGACCGTGTCAGCCAGATAGCGGTGCAAAAAGTCGTTCAGGAGATCAAGCGGTTTGTGGGTTCCGTCTACAAACGAATTGCCATAAGTGATGACGAGGCAATCACTTTCGTTCCAAAGTGTGTTTCCGGGCGTACGTGCCCGTTGCCGCGACTTCATTTCGCCCGGCCAAAAAGCATCACATACTTTCTGAACTAGCTCGTTGGTATCATGGTCGGGATAAATGAATTCTACCAATGGGGTCAGGCGCGCGCGCACTTGCCTGTTTTCACCCTGGGTGGCGGCACGCCTAAGTGTGCGTCGCGGCTGCGAACCCGGCATAAGTCTGCTGTCCAAAACGCATATCCCCTGATATTTTGTGCAAGTGCTCACACAAAACCAAGTGGCCCAAGCATTCAAGCCCTACAGTTCAAGGTTACGCACAATTGATTAGAAGCTTGATTCAACAAGACTAAATGACGTGAAACCTGCTGTTACGTCACGAAACCTTCATTTTCAAAGCGCTTTGGACGAAGTGGATGTCAGGCTGTGGGCGGTTACCCCTACATTGACGGCCCGCTGACTTAGTCGACTGGAAACCCAGCCCCACAAAGGGTGAATGTCGACGGCGCACCCTGGGGCTCTAGATCCTATGCTGATCGGCAACAGGGTGCTGTTTCATGTGCCTCCTCGATGATGGTGCGACATGTCGGTTTTCCTGTTCCGGTATGTCGCACCACCCCGTCCAGAGAGCCTACCGGCAAGCTGCGCAAAAACGTTGGATGCGCTCACAGGCGTCCGTCAACGCTTCCGTGGATGTGGCGTAGGAGATACGGAAGTTGGGTCCAAGGCCAAACGCTGAACCGTGAACAACTGCAACGCCTTCTGACTCCAGCAATTCAGTGACGAAATCCTCATCCGTTTCCATAACCTTGCCACTTGGTGCCATTTTGCCGATCAACCCGGCACAAGATGGGTAGACGTAAAATGCCCCTTCCGGCATGGGGCACTCTATCCCGCTGGCCTGGTTGAGCATGGACACCACCAAATCACGGCGCTGCTGGAAGATCTCGCGGCGCTCCGCGATAAAATCTTGCGTTCCATTCAATGCCTCGACCGACGCCCACTGCGCGATGGAACATGTCCCGGATGTCTGTTGGCCCTGCACCTTTGTCATCGCCTTGATCAGCTCAAGAGGACCTCCGGCATAACCAATACGCCAACCGGTCATCGCATAGGCTTTCGATACACCATTCATGGTCAGCGTGCGCTCATAGAGTTTTGGCTCAATTTGTGCGGGCGTGAAAAATTCAAAATCGCCATAGCAAAGATGCTCATACATATCGTCAGTCAGCACCCACACATGGGGATATTTGACAAGCACATCGGTCAACGCTTTGAGCTCATCCTTGCTATAGGCCGCACCGGACGGGTTCGATGGCGAATTGAAGATGAACCATTTGGTTTTCGGCGTGATGGCCGCTTCAAGCGCTGCAGGGGTCAGCTTGAAACTGTCCTCCAAAGTTGTCTCGACAAAGACTGGCTCTCCACCGTTCAAAAGCACCATATCCGGATATGAGACCCAATAAGGGGCCGGAATGATCACCTCATCGCCTGCGTTCAAGGTCGCGCCAAAGGCGTTGTAAAGCACCTGCTTGCCACCGGTACCGACGATGATCTGGTCCGGCGAATAGTCGAGGTCGTTTTCCCGTTTGAACTTTTCAGAAATCGCTTCGCGTAGCTCAATAATACCGGGGACCGCGGTATATTTGGTCTCTCCGCGATTGATCGCCTCGATGGCCGCGGCCTTGATGTTTTCGGGTGTATCAAAATCCGGTTCACCAGCACCAAGGCCAATCACGTTATGACCCGCCGTCTTCAATTCGCGAGCCTTGGTGGAAACCGCTATCGTTGCAGACGGTTTCACACGGGCAAGGGCGTCAGACAGGAAGGCCATTTTTGTCTCCATTGGCGTTTAAAGTCAGCCTCACATGAGGCCAGCGCCGTTTTTGCGCCAATGATGTGTGAAACACAAGCGGTGTCGCGCTGGCGCAGCGCATAACGAAGTGTTAACCATAAATTCAGGCTTGTCAGATACCTTTTGAACAAGTCCACACGGTTCAGGAAAATATGGCACAGCCACAGCCCTTTGCTCAATCAATAACGCTTCCCGACGGCCATTTCAGCGCCCAATTTCTGGAAGTTAATTTGCACTCGGCTTTCCAACCGATTTTTCGTCTTGCCAATGACGAGCCGAAACTGTTCGCCTGTGAAGGCCTTGCCCGCCCATTTGTGGACGGCCGCCCGCTGACACCCTATCAGTTTTTTTCCAAGCTGAAGACCGACGAACTGGTCGAAGTCGAGCAAATCCTGCGACAGCTACACTTGCGCAATGCCCGTTCACTGCCAGAACGGGCACGTCGGCTGTTCCTTAATTTTGACCCGGGCGCCATGCGATCCATGCGCGACATCACGCCGGAGATTGACTTGGTCAGCCGTGAGATGCGCGCGTCTGGTTTGCAACCGAACGACATTATCTGTGAGATTGTGGAGCATGCCGCCTATGACAGTGCGGTCATGAAAGAATTCGTCTACGCAATGCGCGCACGTGGTTTCATCATTGCTGTCGATGACTATGGCTCAGATCACGCCGATGCAGCGCGGGTTAAGTCGCTGGTTCCCGATATCGTCAAGATGGAAGGCAAGGTCGTGCGGTCTCGCATGGCAACACCGGAAGGTTTTGCGCTGCTGGTTGATCAAATACGCACTTTTTCGAAGGACGGAATTTTGACACTGCTTGAAGGATTGGAAACGCCTTGGCATTTGGAACTGGCGCTCAAATCAGGCGCTGCCTATGCACAAGGGTTCATCCTCGGGATGCCGCAAATTGTGCCATGTGATTTCAGCGACTGGACACAGCCAAACAAGCAAGACCAAGACACGGAAGATGCGCCGCGTTTGGTGAAGTTTTTCAGGTGATTGAGCGCTTTACCCTCTGGTCCATGCCCTCATCGGGCAACTCCTACAAAGTGCGCCTGCTGCTGGCCCACCTGGGGATCGCTTACGAGCATCGCTCTGCGGAAGCAGGAACCGGTGTCACCGGCAGCGCTGAGTTCAAAAGGTTGAACCCGGACGGGAAAGTGCCGCTCATTCATTTCAATGACGGCACCACGCTTCGTGAAAGCAACGCGATCCTGGTTTATTTCGGTCTCGGCACCCATTGGCTGCCCTCAGACCGTTTGGAGCACGCACGCGTCATGCAATGGATGTTCTTTGAGCAATACAGCCATGAGCCGGCCATTGCCGTTCGCGCCGGCATCTTAGCGTATGAAGAACGCGCGCACTTGCGCACTGCCGATACCCTGGACCCGCTGCTTGAAAAGGGGCACGCGGCACTTTCTACCATGGAGCGCCAGCTCAAAACGAGCCCATATCTGGTCGGCGAGACGGCAACCCTGGCGGACATATGTCTGTATGCTTACACGCACACCGCGGGCACAAAAGGTGGTTTTGATATGGACCCGTTTCCGGCCATTAACGACTGGCTCGCCAGAGTTTCATCTTTGCCGGATCACGTAACACTGGACTGGCTGCCAGGCTGAGCGCCACATTTTAGCCACAAAATAGCCACGGCAATACCGCGATCTTTCCGTATCGGTGCCCCATTGGAAAGACATTTTGGTGTCGAATCAAGGCTGGGCCACTATCATGTTTTCGCAACACGTCAAATCACGCAAAAGAATTCAAGCCGCTGGCGCAAAAGTCAAGCTGGCCATGGTGACGACGCTTGCAATATCCACCCTCATCGCGCTTTCAGGCCTGCCCGCGTTTGCTTCCACCAGCGCAATGACGTCGGAGGAAATTCAGGCCCTCGCCACGATGATTGCCGCGCCGGTGGGCACCGCCGACATTCATGGCCTTGCAGACATGATGGTCATGGCAGCGGTCTTTTGCGTCATGGCCACGATGGCCTTGGTCCTTGGTTTTTCCCTCAAGCAGGATCTGGAGACGGCCGGACGTGTCCGTCCCTGAACTCGCAAATGCGTGATCATCGTTTACACTGTCGGTCGTGCGCTTTACGTTGGAATCGCGAAGCATGGCACCTATCTGCACAGATAGAACCCAGCGCCCCGGAAAGGATGCATGATGCCCCGTTTGCCGCGCCTCGCTTACCGGCTTCTCATAGCCTTGCCTCTAACCGCCCCTGCATTAGCCCAACCTGTAACCGTCAGCGTTGACGGCGGCGTTTCCCTTAATGTGACAACCATCGCAGATGGCCTGGAACACCCTTGGGGTGTCGACACACTGCCCAATGGCGAACTGATCGTTACAGAACGCGAAGGAACCATGCGGATCGTGTTTGCAGGTATATTGTCAGAGCCCTTACGCGGTTTGCCAAGCGTCGCCGTCAACGGCCAAGGCGGCCTTTTGGATGTCGCGGTCGATCCTGATTTTGGCATTACGCGACGTGTCTTCTTTTCCTATTCCGAGCAGGGCGCGCGCGGTCTGGGGACCGCCGTGGCGACCGGCCTGCTCACGGACTGGGAAACGGTGCGTCCCCGTCTGACGAACGTGGAAACCATTTTTTCCATGAACCGCAAATCGCGTGGCGGACGCCATTTTGGTTCGCGAATTGCATTCGCCCCCGATGGGACGCTTTTCATTACAACCGGTGATCGGGGTGATGCCCCCCGCTCGCAGGACTTTGAGGACCATGCCGGCGCGGTCATTCGCATCAACAAGGATGGTTCAGTGCCAGCCGATAACCCGTTTTTGGGCCGCAACGATGTTGCGCCCGAACTTTATTCAAAAGGCCACCGTAACATCCAGGGCGCTGACATTGATCCGGTGACTGGCATGTTGTGGACCGTTGAGCACGGCGCGCGCGGTGGCGATGAAATCAACCAACCTGAAGCCGGTCTTAACTATGGCTGGCCTGTCATATCTTATGGACGCCATTATTCCGGCCAGCGCATCGGTGAAGGCACCGAAAAGGCGGGCCTTGAACAACCGCGACATTACTGGGACCCATCCATCGCCCCGTCGGGTCTGGCCGTCTATGACGGCGACATGTTCCCCGAGTGGCAAGGCGATCTACTTGTCGGTGCCTTGCGCGGCCAATTGATGAGTCGCCTGGCGCGCGATGGCAACGGTCAAATCGTTGGCGAAGAACAGATGTTTGCCGGACAGTTTGGTCGAATCCGCGATATCGAAATTGCCGCAGATGGATCAATTTACATCGCCATTGACGACAATCCCGGGCAAATCCTGCACATCACAAGGGCCAATGCCAACTGAGACAGAAGCAACGGAAGGTGAAACCCATGTCCTTTTTTACGGCACTGATTGCGCTTGTCGCTATCGCGGTCGGCGCAATCGCCATCATCGGCCCTTCCCATGTTTGGCGACAAATATACGGCGATCCGGATTTGGGGCCGTTCAGTTTGGCGACATTGACCCGATCGACCAAACCGCATGACGGCTTGTTGTGCACGCCAGGGGCTTGTCCGGCCGGATTGGAGCCCGATGGAGAATTGCCTGTCTACGACGAAGCGCCAGCTGAGCTATTGGCGAAACTGGCCAAGCATATTGAGGCACAGGAGGGTACACGCCAGAGCGTCAACAGTGACGTTGACAGTGGCTCTATCCGTTACGTGACCTGGTCGGCGATGATGAAATTTCCGGACACCATTCAGTTTTGGGCCGTTACACTACCCGATGGGAAAACAGGGTTGGTCGGCTACGCGCGGGCACAAGTGGGCCATTCAGATTTCGGTGCCAATTTGCAACGACTGAAAGACTGGACTGGCGCGCTTGACCCTTAATGGTCATTGCCATCCAGGTTCGCCTTTTGCGCGGCGGATGGTTGCCTCGTCGACAATATCGCGCAATGCGCGCAACAGCGGCACCTCATCGGTCCAACGGTTTCCGTAAGTCAGGTTGAACTCATAGTCAAAATGATCGGGGTTTTCGCCTTGCGTGTGCTGCACCATGGTTTCCAACTTGTCGAAACCTTTGGCGAGCTTGGCCTCCTTCGTTTCGCCCGCCGTATATTCATCAAACAAGTCCCGAAACTGCGTTCTTAGCTTGTCTGGAAGAACTGCGGTAATTTTTTGGAAATCAGCGCGTTCGCGCGCATCGCGCCCGTCATCCACGCGTTGATCAGTCGCCGGTACGTCACCTTCATAGACTTCGCCCAAATCATGAATAATCAAGAGGCTGAGCAAACGCTGTACGTCTATATCTGGCAGGAGATCGCTGAAACACAGCGCAAACAGGCATACCCGCCAACTATGTTCTGCCGTGCTCTCACGAGCGCCGTGTGCCGTAAAACCAGAACGCAGCGTGTCTTTTAAGCGCTCCGCCTCACGAAGAAAGGCCAAACGCGCCTCAAGATCATCCCGGCTCATTGAACAGTCGATGCATCCGGCCAAACGGGTAACCATTCGGGCGCATTGAGATCGGCAACACCGTCGCAGGTGTCTTTAACCCGCGATGATACCAGTTGAATGTTGGCGTCAGTCTCATCGCCCTGCACGGACCAGCGCCGCATTTCGCCGCAATCGCCGACGCCCCGCCCTTTGAAAAAAGACACGAGCTCGCCGGCCTGCGCATCCCACTCCAAATTGTAGGCGTAATAGGTCGCCGATGGATTACCATCTTTGATGACTGGCAACATGAAGGGCACATAGGCCGATCTAATTCGCTGAAACACGGTGAACGGTTGATTGTAGGCACCGCCGCGGGTGCACGGAAAGACAACAAATCCTGTCCTCTCAGACAGCTGCAGTTCGTAACCACCGATAAGGCCGGCAAGGTTTGTGTCCATCTGTCCACACAGACGATCTTCGAAATTGTAATATGTGACAAGACCGGCGGGCACGCGATCAAGCCGGCGCCAGGAAATGGCTGCTGCTTGCCCCGCACCGCCACTGGCGCGCTCACCATCCAGCGCCAGCTGCAAAGCATCCGGGCCACCGATACGACCCTGCACTTCGTCCATGAAAATCACACCGGCGACAAACCCGGAAAGGGAATAGGTGGCGGTCGATTGGCCGCGGCGCGTGCGAAAGGTAACCCTCATCTCGCGACCAGGTGCAGCGGCTGAGAAAAACGTTTCGACAGCGGGACCAGCTTGCAAGAGATATTCTCCGCTTGCCGCACGATAGCGCAGATCGCTGACAGGTATGGTCACGATGGGCTCACCATCAATGGTAATCGAAACCTGTGACCCAGCGATCAAAGCCTCTCGCAATGTCAGAAAAAGCGATACCGGCGCATCAGCTGCGGCGGAACGGCGCAAACCGATATTGTAAAGAGAGACCGCCGGATTAACGATATAAAGATCACATCTTAGCGCATTGGTGCAGGATACATTGATGTCTCTGATCCGTTTGAACTGGCTGGCATGAGCAGGGATGATTTCAACAACGGTCAGAACAAACGCCGCTATGAGCGCGCAGGTTATCGTCGCAAACTTCGTAGTGCGCATAAATAGTAATCCCGTTGATCCGGTTTCACCAATATGGGGTTTCGCAGACAGACTTTAAGGGTGCAAGGAAGGATTATGCCGCATGCGCCGTCGGCTCGGGAACCAGATGAATTTCAGCTTTGTCTGACGTTTTAAACAGCGCCTGATGGGCCGCACGGCTCTTCAATTGCTCCTGATGCTCACGGAAAAGTCCGATGGCCGCATCGGCCGGAACCGGTTTGGCAATATGAAACCCTTGCGCAAAATCCACCTTAAGCGCCATTAAAGCTTCCACTTGCTGGTGGTTTTCAATGCCTTCGGCAACGGTTTTCATGCCAAGGCTGTGCGCTGTACGCACCAGCATTCGGACCATGGACAAGGCCCGCTGATTATCGGGGAGCCCATCAATGAAATATTTGTCGATCTTTATCTCATTGGGCGCCATGGCGGTAATGGTCGAAAGGCCGTTGTGCCCTGTTCCAACATCGTCAATTGCCACATGGACACCCATTTGCTGCAACTCCTGGGTGGCGATGCGTGCCTGACCAACGTCAGAAATTTCCTGGCGTTCCGTGACCTCGATGGTCACACGATCAGGCGCAATGCACGATGCCTCCAACGCCTGCGACAAAGCCGATACAAAGTCGTTTTCCACATAAGTATCAGGCGCTACGTTGAATGCGAACCGCAAACAGGTGAACCGGTCGATCAACTTGGCCATGGAGGCACCGGTTTGCTTGACCAACGACTGAAGCAAGTAAGGTGAAAGATCGTAACGCTCGACTTCGGCAATAAATTCGGAGGGCCCCACAATATGTCCACTCGGCTTGACCCACCGCGACAACACCTCAAAACTGTCAATGTCGCCGGTGTTCAGATCCACGACCGGCTGGAAATAGGGTTGGATTTCACCCGATTCGATGGCGCGTTTGATCACGTCGGATGGGCGGTCAGGCATGATAAACCGGGTTGTAATCAAGTACCCCGCCAACCCACAAATAACGGCAAGCAAAATCGGGACCCATGGCCCAAGTGCCAATCTGTCAACGTGCAAATACGCAACGGGCACAGCCAACTTGTATGCAAACGGGTAAACCGCAGACTGGGCCACGAACTCCCTTCGCTCAATGTTGCCCTGTGCAGGTTCAAAATCTGGTGTTGCAACGATAATGTCGCCATTGGCGAGCGCAAATGCGGCGTTTGATCCGGCGATCAAACTGGGATCAAGGGTGGCGGAGACATAAGTGTTGGCATTAACGAGAGCAATCACATTGGGGGAACCATCTGCCACCATGCGCGAGACGCCCATGCCGGGATAATCATTGGACAAGGGGCGCAGCATTATGGAATTGGCGAGGCTGTAACGGGCATCGCCCATCGCCAAATCCGAGGACAATTTCGCTGCGCCATACCCCGATGATGAACAGGTCTCGTTGCCATCAACGATGACAATGGCTTTCAACTGCGTAGAGAGAAAGACAAGCTCATCGAGTACATCACGTGTATCGGCATTGCAGCGATCATGTCCCCGCGCCCGGACAAGATCAACCACGGAGACAGTCTCGGCAATTGAGCTATTGAGCAGCTGCACGGCCGCATCGGCTGACGCGGTTACCGTCGCCACCTTGGTACTGTGCATGGCCTGGCGGTACGAGAATACGACAACGGCAATCAATGCCGAGGCCAGTAAGAATGTAATGGCGAGCTTTAATAGGTGTCGCAATGTCTACCCCCGCTAGTGGGCTAACACTGTCTCATTCATATTAAGTGTCTGTAAAAAGCTGACCTAGAAAGCAAGTGCATCGATTCCGGAATTTTAAAGCCGGATGAGAAAATCTAGTCATGGTTGTTTCAAATTTCATATATACAACCAAAAGGTGAATGATTGAATCATGGAAAAAGGGCGCATTTTTCTGCTTCACTATGCGGTGATCCGCCCTGATTGTGATCAGGTGCAGCGCTCAACGCGCGCATTATGGCAAACAGATGGCAACGCTAACCACATATTCTGGCTGGTATTTTGGCCGTTAAAGCGGAACGGTAAAAAGCGACACGTGAGCAATCTGGCCTAATTAAGGCATTGAATTTGCTGATAGTTTTAACCCGATGTGATTTGAAAATCACAATTGGCATCTGCACCTTTTTGATCTGCGAGGCGCACGCTTTCGGTGAAATCAACAAGCGCTGCGCTATGGCAGATGGGAGTGAGACCATGAGATGGATTTACAAATCGATGCTTGCAGGTGCCACACTAATCGGGTCTTCCATCTTTGCATTTGCCGGAGAAGGGGAGGGGGTCATCAATACCATCGATATCGACACCAGAACCATCACACTGTCCGATGGGTCCAAGTGGGAAGTCGAAGACGGTATTGATTTGGACGGCCTGATGCCGGGAGATACAATTTACGTGATCTTCGAAGACGGGACGACGCGTCTAATTTCCGTCACCAAAACCAGCTGAAGAAAAACATGCATGAATATTTGGCCTGACTGATGAATGCAGGTCATTAGGACAGAGTGCGCTTCCCCCCGGGGCGCGCTCTGTCCGCCTAATCCGGCACCACCATCCGGTCTTCCATGGATAGATGAAGGTGGATGTCTTGATAAGGATGCGCCCGGGCCACGTGTTCATTGAGCTCAGCACCAAGGCCCGGCGCATCGGGAACCAGCGTGTCTCCGTCAACCCATTGCAACGGCACATCCAACAGGTCGGCGTGAAAACCGCTCCAATCTTTGATGGCCTCAAGGATCAGGAAGTTGGGCAGTGTCGCAGCAAGCTGAATGTTTGCTGCCGCGATGATCGGCCCGCAATAACAATGGGGGGCTACTAGTGCATGATAAACTTCCGCCAATGCAGCGATCTTCTTAGTTTCCATAAAACCACCGGAACGACCAAGATTGGGCTGTATGATTTGGGCGGCGCCGCGCGCCAATACCTGATGAAACTCATATTTGGTCGTCAACCGCTCGCCGGTAGCGATGGGGATGGAGGTTTTGTCCGCAATCATCGCCATCGCACCAGACACATCAGGCGGGCACGGTTCTTCAAACCACAGCGGATCATAAGGCTCGATCGCTTTGGCCATACGTGCTGCGCCCGATGGTGTGAATTGGCCGTGAGTCCCAAACAGGATATCGGCACGCGTACCGACCGCATCACGCACAGCTTTCACCATGGCAGCGGCGCGTTCTATGTCCACCAACGTTGGCTGGTGCGGATCAAAAATCGTATAGGGCCCGGCGGGGTCAAACTTGATCGCCGTGAACCCTCGGTCGACCCATCCGAGCGCGTTTTCCGCCGCCAGTTCGGGGTCATTGTAAACGCTCCGACCGCGTGTCTGGGAGGGATAAATCGACCCCTCTATAGGATAAAGATAGGTGTAGGAACGTAACCGTTTTTGGACCGCGCCACCCAGCAGTTTGTGAACCGGCATATTCAGTGCTTTACCGACAATGTCCCAGCACGCGATCTCCAAAGCGCTGAAGCAACCCGCCATCGAAACGTCAGGGCGTTGGGTGAAACCCGATGAGTAACAACGACGAAAAAACGTTTCGACATCGCGCGGGTCGTAGCCGATCAGATATCGTTCAGCGACATCCTCGATCATCTGCGCGGTGATCTTCGGCCCGAAGGTGGCGTTGTAAGCCTCGCCCCACCCAACAATACCATCATCGCTTGTCAGCTTCACGAATATGAAATATCGCCCGCCGGGCGTGCCAGGCGGTGTTCCGGTGATGATGGTTTCGACGGACGCGATCTTCATCAGTCAAGCCTAATCGAAAATAATGATATTGCGCAGCGCTTTTCCTGACTTCGTCGATGCAAACGCTTCATTGATCTGGTCCAACTTAAAGCGACCAGAGATCATTTGATCGAGATCCAGCGTACCACTTTGATAGAGATAAAAAAGCTTTGGCACGTCCCGGGAAATTTTCGCCGATCCCATTTTGGAACCAATGATCTTTTGTGACCAACCCGCAAAACTAGCCGGATTATAGATCGCCATTGTTTCTGCCGGTGGCATTCCGACAAGGATAAGACTACCGCCTTTTCCAATATAACCGGTAGCGCCCTCAATTGCCGCACCCGATCCGACGGTTACAAACACATAGTCAGCCCAACGACCCTCTGATGCGGTCCTGATAACCTCCGCGACATCACCGAGCAATGGATTGGCGATATGGGTTGCACCATAGTTTTTGGCGGTGGCGAGCTTGCCATCGTCCAGATCAACGGCCGTTATGCTCTTGGCACCAGCATAATGGGCACCTTGAACGGTATTAAGGCCAACACCGCCGCAACCGATAACAACGGCATGGCTACCTTTTGGCATTCCTGCGGTGTTCGTGACGGCACCAAAACCCGTCAGAACACCGCAGGCCAAAAGGCTGCCAATCTCAAAACTCACATCATCTGGCAGCGGACTGATCTGGCTCTGCTCGACGACAATTGCTTCCGCAAACGCGCCCGTGCGCATGGCATGTGTGAGCGGTTGTCCATTGGCATCATGAAGGGGTGTTTGCAGATCCAGCGAAAAAACCTCTTCACACATGAATTCATCGTCGCGCCGACAATAATGGCAGGTGTGGCAGGCGCGCACCAAGGTGGCAATAACACGGTCACCGACTTGATATCGGCTCATGCCGGGGCCAACAGCCTCAATAATTCCGGCTGCCTCGTGGCCCAAAACCATTGGCAGATCACCACCCCAGCCCCCTTCCGCATAGGTGATATCTGAATGGCAGATTCCGCACGTTTTCAGCCTTATAAGCACTTCGCCTGGACCTGGATCGGCCAAGGTTACATCTTCTATCGTCAGCGGCGCACCGAACTGGCGGCAAACCGCCGCTTTCACTGTGATGGGCATTGAATTTGTTGACCTTGAAACTGGCACGGGCAGGGCAACCCTAGGTAGCCGTTGAAAAACCGGAATACCGATTTACGACACTCATTGACGTTTTGAGCGACACGGGCCAAGCGTGCATCATGACCAATGATCACAACCAAACGCCGGTCGGTGAACTGACGCTTCGCACACTTGCCATGCCGGCTGACACCAACGCGGCGGGTGACACTTTCGGTGGTTGGGTGATGGCACAAATGGATCTGGCGTGCGGTATAGCGGGCGCGGAGCGTGCCGATGGCCGTATTGTGACCGCTGCTGTCAAAGAGATGAGTTTTGCCAGCCCGGTAAAAGTGGGCGATACGCTGTCGATCTACACGTCAGTGGAACGTATCGGACGCACGTCCATGATCCTCTATGTTGAGGCGTGGGCGCAGCGATATTTGACCGCTTCCAGCGAACGCGTAACGTTTGCGCGGTTCACGATGGTGCACATTGGCGAAGACGGAAAACCCAAGCGAATTCCACAAATGTCCTAGTGCGGCCCGCAGCCGCAATGGTCTTTGGCCAAAACAACACGCCAGCTGTGAATATTGTATCCATAACGGCGGATCGTAAAAGCATGGACCGTCTCAACTGAACCAAAAACCTGGGTGATCAGGGCTGTTTCCGGCAGCGCATCATCGACCAGGATGAGCGCGCTTTGCCCTTTTGTTTCGGCGGGATCGAACCAGAAGTCATACTGATCGTTACGCGGGCCGATCTTGGCGATGTCATTGCGATCGAGCACAAAGCCGAGAATACCCGCTGTCCGATAGTCGCTCGTCATCAGCCTATCTGGTTGGTACTTGGCCTCTAACCGTTCCAGCCGTTGTGCCACCTCGCTCATGCCATACTGAATGTCCAGATCACGCACCGGAACACCTTGGGCGGCGTTAAGCGGATAAAGGCCGTATACTAGCAAATACCATACCCCGGCGGTCAGCCCGTAGGCGGCATGCACCAGCAGTTCCGCCCGATAGCGCATCAGAAAGGCAACAGCGGGCATCACAGCCGCAAAGGCAACCATGTTCCAATAGACAAGCACGGTGTTGCTCGTCGTCAAAAAAGCAAAAGCAAGGGTGGACGCCAGCATCACAAAAACACCCGTCCGGGCAAGCGGTGCAGCCGTGTCCGGCACAAACACAAAGCGCGCCATGAGCAACATCATGCCCGGCCCGAGCATCTGAACATGCTCGATGACAAACGACTGAAGATTGGTCAGCCAGCTTGAGGAAGCGCGCGTCTCACCGATCCTGTCAGCCAGATGGAACTGCATGCTTGGCCAATCATGCTGCACGTTCCACCAAACTACCGGCATTTGCATCAGCGCTATGAGTGCAAGGCCCGCCCAGACCTGCCAGCTTCCCAGCAGGCCACGCCCATCGCGGGTGCCCAACAAGTAAACGGCAAAACCGACCGCAACAAAAACCGCGTTATATTTGGAGAGCCCGGCGAAACCGACACAAAGGCAAGCTGCAAAGAACAAACGCCAATCTGTCTCACCGTCGTCGCGGTCAACCAGGAAAAGCGCCACAAAGTGGATCGACGCCATCGTGAAAACGATCAGTAGGCAGTCTTGTATGGCCAATGATGTGAAACGCAAAAGCAACGGCGAAGAAAACCAGACAATCAGCGTGATCAGCATCGCATGGAGTGCTTTGCCTTCCGGCGCCAAGCGCTTGCACCAGTCCCAAGCAATCCATGCCATGCCCGCAAAAGCGATCACAGGGACCAGCCTTAAGCTGAAGACTGTCGAACCAAAGGTCGAATGCACCATACCCTGAAGCCAGGCCAGTAGCGGCGGGTGATCAAAATAGGAAAGCGCGGGAAACTGGCCCCACATCCAGTAGTAGCCTTCATCCGGCAGGACTGGCATCGCGAAAATATAGAGTAGCTTCATGATGACCAGCGGCACAAGCGCGATGATCAAAAGCGCGCGGGGCACATCGACCATGATCGGCGCCGCTTTGTTTGCCGATCCGGACTTTGTAACCTCAATGTCGGTAGAAACCGCGCTCACTGAAAAAGCCCCTAATCGCAGTGACGATAGCTGGAATTGCGCTGGCGCAGATCAAAGTGGAAATGGTCTTTGTGATCACTGTCGGAGCCCGGCCCCAGCACGGTGGTAAAATGATCGCATGCCTTTGTGCGCACGCGGTGCAAATAGGCCTTCTCACGCATGGCAAAAAAGCTCGGACGGGCCACATCAATCACCTTGCCGCTATCCAACTTGATGGAGCCGATATCGATCGCGTTGCCGGTGGAATGCTCCGACCAGCGCGATGAGCCGCTAATACGGCGGCAGGAATAGGCAGACATCTGGCGGATTTCGGAAATGCCCGACAGGTAACGCGTGCGCGAGGCAACCGCGAGATCACCCTGCACCCAACGCGCTGTTTCTTCGGCCATACCGCAATTGAGCACCGCTGCTGGTGTCACCGCCACGCCACGCGCAAACTTGGTCACTTCAACCGGATGAGCGATCCCGCAATTGGCACCTTCGCGGATTGGCGCCAGTTCTTTGAACTGGACGCCCAGCCGTTTCAGGCGTGCGCGGCACTGGCGTTCCGAAGCGGGCATACCACTTGACTGACCACCGCCGAACCCCGGAAGCGTCACCTTCGGCAAAGAGAAGATCGATTGTGTTTGGGCCGAGCGGTCCACCGGTTGGCCCCCGCCAACGCCAACGGCGGGACGTTTCTCACCACCGGCGCATGCCGCCAGCACAAGCGCCAATAGCGCCAAGCACGCGACGCGACACGTCACCGACAACAACTTTTCCTGGTTTGAAACCAATGCTCAAATTCCCTTGGCTCGAAAGCCCCCACACATGGGAGACTAGAGCTACAGGATGAATTTGAGGTTTGGGGAGATGGTTAAAGGGGGGTTAAGGGGGGGAAGGGGCCGGCGGCGCTGGGTCGATATGAGGGCTTGTGTGAGATCGAATGGCTGGTTTGAGCACAACTAAGCCATATGACACACGTATGGTTCTTGCAGCTTTCGCTTTTGGGCCCGCCCTCAAATTCAAATTGCGCTTAGTATTTCAGCAAGTGCGCGTTGCAATGCGTCAGTTATTCGAGATTCCATCTTTCCTCCGCTCATAGAACAAGCTTAGACAAACCGAGATAATCGACAGCGCGATAACGAATGAAAACGGTAAAGCGCCGATGATCATTGCATCTCGGATCGATTGTGTTCCACCTGCCAAGATGAGTCCCCCAATGATCATCGTAACTGCAGCGCCCCAAATCGAAATGTGGCTGCCGATGTGGTGGCCTTCGTCGCCACCAGCTGCAATTGTGTTGATGGCCAGAATGGCAGCGTTGAGCGTTGTGATCAAAAGCATCAGCATCAACAGCGCGACGAAGATGTTGCCAAAGCTAGCGATTTCTACACCAGCAGTGACGCGAAACGTCTCATAAATCTGTGCTGAAATTGGATAAGCCGCCAGATCATTTATATCAGAGCTGCCAAGCTGCCATTCAAGCGCAGCACCGCCAACAAATGCAAACCATACGGTGCAGACGATGACCGGCATGAAAAGGCAGCCGACGATGAAGGCGCGTAACGACCGCCCCTTTGAAACCCGCGCAAGGAACATTGACACAAACGGCGCAAAGGCGATCCACCATGCCCAATAGAAGATCGTCCAACCCGTCTGCCATTCGGCGACCGGCGTATGCGCCGATGCAACGCGTGTTGCGTTCACAGGAAAATCCGACACATAAGTCCACAGCGCAAGGCCGTACCTCGATCCCGCCATTGTTGCATCACCAAACGCAGCAAAGGCGACCATGACTGCAAAAAAGAGCGCAATGCTGAAGTTTGATAGCCATTTGATGCCGCGCGCGACGCCCGACACAACCGATCCTGTCGCGACAACAGCGGACACAACCAACGCGGCCAACTGCCATGCCGTCGTGGGCTCGCCATCGGCGTATGTAAAGATTTCCGCGCCGGTAACATCTGACAGGCCGGAAACCAATTGTGCCACCCCATAGCCGAGCGTTGTCGCCACACCCGTTATGATGGCCACGATCGAGAATATATCGATCAGGTTACCGACCCAACCGTCATAGTGGCGTCCTAGAACCGGCGCCAACGCCGTGCGAATGGTAAGTGGCATGCCATATCGATGGCTGTACAGCGCGATGGCGAGAGCAAGCACGGCGTAGCAGGACCAGGCCGACAGCCCCCAGTGAAGGTAAGTAAAGGAGAGTGCGCGGACCGCAGCATCGTTGTTTTGAGCCTCAATAGCATTGCTCAATATGTCCGGATTCGCTTGAAAATGCGCAAGCGGTTCGGCGACAGCATAAATCAAGACGCCAGCGCCAATCCCGGCGCAAAACATCATGGAAAGCCATGAAAACGTTGAATATTCTGGCTCTTCATCATCTGGCCCCAATCGCAAACGACCGGAAACTGGCAGGCAAACGATAAACAGACAAAATGCGACAAGGGCAGCGAGCGCATAAACATACCACGCCCGAAACACCAGCAAGGTAGCGTCTTTGCCCCACGAAAGGATCGCCGTGGCGTTTTCCGGTAGTACCAAAATCCAGATTATGAGAGCGCCTACGACCGTCATTGCGCCAAGCGCGACTGGTCGGTTGAACCCACTATAAAATCCATCCGCCACTCGCTGGATGGTCTGCTGCGCAAGCGTTTGCGGATCGATAACCATTTCATTCCCGTTTTTTACGATGGCCGAATCGCACGAAACGAACGCGGCCACGTGTGCGTCAATCGGGCTAACAGTAGGGAAGGCGGATGCACTAGCATCCTTCAATTGAAGGATAGAGAGCGGCCAATGGTCTTATCGCAAAGCGTTATGCAGGCATCTTCAGGTCTTCACAGACCCAATCGATGATCTGACCAAACTGTTGGTGGAAGACCATGTAGCCGCTGTCGGGAAGCACATTGAGACTGACATGATCAAGCGCATCAGACCATCGGCGCGCAGCGGCCCATGGCACATTACGGTCATGCTCACCGATCACCAGCCGGATTGGCACCGGACAATCGATCAACAACGACCGCCAGTCGCCTCGATAATTCAAGTCACCATAGTTGCCGACATAGCCTTGATCGCGATGGACGCGTCGACCGTGCAACATCACTGGCAAGATATCTGGGCGCATGATCCACTCGACATCGCGCGGTGAGGCGCGCATCACGGCTTTCCCGAATGCGCCTGGGCCAGAACGCATCACGAACGCAAAGCCGGCTTTGACCAAGAATTTGAGAGAAGCCGGAAAATGCAAGCGCGCGTGAGGGATGAGGTAATTGTAGCCGTTCAACCCTTCGAGATCCTCGTCGGAATGAACCGGTAGTAAGGGGTGACAGATCGTAATTGAGGTCACTCGGTCCGGCATGAGTTCCGCCGCCGCCAGACCGTGCATCAGGCCATGACTTGAACCGACCAACGCAACACGGTCGATCTTGAGCTGATCAAGCAGCCAGCGCACGTCTGGCGCGAACTTCCTTGGTTCACTGGCTTCACCATCATAAATGGTGGTTTGGCCAAAACCGGGGCGGAGTGGACCGATGATGCGAAGCTCCCTTTTTTTGGCGAGTTGCACAGGCTCTTTGAACCAGACATCGCCAAACGCCTGATCATGATACCACAGGATCACATTACCAGTGTCAGCGCCAAAATCTGAATACTCCAGCTTTCGCCCGTCGGGCATGGTAAGAACGTGCCGCTGGTCTTCACGCGGAAAAAACGCGGTATCTTGCGCAGCCTGAATACGTGCAGCGACGAGATTGCCTTCATCGACATCATGCATCAGCGCCAGGCCATAAACCATGCGTATGCAATCCATCTGGTCTTTGGTTTCCGTTTTCTGGAAAATTGACTGCAACTGACTGCGGACGGTGGTTGGAGAGGCTCGGCGTCGTCGAGCGATCTCCTTCACCTTCAAGCCTTCAACAAGGAGCCGGACAATCTCCACTTCAGCCCGTGATAGATCGAACAAGTCCTGCAATATTGGACCGAGATGAGCCGGCCATCCAACATCGGAAGTTCGCAGGATCACAAACCGGCGTTTGGTGGCTTTTTGAACATAAGGCTCAAGGCGAACCAAAAATGGTCGTGCAGCGTCAACATTGGCCAGACGAATAACATCGTTGGGATCATTAGAGGCATTAGGTTGCTGGATCAAACGCCGAACCAACATCCGCAATCGAGACACGCCTTCATCGTCTAATGGTAGCGAGGCGACATCGGCACCCGGGGACAAATCATAAACCACTTTTGCAGCCGTATTAGCGTCGACAATGTTGCCTTCTTCGTCGAGTGCAAGCGTTGCCTGCATGCGCAGGGAAAGAGCCTTGTTTAGTTCCTCATCCGTCTCGCGCCGCCACGGTGTGACGATGTCGATCAGGCTGGCAGCCCGAGCCATATGCGACGTGATCAGCCCTGCATCGCCAGCTTTACCGTCTGCGCGCATGGTTTGCAGTTTATCCTGAAGCTCGACCATGAAATTGTCATACTGATCAGGGGAACTGACGAGCTCATAAAGCTCGGAAATGATTTCGTTTTGATCTTCCAGCGAACCACTCCAAATTATCTGTCAGCGTTTGATCTTCCCAAGGTTAAGAAACGCCAATGACGGGCAAGTGACAATTAATGCACTCGCAATTTTGAACGTTGTGGTCGCCTACGCGAAGCGCCGGCCACCAAAATTCGCAAACACGCCGAACGTCAATCCCTTCCTCAACTTCGCAGGCGCGTCTTCAAGATCAAAGCGAGATAGTAGCAGCAGGAGAAAATGCGCCTGACATATTTCGGCTCGCTATGGCCAAGAAATAGCGTGTTGCGCTATACCCAATCCAACTCCATCAACCTCAAACTGCCACCGGCTCGAAGAATTCATGTCACAGAATACAGGCCGCAAGTTTAGGGCACAGTTGGAAAAATTCGTCGAGGACGCTGGCAAACCGGACTTTTTGAACGAACGCGGAATTGTAACGTGTGCGGGTGGCATCCGTCTTTTCACGAATGCCTATGTGCTGGTGAGGGTGTTGCGTGAAGTCTTGGATTGCAAACTGCCAATCCAGTTATGGCATTTCGGCGGAACCGAAATCACACCGATAATGCGCCACATATTGCGACAACATGGCGTCGACCTGGTCGAGGCAAGCAGCGTTTCGGGTTTCGACAAGGACATGGTCGCGGACGGTTGGCAATTGAAAGCCTTTTCAATTCTTCATTCCAAATTCTCTGAAGTACTATTTCTCGATGCCGATCAAGTGCCGACCAGGAACCCTGAATTTCTATTCGATTGCGTGCCCTACCAGGAAACCGGGGCTGTGTTTTGGCAAGACATTGTCGAACTAAGCGCCGACAACCCAATATGGGATCTGGTCGATCTGCCAGCGGTGGAAACCCGGTCTTGGGAAAGCGGTCAGATACTCGTTGATAAGGTACGTCATTGGAAAGCGCTTATTGGGACGGTGTTTCTCGGCGGGCAGGCTGAGATCGTCTATCGAATGATCTATGGTGACAAGGACACTTTCCAAATCGCGTGGCGTGCTCTGCAGCATGAAGCGTCAGTTGTCGACCATAAGCCATTCATCGATGAAAGAGTGCTAATCCAGCGAGATTTTGACGGCGCACCTCTGTTTCAACACCGAACCAGCGCAAAGTGGACTTACGACGCGCCTCAGTACGATTTCGAAGGTTCCGTTCACCATGAAGCGTGCCTGGGGTTCCTCGATGATCTGAAAAACCAGTGGAATGGACGTGCATTCTTTCCGCCACAGCGAAGTCAAAAGGCTCGCGCCGAAGAACACCGATTGGCATTGGTTGGTGAGTTGGACCTAGAGATCATTGGCAACCACGCAATCAAAATAGAACTGCGCGAAGCCAATGAAATCGGCAGGGGTCGTAGTATCGAGCGCCAGAACTGGTTTGTTAGGGAATTCAACGGGGTCTTGGAGTTAGTTATAGTGCATGGAAGCCGGGTAACTATGTTGGTGCGGCAGACGTCTGAAGGGATTTGGGAAGGTGAATTTAAGAAAATGGACGGTGGGCACGTCGTCATTACCGAACCGACACTTGGTCGACAAACCGACCCAGTTCCCGGGGCAACCCTGGTTCATGATTTGATTGAAGCAAGTGGCATTGACCTATTGGCTCAAGTTGATGGCGGCAACGCGTCGTCGGAGTTGTGCGCGGCACTGAAACTTTTTACTCGTATTGAGCCGGGCGTTGTTGATGTGCTTGAATCGTTCCACACAAATTCTCCGACATTGAGTACGGTGATTGCCGATGTCCTTGCTTCGGTTAACGCGGACAGTAATCGCAATCCCAACAAGGATACTGATGTGCTGGACATCGGTTACGTCAGCAAACGCCTGTCAAAACTATGAGACCGGGTAATCATCGGTTACTCATGATCACACCAATTTGGCCGGATCCGTCAGGAAACGGTTTGGCAAGGCGTGCGCACATGTTCGTAAGCGCGTTGAAGCAAGTCTCCAACTTGGACGTGCTTGTGCTTCCGATCTTTCATTCCGGAAAGCAAAACCAGAACGCTCCGCAATACAATGATCGCCTCCGCTATTTGCCAGTCCCGCAGGCAAGCTTGGCCGACAGTCAATTTGCGCTCATCAAAATGATGAACAACCCTGCCGAACAGCTTGCGGCTTTCAGGAACTACGGCAAACCTTCAGTTTTCGGCGCCATTTCCGCAGCGGTATTGCCCGAATGTTTGGCCCTGATAAATGGTGAAGCCTATCGGCACGTTCATGTTTTCCGAACCTACTGCGCACCCTTGGGATTGGAAATCGCAAATCGGCTCCAAGAAAAAAGCAAAGCGGCTGTCACCAAGTCGCTGGATGTAGACGAAGATGATGGCAGCGTCTTTCACGAGATAGCGCTTTCCAAGCTTCGAAAGGGGCAAGGATCCAGCGCCTTTTGGGACCAGCTGGAGGCGCGCTCTCACGAGCATCTGTCGCGTAACGTGATGGCAGACTTCGATACGGTTTTCGTTTCATCCGATGTGGAGAAGGCACGTCTACATCACAAATATGGTGTGGCCTCGATTTGCGCCCCAAACGCGATCACCGGCACACTTTCGAGACAAAAATCCTTGGCGCGGGGGCCGCTCTTGTTCGTCGGAACCATGGGCTACTATCCGAACCAAGACGCCATGGATTGGTTCTTGAAGAGCTGTTGGCCGGTACTTTCGGGGGCCGAACAACGAACTATGGTCATAATCGGCGCTGGCCCGAAAGCTGTTTTAGAGCGTTACAATCGCATTGCCGGAGTAAGGGCTCTGGGATGGGTCGATAATATCGGACAGCACTATCGCGAAGCATTCTTGTTCATCGTACCGCTGCGTATTGCAGGCGGAACACGGATCAAGCTGTTGGAAGCAGCAGCACATGGAGTGCCCATAGTGTCTACAGCCAAGGGTGCTGAAGGTCTTGGCATGCGCGAAAAGAGGGATTTTTGGCAGGCTGACTCGGCCACTGCATTTGTTTCTGCAATACGGTCGGCTACTGTAAGCAGAGGCGAACGAGATCGGCGGTTAAGTAATGCGCGCACTTATGTGAGCCGGGCGCATAGCTTTCATCGTGTGACCGGTCAGGTCTCAGAAATTGTTCATCAAATGTTGAATTGAGCGCGTCAGGCGGTTAACGAAGGGCAATACGAGCGGGTTTTAATATGGGTAACGCCACAATAGATCGGTTCCAAGCCGTGGAAGGCTTGGAAGTGCAGCATATGCCGGATGGCTTTGTTGTGTACCAATCTGACACCGATAAGGTGCATTATCTCAATCCCACGGCAGCGATCGTCTATGAGCTATCTGTGGCAGGTCAATCGAAAGAGGAAATTGCGACCTATCTGCAAGAAACCTTTTCGCTGGAGACGTTGCCATTGGATCTGGTCGATGAGTGTATTGGCGATTTGCTAAAACAAGAGCTGATTGCCAATTGCGAGACATAGAAGTTCGCACAATCAAGAAGCGATTTCTTGTTCGGCCTAACAATGACGAACAAGAAAAAGTGCTCCGGTTCATTGATGCCCGTCCGCAAATTTCCGGTGAAGACGCCAATGATATCGAGCTTCCCCTTAGCGACAAGCACGGCTTCGTCAGTGTCACGTTCCCAGGCGGTTATGTCAGTGAGGGAACCAGCATCCACTTGCTCAGCGATCTACACATCTTTCATTTCAATGAGACACGTCGCGAATTTCCAAAAGCAACGCTTGTGCATGGCGCGTCGATAAAAACCGCCAACGGCTACACGCTGATTGTGGGCGAAAAGGCAGCAGGTAAGACGACATTGATGTTGCGCCTTGCTATTGCGGGTGCTCAGGTTGTGGGTGACGAACATTTCTTGCTGGCCGCTGACTGTTCGATTCCCCGCCCGAGGACTTTGAGGGTCAAAGAAGGCACGCTGAACTTTCTCCCCGACAGATATGCGAAGATCATCCGGCAATGCGCCTCTGTCGGCGACTGGTACGGCTCGCGCATTTTTTCGGTTCCCCCCGACCAATTCGGCAACCTGTGGGTGTTGGGCTCAGCACCTGTTTGCAATGTTGTGATCATTCGTTCCAACCATGGTGGGCGATCCAAAATACGCAGCAAATCGCGCGACTTTCTGCTCGAAAGGCTATTGGAAAACGCTATCTTGCCAAGTGGCGATCGGCTCTGTGGTTTCATCCGTCTGCGGCAACTGTGTCAGAGTTGCAACGGATGGGAACTTTCGCTTGGCGATCTTGATGAAGCCGAAGATCTCATTTATAGGATGATGCAACATTAGGTTGCTGCTACCGCAGGGGATACGGCGTGGACAAAAAGACAGATATTGATCAGGTTTTGGACGGTGTCGATACCGAAAAGCGTGAAACCCTGAAGAAGCTTGCTACTGCTGCCTGGGCGATCCCGGTTGTGACCACGTTTACACTTGGTGGGCTGGGCTCATCAAAGGGTTTGGCTCAAACATTGATTATTACACCGAACGCAGTGACAATGTCCTAAGGAACCCCTTTGCCTTCCATGAGAGGCAAGGGTTCGTACCCAACGATTGCGGCGACCATGATCGTGAAGGACGAGGCGTCTTTCCTCGGGGCATGCCTTCAATCGCTATCGGAGCACGTCGACGAAATTGTAGTTGTTGACACTGGCTCAACTGATTCCACCTTGGAAATCGCGCGCCGCTTTGATTGCAAAATCTCTGAGGTGCCCTGGGAAGGTGACTTCGCGGCTGCACGCAATCAAGCGTTTCGACACACAAATGCAGATTGGTGCCTGTATATCGATGCCGATGAGCGTCTCTCGGTACCAGAAGGTCAAACGCTCGGATCAATAGTGGACGACGTGGGCGCGGCTGCGTATTTCGTCCGATTTGTCCCAAAGCTGGGTTTCACGCCGTATCATGAAATCCGTTTGTACCGAAACGATCCGCGTATTCGGTTCTTCGGGAGTATGCATGAGACAGTGCATGATGCAATCCAGCAGGTTTGCTTGAGCGACGGGCTAACGATTGAACCAAGTGATGTAGCCATCGAACATCATGGCTATGAAGGCGACCAGTCCAACAAGCATGATCGAAACCTGCCGTTGCTAAAAAGGGCGATTTTGGAACAACCCGAAAGGGCGTTTATTTGGGCGCACCTTGGCGACACGCTGGCACGGCTTGGCCGAACCGGGGAAGCCCGAGATGCCCTTCGAAAGGCCATCGAACTCTCGGACGATAACGAGAACTTGAAGCAGAAGACGGACGGGTCAGTCGCATGGACCCATCTAATAGAGCTCGAACTTGCATCAGACCCGGAGCAAGCAGCAAGTTTGGCTAAGGTCGCCCTGGAACGGTACCCTGAACACCATGCTATATACCTGCAATATGCCAGTGCGATGCTAAGGTGTGGTAGCGTTGCCAATGCAGTACCCATATTGGAAAAGCTGATCAGCATCGACGCTGATAATTTCTTTGATCCGTTAGCGGCTTATGACAAGAGAGTTTTTGGGGAGTGGGCATATGGGCTTCTTGGTGACGCACACCTGATGCTTGGCGACAAGGAGTTGGCATTAGATGCGTTTAACAGTGCGGTAGAATTAAATCCGGATTGTCAGGAATACCGGGTTAAAGCCGCAATTTGCCAATGACCAATTCTCAATTACGTATGAGTTTTGGGGCGAGCATCGCTGGGACTGCCAGTGCAGTGCCAAAAAGGCTCGAGCCGGTGTGTTCTTTTACGCGTGAACAACGTCTCATATTCCACCCCATTGCCATCATATCACGATAGCCGGGATATTTTACACTGTTTGGGATTTGGCCGTCAGAACGAGCAATCCAGGTTTCTGCAAACTGTCGCGCGTCATGGCTGATTGTGATTTTGTGATCAGGCGCCAAGCCGTACTCCGTTTCTGCCAAGGCAAGCCATAACTCCAGGGTCGCCAAACCGAGGGCGGTTTGCGATGCGTCGGAAAGAAGCGCTGCTCGCTCTTCATCGGCCAAAGTGGCGAATAAGGCGGCAAACTCAAACAGACCTTTGAGTTCCAGATGTCCACGTGCAAATCCGCTATGCCCAAAATGGTGATGCAGAACGCCGTGCCAGACATGGTGATGTTCGGCCAGGATCAATGCTGTGCAACCATCCTTTGTGACGGGCCGCGATCCGGCCACAAGGTGCGAAGTCGGGCAGAATTGTTCTGCATAGGGATTTCCCGCTCGACGGTGGATCTCCAACCAACCGGCCAAGTCGTCCCGAAACAAGGGTGCCAAATGGTGACGATTGGGGCGATCACGCTGTGCTTTGTCCGGAAGGTAGCCCGAATTGATTAATGCTGCTTGAGCTGTCTCAGCCTGCTTGCCTGGAAGCAGCAAATCCAGGTCTCTTAACGAACGCCAGGGCACGTCTTCCAGCCAAAGGTGACGGGCACCTTTTATTAGAATGGGTTGGAGATTGTAGGAATTAAGAAGTGAGACGATCTCAAGTAAATCGGCACCAAGGTTCGCATGCCTTTCCTGATTGGTGGCAAACATTCCTTCAAGGATTTCGCCTGGCATAGCGGTTTGTGTTTGTCCAAAACGCGGCACTGGTGGCAACAGACCGCGCTCTTTCAAACGCCAGTACAAAGCCGGCGCCAACCGTGTTTGAGCCGATAATTCATAAAGGGTTTCCCATGGATCCCTTGACGTCCAAAGCAGGTTCCTTAGCGCGACAGTGGCATCAACAGTGTCGGAAAGCCGCAAGCATTTACGAAGCAGTGCTGATGCGTTAGCCCGCCCCGTATGCAAGTTATCGGTACGCATCGCGTTAGCCGCTATGGTGCAGGATTTCGAAGTCAGGTAATCCCCAGCATTGATGGCCCATGTCTTTGGCCATAATGGCAAGTCCTTCCGTTTCAATCTCGCCTTTGCCCCAAAGTGGGTGCGGGTCACGAATTGTGTCGCTGCCAACACCATACTTGTAGGGCGGGAACACCAGCCCGTCCCGGTGGAGATCAGCGCGGATTAGCAACATGCTTCCGCCCACAGAGTCCATCCGAACCGGACTGGATGCGCCACGCACATCTTCAAGCGTGAGCCTCCCGCGATCAATCCAACCGTTCCGATCAAAAGTAGGACCTTTTGGTTGAAGTACACAGTGAGGCTGCACGATGTCTCGTTCTGCGTCCAATAAGCGTTGAATTGTGTCAGGTGGATAGTCGGTAATGTCGACATCTATCCACAAGACCCAATCCTCATCCGATAACGCGTGAGAAAGCAGGTGGTTTCTAGCGCGTGCCAGCACAGTTCGGCGCGCCACCTGAAAAGCAGGCGCCCATCTGGGTACGCCGTCTGGAATCTGAAACCCAAAATCTCGTTTCTTGGTTGTAACACTGCTAGTGGCTTTTTGCAGTTTCGGCTTTAAAGCCTCTATCGCCGCGAACGTGTCATCGCTGCTATCACTTTCAAGCAGGCCAACGCTCAGCTTCTCCGCTGGCCAATCCAGAGCACCGATCAACTCCACATAACGTGGCAGGTAGGGTTCGGCATTCTTGACCGGAGTCAGAATGAGAATGTGCGGAAACTCCCTGTTTCCTTGTTGTTGTTCGCTCAACTTGTTCCCCATACACGCGCGGTTGCTAAACTGAAGCCAGTGGCTGCCGGATGATGGAGAAATCCACCGGGCGGCGCAACTCAGTCTTTGAACTGTTTTGCCGCTTTAATCCGTCCGAAAAGCTAAGACATCCCGTGTGGACAATTGTCATTATCAGCGGCGTATAATAAGGCACGCCAACCGCGCATCGGCCGAATAAAGCAGCGAAGACCAATCAAGTTTCCAAACAATGAGCAAACCACCCTCCATTCGCTTCATCGTGCACTATTTTGGTACTTGGCCGGAATGGGCGGACATGTACATCTACAGCTGTGGGCACAATCGGGACATTGATTGGCTGATCGTTTCAGACTGCGCTCGCGATATTTTTGGCTTTCCCAATGTGGAAATCATGCCAATGTCGCTAGACGAGTTTCGCGCACTGGCGAGCGAGAAGTTGGACGTTTCTCTGGAGAAGGTTTCAGGCCACGGACTTGCAGATCTCAAGCCCGCATTGGGTTTAATATTCGAGGGAGATCTTGTTGGCTATGACTATTTCGGTCAGAGCGACATCGATATCATCTACGGCAATCTTCGCGCCTTTTACGGTGAGAACATCCGCGGATTCGACGTAGTCTCCGCGCACGATTGGATGGTCGCCGGTCACCTGACGCTGTTCAGGAACACCGAAAAGGTGCGTAATGCGTTTCGTTTGGCGCCAGATTGGCGCGAACAGGTGGCCGATGAAAAATACTGTTCACTGGACGAGAAAAGCATGACGCTCCTCTTCTGGGATGACTTTCAAACACCCAAAGGCGGTAGGCGGATTGCCAAAAGACGTGGATTGCGTGGTCTGTTTGAAGAACAGTTCTCAACATCGTTTGGGCAAAATGTGTGGATCGATGGTCGCCATGATACATTTCCAGTGCAGTGGAAATGGAAAGATGGCTCAGTCACAGCCGACAGTGTTTTTTACCGCGAGTTTGCTTATTGCCATTTCTCACACTTGCAGTCTGGTAGGTGGCGCAGCGACGGGATTGCGCCATGGAAACGTATTCCCAAAACCCTTCAATTTGATCCGCTGTCTCTACCGAGCGAATTTGTTTTCGACAAAGCAGGAATTCGGTTGCCGGGGAGGCTTCCAGTGCACAAGATGAAAACGGCTCTCAAAGGGTCTGCCCATTTCAAAAAGCAGACAAAAGGCAATGCTCAGCGCAAGTGGTGCCTGTTTACTGCATACGATCCCAACATGGCCAGCATCGCGGACATTACGGTTCCAAACATGAAGCGTTATGCGGATCAGCATGGCATGGAGTTTCGTGCCTTCGATAACGCGTTCGTGGACAGAAAATCCTACTGGTTGAAAATCCACTTGGCGCAGGAGCTGCTCAAACAGGATTTTGACTACATATTTTGGGTCGACACAGATGCTATGTTTGTCGACTTTGACAAATCGATCAAGGATGAGATCGAGGACGAATACGATCTGTACTTTTGTGTTGAGAACCAGCCGATACTGGGCACCCACTCGCGGCAACGTGTAAACAGCGGCGTGTTTGTCATGCGCAACACTGAGCTTGCACGGGATTTTGTCGATCTTGTGTGGAGCACAACTGCCTATGATGATCATGACTGGCCGGATCAAGCAGCTGTTATTGCCGCGCTCGGTCTAAACTCCATGTTTATGGAAGCAGAACACAACGAGGATGTCGAGGACTGCCAGTTCAGGGACTCGCTGAAGATCATGAACCTGCGTTGGAACTACTGTCCCAGCCTTTCCGATCCCATCAACGCTGAAACGAGCATTCATCATTATTTCGGCCTCGATTCCATAAGCAAAGAGGTCTGTCTTCGCTTCGAGGAAGTCGCGCTTGAGATGATTGAAAGCGGGAAGATGACAAAGGAAGCTGCGCGGGAAATTGCCTTTAAGTCATTTCGGAAAATGCGGCGGATCTCTGAACAACAACAGGCCATGGAGCCCTTGCTGATGGCTTACAAACAATCACGAGATGAACTGCGGTCGATCAAGAAAGATCCAACAAGGCTGCTTAAGCATGAAGCGCGCAAGTTGAAATCGCGGTTGTTCAACTACACTAACAGATAAGATCAGACAGAGGCCATTTGGGCCCGGCTTTTCCGTTGATGATGTGCCGGAGATGGCACTGGCTTAAAGGCGGCTGGAAGTGCCTGTTGGGTGATGATGGACATTTTCATATGTGGTGGCGAAAACGTCAGGATGTGGTGCATGCCCGGTAGGCGGACTTTTCGACCGAGGCACGGTTTACTGTCGACTGCTCAGTTGGGCGGAAAGCGGGCGTTCGCTACAGCGAACAAACTGCGCGCTGGTGTATATAAGGCAACAATCGATTTCTTGGAGCTGAAAGCCGCTTAGAGTGTGATCAACTGCCCTTTTCACTGCGCAGTATCGGCTAATCAAGTCAGTTTCGGCCAATTTCCGCCTTCGGCTGCTTGAAACAAGATAACCGAGAGCCGCATGCCTCGTTCGGTCATCAGTTTCTCGGCGAGTTAACAGGCCGCAGCAATCGTTCAGCAAGAAGGGCGATCGATTACCATAGGTCGCAGATTAAAAACGGCAGGGCCGGCCTTTGAAGACCGGCCCACGCGCTCACATTGCTTGGGAGGACGTTACGTGAGCGAGATTTTTATTGTTAGCAATTGCCTCGAAAAGCCGCGCGACTGCTTCGGCTCCAGGGTCGACGACGCCATCTAACTGATTGGCGTTCAGGTAAGACGAACGGCCGACATGTGCCTTCGACATTTTTGCCGTATTTACTGCACCCTCCCGTGCCGCTGACGCAGCTGCTCTTGGACCAACTTGCAAAGCTTCGAGCGCTGGTCGAAGTGCATCAACCATCGTGCGATCACCGAGCTTGGCTCCGCCAACTTCTTGCAAGCGCGACAATCCCTTCTCTAGACTTGCCAACAACTCATCACCTTTGGACGACGCGTCACCGGCAGCCGAAAAGAGTATGGCTAGCAGAACGCCTGAAGAACCTCCCATTGTTTGGCTCAGCTCTTGGCCGATTGCGCGTAACAATAGCGTGTCATCAGCCAACGGCAGTTCATCGAGGGCATTGAGCAATGCCCGCGCCGCAGTGGCGAGGGTGGAGCCTGTGTCACCGTCTCCGGTTTTGGCATCGAGGGCATTGAGATCGGCCTCTGCGGCGACGAGCGTCTTGCAACAATTGCTGATAAAAGCTGCTTTACCTGGTGCGGCGGACGGTTGTGCTTTCGTAGGTGAAAGACCGTTTGGCAGTGCAACCACTTCCGGCGCGGTGAAAGGCCGCAATCCTGGCCAAGCGCTGACGGGTGTTGGCTCTGCCAAGAGAATTTCATCTTCTACCGTCATTGGATAAAGCGAGATGGAGAATCCATGCATATCCAGGGCGGTCATCAGCGGAGCCGGGCCGATGATGTGAGACAATTGCCTGCCGATGGCAGAATTGTGCAGTTCGGTCGCCAGGATGAACATTTCGAGGGCCGTCGTGCCACCCAAATTGTTCAGAAGGACCACGTATTTGCCGCTTCCCATTTCTGGCTGCAGCTTTGCAACGGCATCGGCGACCGCTTTTTTGGCTCCTTCAAACGGGATGACCTGTGCGCCGGCCTCGCCATGAATGCCAAGGCCCATTTCAATCTGCCCAGGCGAGATACGAGTTTCTTTTTCAGAGCCTGGAACTATGCACGTGTCCAGCGACATGCCGATCGTCATGACGCCGGAAGATGCGCGTTGTGCAGCTTTGGTTACGTCTGCCAGATTTCCTCCGGCTTCAGAGACCTCGCCGGCAATTTTGTGCACAAACAAAGTTCCCGCAACGCCACGTGGCTTTGGCGAATCGGGGAGCGCGATGTCATCTTCCAAAATGACCATGTTGACTTCGAGGCCAAGGCTGCGCGCACGTTCTGCGGCAAGCCCGAAGTTCAATCGGTCGCCGGTGTAGTTCTTTACGATCAGCAAGCAGCCTTCGTCGCCCGTGAAGGCTAGTATTCCTGCAAGCACCGCGTCAACAGATGGTGATGCGAACACATCACCGCATACAGCTGCGGTGAGCATTCCTTCGCCCACAAACCCGGCATGTGCTGGTTCATGCCCGGAACCACCACCTGAAATTATCGCGACTTTTGATTTGTCCCAGTCAGCACGCGCGACAACGCGAATAAAAGGATAGCCATCGAGGCGAACCAACCGGCCACCTGAAGCCGATACAATGCCGTCTACGGCTTCTTGTACAATTTCTTCCTTGGCGTTGTAGAAGTGTGTCATCTGAATTGCTTCTTTCCTTTGACGCGCCAACACAATGTGCCCCTTGGCTGGCCTGAAACTTTTTCGCTGCGGACGCAGAAGTTTGATGTGTCTGATGGGGCAGCGCTGCGTGCTGCCCCAAGACTTGCCATTAGTTGATGGCGCTGTTGTAGAAATTGGCTTCCAGATCATCCATGTCGATGGACGCCAGATCTTCTGGGAGTTCGTAGTTCATCGCATCAGCTTTGACCTTTTCTTTGTCAAAGTCGTTGCCTTCGGCAATGAAGTCATTGAGGACAAAGTTGCCTGCATCGATGTCCGTCGAGAGAAGCCCGATTTCCTTCTGGATGTCGAAGAACTTTTGGAAACCAGCGATGTCATGCTCGCCCCAACCGGCGCGTTGTGACATGTCGCCTTTGAACGTGCGGTGAATTTGCATCAAGCTTTCTGTACCGGCACGAGGACCAAAACCCTGTCTTGTGGCCGGCAATGCCTTGAACACGATGTCTGTCGCAGCGCGTGGATTTTGCTCGGCAAACTCGTGACCCATTGCCATGCCTTTCACATACTTCTGAAGGAAAGCCTTGCGGTCTGGATCATCAAGGTCAGCACGACGAACCACTTGAGAGTTGGAAGGCAGTGGCGATCCGCGCATACCCATCCAGTAATCGAACTTCTGGTTGTTCTTGTCGAGCAGCGCGCGAAGACCTTCCCATGCAAGACAAGCATCGCCTTCGCCTGCGGCCAGTGCGGCTGTCCAGTTCGGGAAACCTGCCTCAACATAGTTGACCTTCGATACATCAACGCCAACGGCACGAAGCATCGGGTCAGCAATTGACTGCCATGCGGCAGAACCAAGCAGAACGGTCTTGCCTTCCAGGCCTTTCAGATCAGTCATGCCTTCGCCTTTACGGAAAGCAATATTGAACAGGTCAAGGTAACCGGTGCCGAAAATTGATACCAATCCCATGCCGGATTCGATTGAATTTCCGAGAATACCTGGAGCAGGGAAGCCCATGTCTGCTTGGCCCACAGAGACAAACTGCACGACCGCAGTTCCACCTGGAGGTCCCGGTTGTAATTCGACATCGACGCCAAGATCACCGAAGTAACCCATCGCCTGTGCAACCCAAATGGCATAGTCATCCATCACTTCGATCGTGCCGCGAGGCGAAATCCAAGTATGCTGTGATGAATAGGCTGCGGCTTGCGCGGCGGTTGTGGACAGCAAGCCTCCACCGACTGCTGTCGCTGTTACCACCCCGGCGCCACTGACTTGTAAGAATTTGCGTCGCGAAACGCCTGTCTGATTGGTGAGATTTTTCATAACCTTTTCCTCCACTCATTCCCGCTTAAATGATGTGAGGACGGCCTGCCGAGCGGTGCAGCAGACCACCCGATATCAGCTCTCCCAACCAGCCAGGCGTTTGCCCAACCAGGAGAAGAAGATGTAAATTAGGATGCCCATGATCGCGAGGATCAGGATGACGGCGAAGAACTCCGCGGTGCGCAGCGTCGACGAGAATGTTGTCAACTTGCTGCCCAGGCCAAATCCACCGCCTGACATTTCAGCGCCAATCGCAGTGATGACCGAGAAAATGGCGCCCATCATTAGGCCAACGATGATCATCGGCATTGCCATGGGGATGCGGATCTTGGTGAAGATTTGCAGTGTGGTCGCGCCATAAGAACGCGCCAGTGCGATCTTGCCGAGATCAACGCGCCGAAAACCGGTTGCCGAGTTGATCATCACCATCGGTCCGGCCGCTAGCGCTACCGCAATAATCCTTGGCGCATAGCCGAAGCCAAAGTTCAGGATTAAAAGCGGGACCAAGGCCAACATCGGCGTCGTCACCAGCAACAGAATATAGGGAGTGATTATTTTTTCCACAAACGGGAACTGGGTAATCACCGCCGCCAGGATCATGCCGATTGAGGCTCCGATCGTGAAGCCGACGCCGAGCTCGACCAGCGTATATCCGAGATGCGGGGCGATTTCGTCGAAATGAACAAACAGTGCTGTCACAATGGCCGACGGCGTCGGCATGACGAATTCCTTGACCTCGAATACACGAAGCAGGACCTCGGCACCGCCGATAATCAGCACGGCGACACCGATGATCGCAAGCACCTCGGTCATATTGTGGATGCCAAGGCCTCCACCGAGTCCACCCATGGCGCCTACACCTTGTTGCCCCTCGCCACTGCCGTCACTTTCAAAAGTTGGAACTTTATCCGCAATCGCATCGTCGCTCATGATTGTCTTACTCCGCCGCTATCGCCGGAGCGCTAGCGCTTGGCTGGTGTTGGATTTCTGATTTGATTTCATTGACGAGGTCGAAGAACTCTTTCGTTTCCATCAGCTTCAGCGGCCGGGGCCGCTCGAACGGAACCTCGAAAACTTTGTGCATGCGCCCGGGACGCGCGGTCATCACGTGCACCTTGTTGGACAGGAACACTGCCTCTTGGATGCTGTGTGTGATCAGGATGATGGTTTTTTGGGTTTCTTCCCAGATTTCCTCCATCAGGAGGTTCATCTCGTCGCGGGTGAACGCATCCAGCGCGCCAAACGGCTCGTCCATCAACAAGACATCTGGTTCAGAAGACAGGGCGCGCACAATGGATGCACGCTGCTGCATACCGCCTGACAGTTCGCGCGGCATGCGCGCGCCAAATCCGCCAAGACCGACGCGCTCAAGCAGCGCGTCGATTTTCTGTGTGTTTGGTTTCTGTCCGCGGATTTCGAACGGAAATTCGATATTCTTTTGGACAGTTCGCCAAGGGAGCAGGGTTGCTTCCTGAAACATCATTCCGATCTGAGGGTGAGGCCCGTTGATCGGTTTGCCGTCCAATTCAATTGAGCCCTTGGTGAGCTCGTCAAGCCCGGACATTGACCAGAGCAGTGTGGTCTTACCGCAACCAGATGGCCCGACCAGTGAAACAAACTCACCTTCGTTAATCTCGAGATTAATATTGTCGAGCGCCAGTAAGCCACCGGTTTTGGTACCGTATATCTTGGTCGCTGAGCGGACCGCGAGTTTTGGAGGTTTCATGATGTCCTTCTCGAGTTTAATAAGTTGTACCGAGCACTTTCCTATTGTCGGTTTGTCTGTGTCGGCTTGCGGTAATCGAGAACGTTTTCGTTGGGCTGCGCTGCCAAGAGTTCGTTCAGATGTTTGTCCACCTGCTCCATGTAGCCGGGCTCAAATCCGTTAAGGCCCATGTGGCCCTCTTTCGTCTCAATCACGCGTAAATTGGCGCCAGGGATCAGATTGCAGTCTTCCTCGCACTCATGCGGTGGGAAAAAGAGGTCATGACTGATCGGCATAACGGCGGTAATCGCAGTAATTTGCGATAGGGCCGCACCCAGGTCGCCACCTGTGTGGCGTGCAACGTCGGCTCGCTGCCACTTGTACATTTCAGACAGCAGGACGTTTGGGTCCATGGGCTCAAAATATGCCTTCATGACGCCATTGATAAAGTCATCAAGCGAAGACATGCCGAGCACTGTGTTCCAACGCTTTTCCTGGTAAAATTGGGTTGACCAACCAAGCGTTGCGACAATTTTCGCCAGACGATCCAGGCCATCGCGCACGTCGGTACCGTCGGCATACCAACCACCGGCCCAGCGCGGGTCGGACATGATCGCCTCTTCCAGCGCCTGCACGAAAACCTTCTGGTGTAACGAGATCTGCGCGGTTGCCGCAATCGGTGCCGCACGCTTGACCATCTGCGGATAGACGACAGACCATTCATAGACCTGCTGACCACCCATGGAACCGCCGACCACCAATGCAAGTTCGCTGATCCCGAAAGACTCTGTGATGAGCTTGTGCTGGGCTGTAACATCGTCACCGATGCTCAGCTTGGGGAATTTGGCCATGGCTTGGGGCGCTGCGGTGTTTTGCGGCGAAGATGAAACGCCGCTACCCAGCTGATCGACGATGATAATGAAGTATTTGTCCGGATCGAGGGCATGGTCCTTACCGACATAAACATCCTCCATCACCTTGCCGGTTCCGGAAAACCAAGTGGTCACCAGAATGGCATTGGATTTGTCGGCGTCGAGTGTTCCGAAGGTCCGGTACGCCAGTTTCGCGCCGCGGAGTGTTTCGCCACTTTCAAGAAGCAGATCACCGAGTTCAAAGACGTTAAAGTTACCTTGGACTTCGGACGTGTAGAATGGATTATCAATGGGCATCTGTAATTTCACTTATTTTAGGATTTCAGAAATTGCGTCGATACCGGCCTGGGCGCACTGCTCGTCTTCATCGCTTGATGCGCCGCTCACACCGATCCCTCCGATGACGACACCGGCTTCGGTGGTCACCGGCAGTCCGCCAGCGAATGCAACAATTCCAGGGACGAAGGCTGCACCGGGAAGCGCGGCGTCAACGCCGTCACGGCCTTCGCCGAACGAGATATCGGCCATGACCCGTGTCGGGGCAGAATACAGAGCTGAAGTGACCGCTTTGTTCTCGGCTATACCGGCGCAAGCTTTGCATGCGCTGGTCTGCCGTGCGGCGGCCAGCAAATGGCCTCCGTCGTCCACGACAAAGACGTTCACATTCGAGTATCCGTTCTGTTGCTGATGGGCGAAGCATGCAGCAACCATGGACTGCGCGGCTTCTTGCGGTAGCACCGGTTTACTATCCATGTCGGCTGCTAAAGCGCATGCGGGAATAAAGGCAGCGCACACGGCTGCCGTGAGTTGTTTTAAAAACAAATTAACCTCCTCCAGACATTATGACGTTCTCCCAAACGTCAACGCCGAGCAGGTTGTTGGCTGCATCAATTGAATATTGTGCCTACCCCTGCCAGGCGGTGGGGAAAGCTAAATTTTATAAAATGTTGCATCTATCGCGAAGGTTCGCGATATGCGCGAACTACCGGTTTCCAGCGTGTGGACAACATGCCCAGCCACTTGATTCACGATCAATCTGATTCAACATAAATATTTGATTACACGTGGGAAATTGATTTAGTGGCCGAGTTTTGCCAGTAGGCTGACGAGTGCAGATGTGCTGTGTACGCCGGTCTTGTGACGAATGCTACGCAACTGATGATCGATTGTTGAAAAGGATCGACGGCGGATACGAGCGATCTCTTTGTAGCTCATTCCCTGCGCCACCAACTTGGCGACTTCGAGCTCGGATGCGGTCAGCACTTCAAGTGAAATATCCTCTGTCGGATCCACCGCCACGTCATCCGCCCCTGCGGAGGAATCATGTTCGGAAATTGCCTTGGAGACTGCGATTATCGGACTGAGTACGTCGGCAACGGTTTGCTCGAAACAGTCGAATATATCTGATTTGTGCGGGACGAAGTGCTCAGTCCAATCGGCGCAGATTAGCCCGTAACCAACACTGCCGGTTCGAAGCGCTCCGCCAATCTTCGACTTGGTACGAGCACCGGAAATGCGCTGCCGCAAATAAGAGGTAACCCGATTATCTTGCTTGATATCAGTAAGCGCTATTGGCTTCTCGTCGTGCCACATGGACCGCATGACCGGATCAAAATTATAAACTGCACCGCCTTCAAAAGAGGGTACGTCGTAATCGTCATGCTTGGCTTCGACAAATCCAGGATAGTACTCGCGTGCCCCCGGGACACCAAAACCTGCATCAACGCGATGGCAGGCAAGTTCTACCCGTAACCAATGGGCGGCAAGTGACCAACACGAATTGAGATCATCAATGTTTAACAGCATGTGCGCAGCAAGATCACGCGCTTTGGCATGCCTAACAGCAGGCCGATCAAGCAATTGCGCGCGCAGCCGACGCTGAGTCGCCAGCACATCGCCACAATAACCGCTATTGAAAGCCGCCTTGGCTAACAATTTCAATTCTCCTCCGCTCAATGAACGCGAGACTGTCACCAAATAGGATAGGTGGTTTCCTTGCGCTCTGCTCCACTAACATAGTTATGTTTCCAGGAGAATCAAAACGCTCAATGGATTGAAGGTCGTTAGTCTGCAACATGTGCTTTGCTGTCGAAGCCCTCGGGATCACGATCTTGATCGACCTCAACGTGTTGATATGAACAGCAGCTTCAATCGATAATGGGTTTTAGATGTCCGCAATGGGCCATGAGCCACCGTCACCTCCCCCAATCTGCTCCCCATGACTTTTGACGGGGTGAAATTGCGTTCGGCTCTGACCGCTAGCCGATTCAAATGCACAAATTGGCAGACGTACATTAGTGGTCAGGAGCCGATTATTGCGCAGGTTGCCCGTCTAAACCTTTGTGATCTAGTTTCCGGGTTTTTCTTAACTGCCAACATGCGTGAACATAAACTATCGCTATCATCTTGCATAATTGGGAGGTGTGCATGGCGGACTGAAATTGCTGCGAAACAAATTTATATAATAATATCAATTTTTTATGGAGGTCGATGGTGCTGCTAGAGAGATTTGAACTCTCGGCCTCTCCCTTACCAAGGGAGTGCTCTACCCCTGAGCTATAGCAGCACATGCCGATGTCTGGCGTAGCGCGGCTTTTTACATAAGCCCCTTGGTGTTTCAAGGCGGGATTTTATGCCTTGAGGTGCTTTATTCGACCGTCAGGTATGGGTATGTTTGTGCCATGGCAAAGGGTTCGAAAAAACAACCGGATCGAGAAGAGCGTCTGCGGGCGCAATTGCGTGCCAATCTGGCGCGCCGCAAACAACAAACCCGAGCGCGGCGCGATGGGGAGGGGGATGCGCGCGAGGAAGGCATATCGGCCAATAACGCAACGCCGCAAGTCAACGACCCGAAGACTTAGCTTTCGGCCGCCGTGGCAGGTGTTACCGCCAACAATTCCTCAACAAACACGCTGATCAATTGTGAGCGTCCATTGACGCCAGCTTTGCGATATATCGCGTTTAGCTGCGCTTTGATGGTGCCTTCGCGGGTCTGGCGCACGGTCGCGATCTCACCGATTGACAGACCCTTGATGGCAAGCGTTGCCACATCGCGCTCCGAGTTGGTCAGTTCCCATGCTTCAAAACTTTCGGACATGAGTTGGTGGAATTCGCCGCTGGCGGCCTTCAGTTGGGCCTCCACGCGCGCATTACGGCGGCGTAGCGCCAGAAATTCGCGGGCACTGAAAAAGATGCTGAATATAAGGGTTGCTGTAACCGCATATTCCAGCGGGTAATTCTCGCCAAAGCCCGCGGTGTATTCAAGGCCCGTAACGTCGAGGACGACATCATAGAGCAGGAACACCGCACAGCCTGCCTGCAGGATCAGCAGCGTGACCAGAAATGGTTGTTGTCGCTGGTAGAGTTTCATCCCCTGAACTCCTTTTTAATCGGGCACCGCTGCAAGCCGCGCCCGACCTTTTCGTTAGGATTATGCAGACTTAACCATTGTCAGTCTCGTTGTCCGCATCTTCCTCTTCGTCCGCATCATTGTCGTCATCTTCATCTTCGGCTTCAACCTCGGCCACAAGTCCGGTCTCGGCGTCGATCTCGATCTCAAAATCGCCCTCGGACGTTGTGACATAGATCTCAATCATGCCTTCCTCTTTTTCGATCTCTTCAATCGTATAGTCCATGCCTTCAAGTGTGGTGATGATACCAGCAAGCCCGGTGCCCAAATTGTCACCTTGTGCGACGCCGCTCAAAGCAGAGGCCGGGAACGCCGCCACCATGGCAAGCGTGGAACCTGCAACAATAGCAACTCCCAGTGTTTTAAACGTGATAGGGGATTTCATCATAATACCTTTCGTTGGTTGCACCGGATTGTCCGGCTTGGCGTCAAACTGGGCGGTGCCTGACAGGCACACCATTGAACCGAGGCTTAGGAACCAGCTTTTACAACTGTGGTTTATGTCGGGCGTGTGCTTAAGCCTTGCCTTGAACCGCTTCCGATCATGCAGTACATGGCGGTTCACAAATTCCGGCGGCGGTGGGCTGCCTTTGAGGGGAACTTCATGGATAGTATTCGCATTGTCGGCGGCAATGAGCTGAACGGTGTACTGCCGATCTCGGGCGCAAAGAACGCAGCGCTACCCCTCATGATTGCGTCTCTTTTGACGGATGACACGCTCACTTTGGAAAATGTGCCGCATCTGGCGGATGTGGAACAGCTGATCCGCATTCTTTCCAATCATGGTGTTGATTATGCGGTGACAGGTCGCCGTCGTGCCGAAGGTCAAAACTTTGCGCGCACGGTCCATTTCACTGCACGCGACATTGTCGACGTCAAAGCGCCCTACGAGCTGGTTTCCAAAATGCGGGCCTCTTTTTGGGTCGTTGGTCCGCTGCTTGCCCGTATGGGTGAGGCAGTTGTGTCGCTTCCCGGGGGCTGTGCCATCGGGACACGCCCCGTTGATCTTTTCATCGAGGTATTGGAAGCGCTGGGCGCCGATATTGAAATCGAAGCCGGTTATGTGAACGCAAAAACCAGAGATGGTCTCGTTGGCGCGCATTATGCGTTCCCCAAAGTCTCGGTGGGGGCGACGCATGTGGCATTGATGGCGGCTGCGGTCGCCAAGGGCGATACCACACTGGAAAACGCAGCGCGCGAACCGGAAATCGTCAACCTTGCCGATTGTCTCAATGCGATGGGGGCAAAGATTGAGGGTGCAGGCACGTCTACCATCCAGATCACCGGCGTTACCTCGCTTCACGGTGCGCGTCATCGCGTGATTGCCGACCGGATTGAAACAGGCACCTATGCCATGGCTGTCGGTATGGCGGGTGGCGATGTGTTGTTGAAGGGTGCCGACAGTTCGCTTCTTGACACTGCGCTCGCTTCGCTTCGCTCGGCGGGTATGGATATCACGCAGGAGGAAGACGGTATCCGGGTTTACCGCAACGGTAACGGCTTGATGCCGGTTGATGTGCAGACTGATCCATTTCCGGGTTTTCCCACCGATTTGCAGGCGCAGTTTATGGGGTTGATGACCAATGCCAACGGCGTTTCGCACATTACCGAGACGATCTTTGAAAACCGTTTTATGCATGTGCAGGAATTGGCGCGCCTTGGTGCAGATATTTCCCTTTCAGGCCAAACGGCGACAGTTACCGGCGTACCGACACTAAAGGGCGCGCCGGTGATGGCGACAGACCTTCGTGCCTCGTCTGCGCTGGTGATCGCGGGATTGGCGGCAGAAGGTGAAACCAATGTGAACCGCGTTTACCATCTGGATCGCGGCTTTGAACGGTTGGAAGAGAAACTGGCAGCGTGCGGCGCGCAGATCGAGCGCGTTTCGTCATAATTTCAAGTCAATGCTTGCCGCTGAAGGTTTCCGGGCTTACTGCGGACTATTGATACTCGGGCAGTGCGATGACAATGAAACCTTTGAAATTGCTGGCATTGGATTTGTCCGATTTGACGGTAGTTTCGGCGCAGGTGCAGGATGCGCTTACCAAGCCAACCCTGATTGAGTATGTGCCGGCGCAAAAGCGGCTGGACATGATTTTGAATCGTTTCGCATGGGAGGCGTCTGGTAAAAGGCGCGCGGGAAATGAAAGACGGCGGGCAGCGCTGTCTTTTTCGCAAGTGACCGGTTTACAGGCCAAAGCGATCAAACAGAATGATGATGATCAAGTCTTGTCGCTAATGGCGTTGCGTTTCGAGCAAACACAGGCGCCATCGGGCACCATCGAGCTGATCTTTTCAGGTGAGGCGGCCATGCGGCTTTCTGTCGATGCGATAGAAGTACAGTTGACGGACCTCGGCGCAGCGTGGGAAAGCCGGTTCAAACCAAAGCACCCTGCCTAATCACGCACTGGATTGATCGTGCCCCATATACTTGATGCCCGAAAAGATGGCTTTGAGGCCCAGTTTGCCGCGTTTTTGGTTTTAAAGCGCGAAGTCTCGGCCGATGTCGATGCGGCAGTTGCACAGATCCTCGAAGATGTGCGCGAGCGCGGTGATGCGGCGGTGGCAGAATTGACACTCAAATTCGACCGGCTGGACTTTGCGCATTTGCCGATGGCTGTCAGCCAGGCGGAAATAGACGTGGCGGTTGACGCCGTTGATGGTGAGACCATTGACGCGCTGCAATTGGCTCGTGATCGCATTTTTTCGCACCACCAGCGCCAACTGCCCAAGGACGACCACTACACCGACGCGCTCGGCGTTCAGCTTGGCAGTCGCTGGACGGCGATTGAAGCTGTTGGTCTTTACGTGCCCGGCGGCACCGCCAGCTATCCGTCATCGGTCTTGATGAATGCGCTACCTGCTGTCGTTGCCGGCGTTGAGCGCATTGTGATGGTGGTGCCATCGCCGGATGGCGTTCTTAACCCGCTGGTGCTGGCTGCCGCCAAGCTCGCTGGGGTTTCCGAGATCTACCGTATTGGGGGCGCGCAGGCTGTCGGTGCGCTGGCCTTTGGTACCGAAACGATTGCGCCGGTTGCCAAGATTGTCGGACCCGGTAATGCCTATGTGGCAGCGGCCAAGCGGCGTGTCTTCGGTACCGTTGGTATCGACATGATTGCCGGGCCGTCTGAAGTCTTGGTCGTCGCGGGTAAGGAAAACGATCCTGACTGGATTGCCGCTGATCTGCTCGCGCAAGCTGAACATGACCCGGGCGCACAGTCCATTTTGCTGACCGATGATGCGGATTTTGCAAACTCCGTCATCGTTGCGGTTGAGCGCCAACTGACCACTTTGGAGCGTTCGAAAACCGCATCGGCGAGCTGGCGTGACTTTGGCGGTACGATCCTTGTCGATGATTTGGCGGCGCCGGAAACCATCGCCATCATTGACCGTATTGCCGCCGAACATTTGGAGTTGGCCTGCGAGGATGCGGCTTTGATGGTTGAAAAAATCCGCAATGCGGGCGCGATCTTTGTGGGTCGCTACACGCCCGAGGTGATTGGCGATTATGTGGGCGGGTCGAACCATGTCTTGCCAACCGCCCGTTCGGCCCGCTTTTCATCAGGGCTTGGTGTGCTTGACTATATGAAGCGCACGAGCGTTCTTCAGCTGGATGCTGAGCAATTGCGTGCGCTTGGCCCTGCCGCCATCAAACTGGCGGAAGCGGAAGGCTTGGACGCGCATGCAAAATCTGTTGCCATCCGGCTGAATTTGTAAGGGTCGACGCCATGGACTTCGCAGACAGCGATAAACTTACCGATCTGACTTTGGATGGTTCTATTGGCAAATCGACGCCTGATGTGGAGCATGAGCGCGCTGTGGCGATCTTTGATCTTCTGGAGATGAATTCTTTCCGTCCGGTCGGCGACGAAGCTGGTGGTCCCTACACTTTGCACTTGTCCATTGTGGATGGAAAATTGGCTTTCCAGATAAAGCGCGAGGGCGGTGATGATGTTGCTATCCATATTTTGTCGCTCGGTCCGTTCCGACGCATCGTCAAAGACTATTACATGATTTGTGAGAGCTACTTTGATGCTATCAAGTCAGCGACAACGTCACAGATTGAAACCATCGATATGGCGCGTCGTGGTGTGCACAATGAAGGGTCGGAATTGCTGGCCCAGCGCCTTGATGGCAAAATCGATGTGGATCATGATACAGCGCGCCGCCTTTTCACACTTGTGTGTGTTTTGCATTGGAAAGGCTGAATGCAGTGACCATATCAGGTGGGCTGTTTAATTTCCTGAACAATTGGGGTATGGGCAACACCAATGCGGTGCAGGGCACCGCTTTTTTTAGATGAAACGCTGAAGGATCGCATGGCGAAAGAAGAACTTTTGGAGTTTGCCGGTGTTGTGACGGAACTACTTCCGAATGCAACATTCCGGGTCAAACTGGAAAATGATCACGAGGTGATCGCACACACTGCGGGCAAGATGCGCAAGAACCGCATTCGTGTCCTGACCGGCGATCGGGTTACGGTGGAAATGACACCCTATGACCTGACAAAAGGCCGTATCACTTATCGCTACAAGTAAGGTGTGCGGCCAATTTGCTGGCACATCAATAGTTGTTCGCGTCGGGAGACGGACTGGGTGGCGCGATGAGCGTTTTTCAAAATTTCATTCTCGCTTCAGGTTCGCCGCGACGGGTTGAGCTTTTGGCACAGTCTGGCATCCGGCCTGATCGCCTGTTGCCTGCCAACATTGATGAAAGCCCCATCAAGGCAGAACATCCCCGCTCTCTGGCGCGACGGCTGTCACATGGCAAGGCGCTCGCGGCGCGTGACATTGTTCGCCGCGAATTCAAGGAACGCGAGGCTAAAGGGCCCGATGCCGACGAGGATTTCGACGCTGCCATCCAGCCCTATATATTGGCGGCAGACACGGTAGTCGCGGTGGGTCGCTCCATTTTGCCGAAAGCTGAAACTATTGACGAAGCTTCTCAGTGTTTGCGCCTTCTTTCGGGCCGCGTGCACCGCGTTTTTACAGGCCTTTGTCTGATTACACCCAAGGGAAAGGTGCGTCAGCGGGTGGTTGAAACCAAGGTTCGCTTCAAGCGTGTCTCGCGCGAGGAGTTTGAGAGTTATCTGGCCTCCGGCGAGTGGCGCGGCAAGGCCGGCGGCTATGCCATCCAAGGCTTGGCCGGGACATTCGTTGTGAGACTCGTCGGCTCTTATTCGAATGTTGTCGGTCTGCCGCTTTACGAGACCGTCGATTTGATTGTGGCCGAGGGCTACAAGGTTCACTTCAATTGGCTCTCCGGGGGTGTTTAGCGCCGTGGATAATGCCGAAAAGGTCGCCCATCTTCGACCCAAACGTGCCTGCCCGGAGTGTGGCAAGCCGTCTGCGCGTGCGACGTTTCCTTTTTGCTCGCCGCGCTGCAAAGACATTGATCTGAACCGTTGGCTGTCGGGCAACTATGTCATCCCCGGTCCAGCGGTGAATGAGGATGAAGACAGTTGAAGCAAACGGTTTTCAACCGGCGCCTTCATACACATTGACATGGGTTACGCGCCCGTTTTCACCCATGATGCGGACATAGACATAGTGGCCGCGTCCGCTCATCACGTCGTCGCGTATATATGTCTCTACAGTTCTGCCGGCCTCGTAAAAGGCGGGCAGTTTGGCGCGCATATCGCGGTCATCGAATATCGGATCGGCTGTGTCGAGTTCCTGACGAACGCCGAAACGGTGATAGTTTGCCCGATCTTGAGCCAGGATAGCGCCGAAGCTTTTTAGCTTTACCCCTTGCGATGACACTGTGTCTTTGGCGTCGAGCCAAGTGAGATATTCCGCGATGAGCTCTTCGCCCCACGCACTTGATGCCTGCAAAGATCCCATGATCGCAACGACGTTCATCAAACAGTGTTTACGCATGCCCACCTCCAGCATTGTGTTGTCTATGGCAAATATCAAAAAGGCATCGCGGCCGTCGGTTCAACTATCGATATCGGCACTCGTTGATAGCCGTTTACAATTCAATGCAACTTAAGCATGTATTTCAACAACAATTTTTCGACGATGCGATGAATAACGCTAAAAAATGTCAAATAAAATTGACAAAAGAAAGTGTAAACATAGTTGTACGTTCGTACTCTGAACCTCAAGAAAGGGGCAAAAAACTATGTCAGTAACATTACGTGTCGTCGGAATTTACTATTACCAATCCGACATTCCTTATACCAGCGGCATGACGGTCATGGACGTCTTGAATTACGCGAGCACACATCCAGTCGATGATGGGAGTTTAAAGGCCAAGACATTCAGCTTTGAGACCGGTACACTTAACGTTGGTTCCGAGGCTGGTCAGCCAAGCATAACATCGTTTTATGCCGACTATGAGGACGCGTTCCAAAGCCGCACCTCCGGATTGATGAGAGATGCCGGGCCTTACTATCTGGCTGAAGACACGTCATCATCACCGGCCTTTACCGCTTGGCAGTACTATGTTTTCACCAAGCCTTTGCAGGAAGGTGGTGCCGTTTATCAAGTTAATGACCCGCGCGTTGAATCCTTTGTCAATTCAGAGGTGCCAGATGGTGGATTTGTCACATGGCGCTTGTGCAAGATTTTGGGCGCGACGCAGGCGATGCCGCCACACAAGATGAGCTACGTCAATAAGATGATCGGCTGATCAATCAGAACGGGGGAGGCGGGCGATTGCCTGCCTCTTGCCGTTCCGATTGCGTTTGTCACCCATTTGTCTAAACCAGCGTCATGGAATGGTCGGGCGAAGGTTTTATAATCGGTACGCGCAAGCATGGTGAAACCAGCCTGATCGTGGAGCTTATGACCCGCGAACGTGGTCGCCATTTGGGGCTTGTACGCGGCGGTCGCTCTCGCAAGCAGCAGCCGGTCTTGCAGCCTGGCAACCGCATCGATGTGATGTGGCGCGCGCGCCTTGATGAGCACTTGGGTACGTATACTGCCGAGCTCGTTGAAAGCCATGCCGCGCGTTTGATGGAGACCGCGCACGGGCTTAACGGTATCCAATTGATCGGCTCCCACCTGCGGCTCCTGCCAGAGCGCGATCCCCACCCCGCGCTTTACGATGCGTTGACGGTGTTGCTGGAGCATGTCAACACGCCGACCCTTTCGGGGCCCTTGATGGTGCGTTTCGAGTTGCAATTGCTTGAAGAACTGGGCTTTGGCCTGAACCTGAGGGAGTGTGCGGGCTCGGGCCGCACCGATGAGCTTGTCTATGTGAGTCCCAAATCCGGACAGGCAGTAAACCGGGAAACCGGCGCTCCCTGGGCCGATAAAATGCTGTCGCTACCTTCTTTCCTCACCGCGCGTGATGGACGTCATTGCAGTGCGGGTGACCTCTCCGATGCTTTCAAGCTGACGGGATATTTTCTGCAACGCGATGTGTGGGGCGCGCGGGGCGTCGAAGTGCCCGTGACGCGCGACGTTTTCATCCGTGGGGTCTCCAAAGAGTTTGACACCTAACCGATGGATCACTCCGCTGGCTGGAGCCGGTCGACACTACTCTCCCGGATCGGCCAATGTACAATGGCAGCGAAGATGCCAAGCGCCACGCCCAACCACCAAACCGGATCAAACGTGCCGTAAAGGTCGTAAAGATAACCGCCCAGCCAAACGCCGAGGAAGGAGCCAATTTGGTGCGAGAAGAAGACGATTCCGCCCAGCATCCCCAAATATTTGGTGCCAAACATGATCGCCACCAGAGCATTGGTCGGTGGCACGGTGGAAAGCCACAGCAGGCCCATGACCGCCGCAAAGATGATCACCGATGTGCCTGTCTGCGGCAAAAGCAAAAAGGCTGTGACGGCGATGGATCGACCAATATAGATGAGAGCCAGGAAGATCGGCTTGGAGTGTTTTTGGCCGATCACGCCCGAGGCCAACGACCCGATGATGTTGAAAAAGCCGATGAGTGCGATGGCGATCACCGCATAGCTGGCATCAAGGCCGATATCGTTGATGTAGGCTGGAAAATGCGCGGTAATGAACGCAACCTGGAAACCGCAAACAAAAAAGCCTGCGATCAGCAAGATAAAGGATTGATGCCCGAAGGCTTCGCGCAGCGCTTCACCGATTGACTGGTCGATTTCAGCCTGGCTTGTTTTTCCCGACGTTGAGTTGCCGCGCAGCGGGATTGCCAAGACCGGGATGAGCAACATCAAAGCGGAAAGGATCAAAAGTGAATCTTGCCATCCGAACTGGCTGATTAGGGCTTGGGAAAAAGGCGCGAAGACGAACATGCCTGCAGAACCCGCAGCTGTGCCCATGCCGAAGGCAAAAGAGCGCTGCTCCGCTGTCACGTTACGGGCGAAGGCGGCAAGGATGATACCGAATGAGCCTGCGCCAACGGCCATGCCCACGAGAAAACCACCGCCGACATGCAGATAAAAAAGGCTGTCGGGCGTTGCCATCATAAATAGGCCAACCGCATACATGATGCCCGAAACGGCCAATACGCGCCATGTGCCATGCTTGTCGGCAATGGCGCCAAAGAATGGTTGGCTGACACCCCACATCAGGTTTTGGATCGCCATGGCAAGGCCAAAGTCAGTGCGCGACCAACCGGTGTCGGCGAGCATGGGCAGTTGAAAAAAGCCCATGGCGGAACGCGGACCGAACGTGATGGCGGCAATCAGGCAGCCCGCCGCGATGATGAGCCAAGGGTAAGCATCTTGTTTTGCGTTGTCTTTTGTTGTGGCAGCGGTCATCGCACTTCTCCCTTGTCGCATCGCCTTTATGGCGTTTTCGCGGGGGGGCGGCAATGCGCAAAACGTGAACTGTAGATGCAATTCCATTGAAGCGCAAAACGTGGTGGATGGTCGAATCAACAGCTTTCGGTTAGAAAAGCTGAACCAATGAGGGGAGTGATTCGTGCGCAAGACAAAACTACTTTTTGCTTCGGTGTCCGCATTGGCGGCATCCGCTTTCGTCTTTTCTGCTTCGGCCCAAGCCGCTGAGGAAGAATTTCAATGCTCATCCGGCTACCGTATTGCGCTGCCAGCCCTTGACTCCAACGGCGTTATTCAGACCTCAAACATGTTTGATCGCATGATTTTTGAGGCCGAAGGACTGTGGTTTCACGATGATACAAACATCGCCTTCCGCCTGAGTGGTGAGGCGGCCATTCTTGATGTGGATGGAAGCGAGATTGCTTGCCAAAAGGTGGCGCAAGCCTTTGTGACGACCACTGTTGAACCTGCCAGTGCGCGCGCTTTACCTTTGGAAGCCGACAAGGCGCAAGTTGCAGCTGTCGTGCCACAAGGCGGAACGCCCAAATCCGGGCGTGTATCGGCAGTTGGGCAGGAGACTGAGCAGGCCGGATTGAACTCATCGGCACCACTCGTTCCGGCGGTTGGTGAAACCCCGACACCGGCAGTACCCACTGGAGCGGCGTCGCAATCTGTTACCATTGTGGCTGAAGGGCAGGTTGCCTCACTGCCGACTGGCGTTGACACAGAGACGACGGGCTCCCTCGAACTGGCTCCGGAAACACCGTCGGATGCTGTTGAAGAGGTCGAAACCATTTTGACGGGTCAGTCTCGCGGTGGCCGTTTGCGCGCCGGGCCGGGCACTGACTTTGCCATCGCTGGCGCAATCGAAACCGGTACGCCGGTCAAGATCCTTGAAAATGTGGGCAATACGTTCCGTGGCTTCGATTGGTTTGAGATCGAATATGGCGATGGGCAGCGTGCTTTCACCTGGGGCGGAATATTGTGTTCCGACGGTGAAAAGACGGACGGTATTTTCGAAGTTTGTGGCTGAGGCGCTACGATTTACCACATTGTGTCAAGTTAGACCGATAGCCCTCGACACTCCCGTTTGAACTTGTTAATGAAAGGTTAACAGGCGGGGGAACGCTATGAAAAATATAACAAAATTGCTTGCTGCAAGTGCTGCTGCCCTTGCACTCACAACCGTGTCACATGCGGCCGATGACGTGTTTGTGGATATGGAGGAATCCAAGCCATTCGATTTCTCTTTAGGCACGATCATCCTTGGCCGTTCCGGCAGTGGCGGCACGGTGCTTTTGGATTCGTTTGGTTCGACGGTGATCACATCATCTAATGATCTGCTTCCAAGCCTTGGGATTGATGCCAAGGCCAGCGCCGAGTTGACAAATGATATTGCGCTCTCGGCGCGGGCTATTGGAACAGTGGCGATCGAGCAGTCGACAACTGGCACAATATTTGCCGGCGGTTTGGGCTACACCGACATCGATGGCAGTATCGATAATGGCCTTTATGGAGGATTCGGTGTTTTTGACTTTACCGCTGACGTAGAGACGACATCATCGGTCCTTTCGCTGGAAACGAATCTTGAATATGCGGTTGGCGGGTCACTCTTTTCCGTGTTCGTCGGTGGCCGTTATGTGCGCCTTACGGACGACCTCGATATGGTGATCTCGGTAGCCGATTTGGGCGGCGCCAGTAACCGAACTCTTCTTGAAACGAGCAATGACTTGTTTGGGGCCCAGATTGGCCTCATGGTTGAGGCTCCAGATACCGGAACACGTTTTTCGGGATATGCGGCGGGTTCTGTTGGCTACTACGCCGGTAATGCAAATTTGACAGTTGGTTCATCTGGCCTGGTGTTAGGTACGACAAATCCGGGTGCGATCATCACTTCGGCGAGTGCATCGGAGACCTTTGATACCTATGGAGCCGATTTGGAAATTGCCGGATCATATCAAATGACGGAACGCGCTGGTTTAACGATTGGCTACAAGTTCATGTACTTTGACAAAGTTGCCTACACGGTGCCAAGCCTCGGTCTGTCAAACTCTAACGGTTCCTCCGCTGATATTGGTTATGACAGCGTGATCTATCATGGTCTGACAGCGCGCCTGTCGCTCGAATTTTGATTTGAGAGCCTAAATCTTTTTAAGGCTCACGCGCTTGTGGACCTCTTCGACGCTCTCTACCCGTTCTGAATAGCGGTCGGTCAGGTAGGCCGACTTGTCTCGCGTGAGCAGCGTGAATTTCATCAGCTCCTCCATCACGTCGACAACGCGATTGTAGAGCGATGACGGTTTCATGCGACCATCTTCAAACTCTAGCCAGGCTTTGGGCACCGAAGATTGGTTGGGGATGGTGATCATCCGCATCCAGCGGCCCAAAATCCGCATTTGATTGACCGCGTTGAAGCTTTGTGAGCCACCGGACACTTGCATCAAAGCTAATGTTCGGCCTTGCGTCGGGCGGACGCCGCCAATGGGTGCGAGCGGTAACCAATCGATCTGTGATTTCATCACGCCTGTCATGGCGCCATGGCGCTCTGGCGAGCACCAGACATGCGCTTCCGACCAAAGTGAAAGATTGCGCAATTCCTGCACCTTTGCATGTTCGGCCGGTGCGTCATCCACCAGTGGCAGCCCGTGAGGGTCGAAGACTTTCACTTCCGCGCCCAACGCCGTCAAAATCCGTGCCGCCTCAAACGTCAAAAGGCGGGAATAAGACGTTTCACGCAGCGAGCCATAGAGCATCAAGACGCGCGGTTTGTGGGTTTTCGGCGGCGTGTTGTAAAGGGCTGCAAAATCGATTTCATTGAGTTGCTCGCCTTTTAGGTTTGGCATCGATGGATCGTCGAGCCATGGCCGCGTATGCTTATCATTCATGAGGCGAAGCTTTGCGCGAGGTCGGTAGAGCCGTCCATCGCGCCAATGGTGTTGAGTGCGGTTTTAAGATCGGCTGGATTCATGTCCTCGAACGGGAGCGCCATCAATGCCATCACCCGAGCCTCAAGAAGTGCGTAGGTGCTTTCGAAGGAAGCAGCCCACTCTTCGTCGTTCTCACCATGGGGATCAGGAATGCCCCAATGGGCTTGCACGGGCGCACCGGGCCAAATGGGGCAGGTTTCGCCCGCCGCATTGTCGCAAACGGTAACTACGATATCCATCGTCGGTGAGCCCTCGCCCTCAAATTCGTCCCAACTCTTGGAGCGAAAGACGGACGTGTCGTAGCCTTTAGCTTCCAGCAGTTTCAGCCCGTGCGGATTGGGTGTGCCGCGTGGGGTTGAACCTGCCGAATAGGACGTTACACGTCCTTCGCCGAGCTTGGCAAAAATGGCTTCGCCCAAAATGGAGCGTGCGGAATTGGCTGTACAGAGCACAAGAACGTTCTTCATGGACGGATAGTTTCTCCATCTTCCTTGGTGAATTCAGTGAGCGAACCTTCCGGCAACAGGCCGAAGACAGCCTCTGAAGGGCGGCATAGTTTGACGCCTCGTGGTGAGCACACGATGGGTCGATTGACGAGAATTGGGTGCTCCAGCATGGCATCCATCAGTTGCTCGTCGCTGGCGGACGGGTCGGTCAGGCCCAGTTCTTCAGCGGGCGACTTTGATACGCGCAGGGCCGAGCGCGGTGTCAGATCAGCGGCGGCAAACAAGCCGAGCAATTGCTCACGTGACCAACCGGTTTTGAGATATTCAATCACAATATGCTCAGCCCCGGATGCTTCGATCACGGCGAGAACATTGCGCGAGGTGCCGCAATCCGGGTTGTGGTGGATGACAATCACTTCTTTTCTCCAAGTTGCCAGCGGCAGTAGACCCAGGCAATGAATGCGCCGATCAATTGCATGATGATGAAGGGAACAACATCAGCGGGGCGGATACCGGCAAATGTGTTGGAAAAGGCCCGTGAGATGGTAACAGCCGGATTGGCGAAGCTCGTCGAGGCGGTAAACCAATAGGCTGCAGTGATATAAAGCCCAACGCTCATGGCGACCGCGCTTTCCTTGGCTTTCAGCGTCAGAAGGATTACCGCGACGAGGCCGAAGGTGGCGACGATCTCTGCCAGCCATTGGGGACCACCAGAGCGCACTTTTTCCGAGATTTGAAATACATCCAGACCGAACATGGCATTGGCAATCAAGACACCTAATATGCCGCCGACAATCTGTGCGCCCACATATTGAACCGAAAGGCTCGTATCGATGTCACCGCGCAGGCGAAACACCATTGTGACCGCAGGGTTGAAATGAGCACCGGAGATCGGACCGAGCATGGTGATCAAGACAACAAGGATCGCGCCGGTCGGAATCGTGTTGCCGAGAAGCGCGATGGCAACATTGCCACCCGCCAGGGTCTCGCCCATGATTCCGGAGCCGATCACGGTCGCCAGCAGAAAAGCGGTGCCGACAAACTCGGCACCGAGTTTTTGCGCGTTGGTATAGGACATTATTGGTTTCCGATTTCGTCCAGACGTTTTTGCAGCGATAGCTTGTCCAAACCGGTAATAGGCAGGGATGTGAAGATGGAAATCCGGCTATTGAGCATTCTGTGCGCGTCGTCAAATGCAAACGCCTGTTCAGCGTCGCTTCCTTCAACGGCTGCCGGATCCGGCACGCCCCAGTGGGCGCTCATGGGTTGTCCCGGCCAAACCGGGCAGGTTTCGTTTGCAGCGTTGTCACAAACGGTGAAAACAAAGTCCATTTCCGGTGCATCGGCCCCTGCAAATTCGTCCCAGTTTTTGGAACGTGCAAAGTCGGTATTGTAGTTGAGCGCTTTTAAAAGATGCAGCGTGCGCGGGTGAACCTCGCCTTTTGGCTGCGAGCCGGCAGAATAGCCTTTGAACCGGCCTTGGCCGATCCGGTTGATGATTGCTTCTGCAATGATGGACCGGGCTGAATTGCCGGTGCACAGGAATAGTACGTTATAGACCTTGTCTGCCATTGGTTCCTCCGTCAGCAGTCACACACAAGTTCGTCGAGAAGCGGTTGGCAAAGCTCGGCGCGGCCCCCGCAACAGTCTTCCATAATGAAACTTAACAGGCCGCGAAGCCCGTCCAGATCTGCGCTGTATCGAACGGAGCGGCCATCGCGCTTTGAACAAATAATTCCGGCGCGTGTGAGTACGGCCAAATTAGCGCTCATGGTATTTTGTCTGATGTCCAGCGCATCAGCGATATCACCGGCGGCCATGCCTTTTGAACCTTGACGGATCAGCAGGCGGAAAACATCCAGACGCGTGTCATGTGCAAGGGCAGCAAATGCGTCGATTGCTTTGATCGTATCCATAATTCATGAATTCATGATGTTTGGATATGAGTCAAGAACTCACCAGTTAAACTTGTGTGATTTTCATTGCTCGCCTATGTCCATGACAGGCAAATGACAGCGGAGAGTGCGCTTTGGCGTCTTTTGAGACTCAAAATTCAATCAACGCAGCGGGCAAGCAGACGGCCGCAGCGCGTTTTGGTGTCATCGAGCGTCCCGCGCTTGAATGGAACGCTGACGTGGAGCGGGAGACAGCCGATCTTTATGAGCGCGTCAAAGATCACATTCCGGCGTTCGAGTGGCCCGTCTATGCTCCCTATGTGGCCGCAATCAATCGGCTCAAGAAAGAGCGTGATGCTGTCATTCTCGCGCACAATTACCAGACGCCCGACATTTTTCACTGTGTCGCGGACATTGTCGGCGACTCGCTGCAGCTCGCCAAAGAAGCCACGATGGTGGATGAGCAAGTGATCATTCAGTGCGGCGTGCACTTCATGGCGGAAACATCCAAGCTGCTGAACCCAGACAAAACGGTTCTCATCCCTGACATGAAAGCTGGTTGTTCCCTGTCGGAATCCATCACTGGTGAAGATGTGCGTTTGCTACGTGAAAAATATCCCGGTGTGCCGGTCGTTACCTATGTGAATACGTCTGCAGATGTGAAAGCGGAAACCGATATTTGCTGCACCTCCTCCAATGCAGTGCAGGTGGTTGAAAGTTTTGGCGTTGATCGCGTTTTGTGCATTCCCGATGAATATTTGGCGCAAAACGTCGCCAATCAGACGGACGTGAAAATCCTGACCTGGAAAGGCCATTGTGAAGTGCATGAGCGCTTCACGGCACAGGAGCTGCTGGCCTACAAGGAGGCCGATCCGTCGATCGAGATCATTGCTCACCCGGAATGCCCGGTCGAGGTGGTGGAGGTTGCCGATTATACCGGTTCGACCTCCGGCATGATCAACTACGTGCGCGATCAGCGCCCGCGCAAGGTCTTGCTGGTGACGGAGTGCTCCATGGCATCCAACATTCAGTCATCGGTGCCCGATGTCGAGTTCGTCAAGCCGTGCAATCTGTGCCCGCACATGAAGCGGATCACGCTGCCGAAAATCCTCGACGCCTTGTGTGAGATGAAGGAAGAAATCCATATTGACCCGGCCATTGCCGACCGCGCACGGTTGGCGGTGGAGCGGATGGTGAATTTGAAGCAGTGATCGACGCGCATTGATATGCTCAACCGCCGTCAGGTCTTGTCAGGTATTGGGTATATGATGGCGACGCCGGCATTCGCACAAGAGCGCCGTCTTTTCGCGCCTCCCCGAAGAGGCGCCGCATGAATTACCTTCATGCAATGGCCAGCAAATTTATCGGTTCATACAGATCGTTATTTCTTTGAGGGTCTGCAGGGAATGATTGCCAACATTGCTAATGCAATCGATGATTTTGTGCCTGCTGCGTAGCCGCGCTCAAGCCTTGGTTTTTATTGAAAAATCCGATCACCGATGCTATTTAACGGGCAAGGAGGTATTTGATGACAGGTCCACTTCCACCATTGCTTTGATTGGCTGCGCTGGCCATGGCGCCGATAAAGCGACCGGTTGTGCCGCCGGTGTGGGGTGTCCATTTGCTTTTTCCTTGAGCTTTTCCAGCGCCTTTTCCAGATCAGTCCCGGCCTTCTCCTTTGCTGTTTCCAGCGCTTCCTCAAGCTCGGTTCTGTGCTTCGAGCCGCGTTTCCTGATGTGGGTCAGCGGCAACAATTTGTCTTCCACCTTGCGGCCTATCTGCTCTACCACCGACGCATATTGAAAGAGCGTAATGATCGCCCCAATTTTGCGCTGGCGTGACATGTCAGCGAACTCTTGGGTGCCCAGTTTCTCGTTCATGGACATGACCAACTCATAATAGACCACATAGGTTCGCACGACTTGCATGGTGACGCGGTTCAAGCGGTGCATGTAGCGGTTTAGGAGGCGAATGTCGGTGCTGTCTGACGCAGGGATGGAGAATTTGAAATTCTCATCTTCGCGTAGGACGGTTGCTACCAAACGATCCAACTGATCGTCGTTGTAACTGTCTTTATAGTCGTCCTGCCAGACCCGAACATCATTATGGAACCGAATGACGGCTGACTTGAAACGTGCCCGGCCCTCGAGCCACTTGGCAATTCGGGACCAAATGTCTTTTAAAACAAACCCAACTGCGGCTATGACCGCACCGATAAATGCTACGGCGGTTGCATAGTCTAGCGTATCTTTAGTACGAGCGGTTTCCCCAAACAGGTAAAGAAGAATATCCACAGCCTGCCCATGCCCCATTTTCCATCCCTAGTGTTCGCACATAACAAGCCCGATGCAAACGCTGCAACTTGTGTTCCACACCGTGGCTGAGCCGATCCTCATCATCGGCGGCGGGCTGGCCGGTCTTTTCTGTGCGCTGAAACTGGCACCCAAAGCGGTGACGATTTTGGCCTCAGCACCGATTGGACGTGGCGCGTCGTCTGCCTGGGCGCAGGCTGGTATTGCTGCCGCCGTTGCTCCCGGTGATACAATCGACAAACACGTGCAGGACACGCTCTTGGCAGGCGACGGGATTGTTGATGAAGACATTGTGCGCGGTATGGCATCGGAGGCTGCAGACCGAATTACTGACCTGCTTGAATTCGGCGTCCCATTTGATCGTGATCTTGAAGGCAAGTTGATGGTGTCGCGCGAAGCGGCGCACTCGGAAAACCGTGTTGTGCGCGTCAGGGGCGATATGGCGGGCCGCGCGATCATGCAGGCGTTGGTAACCGCTGTTGAAAATGCGCCGCACATCCGCCTTTTGGAAGGATATGTCGTTGAGGAGCTGATTACAACGGATGGCGTCGTGAAGGGCGCTGTCGCGCGCGACAAGGTAGGACAGGGCGAATTGCACCATGTGCATGGGTCAAACGTCATCATGGCAACAGGCGGCGTCGGGCATCTCTATGAGGTCACGACCAACCCCACCGAAGCACGCGGCGGCGGTATTGGTATGGCGGCACGCGCCGGCGCGCGCATGGCCGATATGGAATTTGTGCAATTTCACCCCACGGCGATCAATGTGGGCAAGGACCCGGCCCCTTTGGCGACAGAGGCGCTGCGTGGCCACGGCGCACAATTGTTCAATGCGGCTGGTGAGCGCTTCATGACCAAACTTCATCCTGATGCGGAGCTGGCGCCGCGCGATGTGGTGGCGCGCGGGATCTTTGCCGAGGTTAAAGCCGGGCGCGGTGCGTTCCTCGATTGCACGCAAATTGTCGATGACTGGTTGGAAGAGTTTCCAACGGTTTACGGCTATTGCCGGGATGCGGGCATTGATCCCGCCGTAGACACGATCCCGGTCATTCCGGCAGCCCATTACTTCATGGGTGGGATATGGACGGATGCTGACGGGCGCACGTCGCTGCCCGGATTGTGGGCGGCGGGGGAGTGCACGTCGACCGGTGCGCATGGCGCAAACAGGCTTGCTTCCAACTCGCTTTTGGAGGCCGTTGTCTTTGCGGCTCGGATAGCAGAACGTTTGCGCGACAGCGATGTCAATGAGGCACCTGATGATTGGCGCGACGGTTCGGTTGAAACCGATGAACATCCCAAACCGGTAGATCATCCGAGCATGGTAATTCTGCGCGAGACGATGAGTGTTCATTTGGGCGTGCTGCGAGATGAAAAAGGCATGAACGAAGCGCTCAAGCTGATACTTCGTTTGGAGCAGAACCCGCACTCAAGACGTTTTGAAAATGTGCTGACAACCGCCAAACTGATCGCCGCATCGGCAATCAGCCGGCTTGAAAGCAGAGGCGGTCATGCCCGAACGGATTACCCACATGAGGACGCCGGTTGGAAGCGACGCAGCTTCGTGACATTGGCAGACGTGGATCAAGTGATCAAGGAGTATGTGTCATGAGTGGAATACCTGCCTCTCTGCCGGCGTTATTGATCGAAGATGCGGTGCGAACCGCTCTGCTGGAGGATTTGGGCCGCGCCGGTGATATCACCACCAATGCAACTATCGCGCCCGATGCAACAGCGACAGCGGTTATGGCAAGCCGCGAGGACGGGGTGGTGGCCGGCATGGCTTTGGCGCGCACCGCTTTTCGTTTGATGGATCATACGCTTCAAATTGAGTCGCGAGTGCAAGACGGTGACCGCGTTTCGTCTGGTGATATATTGGCGCAAATATCGGGTAATGCGCGCGCTGTTTTGTCCGCCGAACGCGTTGCGTTGAACTATCTGATGCGCATGTGTGGTATTGCGACCTACACGGCAGCCTTTGCTGCCAAGATCGCCCACACGAAAGCGCGTATTTGCGATACTCGCAAAACGGTGCCGGGGCATCGTGCATTCGACAAATATGCGGTAGCGTGCGGGGGAGGTGCCAACCACCGTTTCGGGTTGGATGATGCGATCCTGATCAAAGACAATCATATTGCGGTTTCGGGCGGCGTTGCGCAGGCCGTGCACAACGCCCGCGCCTATGTGGGCCATATGGTGAAGATCGAGATCGAAGTGGATCGCCTTGACCAGATGCGCGAGGCGCTGACGGCGAGCCCTGATGTCATTTTGCTTGACAATATGGCTGTTGGTGAGCTGCGCGAAGCTGTCGCTCTCAACGGAAGAGACAATAGGGGTCGCGTTAAGCTCGAAGCTTCAGGAAACGTCAATATCGATACAGTTCGAGCCATCTCGGAAACCGGTGTTGATTATATATCCACCTCCAAGATCACCATGGCTGCACCTACGCTAGATGTGGGACTTGATGTCGGGATTGACGTCTAGTGGCTTTACGTAAGGTGACATTGAATTTACCGTCAATGAGAGGTTTCCTTCTCCATTCACCTTGAATTTCTCGGCCAGGTGATTGGAGGGCATCATGATCTTTGTAGCGGCCACAAAAGACGGTGGCGAAACACGTTACGTTGACAAGAAACGCTGGCTTTGGGTGCTATCCACACTCGCGACTGCGGTGCCCATGATCAACGCGCTGAACATGAGCGCGATAGAAAATTACTTTTGGCCTTCAATCCGCTGCTACCCTACTTCATCGTGCTCCCATTGCTGGACATGTTTATCGGTGAAGACGCTGCTAATCCTCCCGAAGCGGTGGTTGAGCAAATGTCGCAGGATCAGCACTACCGGCGCTTGCTCTATGTAGCGGCAATCGTTTTGTGGACGAACTTTCTCGTTTGCGCCTGGGCAATAGGGACACAGGGCTTCCCGCTTTGGGTGGCCGGCCTTCTGACCGTTGCCGCGGGCGTTGCCTCCGGTTCCGGCTTAACGGTTGCCCATGAGCTAGGCCACAAACCCAGTCGCATGGATCAATGGGGCGCAAAGTTTGTCGCAGCCATATCCGGTTATGGGCATTTCATGATTGAGCACAATCGCGGTCACCATATGCAGGTGGCAACGCCGGAAGACGCGGCATCAGCGCGTCTGGGGGAAGGCCTGTGGCGGTTAGCGTGCCGCGAAATCCGGGATGCTTTTTGCTTGCCGTATTCCCACCGCTTTGGCGGCGTGTCATGGATCCAAGGGTTGCCAAATGGGCAGGTGGTGATTGGCGCAAATGCAATGTCGCCCCTGGAATGGAAAACCACTACGCGTTGGCGTTTCAGAAAATGTGAGCGTCAGTTTCGCGAAGCGGAAAGACGAAAGGCGCCCCTTCGTAACAATAGGCACCACGGCCAATGTCGCGAATGGCGCTGACCAACTCGCCATTTTTGTCGAGCAGCACATCGGCAAGCGCAATCATCCTGGCGTTGGGGGTCGCAGTGGGGGAGCGAAGGCGCAGCTCTTTTGCCAAGTCGATGGGGCAGCGTTTGTCACCCATGGCATTTGCGATGATGTAAGCGCTCGCGGTCGAGCGTGACACGCCAGCGAAACAGTGGATCATTAGCGGTGCCTGGCGATCCCATTGCTTCGCAAAGTCAAGAATGGTCTTCACGTGATTGGACGCAGGAACCACCAAACCGTCACGCGCGGCACTTATGTCGTTGAAGATGAGCGTCTTGTGGTTTTGCGGCTTCACAGAGGTCGGACGGGGCACGTCGCTTTTCTCACTCATGACTGTGAGCATATGGGATGGTGCATATTTTGCGCCAACGCTATCTACTTGCGTCACCGGGCAGACCACCAGATAGGGCATCTCAGCGGTGCTCGCCCGCTGACAGTTTCTCAAGCTCGAAAAACCGTTTCAAAAACGCCTCCTGTGCTTTGGCTGTGGACACCGGTGCCAGTGGTAAATCATCCGGTGAGAAACCGACCGGTCGGCCAAAAAAGGTTGAAGCCTCCTTATATGAAAAGCCCGCCAGTTTTGTTGCCTCAAAAAATGCGGCGATCATGTCGGCACGCTTGATGAGTTTCTTGGTGTTGTCCGGTGTATCGGCGGGCAGGCCGTAGCGGAGATGGATAGCAGTTTGGAGCCGGTTCTCAACGCTCTTATAGTCGCCTCCCAAAACGCGTTTGAACGGGGAGATCATGTCACCAATGACATATTCGGGCGCATCGTGCAGCAACGTCATCAAGAGCGTTGGCGCATCTGCCGCAGGTTTGAGCGACCGCGTGATCTGCTCGACCAGAAGCGAGTGCTGTGCAACGGAAAATGCGTGTTCGCCCTCGGTCTGCCCATTCCATCTGGCCACCCGCGCAAGGCCGTGGGCGATGTCCTCGATTTCGATATCGAGTGGTGACGGATCGAGCAGGTCAAGGCGTCGGCCGGACAGCATGCGCTGCCAGGCGCGCGGTGGCGCATTGGGCTTGTCAGCCATTTTCTTTTTGCTCGTTTTCCGGCCACGTGTAGCTGACATTGGGTGGGAGTGTGACGACATGAACGGTAACATCACCCGCCAAGAGAGGGGTGCCGCTCCTTATCGCTTCATGTACGCGATCAAGCCGCCCGATCATCAATGCGTGATTGCCGATGACAGTGCCCAGCATGGCAGCTGACTTGCCATCTGCGGTGACTTCCGTACCGCCCGGAGGAAAATTTTTGTCAGCCCGGGCGATCATGACGCGGCGTCGCGCGGTGCCGCGATGCTGCATGCGGCTCACCACCTCTTGTCCGACATAGCATCCCTTTTTGAAGTCGACGCCTTTGTTTTGGTCCAACGAGACATCATGTGGAAAGACGTCATTCCATTCATAGTCGGTTCCCCCTTCGACAATGCCATGCTCAATTCGAAGTCCGTTCCATTGCGCTAAGGCTTTTTCGTCTGCTTTCACCGAGCCGGTTTTTACGGGAAATCGCCTCACGATGATGTCGGCAAAGCGTTCATCGTGCAGGGCGCCTTGCGGCGTTTCAACGTCATCGCCAAAAGATATGGTGACTGGGGTTTCAAGGGGCGGTGACAGCGCCATGTCAGACCGTAGTTTGTATAGTGTCATGCGCTTGGTGAACGCCTCCACTTGATCGCCGCGCATGTCGATCGTGAAGCCGCCACCGGGGTCACGGGCGATCAAAAAATCGAACAGGATTTTGCCTTGTGGTGTTAGAAGGGCTCCGGCGCGCGCGACGCCCTGCGGCAGGCTGTCGAGGTCGCAGGTAATGACATTTTGCATGAGATGCTCGGCGTCCGCACCGGTGACGGCAATTAAAGATCTGTCGGGGAGAATCGCCGTTGGCATCGAAGGGTCTCTTGCATTGAATATCCTTGGTACGTAAGCCCACAGGCGGAAGACGACAAGCGCTTACAGGAGCCTTTCCATGAACCGACTGACCTTGCGCCGCCCGGATGATTGGCACCTTCATCTGCGCGATGGCGCAATGCTGCGTGCTGTCTTGCCGCAAACGTCAGCGCATTTTGCGCGAGCGATCATCATGCCAAACCTTGTGCCGCCGGTTGTGACGACAGACGATGCCAATGCCTATCGGGGGCGGATCGAAGCGGCGCTTCCCGCCGAGCACAGCTTTGAGCCACTCATGATGCTTTATCTGACCGAAGCGACCGATCCCGATGATGTGGAGGCGGGCTTCAAATCGGGGGCGGTGACGGCGGTCAAGCTTTATCCGGCGGGCGCAACGACCAACTCGCAAAGCGGTGTGCGCGACATTGAAAAGGTTCTTCCGGTGCTGGAGCGCATGGCCGAAATCGGCATGAACCTGTGCGTCCATGGTGAAGTCACTGACCCGGATATCGATATTTTTGATCGTGAGGCGGTCTTTATTGAAAAGGTTCTTGATCCAATCCGTCGCCGCATTCCGGAGCTCCGTGTTGTTCTGGAGCACATAACAACCAAAGACGGTGTCGACTATGTCCGGTCGCAAGACCAAAATCAGGGCGGTACGATCACCACGCACCATCTGATCATCAACCGAAATGCGATCTTGGTGGGCGGTATCCGGCCCCATTATTATTGCCTTCCGGTCGCCAAGCGTGAGTTGCACCGTCTGGCATTGGTGGAGGCGGCAACCTCCGGCGATCAGCGTTTTTTCCTCGGCACGGATTCAGCACCGCATGTGGACGCTGCCAAGGAAACCGGCTGCGGGTGCGCGGGCATTTTTACCGCGCCGATCACCATGGTATGTTTGGCGCATGTGTTCGAAGAACGGGGTGCGCTCGACAAACTGGAAGGTTTTACTTCATTGCATGGTCCGGCCTTTTATAAGCGCCCGGTCAACGATGAAGTGATGACCTTGGTTCGCAAGCCCGAGGCATGGCAGCCGCCGGCCAAGATCGACACGGGTGACGGAGCGGTGACCATGTTTGACCCGATGTTCCCGCTGCATTGGGATGTTGAGGGCATCAACTGAGCACCGCTGCGTTGGTCCTCCAAACAGGTGCCTGTCCGCAGGCATGACGGCGTCAAATGCTTGTGTGGCGCTCGCCCCAAGCGCGCAGGGCGCGAATTATCGGCCTCAGTTCTTCACCTGCTTCCGTGAGCTTGTAGTGCGCCCGCGGTGGAGACATGTCGTAGATCTCTTTTGAAATGACACCGGCGTTCTCCAGCGTTTTCAGCCTGTCCGACAGTGTGGTTGGCGGAATGCCAATCAGGGCTTGCTGCAAATCCTGAAATCGTCGCGGGCCGTTGCGTACGAATTCACGCAGTATCAAGAGGTTCCATCGGCCTTCCAAGAACGGAGCTGTTCGCGCGAGAGGACAATGTCGATCATATGACGCGGGCATGTCCCAGCATAATCACGAACCTATCAATTGACAATAAGATACATAAAATGTAGTAACTATGGAAAATAGGATAGAGGTGTTTTATGAGCCGTTTGTTGGTGGGTGCCTGTCTGGCGTTTGTTGCGATTTTTGTCCTGAGCTACATCATCGATGCGAACCGAACAGTTCCCGAGCCGCCGCAAAGCCTGTCCTGGTGGGCGGAGGCGAATGTGAGTTATGTCACAGTTGACGGCGTGAGTACCCGCTACGTTCGAGAAGGTGACGGCCCCGATCTTCTGCTCTTGCACACGTTTTCGACAGAACTTGGTCAATTCCGGAAGATGGCGCGAGAGCTTTCGGAGCAGTACACGGTTTGGGCTTTTGATCTGCCTGGCTTTGGCTATTCCGATCTGCCTGACGACGCATTAACCGCTCAGTTCTACGCTAATTATGTTCGCGCATTCATGAACGGTTTCTCCATCGATCGACCTATCGTTGTCGGAGAGAGCATTGGCGGTACGGTCTCACTCATGTTGTCCGCTAGTAACGATGTCGGGGGAGCGGTGGCGGTCAATCCGATCGGCTATACAAGTGCACCGCTGGCGCGATCAGGTCGTGTGGCCGCTGCCTTTTCCACCGCGCTGCAGACGCCATTTGTTTCCGATTTTGTGCTGCGGATACGCAATGAGCGTGTTACCAAGGCAATCTTGCAGGGCGCCTTGTATGACACTAGCTCACTTTCAGACGCCTACTTTGAAGACCTCATGACGATCCAGCAACGCCCGGAATTGCCCGAGGCTCAAAAACTGTTTGCCAAGAGCAACGCTAGTTGGGTTCAAGCCATTGACGATATTAAGGCAATCGCCGCACCTACAAGTATCCTTTGGGGCGAAAAGGATTGGTCAACCGTAGCAGAGCGTGAAACCATGTCTCGCAAGTTCAGTGGCGCGCTGGTAGAAACCATCTCGGCGAGTGGGCACTTCATGACCTTGGATCGACCTGAGGTCGTCATGTCGGCGATCAGCAAATTATCTGATGGTCTTTAGGGTGGATTGCTTTGCCGTATAAGCGGCGGGTCCGTTTGGATCAGCACTCGCAGCAAACACCGCGAAGTTCGACGATGGAGCTTTTCATCGTAAACCGGCTCTGCTCGGCCAGTAATTGGAGCTGACCGGCCAGAGCGCTGTCACCGATTTCCCGTACATGGCCGCATTGTTCGCAGATCATGAAGGCGATGGCTTTGTGGCCGTCACAGTCCGTATGGCGGCACGCAACAAATGCGTTGATGCTTTCCAGCCGGTGCGCCCGCCCAAACTCAACCAGTTTCTCAAGCGCGCGGTATACCTGCAGCGGGGCGCGCAAGCCTTCGGCTCGTAGTTCATCCAAAATCGTGTAGGCGCTTAACGGACCGCTGGCCTTCTCAAGTGCGCCCATCACGAGCGATTGGTTCTTGGTCAGTTTTTCTGGCACGTGGGCATTATCACTCATGGCTGACTTCCTTTGGGCGGTGCGGGTGACTTGCATCAACGCCGTTTTGGTGCGGACTTTTGGTTGAAAACACCGGAATTATGGACACGATAAAGAGGAACATGGCTGCAACGACGATGCTGGGTCCTGCTGGCGTGTCCCACTCCAGTGAACCGAACAGGCCGGCCAGTACGGAAGCCGCGCCGATGACGGCCGCCAACACCGCCATATGTTCGGGCCCGGTTGCGAAGCGACGGGCGGCTGCGACCGGGATGATGAGCATGGCCGTGATAAGCAAGACGCCGACGATTTTCATGGAGATGGCAATCACAGCGGCCATGAGCAGCATGAAGATAATGTTGACCCGCTCGGGGTGCATGTTTTCTGCTTGCGCCAATTCAAGGTTGACGGTGGCGGCAAAAAGCGGGCGCCAGATGAAAATCAATATGGCGAGCACCAAGGCTCCACCCAACCAGATAACAGCAATATCGGACTTCGATACGGCCAGAATATCACCGAAGAGGAAACCCATGAGGTCGACGCGGATCCATGTCATGAAGGCGAGCACTACCAATCCGACAGCAAGCGAAGCATGCGCTAACAAGCCGAGAAGGGCATCGGATGAAAGGGTCGCCCGCTTTTGCAGAAGAAGAAGCGCAATTGAGACACATGCGGAAACGGCAAAAACCGCAACCGTAATATTGATTTCAAACAGGAAGGCCAGGGCGACACCGAGTAATGCGGCGTGGGAAAGCGTGTCGCCAAAATAGGCGAGCCTGCGCCAGACAATAAAGCAGCCGAGTGGACCGGCGACCAGCGCGACGCCAATACCTGCCATGATGGCACGCGTGAAGAAATCATCCAGCATCTGGTTTTTCTCCCGCCTTGCCATGGCCGTGATGCCCGTCGTCCGGGTGACAATGGTCGGTAACAGTGCCGTCGGCGTGCTCAACGCGACCGTCGGGTAAGTGCACATGATCATGTTGATGTTCATAGACGGCTAGCGTCGGTGCCGCGCGTGCGCCAAAAAGGGCTTTATATTCCGGGCTTGATGCCACGGCCGTGGGCGTGCCAGAGCAGCAGACGTGGCCATTGAGACATATGACACGGTCCGTGGCCGCCATCACGACATGCAGGTCATGTGAGATCAGCATAACACCGCAATGCATCTCGTCGCGAATGCGCTTGATGAGATCATAAAGGGCTAACTCGCCTGAAAAGTCGACGCCCTGCACGGGTTCGTCGAGAACGAGCAGTTGCGGCCTTCGCACGACTGCCCGTGCGAGCATGACGCGTTGGAACTCGCCGCCGGACAGCACACGCAATTGTGCATTGCCCAAATGACTGACGCCTGTGGCTGTTAATGCCTTGCTTGCCTCCTCGCTGGTTATGTCGCCAGTCAATCGCATAAAACGGTTGACGCTTAGGGGCAGTGTCCAGTCAATGGCCAGCTTTTGCGGCACATAGGAAACGCGCAGGCCGGTGCGCCGTTCGACTTTTCCCTCATCGGGTTTGGCAATGCCCAGCGTCATTTTGGCGGTTGTTGATTTGCCCGAACCATTGGGCCCAATGAGCGTGACAATTTCACCGACATTGATCGATAAATCCACGCCGCGCACCAGCCAACGTCCGGCGCGAAACACGCCGGCATTCTCAAGTGTGACAAGTGGTTCTGGCTTCTGGAGCATTCGATCCGCGCGGTCGTTCAGATTGGCACAAAGCTATTGCACAGGCGTATCGCACACGATATACCCGCGAACAATCTTGTAATAGTATAACATTTCTAACTTCGTCCTCTAGGGAGACTATCATGAACCGCCTCAAGGCAACTTTGTTTGCATCCACGCTTATCGCTTCATCCGCTGTCCCTGCGAGCGCTGATGTGAATGTGGTGGCGTCGATCAAGCCTGTTCACTCGCTTGTTGCGGCTGTTATGGAAGGCGTGGGCACGCCGGAGTTGATTGTAGAAGGTGCCGGTTCGCCCCACACTTATGCGTTGAAGCCGTCCCAGGCGCAATCATTGCAAGATGCAGATGTTGTGTTTTGGATTGGTCATGAGTTGGAGGCTTTTCTTAAAGGCCCGGTTGAAACCCTTTCTGCTTCCGCAAAATCGGTTGAATTGATCAACGCGCATGATTTGATCAAATTGGAGTTCCGTGAGGGCGGCGCGTTCGATGAGCATGATCGTGACGACCATGATGATCATGACCATTCGGCAGAGGCCGGTCATGACGATCACGGTCATAGGGAAACTGCTGAGGCTGGCCACGACCACGACCATGGCCACGAGGAAACAGCCGATGCCGGTCATGATGGTCATGACCATGGCGAGTTCGATGCGCATATTTGGCTCGATCCGGTAAACGCAAAGGCTATGGTGAATGAGATTGAGGAAGTGCTTGCTCAGGCCGACCCGTCCAATGCCGTCCAATATGAAGCCAATGCAGAAGTGGTCTTGGCGAAACTTGATGCGCTGACCGCTGAAATCACCGTGGATCTTGCACCTGTCCATGACAAGGGCTTCATCGTCTTCCATGACGCTTATCAGTATTTTGAGAAGCGATTTGATGTAACTGCCGCGGGCTCGGTTACAGTTTCTCCAGAAATCATCCCGGGTGCGGCGCGCGTCGCGGAAATTCGTGAAAAGGTCCAAGAATTGGGCGCTACCTGTGTGTTTGCAGAACCGCAGTTCGAGCCGAAATTGGTTGCAACCGTCGTTGAGGGCACAGCCGCCAAATCCGGCGTTATTGACCCTCTCGGTGCGACGATCACAGAGGGGCCGGAACTCTATTTTGATTTGATCCGCAACATGGCGACTTCGGTCAAAACCTGTTTGTCTGAGTCAAGCTAACCCTTTCGGGGCACCGACGGGCGGCTTATGCTGCCCGCTATTTTCATCTTTTTCGAACGGAAAGCATATGCGAGAGCGTCTTCCTGTCACGGTACTCTCAGGATTTCTGGGTGCCGGTAAAACCACATTGCTCAACCATATTTTAAACAACCGCGAGGGCAAGCGTGTCGCGGTGATCGTCAACGACATGAGCGAAGTCAATATTGATGCGAACCTCGTGCGCGACAGCGGCGCAAACCTTTCACGAACGGAAGAGCAACTGGTCGAGATGACCAATGGTTGCATCTGCTGCACATTGCGTGACGATTTGCTGAAGGAAGTCACTGAACTGGCCAAACAAAAGAAGTTTGACCATCTTCTCATTGAATCGACCGGCATATCGGAACCGCTGCCTGTTGCTTCCACGTTCGAGTTTCGCGATGAGGATGGCTTTAGTCTGGCCGACGTTGCCGATCTGAACTCCATGGTTACCGTTGTTGATGCGGCCAGTCTGTTGAAGGATTATGCCTCCAGCGACTTCCTTGCCGACCGTGGCGAGACCATGGGTGAGGATGACGATCGCACACTTGTGGACTTGCTCGTTGACCAGATTGAGTTTGCCGACACGATTATCCTCAACAAGGTCTCTTCGGCCACGCCTGAAAATGTAGATGCGGCGCGCAAAATCATTCGCTCTCTCAATTCACAGGCGGTGGTCATCGAAGCTGACTTTTCCAAGGTCGAACTCGATCAGGTGATGGGCACGGGGCGATTTGATTTTGAAAAAGCCCATGAGCACCCATTGTGGTACAAAGAGTTGCATGGCTTTGCCGATCATGTGCCCGAGACGGAAGAGTATGGTATCCGCTCTTTTGTCTACCGTGCCAAATATCCATTTGATCCAATGGCTTTTCAAGCATTCATCAACAAGCCTTGGCCCGGCGTTGTGCGCGCCAAAGGGTTCTTCTGGCTGGCTTCGCGGTCGCGCTATGTAGGCGAATTGTCGATGGCAGGCGCGCTTGTGCGCACCGAAAAGCGTGGCCTTTGGTGGGCGGCCGCTCCCAAGGAGTATTGGCCGGATGATCCTGAATGGCACCGCTCCATGGAAGACCATTTTGACCCGGTTTGGGGTGATCGCCGCCAGGAGATTGTCTTTATCGGCTGCGATCCCATGGATGAAGCGGCGTTGACTGCGCAACTCGATGTTTGCTTGATCAAGGCGCCCGCACTTCTCCCAGATCTTTGGGCGTCATTGCCTGATCCATTCCCTTCATGGGAAAGGCAGGTGAACTAGGCAGGTGTGATCAGCGGCAAGGTTTCGCTCGTTATCCCTTGCTTTGTGCGATGGTCGCGTTGACGGCGGCCTTCCACCGCCCAATTTTCTCGGCGCGCTGTGCATCATTGGTCTCTGGCTGGAATTGACGATCCAACTTCCAGCTTTTGGAGAACTCCTCCCTATCCGGCCATACGCCAACCGATTTCCCCGCAAGCCAAGCAGCCCCAAGCGCGGTGGTTTCTGCAATTTGCGGGCGGTCGACTTTTTTGCCAAGTGTATTGGACAAGCATTGCATGGTCCATTCGCTGGCCACCATACCGCCATCGACCCGTAGCGGCATTTCCGCGCCTGATAGATCAATGTCCTTAGACATGGCCTCGATCAGATCGCTTGTTTGGTAGCAAACCGCTTCCAAACAAGCCTTGGCGAATTCGCGCGGACCGGTGTTGCGGGTCAACCCAAACACAGAGCCACGCACATTCGGCTCCCAGTAGGGGGCGCCCAAGCCCGCAAAAGCGGGAACGAGGATAATGTCTTGGCTCGGGTCTGCTTCAGCGGCAAGCGCGCCGCTTTGCGATGCGTTATCAATCATGCCCATGCCATCGCGCAGCCACTGAACAGCGGCGCCCGCGATAAAGATGGAACCCTCCAGGGCATAGGTGGTTTCGCCACCAAGCTGGTAGCCAATGGTGGTAAGCAGCCGGTTGGTCGATCCCACTGCCTTGGTGCCTGTATTGAGCATGGCAAAACAGCCGGTGCCGTAAGTGGATTTTACCATGCCCGGTTTAAAACACGCCTGTCCGATGGTTGCCGCATGTTGGTCGCCCGCCACACCAGCAATCGGTATGGGTGCGCCAAATAAGTCTTGAACCGTGACACCGAACCGGTGGTCACAGTCTTCGACGCTGGGCAACATGGCTTTGGGTACATTGAGCAATCTGCACAATTCATCGTCCCATTGGCCACCATGTATATTGTAGAGCAGCGTGCGCGATGCATTGGTGGCGTCGGTCTTGTGCATCCGGCCACCCGTCAGCTTCCAAAGCAAATAGGTGTCGATGGTGCCAAACAGCAGATCACCATTTTCAGCTTTTGGCCGCGCGCCATCCACATGGTCCAGCAACCAGGCGATCTTGGTACCGGAAAAGTAGGGGTCGAGCAGCAGGCCTGTTTTTTGGGTAAAGAGATCGCCATGGCCCGCGCTTTTAAGCTGATCGCAGGTGTCGGCGGTGCGGCGATCCTGCCAGACGATGGCGTGATGGATTGGCGCGCCAGACTTTGCGTCCCATATAACAGTGGTCTCGCGCTGGTTGGTGATGCCGATGGCTGCGATTTGACTTGCTTCGATCCCGGCCTTTTCGATCGCTTCGCGGCAAGTCTCCAGGACCGAACGCCAAATCTCTTCGACATCATGCTCAACCCAACCCGACGCTGGGAAGTGCTGGGTGAACTCGCGCTGGCTTACCGAGATGATGTTTTGTTGGTCATCAAATATGATAGCGCGTGAAGAAGTCGTACCCTGGTCGATGGCGAGAACAAATCCAGACATGAGCAATCCCGTCGTAATTTCTTGTTTTTCTGGCGACAGGGTTTACGCGCTTTTTGCAGGGTCAATCAAGCGTTGGTGCGCCCTGGCGATGTGCCTGGGCGCGATATCCTTATCTGCTGTAAACAGCTGTAATGGTCGAAGAAGCAATGCTGTTGGCATTGACCATAAAGCCAGCCAGCGCGTTGCTGACCGAGCCGTCAATCTCTAGCTCAGTGTCCAGCGCATAAACGGTGAATTGATAGCGATGCACTTCACCGGGTGGTGGACAAGCGCCGCCAAAGCCCACCACCCCATAATCATTTGTCAGTTCGATTGCGCCAGTTGGGATATTTGCTCCGCCAGGCAATTGGCTGACTTCAGCCGGAATGTTAAACGCAAACCAGTGCCACCATCCCGAGCCGGTTGGCGCGTCGGGGTCATAAACTGTGACGGCGAAGCTCTGTGTGCCTGCGGGGGCACCGCTCCAAGCCAGAGTTGGAGCGATGTTGCCGCCTACACAGCCGAAGCCTTGAAAGACATGGTTGGTCCTTAGTTTTTGCCCTTCGGTAATGTCAGGACTGGTGAGCGTGAAGTCCTGCGCAAATGCGGGTGATGACACTGCAACTATGAGTGCAAGGGCGGCAGGTCGTGGTTGGAGAAACATGGCGTTTTCCTTTCCTTGAGACGGTGTTGGGTTAGACGTCAGATGCACCATCGCCATGATTTGCGCTTCCGAATGCCAATCATTGAATGTCGAAATTCGATCACTTCAATGTTGAACGGATCTCTTTTGGCTGAATGCCGAACCTATTGCGGAAAGCATCGGAAAAATGGGAAGGCGTTTTGAAACCGCATTCCAATGCGACTTGCGAGATTTGCGCATCCGTTGTCTGCAGCAACGTCAAGCCGCGCTCCAACCTTGCGTGGAGCAGGATTTTAGAAAACGCCTGCCCTTGTGCCGCAAGGCGCCTTCGCATCGTTGCTTCACTCATCGCCAAATGACTGGCGACCTCATCTGCCATCCATGCGTGGCTGAGATCTGTTTCAATAAGCCTCCTTATCTGGCTCAGCGGATCTTCTTGATTATGAGTTGGCAGTTGGAAGCCATGTTGGCGAAGCCAGACAAGCGGTTCGAGTAACCGATGTTGGCGGATGGGCTCGGGCAGCGAGGCGTTGCCCAGTGTTTCCTCGATCAGCTTAAGAATCTCGTTAGGTTGATAATCTGCTGCCCGCACGATCTGGATGCCATCGGTTACACTGAGGCGCGGCAGATCGCTAAAAACCGAGTTGACCAAGTTGTGGGCGAAACAAACGCCGAGTGCTTTATAATCCCCGTTCATCACTGGTCTGTTTTCCATGGTCACGAAGGAACCGGGCGGAAAGATCATCAGGTCACCTTCCTGCCCAACCATTTCGCTTTGTGCGGGTGTAGAAACATATTTGCTGCCGGATTGGATGAAGAACAGAAAAGTCAGGCGAAAATACAGTTCGGAAAATGTTGCCGTCGTTGCCTGCGTGATGGGATAGATGGAGACGTCAGCCGAGGGGTCCGGCATTTCGGTGTTTTGCTGGCCAATTTTCTTCACGTGCGATCCTTGGTGGCTAACTGGTTCAAGCGCTTGTAGACGGCAGCAGAGCCGCCGATCACAACCGCGCCTATGCGGCCATGGCGCTAACCTGATCTCAATTCCCTAGTGATAAGGGGGGGTTGGGAAGGGATTGACCATGAGATTTGCCATTGTCGGCTGCGGTTTTGTTGCCGATTATTACATGACTACGTTGGAGAACCACCGCATATTGAAATTGGTAGGTGTGTTCGATGTGGATGCCCAGCGGTTGGCGCAATTCTCACGGCATTATCGTGTTCATGCCGCGTCCAGCTTTGAGGAAATGCTTTCCGAGTCTTCCATTGATACGGTTGCTGTGCTCACGCCGCCGGAAACGCATTTTGAGATGGCCAAGGCCGCGTTGGAGGCCGGGAAGCATGTTTACTGCGAAAAACCGCTGGCGATGGAGATCAAAGAAGCAAAATGGCTGGTCGCTCTGGCTGATGAGAAGAGCCTGGTTTTGAGTGCTGCGCCGGCCAATCGGTTTTCTGATGCATTTGGTGCCACCCAAAAGCTGGTCGAGCGTGGTGATATCGGCGCGCCGAAGCTGATCTATGCTGAATTGGAGGATGGGCCGGTTTTTCGCGAGAATTGGGCAAACTGGCGTTCGGTATCCGGCGCACCATGGCCCGGCAGGCATGAATTTGAGATCGGTAGTACGCTGGAGCATGCCGGCTATGCGCTTTCTTGGCTGATTGAACTGTTTGGCCCTATCGAAACGATCACGGGCACCTCAGGCACCTTTTTCATGGACAAGGGTGGGCAAATTGCTCCGCAGGACATGGGGCCGGATTTTTCGACGGCTTGCCTGACTTTTAAGAGCGGTGTTGTCGCGCGGCTGACCAATGGACTTTGTGCGCCCAAGAACCGGTCACTAACGATTATGGGCGAGCACGGGACCATCACGGTCGATGATCTTTGGGACAATCGTTCGCCGATCCATATGAGTACGAAGGGACAGTTGCCAGCTTTCGGGTTTCGTACAGCGCGCCGGTTGGAAGCAATGTTGAGCTGCGTATTGCCGCTCAAACTGCATGAAGGAAAGCGCATCCGCTACAGGTCTTCTGGTGAGAAGTCCCTGCCCAAGTTCCCGTCTCAGATCGACTTTTGTGCCGGCATCGCCGCTGTTTCAAAGGCCATTGACGATGATGAAATGCGTCTGGTGTTGGCGGCGCGTGCGCTACACATCACGGAAGCCGCGTTGGCGCTGAACCGGATTACCGAGTTTGGCCACGTTTACCGCATGCAGAGCACGCTCTAGCGCCGCCCTTGCGGTTCCCCTATATACCCATGGCCAGTCGGCCGGGCAGCCGCGGCGTTGCAATGGCCGAAAGGTGCGCGTCGAGGAAAGTCCGGGCTCCACGGAGAAACGGTGCCGGTTAACTGCCGGCGGGGGTGACCCCAGGGATAGTGCCACAGAAAGCAAACTACCGCGCATGTGCGGCAAAGTTGAAAGGGTGGGGTAAGAGCCCACCGCATGGCTGGTAACAGGCATGGCAGGGTAAACCCCACCGGGAGCAAGACCGAATAGGGACGGCGTGTGTCATCCGAAAGGATGTGCGGTGGCTCCACACCAGTCGTCCGGGTGGGTTGCATGAGGCGTTTGGCGACAAGCGTCCCAGATGAATGGTTGCCGAACCTGATTTTCAGGGGAACAGAACCCGGCTTACAGGCCGACTGGTGCTTTATTTTTCTCATTCCACCCTCACACACCTCACAACGGGCGTGATCTGGCGTGTGAATGAGCGGTTGTGGGACCCGGTTTTGCTCACGGATCGTGTGGGGAAGGGTTTTTTG
>JBCBMZ010000003.1:0-435866 GCA_039822005.1 Pseudomonadota bacterium | reverse complement strand
TGCACCATTTTTCACGTTGGATGTCGTAACGCGTGAAGGAGGGGCTGACGCCCCTCCAAACAAGCGCGTTCAGCGTTTGCCGTTATTGCCCTTATGTCCGTCCTTGAAAGACTGAGGTGCGTTTTTTGCGCAGTACTCACCGCGACCTGCCGAAGCAGCACCTGCGTTGTATTGTGCTTGTGAGAAAGCCATTTTGAGCTCCTTTCGTTTGGTTGTTCCGGTTCAAGCCCGGATGTCACCAAAAACCACGGAAGCCGTTTCAGCGCGGGCTGAAAGCCGGGCGGATTCTACTTTTTTGGTTTTTTCTTTGAGGGAAGGAGCGCTTTAGGTTTCAGAGACCTGCAATCGCTTGATCGCGCGGGAGAGGGTCCGTGGATGAACACCCAATAGCGAGGCCACTTCTCCCAAAGAGTGCGAACCAGCTTCCAACTTCTCCAACCCTTTCAGCACTTGGCGATCCGTTAGCTTCCTGCGCCTACCCAAAATCGCACCGCGCTTGCGGGCGGCTTCCAGACCTTCCTTGGTGCGTTTGGACAAAAGACGGCGTTCATATTGCGCGGCGGCGGCCAAAACACTGTAGGCAAACTCTCCCGCCGGTTCTGCCGTGTTGACCTTAAGGGAGACCACCTCGAAGGTAATCCCGCGTTCGCGAAGACTTTCCAAATGCAAGATGGCATCCACTGTGTTGCGAAACGCCCGATCCAAATCCCAGACGATCAACGTGTCATCTTTTTCCAGTTTGGCGATCACATGATCAAAGACAGGCCGTTTTTCTGCGACAGCGGAGAGCTTTTCGACAAAAAGCGCGTCACACATGGATTGGAGCGCATCGACCTGCCTGTCAGGCCGTTGTTCATCCGTGCTTACTCTCAAATATCCAATTCGCATTTATGTGTGTTATTTCAATTGTTTAGCCAATCCTCGCCAAAGTTGGCGAGATTGACAGAATCGTTCCTTTCTGGCGGTTTCATTCAGACGGCATCTTCGTTCCGTCCGGTTTTTCTATCCTATTGATATTTTACGATATTTGGCGGCCCGAATGCAAAAAACCGCACTTGCGTGCTATATGACAAAAACCAACGATTATGCCCGCCAAGTGTTGGTTAATATTAAGTAAATCTTCATTGATTTTTGCTATGGTTTTGGGTGTGACACTCAAAACCACGAGCCCTGCTTTTGCCTTCACCGCCAACGAGGTGGTGAATGAAATGAGTGAGCAAGAACGCCGTACCTATTTGGCTGGTTTGGTCGATGGCCTGGCGCAAGGGCGCTGGATCAAAGACAAGCCTGACACTGCCGGTGTCCAGTGCGTCTATAATTGGTACTACCAAGGCGGCGACGCCGTCCACAAAACCATCAATCAATGGTTCTCAAGACATTTGGACACCGAAGCCAATGGACTTCTCTACATCCTCATCAAACGGGAGTGTGGTGAGTAATGCAGTCAATCGTGAACCATTTCGATTATCAGCTAGCCCGCTCCATGGACTTGGAAGCAGAACGCAAGAAATGGTTCATCGCGGCTCGCGATCAGCGTGAGAAGAAACAGCTGGCAGAAGACCGCGCCGACGATGAGTTGTTGGAATTGGCCACATCCACATTGCTTGCATCACCGGCAGAAATTGAAGCGTTTGAGGTACGGCTAGACCACTATGACGAGGCGACGGTCAAAGCCCTGCTTGAAAACCAACAGGCGTTAGATGCCATCAATCTCGAAATCGAAACCATGCGCATGGAAGCCTATCGCCTCGACAATGGAACGCTCGTCTTCAAGAGTGAGACCGGAAAGGTGTTCAATGAGCATGGCGTCCAAATGAGCCCCGACATCATTCCACCGGAAGCGATACCGGACAAAAACCCATCATGGGAACGCTATAGCGGCGCAGTAAGCACGCGCGATGGTTTGCTGGTCGAACGAGAGCAACTTCACGAATACCAAGAGAAGCTGGACAACGCGCGTGATGCGGCGCGATCCGGTGAACTCACCAAAGATGATTTGGACGCTTTGGACGCAGAACTCGCAGACACCATGCCGCCTTCGGTCGCAAAACACCTACCCGAAGATATGAGACCGGAAGTGCCGACACCAGCGGCTGACATGAAGTCTGCCTTTGGTGCCGTTGCACCTGACATTGCGCCGACGCTCACAAAGGCCGCCGGGGTTTCACCAATCGCACCGCTTGCGCCGGGTCGATAGCAGTAGAAGAAAATGGGAGGCACGGATGCCTCCCGCATATTTCTAAATCTCGGCGTTTGCCTCGTTTGCCAATTCGTTCAGCAGGATTTGCCGAGCGAAGAAAAGGCAGATCACGCTTGGAACCAGCTTTTGGCAGAGGCGGTTTTTGAAGCCGCCATCGGCCCGTTCCTTGTAACGGTTCACGCCGCGTCTTTGATCCTCTTTGCCGAACAGATTGTCTAACGTTGCGAGAACAATCGTGTCATCCGAGTTTGGATCGAACACCGAACCATCTGGCATGACCAACTCGTATTCGGGATGATCAAGCAGCGTGCCGTGTATCCACTCCAAGAGCTCATCCCCTGACGTGCCGGTCGATACAATGAACTTCGCTAACTCCTCATTCCACTGCACGCTTCGTACAATCCGCATGTGCGGACATCTTATGATGGTTTTCTCTTTCACGACTGACTCCGTCAGGTTGTGAAAAAGAGGCCTCTTTTCCGGTGCGCTTTTGTTGCAAACAGCGTCGTCACGTTGTTTCAGGCGATCCAAAATGGATTTCCTGCCAATAAACTGACGGGCGCTCAAAGGATTGTCGTATGGGGGCGGCGCATAAAGCGCCCATAATCCGCATAATCGCGTAAGCTACGGAGATCATTCACGAATTATTTGCGAGAAGCGTATGATATATGCTACTATAGGTTGCATTGAATTTAAAAGACAACGAGAAAGTCTACGTAACAGAGACAGTATACAAAACGGACACGAGTTTGCCTGTCTTACAGCGTGTCCGTCTAAACGGATTGCTTCACGCACCACCAGACGGATCGCCATCAGAAACAATATTCGACAAGCGCGGGCGGGCAGTAAGCCTCGGTTGGCACCGCTTCGGAAAGTTGCATTGTGAAGACAATCCAGCTTCGGTTCTCGTGGACCCAGAAACCCAAATTACTTACCAAGAACACTATTTTCTGGATGGAGAGCCTTGGCCAGCATCTTTAGGGCCGTGCTCGATTACGCGGGACCAGAACACCGGCGCGATACTTAGTAAAGAGTTTGACGACCCACCAACCTTTAGGTCAACTGTTCCCAAGCCATCTTAGTGTAGGCTATTCTCGCAACCATTGGGCTCCTTCGAGGTTGGCAGTGTTTTTAGAGCATAATATTGGATTCGCTCACTTCTATAGGCGTATTGATGATGCGCTGACTCTTCGGGCGAAAGCTATAGCTGATCGGAAAGGCGAGAAAGATTTAGAAAGCCAGAAGGAACTTTGCCGGGTTCGCTACCAGAAAGCAGTACATGCGGTAACGAAGTCGTTCATCAGACTTAGGTTTCCGGAAGAACAGGAAGATACCGTTTGGGCAAATAGACTTCGCCCGTGGTTAAAGGATGCCGACAGGCAATTTGCTAAAGACTGGGACAAAATTCAAATCGGCAGCGGGAAAAGCCCTCTGGAAAATCTTCGGACCGGAGAAGGTAGAATAATTAGAGCATACGCAATCCACTACCGATTACATGGCGAATTTTCTGATAAGTCTTTTGCCCAGCAAATTGACTCGACGGTTTTCAGGGCCTCCGCCGCCAACCTCAGATTTGATAGGCCAGTGTTTAAGGAGCCGTCCAATCTACAAGCATCGTTTCCCCAATTCATCCAGCTTGGGAGCAATTATCAGAGAGGTCGCGCGGAGTTCAAAGCGACGAAAGCTGCCGTTCTAAACAACGAAAAACAGATCACCGCGATTTACGGCGCACCAGGTTACGGAAAGACCGCAATTGCAGAAGAACTCTGCCTCGACAGAGAAGTGATTGAGCACTTTCCGGGCGGCATTTATTGGCTTCAGTTCAGCATCAATATCGATCATGAAAGCCAGCAGTCGTCTGGCGGGATTCGGCAGACGCCTTCAGCTATCTCAAAAATGCTTCGCACACAGAATTATGACAGGGAAAAAACTGATCGTTTGGGTATTGATAATATCGAGCGTCTGCTTGAAGCACTACCAAAGGAGCGGCTGCTTATAATTGCGGATGATGCGTGGAACGAAACTGAGTTCCACTGGCAAGACACCCTGTCCGCACATGCGAGTTGTTTGATCACTACCCGCAACCAAAGGTTGGCGAGGAATTCAGACAAAGACTGTCGTATTGTTGCGGAACTCACGGAAGAGGTGTCTTACCAAGTCCTAGTCAGTTTAACGGACGGGGTAAGCCCAGAACAAGAAACTAGGCTCCGAAAAGTTGCGCGTAAGTTCAATGGCTGGCCGTTGATCATAAAACTCGCTGCATCGTTTTTGAGAGACCGCAGTCAACGCAAGAAACACAACGTAGACGTCGCGATTACGCTGCTCGAAGAGTTGGTTAGAAATAAAGCCTTCGCGGTTCTCGAAGAGCCGGATCATTCTGGCTACCCAGCACACATGGCCAGACGAGAACAAATCCGCTTGTGCATTGAAGCTGGGCTCAATCTAATCTCGTCCAAGTATCATCCAAGCTTATTTTATTCCTTGGGCATCTTCCCAGATGATACAGATATTCCGATTTCGGTCGTCGCAGATTTTTGGGTATACCTGTCCAAATTCGAACCTAGTTTGGGTATTCACAACGGCTCGTATGCACGCTCGCTACTAGATCGTTTCGATCAATTTTCGCTGTTTCGGGACTACGACGGCATCAACAAGACACTCCGGCTGCATGATGAGGTCCTGCATGTGCTTCGTCAGCAGTTGCAGACCCGTGGGATTTTGCAACAGCGACATGAGGAGTTGGTTGATTGCTTTAAGGAGAAGTGCCCCAACGGATGGCATAGTGTGCCGAAAAGAGAGCAGTATATCTGGAAGCACCTGCTTTTCCACATGATGAACGCTGATTTACCGAAACAAGCGAAAGCCTTGTGTGGAGATCTTCGCTGGCTTCACAACAAGCTCTACGCTGCTGGGGCGACTGAGCTTTCGTCTTCATTCACCTATATTTCCGACTCTCACGACGGGTTTGCTTCGAAGGCCAAGCGAGCAGTGCGTGCGTCTATGCCAGCGTTGCTGCGACGGCCAACCTCATTTGGACATCAAATGTTTGGTCGTTTGGCACACCAAACAAATGATGCGTATCTAAACTCATTGAGGTTAATCTCATGCGGAACCGAGAACGTGGCTTTTGCGTTTTCGTCTCCGCACTTGAATCCATTAAATAACGTTGTGTTCTCTGACTCGACCGGTGGTGTTTTTATTGAGGGGCTGTCGTTTTCATGCAGTGGTGATACTTTCTACATAGCCCGTGAGAACGGGTCGATTTCAGTAATTGATTCATTTAGTGGAGAAATTATTAAAAAAATAGATCATTCTGACGGCGGCGTCGCACTATTGAAGGTGTTCTCTACGCCGAATTTTATTGTTACCGTTTCCGACTCAATTGTTAAAATTTGGAAAATTGAAACATTTGAACTATATCATGAAATCTGCATTCCAAACAAAAAACTAATTATAAATGCTTGTCTTATCGATTATAATCAAATTGCTTTAGTGGATGAGTTTTCAAACTTACATATTTATGAAATTTCTGAAAGTCATTGGGTAAAAGGTGCTTTCTCCAATCCTCTGGTGCAGCATGGCATTAGGTTTATCGACTGCTCAAACAATGTCTGCTGTATAGTTAATCACATTGGATGCCTCTCAATTTTTGACATCCAAAATAATCAATTTCAGTACGTTCAATCATTTACTCGTCGGTCTATAAATGCCGCTGTTGTTTCCAAGTGCGGGACCAAGATCGGTATCGGGACGTATGACGGGGTTATTGCTGTTTATTCATCCGATAAAGCAATTTTACTATCACAAACTGAAAAAATTCACCAAGGTGGTGTGTGTGACTTAGATTTCTCTGCTGACTGCAGGTCGATTTACTCCGTGGGTCGCGACAGGAACGTAATACGCACTACGCTCGATGAGGTGAAACCTTTAAGCGACCGCGTCGGCAAATCATATCACAGCTTAAACTTCTTGGGAGTATCGCCGATCAACGAAAACATAGTCGCCGCGTCTTCATTGGGGACTTACCTGGCAGTTGATCCTACAGTTGGAGCAGGGCTGACCGATAGTCGAATTAACCTCTCAGATAGAGTTGAAGAAATCGTTGTGTCTGCAGACGGTTTGATTTTCGCACTGACGGCATATTGCGGTATCGTCGTACTGGAGGACAAAAATTGCGACTTAGTTTTCAAATACGTAATTGATGACGACAACATCGTTTCATCTTTCGCAATTTCTGAAGATGGTGAATATCTGTTTTATGGGACCAAGAACGGTGAGTTATATTCATATAAAATAGACTCTCGCGTCATTAAAAAAATTCTTCAAAATACAGACCAAATTTCATTTATCATCGCCCCACCATCGTCTGGTAGAATATTTGTCGGCGATCGAGCAGGCAGATTAATTTTATTAAACAGCTCCGATTGGACAATCCATCAGAATTTATACTTATATGATGTGATCCCAGAAATTGAAGAAATTCATTCCCAGATAAACTGTGGATTTTATTCAACATATATGGAAAGCCTATTTATTGGTACACTAAGTGGGTTTGTTGTTCGGATAAAAATTATAAATAATAATTTTAAATTTGATGTTCTGCTGAAAAAACCTGAGCCTCCTAGTCATGCATATTTTTTTCGAAATAGAATAACAGATATTGCGGTTGAAGAAGACGGTTGTTTTATTGTCGTTGCTGATGGCGGGGGGTCGGTTGAGAAGTTCCAGAATGCCTACGGTGTACTTAGCTCGCCTCAGCGGTTTTCTCACAGCTGGTTTTGTGCATCTATCGCTTTAAGTCCTTGCCGAAAATTTCTGGCATCGGGCTCATTGGACAAGACGGTGATCATATTGAGGATGGCCGACATGTCAGTTCTCATAAACTTGGACTTTGATAGTGGGGTACGCAAAGTTGCTTGGAATGGCACAAGAATAATTGTCGGCCTAGAGGATGGTAGCATTTCTATTATAAAAGTGATTTTTTCATAAGGTTATCAGAACATAGGACCCGCTTTATGTGGTGTTTTACAAGATCATAGATATTGGGTATCTCTCTAGTATCTCGCTGTGCTGGTCTCATCGAGTTTTCAAAATTTGATCGGGGAAAACTTGCGCGATTGCCCTTACGCTCGCGCGCAAGATGTTTAGGGGCAGACCCCTAACACTTGGAAAGGGAGACGCTGCGCTCTCCCGTTTCATCCCGTCTAGCAAAAAGAAGCTATTGTGAGCTCGATGGCGAGCCCGTGTTGCATCCTGGGACCTAACCCGCCGAGGGCTGGGGCCGCCGTCACTGACAAACGTAAGCCTGAACAGTAGCATGGGCCGTTTCCGCGAGCCCGTACGACGTGGAGAGGAAGCGCCATGCCCCGTCACTATATCGGTGCCGATCTGTCAAAAGACTGGATTGACATCTATCATCCGAAGCACGATTCCCATCAGCGGTTCAAAAATGAACCCCGCGCCATTCGCGTGTTTCTGCGCAAATTGCAATCCGATGAACTCCTGATCTTTGAAGCGACAAGTGGTTGTGACGACAAACTTCTGTCAGAAATCCGTTCGCAAGGCTCGGCGTTTGTCCGTGCCAATCCGGCCCACGCATGGTTTTTCGCGCGCGCCTGCAATCTCCCGAAGACGGACCGGGTCGATGCAAAAATGCTGTCGGCATTCGGTTCTGCTCGCGCTCTTGAACCGCACGTGTCAAACAGTCTTGCACGTGATCGTCTGAAGTCGCTCGTGTGTCGCAGACGGCAGTACAAGGACATGATTACGCAAGAGAAAAACCGGCTCAAACGCATCGGTGATGCGGACCTCAAACGCGATGCCCAATCGTTGCTGAACTTGTTTGAAAAACGCGTGGCGAAGCTGGACAAGCAGATTAGCGATCATATGGAAGCGCATGACGAGCTGCGGCAGACCAGTCAAATTTTGGCAAGCGCACCGGGCGTCGGGCCGGTCACCACATCAGTCCTGATCGCAGACATGCCAGAACTGGGCGTAGCCGACCGCAGGCAGATCGTATCCCTCGCTGGTCTTGCGCCACGTGCCTATGAGTCTGGCAAATACAAAGGCAAACGACGGCTCGCAGCGGGCCGACGTCACGTACGCAAGGTGCTGTACATGGCGGCCTTGTCGGTGATCGTTCAAGGCAGGCTGTTCAAACCGTTCATCGCCAGAATGCGGTCGGAAGGAAAAGCACCGAAGACCATCGTCTTGGCCGTTGCCCGAAAGCTGCTGACTATTCTCAATACCCTCGTCAAAAATCAATCAGCCTTCGACTGGAGAAATGTGTTGACGGATTCAAATCCACAGTAGCCCTCTAGCCTTCGGAGCTATCGGCCCTGAGCGGTCGTTCACGATCTGAACCATGAATGTCTGCTTCGAGCCCAAATTGTGAATTCGATTTTCTCTCTGCGCGCGCAGCGAAAAACTGGCTGCACATGCTATGTTCAGAAGGCGGCTTCCAGACGAGTCCGGCTAGTCGCTAAAGACTTTTTATGAACCCGGTCGTCTGGCGACATGGCATGCCAAAAGTACCTTCATCTTCAGGCAAAGATGGATCGCTACGTCGCTGAACTCGGGCTATCGACCACGCTTGCCCGCCGGAGCCGCATGCCAAATAATCTCAAGATCAAACCAGATCGATAGAGAACCGCGCTACTTCATCGCCGGATTGTACGAACGCCAGTTCGTGCTCTTGTACTTCGCAGGGGACCAACTGCTGATGCGCCGTTGCTACCTCACTGGTTTCAAACAGCGAATCTCCCAGCCCATTTGTGGAAAAAAGCCCAAATGAGACCAAACAACCCAAAAGTGTCACAAAATCATAAAATGGCGTTGCTAGAAGTTTCGAATACATCCCATTTCGCACTATGAAATTAATTCTTGGACATGATTTAGAGCAATGGAATTACAAGCCAAGAGCTCATGTTCTGTATTTCCGGACAAAAAATTGATACCGATATTTGATTTGGCCGATTCCTTTGGATCAATCATTCCTGTAGAAGCCATACATCAGCTGGAGTATTTTCAACCGGAGATCGGTTGTTTTAACAGATGTTCTTTTTGCTCTCAGGATGCGGGAAATACAATCTGGAAATTTTCGAGGAACAGTTTGCGAGATCTCGCAAAACAATTTGGCGAAGGTGCAAAGCGATTAGGTGAAGTTTCCGGTGATATCCCCGCTGTAGCCGGTGGGAAGTCGTTTCACAAACCCGGTGTTATTTTTCCATATCTAGACAATGATATTTTCTCCTGCACCTTGCTGAGTGACTACATTGCTATCTTGGAAGCCGAAATGAATTGCAAAGTGCGGCTCACAACAGTCGGATTTTCCAGGAAAAACCAAGAACTGTCGGAAATGCACTCCGTAATTGCATCAACGCAAATAAATCGCATTGATGGTTTGCGCATTTCTCTGACACCTTACGCAATCGGTTGGGTCGAAGATGATTTTCACTCACGCGACGAGTACATAAAAGATCTTACAAACCTACTTTGTTGCTATAAATCGTTATTATGCGACTTAGGACCGGGACAAGACGACTTTTGCGTTGAACTTAGATTTGCGCCTCAGATCTCAACAGAATTTGGTGCACCGGTCGTCAGTTTTGAGAACGGAAAGTTCACTATTGCTTGTGGCCCACACGTGGTTCAGGCAGTCGATAAGGATACCAAGCCGCCGTCATGTCAAATCACCAGCATCTCCGGGAAAAGGGCTGAGTTGTCCGGGCAAGGCTTGTTCGCCTTTCACTTTGAATGGGACGGATTTATCGGATTATCCAACACAAAGATAAATGCTAAAATAGAGGAAGCTGGCAGCAAGAACAAACTGACTAAAAACAATTGCGAAGTATTTTACTTTGAACACCAAAATTACTATGCAATAGATCCCTTCCTAAGAGGTGATAACAGTTTTTCCGCCATACATTTTTATATCGGGAGTGAGGTACGGTACGGCGGATTTAATGACGCCCGCCGACATGTTCTAGATGCAATCAACACCGTAAGAACTCGCGGAACGCATACCGACATTGGTGCACATTTATTGCGCGAACTTGAAAGAAAGTGTGGCGAAAACAGCCCTTTGTGTGCGGTTGCCAAGGAACACATCGAAGAACATCAACGCCCACTCTTTGCGGCCTATCTGAAGGCACATAGTGAAAGCGGACTTCCTGAAGAACTGCTTCTGGACAAGAACTGGCTCATCGACACCGGGCAAATAGTAAATCAGGGACGCGCGAGAAAAATCTTCAAAGATCTGGGTGTGACGGCAAATACGCCCTACACGCCGAATGAGGAGAGAGGATACGGAGTCGTCAGCAAGAATTCGTTGCGCGGCAATGTCTGGCGATTGTCTCCGATGCCAAATGAAACAATGCATTCCAACAAGAAAGGTCGGCGGAACCAATCTGTTTTCGAAGGCGGGAGCGCTCTCTTGGAAGAACTTGATCCCTGGTTGTTCCCAACAGGACGAGCTTATCAGATAACTGGAGTTGAAATCGAAATGGTCCATCTCAATCAGGCTGCTGACAGATACCTCACACCGGGCCGGATATGATGGCACCGGAAAAACAATACCACCAGAGAGGGTACGAGGTCTTGTCAGGCGCATTGTCGAAAGACGATGTGACTCGATTGCGGAGCGATTTGGCTGGGCTCGAAGAGCAGACCAAAGACTGTCTGCAGACATTTCTGTCTTGTGAGACGCTTGCAAAAGACAGTTTCTGGCGCGGTTTCGTCGCCAGGCCAGACTTAGCGTCGATGGCGAAGCTTGAGCTCGGTGACACCGTCAGACATTTTCACTCGGCTTTTGTTGTCAAATGGCCTGACGCTGCCACGAGCGTGATCGACTTCCATCGGGACTGCGATTTTCATTGTCTTGACCCGGTTAGGACATCGTCATTTTGGATTCCTTTGGACGAATGCAACGCAAAAAATGGGGCATTACAGGTAATACCTGGAAGCCATCTGAACTATCGGTGTGAACGCCTTGGTCGATCTGACCGCCATAACGTAATGAAAAGCGAACTATCGGGTGCCGTCAGGACTGAAACGCTGGAAGTTTCTCCAGGGGATGCCATCCGAGTTCACCAGGCATTACTGCACGGCTCTGACACAAATCGATCTGACAAACCGAGACGAGCCTTCCTGGTTAGATACTGCAGCAGCAATTGTCGGATCGATTACGAGAACATGAAACGCAAAAATCCAGAATTCCATTTTGCAGTTTAGGTTTGGAAGCGAAGAAAATGCATGAAATTACAGAATTGTACAAGGCAATTGATCGAGGCTGTATTCAAAGCATCTCTGCGCATTTCACCTATGACGCCTGTTATTTTAGGCCCGGGTATCGTCCGCTCAAATCAAGGGAAGAAATCATCGCGTTCTACAAACGTGGCCGGATAATCGAACGCGGTGAACACAAAGTATGTCAACTAGTCGGGGATCACTTCGAAATCGCTGTCTGGGGTGAATTTAACGGCGTTTCCAAGTCAGGACAAACTTTGAAAGAACAATTTGCCGACTTTTTTGAAATGCGAGATGGCCAAGTCCGGAACAGGAGAACTTTCTTTGCACGCCCAGCAATCTAACGAGGCCTTCTCTTCGTCCCGTGCGATGGACGAATTGTTGACGTTCTCACCTGATCTTCAACTCAATTGCAGTGTACTGAAAGGAAAAGTGGCATTGGTTACCGGCGCTTCCCGGGGTCTTGGTTTCGCCTTGTGCAAAGCCTTGTCTGAATTGACGGAGTTAAAGGTCTATGCATGTGCGCGGACGGAAGAGGGCGCGTCTCGCGCGCAGGAACAGTGCGGCGTGCAATCCAAGGTACTGGATGTGACGTCACCACATGAGTGCGAACAGGTTGTGGCTCAAATTCTTCAAGACGAGAACCGCATAGATGTCTTGGTGAATATGGCCGGGGTCACCAGCCACCCTCGGGATGAAGGGCGTATCGAATGTACCGACGCAAGTGATATTCAGGACGTCGTTTCTGTGAACTGTTTTGGTCCTTACTATTTGATCCGCCTCCTACTTCCGATCATGAACAGGAACCGGTGGGGCCGGATCGTCAATGTATCATCGGAACAGGCCTCCCTCTGCGAAATGGGAGAAAACATCGCTCCTTACAAAATTTCAAAAGCCGGATTAAATGCATTGACGCGTGTTGCAGCGCACGAAACGGACAGGGGCGTCAAAGTCAACAGCGTAGCGCCAGGTTGGTGCAGAACGGACATGGGTGGCCCGGATGCGCTCAGATCAATCGAGCAGGGCGTGGCAAGCGTGATGTGGGCAGTTCTTCTTGGCGAAGACGGGCCCAATGGCGGCTTTTATCTTGATGGCAAAAAACTGGACTGGTGACATGATCGTAATAAACGGGAAAGAGTTGAGCGTAGCAGCATTGATAATGGCCCGTGGTGGCTCGAAACGTCTTCCCGAAAAGAACATAAAGATTTTTGCCGGAAAGCCACTGCTCGCCTGGACCATCCAATATTGCAAAGAATCTCAATTCATCGATCGGACGATAATGTCTACCGATTGTGAAGCAATCGCCGACATTTCACGGGAATATGGCGCCGAAGTTCCGTTTATGCGCCCGGATGCGCTGGCAGGGGACGATGCGCATGTGGCGAAGGTATTTGACCATGCGCTTGACTTCCTGCTTCTAAGTGGCGAAAAGCCCGACCTGATTGTTTGGATGTCGCCGACAAACCCATTGCGAGACACGCACGAAATTGATCGTTTTTTGCGTTATTTTGCGGCGCATCAATCAGCTAAAATACTGATTTCAATGGTTGAAGTGCGGGATCACCCCATGCATTCCGACATGTTGCCACCTGATTTGAACATGTCGGCATTCAGCCCGTTTGTGGACACAAATACACAGTTGCTTCCAAAATTCTATAAGAGCAGCGAAGCTCTAAAGATGGTTGACGTCGATTACTACCTCCAGCACAGACGCTTCGTCACGCCAAATACATTTGGCTATGTTCATGAAGAACCTTACTGCGTTGACATCGATAGCGAGCACGATTTTGCATATGCAGAAAGTCTTTTACTTAATTCTCACCCTGAATGCTAGTTAAGGTGTTCTATCATGGAGTCCTTTTCGCATAATGCGCCCCGCAAGTATCCGGAAATCAAGCCAAAGATTCAATCGATGGACGATTTTCTTAAGCGATTAGAAACAGCGAAAAAAATTATCGTATGCGGCTCTCCAGGTTCCGGAAAGACGGTCTTCTCGTCAAGTATAGCTGCATATTTGGGGATAGAGCTATACCATCTGGATTCTCTTTACTGGCGGGCCAACTGGGATGAACCAAGCCTCGAGGAATGGCAGGGAATAGAAAACAATATCCTGGAAAAGCAGAGCTGGATAATGGACGGCCACAACGAAGCAACTCTGCTTCATCGATTGCACTATGCCGATCTTTGCATTTTCCTGGATGAACCACCGCAAATATGCGCGGGCAGAGTGCTTCGCCGGTGGGCAAAACATTGGTCTGTCGCCAGACCCGAGATGCATCCCACAAATCGCGAAAGGCTGGATATTGCCTTTTTGACTCGGGTTGCATTATTCAGAAGGCGAAAAATTACCCGACTAATTCGTTCCGGGAAATCGGAATACTCGTCGAAAGTCTTCATTCTGCGGAATTCTCGTTTGATGAAAAGGAAGCTCGATCAGAGACAAAGCAGTACCCAACTAACGAGATCTAAGTGATAAACGTCACTGTTTATCAGGCACTCAACGCTTCCTCCACGTTCTTGTTCCTGGGATATGTGTTGTCTTCTTTTGGGCAGGCAGCAGGTGCCAGTATCGACCTGGATGACTATCTTTTAATGTCTTCAGTCGGCTTCTTCCTGATGTTGCTCCTGGCCCCTTTCATCGGGCTACCTGACAAGGCTTTTTTGAATTTGGCAAATTTGGGAATTCTCGTTTCCGCCGCTCTCTGCGCAACTGCAGGATTTTTTAACCTGAACTTCAATCTGGACTTCGTTCTACTGGTGTTCGGTGCTGCAGGCGCGTTGAGTTACCTGGGGACAACGGGGATCAGGAGGACAATCGACCGTTCCCTTGCCAGCGCACTTGCAAAAACGACTATACCGTTCTCCGTTGTCAGATTGATTTTTCTGCTTTTGGGCATGCAAATCAACTCTGAAAATAATGCCCTGATCGTCTTGATTAGCGTTGTTGCTATTAGGATCATCGCGCTCGCACCTATCTCCAGGATATCTGCCGGCACTGAACCTCGTCAGCGCGCGCTCGCGAAGGAATTATTCTGGAAACTCGTAAGTGCCTGTTCCCGAGCAACGGTTTGCGGCAGGCTTCTGTTATGTGCGCTCTCCACTGCGCTGCTTTTTACAGCGGGGCTAGGTGTCGGAGACAACCGGGAAATTCTACATTTCTTCTACTTTCTAGGAATCCCGGTTGCTGCATCAATGGCGTCTTTGAAATTCGTTCATCTCATCGACAAGATGACGTTCTTTGCCGCCTTGTTAATACCGATTGCCATGGTCCTGACGATGGCAAACAACCGTTACTTTGAAAGTATTGAATTGCTGATGGCATTGGCGACACTGATTGGGATGATCCATTCCACTGCCTATCTGGCACTCATGAAGTCTCTCGATTTTGGAACGGGAAAGACGCGGGAAAGCGTGGTCGTTGGGGAAGCAATCTGGCACTCATGCCAGATCGTGTTGTTGTTTAGCCTAAACTCCTTCATCTAGTGGGAGTAGCTAGGAGCTTTTTTCAGGAGCAGCAACGACCGATTTGGCGGCAAAGCCGGATCAAAAGGGGAAAGGTATGCTGCGTCAGCGAAGATTTGAAAACCAAGGTCGGGTTTGTCCGCAAAGCGGTCGTTCAGTCGCACCTGCCGCGAGCGTCGGCTCTCCGCACAATCTTCCAATCGAGCGACGGCTGCATAGAAGCGTTAATCCGCGTTACAAGAACGAACCAACGGGCAAAGACATTAACAGCGCCTCCATAGCTGGAAATACACCTCCGGCTAATTCGCGCAGCGGTAAGGTGCAACTGAACGCAAATTGTGACCTCTAAAGACGACATTAACTCAACAGATCGATGCAACCCTTTGAGTCTCCGACTACCAATTTCAAGCGCAGATGTTTGTTATCTGAATTCGACGATGCGGGGCTTTTGCCTGCCATTGATCGACTTCCTGATCGTCCAAAGTGATCAAGCACGTTAACACGGTCTGAGGTGCAGTCTGAAAACCGCTAAATTGCGCGCGGAGCTCGATCTTCGCCGCCTGGTTCAGTATGCTTGGTTCAGGTTCATCCATTAGACTTGCCAGCTTGTCCCACACGTTCTGTTCAGCTGAAGAACCTGTACCAAAAGCCAGAATTTCAAAGATCGCCGTTTCACCTGAGTTTAGTGTCTCAACTCGCCAATCTCGCCTGAGGTTGGTCTCGACACCATGTTGTATCAGATGCTCGACCGACTGCACTTCGTCCAATTGGAGGTCGCCATACGGAGGCACGCTCGCGGTGATCACTAGGCTTTTGAGTTCGCGTGCAATTGAGTCGTTGTTTGTGACACTAAATTCGAACGAGACTGCTACCGGAGATGATCGACACAGCTGTGTTAGCTCGTTGTCGTCGCCGCGCTGGAAATTCTGATAAGCTTCAGCGTCTCGCCAAACGTAATTGCAGCGAAGCGTTGCTCGACGTATTTCCGTGGTCAGGTCGGGTGCCGAAAAATAATCCCTGACTTCGTCGAAATAAACGTAGCCAGCGATAAGCGTCGCCGGGAGGGTGAGGAATGCGAGAAGTTTACCGATAACATCGCCAACGCCCAAGACTGACAAAAATACCTCTTTCACAGCCGGACGAGCATTCATCGTAGCCCAAGAAAACGCTGTTGGGAAAGGCTTTCAAATGCTGGAACCTTGCCGTCGGCCCAAAATTTTGAGGAACGAATTGTCTCCGCGTCGGTTCCATATGCTTCAGCCCAATGATATTCCACGCGACCATCGTGATCGATTCAGCCAAAGCTGCAGCCGCGCTGAAGCAGAGCACAAATGTGCTGAGTAACAATTTTCTCATGAGATGCCCCTGAACTTTGTTGCGTAAGACATAGAACTACATTTCCTTAGGATATGAAAGTAACCGCAGGCGTTTTTTAAAAAAGCGTCACACGTCCAACAAACCGTCAACGCAATTTTCGGTAATAAGGTGTTTTAGCGGATTGCTGCTTACCCGTAGCCCTTATCTCGATCAGTCAACCCGATTTCCAAAGACACAATTTGATATGCAGAATTTTCACTCGGGAAATGCTGCCATCCCGCGAAATCTCACGTACTTATTTCTTTTCAACGCTTAAGTGTGAAAGCGTCACTGCGGGCTTGTGCTCTTTCACCACCCGTACCCTGTGACGGCACATGATGATGTCGTTTGGAAATTTCGCCGCATAGTGATCGAAAACCATTCTCGCAGGAAAAAGGCCTTCCAATCTCGCAAAGCACTCGATCACCTTCCCTTGTTGGTCTCGCATTTCGACCGTGTACTCCAGCTCTTCAGTCATATAACGCCTCCAATTTTTGGATTGGTATATATTCCTATTTCATATCATCCAGCAACTATATAGGAATTAATTCATTTTTTGGTTTGGCCGTCTGAGCAGGCTCTCGTGAACCAAGCCGCGGCTACGTTCTACTTCGCCGGGTCTTGGCCATACGGCTTCGGTCCTTGACGGGAAGAAAGCACTGCGCCGCCTGACGCGCCGCAGCTCACCTTCATTTGCGCGTTGTGACGCGCTTGGAACCTTTTCTCCAGCTTACATCAAAACCGGCGACGCTTCGACTGTGGGTCAATGACTTTTACCCGCTAAGGCCGTCCATGCCGCTCCGACAGGTGATCGCGGGGACGGTCTAAGCGGTCCCCCACAAAAGTCATTGACCCATCTACGGTGTTTGATCGACCGGCCACAGTGGTCGGCCCGTCTTTGACGCGCCGGCTTTTTGTTTCGTTTTCATTTGGCCGCTCGCCGCTGGGCAGAGGTTCATGCGCGCAGTGTTTTTGGACGCTTCGCTGATTTGAACCTTTGAACGAAAGCGAGTTTTTCCATGACCAGACTATACGCACAGCCCTATGATATTTCCGCCAGTGGCTTTTACTTCGATGGTGCCGAGGAGTACGCCGCCAAGGCCAAGACCTGCCGCAATGATTTCGGCGGTCAGGTCGAGGAATTCGAAATCCAGTTCATCGATGGCGAGGACGTTGATTGCCAACTTGCCAAGGCATGGGGGCTTTATCAGTCCAACTTTGCTGACTTTTTTCGTGCCGCCGAGGAGTGGGAAGACCATCAGAAGCGCGTGTTCATTGTTGCCGTTGGTGAATGCGGCTATTCATTCGATCGCGATAGTGATCATCCAGACGATTTTGATGTCGATCTCTATGAAGTCAGTAACCTTCGCGACTTGGCTGAGGAGTTTGTCGAAGAAGGGCTTTACGGCGAAATCCCCGAAGGGCTTGCGTATTTTATCGACTATGAGGCCATCGCCCGCGATCTGGCCTGTGATTATTCCATGATCGAGATTGCCGGCACCAGCTACGCCTGTCGGTGCGGGTGAGGGGGTGAGCCATGAAACCACATCCATCCCCGACACATCGGAAGCCGCAAACTCTAGAGATGGAACACACCGCCATTGGCGAGCAGTTTGTTGTTCGTGGCTATCAGCCCGTGACCACAAGGGAACGCCTCGATCATCAGTCGAACCTACCGATGCAACCCAAACGTCCTTGCGTTCAAAAACCGTGTGACATCGGTTTGTTCGACGAGGCGGCGCGCAAACAACTCGATCTTTTCTGACGGTGATCTGACGCCCTGTTCGTCATCGATCACCGAGCGCCTGTCCTTTGACCCCGAATTGTCCCGCGGACGCTCCGTGATGCTGACGGCATCACCAACCCATTGAACCCAAAAGCCCATGAAGGAGGAACATCATGGAACTGAAACATATTGAATTGACCAACCTGAAACCCGCCAAGACGAATGTGCGAAAGAAGGGCGCAAAGGACATTGATGACCTTGTGCCAAGCATCAAATCACTTGGCATCATCCAACCTTTGCTTGTGCGTCCGAATGGATCAGACAAGACGTTCGAGGTTGTCGCAGGGCAAAGGCGCTTTCATGCGCTGACCAAGATTGCGGAAACCGATAACATCGAACCCGTGCCCTGCCTTGTGATGGATGAAGGCGATGACGCCCAAGCCGTTGAAGCATCGCTTGCAGAAAACATCGCCCGTTTGCCGATGGATGAAATCGATCAGTACAAAGCCTTTGCCACGCTGATCAAACAGGACAAAAGCGTCGATGATATCGCCTCCATGTTCGGTGTGACCGAGCGTTTGGTCAAACAACGCTTGGCAATCGCCAATCTGATTGCGCCAATCCTGACAGCCTATCGCAAGGGCGATATCCGCGCAGAGACATTGCGCATTCTCACCATGGCAACCAAGCAACAGCAGAAGGATTGGTACGCGATGGTCAAGGCAGATGATTGCTACCCACCAACAGGCCGTGCCCTGAAAGGGTGGTTGTTTGGCGGTGCCGAGATTGCAACGGACAACGCCCTGTTCGATTTGTCCGACTACACAGGAAACATCGTCTCCGACCTGTTTGGTGAGAAGGCTTATTTCGATGACGGTGATCAGTTCTGGACGCTCCAGAATACCGCCATCGCCAAACTGAAATCGGACTATCTCGAAGGGGGATGGAAAGAGGTCGTCGTGCAGGAGATTGGCGAGCACTGGTATTCCTGGGAGATGATGAAACGTGCCAAGTCAAAAGGCGGGAAAATCTTTCTTGAAATCGGTCATGACGGATCAGTCACGATCCATGAAGGCTATCTCCCATCAGCCGAAGCAAAGAAGCTCGACAAAGCCGCTAGCGAAGGTGAAGAGCTAACCGCGCTCAAGCACAAACCGGAACTCACCAAACCCGCACAGAACTATCTTGATCTGCACCGCCACAGCGCCGTGCGCACCGATCTCTTGAACCATCAAGGCTTGGCTTTACGCTTTGCCGTGGCGCAGATCATTGCGGGGTCAAACCTGTGGCAAGTGAAGGCCGATCCGCAAAAGGCATCCAAGCCCGAGATCGCAGAAAGTCTGGCCACCAACAAGGCCAAAGCTGTGTTTGAAGCAGAACGCGAAGCCATTTGCCAATTGCTTGGTATCGGGAAGGTTTTTGAAGTGCGTCCTGACAACAACGAGGGCGACTCCAACGAATGCGATGAGGATGTTCTCGGCGATGAAGCAGACGAAACAGACAACCCGTATCGCGATGTCACGCTCGTGCCCCGCCCGAACGATTGGCATATTCTTCGGGACGGGTATGCGGTTCTGGCAAAGCTGATCACGCTGGATGATTCAGACGTCATGCGGATCATGAGTTTTGTTGTCACCGAATGTTTGCCTTGTGGCTCGACGTGGATTGAAGCGCTTGGGCAATCGATGCAAACGGACATGAGCAACTACTGGACGCCCGATCAGGCCTTTCTGGATTTGGTCAGAGACAAGAACACGCTTAATCTTCTTGTTGATCAGGTGGCGGGCAAAGCCACAGCCGATGCCCATGTGACATCGACAGGCAAAGTCCAGCGAAACATACTATCGGCCTGCATCAAGGGTGAGCGCAAAGCCACAGAGAATGCGTGGGACTTGCCCTACATGCAGTTCCCCATGAAGGATTACACTGACCAGTTCGGCATTGTCGCCATCGACAATTGGTCGCAAGTCAAAGACCGCTACGAACCCGATGCATAAAAGATAAAGCGCCTGCGAACGAAAAACGCGGGCGCTTTGCCTTCAAAACAAAATCGCCGACGGTGCCAGCACGGCCGGACTTTCTCGCAAAACTGATCGAAGACTATTGGGCGGGCGTTGCCCAATCCTCATGTCCGTGCCGAACGCGCACGATCAAAATGTCGTCCTGTTCATCGACGGTATAAACAATCAAATGGGCCTTGTAGGGATGGATACGCACAGGCGGTGATATCTCGAAGCGCTCCCGCGCCATACGCGGATTGTCGGCTAGCAAGTCGAATATTTCGAATAGCGCTTCATGGTAGTGCCACGCTTGCTCGATCCCAAACAATTCGATCCCGATTTCGGCAATCTGTTGGATGTCGTTTTCTGCCGCAACTGAGAGCTTGTATCCCATCAGCTACGCGGAGATTGCCTGTCCAAATTGGCCTGTGCAGCGGCGAAAATATTGTCTTTCGATTGGCTGCCGACACCGCTTGAAAGCCCTTCATCGACCATGCGCTGCATCGCGGCGATCTTGTCGCTGCGTTCCTGGTCTTTGCGGATCAGATCGCGCACATAGTCACTGGCATTCGAATACCGGCCTGTCTTTGTTTGCGCTTCAACCCAATCTTTCATGGGATCGGGGAGCGATACATTCATGGTCGCCATGGCAATACCTCCACGATCAATTATGCCATATATTGGCAAAGATTGTCAAAAGGGTAAGCTGAAACCTTGCATTACAAACACAGACCTGACGGTGGTCGTCTTGGACGCATCAGATAGAAATCGGCTGTGTCGCTCAATGCGCTGCAGGGATGGGCGCATCTTCTTGCGCCTGCTTCAAAATGTAAGCGCGTCTCTGTTCGGGCGAAAATCCTTCGCGCCCAAACATCTCGAACATGGCGATGTCGCGGGCATCCAGAGGATTGCTTTCAAGCGTCTGAAGATGCTTGGCCTCGCGAAATTTCACTTCTTTTTCAAGAGCTTCTTTCATCATTTCATTGTACCGTAAATTGCCCAAAGAAGCCAGTTTAATACCCGCCTCTGCGGGCGCTTTTGGATCAATCAAAGGCGATCGGTGATGCCCAGATGATCACGCCAAGCGTCAATAACCGCATCGGCATTCATCACGAGATCAGAATGGCGCGCCATAAGCCTCTTTATGTCAACATCACTGGTTATCGACATGAGCAGGAGCTCTCGAACAACGGACGCAGAGCGAACCAAAGCAGACAATGCGGCATCAAAATCAGGGTGACCAATTTCGGGAATATCCGGCGTTTCCATGAAGTATTTCTCCGTTCTGTTGAGAGGCAGATATCTTTGGCACCGTACACCCATTGGCGCGGGGCTCAGGCGGTCTTGATACCACACAACCCAAATGTCATTGTTCCGATGCGTCCGGTGACTTGCTTCGTGCATGCTGTACCAGCGCTCGTGATAGCGTTCTCAAATGAACGCCAAACTGCGCGGCAAGCTGCGCTTTGCTGTAGCTGCCGGACGCCAGTTTTTCATGCGCTTTGATGATTTGATGCTCAGAGAGCTTGCGCCGTCTTCCCAGCACCGCACCGCGTTTGACAGCGGCTTCAAGACCTTCCTTCGTCCGCTTTGAAATCATGCGCCGCTCATATTGAGCGGCAGCCGCCATGACCTGATAGGCGAACTCACCGGCAGGCTCCGCCGTGTTCAAATTGAAGGTGACAATTTCAAAGAATATGCCTGCATCGCGCAGACGCTTTTCGTGTACAATGGCATCGACCGTCGAACGAAAGGCGCGGTCCAAATCCCAAACGATGAGTGTGTCTCCGGGCTGCAATTTGTCCATAACAGCATCAAAAACGGGCCTGTTGGCCGCCACAGCGGAAAGCGTCTCGATATGAAGTTCGTCACACAATGGTGTGAGGGCATCGATCTGACGATCGGGACGTTGTTCTTCTGTGCTGATCCTTAGATATCCGATTTTCATGAGTGTAATTAAATCAATAGGTTAGATGTCCAATCCGGCATAACGCCAGATTGACAGAATCGGTCCTTTCTTTCCTGTAATATACTGATCGATTGGCGGCCTTAGCCTGCTCAACGAACCTATTGATATTGTACCGTATTTGGATTCACGGATGCAAATTTGGGCCGTGTTTGTATAGCATGACAAAAACGACCGTTTATGCCCGCACTCGCACGGCAGATATCAAAGCAAGCTTCCCTGACAATTGCCGCGCTCATTGGAGCATCAGTTGGCCTTGGCACGGCATCCCATGCGCAAACAGCAGGCGAAGTGATGACCAAAATGGAGAGTAATGAAGCATCAAGCTACATCGCAGGGGTCATCGAGGGCTTGGCTTTTGCACGCTGGGTCAAGGATCAGCCAGATAGCGCAGGCATGAAGTGCATCTATGATTGGAAGTATGGCGAGAGCGGGTTGGACAACACCCAGAAACTGCACGCCTGGTTGCGACGCCATCCTGACAAGCAAACCGGTCATCTCACTCACACACTCATAAAACAGGATTGCGGGGAATAATTGATACAGCTGACGCGACAGTTTCGGACCCATGGCAGCACCATCCACGACAAGCGGATAGAGGAACTGCATCGTCAGCGAAAGTTCCATGATCAGCGCGAGGCACGCCAACGAAAAGACCGTCTAGAGGATAACGCCGAGCAGGACATGGTCGATCTTGCAATGACTGCGGTTATGGCGACGACGGAACAAATCGATACATTCCACATCAAGCTTGATCGTTACGATCAAATGACGGTTGAAGCACTCATGCGTAATCAGGAAGCGTTGGAGCTACTGCGCAATCAAATCGACAGCTTGCTCAACCGCGCCCATGTCCTTGAAGATGGACGCCGTGTGTTCAAGACAGAAGACGGGCTCTTGGTGTTCGACGAACATGGCAAAGAGATTGGAGCAGAGATCATTGACCCAGAATCTATCCATGACACCGCACCCAAATGGGAAGAGTTCAACGCGCTGAGACAACAAGAAAACTCGCTACTCGACCAGCAAAAAGAGCTGATCGTGTTTCAGGAGAAGCTGGACGATGCGCGAGAAGCATCTCAGGCGGACGGCCTTACAGAAGATGAACTCAACGACCTTGAAGCAGAACTTGAAAAAAGCATGCCGCCCCTATTCAAACAGCCTTCAATAGAGGCGGAAGCTCAAAACGCCGAAAACGGAGCCAATGTTCGATCATCACCCGATCCAAGTGTGTCAATGCAGCGAGACGTTATACCTGCGCTCGGTCAATAGGAGCGCAATGGTTTTCTCATATCTCCTCGTCAAGATGGATAGGCACAACGCAAAAAAAGTTGTGCGACGCGAAATGTGCACCGTCTCATTTTTTCCGGGTCCTTACGGCTCTATGGCAGATTTCATGACCTTGCATAATGGCGACTATAGCATCGCTAAATTTCGAAATAATTATTGGATTCTCAGCTGACGTGTAATGTATGATAGCTGGTAGTATATCCCCATCCATTTCATGACGCGTGTTCACCAGCACGCGAACGCCTTTGGAGATATTGTGCGAGTCTGGCTTGGAACCCTCAAAAACCTGAAACCTCCAGCCCTCATGCTATGTTGTGCTTTTATTTGCGGCGGCAATTTTGGCGCGATAGCTGCAGATTTTGCGGTTCTCACAGATGTGCCACGGAGCCAGACAACTGGAGAAGAACAACCACCTGAGTGCCAAATCTCGCTGTCGGGCACCATACAGTCAGGTGACCATGCTTCATTTCTCCAAACGTTGACAGAATATTGGACAAAAGTTGAAAAGTTTCCAAGCGAGGGAGGCTTTCCAGATATCGTCGTTTTCTGTCTGGATAGCCCCGGTGGCTCAGTTGTCGAAGCACTGAAGATCGCAGAGGAAATTCGACGGAGAAAAGACTTCATTTTTGATGGCGTCTCATTCATCGAGACGCGTCTAGCTGCAGGCTCCTCATGTCTTTCTGCCTGCGCTTTGATTTTTCTGTCCGGCACGTTTAACGGTTTCGAAGATAGCCCGATCCCCTATAGGTCTATGCACCCAACAGCTAGACTGGGGATTCATGCACCCTCTCTTGCGTTACCCAACGAAGCGGGTCAATTTCCATCGAGCGCCATTCAGGAAGCATATGCAGCATCGATAGAAACAATCGCGGAGACGTTGCGCGTCCTACACTTAGGCGAAGATTCAGGAGGAGTGTCATACGGGGGCGAGGAAGAGTGGATAAGGGGGTCATTGGTCACCCGAATGCTCCAAACTGCCCCAGAAGGTATGTATTACGTCGACTCCATCGATGACGTCGGGCGCTGGGGGATTACTGTGTCTCCTTTGCCCCGATTGCAAATAGACCCGCAGACTGCGGCTACCGCGTGTTATAACTATATCTCCTGGTCAGAAGGGAGAAGTGTGAGCGACACAGTACGTAGTGTACGTCAGTCTGGAATTAATTTTGGTCTTGCGGATGAGACCACCTATAACTTTGCCACATACGCCGCCGGAACATCCACTGCGTACGAGGTCTTAGTCCATGAGTATCATGGTTATCGTTGTATTGTCGGCACGCGCTTTGGTGCCCCAGTAATCCGATACGAAGGAACGGAAGTTACCGAAAGCGACCTGCTAAACATTCATTTCTATGAAGGCTCAAGAAAATTGAAGGACATTGGCGTTGAATGATACCGCCTATGTTTTTCCAAATTCTCCGTGATTTTTTAAGCCGAATTATATATCTTTTTATTATGACCTAATTTGCATGTCCGAAGTGAAATGCGTACAATACAATCGCCCGGCTCATAATTTCACTAATCTCTAAATTGCTAGACTCTTCGAATTTGTCCATATCGAATATTTGACCTCGAACAACACCATCATTGTCAATATAAAAAGCGCAAATTTCTTCTTCGGTTTCGCCCATGCGGAACTCCCATAACCATTTATCATAAACAGGTCTGCGTGATACCTCAATGTAATACTGGGCATGTTCATTATTATATTTGACAGCCCAAATCTCGATCCGGGAAAATTGGCCATCTTCATAATATCCTTTATGAGCAATTTTTGGCGTATTTTGCCGAGATATTTTTTCAGAATCGAGCTTATAATTCAAATTGCCGAGCGCCTGCACACGCTTGTAGTTTCTGTTTACATATTCAATATTTTCAAGCGTAATGCAGGCATTGTAAAGCTTATTTACAACATTGGAGGCTGACTCAATATTTTCAAATTTGTCCAATATCAATTCTGGGCCATGCTGTGTTTTGTTATCATAAACTCCCCAAAATACGAAATCTGCAAAATCGTCAATTACGTGAAAATTGTCGCCGTGGTGATTGAGCAATTTTGCGATTTGTGCAGAAGAATGACCTGCAGCCTCGAAAACTTCAATTATTTGAGAAACGGCTGACAGTGAAGCTTTATACGCTTTAGAAAGCTGCTCGACACTATTAGTCTGATGGTCAAACGAAAGCGCTGGCGCGTGTACCAGCAACTGCGCTCCGCTTGATAAAAATCGCGCTGGCATACTCCCGTACTCGTGATGAAAAAAATTAGCACCAAGAAAAATAATTGCACATGCAGAAATACAACGGGCGTCGCTAGACAAAAATGCTCGATACGACTTTGTTTCAAGCGCGATTTTGGCAGCTTCTCTAATGCTGCCGCCGTCACTGTTAAGATGAAGATCGACCGTCCATTCGTGTTCGTCTTCGAAAAGTGGAATGATGACGCACGAGCCTTGGCGAGAAAGTCCCCATTCATCTGGCGCAACAAGTGGTACTCCTACGGCGCTGGATGGTTTTGGTTTTATTTGCTTCATAGTGTTAGGCCGGATAACATCGCGGCAGCCTTCACGCGGCGGCTTTTCACTGACAATCTCGTCTCTCAAGCGCTTAATTTCCGAGGCTACTTTCTCGGCGTCGCCGCTTAGGATGTCACCATGAATGTAAATTTTGATCATATTTCCAGCGCGTTCCGCGCTTATGGCTGCCGCGTGTGAGCCGACTACATTGGACGCTAATAATATTGCGGCGATGGACAGAGATAAGTGCTTACCAAAAGACGAACAATACATTTTTTAAGTATTTCCTTTCAATGTAAGATGCATGGAGATTTTTACTAAGTGGAAGATATAATTTCGATTTCTGATCATTAAGGTATTCGCGGTCTAGGCTCGATCGGGAAACATCGTACATCTCTTGTTAAACGATCGCGGGGATTACATTGTGCCATCTATACCCTATGCCGATTATAGCGCGTCACTGTGATCTACGAGTGATATCACGATGCCTACCTTTTTGGGCTGATTGTAATTCCATCGTAGCAATTGCCAACCATTAGGTGTCCGATTGACAACGACATCGTCGAACGTTTTTCCTGTTGGTGTCGGGGCGATGGATGTTCGTACTTGTAAGCGCGGTGGACGTAAACGCGGTTAGCCCACCCACTATTTTAACATGAGGACGGATCTGAAGAGAATTTTTCCAATCCCCGAATGGTTGCCGCGAATCCTCCTTCCAAACTTATTGCTTTCAAAGTCGGCTCCAAGAAACACCGAATATACGACGCTTCCTCGGCATGAAGACGCTGAAATATCTCCGACGCACACAACTGCGCTTGCACACAACGCTCAGCGCCGTTGAAGTAGTCAGAAACCGCTAAAACTTGTTGCTCGGTTAGTTTGGAATTGCCGCTTTTTGTTCGTGCCGCGATTGCAATAGCGATTTCGTCATTCGACAGCTCACTACGTACATTGGCTATTTCCCTGACTTCGTTTCGAAGCGAGAGTCTCGCTGCCTGCAGTTCTCCAACATAGTACTGCTGCGAAAATTCAAATGTAAAGCGCCGCTGGTCAGCGCTACGTTCAGCTTGATATCCTAAATAAGCGAAAACGAGTCCAACGGACAAAACGAGCGCCGAAATAATCTCACAAGACTTCCCGGCAACGTATAAGAACTTATTCTCCACACAAGCGCTCCGGATCAACCTCAATGACTTCCAATTCCTTCGCTGCGGCTTTCTGAAGCAAGCAGTTGAGTTCACGTCGGGAAATCGAAATTATTGTTCGCGGAGCAGGTTGGCTGGTTGTTAGATCTCTTGTCACCAAACTGGCTTCAGCGAGCTGTTCGAGAGCTTCTTGAAAGTCCACTATGGGGCAGGCTGGTAGAACAATTGTGATTGGGTCGTTTGGTGTAGCGAGGTAGCTTTCAATATTTTCTTCTATGCATAGGAGATGTGACCGAATAAGCCTCCAGTCTTCCGCATGGACAGTGTTAGTTGCTGAGACGTTGGCGAAGGCCGCGAGTGCCAATAGCCTTGTCGCATGTGTCCTAAGCATAATAATCTGGCCTCCCTATTCGAATATTTTCCTGTGCATTCTAGTGTTGTCGGCATTTACAAACCGGGACCAACCCTCTCCGGGCCATATAATGGATTTCGCTACTTATGTTGAGTAAAATTGGGGCATTTTTCACTCTAGTATTATGTTGACATAGCTACTACGCAATTCGAATGGTTATCGCGGGGGGCACATTATGTTCTACATCCAATTCCTACCGGCAAAAGTTTTTTTCTGGATAATCTGCTTATCGGTGCATGCTATCACCGCATCCGGCTCAAAGGCAGCCGAGTTCATGACGCTTTCCACTAATCCTCTACCGCCTGCAGCATTAGAGTCGAGTTGTACGCACGTGATGTCGGGCAAAATCGAGACTGGCGATAGTGAGCGACTTCAGAACATGATTTCTGAATTGCCAGGGCAGGATCATGACGACGAAAACTTTGTGCTCTGCTTAAATAGCGTCGGAGGGAGCCTAAATGAGGCGCTTTCGATGGGCGTCGTTTTGCAGAAAAATTTCTTTGGAACCAAAGTTGAGAATGGCGCGTCTTGTTTATCTGCGTGCGCGGTGCTTTTTATGCACGGTACCGTGGCATACTTCGATTTTTTAACCGATTTTCGTGTGATGGAAGTTGGCGCTACTGTTGGCTTTCATGCGCCGAGCCTTGGTCTAGAATTTTCGGAATCCGATCTTGTGCCTGGGGCACTTATTTCGCAATCCTACGATGCCGCTCTCGCGAATATCGGCCAACTGGTAACTGGGGCACATGGATCAGTTTCGGAAAATTCACGGCCCACGATACCTATCGCGCTTCTATCCGACATGCTGCAAACACCTTCGGACTCGTTTACATACGTAGATACTCTGCATAAGGCCTTCCGTTGGAGAATTTCTGTTTTGGTCGACCGTTCGAATTTCCCTACCGGATATGACGAGAAAGTCGCGCTTTATCAGATTTGTGAGAACTCAAAATACGAGATCTATCCGCAAGCAAGCCGGCGTGAGGCGCATTGGGCGGTTACACCCCGTGATGTTGAAGGTTTTGAGCAAGCCGCGTCTATTACTTCACCCTCACCAGTGGCAGGTTTCGTCACTGTCAGCATGGGGCTGATTTATGACGAGCAATGTCTTATAAAAGATAGTGGCAACGATGACCGCTTCCGTTTTCACGTTAAGTATTTTATTGAAGGTCGGGAACAAGCTCAAGCTTACCTTTCCGCAGCCTACTTACTTGATCCCAACATCCGCCTGAGCGAATTATGATTTTCCCTAAATATTTAATTGGCTGACTGTGTTGAGGAAAGCACTTATGTAAATATAGCAACATGCGGATCAAACCCAATCTAATTCCGTACCCACCCTAATCTTGAATTTGACGACACTTCACAAAAATGGGTAGATTATATGAATCAAATAGTTCTACTACGAATCGTGTTTGGGCTGCTAAATTGCGCGTATCGTCTTCGTTTCAGGGCTAACAACTGGTCTCGCTCTATCTCCGGTGCTGCATAGAATAGCATCCCATCGCGATGCCGTGTCATGGCGACATAAGTCAGGTGCTTGTCCAGCGTTTTGCTCGAAAGGACGAAGCTCTGATCGACCGTACAACCCTGTGCCCGGTGGATGCTTACAGCGTAGCCATGATCAAAATGCGGGAAGTGTTTTGGTGAAAAGGTGAGTGAGCTTGCCTGGTTGACTTCGTTATCCAATTTCACGGTGATCTCCGAGCCGCCGACGTTTTGGATGGTTCCCAGCATGCCATTGCGCACCTGAAGCGTCGCATCATTGCGTGTGAACAGAATGCGATCGCCTTCTGTGAAAGCGCGTGGGCCGTAGGTCGTTTTGATCAACGTTTCGGTTTGTGGGCCATTCTTGTCTCGCAGAGCCGCTTTGATGCCTTGGTTTATGGCGTGGACGTCTACCCGTTGATGGGCCAGTGCTAATCGCGATTTTTCGTGTCCGTTGGCTTCGATGTCCGCCACGTAGTCTTCGATGAGTTTAGCGATGGCATGATCTCGGTCATTCTCGGACTTAATGTGACCCGCATCACCGTAGGCTTGCATAGCAGCTTCGATGCGTCCTTCGGCAAGATCACGTGATACACGTCTTTGCCACTCATTTTTCTGACGCCGTACTTCTGTGAGCCTTGCTGTTTCGATATCTTCAGTGATTTGTTTGAAGGGCGTGCCCGCTTGGATTGGTTGCAGTTGTTCAGGGTCACCGACGAGAACCAGCTTACATCCGCGCTGCTTCAAGTGGTTAGCAACCCGCTCCAATTGTCTCGTGCCAACCATCCCGGCTTCATCGATGACAACGATGTCGCCATGGCCAACCGGTTCATATCCGCTCTTCCAACTCGCTTCGAGCGAAGCCAAGGTTCGCGATTTGATGCCCGATGCTGTTTGAAGGCTGTCTGCCGCTTTACCGGCAAGTGCCGCACCATGAACTGTATAGCCAGCTTTCTCCCACGCTCGTCGCGCAACTGACAGCAATGTGCTTTTGCCTGCACCGGCTAAGCCAACAACAGCGCTGAGCTGGTTTGGTTGGAGGACGTGCTGAATGGCTTTGACCTGTTCGTCGCTCAACGTTGCGCCGACTTGTTTTGTGAGGCGTTTGTTCTGGGCTTTGATCGCGGCATTTGTGATTGCTTGTTTGACGGCGAAGCCACTCGATTGAGCCATTTGCTGGATGGTCTGGTTAAGCCGCTTGTCTGCCTTTCTGTAATTTTTCGTCGTGAAGAGTGGTTTGTCGTCGGTAGGCAAACGGACGAGCTCGGATGATTGCAACGCAGTGTCAGATGCGATCCGCAGGTCTATCGGGTCATCAATGATGTCCGACAGGGCGCGAACAATGTCTGATCTGGTGAACGACGACTTCTTGTCGGAGAGGACATCGACAATCCGCTCCGGCTTTGATCGGATTTGATCCGGCGTAAACGGAGCATCATCCGGCGATCGAATGAGCGGTTCATTGGGATCGGGCGAGTAAAGCTTCAGCCGATCTGAATGCGGACGCACCACGTCGGCAAAGACCTGATGAATGGTTTCTGACAGTGTCAGCTGGTGTTGCTGTTCTTCAAACAGTCGACGTTCATGAAGATGGCGTTCGATCAACGCCTCGATTTCTCGGCGATCTCGCTCGGAACCTGTCTCAGCTGCCAAGGCCAGTCGCGCAACTAGCTTTTCATGCTGACCCGATATGCGAGCCCAAAGCGCACTCAAGCCCTTTGGCAATTTAGCAAAACGTTCTTTCGTTTCTCGAACGCGTCGCGCGTCTTGTTGCTGCTCTAGCTCTGTGCGCTCTTTGCGTTGACGTTGCACCAAAGCAGCCAAGCCGGTCTGGTAGGCCTTTGCCTGCTCTAACAACTTGGTTTGATCAGCGCTGGACGCTTGATCGGTTCCGTTCAGCGCAGCCTTGGCAGCCTCGACGGTAGGCAGGTTAGTCGGCATGCCAAATCGTTCACGCAGTGCCTTTGCTCGGACGCCGCACCAACGCGACAAGGAATAGACTTCTCCATCGGCATCGACGGCGACGAAGCCACGACGATCACCACGCGCCAGAGCAAAGCCATGCTCATTCAAGGCCGCCGCAAATCCTTCCCGGCTATCAGATTGTGACCAACAGTTTTGGAACAGTGCTTTGAGTTTCGCCGGATCACGTTTGGCACGCTTGGCCTGTGATGCTTCTGCATGAGTGTAGTTGTTGGGATTCCGCTTCTCTCCATCAATCAAACCGGCAGGCATATTCCACTGATAGGTGCGATAGAGTTCTCGCGAAATATCGGTCAGGCGTAGCTTATAATGCGGCAGATTGATCGCCTTCATCTCCGTCACATTGATGCGTGACCACACACAATGGGCATGACGCCGACCTTCTTTCTCATGGAAGACAATTGCACGCGGTTGCCCATTCAGCCCTAAACGCCGCTCAATGTCTTCTATGGCGCGCTGAAAATCCTCGATTGAAACGGACGCTGACTGTGGCGGGTTGAGGCCTAGAGAAAAGAGATACTTCTCGCATTTGGTACCAGCGGAGATTGCTTCCGCTTCTGCAAAGGCTTCAGCCAAGTTTTCCGCCAAGAACCCACGCAGGTCATGAACGGCGATATGGTCATTGTCAGCAACATTCATCAAATGACATGCCAATTCCTGGCCAGACCCGCGCTGATTGCCATTGAGGATCATGTGCTTTGGCCGAGCGCTTTCAGCAAAAGAGCACGCATCGTCCGGACATAGGCATAAGCCTCCTCAAATTGCGCCAGGGCTTCATCATCCATAACCAACGCTCCGATATTAGCTTGATAGGCGAGTTGGTTCAGGTTGTTGGCAATACGTGATTGGCCGAGCAGCCCAAGAAGCTGAGCAACAGCGGCACGATCCTCAACCGATGCAAACGATCGCTTCTTGCAACGAGGCATCTTCCGCTTCAGCGCTGCAGCTCGGAGATAAACCGCAAGCGACACACCATCTGCCAATTCCTGCAACGTTTCATAGTCGTCACGAGAGAACCGCACCGTCACACGCGGACAATCACGGGTGGTTTTGTGGCGAGGGCGTGCTGAGCCAGTAACGTTCTGTGATTGTTCGGAGCCACTGTGTTGATCGAAGGTCTGGGACAGCTGGCTCATGGTTCGAGCCTTCGGGAGTTGCCACGTTTTGTCGACCGCTCAGGAGCGCCATCAGCCTTCCCAACCACACCAGTATCAAGAGCCCGCAGGGCTCTGACCACCTTGGGATCGGACCGAAGCGAAGCCTCCCAGCTCTCTAGTTCGCTGAAAATATTTGACAGCTCAGATAGTTCTAGGTTTGTCTGATCCTGCGCACCAAAATCTTCGATTTTGGAGTCTTTGTTTGCCCATCGCCACCGACCAACCCGATGCGCCGGTTTCGGTTCGAGGTTACTCCTCTCACGTGCAGCAGCCGCAATTTCCTGCGCGGAATGCGGGGCTTTTCCCCCAAATTGTCGGTACGCGGCAGGCAATTGCGCAGCAAATGCAGAGAGCGACAGTCCAATGTTCGTGTGATCCGGCGCATCACTTTGGTTGATCAAGTCTTGTGCTTCGCGGTGCTCAACGTGCAATTCTGGTTCGGTGTGCCGCACCAGCCGCGCAGTGAAGCACCGGTTTCCCGTTTTTTTTAGAGTTTATCGTTTCAGCCAGGAACGGGCATTGAACCCTTTGCCCGTTCACAGTTGATTGACGCGCCGATATTCTTTCGCAATATCTGTCATGGGAGCGTCCTTGAAGCGATGGCATTTTCATAAGCTTGGCTGGCTGGCGCGTTGGAGCGAACCAAGCCGCTATCGTTTATGTCCTCGAAAGCTGACGTGTTACCGGCGCGAAGCGATGTTCACAAATGCGGCTGGAAATATGCGCTTGGCCATTCCGTCGTTCGGTCTGTTTTTTTTGACATAATATAGTTTCGGGAGGAGACGATTATGAAAACGATCAAGGGGCCAGCGCTTTTTCTGGCCCAGTTTGCCGGTGATGAAGCGCCGTTTAACTCATGGGATGCGATCACAAAGTGGGCGGCTGACTGTGGCTACAAGGGCGTTCAGGTTCCCAGCTGGGACGGGCGTTTGATCGACCTTGCCAAAGCGGCAAGCTCCAAGGACTATTGCGATGAGTTCAAGGGACAGGCTGCCGAAAACGGCGTTGAGGTCACCGAACTTTCAACGCACCTGCAAGGTCAGCTTGTCGCCGTTCATCCTGCCTATGATACCGCGTTCGACGGCTTTGCCGCTCCTTCCGTACATGGCAACCCGGCCGAGCGTCAGAAATGGGCCGTTGATCAGGTTATGAAGGCCATCACCGCGTCGAAGAATATGGGCATTGGTGCCCATGCAACATTTTCGGGCGCCTTGGCATGGCCTTACGTTTATCCTTGGCCCCAGCGCCCCGCAGGGCTGGTCGAAGCCGCCTTTGACGAGTTGGCCAAACGTTGGCTGCCCATTCTCAACCATGCCGATGATAATGGGGTCGACATTTGCTATGAGATTCACCCTGGCGAAGACCTGCACGATGGCATCACTTTCGAGATGTTCCTGGAGCGGGTCAAAGATCACAAGCGCGCCAACATGCTTTATGATCCGTCGCACTATGTGCTTCAGGTGCTCGACTATCTCGACAACATCGACATCTATCACGATCGCATCAAGATGTTCCACGTCAAGGATGCAGAGCTGAATCCAACCGGTCGCCAAGGCGTTTACGGCGGCTATCAATCGTGGGTCAACCGGGCCGGGCGGTTCCGGTCATTGGGGGATGGGCAGGTGGATTTCGGCGCTGTTTTCTCCAAGCTGACCCAATATGATTTTGATGGCTGGGCCGTCGTTGAATGGGAGTGCGCAATGAAGCATCCTGAGGACGGGGCCCGCGAGGGTGCGCGGTTCGTCAAGGACCATATCATTCGCATTACTCCGCATGCGTTCGATGATTTTGCAGGTGCAGGCACCGATGATGAGGCAAATAAAAGAATGCTGGGCATCGGCTACGGGGAGGGCTGACATTGGCGATCGAAGGAAAAGAAGACGGCGTGCCGGCCCGGATCCGGCTGGGCATGGTCGGCGGGGGGCGTGACGCGTTCATCGGCGGCGTTCATCGCATCGCATCACGCATTGACGGGCACTACGATCTTGTGGCGGGATGTTTTTCATCAACAGCTGAGAAATCACAGGCATCGGGCCGCGATCTGGGGCTCGATCCGAAACGCGTTTACGATGATTTTTCCGTGATGGCACAGCGTGAAGCGCGCTTGAAGGATGGCATTGATGCGGTGGCGATCGTCACGCCCAACCACGTGCACTGGCCCGCAGCGCGTGAGTTTTTAAAGCGCGGTATTCACGTCATCTGTGACAAGCCGCTGACATCGACGTTGGCGGACGCCAAGAAGCTGGCCAAAGCGGCGGATAGTTCCGGCGCGCTTTTTGTGCTCACCCATAATTATACCGGTTATCCGATGGTGCGCCAGGCGCGCCAGATGGTGCGCGAAGGTTTGCTCGGTGACATCCGCGTCGTACAGGCTGAATATCCGCAAGATTGGCTCTCCGAAAAGCTTGAGGAGACGGGCCAGAAACAGGCGGGCTGGCGCACCGACCCAGCCCAGTCAGGGGCTGGCGGCTCTATTGGCGACATTGGCACCCATGCCATGAACTTGGCGCAATTTGTGTCCGGCCTGGAAATTGATGAAATAGCCGCTGATCTGGACGCTTTTGTTGATGGGCGTCAGCTCGATGACAATGCCCATGTCATGATCCGATGGAAAGGCGGAGCGAAGGGAATGTTATGGTCGTCTCAGGTCGCGCCCGGTAATGAAAATGCTCTCAAAGTGCGTGTATATGGTACAAAAGGCGGCCTTGAGTGGTGTCAGGAAGATCCCAACTATTTGTGGGTGACACCGCTTGGTGAGCCCAAAAGATTGATCACGCGTGGCGGTGTCGGGTCGGGCAGTGATGCGGGCCGCGTGACGCGCATACCGCCCGGTCACCCCGAAGGTTATTTGGAAGGTTTTGCCAACATTTACAGCGAAGCGGCGCATGCTATTCGGGCAAAACAGGCCCGGGGCGACGTGCCCGACGGTGTGGTTTTTCCAACGGTTCATGATGGCGTAACGGGTGTGGCTTTTGTCGATGCTTGTGTGCGCTCATCGCAACGCAATGGTGCTTGGGTCAAACTCAATATTTGATGCCGTTTGTCTGTCGGCGGGCAGGCGGGTTTAACTTTTGACGCGTGAAAGTTGTCGGGACACCGCGGTATTTTTCGGCGCGTGGCCCTGCCAATTTATCGACCGACATATCGTCGCTGTTAGCCTTTTCGAGCAAGGAGAGGGCGCATCGCATGTCAGACTTCGACTACACCGAAAATCTTCAAATGCCCTACATTATGGCGGGGCAGGCGCAAAAGCACATCACCCATAATGAAGCGTTGCGCATGATCGACGCGTTGTTACATGTCGCGATCACGCAGGTCGGGCTGACCGTCCCGCCATCGGCGCCGCTACCCGCTGGTGCCCGCTATATTGTTGGGGCCGCCGCGACCGGCGCATGGACCGGACAGGATCAAAAAATAGCTGCATGGCAAGATGGTGCATGGTTTTTTTACGCCCCTCATCAGGGCTGGGTCGTTTATGCGCTCGACGGTCAAAGTTTACTTGCCTTTGACGGCACGCAGTGGAGCCCGCTGGACGCACAACAAGAACAGTTGGGCGTCAACACAGTTGCGGATGCGACAAACCGGCTGGCGGTGAAATCCGATGCGGTCTTTTTCAGCCATGATGATGTGACACCCGGCTCGGGCGATCAACGCTTTACTCTAAATATGGCGGGTTCTGCCAACACGGCATCATTGATGTTTGCCACCAATTGGGCCGGTCACGCGGAGATCGGTTTGATGGGAAGCCGCGATTTGACATTCAAAGTCTCAGGAGACGGGGTCTCCTGGGCTGATGCGATGCAAATGGATGCTGCGACCGGTAAGGTTTCGATGCCCGTCGGCCTCGAAGTGCAGCATGTTCAGGTTTTTAAGGATCAAACCACGCAAATATTGACGCAGACAGCGGCCGCCGTTGCCGGCTGGGACGGCCATCATGCGTTGGCCGGGGCTGATCTGACATGGGATCCGGCTTTGGGTGAATGTGCTTTGGGGCGGGCGGGTCTTCATATGATTTCATACGCCGTGTCGACGGAAATAAGTGCCGGGCAGGATCGTTCGGATTCGGTGGCCTATCTTCAGCGTTATGATGGCTCCAACTGGATTGATGTGAAGGGCAGCGTAATGCGCATGTACAACCGGCTCGCAGCGCGCGGTGGAACGGCTGCCGCCTGGACCGGGCTCCTCAATCTCAACGCCGGTGAGGCTGTGCGGCTTGCCGCCCGGATGGAACAAGGTTCTGATACCGTCATTATCGACCAAGCATCGCTCATGATTATGCGTATTTGAACGCTGGTCTACCTTGCTCAAGGTCGGGTTTTTGACGTAAGAAACGCTTCGCACATCAAGTGTGAATGGTTTTTGACCGGAGCTCCCATGAACAAGATTTATCCTGACGCCAAGGCTGCCTTGGACGGGCTTTTAAGCGACGGTATGCTGATTGCGGCCGGTGGGTTTGGACTGTGCGGCATCCCTGAACTTTTGATTGATGCCATTGTGGAAAGCGGGGTCAAGGATTTGACCGTCGCGTCGAACAATGCCGGTGTTGACTCCTTTGGCCTCGGCAAACTGCTTGATACGCGACAGATCAAGAAAATGATGTCGTCCTATGTGGGGGAAAATGCCGAGTTCATGCGGCAATATTTGTCTGGCGAATTGGAGCTGGAGTTCAACCCGCAGGGCACGCTGGCCGAGCGCATGCGGGCGGGTGGTTGCGGCATTCCGGGCTTTTACACCAAGACAGGTGTGGGCACGGTGATTGCTGAAGGCAAGGACCACAAAGAGTTCAACGGTGAAACCTACATTATGGAGGAGGGCATTTTTGCCGAACTCTCCATTGTGAAGGCTTGGAAGGCCGATGAAACCGGCAATTGCATTTTCCGCAAGACGGCGCGCAATTTTAATCCGCCGGCGGCCATGTGCGGCAAGGTGTGTGTGATGGAGGTCGAAGAAATCGTTCCTGTCGGTTCGCTCGATCCCGACCATATACATCTACCCGGCATTTATGTGCATCGCCTCATTCAGGGTGAACATGAAAAGCGGATCGAACAGCGCACCGTGCGCCAGCGGGAAGGAGCCTGACATGCCTTGGGATCGCAATCAGATGGCTGCGCGCGCGGCGAAAGAATTGGAAGATGGCACCTATGTGAATCTCGGTATCGGCATTCCGACGCTTGTGCCCAACTTCATTCCCGAAGGCGTCAATGTGATGCTGCAATCGGAAAATGGCATGCTCGGCATGGGGCCGTTTCCTTTTGAGGGCGAAGAAGACCCGGACCTGATTAATGCGGGCAAGCAGACGATCACTGAACTGCCGGAAACCTCCTATTTTGATTCATCGACCTCGTTCGGCATGATCCGCGGCGGCAAGATCGCCATGGCGATCCTTGGCGCGATGGAAGTGGCGGAAAATGGAGATCTGGCCAACTGGATGATCCCCGGCAAGCTCGTCAAAGGGATGGGTGGTGCCATGGACCTTGTCGCAGGCGTCGGCCGTGTGGTTGTGGTCATGGATCACACCAACAAGCATGGCGAATCCAAGCTTTTAAAGGCGTGCACGTTGCCGCTGACCGGCACCGGCGTTGTCGACCGCATCATCACCAATCTGGGTGTGTTGGACGTGGTTGAAGGCGGTTTGAAAATTGTTGAACTGGCCGATGGGGTAACGGAAGAGGAGCTCCGGGCAGCTACTGAGGCGACGGTGGTTTAGAAAACCCCTTGCTCGCCCAACTCCACCATCTCATCCCCGCTAAAAACGCGAGCGTAAAAACCCTTAAGCGTATCCTGCCCAAACTCCGGCGTCGCATCAGCATCATAGCGCTCCGTTGCTTCATCCCAGACCAGCATGCTTTCGGTCGCATAGTAGCGTCCGGTGCGGGCAAATTCGGCTTTGTCGCGTGCTTTGGCGCTGAACCATCCCGCGAATGAAAGGCCTGCGATGATGGCGTTCATCAAGGCGACGGGCACTTTGCGGACTTTGACATTGCGCTCCAACAGGTCGGACAGCATCGCGGCTTGATCGAGTGGCGTGATGGCGGGGCCAGGGCCGCCAATGGGCAGGATTTGGTTCTGCTTTTCGGGGTCGTCAAGGCAGGAGACGATGAAGCTGGCGAGGTCTTGATCACTGATTGGTTTGCAGGCCGTCAATTTGCCGTCGCCGAATACCAGAAACGGTTTGCCCGCTTTCAGGCGTTCCAACTGGCCGGACAGCGACTTGAAATAAGCGGTCGGGCGCACGATCGAATAGGTCAGGCCGCTGTCGATCAGCTCTTTTTCAAAAGCCAGTTTGGCATGCTGAAACGCCAGTCGCGGCTTTTGCACGCAGATGGCCGAGAGCAGGATGAACTGCTTGACGCCCGCAAACTTCGCGCCGGTCAGCGCCAGCGAATTGGCGTGATGGTCGACGGCCCAGGCGTCTGCCGGTGCGCCCGACCGCGACGCCATACAGGAGATCACGGCATCGATTGGACCGCTTTGAAAGACCGAGCGCATGGCATCTGCATCAGTGACATCGGCTTCGAGGCTCGTCGTGTTTCGAGGGAACTTACACGCGCCACCGGGCCGGATGACGCAAATTGTTTCATGGCCTTGTTCGATTAATTGTTCCAGCACCGCTTTGCCGATGGTGCCGGTCGCGCCGAATAGAAGAATGCGCTTTGCCAAGTGGTCAGCTTTCATTGGGTTGCGACGTGCTTTTCTGCCACGGCCAGCGGCCTTCAATTTCCAGTTCCAGAGACCAACTCAGGAACGTACGGATGGCGACAATGATGGCGAGGTTTCCAAGGTTCTGCAGTGACGGTTCAATGGCCACGGTGCCGATAATGTCGGCGGCGACCAAAAACTCAAGGCCAAGCAAAATACCTTGGGCCAATGATCGGCGGAAAGTCCGGTAGGCCGTCGCGCCGTCGGCGCCATCCATGAGGGTGCGTGCGGTCAAATAGCAGGCAAAGACTGCCCCGATAATGATGGCCAACACGCCTAGTGCTTCCGCGCCGGTCGCGACCATATGAAGGGTGGCTTCAAAGGAGTTTTCTCGGGTAGCTTCGGTCATCACTTGGCTCGGCCTTATGTTGCAGTTGTTGGCGGTGTTTTCACTTCACATCTACCCCATATTCGGCTATCGGCACGCCCGATATCAACCCACCCGCAACCGTTCGCGGGACTGGATAAAGGAGACTGACCATGGGCGATACGGTCCAATTGATTTTCCCCGATAATTCGAAACGTGAATTTACTGTCGGAACGACAGGCCGCGACGTCGCCGAAAGCATTTCAAAGTCGCTGGCCAAAAAGTCACTTGCGATGGCTTTGGACGGCGAGATGATGGATCTGAGCGATCCGGTTGCCGATGGGGCCATAGAGTTTATCGGGCGCGACGATCCGCGCGCGCTGGAATTGATCCGCCATGATGCTGCCCACGTGATGGCCGAAGCCGTGCAAGAGCTGTGGCCGGGCACGCAGGTGACGATTGGTCCTGTGATCGACAATGGTTTTTTCTACGATTTCGCCAAGAACGAGCCGTTCACGCCCGATGATCTGCCGAAAATCGAAAAGAAAATGGCCCAGATCATCAAGCGTAATGACAAATTCACCAAGGAAGTTTGGTCGCGCGATGAAGCCAAGGCAAAATTTTCGGAGATGGGCGAGCAATACAAGGTTCAGCTTGTGGATGCGATTCCGGAAGGCGAGGACGTCAAGATTTATCGCCAGGGCGAATGGTTTGACCTTTGCCGCGGGCCGCACATGCAATCAACCGGTCAGGTGGGGGATGCGTTCAAACTGATGAAGGTGGCCGGTGCTTATTGGCGCGGTGACAGCGACAATGAAATGCTCACCCGCATCTACGGCACCGCGTGGGCGGACAAGGATCAGCTCGATGCGCATCTGAAAATGCTGGAGGAAGCTGAAAAGCGCGATCACCGCAAGCTCGGCCGCGAAATGGACCTGTTCCACTTCCAGGAAGAAGGGCCCGGTGTTGTCTTCTGGCACAGCGAAGGCTGGAAAGTCTTTCAGAACATTCTCGCCTATATGCGTCGGCGCATCAAAGGCGATTATGAGGAAGTCAGCACGCCGCAAGTGCTGGTTTCCGATCTTTGGGAAACATCAGGTCACTGGGGTTGGTACAAGGAAAACATGTTTGGCATTCGCTCCGCTGATCCAGAGGCGGAAGACCAGAGAACCTTCGCCCTGAAGCCTATGAATTGTCCCGGCAACATCCAAATCTTCAAGCACGGTCTGAAGAGTTATCGGGATTTACCCGTGCGGATGGCCGAATTTGGGTTGGTGCACCGATATGAACCCTCCGGCGCGCTACACGGGCTCATGCGTGTGCGTGGTTTCACGCAAGATGATGCTCACGTTTTCTGCACCGAAGAGCAGCTGGAAGACGAAATCTTGAAGATCAATGATCTGATGATGAGCGTCTACGACGACTTCGGGTTTGACGAGGTTGAAGTCAAGCTGGCGACCAGGCCGGAAAAACGTGTCGGTACGGATGCCATGTGGGATCTCTCAGAAGACATTCTGCGCAGTGCATTGGAGAAAATGGCCGCCAATGACCCGCGGATATCCATCGGTATCAATGAGGGCGAGGGGACGTTCTACGGACCCAAGTTTGAATACACCCTGAAGGATGCTATCGGTCGTGACTGGCAGTGTGGAACGACGCAGGTCGACTTCAATCTGCCCGAACGTTTCGGCATGTTTTACATCGGTGCGGATTCGGAAAAGAAGCAGCCGGTCATGATCCACCGCGCAATTGGTGGGTCACTGGAGCGCTTTCTCGGGATGGTGCTGGAAAACTATGCGGGGCACTTTCCGCTATGGCTCGCCCCCACTCAGGTCGCCGTTGCTTCCATAACGTCAGATGCCAATGAGTACGGTCAGAAGGTGGCCGATCGACTAAGGGCTGCTGGGCTTGAGGTTGTGACTGATTTCCGTAACGAGAAAATCAACTACAAGGTGCGCGAGCATTCTGTCACAAAAGTGCCGGTTATTGTGGTTGTCGGCATGCGCGAGGCAGAAGAGGAGACTGTCAACATCCGGCGTCTGGGTTCGCGCGATCAAACACCAATGACCCTTGCCGACGCCGTGACATCGCTGGCTGAAGAAGCGACACCGCCTGATGTTAGGCGTCAGGCACAATAACGCTTTGTCGTTTGCGTAAGCCCGCACTATATTGGATCGGGAGGAGTGCCGCCGGGGCGTATTTTCGCCATGGCGTCATTGTATATGATATTATGCCAAAAGATACGCGCTTTCAGGAACTGTCCTATGCAAGGCCCGATGATCCGCCGCTGAAGCGGTGGTTTATCAGGGCGGTTGAGAATGCGTCTGGCCGCGACAAACTTGCGGACCTTTACGAATATTGGCGCGATGAGATCTTCGGCAAGACCGACACGGTCTTTACAGAGATGCTCAATCTGATCGAAGTGAAGCTGGATGCCGGGGGCGGTAAATGGCCGCCGGAAAGCCTGCCTGATACGCCGTTGGTAATGGTGGCAAACCACCCCTATGGGATTGGCGACGGAATTGCATTCCTGTCTCTGGCCGAAAAACTGGGGCGGCCATTTCGGGTCATTATCAACAATGACTTGCTTAAAGTCCCGGAAATCCGTCCCTATTCGCTACCCATTTCCTTTGAAGAGACCAAAGAAGCGTTGGCGATGAATTTGGCAACGCGAAAAGAAGCGGTCAAACTCCTTAAAGAAGGTGTGACCATCATTATCTTTCCGTCCGGTGGCGTCGCAACCGCGCCGAAGGGTATTGGCAGGGCCAGAGATTTGCCTTGGAAAATGTTTGTTGCCAAGCTCGTCCAAAGCGCTCAAGCGTCGGTGATTCCCGTCTATTTTGAGGGTCAAAATGGGCGGCTATTCCATTTGGTCAGCCAGTTTTCGCTGACACTGCGAACGTCGCTTTTGATCCGCGAGTTTCAACGCCTTTATGGCAAGCAGATCAGGGCGTGGATCGGTCGCCCGCTTAACTGGGAAAAGCTCTCAACGTTGAAAGACCGCAAGGAGCTGTTGGATCTACTTTACAAGTCTGTCTTCATCCTTGACCCTTCCGGGCGTCAACTGAAAGCCAAAGAGCCAAAAAAATCAGCGCCTTGCGGATAGCCGCACTCGTTAGCCTTCACTTGGGACTTCATCAACATCGGTGCGCACCCGTACGGTGACGTCTCTGCCTGGCGCTATGGTAAAGTCGCGCCGAAAGATGCGCTCCCGGTGTTTGGCGATCGCTGTGTATTCGCCGGCAGCCAACACCATGGATGGGAAAGCGCCGACATTTTCGTTGATGATGTCGCCGGTGAGGGAATCCACGACAGACCAGGCTGTGTCAGGCAGGGGAAAGCCGGCGTCATCGCGGATCAGGTTGAGTGTTACCTGCGCGGCGCGGTGCTCGATAGATGCATCGACCGTCTTGCCGGCCTGTACGCGAAGATCCGCTCTGATCTGCGCGTTGATGCTGCCGTAACGTGATACAACGTGATAGGTGCCCTCGGGAAGTCTGACTATCCGGCCCGGCGGTACATCGGGCAATATGAGCCCGCGTTCGCCAGTCGATTCGTCGACCAGGCCGTCATAGATGTCAAAACGCAGCGCTTGGCTTCGCATCCGTGTCCCGTCCGGCAGCATCGCATCCAGCCTGAGGCCGCCAGCGTTGAGTACGACGGTTTGGGTGACCGGCTCTGTTCCAACGTCAAGACGCCTTGACGCGCTTGCGCGTCCAAAAGTGGTGTGGAGATAGTAGCTTCCCGGTTGCAGCTGCACCTGTGCGCTACCGCCTTGGGCGGTGACGATCAGCGGCAGCTTGCCGTCTGGTCCGGGCACTGTGCCGAACACCCGCCATATAAGGCCCGCTTCCAGCGGCTCGCCTTCTTCGGTAAGCGTTGCGCGAAACGTCACCGTCGGTGAAAACGCGTTGTCTTCAGCGGTTGGTGCTGTTGGCGGCGCATAGGGAGCAAGGGCGGGTATATCCAGCTCCGGCAGCTCAAACTGGTCTTGCGCATAAGCTGTCGTTGCCAGAAGCGTGGCAATAAGCGTAAACCGAAAAGACCATTTCCTGGATTGAGTCATTTTCATGTTTTTGGTTTGACGCAATTTGGGTGGCAATTTCAAGGCATGACTTTCATGCGCTTTCCCGTGAGGTTTGAATGTCTAACGAAGCCGTGCTGCAATTCTTGGCGCAGCGCCAGTCCATTCCCCTGTCCATGTTCCGTGAACCCGGGCCTGATGAGGCTGTTTTGAACCGGCTGCTGGAGCTTGCACTGCGGGTCCCGGACCATGGGAGATTGGAGCCTTGGCGGCTGGTCATTTATCGTCCAGCTCAAGCCTTGGCGATCGGTCAACTGCTCGCTGAACGGGCGGTGGACATGCGTGGACCGTTGAGCGATGCCGATTTTGAGCGCGAAAAAAACCGGCTTAACCGGGCACCGGTCGCCATTGGCGTGGTGTCAACGGTGGATGAAAGCTCGCACATTCCCGCTTGGGAGCAGTTTTTGTCGGCCGGCGCGGTTTGCATGAACCTTGTCAGCGCGGCGACAGCGGCCGGCTTTGCGGCCAATTGGGTGACGGGTTGGTATAGCGATGATGCACAGGGGCGCGCCATTTTGGGATTGGCTCCAAATGAGCAAATGGCCGGTATCGTTCATATAGGGTCAACCGATGCGTCAATCCCGGAACGCCCGCGGCCGGATATGGGAGCCAAGGTCAGCAATTATGCTGGCCCCTTTATTGATAGCGAGGAGGGTTAGCGCGGTGTTTTACAAGCCCGAGGATGGCCACGGCCTACCGCATGATCCGTTCAAGGCGATTGTTGCGCCAAGGCCAATTGGCTGGATTTCAACACGCGGTGCCAATGGCGGGGTCAACCTTGCCCCCTATTCCTTCTTTAATGCAGTGATGGGCAGGCCGCCGATGGTGATGTTTTCCTCCGAGGGTTGGAAAGATAGCGTTGCCTATGCGTCTGAGAGCGGTGAGTTTGCCTGTAATTTTGTTTCCGCCGCCCAGATGGATCAAATGAACGAAACCTCGACCAATCTGGAACGCGGGCAGTCCGAGTTTGAACATGCCGGGTTGCCATGGGCTGATGGTGTGTCCATTGCAGCGCCCCATGTGGCCAATTGCGCGGCCGTCCTTGAATGCAAGGTCACAAAAATCATCCAGCAGGAAGACCTTGCGGGCAACAAGCTCGATACGTATACCGTTTTTGGTCAGGTTGTGGGCGTACATATCGATGATGCTTTTTTGGTGGACGGTCTTTTCGACACGGGCAAAGCGCGACCCGTCATGCGTCTTGGATATCGCGATTTTGGCGAATTGGGTGCCGTATTCCAGCTGTCACGACCTACAGATTAAGGCCACATTTGCTTGAAATTGCCTTATTTTTTGGCGTTTTTTTCCCAATAATTGCCTTTTGCGCCGCTTAGCACCCGCGCAGTTTCAACTTGGGTGTTAAAATGAGACATATCAATAAACCTTCCATTGCTCTTTTCGCGGTTTTGGCTTCTTCGATTTCACTGCAACCTGTTTGGGCTCAGTCGAATCCTGCTGATGAGATACGTCAACGTATCCAAAAAGAAATACAGAGTATCGTCGATGAAAAGGCAGCAGAAGCGCTGACACAAATTGAACAGCAACTGAGCGTCGCGCCTCCAACAGCGGAGCTTATCAATACGTCAAGAGTACAGACGGCACTCAATTTCTTCAAATTTCATGCCGGCCCAGTAGATGGGATTGCCGGCATGCGGACACGTTCGGCGACCAAGGCTTTTCAAAATTACATGGGTTATCCGGTTTCCGGTATGCTCAACGACGGTGAGGCTGAGTTCCTGTTGAAATCCTACCAAATGGCGCGTGCCAATGAAGATGAAACTGGCAAAATCGCGTCGAGGCATCCCGATGGCATAAAGGGCGTGTTGATCGTTTTCCGTGGTGAAACCACAGAGGCAGAAATGGCGCTGGGATCAAACGGCGTTTCTTCAGAACAAACGGCAGCTGTCGAAGCGTCCGATCCGGACGTAACGTCAAAAATCAAGCGGGTGCAGGTCGCTGAAAGTGACGCCGAGCCTGAAACGCTGGCAGCCTTTTGTGCGCTCCAGAAAAACCCGAACACGGCTGCCGGTCTGAAGAAGAGCAGACAGTCAGAAGTAAGGCTGTCCATGGCGTCCGGGCCCATCTTTTGCGACGCCAAAGAGGCGGCGATTGCGCAAAGTGAGTCGCTGATTGCCAATATTGCGGGCTTCACGACCCAAGAGGTTGAAAAACAGTGTTACAGCTTCGAGCCGGCCCTGGTTTCGCTTGTGGAGAAACTTCCCTCTGAAGCGCCGTCGGACGTGCTACAGGCTACTTCCGATTTCATCGAGCGCACTGAACTGGCGGAAGATGGCCTGAAGGGCATTGCTCAAGTCTGCCTTGGCGTCGGTTACAAAAGCGATCGGGTCAATCTAGCGGTGGGCTCGGCGCTGATCTTGGCGGCTATGGAGTATCTGGCTTATGCAGAATTTCCTGAACATCATCTCGCACTCGGTTTTGGCATCGAAAAAGACACAAAACTTGCCAAACAATGGTTTGATCTGGTCATGCAATATGAGCCGGATTACGACTCTGACTATGATGCTCAAGCCGCTGAGCGTTTGAAAAAGCTTCAGGAGGCCATGAGCAAACTTGAGGCGGTTGCCGAGATTGACGGTGGTGTGCTGCCCCTGTTCTCGCTTGACTGACAAGGACGACATGGTGGCGGCAAGTAGATTTAAGGTTGGTTTTTAGGTTCGGGCTCATTTAACGGGCTCTTACCAAACATGGTGAACGAAACTTAAACCTTTTGCCGCCAACATCAGTGTCATGACGCAAAGTGACACCCCGATCATCGTTAAACGGTTCCTGAACTGGAAAGAAACAGCGGACGTTTCGAAGCGCGCCGCTGCGGCCTCTGCGCTGGCCCGTGCCTTTCTCCAGTCCGATATGGTTTTTGAAGAAAGGTGCGCAGCCGAAGCGGCGTTGACCGATTTGATGGATGATCCATCGCCGCGTGTTCGCTTATCCATTGCCGAAGCGCTGGCCATCAGCCCGCGAGCGCCTGAGCAAATCCTCGTCGCCTTGCTTTGTGACCGTTTCGACATCGCATCGCTGATCGCCGTACGTTCGCCGCGCATCCGGGAAACAGACCTGATCGACCGGGTTCGTTTTGGTGATCCGCGCCTGCAGGTCTTGATAGCGCAGCGACCTGAGGTCGGGCGGATGCTTGCCTTGGCGTTGGTCCGATTTGCCGGACCTGAAGCGGCCTGTGCGCTTTTGGAAAACCGCAACGCCCGCGTTTGTGCGGAGTGCCGAAAGATACTGGTGGACCGTTTTGCCGAAGACAGTCAGGTGCGGGCCATATTGTTTAACGTGAAGGCGCTGGAACCATTGTTGCGCTACCGTTTACTCGTCGCTGTGAACAAGGCGCTTGCTGAAAACAGTTTTGTTACCGGCCTTCTCGGCCATCATCGCGCATGTGGTACAGCGGATGCAGCGCTGCAGACGGCCTTGGTCCAGTTGCTGGACGGTGTCCATGGCGCCGATTGCGTGAAGTTTGTTGGCGAATTGCGCGAAGACGGGCGCTTGACGACCGCACTGATCATGCGTGCTGCATGTCATGGTTATCTTGATTTCATTGGTGCCGTTGTTGCTGATTTATCCGGTTTGGCCCGTGAGATGGTTATAGATGCGTTCGCATCGGCCCGCGAAGCACAGCTTCGCGGTGTTTTCGGCAAAGCCGGATTGACGGAAAAGGTCGCCCATGTTCTGTCCACGGCGGTGCGAGAATGGCGAGCGGTCAGCCAGGGCCGTTCTCATGCCGGTGCGCAAGAAATCACATATGCGATCATGGATGCCGTTGGTTCGTCCAACCAGGCGCATGATCACGCCAATGATGACATTGAGGGTTTGTTGCGTTCCATTTATTTGGACGAAGTGCGCAAAAACGCTCTCAGCCACGCCCGCGCAGTTGCAACCGCCCATGCGGCCTGAAATCAAACGTCAACCAGATCGCGTGCGAATTCCGCATTGTCTTGAATAAACCGGAAACGCGCTTCGGGTTTGGTGCCCATAATATCGTTGATGGCCCGCTTGGTGCTTGCCGGATCAACTTCATCAATCTCAACGCGCAGCAGTGACCGTTTGGTCGGGTCCATGGTCGTTTCCTTTAGCTGCGCGGGCAGCATTTCGCCCAATCCCTTAAAGCGGCTGACTTCCACTTTTTTGTTAGAATTGAATTGTCGCTCCATGATTTCTGCACGGTGCGCGTCATCGCGCGCATAGAGCGAGCGGTTGCCTTGGGTCAGCTTATAAAGCGGTGGTACCGCCAAAAACAAATGCCCATTGCGGATCAGGTCTGGCATTTCCTGAAAGAAGAACGTGATGAGAAGGGAGGCAATGTGAGCGCCGTCCACATCCGCATCGGTCATGATAATCACGCGCTCATATCGCAGGTCATCATCTCGATATTTGGTCCCGGTACTCACACCAAGTGCTTGAATAATATCACCAATCTGTTGATTGGCTCCCATCTTTTCGCGGCCCGCAGACGCCACGTTGAGGATTTTGCCGCGAAGGGGCAACACCGCTTGTAGCGCGCGGTTACGGGCCTGTTTGGCCGAGCCGCCCGCTGAGTCACCTTCCACGATGAAGAGTTCGGCTCCGGCAGCCGCGTTTTGCGTGCAGTCGGCCAGTTTGCCCGGTAGACGCAGTTTTCGCACAGCAGACTTGCGGGTGACTTCCTTTTCTTTGCGTCGGCGCACCCGTTCGTCGGCGCGTTCCAACACCCACTCCAAAAGACGGTTGGCTTCCTGAGGTGAGGCGGCCAGCCAATGGTCGAACGGATCGCGCACAGCGTTTTCGACGATTTTTTGTGCCTCAACCGTTGCCAACTTGTCTTTGGTTTGGCCGACAAATTCCGGCTCGCGCACAAAGACCGAAAGCATTGCCGCAGCGGTCATCATTACATCATCGGTCGTGATAATTGACGCGCGTTTGGTCCCTGTAAGCTCCCCATAGGCTTTTAAGCCGCGGGTGATTGCCTGACGAAATCCGGCTTCATGCGTCCCGCCATCGCCAGTCGGTATGGTGTTGCAGTAGGAAGAAACAATGCCATCACCGGTATGCCAAGTAATGGCCCATTCAACCGCGCCATGGCCGGAATTCTTGTCGGATTTGCCGGCAAAAATCTGCTCCGTGACGCGATGGTCACCGGAAAGCGTGGCTTCTAGATAGTCTTTCAAGCCGCCGGGAAAATGGAATGTGGCCTTTGGTTCGATTTTGGTCTTTTCGCCGAGTAGTTCCGGTGCGCACTCCCAGCGGATTTCTACACCACCGAACAGGTAGGCTTTCGAGCGTGCCATTCGGTATAGCGTTTCGGGATTGAATTTCGCACCGGCGCCGAAGATGTCGGCATCGGGATGAAAACGTACTTTGGTGCCGCGGCGGTTGTGAACGGCACCCATATTCTCAACGGGCCCTTGTACTTTCCCGCGCGAAAATGTTTGCCGGTAAAGGTTGCGATTGCGTGCGACTTCGACTTCCAGCCAGTCTGACAGCGCGTTGACGACTGACACGCCAACACCGTGCAAACCGCCCGACGTTTCGTAGGCGTCGCCATTGAATTTCCCGCCCGCGTGCAGTGTCGTCATGATCACTTCCAGCGCGGACTTGTCTTTGAATTTGGGGTGTGGGTCGACCGGAATACCGCGACCATTGTCGGTAACCGACAGATAGCCGACGGCGTCCAACTCCACCTCGATGAAGGTCGCATGACCTGCAACGGCTTCGTCCATGGAGTTGTCGATGACTTCGGCGAATAAATGGTGCAGCGCTTTGGTATCGGTACCGCCAATATACATGCCCGGGCGCTGGCGCACGGGTTCCAGGCCCTCCAAGACGACGATGGAAGACGCGTCATATCCGTCGCCGGAAGCTGCAGGTGCCGACTTTGAGCTAGCCTTTGGCTTTTCGGCCTGCATTTTGGGTTTTGGGGGCGGGGCCGCGCCAAAGAGATCGTTGCTGTTATCCATGGTGCACTTGTTTGCATCTCGAATCGCACACGAGTATGGCATGGCCAATGGGGCCTTGCGAAGGCTTGCCTCGCAGAAAGGTTTGGACCGACAATGCGCGATATTCTCGGCAATTTGGAAGCTGCTGCATCCAATCCGATAGAAGCGGCCCGCCAGGCGTCCAAAACGCCTTTGCCGAAGCGGTTTTACAAGGATGTGGCTTTATTAGAAGCCGGTGGGGCATTCGAAGTTGGGCTCGATGGCCGGGCGGTCAAGACACCCGGTCTGAACAGGCTGATACTGCCCGCCAATGGCGCCCAATTGCTTGCCGATGAGTTCGATGCACAAGAAGAGTATATCGATCCCAAAGCGATGCCTGTTTATCGTTTGCTGAACACGGCACTGGATGGTGTTGCCACGGATATGCAGGCGGTTGCCGAGGATGTCATTCGTTTTGCCGGTTCTGATTTGCTTTGCTACCGCGCAGAAGCTCCTGACGCACTTGTATCAGAGCAGTCTGAAGCCTGGGATCCAATGTTGGATTGGCTGGGCTCAAGGCTCGGAAGCCGCTTTGTGCTTGCCGAGGGCATCATGCATGTCCCTCAACCCAAAGCCACAATGGCTGCGTTCAGCCTTTTGGTGAGCCAAATCAAAGAACCGATTTTACTTGCAGCGCTGCACTCCATGACCACGCTGACCGGCTCGGCCGTGCTTGGATATGCCGTCTTTGATGGTGAAGTCTCCGCCCAAGAAGCTTGGGCAGCGGCACATGTCGATGAGGATTTCAATATTGAGCAATGGGGTGACGATGCCGAAGCCAAAGCCATGCGCGCGTGGAAATTCAACCAAATGAAAGCGGCGTCTGACTTAGTAGGCGCGATCCTCTCACGTTGAGCCCGTACGGCCAAAGTTTGGTTTCATTGCCCACCCATTGCGCGCTAACAAAGGCTTATAAATTATGCAGAGCGCACAGGCTTTGGGGGGGATGGATGAAAACGGTCCTTGATGAGTTGCAGGAACGGCGTGACACGGCGCGCATAGGCGGCGGTCAAAAGCGCATTGATGCCCAGCATGCAAAGGGCAAGTTGACCGCCCGCGAGCGGCTTGACGTCCTGCTGGACCATGGATCGTTTGAAGAGTTTGACATGTTTGTGCAGCACCGCTGCGCGGATTTTGGCATGGAACAAACCAAAATACCCGGCGATGGCGTAGTCACCGGCTGGGGCACGGTGAACGGGCGCACTGTTTTTGTTTTTGCTAAGGATTTTACCGTGTTTGGCGGCTCGCTTTCCGAGACTCACGCGCAAAAGATCATGAAAATTCAGGACATGGCGCTGAAGAACCGCGCGCCGATCATTGGCCTTTATGATGCCGGTGGTGCGCGCATCCAGGAGGGCGTCGCGGCGCTCGGCGGATATGCAGAAGTTTTCCAACGCAATGTCTTGGCGTCGGGTGTCATTCCGCAAATCTCGGTGATCATGGGGCCATGTGCGGGCGGGGATGTGTACTCTCCGGCCATGACGGACTTCATCTACATGGTGCGTGATCGGTCCTACATGTTTGTCACCGGACCGGATGTGGTAAAGACGGTGACCAATGAAACGGTCACCGCTGAAGAACTGGGCGGAGCCAAGGTACATACTGCCAAATCGTCCATCGCCGACGGCGCCTTTGATGATGATGTGGAAGCGCTTTTACAGGTGCGTCGCCTTATAGACTTTCTGCCGACCTCCAACAGGGCGGACTTACCGGAAATTGATTGTACCCAGCCGGTTGATGAAGACGATCTGTCCCTCGACACGCTCGTGCCGGATAGCGCCAACAAGCCATATGATATCAAGGAACTCGTTCTCAAGACTGTCGATGAAGGCGACTTCTTTGAGGTTCAAAAAGACTTTGCCGGCAACATCGTGGTCGGCTTTGGGCGCATCGAAGGGCGCACGACCGGATTTGTGGCCAACCAGCCTCTGGTACTGGCTGGCGTATTGGACAGTGATGCCAGTCGCAAGGCCGCACGGTTTGTCCGCTTTTGCGACGCGTTTTCCATCCCGATCGTTACATTTGTAGATGTGCCGGGTTTCCTTCCCGGTACATCTCAGGAATATGGTGGTCTCATCAAACATGGTGCGAAGCTTTTGTTTGCCTATGGCGAAGCGACAGTTCCCAAGATCACTGTCATTACGCGCAAAGCCTATGGCGGTGCTTATGATGTGATGGCGTCAAAACATTTGCGTGGCGACATGAACTATGCATGGCCGTCTGCGGAGATCGCGGTGATGGGTGCCAAGGGTGCCGTGGAAATCATTCACCGCAAGGATATCGGCGATGAAGACAAAATTGCCGCGCATACCAAAGAGTATGAGGATCGATTCCTGTCGCCTTTTGTGGCAGCCGAGCGCGGTTACATCGATGATGTGATCATGCCGCGTTCAACACGCAAGCGCATAGCGCGGGCATTACGACTGTTGCGCAATAAAGATTTGCAAAATCCGTGGAAGAAACACGACAACATACCGCTCTAACGGTCCTTGTAAAGGACCAGCGCTGCCACGTGGGTTAGAGTGCATGGGTTAAGATGCATGGGTGAACCGCTGGATTTGCCGAAGCTTGGTGTTCCAAAAAGTGCCAAGAACTTGCCTCTAAGAACTTCCTGATTAGTCCCGATGAGTATTGGGCGGTGCGGCGGTGCCCCCACCGCACCGTGTCGGACAGACCAAGCCTCTGACGCGGGGGCTATCAGATGCCTGTGACTGCGTTGCCTCCCCGACTGCCCGCCCAAATCTCGCATCCAAATCGGCGTTGTCTCAATATCCTATTATTTGTGAGTCCATTTATCGTGAAAAGAGCGTGAGGTTGTAAAAAATTTTACAAGTTTACACAACGCTCTTGCGAGATGGCCGCTTTTTGACAGGGTTTTTGCGGTGTTTGCTGCGGTTTTTGATGTAGCGTTAAAGGTTTTCACTCTATGCAAATCTTGGGATCGGCAGCGATGCCGACTGTAGATCCGGCCTTGAAACAAAAACCAGCCTTGGATTTACAAATGTTTACAATCCGGCGTTCGAGAGCGCCGTAACCGCTAGGAGCTGACAAATGAGCTACCAACAAGAGATCGGAACAGCCAAGGAATTGATATCCGCCCATGGTTCCCCCTGGAATGCGATTGACCCCGAATATGTTGCACGCATGCGCCTTCAGAACCGGTTCAAGACCGGCCTTGACATCGCAAAGTACACCGCCGGTATCATGCGCAAGGACATGGCGGCCTATGATGCCGATCCGTCCAACTACACCCAGTCGCTGGGCTGCTGGCACGGTTTCATCGGGCAACAAAAGATGATTTCCATCAAGAAGCATTTCGGTTCCACGAAAGGCAAATATCTTTACCTCTCAGGTTGGATGGTCGCCGCGCTGCGCTCTGAGTTCGGGCCATTGCCAGATCAATCCATGCACGAAAAGACATCGGTTCCTGCGCTGATTGAAGAGCTCTACACTTTCCTGCGCCAAGCCGATGCGCGTGAATTGGGTGGTTTGTTCCGTGATCTTGATGCCGCGCGCGAAGCGGGAGATGAGGTTACGGCTGCTGCGGCCCAAAAGCAGATCGACAATCACGAAACCCATGTTGTTCCCATCATTGCCGATATTGATGCCGGGTTTGGTAACGCTGAAGCGACCTATCTTCTGGCCAAAAAGATGATTGAGGCTGGTGCCTGTGCACTGCAGATTGAGAATCAGGTTTCCGATGAAAAGCAGTGCGGCCACCAAGATGGTAAAGTGACCGTTCCACATGAGGATTTCCTCGCCAAGGTTCGCGCCTGTCGTTACGCCTTCCTTGAGATGGGCGTTGATGACGGTGTCATCGTCACGCGCACCGACTCACTTGGTGCGGGCCTGACCAAGCAAATCGCTTACTCTCATGAGCCCGGCGATTTGGGTGACCAGTACAATGCGTTTTTGGATTGCGAAGAAGTTTCGGCAGAAGACCTCCAGTCATCCGATGTTGTCATCAAACGCGATGGCAAGCTTCTTCGCCCCAAACGCCTTGCTTCCAATCTGTTCCAGTTCAAGCCGGGGACAGGTGAAGATCGCTGCGTTCTTGACGGTATTACATCTCTTCAAAATGGCGCTGATCTGCTTTGGATCGAGACCGAAAAGCCGCATGTCGGCCAGATCGGCGGGATGGTCCGCCGGATCCGCGAAGTCATGCCGAACGCCAAGCTGGTTTACAACAATTCACCGTCCTTTAACTGGACGCTGAAGTTCCGCCAGCAGGTTTTGGAAGAGTGGGAAGCGGCCGGCAAGGATGTTTCTGCCTATGACACCGAGAAGCTAATGAGCGTTGATTATGATGACAGCGATCTGGCAGCAGAGGCAGACGAAAAGATCCGCACGTTCCAGGCCGATGGTGCGCGTGAAGCGGGCATTTTCCATCACCTGATCACACTGCCGACATACCACACAGCAGCGCTGTCAACGGACAATCTCGCCAAACGCTACTTCGGCGACGAAGCGATGCTCGGATATGTCAAACAAGTTCAGCGTGAGGAAATTCGTCAAGGTATTGCCTGCGTCAAACACCAGAACATGGCCGGTTCGGACATGGGTGACGACCATAAAGAATATTTTGCCGGAGAAGCTGCCCTGTTGGCTGGCGGCAAAGACAATACCATGAACCAGTTTGAGGCGGCTGAGTAAGCTTCTAAAAAGGTTCTGGGAGGAAGGAAACCCCGCGCCCCTATAAGGGTCGCGGGGTTTTTGGTAAAATAGAGCTGAATTACTTCAAATCAGCCGGGTACCAGAGCAGATTGCGGTAAGCCAGACACAGAGCAAACCCAAGCCGCGTTTACATCGCCTTCTACACCAATGCCTCGGGTAGTAATGCCGCCGTCGGTCGTTGGCGTTTGTTGCGTGCACTCGACTGGTCCTTTAAAGGCGGTGCTCCAGTCTGCTGATCCATGGTCGATCATTGCCTGGTTAATCCAAGCTCGCACGGCCTGTGCCTGCGCCAAAGCTCGCGTTTCGCCAAAGCCGATGCCGGTTGTGAGCTCGATTTGCGCAAAAGCGCCGGTAGATGCTGAGAGTGCTACTATTGCCGCAGTTAGTGTCTTGTTGAATTTCATGGTCTTCGTCCTCGCTTGATTTTGATGCCCTAACGGCACCCGACTTATGGCCACTCAAGATTGAACTGTCATTGAAGGCAACATTTATTTGCCGTTCATATTCGGGTTTTGAGTTGCTGGTCGACTGTGAGCAGTTGGGCCATGGCAATGCTCCTACAATGCTGAGATGACAGAAGGTTCACAAAAAAACCGCGCCCATTGAGAGGGGCGCGGAAGGCTGGCGCTGCAAATCGCCTTGGTCAGAAACCGAATACTGCGCCAGCACCGATCCGCGCGCCATCGTAGGTAAAAGTTGCCGAAACGGGTTTGTTTTTGGCCATCCCGGCAAGGCTTAGCGACCAATAATCGGAACGTAGCTCAGCTGGCACCCGTGTTTTACGGCGTAATTTCAAGTTCATATCCTTACGCTTTTCGAAGCTGATTTTCACTTTGATTTCTTCAATTTCAGTGTCAGGCAACTTGAAAGTAATCAGTTCAGCGTTGGTGTTGGCGAGCGATATGACGGTCTTGCCGCTGGTATCAAGCGTGCGGCCCGCGGCCATCTTTTTGCCGTTCGACAAGGCGAGCGCGCCGAGCAACTGACGCAACGTGCTCGGTGATCGCAATCCTTCCGTGTAGGGTACCTCCCAGACGACGAGCGCTGGTGGATTGTCCTTGTCAACAAGGCCGGTGAGAAGCGCGCCTTCGATGCCGCCGATCGCGCCACCGCCTGCCACTGAAGCATTCAGGACGTTTGCCCCCATTGTGGAAGCGACGGCATTGGCCACCCGATATGCATCGCGTTTGTAGCGATTGCTGAAGCTGGAGCCAGCCAAAATCACCTTTGGCTTGTTACCAAGGGTGTCACCCAAAAGGTCAGCATGCTGGTTGTCAAAAGCCGGAAAGCCCGAGACGACCGGCGATATATCAGCGCCGCAAACCTTGTTTGCCATCAACGCCAATGAGCCGTTTTCGGTGTAGGTTTCGCTGGTACCGGAAAAGTCCGGTAGTGTCGGCGTCATGCCGGAAAATGACGGCAAGTTTGCCGCAGCCACTGCTTCGGCCAGCGCGACGGCGCTGTAGGCGGCGCCAGCAGGCGTCCAATGCGTATCGTGACGATAGTAGAAGTCTTGCCGTATCTCGCTGGAACCGGTCGCGACAGCCAGCAGGTTTGGCATGATGATGCCTGCTGCCTCTACCATAGTGACCATCTCATTGTAATTGTCGGTGACGGCTGCAATATCAAACTCTTCGGGGTTGTTACCCAGAGCATCAATGGCCTCTTGCCCGGCCACCAACGGGCGTGGCGGTGCCATCAAGATGGCCAGCTTCGTGCCTTTCGCTTCAAACTGTCGGGCAATTTCGCGCAGGAGAAACTGCGCCTGACTGGCTGGGACATAGTTCACATCCATCTGGTCGGCGGTGATGATCCAGTCTGTTGACCCGCCCGACAGAACCGGTGCCAGTTTCCGGTATTTGGACGGCATTAAATCGGGCGATGTGAATTCCGGACATAGAGGCGCGGCGTGAACACCGGTTGTTAAAATGCTCGATGCCAAGGCCAGCGCCATGGTTCTCACAAGTCTAGTCATTGGTTAGGCTCCATGTGTTGATGTAACGCTCCGGGATTTCCCAGATGACGATTTGCGGTGGGTTTTCAGAAACAGAACGGTCTTGCAGAAAGCGCTGCATCGGCTCAAAGGGTCCAAGCCCCTCCAATGCATAGGAGACCAGGTCCGCTTGCATTTCCGCTTTCAGGAAGTCCGAAAAGTAAAAGTCCGTGCGCGCGGAAAAACTGGTACCAACCAGCGCAGCGGGGATGACGACCTCACCAAACAAATCCAAGTCTGATCCGGCCTGACCCGTGACGGGAATGAAATCATAGGTGGTGATGGTCTCGGCGTTTGGGCCAACGAGTGGGCGCCAAGGCCCGGTGTCAACAAACGCCATCAGGTCACCTTCAAAAGCCCGGATCTCACCCTTTACGGTTTCCAACGGGCGATCTTGTCCAACGATGTCCCGCGTGTGTTTTGCGATAAGAGCCGCGACACGTTGTGCGCCCTGCGGGCTCCAATGGGTGTCCGTGAGCATGAAGCTGTCCGAAGACGCCAAGGCGGGTCGCAGGTCGATTGCCGGCAGTCCTTGCGACGCAAGCATGTCCAAAAGCGCGTCATATCTGCGCTCAAATTGGCTGGATCGGGGCCGAGGTAGTGCTTTCGCCATCATACGGGCCTTGTCCGGTATGATCACCGGCAACAGGTGAGCCCCCATCTTGCTGGTGCTGGCATGAACGCCTGCGATATATGAAGGGAACGGATATTCGACGTCCGGCGCTTTGAATTCTTCTTCGGTGAACAAAATCCCTTCTTTGCCAAGGATTGCGCCGGCCGCAGGTTCGCCAAAAAGGCCCATTTTGATGGCGGCCCAAGCATGGCGGACGTCGGCGCTGAAGGGAAAGTTTTCTTCAAAACGGCTCTCATAGAGACGTTGCGTTGCGCCATCGCCAAACTGAAGGGTCAGGTCGCGTGCCGGCGTTGTTGCCATCGTCCAGGCACCGGGCAGGCCTGCAACGCAAGTTAGGCCAACAGTCAGCAGGAGGGCGTTGGTACGCACTGAATTTTGCATGGTTGGCCTCATCAAAATTGGAAGTAAAGGAAAGGGGACTCGGCGCGCGCTTGCATGATTGCGGCGCAAACCAGGAAAAGGCTGATGGTGCGCACGCCAGCCGTTGCTTGCCAAAAGCCGGTTTCATTGGGTGTAAAGCGCCAAGTTCCAAGCCGATCAGCGTATGGCTGGATCAGGCAAATGCTGACGCCGATCATCATGAAGATCATCTCGGTCGGCCGGATCAGGAAAATGGTCTCGGCTGTCAATGCCAGACCGTTTAACCCGATCATGCCAGCGTACATCGCCATCGCCTCTTGGAGCGTTGGCGCGCGGAAAATCACCCAGCCGATCAAAACGAATATCATGGTCAAGGGCCATGCAATCGACGTTGGCCAAACGGTTTGCTTGTGCTTGGCACCCAGTGCACGCTCGATGGCCATGATGGCGCCATGCCAAATGCCCCAGATCAGGAACGTCCAGTTTGATCCGTGCCAGAGCCCGCCGAGCGCCATGGTCAGTATCAGATTGCGATAGGTTTTTAACGCTCCTTGGCGGTTGCCTCCGAGCGGTACGTACAGATAATCGCGCAGCCACGCTGACAGGCTGATGTGCCAGCGGCGCCAAAACTCTGTAACCGAGCGGCTGGAATAGGGCGCATTGAAGTTTTCAACAAACCGGAAGCCCACCATAAGCCCAAGACCAATTGCCATGGCGGAGTAGCCCGCAAAGTCAAAGAATAGTTGGATCGCATAGGCTGAAGCGCCAAGCCATGCCTCTGCCAATGTCGGACTTTGCAGCGCAAACAGGCGGTCTGCCAGTGGCGCAACGCTGTCAGCGATCAGTAGTTTCATGGCCAGGCCCAATGTGAACCGTTTGCTGCCCTTCAGGAAAAGAGACAGGCTGTGATGACGGTGTTCAAACTGGTGCGCCAAGTCCTTGTAGCGAAGGATTGGGCCTGCAATCAGCTGCGGGAAGAGCGACGAAAAGGCTAAAAAATCGACGATATTACGTGCGGGCGGTGCATCGCCTCGGCTCACATCCAGAATGTAACTGATGGATTGAAAGACGAGGAATGAGAGGCCGATCGGCAGGATGATTTCGGGCAGTGACATGCCATGGCTTGTGGTTAGGTCGAGCCGTTCCAATGCGCCTTGAAATGAGTCCGTTATGAAATAGGCATATTTAAACCACCCAAGGATCAACAGATTTGCGGTCACCCCAAGCCGTACCGCCCAGCGCTTTACTTGAAGGCCATAGGCTGACGTAGCAACCGAGCCCGCCACATAGCTCAGGGCTGCGATCGCGATGACCAAGGCAAGATAGTTCAACTGCCACCAGCCGTAGAAGATACAGCTAGCCACCAGCAGCGTTGTGGTTCGCAAACGCAATGGCGTCAGATAATAGAGCGCAAGGAACAGCGGCAGAAAACCAAAAATGAAGATCGGTGTGGAAAAGATCATCGAACTTATCCTGTTGGTTCGATGACCGGGCCGAAACGGTTCTCAATTATGGTGACCTGACCTTGCTGCACCAGAAAGGTGATGTTTTGGCCGCGGCTTAAGCTGACATCAAAGCTGCCGATAACTTCGCCATCGTCACCGCGTTGAACAGCCAGTGGCGTGCGGATCGGGTTGACTGATCTCGTGCCGATTTCCATCCGCCCCGTCTGCGCTATGACCTCCACATCACGGTTTGGTACGACCAAGCGCGCGGGCGTCTCATCTGCGTTGATCAGAAAAAGGTGCACCTTTGCGTTCGTGCGTTCACTGGGCTCTTTCACGGCGACTTGTTGGCCTTTGGCGTCGGTCAGGAGCGAATGAAACGTGCCGGTCTCAGTCAGGCCCAAAGCGGCAGCACTGATCGCCAAATAGGCGGCTTGCGCCCCATCGGGTTGCTTCAACTCGTGGCCGTTAATCTCGAACTTGCCGTTGTGTGATTCGCCGAGCAGGCGCACAAAGACAGCGTCTCTAGGCGGCGCGTCTCCATATAAGACGCTTTCATCGGCGTTTGCGGCGCCTATCGCTACTTGTATAGTCGTTGCCGCTACGATCAATGCAGTTACTTTGAATGCCATCACTATATCTCGCTTCGGTTCTTTATATTTCCTCTAAAAATATTGAATTGAGATAAATCAGTATAAAAATTATCTATTTTGTATACGGATTTATACAAAAGGATATAAATATAAAATTTTATCTTTTATTGATTGCCACATTGTGAAATCAATGGCCCGATGATTCTTAAGATTGCCTATATGTTGTGAGCTATCCTTATTAGACACGTTTTATGCTTTATTTCCGGTGGTTCACGTCTCAACCAAAGCTAATTGGTGGGTTGTATTTATTGGAGCTTTCGCATGCAGATCAGGCATGAGCGCCCCATGTCGGAATTAGAGTTCAAAGTGCGCGCGCCTTTGGCTTTGCTGCTCGACAATGGCGAGCGCGTACCCATCGATGAATGGTCGCTCAAAGGGTTGGCCTGGCCGGAGAAACTTGAGCAAATGCCGGAAAGCGGCATGCTCATGGTTCCTTTTCAGGGAGTTCAGATCAGTTTCCCCGTCGCGCTTCAGCCGGTTGAAAGAGAGCGGTATCTTTATTTTAAAAACTTGTCAGGTCGTCAGCGCGAAACCTTGGCTGTGTTTTATCGCTCTATCCTATCGGGGCGAATGGTCACGACCGATGAGATCATCACCAGTCTCGATGCGCCTGTCGATCTTGTTCCGATGGAGGAAACGGAAGACGAGCAGAAAGCGGCGACGGCCAAAACCGCGCCTCGCAGCCTGCGCGCCATCGCTACCGTAACGGCGTACACACTGTTTGCGATGCTTGTCTTCTGGGTTCTTGGTTCGGGCATCTACCGAAACATCGCGGTTGTGAATGTCACGAATGCGCGTATTGAAGCACTATTGGTGCCGCATATTTCCCAGCTTGGCGGATACGTCTCGTCTGTTCCGGTGGCGGTGGGTGACCAAGTGGTGGCTGGTGACATTATGGTCCGCATTGTCACGCCTGACAGTGAATCGGCGCTGGCCGATGTGCGCCTGCGTATCAGCCTGTTGGAAGAGCGGCTTACCGAATTGCGTGAGCGTGAGCAGCTGGCATTGGTCAGGCTGGAAGAGGCGCGCGCCGTTCTTGTTGAGGCCTTGGTCAGCGCGCCTCCCGAACTGATAGTTGAACGGCAAGCGGCGCTTGATGCCTTTGATGGAAGATATGCGCCATTTTATCAGCCGCTTTATGATGCGCTTTTTGCTGTTGAACGCGAAATTGCTGACGTCGAAGATGATCTGCAGCGCTTGCGCCGTGAGCGTGGAAGGTTGCGCGATGCCGCCGATGCACTGCATGTGGTGGCCTCCCAAGCCGGGATCGTCACCGACGTCGCCGTGATCGAAGGACAATATGCGGCGCGCGGTCAAATCGCCACGACGATCGAGGGGCTTGAGCCCCGGATCGCGCGCGGTTGGTTGCACCAATCCATGGCAGCTGCGCTCAATGATGGGATGCAGGTGCGCCTGACCGTTAACACCGGTGATGGGCGACGGGTACTCAATGGGTCGGTTTCCAACATAACGGCCGGTATTGACCCGGAAATCTCAACGGAGTTCGGGATGCTTGTCGGTGTTTCGATCAACGGATTGGAGCCCGATGAAATCCGTCAAGAACTGCCGCACCTCTTGCCGGTGTCGATGCGGGTTCAGCGCAGTTGGGTGACCTCCATGACTGACCGGTTCAATTCCCTTCTGTCCGCTATCACAGGTGGTGACAATGGAGATCCCTGAGAGTGAATACGCCTTTGACAAGGATTTAACGCGCCGTCTGCGAACGTTTCAGGGGCCGCCTGCAAAAGGTTTTGCCAAGTGGAAGCCGAGGCAGATTATTATCCTGTCCATTCTTTTTATGGGTATTGGCTGGTTGCTCACCAGCACGGCCAACCGGTTTTTCCAGCCCGATACGCTGCATGTCACGCTTGTGATTGGTGTGCTTGGCGTTTGGCGGTTTGGTTGGTGGTTCACGCATGCGATCAGAGCAGAAATCTATCGCCGCTTTATCTGGCCGGGTATGCGCGCCAACGCTGAGGCTGTTTGGAAGAGCGGTTGGCGGCCGGGTCGCTTGCACATCCAGATGACAACTTACTACGAGGAGCCTGCAATTACCAAGCGGGTGATCGGCTCTATTCTGGGTCAGATCCGGCGCGAAAAGATACCAACGACACTCTATATCGGGACCGGTTCTGCCTATGATGAGCTTATTATCCGAAGCTTCGTTGAGACCTATGCGCAGGACATTCCGGACGACTTGGCTGAGTTGGTGTTTTTACGCCAAAACCAGCCGGGTAAACGCATGGCCATCGGCATGATCTTGCGTTCGATCAATCGCAATGGTGTGGACCCTGATGACTTGGTGATTTTCATGGATGGTGACGCGCTTTACGGCAATGATGTGCTGGAAAAGACGCTTTCCATGTTCGGCAATGATCCGGATCTGCAAGCGTTGACGACCGATGAAGAGGTAATCTGTTATGGGCCGAAATGGATTGAAGCTTGGCTTAATATGCGATTTGCCCAGCGTCGTCTGGCCATGCAGAGCCATGCGGTCTCCAAGAAAGTTCTTACCCTGACGGGCCGCATGTCGGTCTTCCGCGCTAAACACATGCTCAGTGAGCGGTTCATTCGCACGATCGAAGCCGACCACCTTGACCACTGGTTGTGGGGCCGCTTTCGATTTTTGTCGGGAGACGACAAGTCCACCTGGTACTACATGCTGACCCGCGACGCGAAGATGACCTATGTTCCCGATGCGACGGTCTACACCATTGAGGTGATTAAGGAGAACGGCCTTGGCCGTATGGTGCAGAATTTTCGGCGCTGGTCAGGGAACATGCTGCGCAACGGGAGCCGTGCCATTGCGTTGGGTCCCAAAAAAGTCAAACCGTTCATCTGGTGGTGCATCGTCGACCAGCGTATTGCGATGTGGACCATGATGGTGTCGCCAACTCTGGCATTTCTTGTTACCTTTGTGGAGCCGGGCTACCTTTGGTCTTGCCTGATCTGGGTTTTGTTCAGCCGGATCGTTCTGTGTCTTTTTCTGTACCGATACAGCCGAACGGTGGACCTTGCCTGGCCTTTCATCTTGTATCTCAACCAGGTGGTCAACGCATCGGTGAAGATCTTCATGATTTTCCATCTTTCAAAGCAGAAATGGTCGAACCGAGGAAATCAAACTTCCAAAAGTGGTGAGGGATGGTTTGCCACCTTACAGAACACTATCGCCAAAGCGCAGTTGATTGTTGCTGTAACCGGCTTCCTGACGATCCTGGCTGTCTATGTTGGTGCAATCAATTTCGCGCTATAGTTGTATTTTTTCATTGCGAACTTTTAGCCGAGCCATGGGATACAAGTTCTTAACGGCAAGTTGCGGGTTTTAACCAGTTTGCTTGCTGGCGCTTGTCGGCGGGTTTTGCGTTGAGAGATTTGGCCCGATGCCGCACGCGATTTTTTGTCGATACTTGGGGTGCGCAAAAATTTGCTTGGTGGCGACACCTCATAACGGGTGGCGGATGTGTGTTCGGCGCGCACAATCCATGTCTATTCTAGGTTGCAATATAAAAGTGTGCAGCCTTAAATTGTGACGCGTAAGTATCGGCCCAAGCGCCGTCTGATACCCCTTCCTATCCGAAAGAACAGTGGTGCTGTCCGGAAACGCAGACCGATAGCCGTTGTTGAAAAAACAAAGGAAATTTAATGGCTTAGGTGTGCGTCAAATTCAAGTATTGTCGTGAGAGGACAAATTGATGAACGCGATTGCACCAAATATAGCTGGCGGAAGTGTGCCGGTACGGTTTTCCCTGATTGATGAAAAACCTTCCATTTCTGTTGTTGGTCTTGGTTATGTTGGCGCTGTTTCCACGGCGTGTTTAGCATCGCTTGGCCATGATGTTATTGGCGTTGATATTGACCACGAAAAAGTTGCGTCCATCGCGTCCGGTCAGTCCCCAATCCACGAAAAAAGCTTGGGTGAGATGCTGGCAAACGGCGTTGAGGAAGGGCGGATCACTGCCACCGACAACCTTTATGGTGCTGTGCGCGACACGGATGTAACGTTCGTTTCTGTGGGCACCCCAACTGCTGCCGATGGCGGTTGTGACTATCGGTACATCAAGTCTGCAGCTGAGATTATGGCTGACGGTCTCGCACTGAAAGACAACTTTCACGTGTTTGTCATGCGTTGTTCTGTTCCGCCCGGAACCACCATGAAGGTCATGACAAGAATTCTGGAAGTGCGGTCAGGCAAGGTGCTGGGCAAAGACTTTGGCGTGTCTTTTAATCCAGAGTTTTTGCGCGAAGGTGTTGCGATTGCCGACTTCCATGAGCCACCCAAGACAGTCATCGGTGCGACCTGCGAGCGTACAGCCAACATTGTGCGGAAGATCTACGAGCCAGTGGACAATGATCCGATCATCACGTCCATCGAAACAGCGGAGATGGTCAAATATGTCGACAATGTTTGGCACGCGGCGAAAGTCTGTTTTGCCAATGAGGTAGGCCGTCTTTGCAAGTCACAAAGCGTCGATAGCCATGAAGTGATGGATGTCTTTTGTCGGGATACGAAACTGAACCTGTCGCCTTATTATCTGAAGCCCGGATTTGCCTATGGGGGCTCTTGCTTGCCCAAAGAGGTGCGAGCGGTTGCTCACATTGCGCAGACGGCTGGGATTCATTTGCCGATGATCGAGAACCTCGACACGTCCAACAAGGCCCATATCGATGCGACCGTTCAAATGGTTCGTGACACAGGTGCCAAACGTGTGTGTGTGCTGGGTCTGGCGTTCAAGCCGGGCACCGATGATCTGCGTGAAAGCCCCATTTTGGATGTGATCGCAGAATTACGCGATGAAGGTATTGAGGTTGTTGCGCACGATCCGGTGATCACAGCGAATACTAACATCGAGGGCCAGCTCGGCTACGTTAAGCATGGCAATCCGGGATTGGTGAAACTTGCCGGTGATCTTGGCAGTTTGCTTGCAGAAACCGCAGCAGACGCCGTCGATCAATCTGACGCTGTGGTCATCACCCAAAAGCACCCGATCTATGCTGGTTTGGCACGCATTGCAGCCGACAATTTCCATAAGCCGGTCATCGATGTGGTGCGGGCCTTTGAAGATACGCCGGAAGCCACAAGCTACCAAGGAATCGGTTGGTAAAACAATAGGATAGCGTTTCCCCTGACTGCCCTTGTGGCGCGCTGTCCCCGCTCAAAAAAGAGCAACATAACAGTCAAAATAGGAATAAAAAATGTCTCTGGAAAACACACAATTCGGCACGTCTGCCGATGATCAAATTGACGGTAAAGGTGCCGGCGAAACCCTGATCGGTTTGGGTGGCGATGACACCATCAATGGTAATGGCGGCGATGACACGATCATCGGTGACTTTGTCGGCGAAAACCTTCTGGAAAGCCCTGAAGATGCCCTTAGCCTTGCCCAGCACGGCGCCAATGGCGATTGGACTGTGGGAGCCGACGGGTCGGGCAATCCGCAAATGTCACAGACCGTGACGACGATCTCGGGCGCCCAGTATGAAATTTCTTTTGCGGCGGCGGTCAACTACACCAGCGGCGCGACGTCCGGCATGGTTCAAGTCTTTTGGGAAGGTGTGCTGGTTGGTGAAGTCGACACAAGCAGCGCTTTGTTTACCGACACCACTTTCACGTTCACGGGCACTGGCGGCGACGGTACGCTGACATTCGTGACAGTCGAAACAGAAGGTGAGGGCCCGGCCATTGATACATCCGGTCCGATTTTTTCCTATGAAAAGACAGTAGATATTGGCGGGCAGTCCGTCGATGTGAAAGCCTTTGCTGAAGGGCAGGCCAAAATCTATCAGGTCATCGACGGTGAACTGAATGTGTTTGACACCGAAACTGGCACCTATTCGGCTGCCGGCGCACCGGCGACCGTTGTGGTCAACTGTGTCGGCTTTAACCAAGAAGACGATTTAATGTACGGCATCGCCGTCAAAGATGGTTTTGATTCACTGGGCAATCCGGTTAGCAAGACCGATCTTGTGATGTATGATGCCGAGGGTAACGCCTTCCGTATCGGCGAAACGCCTTACCGTTCATGGACAGGCGACTTTGACGATAGCGGAAACCTCTGGGCGTTCGAGTCAGATTTTGACCGCGTGACGATGATTGACGTCAACCAGTTTGATGCGAACGGTAATCCGGTTTCCACAACGTTCAAATTTCCCCCGGAGCTGATGACCGACAAGGTTTGGGACGTGGCCTTCGATGCCGCTTCACAAAGCTTTTACGGGTTGGTTCGACCAAGCGCAGAAGGTGAAGCAACAAAGTTGATCCAGGTGGACATTTCCGGCGTTGCCAATGGCGGTGAGCCTGTCTTCAACGAGATCGCGGTCACCCACACCGAGATTGACGGCGTTCTGATGGAAGGCGTTCCCGCGCTCACATTTGGCGCATTTGTCATCGATTCGGAGGGCAATATGTACGCTGGCGGCAATGGCGGCGACCATGACATGGACAATTCGACGCCGACTTCCGGTGGTATATACCGCCTCGTCGATAATGGTGACGGTACCTACCGGTTGGTTCTGGTGACCGATGCGCCTAAATCCTACAGCAATGATGGCGCAATGGATCCGCGCGCATTGGATCCTTTCACCATGTTTGACCCATCGTCCGGTATCCTGCTCAAGGCGCCGGAACTCTACGAAATCGAAGACCCAAGCCAGAGCTATGATGATGAGCTTAATGGCGGTGCCGGTAAAGATGAGATCGATGGCGGTTACGGAGAAGATGACCTCAGTGGCGGTTCGCTGGGCGATGAACTGTCGGGCGGTGAGGGAGATGACGAGATTTATGGTGGTGCCGGCCCTGATGGTAACTCCAACATAGTCTCGTTCTACGACGAGTTCGGTAACCGCTACGACCAATATGGCAATCTGCTGCCGGAAGATGATGACATCCTATATGGCGGCGAAGGCGATGATTTGCTCGATGGCTCAGCCGGTCACGACTATGCCCATGGCGGCACAGGCAATGATACGCTGAACGGCGGATCCGGTAGTGATACACTTGTCGGTGGTGAAGGAGATGACGATCTGTTTGGCGGTGGGCAGGATGACGACCTGTTCGGCGGCACCGGTTCCGACAATCTTTACGGCGGCAGCGGTGACGACAAGCTGGACGGTGGTGAGGGTGATGATTTGCTTGTTGGTGGCTCCGGAGATGATGAGCTGACAGGCGGTGATGGTGCCGATAACCTCCAGGGCGGAACCGGCGATGATAAGCTGGACGGCGGCGAGGGCGATGATACGCTCAAAGGCGGCAGTGGTGCCGACGATATTGATGGTGGCGCTGGCAACGATGCGATCGATGGCGGTAGCGGCGATGATGTCATCGATGGCGGTGCTGGCGATGACTATTTGAAGGGCGGCTCCGGTTCAGACCAAATTAGTGGCGGAGACGGCAATGACCGCATTACCGCTTATACCGGCAATGACACGATATTTGGTGGTGCCGGTAAGGACACCATTTACATGGGCGCGGGCAGTGATACCGCCACCGGTGGTGCTGGCAGCGACCGTTATGTGTTCAGGAATGACGACCTTGACGGTTCCATCGATACGATCCTTGACTTGATTATCGGTGGTAGCGAAGGCGACCGTCTTGATTTCCGTCAGTTGAACTTGCTGGACAGCGGGATGGATGCTTTGTCATGGATTTTGGCAAACATTACGGAAAACGCACCAGGCACCGCTGAGATTGATCTGGGGGGAAGTACGTTGATTTGTGAAAATCTGGGTGACTTTTCTGTCGAGGATTTCACCGACTGCATCATCTTCTAGGTTTCCAGCCGGGTAGGGAAAGTGCCGCTGGTTCGGCCCCGTTTTATCGGAGCCGACCAATTAAGCCAGAGGCGAGTATCCTGTAGAAAACAGCAAAACCTTAACTTTGCCGGTGTCTAAACGATGCCGGCTTCTTTTCCGATCATGGCTGCATGTGTGCGGTTTTTCGCATTCAGTTTTCTGCAAAGCGTTTTGACGTGCAGTTTGATGGTAACCTCCTGCAGATCCAGTTCACGGGCCAGTTCTTTGTTGGAAAGACCGCGGCACAAGCCATGCAGGACTTGCATTTCTCTTTCTGAAAGCAACTTGCTAAGCGCATTTTCCGGGCTTTGCTCGTCGGCATTCATGAAGTCATGGGGAACATAGGTTTCGCCCATCGCCATGAATTTGACCGCATTGACCAATGACTTTGCAGCGATTGTTTTGGGCAGAAAGCCAATAGCACCCGCATCAAGCGCCTCGCGGGCGATCGCTTTGTTTGCTGTTCCAGACATGATGGCAACCGGTGTTTTGTTAGCAAACCGAATGGCTTTTTCCAGGCCGCTCAGGCCATCCATCCCCGGCATGCCATAGTCGAGAAGCACCAGATTGTAGACGGCGTCCCGCTCGATTTTCTCGCAAGCAGTATCAAGGGAAGTGCAGGTCTCCACTTCCATATCGCCTTCGGTGCGAAGGAACGCCGATAATGTTTCAAGGACCAGGTCGTGGTCGTCAGCAAGTAATATTCTCATAAGAAGGGTTTAGCACACTATTCTTACACAAATCTTGTTGCAGCCTTGATGGCAGCCGATAGTTTCTTCAACGGAACCGGCTTTGGAAAAATCTCCGTCACGTTTGCTTGTGAAATCCGGGGATCGTTGAGTCTGTCAGCCAGAGCTGACACCATGAAAATCGGCAGGTTCGGCGCGGCTTGTCTCGTTTCTTGAGCCAAAGCTCCGCCGTTCATAATCGGCATGTCATAGTCGGTGACGAGCGCGGACCAACCGGCTGGATCTTCTGTGACCGCAGACAAAGCGTCGCGTGGGTCTTCACAAATGGCCACTTCAGCGCCTTGCGCTTCCAGATAGGCGGCCAGAACCGCACCGACATTTGCATCATCATCGACTACGATCACTGTTTTACCGGTCAGGTCAATCGCTTCATCGTTTTCCAGGGCCCGTGGTGAATTATCCGCCTCGATCAACGGCCAGAAAAGCTCAACTTCCGTTCCGACACCAATGGTCGAGTGGAGCTTTATGGCGCCGCCATAAGATTGGATTTGCATGGACGCCATTGCCAAACCCAGACCGCTCCCGTGGCGGCCTTTTGTTGTGAAAAAGGGGGTCTTTGCTTTCTTGAGTGTTTCCGGCTCCATGCCCGAGCCATTGTCCGTGACTGTCAGTCTGACATGGAGTGCCTTTTTATCGAAGTGATTAGTCTCGTCGAAAGCGCTTTGTTGGGCATCAGTTGACGTGTCGCAATGGATCGTAATTTGCCCGTCTCGATCAGCAATTGCATGGACCGCGTTGAGCGTTAAATTCATCAGGATTTGGCTGAGAACATCCCGATCCCCTTTTAGTTGTTTGGCGGGAATGGTCTCGGGAACCGACAATGTAATATTGGGCGGGATTTTGGGAAGCATAAGGTCGGGCAATTGCTCAATGACCTGTTTGAGTTCGAAACCGTCACCGTCGTTAAGAGGGTTGCCGGCGTTCAGCAGCTGCGTGACCAATTTACTGGATTGTTGGCCCGCTTGCCCGATACGCTTTATATGTTCGGCCAGATCATGGGGAATATTGTCGGCAAGGCTGACAAGCGCTACGGAACCGTTAATCACTGACAGTAAATTGTTAAAGTCGTGTGCGATGCCCGCTGTGAGTTGTGCGACCGCTTCGCGACGTTGAAGCTTGATCAGCTCTACCGACATTTCCGCTTCGCGCGTTTCAAGGGCCAGGCTTTCCGTAATGTCCCGCAGTACGATGACATATCCGCCGTTTGGTAGGGGTGACCCTGAAATTTCGTGGGACTGGTCGATGCTATCGCCGTGCCGGACAAGCGTGACTTCAAAATCGTTGGTGGATGTGACGTTGGGTGCCGCCCTGTAGTGTTTCGTCCATTTTTGCCCCAGAGCCTCGCCTGGTGTTTCAAAATCCATAAGCTTGGCACCGGCCTTGTTCACATACGTGATGCGGCTGTTATCATCGCAAATCAGTATGCCATCTTTTGCCGCTTCGATCGCTGCCAAGCGCTGAGACAGAAGGTTTTGCGCGTGTCGTTGCGCGGTGATGTCGTTGGCCGAAGCAACCGTGCCGCCATCATTCAGGGCGCGTGCTTTGAGAAGAATGCTGCGCCCATCGGGCAATTCGATTTCCCGGCCGCTGGTCATCTCGCTGGAAGCGGTCAAGTCAAGAGTTCTCAACGCGTCTACTATCGGCCTTTCCAACGCTGAGATGTGGCCAAGATAAGCCTCCCAATTGTCGGCAAAGCGTGTTCCTGCTTTCCAGTCATGGTCTGGTGCGGGAAAGAAGACACGGGTTGTATCGTTGGCAAAGGCAATCTGGCCGTCTTGCTCCAACAGGATAAAGGCGTCATCGCTCGAGGCAAGTGACTGCTCCATACGCGCAGTCACTCGATCGCGTTCAGCGGTTGCCTCAATGCGTTCGGTGACGTCGGTCTGGGTGGCCACCAGATTGACCACGTCGCCGAGATCATTCTTGACCGGAAAAAGTGTTAGCTCGTTCCAAAATGGTGTCTGATCCTTGCGCTTGTTGCGCAAAAGAAACGTTCCACTTGTTCGATCTCTGACCGCGTTGCGTAGCCTGCTTCTTTCATCTGAGTCCTCTTGTTCTGCGCTCAGAAAACGGCAGTTTTCGCCCAAAACATCGGGCGCTTTGTATCCTGAAAGCTCTTCAAAGGCTGCGTTGACATAAACAAGCGGGTTATCAGGGAACGTTGCATCGGAGATCGAGAATCCTGACGACGAGCCGGCGATGGCGGCAGCCAGCAGATTGTTCTCTCGGGCAATTTTTGCGTTTCGGTACCCCTGAAGCGCAAGCCCGGAAAGGCGGCGAATGAGCTCCAAGTCCGTTGAACCAAAACGCATGCCTTCATCGCCAAAGGCCATGAAACTGTAGTTGGCAGATGCTGGGGCGACGAGAAGGCCGCCCAGTCGGCCCAAATCGACATCTGCTTGCCATGTGCCCAGTAACCTGTGGTCAGTGACATTTCGAGGTCGCGAATGGAGATCGATCGGCGCAAGAAGCTGTTTGCCCTCCCAGTCTGTTCGATTGCTTGCCACGATGAGCGTTGAACCGTCCGTGGCTTTTTCAAGCAACAGGATATGGGTTGCCTCCGTTGTTTGCACGATGGTTGCAAACAGCGCGTTTAATGCAGCGTTCGGATTTTCAGAGGTTGAAAACGCTTCCAGGCAAGCAGCAAGCCGACGTGTTTCCGCAAGCATGCTCGCTTCGCGGTCGCGCAGAATTTGCAATTCGAGCAGCGTCTCTCTTAACCGCTCGTCATCGGCCATATCGTCAGGGCTTCCAGATCGTTATGCGTTGCCAAAGACTACACAAGAAATCATCAGATTGCCATGGCGGTTTCCTGCCCGAAGTAGCGCTCCCTGTTCACCGAAGGTGAATGTTCCCAGAAATGGTGCGCCGGCCAAAGCTTGTGTCACGCCGCTTGCTACCTGGTCGATTTCATCGCGCACAGATAGCATGCAGCCGCCACAATAGACCATCAAAGCGCCGGCCACCTCATTTTGCGGCAGGCTGCCACTGGCACAGGCCAGCGACGCGACACGGCCGGCGCGCTCTATCAGGCTCCGCTCTGTCCCGTTCATCTGGGTGATGGTTTCGCCTTCGTAGACATCAGCAAACAGTTCAATGCTTTTGTCTTGGTTGGCAACGGCCGGGTGAGCCAGCAGGTACAGGGGAACGTCGCCCAGCCGGCTCACCTCACGACCCAGCGGCCAGAAAGTGCTTTCTGATAGGATAGGTCGCGATGTTTCATCAGTGTCAAGCGGGGCTACTGCTCCGCCTGTCCATTCATGATAGACGTCGAGCGCAAGGCGCCCGTCAATTCTTTTGATTGTTCGGCCTTCGGCGCTCGAAACGACACCGCTATGGTGCGTCGGCGAATAGCCGTTTTGATAGGCAAACGAGACCTGCACCGAGGGAAACAGCACCGAAACCACAACCCCGGAAGCGGCCATTTCCGTTTTGGACATGACGTACCAGTTGCCTTCGACACTATTGTCGGCTGCGCTGCCGCCAATGATGGGGGCGGCATCTCTGCCGATGACGGCCTCAATGCCGGTGATGACCTGTTCCTCATGGCCGGGGGTTGCAGAGACCCACACGAGGGCGGGCTGCTCTCCGATCCGTCCGGCGTTGGCCATGGCTCTTTTCGTTGCCTCCTCGGCAGCCTTTGCAACGGGCATATCAAAATGCGCGAAGCCGGTTCCGTACGCCCCTTCCGGGTCGGATATGGCAAACGCACCGACACCATCTGTGCCGCCGGCATTCGCCATGACACCCAGGCAGGAGGTCGCGCCGTGAATATTGTTGGCATGCAAGATGTTTGAAAGATCCTGGTGCAGGTTCAAATCGCAACGGCCATGCAAGGAGAGGAAGTCGAAATGACGATCGCCCAAGCGTTCAGCCAGTTCGGCCATGCTTTCACCTGTTTTGACGATGATTTCCAAACCGGGTTCCTCCGACGATTATTTTATTTAACGCCTTCTCTCATCGTTGTTTTCGGTTATCGGTATAGAGGACTATCCAAAAGGATAGTCATTTAACGCCTGAAAGTTGGGTTACTCAGGGCGAGCAGATGACGGATAGGCGGCCGCAATCATGGCCTTTGAGAGGCCTGCATAGGTTTCAAGCCAAGCGCGTGCGTCATCGGATGAAAATGTCGGGCCCAAAATCTGCCTCAATGTTTCTAGCAGCGCTTGCCCCACAGCCTGATATTGGTCAGCCGTCACGCCATAGTTCAAATGGCGAATGGCGAGATCCCTGGCTGCTGGCAGCAGGATGTGTTCTTCTTCGAGGTGATCCACAATGAAGTTGAGCGTATCGGCAAGTTTGCGGCCTTGCAGCGCCAAGTCGCCCACAAAAAGCGGGCGTGTCGTTTCGTCAATACGAAAAAGGTTTGCGTAAAACAGGCTCGCAAGGCGCGTTGCGTCGCCGGAAGCAGCCGCCCAGGTCAGTCTAATTCGGCCGGCATTGTCATTCACAGGTGCCAATATCGTCTTCCCACTTCGCCCATCTCTTACTTGGTACCAATTTGCGGGCGAATGACCATCTGCGCAAGTTTACATAAATCCGATGCGCGGCTTCTCGTTACGCTTGGCTAAATCAATCGCAATTTTCGCTGCCAGACGCGCGTTGTTTTCCACCAGTGCGATGTTGGTTTTTAAACTTTCACCGCTCGTGAGTTCTACGATTTTTGCGAGAAGATACGGCGTGGCGTCTTTGCCGCTGACTTTGGCCTGGGCAGCCTGCGCCAATGCGGTTTCAATGTGCAGTGTCATGACTTCGAGCGGTATTTCGTTGCTTGCCGGTACGGGATTGCAGATCAGCACGCCGCCATGGCCCATACGGGCCAACTCTTTACGTATTGTGATAAAATCGCCGATAGTCTCTACCGTATCCAGACGCAATGGCGCTTCAAGGCCTGACTGACGTGACCAGAAAGCTGGAAGTTCATCTTGCCCAAATGCCACAACCGGTACGCCGCGCGTTTCAAGCGCTTCCAGCGTTTTGGGCAAGTCCAAAATGGCTTTTGCCCCGGCGCAAACGACGGTCAGTGGCGAACGGGCCAATTCATCAAGGTCCGCCGAAATGTCGAAGGTCTGCCCGGCGCCGCGATGAACGCCACCGATGCCACCAGTTGCAAAAACGCCGATCCCGACACTGGCGGCTGCCATCATGGTGGCTGCGACCGTGGTTCCGCCGGTCGCCTTGGCGGCCATGGCAAATGCCAGGTCGGCGCGCGACAGCTTCATGGCATTTTCGGTTTTTGCCAATTGTTCACGCGATGCTTCTTCCAGCCCGATGTGCAGGACACCATCAATCAATGCAATCGTTGCGGGGAGGGCGCCTTCATGGCGAATGATGGCCTCGACATTGGTGGCCATGGAATGATTGTCGGGCCAGGGCATGCCGTGGGTGATGATGGTTGATTCAAGCGCAACCAACGCTTTTCCATCCCGCAATCCCGCTTCAATCTCTGGCGTTAACGTCACATCAATGGGCATTTGGTTTCGCCTTTGTCGTCAACATAGCCCAATCAAGCGAGGCAATAGGGCCATGCGCTCTCACCGTCTGGGTGGCTGCGGCGATGCCGATATTGACCGCTTTCCAAAGTTTCTCAGAAGGGTCTTTTAAATGTGCTGCGATTGTTGCGCCAGCCAATGCGTCGCCCGCACCGGTGACATCAACAATGCCGGTTTCGGGTACAACCGGCAGGCGAAAGGCGTCGCCATCTTCCAAAACGAGGACGTCATCGGTCCCATTTGTGATGACCGCTTTTTTCAATCCCACCGCTTTGAGATCGCCCAAAGCCGCGTGCTCCTTGGCGTTCATGAAAACCAGATCAATGTGCGGGCCGCTTTCGATCAGCCGCCTTGCCTTTGCCGGCGAGATAGCAAAGCCGATCACCAAACCTTCAAAGCTGCTGACCAGCTTTTCGATGCCAGTGGCGGGTAAATTGGTATCGACAACAAGTATGTTGGCATCGTTTAGCGTGGCCCGTACCTCGCGCCGCCCCAAATGGCGCGGCAGCGCGTCTTCATAGAGCCTCATGTCTGCCACAGCAGCGACAAGGTCGCCCCGATCACTTAAAACTGCAGTATAAGTCGGTGTTTTTCGGTCCAGAAAAACCGCGCCTTGATCAATCAGGCCAGCTTCTTCCATGGCTGATTGTACTTGCTCGCCGGCGCCATCGCCGCCGCGCGCCGATATCATCGTGATCGTGTGATCCGGCATTAATTGCGCTATAACACGAAGGCTGTTCAAACAGCATCCGCCGACATGGGTCTCAACACGACCCGGCATGGATGCTCCTGGCACCTCGGGCAAACTCATCTGGGCAATCCAGTCAACATGGGCGCCACCGATGCCAACAATATGTTTTGCGGTCATGGCGAACGCCTAGCACGGCCGCTGATTCTACCAAACCCCGGCGGTGGCAAGATTTGCACAGAAACCAAGTATCGACCGAATTTTGGAACATTTGTAAAACAAAAATATAAAATAATATAAAAACAATGGCTTACGCCTATTGCGAAAAGAGAACAAAAATGGTACAAATTTGGTGTGATTAATTTAAGCGGCTTTTACTTGCACACTTAGGGGATACATGATGGGACAGGCTAATTTGAAGCTCGTTGAGGGGAAGGGCGTGGATAAATCCAAGGCATTGGACGCGGCGCTGGCACAAATTGAACGCTCTTTCGGCAAGGGCTCAATTATGCGGCTAGGCGCCAGCGAACAGATTGTTGAGATTGAGACGGTTTCCACCGGTTCATTGGGGCTTGATATTGCGCTGGGCGTTGGCGGGCTTCCGAAAGGCCGAATTATCGAGATTTACGGGCCTGAGAGTTCGGGCAAGACCACCATGGCGCTGCATACGGTGGCCGAAGCGCAAAAAAGTGGCGGTATTTGCGCCTTTGTTGATGCTGAACATGCGCTTGATCCGGTTTATGCGCGAAAGCTTGGCGTGAGCCTTGAAGATCTTTTGATCTCTCAGCCCGATAATGGCGAACAAGCGCTTGAAATCGCCGACACCCTGGTGCGTTCGGGTGCCTGCGATGTGTTGGTGATCGATTCTGTGGCAGCGTTGACCCCGCGTGCGGAGATAGAGGGCGAGATGGGCGACTCTTTGCCCGGCATGCAAGCGCGCTTGATGAGCCAGGCGCTGCGCAAATTAACGGCTTCCATCTCGCGCTCCAACACGATGGTCATATTCATCAACCAGATCCGCATGAAGATCGGTGTGATGTTCGGCTCACCGGAGACGACGACAGGGGGAAATGCGCTGAAGTTTTATGCATCGGTGCGTTTGGATATCCGTCGGATTGGTGCTGTAAAGGATCGCGATGAGGTTGTGGGCAACCAAACGAAGATCAAGGTGGTCAAAAACAAATTGGCGCCGCCTTTCAAGGAAGTGCTTTTCGACATCATGTATGGTGAAGGCGTTTCCAAGACCGGTGAGTTGATTGATTTGGGCGTGAAGGCCGGGATCGTTGAAAAATCGGGGAGTTGGTTCTCCTATGACAGCCAGCGTTTGGGGCAGGGTCGGGAGAACGCCAAACAGTTCTTGCGCGACAATATAGACGTGGCTGACCAGATCGAGATGGCGCTGCGTCAGAATGCCGGACTGATCGCCGAGCAATTGCTTCATGATGATGAAACACAGAAGGTTGCGGCGTCAGGCAAGGAGGATTTTGAGGGTTCTGAAGATAAGAGCTGAGTTTTCCGAAGTTTTGCGCCCAATTTTGCGCCCCGTGACCGTCAGGTTGCGGGGCTTTGTTTTGAGCGGTGGACATTGGCTTTCTTTTTCGACTAATCAGCGGTTCGTCAAACAAATGGTCGGATCGTGCAGTCACTGAGGTCCACCCAACAACTAGGTGTGAAAGCATGAGCGGCGTCAACGATATCCGTGCTGCGTTTTTGAACTATTTTGGCTCGAATGATCATGCGATCATTGAGTCCAGCCCGCTCGTGCCTCTTAATGATCCCACCTTGATGTTCACCAATGCGGGCATGGTCCAGTTCAAGAATGTTTTTACCGGCCTTGAAAAGCGCGAATATGCCCGTGCTGTCACGTCGCAAAAGTGTGTGCGCGCTGGCGGCAAACATAATGATCTTGACAATGTCGGTTATACGGCGCGTCACCATACGTTTTTTGAGATGCTCGGCAATTTTTCGTTTGGCGACTATTTCAAACCCTTAGCCATTGAGCTGGCTTGGAACCTGATCACCAAGGAATTTGGGCTCGACCGTGATCGCCTCTTGGTGACGGTTTATCATACCGATGATGATGCCTTTGACCTTTGGAAAAAGATCGCCGGTCTGCACGACGACCGCATCATCCGCATCGCAACACATGATAATTTTTGGGCCATGGGTGACACTGGTCCCTGCGGGCCGTGTTCTGAAATCTTCTACGATCACGGTGATCATATATGGGGTGGGCCGCCCGGGACCGCTGAAGAAGATGGGGATCGTTTCATTGAAATATGGAACCTTGTCTTCATGCAGTTTGAGCAATTGACGAAGGATGAGCGCGCTGATCTTCCCCGGCCTTCGATTGATACTGGCATGGGGTTAGAGCGCATCGCTGCTGTGATGCAGGGCGTGCATGACAATTATGATATCGATCTGTTCAAAGCTCTGATCGAGGCTTCTCAATCGCTGACGGTTACCAAGGCAGAAGGTGAACAACAGGCAAGCCATCGTGTAATTGCCGACCATTTGCGTGCGTCTTCCTTTTTGATTGCCGATGGTGTTCTTCCGTCCAATGACGGGCGCGGTTATGTGCTGCGCCGGATTATGCGTCGCGCGATGCGGCATGCTCATCTGTTGGGATCCAAGGATCCGTTGATGCATCGGCTGGTGCCGGCGTTGATCGCGGAAATGGGTGATGCTTATCCTGAACTGGGTCGGGCCAAGGCGCTTATTACCGAAACATTGCAATTGGAGGAGGTGCGCTTCCGGCGTACTCTTGAGCGTGGTTTGGGCCTTTTGTCGGATGCCAGTGACGGTTTATCAGACGGTGATCAGTTTGACGGCGAAACCGCGTTCAAGCTCTATGACACTTACGGCTTCCCGCTTGACTTGACGCAAGATGCGCTGCGCCGCCGTGGGATTAGCGTCGACACGGATGCTTTCGATGTCGCCATGGAGCGACAAAAGGCTGAAGCGCGCGCCAATTGGTCAGGGTCCGGTGATGCTGCAACGGACAAGGTTTGGTTTGCGATCCGCGAGCGCGTCGGTTCGACCGAGTTTTTGGGCTATGACCGTGCCAAAACAGAAGCGGTGGTCACGGCCATGGTTTCAAATGGCGATGAAGTTGAAAGCGCCGATGCCGGTAGTCAAGTCGATTTGGTGCTCAACCAGACGGTGTTTTATGCCGAATCAGGGGGGCAGCAGGGTGATCAAGGCATCATGTTGGGTGATGGCGTCACCATCGTGGTGATTGATACTCAAAAACGCGCTGATGGCGTTTTTGTTCACCGTTGCCAGATTGAGAGCGGACAGGTTGAACTTGGTGCGGCTTTGGAGTTGTCGATTGACGAAGGTCGGCGCAACAAGCTTCGTTCCAACCATACTGCCACGCACCTGATACACGAAGCTCTGCGCGAAGTGCTGGGTGACCATGTGGCGCAAAAGGGTTCATTGGTTGCTGAAGATCGCCTCCGCTTTGACTTCTCGCACCCAAAGACGATTGCCGCCGATGAGCTTGAGCGGGTCGGCGATATGGCCAATGAGATTGTGTTGCAGAACAGCCCGGTTGAAACGCGCCTGATGCCGATTGAGGAAGCTCGAAAAACCGGCGCCATTGCGCTTTTTGGTGAAAAATATGGTGATGAGGTTCGAGTTGTCTCCATGGGCCAAACGCTTCATGGGGAAAAGGCTGGCTCAACCTATTCCGTTGAATTATGCGGCGGTACCCATGTGGGTTCGACAGGCGAAATCGGCTTGGTGAGCATCTTGTCGGACAGCGCTGTTTCGGCAGGTGTCCGACGCATTGAAGCACTTACCGGTGATACTGCGCGCAAGCACTTGCAAGGTCAGGACGCAGCGCTACGCGAAACTGCCGACCTTTTAAAGGCCGCGCCCGCCGATTTGCCGACGCGGGTCAAGGCGCTTTTGGATGAACGCAAAAAGCTGGAGCGTGACTTGACCGAGGCCCGCAAGGCGTTGGCCATGGCCGGTCCTGCCGCTGGTGATGCAAACGCCAACGCGCCGGAAACGATAAACGGGATGGCTTTCGCGGGTCGGTTGGTATCGGGTGTGTCGCCGCGTGATCTCAAGCCTATGGCGGATGAGGCGAAACAGCAGCTTGGTTCAGGCGTGGTGGCGTTCGTTGCGGCCGGCGAGGACGGCAAGGTCAGCATCGTAGCGGCCGTGACCGATGATCTAATCGACCAAGTCAGTGCGGTTGACCTGGTGCGCGCCGCTTCTGCGGCTGTCGGCGGGAAGGGCGGCGGCGGCCGCCCGGATATGGCGCAAGCGGGCGGACCGGGCGGAACCGATCCGCAGGTAGCGCTGGAAGCTGTTAAAAAGACGCTTGCCGGCTCTGACTGACGCTTAAATCGGGGTGTGCGACATGAGTTCGTCGCACGCGCTGCGTATAATGTCAGCACTGCGGTTGAGCTCTGCAATTTCCTGTGTGCTCACAGGTGGGATTACTGAGTTGATAATGCCATTGGCACCGATAATGCGCGGGATCGAAAATGTAACGGGGCGCTTGCCAAAATTTGCCGTTGTTCCCGAAACCGTCAATAGCGCCCGTTCGTCGCCCAAAACAGCCTGCGCGATGCGTGCCATGCCTGCGCCGATACCGAACCAGGTCGCGCCTTTTCCTTCGATTATGTGATAAGCGGCGCTGCGCACGCCGTCATCAATGGCATTTATATCGTCAATCGTCAGCGTGCAATCAAGCTGGTTGCAAAACGCCTCCAGCGGCACGGCACCAATGTTGATGTCCGACCAGAGCAGGACTTCTGAGTCGCCATGTTCGCCAAGCACATAGGCGTGAACAGAATGGCTGGAAACGTTCAATTTTTCGGCGATTAACGTGCGGAAGCGCGCGGTATCGAGAATGGTGCCTGAACCGATGATGCGATTGGAGTCGTTCACGCCGGACTTTTTCGCAATCTCCACTGCCATATGCGTCATCACATCGACTGGATTGGACGCAATGAGCAAGATCGCTTCCGGCGCTGACTTCAATATTGGCGGGATGATTTCGTCAAAAACCTGTGCGTTGCGCGCAAGCAGGTCGAGCCGACTTTCATTGGGGTCCGCTTGCGGCACGCCCGCGGCAATCATGACGATGGCACAGCCTTCCAGATCGTTGATCGTGCCATGATGGACAGGAATGCTATGGCCAAACGGGGTTGCGTGCAGAATGTCTTCGGCTTGTGCCCTGGCGAGCGCGGGATTGTGATCGACGAGCACGATTTGTGTCCCGACACCGCGTAAAACGCAGGCGAATGCGCATGCTGCGCCTACCTGACCCGTCCCTATAATTCCAATTTTCATAGGCGCAGTGTGTCAGAGTCTGATCGCCTTGCAACAAAAAACGGCGCCGTGTGGCGCCGTTTCTGAATGCTGTCAAATGGTCAGCTCATCGCCTTCTGCAGGTTTTCATCAACCTTGTCGAGAAAGCCTGTCGTTGTCAGCCATTTCTGATCAGGACCGATCAGCAGCGCCAAATCCTTGGTCATATAGCCGCTTTCAACGGTGTCGATACACACTTGCTCCAGCGTTGCGGAGAACTTGGCCAGTGCATCATTGTCATCCAATTTCGCGCGGTGTGCCAGGCCCCGCGTCCAGGCAAAGATGGACGCAATCGAGTTTGTTGATGTTTCTTCACCTTTTTGGTGCTGGCGGTAGTGACGCGTGACCGTGCCGTGCGCCGCTTCTGCCTCAACTGTTTTGCCATCGGGCGTCATCAGAACTGATGTCATCAGACCGAGAGAGCCAAAGCCTTGGGCAACCGTGTCAGACTGAACATCGCCATCATAGTTTTTACAGGCCCACACATATCCACCGGACCATTTCAGGTTTGAGGCCACCATATCGTCGATCAGGCGGTGCTCGTACCAGATGTCGTTTTCCTTGAATTGGGCCTCGAACTCTTTTTCGTAGATTTCTTGGAAAATGTCTTTGAAGCGGCCGTCATAAATTTTCATGATGGTGTTCTTGGTCGACAGGTAAACCGGCACCTTGCGCTGTAATCCATAGTTCAAAGAAGCACGCGCAAAGTCCTCAATGGACTTGTCGAGATTATACATGCCCATGGCGATGCCTGATGAGGGTGCGTCAAAAATCTCATATTCCTGCTCGTTGCCGTCTTCGCCGACAAATTTCATGAACAGCTTTCCCTTGCCGGGGAATTTGAAGTCCGTCGCACGATATTGGTCGCCGAATGCATGGCGGCCGACGATGACCGGCTTGGTCCAGCCCGGTACGAGCCGTGGGACGTTTTGCATGATGATGGGTTCTCGGAAGATGACGCCGCCAAGAATATTGCGGATGGTTCCGTTGGGCGAGCGGTACATGCGTTTCAAGCCGAATTCTTCAACGCGCGCCTCATCGGGTGTGATGGTTGCGCACTTCACACCGACACCATGTTCCTTGATCGCATTGGCCGCATCGACGGTAATTTGGTCATCGGTTTCATCGCGTGCATCGATGCCCAGATCATAATAGTGAAGATCAACGTCCAGATATGGGTGGATAAGCTTGTCTTTGATGAACTGCCAGATGATGCGTGTCATCTCATCGCCGTCGAGTTCGACAACGGGATTTGCAACCTTGATCTTAGACATTTGAAACCTCTGATTATTATGTTCGTTCAGGGGCTAAGCCGATCTTCCCCTGTTCGCGCCGCTATAGCAAAGCCAATTGGTGTGCGATACCCGCTTTGGGGTTAAGTGACGCATTACTTTCTGGTCAATTAGGGGTATCGCCCCTCGTTGAGGGCCAGAACCAAAGACCCACTGATCGGTACAGAAAAGGCAAGCAAATTGGCAGGAACCGACAAGAAAAGGCCGATGTTAACCGGTGGGCCGGCGATTATCCTGGTCGAGCCGCAACTTGGTGAAAATATCGGGATGGTCGCCCGGGCAATGGGTAATTTTGGCCTCGACCGGCTGCGCATCGTCAACCCTCGTGACGGTTGGCCGAACGACAAGGCGGTATCGGCGGCCGCAGGTGCAACCTATGTTCTGGACGCTGTAACGCTCTACGAGACACTGGAACAGTCCATTGAAGACTTGAATTATGTTGTGGCCACGACGGCGCGACAGCGCGATGGTTTCAAACGGGTGCTCGGTCCCAAGGATGCTTGCGCGATGTTGTCAGGGCGCGAGCGGGCCGGCGAGGCCGTCGGGATACTGTTCGGCCGAGAGCGCATTGGTCTTCGCAACAATGAGGTGGGGCTCGCCGATGACATCGTTACCTTTCCGGTGAACCCGGCGTACGCATCGCTCAACATTGCGCAAGCTGTCTTGTTGATGGCCTATGAATTTATCGGGACACGTGCCCTGTCCGATGACGGATTACCCTTCGCCGGTCCCCAGTTTGAGCCTGCCGACAAAAGCGAACTGTTTGGTATGTTTTCTCAGTTGGAAAATGCGCTTCGCAAGCGGGGCTATTTTCGCCCGCCACAACGAGAAGCAGTCATGGTGGACAGTCTGCGCGCGGTGTTGACCCGTCCGGGTTTTTCCTCAGATGAGATACGGGTTCTGCGTGGCGTGATCTCCTCGCTCGACAGGTTTTCGCCCGCCAAGCCACGTGGGAGCGGCGCGCCCGATGAGTGAAGTGAAAAACCCGACCATCTTGTTCTTTGATTCCGGGATCGGCGGTCTGTCTGTCGTTAAAGAGGCCCGGATCATCCTCCCGCCGATGCGCTACATCTATGTAGCGGACGACGCAGCCTTTCCATACGGGGCATGGGAGGAGCGGGCGCTTGTTGAGCGCATGATCGAGCTGTTCGACGACCTGCTTGCGCGCTTTAGGCCTGGCCTTGTCGTCATTGGTTGCAACACGGCATCGACCGTTGGGATTGGAGCTTTGCGTCACGCTTTTCCGGACCAGGTGTTTGTGGGTACGGTGCCGGCGATCAAACCCGCTGCCGAGCGTACCGCAACCGGACTTGTGTCGGTGTTGGCAACGCCGGGAACCGTCAAAAGACAATACACCCGCGATCTGATCGAGCGCTACGCGCAGCAATGTCATGTGCGTTTGGTGGGCAGCGGGAACCTGGCTGCATTGGCCGAAACATACATGCGCGACGGTTTTGTGGACGAGCAGGCGGTGAAGGCTGAAGTCACTCCGTGTTTTATGGAGGAGGGTGGACGCCGTACGGACATCATTGTTTTGGCGTGTACCCACTATCCGTTCCTGGTCAACCGCATGCGTAAGGTAGCCCCTTGGCCGGTTGATTGGATCGATACGTCGGAAGCGATTGCGCGTCGGGCGCTAGCATTGGTGGGGCAGATGCGTTTTGGCGACCGGGTTGGTGAATTTGGTGATTTCGCACTATTTACGAGCGGAGACCAAACTGACAAAATAAAAAAAATGGTGGCCGGTTTTGGCTTTGCGCTACTATAGGGCAAATTTGGGGGCAACATGACAGTTCGATGCTGTTTTCTGCATGGAATTAACAATGAGGGGCGCAGTGAGGCCGGTATCAAGGCTGCTTGGTCCAGGCATATAAACGCCGCTCATGGTATAAGTCTGTCGGCCTCGGAAACCAATGCGCCTTACTATGGCGATTTGCTGGATGAATCGACAGATCGTTTTTCCAAAGGCATCGAAACCGCCCGCACGACAAGCACCGAGGAAAGAGAGCGATTGGGTATTTCGCCCGTCAGGGCTGGCCTATATTCAAGTTTCAGCGGTTTCAGGATTGAACCCATCAATCTCGGCGCCATCGGCAAGGCGATTATTGGTGACATTCTTGGGAACTCAGAGAACGTTGCCGTTGAGCGAATCCTTGAACAAGCCGGTGTTTACTTTGGAGATGCCGGGCTCCGTAACCATATTCGGCAAATGGTCGTGCGCGACCTGCAGCTTTCCCGGCCCGATGTGGTTATTGCTCATTCACTGGGCAGCGTTGTCGCCATTGATGCGCTTCGCTCGGTCAATGTGAATATACCCAGTTTGATAACGATTGGATCCCCACTTGGTTCACGCCGTATCGCTGGCCTGCTTGGCGGTACGCGGCAAAAACCACGGCGTCTTGGCATGTGGTACGACCTTCGCAACAACAATGATTGGGTTGCCAGCGCGGGCGGTGCCGCTAAGATTTGGCATCCGGTCGAAGATCATTCTGGCGTACTTTCTTCTGTTCATAACCACTCGGTGAAGTTGTATCTTTCTCAGCCGTTAGTGGGCAAAGTCTTGGGCGCTTAAGTCTGTGATGCGATCGCGGACTTAAAGTAAGCGATCGTTTCTTTAAGGCCGTTCCGCAGCGGCACCACTGGCTCCCAATCGAGTAATTCTTTGGCGAGCGAAATGTCAGGTTGTCTGCGAACAGGATCGTCAACGGGCATATCAAGGTAGGTGTAGCCCGCATTGCTTCCGACAAGTTCTGTCACCGTGTGCGCCAGTTCTTCGATCGTAAACTCATCCGGATTGCCCAGATTGACCGGCCTGTCGATCTGTTTTTCGCTTTCACCAAGCGCCAAAATGCCTGCGATCAAATCGTCCGCATAGCAAAATGAGCGGGTTTGTTTGCCGTCACCATAGATCGTGATGGTCTCACCCTTGAGCGCCTGGACAATAAAGTTTGAAACCACTCTTCCGTCATCTGGGCGCATATGCGGCCCATATGTGTTGAATATCCGCATGGTGCGGGCATCTGTGCCGTGGATACGCCTGTGATCAAAGAGTGCTGCTTCGGCGGCCCGTTTGCCTTCATCATAGCAGGCCCGTGGACCGATCGGGTTCACATTGCCCCATTGATCTTCGCGCTGCGGATGTTGGAGGGGGTCTCCATAGACTTCCGATGTTGAGGCGTGAACAACGCGCACGTCGCGCTTGTGCGCCCAATCAAGAACATTCAGCGTGCCCATCACGCAGGTGCGGATCGTGCCGAGCGGGTCTGCCTGATAAAAGGGTGGAGAGGCCGGACAGGCCATGTTGAACACGATGTCGGCGTCGACCTCCGGCAATCCCTCGCTCACATCTCCCGTTATGACGGTCAGCGCGCGGCTATCATTAATGTTGGAGAAATTGACTTCACGTCCTGTCGACCAATTGTCGAAAACCGTTACGGCGACGCCGCGCCTTAGCAGTGTCTTGACCAGGTTGGCACCAAGGAACCCGCCGCCACCCGCCACAAGTGCATGTTCAAATTTCATGATACTTCCGATGTCCCTTGTCCGATGCCCACATAGCGCAGCCCTGCAAATTTTGCCTTGCGCGCATCAAACACATTGCGCAAGTCAACCAAGACATTTCCGCGCATGGTGTTGTTAAGCCATTCCAGATTGATTGTCTGAAATTGTCCCCATTCGGTTACGACCACAGCGGCATCAGCGTCATGGACGCAATCTTCGATGTTTTTGGCGTAGATTATATCCGGCCGCATTTGTTTGCAGTTCTCCATGCCTTCCGGATCATAAGCCACAATATTTACGCCCGCTTGCTCCAGCACATCAATCAAGTCGAGCGCAGGCGATGCCCGCATGTCGTCGGTGTTTGGTTTGAACGTGAGCCCCAATAGCGCGACCGTCTTGCCTTTGGACGGTTCATTCAGTGCGTTGACGATGCGCAGGCCCATGGCGCGTTTTCGACCACTGTTCGATGTTATGACCGCCTCGGTGATCATGGTTGCAGCGCCGGCCTGGCGGGCGATGGCCGCCAGCGCTTCGGTATCTTTGGGAAAGCATGAACCGCCAAAGCCCGGGCCGGCGCGCAAAAAGCGGCTGCCGATACGCTCATCCAAGCCGATACCGGTGGAGACTTCACGGATATCGGCACCTGTTGATTCACAAATGTCGGCAATTTCGTTGATGAAAGCGACCTTTGTGGCAAGGAACGTGTTGGCTGCATATTTGGTGATTTCAGCTGTCACACGGCTGCTGAACAGGATTGGTACCGATTTGTGCAGCAGCGGCTTGTAGAGGAGCTCTGCCATCGCTTTTCCCTTTTCCCAAAGGGCGGGGTCGTCATCGGGCAGGCCGATGGCCACGCGATCGGGCACCATAAAATCGGTAACCGCCGTACCTTCGCGCAAGAACTCCGGGTTGGACATGACGATAGGGGAATTGACGCCATGCGTTTCCTTGAAGAGCGCCGCTATTTTATCGCCAGTGCCGATCGGAACCGTTGATTTTGTGATGACCCCTTGGTCAGGGCCGACATAGGAGGAGATATCTGAGATGGCGGAGTGGATATAGCGCATGTCCGGCTCGCCATTTTCTCCCGGCGGCGTGCCTACTGCGATGATGAAGATATGGGCTGCTTTGTCTTCGTTATGCAAACTCTCGCGAAACGCCAATGCGCCGCTGGCGCGGTTAGCGGCAATTTTTTCAGCAAGGCCGGGCTCGAAGAACGGAACTTCGCCGCGGTCAAGCAGTTTGCACTTTTGCGGATCATTATCGATGCAGACCACTTCATGACCCATGTCAGCAAGACAAGTGCCAGCGACGAGGCCAACATATCCGGTGCCAATAACAACGATTTTCACTGTTTTTGTTTTTCCTGTGCGTAGCCGGTTGGTTTGCCGAGATAGTGCGTTTCGATGATTTCCGCACCTTCGACCGCGCAACTCTCCATGGTTATCGTTCGGGCGAACGCTTGACCTTTTATTGCAATGCGTTCCGCTTCGTCGTCATTTGAGCGTGCCCAGTCAAGTTTTTCTTCCAAATCAGACATGTCTGCCTTCACAGGAATGAAATGTTCCCATGGCTGGATGCGATCATAGTACCATTGACGAAAACCAAACTGGCTTTGCACTTTGAGCACGCAACAACCCAAATGCATGCGCGCAATCATGTTGCTCCATGTGTTGGTGTTGCCATCAATGTCGAGGGCGTATCGATCATTGATCCAGTCTTGCTCATCGATAAAGTCACCCAAAATGCCATAGTGCGCATACATCGGATCAAAGTTCGGACGCATGGACCGCGCAAATTTGCAGTCGGTGTCCGGCAGCGAGTTGGCGATCATGCACATGCGCGCCCTTGCCAGAACCGTCGGATCTTTTTTGCATTCTTCGGTAAAGCAAACTCGGCCGTGGCCAGTGTCCGCACCGCGCCAACGCAGCCTCGTTTTGCGAGAATTCCAGGGTTTGTTGTCAGCGTCCGCCGTCGCACGGTGTTTTGCAAAAGACTCCATCACAAACTGGTAGTGGTCGGGGATCAAAACAACATCGGGCCGATTGGACGAGAATGCAAAAGGGTTGATCGATTCTTCTGCTCCGTCACCAATGTTTAAAGCCAATTCGTCAACTTCGGGCGAGCAGTAAAGAAATTGGTGAACAGGGGTGCTGATGCGTCGGCGTACACCGTGCAGCATCATTTGAGGCAGGACAAACTGATACTCGATGTCGATGACATTGTTGCTGCGTCTGACGAGCCGGACATCGGATTGAAATGGCGACTGATGGGTGAATTTCATCGTAAGGCGAGGTGGATCTTCTACGCCGTGATTGCGCAGGTGCCGCCGGGCACGTCGCAAAATTCGATGTTTCCCGTAAAGTTCCTGCCACATGGTGCCCAGCCTAGAGATCGGTTCACGTCAGTATGCGTTACCGCAGTTTTCTTTTTTTGCGCCGGGCGCGGGTTGACAAAAAATCCGCATCGTTACAAGAGCTGCGCCGACCTTTAGTGTCGTGTATCCCGTGAAATGAACTCCTGCAATGCGTGCGTGGGCATTTCTGTCAGCCTTCCGAAAATGAAGGCAGAGGAGGGTGCATTCCTTTCATCGCTGCATGGTGCGGCGATGTCGTTGTTTTGAAAGGACATGCGATGAGCAAGCGCACATCTGCCAAATACAAGCTCGACCGCCGTATGGGCGAAAATGTTTGGGGCCGCCCCAAGTCACCCGTTAACCGCCGTGAATATGGCCCCGGCCAACATGGTCAGCGCCGCAAGGGCAAATTGTCTGACTTTGGTGTTCAGCTGCGCGCCAAGCAAAAGCTGAAGGGCTATTATGGCGACATTTCAGAAAAACAGTTCCGCAAAACCTATGATGAAGCGTCGCGTCGCAAAGGCGACACGCCGGAGTTGCTGATCGGCCTTTTGGAGAGCCGTCTGGACGCCTTCGTTTACCGTTCAAAATTCGTGGCGACGATATTTGCGGCTCGCCAGTTCGTGAACCATGGCCACGTTATGGTCAACGGACGCCGCGTCAACATTCCATCTTACCGTTTGAAGGCCGGCGATGTTGTGGAAGTGAAGGAAAAATCCAAGCAATTGGCGTTTGTGATTGAAGCAACTCAATTGGCTGAGCGCGACGTCCCCGACTATGTTGAAGCAGACCACGCCAAAATGGCGGCAACATTTGTTCGCATGCCAGCACTGGGCGATGTGCCTTACCCTGTCATGATGGAACCCAATCTGGTTGTTGAATTTTATTCACGCTAAGCTTTTTATACGCATGAAAATCAAACCGCCGGGCGAACTGTCCGGCGGTTTTGTTTTGCGCGCTTGGCGATTCGCGCTATCGGTCACTGATGGAAAAGCAAAACGAGATGACCGACGACGGTGGTACGCATTCCTTGTTCAAGGCCGTGCCGAAGTCCGTTGAATTCAACAAGCTTCGCAAGCGTTTGCTACGCAACATTCGCCAGGCAATGGATGATTATGCCATGGTCAGACCGGGCGACCGTTGGTTGGTTGCGATTTCCGGCGGCAAGGACTCCTACGGCTTGCTGGCATGCCTTTTGGATTTGAAATGGCGCGGGCTCTTGCCTGTGGATCTTCTGGCCTGCAATCTGGATCAAGGTCAGCCTAATTTTCCCAAGCACATTTTGCCGGATTGGTTATCCAAGAACGGGATTGAGCACCGGATTGAGTATGAAGACACCTATTCAATTGTGACCGATAAAGTGCCGGAAAACCAAACTTATTGCGCCCTTTGTTCGCGTCTGCGGCGTGGCAACCTTTATCGGGTCGCGCGCGAGGAAGGATGCTCGGCTTTGATCCTCGGTCATCACCGCGAGGATTTGCTGGAAACGTTCTTCTTGAATTTGTTCCATGGCGGGCGGCTCGCATCGATGTCGCCCAAGCTGCTCAATGATGAAAGCGATCTGATGGTGATGCGGCCTATGGTTTATTGTGCTGAGGACGATCTTGCCCGGTTTGCCGAGGCGATGAAGTTCCCGATTATCCCGTGTGATTTGTGCGGGTCACAAGACGGATTGCAGCGCAATGCGATGAAATCCATGATTGCAGACATCGAAAGACGTATGCCGGGCCGCAAGGATACGATGATACGAGCGCTAGCGCATGCGCGACCCAGCCACCTATTGGATCGATCACTTTTTGATTTTGCCGCCCTGGAGGCTCAGCTTTCTGCCGTGCCAAACAGTTTTCCGCCTTCTGCAATGAGAACGAAAACCAATGCGATGAACGAAACAAGTGCAAATCCAGCCACCAATGTCACAACCTGACCGCTAAATGTCTGGCCGACGAAGGCGCCGAGCAGCGATCCGATCACGGTTTGGCCAAAGCCAAAAACAGAGGATGCGGTGCCGGCGATCTTGCCCATGGGTTCCATTGCCAGTGAATTCAGGTTGGCGCCGATTAAGCCGAAAAGCGGCATTGTGATCGCCATCAGTCCCATGAACAACCACAGCGGCGGGTTGCCGAAGCTGGCAATAACAACATGAATGGCGCTGAGCGTTGCAAAAGCCAGCAGGCCAGTATGGGCCAGTCGTCTTTGACCAAGGCGCAGCACGAGACGGGAATTGGCGAAGCTTGATACCGCCATCAAAATGGCAAGGCTCGCAAATGCTGCCGGGAAATACACACCTAGCTGATATGTTTCTCCAAAAACCGGTTGCGCCAAATTGAGGAATGAAAACAACGAACCGAAAAAGAACGCGGTTCCCAAGCCATAAAAGAGCGACTGTCGGTTGGAAAAGATGAAGCCGAAGGCGCCACCGACAGAGGCAAATGTCAATGGCCGGCGGTATTCGAGCGTCAGTGTTTCCGGCATTCGTGTTCCGGCCCACACCAAGACGATCGCACAACAGAGCGCCATGAAGATGAATATCCACTGCCACTCACGGCCCAAAATGATGATTTGTCCAATTGATGGCGCGAGAACCGGAACGATCATGAAAACCATAAGGACAAGGCTCATGGTCGATGCCATGGCTCGACCCGAGTGCGTGTCACGTACAATGGCCAGCGCGATTGTCCGTGTCCCTGCAGCACCGACCCCCTGAACAAAGCGGGCTGCGAGCAACCACTCCAAACTCGGCGCAATAGCTCCGGCAATCGCGAAAGTCATGTAAATCCCCATCCCAACAAAAAGCGGCACGCGCCGCCCAAATCGGTCAGAGATCGGACCGAATACCAATTGGGAGAAGCCAAAACCAATCAGATAGGCCGTTAAAACTAGTTGAACGCGGTTGTCCGGCGTCCCCGGATAGGAGGCAAGAATGTTGGGGAAAGCCGGTAGCATGATGTCGATGGCCAGCGCGTTGAGCGCCATCAGCATTGCAAGAAGGGCAATGAACTCGGGACGCGCGATAGGGCTTTGCGCCAGGTCAAACCGTGGTGGCGCAGGCTTCATCGGCGATGTCTCTTCAGTCATATGGGGGCGTCTTCTCGCAAAGGATCGATGGCACGCCACCCGAATTCCAGAAAAGGTATAGCAGCTTTACCAAGGCGGGCCATACGCTCAATCAATTCCGGCGTATAGATGGCCGACTGGTCAAAATGCTCCATGAAGGTGAAATTCTTCAATTTGAGCCAGAGTTGGATGTCGTCGGGCAGGTTATTATCAAAGCCCCTCGGTAGACGCTTCAGCGCGCCGCCTTCACCCAGCACATAGCCATTGGATTGCATGGTTTGCGCGATTTCGCGGATCGTATCCGGTTCGCGCACGATCAAATCGCGGAATGCTCTGATCTCTGCTCCATCGAGGCCGTAAAAGCCGGCTGCGATGAACGTCTCCTCATTGGAGATATGGACGTAGACAAAACCTTGTTCCTTCTTCGTCGCATTGCGGGTCAGAAGGCCGCTCATGTGGGTGTTGTAAGGGTCTTTGTTCTTGGCGAAGCGGATATCTCTGTTGACGCGGTAGAGCGAGGTTTTGCGAGTTGCTCGCAGCGGTATATTTTCGGCTTCAAAACGAGCGGAAGCTGCTTCAATCATCTCGCCGAGCGGGTTTTTGACCGCCCGTTCGTAGAGCTTTTTGTTTTCGTGAAACCACTCGCGGCTTTGATGAAACCCAAGCGCCTTCAGGAACTTCAGCGTATCGTCGGGAAAGCCTTGAAAATCAACGCTGCCCATTAGGCCTTGTCCGTGTAGCCAGACAGCTTCCCATGGATGACATAGTCGAGAATTTCGACAATCTGTGCAGGTGTTCTCGCGACTGCCAAGGCTGCTGCATCAACTTCTTTGAGTGCATGGGCGTGCTCATCTTCATGCATGATGATGAGTGGCTTGCCGAGCGCTGCTGTATAACCGGCGTCGAAAGCTGCATTCCATTGCTTGTATTTCTCGCCGAAGCGAACAACGACAATATCCGCATTTTCCAACAAGGTACGCGTGCGGATGGCATTGATTTGCGCGCCTTTGTGATCGTGCCAGAACTTGTTTTCTTCGGCACCCAAAATGGACACGCCTACATCGTCGGAAGCCCCATGATGGGTGACAGGGCCTGAAAGCTCGACGGGCAGTTCGGCTTGTGCGACGCGGCGTGCGATATCATCGCGCCAGTCGGTGTGAATTTCGCCCGAAAGATAGACGTTCCAGTGCATTGACTTAACTCCTCGCGCTCGCTGCTTCATAGTTGGAGAAGCGGGACCATGTCTATGTCGGGGCGGCAGTTTTTTACGAGCCCAACCCGGTCTACTGCCATCGCATCGACAGTTGGTTTAGTGGCGATGATGCGAAAGGATCTGTGTCGTCGACCAGACCGAAAAATCAGCCATTGCGGACGATAAGTCTGCGAGCAATTTCTGTTGCAGTTATTAAACCGTCACCTCGGTTGGCCGCGAAAACATCCGCCAGTGAAAAAAACACTCCTTATACTTTCAAATCTTAGATTTCAGTCCTTTCAGGTCATCAATTGTTGGATGGCTTATTGTTTTGATGATGCCAGCCGATCAGCAATCAATCAGCCGCCCGCAATTGGCCTCGTAATATCGGCTCTGGAAGCTTGCTTCCAAAATCGCAAAAATCATTGGAGTAAATCATGCTTATCAAGCAAGAGCCTGAGATTACCGGAAATGCGCGGGCTACGACAGCGCGCGCGATCAGAGGAGCCGCAGGAGGCGCTTCTCACAACAAGAATGATGCGCCTCAAACAATCGCCAACAGCGATGAAAATACGCTGGGTACCGCCTATCCCGCCAACTTCACAAAAGGTCTTGAGCACGATGATTTCGGGTTCGTGACAGGCAACTACCAAGAGTTTTTGGTTCAAATCAACCAAGATGCCGTCAGTAGTTTTGACAGTGTCCGTCCAGCATTTGCCAATGCGCCCTTCCAAGAGTTTTCGACCATTTTCAAAAAGGCAATTGATGGCGGCAATGCGGGACCGCGGAAATTCCCTGAGTGGCGGGGATGGGAAAGCCCTCGATCAGGCCATTATTATGATCTTCAGGGTCCCGATGCCAATTCAGTCGGCATGGCTCCGGCGCCTGAGTTCGGCTCTGAAGAGCTGACAGCCGAAATGGCCGAGGTCTATGCAATGGCGCTGCTGCGCGATGTGCCATTCTCCGAAATCGAGAACCGAACGGGTGCAGACCACAACACGCTTTTAAGTGCCGATGACGTTATTGATGCACTCAATGGTGTAAGCTACTTCGGCCAGCTGGGTTCAAACAGCGTTTTTGCAAAGCGTCGATTGCTGGCAAGACTGCTTGAACCTTCCGAATATGACGTCGTTGCGGGTACGACGAGCGTTTCAACGCTGCCCGCTATTTCCGGCGCAAATCTCTTCCGCGGATCAGGACCTGGTGCGAAAGCTGGTCCTTACGTCTCTCAGTTCATGCTGTTGGGCAACGCTGCCGGGGACGTGGACAGTGAATTTCCACCTGCCACACCTTCGGCCTCTGTAATACCGACCGATGGTTACATCGCTTACGGCAACCAGTTTATCGATCAGCGTCAACGCGTGTTCATCCCGGCCTTGGACTACATGACCAATTGGAACCAGTGGCTTGATGTTCAAAAAGGCGCTGATTTGCGTGGTCAGCATGTCTTTGACCCCGTACGCCGTTTCATTGCAACGCCAAGGCACTTGGCGAGCTATGTGCGTTTTGATGCGTTGTACCAAGCCTATCTGAATGCATGTTTGATCATGCTGTCTTCCGGATTTGAAACTCAACCTGCGTTTCCCGAGCAGAACGCACTTTCAAGAACCGGCTTCGCTTCGTTTGGTGGCCCACACGTTCTATCTTTGGTCACAGAAGTGGCAACGCGCTGCCTCAAGCTTGCACGCCGCCAGAAGTTCAACTTTCACCGTCGTGCACGGCCGGAGCGTATTTCTGGTCTCTTGGCCCTCACTCAGGCCGTCAACAATGGCGATGTAGCGCAGCCGTCGAACTTGAATACGCAGACAAAACAGGCGCTCGATCAGATGTTGACTGATCTTACAGCACCAATGAACTCGCTGATCGGTTTGCACAATGCAACGCGAGAAAACCAATCTTCAAATGCCGACAAGCGCACGTTCACAAGTGACGATCAGGTGGCTTGGCTAGCGGGTGAAAACACCATGAACAACCTGTTGTTGCCGATGGCCTTCCCGGAAGGGTCGCCCATGCACCCATCCTATGCTGCTGGCCATGCCACTGTTGCGGGCGGCTGTGTCACTATGCTCAAGGCGTTCTTCAAGACCATTGATATCAACGGTGGCGTCGTCACGCCGAAACAGTGGGGAGACACTGGCCTGCCTTGTGTTCAAGCCACGACCGACGGCACCGCGCTCGAGGGTGTGGCCGATACGGGCGTTACCATTGAAGGTGAATTGAACAAGCTCGCCGCCAACATATCAATCGCGCGCAATATGGCCGGTGTACACTACTATTCTGACTACTACGACAGTGTGCGCATGGGCGAGCGGGTGACCGTCGCCATGCTGGTCGAGCAGGCGCTGGGGTACGATAAAGATGTGTTCACTATTCAGTTCCGTAGCTTTGACGGTGACCTTATCGGGATCAGTGCATCCAACAATGGTTTTGCAACGATCAATGGCGTCAGCACAGAGGCGGCGTACCTCGAATGGTTCTACCGCCATATGCCACCTGCGCCCACAAGCTGATGGAGACTGAAGCAATAGCGTTAATCATGGGTCTTTAAGGCCGATGGTGCCAAGGCGCACCTGTTGGGGTTTTCGTTGAACGCGGAAACCCCTTTTTTTGTTTAGCGCAAATGGAAACCGTTCTATCAACTTTCAAACATTGACCGGGGCCGGTTTGGGCCTGTCACGCGCGACGCGGTGTGCTACATGAGCGCAATATGCTGATTGAACTGGATCATCTTTTCTGGATGTTGCCAAAAGACGATGTGCACCGCGTCTTGGCGTCATTGTCGGCCGTTGGCTTGTGTGAAAGCTATCGTCGTCAGCACCCAGGGCAGGGAACTTCAAACATATGCTACTGCTTCGAAAACGCCTTTCTCGAAATCCTCTGGCTGGAGGATGAAGCTGAAGCACGTTCACCGGCGATTGAACGAACTAGGCTGGCTGACCGGGCAATGGGAAAAGCCAATCCTTTTGGCATAGCGTGGCGTGGCGATGCGGCGCTGGAGATGTGGGATTTTGAGCCACCCTACCTGCCTGCAGGTGTTTCGATCCCGATGGCCGTGGCCAGCGATGATCCGGATTTGCCGTTGCTGTTCAGTTTTCCCGGTTCGAAGCCGCCTAAGGAAATGCCGCAAGAGCGTCACGGCGGGATGCAAGCCAGTACTGGTTTGGCCACTTTGGAGATGGCACAGGTGCGCTGCAGAAACGTTCGCATGTTGCAGGCGTTTGGTCAGATGATGGAACCAGGCTTTGACGTTGCTCCCGGGCCTCCGTCGGTGTTGTTGAAGCTGACGGGGCCCGACAAACGGGCAACGCTTGAATTGCCGCTTTAGGCGGCCCATTCGATCCAGCGGCCGTGGAAATCGCCACGTGCCAACAGGCGCTCATGACCGTCATTATCGCTGCCATCCCAAACGGTTGCGTAAAGGCCCGCGCTGCCTTTCTGACCGTCCGCTTCAAGGCGCACCCATGCGAGCGGCGAATGCGCCGTAGCGTTTTTGCCGGCTTGCTCGATGAGCGCCCGCGCTTTTGCCTGCTCCTCACGGGGCATGTACTGCCACATGATGGTGTGGAAAATGACGCGCCATCGGTTGGCGGATTGTTTCTCTTGCAACTGTTTTGCCAGCCAATCGGCCGCGCCCGACTTTTCGACATTTGGCGGGTAGGCATGGGCCAGTGCCAAAGCCGCGTTGATCCGTTGCAAGCGGGCGGTCTGGTCTGCCCATACGTAGGATATCAGGTGCAACCGGTCTTCATCGGTCGCAATAGCGACGGGCGAGATGTCACAACCGGTTCGAGAGGCTATTTGAAGTTTTTGGTCTATATGACGGAACGGTACGCCACGCCACTCGCAGTTAAGGTAAAGTGGAGAGGCTGAATTGCCCCAGATCCAACCGCCATAGTCATAGTGAAAATGAGCTAGGTTCTGGTTCAATCCTGCGCTGGCGCCCAACTCAAGCAATTCTATCGGCATGTCCCGGCGATGGCTAAGCTGCAACAAGGCAGGCAGTAACGCCGCAGAACGCCCGGTCTCGTTGGTTTGAGGCGGGCTGTCGAGAAAAGCGCAAATGCTGGCATCATTGCGTTCAATCGCGCCGAAAACGGCGTCCTGCAAACGCTCTTTTGTCCATTCATTGGGCGGATAAACACGGGTCAAAGCATCATCTGCGCGTTTCAAGACGAGATTGTGCAAAGCACCCGTCACACGCAAGGCAACTGCCGTTCCGGTCCCATGCGGGTCGCCTTGCCACGCCGCGATCCGGCTGCCCGTTTGTCCTTCGGGCAAACCGTTTGTGGCGATCAAATCGCAGATGGCAGCCGTTAGGGGCGAGCCAAGCTGTACGCATGCGCGCGCCTGCTGGGCGAACGCCTGAGCGATGGGAGCCGGCAAAAGCGGATGGGCCATGCTCGGCTTAGCTTGTTTGCTTTACGTCGACGCCATTGGACGAAAAATGATCCTGCAATTCACCGGCCTGGAACATCTCACGGATGATGTCGCAGCCACCAACGAACTCGCCTTTGACATAAAGCTGCGGGATCGTTGGCCAGTTGGCGTAATCCTTGATGCCTTGGCGCAGATCGTCATCGGTTAGCACATTGATGCCTTTGTAGGTGACGCCGAGATAGTCGAGAATTTGCACAACCTGACCGGAGAAACCGCACTGCGGAAACTGCGGATCGCCTTTCATGAAGAGGACGACGTCGTTGGATTTAACTTCATTTTCGATGAATGCCTGCGCGCTCATGTTCGTTTTCCTGTTCGCGACCGGGTTCAAGGACCGGCGGTGTTGGAGATATGTTATAAAACTTGTGCTGGCTCGGTGTCCACTACAAGCGTACGAGACTATTCCGGTGCGCTGGTTTGCAAGGCGAGGGCGTGCAACACGCCGCCCATGTTTCCTTGAAGCGCCTCATAGACCATTTGATGCTGCTGGACGCGCGTTTTGCCCTTAAAGGCTTCGGATACGACTTCAGCCGCGTAGTGATCGCCATCGCCGGCCAAATCGCGTATGGTGACTTGCGCATCAGGTAGCGCATCCTTGATCATCTTTTCGATGTCAGCGGCATTCATCGGCATTTCAAGCGCTCCTATTCGGCGGCCTCGGCCAGCATTTGCGAAGACATGTAGGCTGGAAACCATGATTCGGAGGCTTCGTGCATGTCCTCGACTGATATGGTTGCCCCAACCGCGCCCGTCAATGCGAGCTTGTTGCCGGCCACGGTTCCAATTTCCAAAAACGGGACACCTGCGCCTTCCGCCGTGGTGGCGAAGAAACGCGCCATCTCACCGTGCACTGTCACCACATAACGTGCTTGATCCTCACCGAAAAGTTGCGCATGCACCGGTCCGTTTTGAGGATCGACAGCGATCTGCATGCCTTTGGCGGCAGCAATGCACATCTCGGCCAGCGCGATCGCAAGACCCCCGTCCGACAGATCATGACAGGCGGTCAGTTGGCCGTTCTGGATGGCTGAACGGACGAAATCACCATTGCGACGCTCGGCGTAAAGATCGACCGGTGGCGGCGGACCGTCAGCGCGTTCATTGACGATCTGGTTGAAGATGGACTGCCCCAAGTTCGAACCGATGCCACCGAGTAGGAAGACGGCGTCGCCATCGTGCATGGTGCCGATCCGGGCCATCTGGTTCCAATCGGCCATCAGGCCGACGCCTGCGATTGTGGGGGTCGGTAAAATGGCCTCCCCATTGGTTTCATTATATAGCGACACATTGCCGGACACGATCGGGAAGTCGAGATATCGGCAGGCTTCACCGATCCCTTCGATGGCCTTTACAAATTGTCCCATGATCTCTGGACGTTCCGGATTGCCAAAATTAAGATTGTCCGTTGCGGCCAAGGGCAGGGCGCCGGTCGCGGTAATATTGCGCCAACATTCGGCAACGGCCTGTTTGCCACCCTCAAAAGCATCGGCTTCCACGTAGCGCGGTGTCACATCGGAAGAAAAAGCCAGTGCCTTTGTTTCATGGCCATCAACACGGATGACGCCGGCATCGCCGCCGGGCAATTGCAGGGAGTTGCCCTGAATAAGCGTGTCATATTGCTCCCAGACCCAACGGCGTGAGGCCAGATTGGGTGCGCCGAGCATGGTTAGTATCGCCTCGCCATAGTCTTCCGGTTCTGCAAAATCGTTCACATCGATCGATTGCCAGAGGCCGGGCTCGATCCAGGGGCGATCATATTCCGGCGCTTCATCGCCCAACTCCTTGATGGGCAGGTTGGCCACTTCCTCTTCCTGGTGGATCACACGAAAGCGCAGATCGTCGGTTGTTTTGCCGACAATGGCAAAGTCCAATCCCCATTTGACGAAGATCGCCTCGGCTTCGTTTTCCCTGTCAGGGTCGAGTACCATGAGCATGCGTTCCTGGCTTTCCGATAGCATCATCTCGTAGGCCGTCATCTGCTCTTCGCGAACTGGCACCTTGTCGAGCCAAAGTTCGACCCCCAAACCGCCTTTCGCACCCATTTCAACCGCCGAACATGTCAGGCCAGCTGCGCCCATATCCTGGATCGCGATCACCGCGCCTGTCTTCATCAGTTCCAAACAGGCTTCGAGCAGGCATTTTTCGGTGAACGGATCGCCCACCTGCACGGTTGGCCGTTTTTCCTCGATGCTTTCGTCAAACTCTGCGGACGCCATGGTGGCACCGCCAACGCCATCGCGACCGGTTTTCGCGCCCAGATAAACGATGGGGAGGCCGACACCCTTGGCTTCAGAAAGGAAAATTTTGTCGGTATCGGCAATGCCTGCCGCGAAGGCGTTCACAAGGCAGTTCCCATTGTAGCGCGCGTCAAATTCCACTTCGCCGCCGACCGTCGGTACGCCGAATGCGTTGCCGTAGCCGCCAACGCCGGAGACAACGCCCGACACCAAATGCCGCGTTTTTGAATGATCCGGTTCGCCGAACCGCAGCGCGTTCATCGCCGCGACGGGTCGGGCGCCCATGGTGAAGACATCGCGCAAGATGCCGCCAACGCCGGTCGCGGCCCCCTGATAGGGCTCGATGTAAGACGGGTGGTTATGGCTCTCCATCTTGAACACAACACACTGATCGTCGCCAATATCAACGACGCCTGCGTTCTCACCGGGGCCGTGGATGACTTGTGGGCCTTCGGTAGGAAGTGTGCGCAGCCACTTTTTGGAGGATTTGTAGGAACAGTGCTCGTTCCACATGGCTGAGAAGATGCCCAGTTCGGTAAAACTGGGCTCGCGCCCGATCAACTCGAGGATGCGGTCATATTCATCGGGTTTGAGGCCGTGTGCTTCGATGAGTTCGGGCGTGATCTGAATTGTATTGGAAGTGGTCATGTTGTGCGGCTCTGACGGTTCGTGCGTGGATTAGAACGGGGACCGCCCCTACTGCAAGGGCATCGCGCTTTGGATGCACCGCTGTCCCTAGAATCCAACAGTAATTGATGTGCACAATAAACGAAGGTTTGTGGCGCCAAAATAAACGAAGGTTTGCGCCGCTAAACCTAGGTTTATTGACCTGCTGTTTTTCGAAATTTTCATATGGGCGCGTTCAGCTGACGCTTAGCGACGAATACAAGTGCTACGAAAAAATGAGGGCACTGTTCCGCTCTCATACATCTAAGGTTGAGTTGAAGCTGAGTGACAATGAAAAACCGAAAGGGAAACGAAATGAAGAAAACTATTGTTCCTGCAGCCATTGCGCTACTGATGGCTTCGACATCAGCGCACGCCTTACCAATCGACTTCCATCTACCGGTAACGGATGAACCTCGCGATATCCTGTTGGTGGATAGCGAGGCTCCTGAATGGCTTAAGCGGCTCGTCAAGGGTGAGTTCGGGAGTGCAGACGAGGATGATGAATACGATGATGAAGACGATGATGACGACGAAGATGATGATGATGATGACGATGATGACGACGAAGATGATGATGACGACGATGACGACGAAGATGATGATGACGACGATGAGGACGATGATGACGACGAAGATGATGACGATGATGATGACGAAGATGACGACGATGATGACGACGACGGCGACGACTAGAATGTCACCCTGTTTGTGCTAACAGCATTCGTTGAATACCGGCCGTGGACATCTGTGCCGCGGCCTCTTGAGATTTGGTGTACGCACGTGTTGACAAGAAGAGCATTTTTCATTGCTTCCGTTTGCCTCTCGGCGACGCCAGGAGTTGCTCTGGCTGACTTTGCTGCGGCGGTGATTTCGCAGTTAGAGTCCCAAGGGTACAAAATCACGCGTCGTCGGCGAACCCTTTTGGGAAGAGTTCGCATTGTTGCCGAAAGGGCAGGGATCGTCCGTGAAATAGTGATCAATCCGTCCAATGGAGTTATCTTGCGAGACTATTCACGCTCCATTTCTGGGCGCGAAGACGATGGTGCGCGAAGTAGCAAGGGTCAAAGCGGCAATGGATCCAGCGGCGATGATGGTGACGACGACGATGATGACGACGACGACGACGATGAAGACGACGACGACGATGAAGACGATGAGGATGATGAGGATGATGCCGATGACTGAAAATTTGGACGGTATCGTTTAAAATATGCTTCGACCGTCCTTTCTTTTTATCGTCGTATTTGGGCAGACATTGTGTGCCCTCTTCTTCGTTGGTGAGATAACAATGAGTGTGCTCGGCCTACCCTATGCACCGATTGACTGGCGTTTGCATGAGGCAATAGAAATCGGTGCGGCGCTTGGGCTAGTCGTCGGTCTACTATTGGGCGGTTGGACACTTCGGATAACGATGAGAAGGGCTCAAACCGCGGAAAACGCCCTCAAGCTTGCTTCGTCTGTCTTTATGGATGTTGTCAACACCCGTTTCGATGAATGGGACCTGACGCCCGCTGAACGAGATGTGGCCTTGTTTGCGCTGAAAGGATTCAATTTGGCTGAGATTGCCGCCTTCCGCGAAACCTCTGAGGGCACAATAAAAGCGCAGACAGGATCGGTTTACCGTAAGGCCGGCGTGACTGGTCGCCCCCAATTGCTAAGCTTGTTTGTTGACGATTTGATTGCGATGCCCGAGGCGGGCAGCAGTCTCCCTGAACAGTAAGTTGATTGCCACTAGGAGCAAGACGAGCGCCCGGCGCTCCAAGCGAGGATATCAGCATTGATTCGGCTCGAGAGCGACCGGTAAGCGAGCGAGCCAAAAGTGGTCATTTGCACCGGATCGGCGCCCGATGCGCTAATGACGAGCAAGGGCAATCCACGCGCATCGCCTTTTTTGACGATCAAGATACGAGGATCGTTGGCGCGGGTGTCGAGTTCCGGGACTAATGCAAAGCTCGCAAAAGCCTTGTCTCCGGAACGTATCCAGCATGTCAGCGCGCGTTCATTGACACGCTGCAGGGCTGCTATGGATGACGCGCCCTGGACCTCAGCGACCAGTGGGCCGCCCGGTGGCTCGAACGGCGCGCATCCCGCAAGCGCGAATAGCGCGATGGAAATAATCGAGGCCCGGTTTTCCTTCAAAACGGAATTGCGAATCTTGTTGGTGGGCATAGTCTGTATGGGTTCCGGTGGCGGTCGATCGGGGATTGATACCGGACTTATATGATTTGAGGGTTCATGACGATTGGGAGAACCACATTTTGTTTGGAAAATCTATCCGCCGCACGGCCTTCGCCGGTGCGGCTTTTTTTATATCATCATCCACCTTGGCATTGGCGGGTGAAGAAATACTTATGCGCGCGGACATGGAATTCCATGCCTGTCCCAATGCTGTTGAGAACATGCTGAATAGTCTGGGCGCTGAAAGCAGCCAAGTGGCGTTGGTCGCTGACACTGCCGCGCATTACAAAATCAAGCTCATGTCAAAAAACGCCAATCTGGTGTTTGTGTGCAACAACGTGGCGCAGCAGATAACGATTGTGCGCACGACGCCCGGCGAGTTGGTCACCGCATCCAATTAGCGATTGTTTAACCCTGCCTTGGTGTTTTGGCCGGTGTTTAACGGCGTTTCAGCTGCGCTCTGGCACCATATGCCAAAATGGGGATGAACATGTCGGACCGTGTTTCCGATCACAATGAGCGTGGATGGACGCGGCCGAACAAGCGGTCGGGCGCGTTTCGCAATTGGGCAATTATCATTGGTTTTCTGGGTCTGGTTGCCGCTTCGCCCATCGGTCAGGCTGGTTATATCCTTTTCTTGATCACGGTTATCGGCATGCCGATCGCCTTTGGCATCATGGCTGTGCCGTCAATCGCTCTGGTCACAGTCTGCGCGTTCTTCATTTGGAGGTTCCGCCCACACAAGGGCTTGCGCAGCGTCTTCGTCGCGTTCGGGGTCGTGTTGGTTGCTTTGTTGGTCATACCAACGCTTCACAATCTTGAGGTCCGCGCGCGTGTTGCTCAGCTAACGGGCAACGATGTGGGTGCGCCGGATGGTGCTATCGGGGTGAACTATCAGCGCGGTGGTGATGTGGGGCTGATCAAGCGCCGCAATTTGTGTGAAGCGGCCTGTGTGCACATGCTCATGACGGGGCAGGCATCTTCGGTTTTGGTCACCCGATTCAGCAAAAGTCAGTGGTCGCCGGATTTCGGCGTTAATGCGCACCGCTATCAGCTTGAAAGACACGTAGAGTGCCCCGAACGCCAAGTGATAGGTGGCGGGGTCCGTGTTCACGGGCAACATCGCCGGGACAAGACACCGGGTACCATTGCTGGCGACTATGCCCGCTTGCTTGATGCGGGCTATTGCGTGGTAATCACCAAAGCCTCTTTGGCTGACGCAGATCTTGTGGTGACTGCGCGCACATCGCGTTACTTTGCTGGGCCGTGGACAGTTTCTCCCGTGCCCTCTCTGATTAAGGCGGGCCGTATGGCCGTTTATGAACAAGAGGAAAACGGGCGCTTCGTCACGCGCTGGCAGCAAACACCGACGCACTACAGCCTATTGAAGACACCCTTGGTGATTGTATTCAATGTTGGTGCGCAGCTCCGCACGAGCACCGAGTTTTTGCGCACCTACACCCGTGATGATCGCCCTCATTTGCAACGTGGTGAAATCTTGCGCCGCGCCGGATTTCAACTGCCGGATCGTTTGCAGTAATCAGCTAACTAGGTCGAGCGCGCTCTCAAAGATGGCGCGTCCATCCGTGCCGCCATGGGCGGCTTCGATCAGATTTTCCGGGTGCGGCATCATGCCGAGCACATTGCCGTTCGCGTTGGTGATACCTGCAATATCGTTGATCGACCCATTGGGGTTGGTGCCGTTGGCGTAACGGAATGCGATACGGCTTTCGCCTTCAAGCGTTGCCAGTGTTTCGGGATCGGCAAAATAGTTGCCGTCATGGTGCGCGACGGGGCAATTAATGATCTGGCCCTGCGTATATTGACTGGTGAAACGCGTGCTGGCGTTGGTGACTTCCAGTTGCACGGTTTTGCACACGAAGTTAAGCGACGCATTGCGCATCAGGGCACCGGGCAACAGGCCCGCTTCGAGCAAGATTTGAAAGCCGTTGCAAACGCCGATGACCGGCACACCGCCTTCTGCTTTGCGCTTAACCGCTTCCAGCGATGGCATGCGAGCCGCGATCGCCCCGCAGCGCAGATAATCGCCGTAAGAAAAACCTCCGGGAATCACGATCAGGTCAACATCGGGGATTTCAGTCTCGGTTTGCCAGACGGTAACGGGTTCCTGCCCGGAGATTTTTGTCAGGGCCGCGATCATGTCGCGGTCACGGTTCAAGCCTGGCAGAAGGAGGACGGCGGTTTTCATGGCTTACACCATCTCCACCGCGTAATCCTCGATCACGGTGTTCGCCAATAGCTTTTCACACATGGCGTTTAGTTCTAGTTGTGCTTTTGCTTGGTCATCATGTGCGAGCTCGACGTCGAAAACCTTGCCCTGTCGCACGCTATCGACACCATCGAACCCCAGACCGCCAAGCGCGCCCTCAATGGCTTTTCCTTGTGGGTCCAGAACGCCGTTTTTCAAGGTGACGGTGACGCGGGCTTTGATGGGCATGATTCTGGTTCAGTCTTTCGTTTCGGCGTCATTGTTTGCGACGAGGACGGGTCCCTTGCCGCGTGGTGGTTCATTCTCATTCAGAATTCCGAGGCGGCGAGCGACTTCTGTATAAGCTTCAACGAGGCCTCCCATTTCATGCCGGAAGCGATCTTTGTCGAGCTTGTCCTTGGTGCGCATGTCCCACAGGCGGCAGGAGTCGGGTGAAATCTCATCGGCGACGACGATGCGCATCATGTCTCCCTCAAACAGGCGGCCGCATTCAATTTTGAAGTCGACCAGTTGAATACCGATGCCCATGAACATGCCGGACATGAAATCATTGACCCGAATGGCCAGCGCCATGATGTCATCAATTTCTTGCGGACTGGCCCATCCAAAAGCGGTGACATGCTCCTCTGACACCATGGGGTCATTCAGCTCATCGGATTTGTAGTAAAATTCGATGATGGAACGCGGCAGCACGGTGCCTTCTTCCATGCCCAGCCGTTTGGCCAGCGAACCGGCAGCGATGTTGCGGACGACAACTTCGACGGGAATGATTTCGACTTCGCGAATAAGCTGCTCGCGCATGTTCAAACGGCGCATAAAGTGGTTGGGCACGCCGATGTGGTTCAGCGCGGTAAAGATGTGCTCTGAAATCCGATTGTTGAGCACGCCTTTGCCCTCAACAATTTCGTGCTTTTGGGCGTTAAAAGCGGTGGCATCGTCTTTGAAGAACTGGATGAGCGTTCCGGGCTCGGGCCCTTCATAAAGAATTTTGGCCTTGCCTTCATAAACGCGGCGGCGTTGCTTCATGGAATTAAACCTCTGTGCGCAGAACTTGAGCGCATTATGTCGGTGGTTAGATGATTTGGGTCATGAGACAAGCACCAAACTTCTCGCTCCACCGCAAATATGCCCAAAGTCGGTGGAACGCAATGAAACTGATTGTTGATCTTGCATTGCTTGCTCGGCTACTGCTTGAACCTACGTCAACCGACGCCCACCTTTCAGAAGACAGCAAGTCTACCCGAGGAGACCGCAAGCGATGAGCATGGATGAACGCAAAGATGCCTTTGAAAACAAATTCGCCCACGATGCCGAGTTGAAGTTTAAGGCCGAAGCGCGCCGCAACAAACTTCTGGGCCAATGGGCCGCGCCACTCTTGGGCAAGGACGATGTTGAAGCCTATGCCAAGGAAGTCATCATGGCGGACTTTGAAGAAGCCGGTGATGAAGATGTGTTCCGCAAGCTACGTGCCGACTTCGATGCGGCCGGTGTCGAGCAGTCAGATCATCAAATACGCCGCACAATGGACGAAATGATGGCCCAAGCCGTGAAGGAAGTGCAGGAAGAGGGCTAACGCCTGCTGGTTGTCGATGGTGTATTTCCCCTACCTGCTTGCGGATCGTTTGAACAATGGTGACACTGTCCTGACGGCGTGGTCATCGGTCCCCGATCGCGGCTTTGTGTCTGCGCTTGCGTTGAACGACTTTGGTGCCATCACGCTCGACATGCAGCATGGTGGGCACCATGAGGCTTCGGTGTCCGACGGTCTGGAAGCGGTCATTTCCCGCTCCATTCCCGCCATTGTGCGTGTTCCGGTTGGGCGATTTGATATGGCCTCGCGCGCGCTCGATTTTGGCGCTGATGCGGTCATTGCGCCGATGGTCAATTCAGTGACGGATGCCCGTCTTTTTGCGGCGGCCGTCAAATACCCGCCGATGGGCGAGCGATCATGGGGCCCCACTCGGGCGATCAATCTGCGGGGCATCAAGGGGAGCACTGATTATTTGAAGAGTGCGAACGCGCAAACCGTCTCCTTTGCCATGATTGAAACCAGAGAAGCGCTGGCCATTGTTGAAGACATCGCCGATGTCGACGGCATTGACGGGCTATTTGTCGGCCCTGCCGATTTTTCTATTGCCTGGACCGGCGGCGAAAAGGTTGATCCGCGAATGGACGATATGATGGAGGCTGTCGCGCGCATCGCTGAAACAGCACGCGCCCATGGCAAGCATGCAGGCATCTTTGCTGTTAATCCGGCCGATGTGCCCCGCTTTGTGGATTTGGGTTACCGATTTATCGCCGTTGGTTTTGACCTTGCCATACTCTCAATCGGCGCAAAGCAGATGTTGGAGATCGCCAAGGGAGACGTCAATGAAAATGAAATGAAAACAGGATATTAGTGTACATTCCTAAAGTCGTTTCATAAATTCGGCAAACACCATCAGTCCTTCCGGCCAGGGGCCATGGCCGCTTTCGACATCAATATGGCCACTCTCACCGGCATCCAGAAAAAAACTTCCCCAATCGGCGGCTATCTGGGTAGCCTTTTCATATGTGGAAAACGGGTCGTTGCGGCTTGCGATCACAAAAGACGGAACCGGCATAGGCGTTGACGGGTAGGGCCCAAACGTCATCAAATGCTTGGGGCGAATGCCCGGATTGGTGACATCAGGTGGCGCTACAAACAGAGCGCCTTTCAGTTTTTCTTTGATGTGCGGCTGATCCATTTCCTCGATAGCGTGACGTGCTGCGGCAACACCAAGTGAATGCGCCACGATAATGGCTGGTAAGGCAGCGTTTTCAATCGCTTTGCGGACATTGCCAACCCAATCGTCGCGCTCAGGCTTGGACCAGGCTTCTTGCTCTACGCGTGTTGCGTTTGGCATTTTTGCTTCCCAGCGGGTTTGCCAATGACCTTCTCCGGAATTTTTGTAGCCGGGAACGATTAGAATTTGCGCGTCACGGATCTTCATCGGACATGGTTCGTTTTTGGATCATATATTGAAAGGCGATTTGTCATTTGCCTGATTGAACCGTTCTTTAGCCTGCAAAATATTGTCGGTATAGGGGTTTGGTAGATGCCAGACTTCTCGATTGAGTTGGAGTAAACACATGAAGCAAGTCCTGTTGCTGGGCGCGTTGTTCACTTGCACGTTTATGCTGTGGGACAGCCGTCTTGGAGCCAATGAAGGCGCTGACTTTTTTGACGGGGTTTCGGCTGCGGCCATGGGGCGCTTTACCGGTGGCTATGGCGATGATCTCGCTCTGCTTGTGGAACCGGCAGGCGACAGTGATGATGATTATACACTTGTCATTTTGGCGGATGCGGCGGGCCCGGGTGGCTCGTTGGGAGAATTGGCGCGCTTTGAAAACGCAGCGTGGGGTGGTGTTGGTGATTTTTATGGAAATCGCCCCTCAGTGGCATTTACCGCTGCCGGATCATTACAGTTGCGTAGTGGCAATGATGCTGTGGGTCGGAACCGCTGGAGCCAGACGGCGACGCTCATATGGCGCGAAAATACGGTGATTTTGGCCGGATACACCTATTTTGAGCGGGACACGCTAGTGGAGAATAGCGAGTTTGGGTGTGATGTAAATTTGCTGACCGGGCGCGCCGAAGTGACTGATGGTGCGGGCAAACAGATGACCAATGTGTCTGACCGTCAGATGCCGTTTGAGCGCTGGTTGGCGCAAGGTCAGCCTAATCTTTGTCCGCGCCGATGAGGCATTCAGCCTGTGTTACTGCTGTATTTGTCGTGGCGTGACATCAATCGTTATTTCTTCTTCGTCGATGGGAACCGATGTATCGGGAACTTCGACGTTGGAATAATCATCTCCGGAGTAGTCAACCCTGCTGTCGGCGGTCAAAACCTTTACCCCGATGCCAGCGCCCACTGCAATAACAACAACGAATGTCAGCACCAATATAATGGCACCGATGCCGGATTTCCTTTTTTTCCGGGCAGGTCTTTCGATTTCTTCAGGTTCGATATTGTCTTGCAGATAGTCGGCCATGAATCATCCTCCGGGCACCGCTGGTCATGAACCCGCTGTAGCGGCTCATTCCGGCGGAACTTGGAGGTGGTCTTCACATGCTATGACAGACTGCAATCAATCGCCGAACACCCGCTGAAAGATCGTGTCCACGTTCTTGGTATGGTAGGCCAAATCAAAGCGTGCGCGAATTTCGGTTTCGGGCAAGACCGCGGTGACCTCATCATCTTCAAGCAGTGAAGCCAGGAAGTCGATGGTGGCATCACCTGATAGCTGATAGGAGTCCCAGACCTTCATGGCATTGCGCTGGACTAGACGATAGGCGTCTTCGCGGCTCTTGCCTGCTTGTGTCAATGCCAACAGGATACGTTGGGAATGAACGAGGCCGCCGAGACGATCCATATTGGCGGTCATGCGATCAGGATAAACAACCAGTTTTTCCATCACGCCGGTCAGGCGCGCCAGTGCAAAATCGAGTGTGACGGTCGCGTCCGGACCGATCATTCGTTCAACCGACGAATGGGATATGTCACGCTCGTGCCAAAGCGCCACATTTTCCATGGCGGGCATTGCGTAGGCGCGCACCATGCGCGCCAGGCCGGTCAGGTTTTCTGTCAAAACCGGATTTCGCTTGTGTGGCATGGCCGAAGACCCTTTTTGTCCCGGCGAGAAATACTCCTCCGCTTCCAGCACTTCAGTGCGCTGCAAATGCCTGATTTCGGTGGCCAGCCTTTCAACGGATGATGCAACAACGCCCAGCGTCGCAAAGTACATGGCGTGGCGATCACGCGGTATCACTTGTGTTGAAACAGGTTCGGCCGTTAGCCCCATGGCCTTTGCGACATGCTCTTCCACCGCCGGATCAATATTGGCAAATGTGCCAACCGCGCCCGAAATGGCGCATGTTGCCACCTCTTGACGGGCCGAGATGAGGCGTGACTTGCACCGGTCAAACTCTGCATAAGCTTGGGCCAGCTTGACGCCGAATGTCGTGGGTTCGGCATGGATACCGTGGCTGCGGCCGATGGTGACCGTGTTGCGGTGTTCATAGGCGCGCGCCTTGAGAGCGGCAAGAAGCGCGTCCATATCAGCCAAGAGAAGATCTGTGGCCTTGACCAACTGCACGTTGAAGCACGTGTCCAAAATGTCCGATGATGTCATGCCCTGGTGCACAAAGCGGGCGTCAGGTCCTACTAATTCCGCCAAGTGCGTCAAAAACGCGATAACATCATGTTTGGTTTCGCGCTCGATTTCATCAATGCGCTCGACGTTAAAAACGGTATTGCCGCCTTTTTCCCAAATGGTTTTGGCGGCTTGCTTCGGGATGACACCGAGTTCGGCCAGCGCGTCGCAAGCATGGGCTTCAATCTCAAACCAAATACGGAACTTGGTTTCAGGCGACCAAATATCGGTCATCGCCTTGCGGGCGTAGCGTGGGATCATGTCAAAACCTTTCGTGTGCGCGCCCGATAGCCCACTGCGCGTGACCGCTCAATGCCTAGATCGCGTTGCCCACCAGCATGTGGCGAAAATAATAACCAGCGCGCCAATACCGTGGTAGCGAATGCCGAAAATACCGTATTGGGCAACGGCGCCGACTGCGGTGAAAAATAGCTGAAACATCCAGGTTTTGGTCAAAAAAGGCTCATGCCATTGGGCATAGTAAAATCGGTAGTGTACCGCGAGAAGCCCGGCCGTAAACGCCACAACAAGGCAAAGCGCCACGATGAGCAAGACGATAAATCTCAACACACGGTTTTGTAGCCGCGCCACAAACAGGACATCGGCTTGAAGCGTGAATAGAAGCCCAAGTCCAAGACCGGCGGCGTAAAATGTCCCGACGAGGGTAATCTTCGCCGGGTTCTGCCAGCCAAACCAGCTGAACATGAAGAAGCATGTCCAAATCATGCCGAGCATCGCAGCGCTGGCTGCTGCCAAGCTGTTGGTCGGCGATGGTATCATGCGCGAGATGAACATGCGTTTTCGCATACGCCAAATCGCTTAAAGAAAGATAGCGCCAGCTATGGTGTCATGCGTGACGTGACTGCCATCCACCGGAAGTCCGGGCCTTCAAAACCAAAACTGCGCACAGCGATCAGTGTGGCAAAGACAGGATCGCCAGCTTGCGGGTAAAATGTTTGAATGGCGCCGATGCCATAGCCCAAGGGGCATCGCCGACTGCCCGGCACGCTTTGATCATCTGCCAAGAGTTTGGTGACTGCGCCCGGTTCGGTCGCCACTTGCAAGAGGCGGAAACCGTAGATCGTGTCAGCAATCCCTTCACACTGGCCCGTGGGCAAGAAGGGCTTTTCTTCCAGGAAGACTTCCAGTCGCGCATCAATCGGTGGCAAGGCCTGGCGCGGGTTCACGGCCATTCTGAACGGATTGGCGGACAATTCGGTGACCGGGTTAAACCCTGTCAATAGTCCCTTATTGGCAAGAAGGATGTCGTCGGCGATAATCGCCTGTCCGGCCGCTTTGGCCTGATCGCGCGCAGCGTTCAGCGATGCCGTTTCGTCTTCAATGCGCACACGAATGGGCGAGCCGCTGAGAAAGCTGTCCTTGTCGACGTCAATGTAGAAACGGTTTGCGTAGGGAAAGCCGGAGCCATCCTGAACGCCATATTCTTCAAAGGCAAAGATGCCGCCATCTTCCGAAAAACCCAAAATGTTCAGTTCGGACGTATCCCCGGCCGTTGCCCTTGAGATACTGAGAATGAACATTAAAAAGCCGGTTGTGATTGCGTTGACAAAGCGATCGAACATGCTGCGTCCTTAATGATCAATCGGCGGAAGCGCCTTTACGAAGAGCATCAATGTTGTGACGGTATGAGTCCAGTGAATTGCCCTTAAAAACAGCCGAACCTGCGACAAATGCATTGGCACCAGCTTGGGCGCATGCGGTGATCGTTGTTGGCGTCACACCGCCGTCTACCTCTAAGTGGATCGACCGCTCGCCAATGAGCGCGTGGGCCTGCGCTATTTTGGGCACCATTGCTTCAATGAACTTTTGTCCACCGAAGCCGGGATTGACCGTCATGATCAGCACCAGATCAACCAAGTCCATGACATGTTCGATGGCGCTGACCGGTGTGGCGGGATTGAGCGATACGCCAGCTCTCTTGCCGTGCGCCTTGATGGCCTGAAGCGAGCGGTGCAGATGCGGGCCGGCCTCGGCATGTACGGTGATGATGTCGCAACCGGCCATGGCAAACGCGTCGAGATAAGGGTCTGCGGGGCTGATCATCAAGTGGCAGTCAAATACCGCATCGGTGTGCGGGCGCAGTTTTGCGATAACATCCGGGCCGTAGGAAATGTTGGGGACGAAGTGCCCATCCATCACATCCAGATGGATCCAATCCGCACCGGCTGCGACGACATCGCTGACTTCCTGCCCGAGTTTGGAATAGTCCGATGCCAAGATCGATGGTGCGATAATCAGATTGCCAGGCATGCGGGTTCCTCTCGACTCGCATTGTGTTGGGGCATGGCGCCCATCCATGTCAACGCAGCTGCGACCAGCACGGCAAAATGTCCCCGGAACTTTGCGTTGCCTCGTAGACACCACGGGCGACCGCGCGCGCCATCGTCGCGCTCGCTGCAGCGCAAAGGTCGATCATCTCGTCGACCGTACCGACGAACTCTTTTTTGCAGGTCGATGCACCGAAGATAATGTCGCCGTCAAATGGTGTATGCGACGGCCACAATGCACGCGTGAAGCCATCATGAGTTGCCATGGCCAGTCGCTTGCATTGGGCTTTGGACAGTTTGGCATCTGTTGCGATAATACCTAATGTCGTATTACTGGTTTTGTACCCGCGAAATTTGATGCGCAGATCTTGTGCATTGGCAGGAAAGGCCGCCGGCATGCCGAGGCCGCCATACTCATCACCAAGCTCAAACGGAGCGGCCCAAAAGTGAGGTGTTTCACCGATCGTCGCCGCTCCCAACGCGTTGACAGCAACACAGGCGCCAATCGTGATTTCATAGCCCGGCAAGTAGGTGCTGGCTGATCCAAGCCCACCCTTCAAATTGGCAGTCAGCGCACCAGTCGCTGCGCCCACGGTTCCCATCGCAAACTGCCCGCCGGCTGCCGCCGCAGCCGCCTGGTAGCCCATGTCGTGGTAATAACGGTTCTGTTTGCCGTCCTTGTTACCGCCATTGGCCAGGTCAAAGAGGATCGCGGAAGGCACAATGGGGACACGCGCGGGGCCCACTTGAAGGCCGCGGCCTTGCTCATGCAACCAATCTTGAACGCCACCGCTCGCTGCCAACCCAAAGGCGGAGCCGCCCGATAAAACAATCGCGTCAACCGCGTCGACAACATTGTGTGGTTCCAGCATTTCGGTGTCACGCGTGCCGGGTGCGCCCCCGAGAATTTGGCAGCTGGCAACCGTCGGCTCGTCGAAAATAATGGCTGTGGCACCGGTGTTGACGTCTGCGTCAGTTGCGTTGCCCACATTGATGCCGTCGATGTCGGTGATGAGATTGAGAGGCCCGGCTTGAAACGGCATGGTGTTGGGTTCCCCACTATTGCGACGTCGGCGCTATTTTGATCGGCGTGCCGTCTCTTACTTCCAGCAAGATCGACAGGTTTTCCACCGGTTCGCCGTTGGCATCGAAAGTCAGGTTTGGCGTTTGCGAACTTAAACCAAGACTGGCCATGGCCAATGCTGCCAACTCATCAAAAGGTGGTGCCGCTGCCATCAGCGTTCCATCGGGCAATTGTCCATCTTCAATCGTTCCCAAAAGATTGGGACCACCGGCGATTACCAAGGTCAGTCCCAGTCGTTGTGCATCAGCGCCGATCACCGATGCGTCGAAGCTGTCGCCGCCCAGTAAGACATGTTGGACACCGGCGCGACTGAGCCGTCTGACCAAAGCCGACTGATTGGATAGGAGCGGCCGATAGGTGTCGCGAAAAATTGGCTCCAAAGATGCCCCGGCCAAGGCAGCCCCCACCTGTTCGGCAAGCAAACGGCCTGAGAGCGTTCCATCGTCGACAATGGCAAATGGAACATTGCGCCACGCAACACTCAAGTGCTGCGCCAGTCTTGAATGAATTTGTGTGAGTGTGGGCGCGACCCTGCGAACCAATCCGGCTTTATCGCTGGTCACATCCGGTGTTTGCAGACCGACCGTTGTGATTGAGATGTCGGCTTCGATCAAAACGGGTGCCATGACGTCAAACACATCGATGCACGGGATGCCGACAACCGCCTTCGGCGATAGCGCCAGAATTTCAAGTGAAGCTGTTGCCGCTCTTTGTGCGTCGCAGCGCGTATCGATGAGGATCGTCTGTGCGCTTTCGGCTTGTGTTGGCACCTGTTCTTTAAGCAGATCGCCAAGCGGCGCATAGATCCCGGTGAACGGTCCGGCGATGACGAGCGGCTGGCGTTCCTGCGCAGGTGCAAAAGGCGCGCTTTGCAGCAAACAGAGCGTCGCGATTGCCAGCTGGCGCATGACGCCGGAGCGAAGACTTATTCCCGTGAGTATTCTGTTCATGCCCGATTGATGCCTTGAGGCTTTTCGGTGTGCAAGGCCAAACTTTGGCGCTAGCATTGTGAACTACCATGGATGATGAGTACCGCATATTGGCTTTTGCCCAACGCATGATGTGCGACGGTGCTGACGTCTTGTTGGCAATTGTTACGTCTAGTCGTGAGGAAAATACGCTTGTCGGGACGTTATCCGCGTTTAGCCGAACCGGGGAGCATCTCGGACGGTTTTCTCCGAACCTGTTTTCTTCAGACATGATTGATGCTGTCTTTGAAACCGGCGAACCTAGGCAGTGTGATGTGTACGGTTATCGCATATTGCTGATGCGGGTGGGCTAGGAGATGGAACCGGCGACGCTCAAAGCGATGTGCGCTGCGCTAGAAAGCGGCGCTGCTGGCGTGCTGGTGATCGAAATGGCCAGCGGGCGCAGCCGCTTCATCCAGTATGCCGGCGTAGCCGTGGGGCCGTTGGCGACAAATGTCCGTGAGGCCTTGTCGACCGGTCGGGCGTTCGAACGCGAAGTGGCTGGACAAAACTTTTTCTTTAAGCCGCTGGGGACGGCAACTTCGTACGCTTAGACTTTTTGGCCTCGGATCGGCACCGATCTGAGCAATATTTGACGCTTTCCCAGTTTTTTTCCCAGCTTTTGCGCCAAGTCATCGGTCGTTGACATGCCGCGCATATTTTTTCCGGGAGGTTGGGTTTTTTGTGGGCCATGCCCTAAAGATGGCACCGGGCGGTGGCTGGTCAATCACAAAGAAGGGTGACGTTTGTGGCGTAGTCGCCGCCGGGGAAGGTTCCGCCATTGTGCTGAGCCACCAAGTTGATTTCGACGTCCGCGATGCTCAAAAACGGCAACGTCACCGCGGTGGTACCGGGAATTTCTGGAAAAGAACCCAAGCTGCCACCGCCAAAAATGCGTCGGGCGGAACCGGAATAGAACGTGGAAAATGTCGTTTCCAAATTGTTGGGGATCGGAGAACTGGTCCACACTTGGCTGTGCAATGCGCGGATTTGATAGTTAAACCAATAGGATGTGACCCGTGCCTGCGCTGGTGAACCGCCTGCATTATAGCTGCTTAACTCAGTGTCCGTTGCATTTGGTATCAGCGTACCGGGCTGAATGACTTCGATCAGACAGAAATCGGGATTGTCGACTTCGCCACTGAAGGGGATATCAATCGCATGTGATTGCGTGGCGGCCGATGCACACCAAACAAGCGAAAGTACGGCTATGGCGGGTCGGTTTATTCGCATCGCTCGGTTACTACCGCACTATAATTCCCGTTCGGAGAGCTTCCGGAGGCCTGACTGGCCGCCATATCGACTGTCAGATATGTGTCACCGCGTTTCAGCCGTGTTTGTACAGTTGACACTGTTTCCGGAATTGTCGTGTCACCGGTTCCTGAGTAGGTGACATTAAAGCTTACGCTGTCATTGCCACCTGCAGGTGAGGTAGCAAATGCCGTTGGCGCTTCAACGGCTGCCGAGAAACTTGCATTTGTGGTTGATGCCAAAACCGAGCCCGAAGTGCCGCCTACATTTTTGGACGACAATATCTGGCCGGATGCGTCAGCTGCCAGAATACCGTCCTGCAGAACAACAAGCGTGCAACCTTTTGGCGTGTTTATTAGGGCAGAAAATGGCACATTGGCTGCATTCGAAACGATGGCCGTCGCTACAAGCAGTCCGAGTGTGATGCAAACAGCGCTTTTTCGGATTACTCGCATCTTACGGTCACCCCCGCGCGGTAGTTGCCACCGGGAAACGAGCCGGAAAGCCGTCGCGCCGTCATGTCAATGGTAAGGAATGTATCGCCCCGCTTTATCCGCGTGGACTCGCCGGACGGCTTTTCGAGGAATTCGGTTTGCCCGCGGCCTGAATAGGTCACTTCAAGTTCCATATCATCATTGCCGCCTTGGGGCGCGATCACAAACCCGAATGGCCTGTTGATGAAGACTGAATAGCGGGAATTTGTCGCCGAAACCTGGACCTCTGCCGACCGCCCGAGCTGGTTCCTGGACGACAGAACCTGATTTGACGCGTTTGGCGCCAATGTCCCGTCTTCCAGTACCATCAACGTGCAGCTTTGCCTGCTCTGTGCCGAAGCTTGACCATGCAGGCACGGTGTCAGCGCAAGGACGAACAGGATGTATTTGATGGGGCGGGGCTTCGTCATGTTTGGTCACAGGATGATTTTTAAATCCTGTTTCCTCCTACTCATTGAGCCCGGCAGTGGACCACCCGTCGTCACTGAACTCGCTCTCGCCCGGTGTGATGTCAGCCTCGTCCGGTGTTTCCACACCTGCCGACAACCCCATTTGCATAAGTTTGAGTTCGGTGGCCAGACGGTCGACTTCGAGCTGATACAGCTTTGAGCAATCAAGGCGATTTCGGCGTTTCAGGCCCAAAGGAATGACGATCCTGCCATAAGCTGACTGGCCTGATCCGATATCCTGCGGATCTCCAATGATGCCTATGTCAAGATAGGCACCCGAGCCAACGACAGCGCTTCGGCATGTGGTGCCGTCGGCGGCACGAACCTCATCGTGCCCGGTAGGAAGAGAAACGCCCGGCAGCGAAAAGCCGCTCGAATAGTTAGTGTCTTGCGCAAGCGCTGCGGGGGCACCCAAGACCGGTGCCAAAACCATGACAGCGATTAGTTGGCGCGCTCGCCGATGAATTTTCCGCATACTTGTGCCTTAATGTTGTTTTGCGCCTGTCCGGGGAACGGAACGCTTTCGGTGCAGATGCGCACGCGGCGCGCTTTGTCGCCGTTGAATGGCACTGTAACTGTAACCGGACGTGCAAATTGGCCAGCAAGTGTGAAATTGCTTGGTGACACGCGTGCATCGCCAACGGGACGGAAGTTCTGGTCATAGACCTTCACTTGGATGCGGATGCGGTGATCATATGGATTTGCCGGGTACACTTTGAGCGCAAAGCTGTCGGTGAAACTGTTTACCTTGCCACGCATGGGTGACATGGATTGTGCTGCTGCCTCGGAAGGCAGCAGTGTCAGTGCGAGAGACCCCGCGACGATGCTGGAAAGAATGAGTTTCGTCTTTTTGATCATTGCGGAGTCCCTTTTTTCGCAAAGATTATGATGAGCAGGTCAGAACTGCGTTGGCAGAGTAAGAGCCGTTCGGGTACGAACCGGTTGCAGCTGTAGCTGACATGTCGACAGATACTGGCGTTGCAGTTGCTGGTACTGAAGGCGTGTCAGATGTGGAGTAAGTTGTGCCGCCAAAAGTCATGGAAGCATCGAACGTTGTTGACGGTGTAGAAGCTGGTGATGTGCCCCAAGCTGTTGGTGCAGCAACAGACAGTTGGAAGTTCAACGCGTTAGCTGTTACGGTTGCAGCAGCGGCGGAACCGTTTGCTGATGACAGTACAGAAGCGTCACCGTTTGCGCCCAAAGTACCGGCAGTGTTGACGACGATGCCGCAAGTGGATGCGACTGTTGCAGTGAATGGAACATCGACTGCGAAAGCGGACGCTGGCGCCATAACAGCGGCAACGGCCATAGATGCGAGAAGTTTTTTCATAACCCTGTTTCTCCAAAATTGGCGGAATCCGCCGTTCAAGATTTATCTTTGAGTGCGCGCATTCTTGGTTTTGTCACGATACGATCCTAAGACCGCACGGCTATGCACACCCATCGATATGCAACCCAATACAGTCTTTGGGTTGCATGGCGGTTTCCAAAGATGGTTAACCGTATCTGTTGTCACAATTTGGAACCAAAACTTCCGATAGGATTAACCGTTTGCAAATGACCATGGGTAAGTTCATTCGCGTCCAGCTGTTTTTTCCGCGTGTTGCCTGGGCATGCATTTTGAGCATGGCTGCTTTGACGATGGCGAGCGCAGAGCCCATCGCAGATCATAAAAATCGGCTGTTTGCCTACCCCCGCACGCTTGATGTGCGTGATGCCGGTGACTACCGGGTAATTGATTATCGCGAAGCGCGCGATATTGACCGTCGCGATGAGATTCCCGAACGTCGGGTAAAGCGCGCCTATGTGGACTTTGGTGCACGGCGCGCAACGAAGAAAGAGGGGGTTGATACGCCGGCCGGGCGTCTGACTTATCGCTACGCGGGACGGCTGGTCGGCGCGCGTTATTTCACCGTCTATATCCACGGGAGCGGCGGTGACTCGCGCCAAGGCGTCGATGATTTTACGTTCGGCGGCAATTTTAACCGCATCAAGGCTCTCATGATGAAGTCTGGCGGTGCTTATATTGCGCCTGACGCCGGACGTTTCGACGGCGGTGATCTGGAACGTTTGCGCTATCTGTTTGTTGCCTTGAGCGAAGCGTCGCCCAACGCGCGAATCGTGGTCGCTTGCGGATCCTCTGGTGCGATCGTGTGCTATCAATTGGCGCGAGACAAGTCTTTGATGCCCAGGATGGCTGGCTTCATCCTTCTTGGCTCATATAGTGATGCCTCGTACATGAGTTCACCGGCAGGGCGGGCGCGGGTTCCACTGATGATTGCCCATGGTGGCCGCGATCGGGTTTATCCGATAGCGCAGTTGGAACAGTTTTATGGTTCGCTTCGCGATGCCGGCATTCCCGCGCGGATGGTCAATTTCAACTCAGGAACACATGGCACGCCGATCCGCATGATAGACTGGCGCGAGACACTCAACTGGCTTTTGACGAACTGAATGATTGGCACTCCCAACGGGACTCGAACCCGTGTTTCCGCCGTGAAAGGGCGGCGTCCTAGACCGCTAGACGATGGGAGCGCGGTAGGGTGCGCGGTGTATAGGCACAAAGCATGTGGGTTGCAAGCGGCTCAAATTGTGAATTGTTGAAAAAACGGTCACACTAGGCGAAAAGTATCAGCCGCGGCGACAGCGCCAGTTCCAATCGCGCTTTGGCCCGATGTCGATGTGAACCGACTTGGTATGACAATAGGTACCAACGCCGCCCCGACCCGGCATGGAGCGCAAATATGACGCCAGATCCCACTTGCTGACACCTTCAATTTGTATGTCAGCGGCAGCGCAGTAAATGTGCAGCGAGTTTTTCGCGCCACGCGCATTTGAGTTACGCGATGGTGAGCGATAGCCTGACGTAATGACAACCGGTTTACCAAATTCGCGCTCAACGCGCTTGAGAACACGTACAAGCGACGGTTTGAGGCAAGCAACATCGACGCCTGAATGTTGTGTGCGCAAACCATTGGGTGCCAAACGCGCCAAACCGGCTGCTGACGCCACTTGTATGGGCCGCGTGTCTGATGGTTTATCAGATTGGTTGATGCCAAAAAGACGTTCACGGTCGACGCCGGGCAAACCCGGGTTGCCCGCTGAGTTCACCGCGATTGCCGGTGGCGGGGCAGCGGCAGCTGTTTGGGATGTCGTCGTTGTTGCGGCAACTGCTTGTGCGACTGCAACAGGCTCCTGCGGTGTTGGCGGCTTGCGACTGAAAAGCCGATCCAGCAATCCCGAGCGCGGTGCATCCGGCGTTGTGGTCGCAACAGAAACAACAGGGACAGATTGATAATTCTGATTTTCGGTTGTCGCGGTCGGTGCCGCATTGGCTTGCGCGATGCGCTGGTCGGCAATCTGCGCCGTTGTGGATGGCTCTGGCGCCACACTGGCTGGCGGTTGGGGGAAGTCTGCCGGTGTTTCACTTTGCCCGCTTGGTTGGATGATCGCCTCGCTCGTTACTTGCCCTGCACTGGCGGTCTCATCTGCATTGAGGGAAGCGAGCGCGGTGTCGGTTTGAGAAGCTGCCACCTCGTCGCCTGAAAGTGTGGACGGAGGCCGCGTTACTGAAAAAGGTGACGATGGCGAAACTGCAATTTGCGCGTTCGAATTGCTCTCTTGGCCCTCAAGCTGCAGGACGGAGGTGTCCAGATTGGCGATCGTCGACGTGCAACCGGAGATGGCCACAGCCGAAAAGGCCATCACCGCCATGCGTAAACATACGGTTTTGCTCGATATCTTGTTTGAAGGAAGGTCCTTCATCGATCCCCTCGCACCGATACGTGATTCGCTGTGTACCCTATCCCGTTAAAGACGGGTTCACTTTTCACGACGGCAATTGTGTCAGCTATGTCATAAATGAGGCAAAAAAGTGGAAAAAAATGCGGCTACCAGCTCCCGGTATTCTCCATAGAGGCCCATGGCTCAGCTTTTGGCAGGCGATCGCCTTTTTGCAACAGTTCAATTGAAATCCCGTCCGGGGATCGAATGAATGCCATATAGCCATCGCGCGGCGGCCGGTTGATCGTTACGCCCGCATCAGACAATTTTTGGCACGTCTCGTAAATATTGTCGACGACGTAGGCCAGATGGCCAAAGTTGCGTCCACCTTGATAGCTCTCCGGGTCCCAATTGTAGGTCAGCTCTACCAGCGGTGCCTTGTTTGCCAAAGCTGCCTCGCGATCTTCGGGCGCAGCCAGAAAAATGAGCGTGTAGCGTCCGGCCTCACTTTCATGGCGACGAACCTCTTCCAAACCCAATTTGTTGACGTAAAAGTCCAGTGATTCATCAATATCGCTTACGCGAACCATTGTGTGTAGATATCGCATGATTTGCCTCCAGAGCACGCCTCTATTTACCGCCGGTGGCAGTGAACGCAAGTCCGGGCGCGGATGAAGCACGGTAAGAAGTGTTTCGCCAACTAAACGGGGGACGTTGCCTTTATTTTCCTTGCCCTTCACCGGAGCCACGATGCTATCCTTACCTCGAATCGCCTGGAATGAGGGGGCGGTGCTTGTGTGGCTAAGGGTATGAGTAACGAACCGAAATTTGCAGCTTCGGCCCCGGCAAAGGCATCGGATGTGCCTTTGGGCGGTGACATTGTGGAAATTGCCGGTGTCATTAAATGGTTTGACGTTGGCAAGGGCTATGGCTTTATTCTGCCAGACGACGCCGGATATGGCGACGTCATGCTTCATGTTACGTGCCTTCGAAAGGATGGATTTCAAACAGCTCTGGAAGGTGCGCGCATCGTTTGTGAAGTACGCCGCGGAGAACGCGGTTTCCAGGCGTTTCGCGTCATTTCGATGGACACATCCACGGCGATAAACCCGGCTGAAGTCGCACAAAAGACACATAGTGTGGTTACGCCTTCCAGCGGTTTGGAACGCGTCATTGTCAAATGGTTCAACCGGACCAAAGGATTTGGCTTTCTGACGCGCGGCGAGAACACTGAGGATATTTTCATCCACATGGAAACGCTGCGCAGGTTCGGGTTAACAGAGCTGCGCCCTGGCCAAGTCGTCATTGTGCGTTTTGGAACTGGAGACAAGGGGTTGATGGCAGCGGAAATCTATCCTGATATCGGTATCCAGCCACCGGCCTCACACTGAAAAATGATGAACATGTTTGATTTGTTTCGGGGACGTGCTGTTGTGCGTCTGCTCGCTATCGTTGCGGTTATTTTCTCAACCCTTGTGGCCGCTTGCTCGGCCAATCAGCCCCAGCGCCTGCCGGTTGATCCCGACAAGCTGAGCTTGGTGAGCAAGGCAGGGGAACAAAAGGCTGAGTTTGAGATCGAAATTGCAGCTGAAACCCGGCAACAGAGCATCGGTTTGATGCATCGCCAAGACTTGCCGCGCGACCGCGGTATGCTGTTTATATTTCCCGATGTCGGTCAGCGGGCTTTCTGGATGAAGAATACGCCAGCTTCTCTCGACATTGTCTATGCTGACGGCGATGGCGTCATTGTTTCCATCGCGCGGGCGACCGTGCCGTTTTCCACCGATCTTATTCCGTCCGGTGCGCCAGCACGTTATGTTTTTGAGGTCTTAAGTGGTGTTGCCAGCGAAGTCGGAATGGTTGTGGGCGACAAGTTGGTGCATCCGAGGATCGGGGCAGTGGAAGTACCAGGCGAATAATAGGCTCGGATACACCGGCTGAAACAAATATCCGCTAGCCCATTTTTGTTCGTTTTTACCCTTGCGCGGCACCAGCCAAATCGGTAGTTGGGGCGACCGAAAAGCGGTGCTTTTCCAAAATGCTCGGAGCGTAGCGCAGCCTGGTAGCGCATCTGGTTTGGGACCAGAGGGTCGCAGGTTCGAATCCTGCCGCTCCGACCATTTCCCCTGCTCAAAGTAGTGTCTGTGTTGTCCGTCGTGGGCGCCCCTTGCATTGGTTGAACGCCATTTTAACGCAATCAGGTGGTGAAGACTTTCGATCAAAGGCTGTTTTTCGTTTTGGTGAAACAAAAAAGCCCAGCTGCTTGCAGCCGGGCCTGATTGTGAAAAGTGGTCTGGATCGTCAAATCGCGAGATATTCCTCGCGAAGTTCCTTGTTCTCCAGAACTTCTTTGGCCGTGCCGTCAAAGACGACCGAGCCGGTATCGAGAATGACCGAACGGTCTGCCAGCTCCAGCGCACGCACCGCATTTTGCTCAACAAGAATAGTGGTTATGCCCTGCTTCTTGATGATTTCGAGCGTTTTTTCGATTTCATCAACGATGACCGGGGCCAACCCTTCATAGGGCTCATCGAGCAAGAGAACCTTGATGTCCCGGGCAAGGGCGCGCGCGATCGAAAGCATCTGCTGTTCACCGCCGGACAGTGTGATGCCTTCCTGTGTGCGACGTTCACCCAGTCTGGGGAACAGATCATAAAGGCGTTCTATGCTCCATCCCACGGGCTCGACGATTTGCGCCAGCTGCAAATTTTCTTCAACTGTAAGGCCGGGAATGATACGCCGGTCTTCCGGGACCAAAACCATCCCCGCACGGGCAGCCTCGTGGCTGGACATCGAATGAAGGTGTTGGTGGTCGAGCCAGATCTCACCATAGGTGAGCATCGGATCAGCCAGTCGAGCAATCGTGCGCAGCGTTGATGTCTTGCCCGCACCGTTACGGCCAAGCAGCGCAAGGATCTCGCCTTCATGGACATTAAACGAAACCCCTTGCACGATATAGCTCTCGCCATAATAGGCATGGATGTCGTACACTGAAAGAAAGGCCGGTGCCGTCGCAGCATGATTGGCGCTATTGGAGAAATCACCGTGCGCTTCTGGTGGGCGTTGTCCCGCTTCGCCAACGAGTTGGTTCATGCTGCTTCTCCCAAATATGCTTCTTTGACCTTCGGATGGCCTTTGATTTTCTCAGGAATATCTTCGACCAACGGCGTGCCTTGCGCGAGCACCGTGATTTTCTGGGCCAGTGAAAAGACCACATGCATATCGTGTTCGATGATGGCGATTGTGATGTCGTGCTTATCGTGGATTTCTTTCAACAGGTCGATGGTATTGTTGGTGTCGGCGCGCGCCATGCCCGCGGTTGGCTCATCCAAGAGCAGCAGTTTCGGCTCTTGAACCAAGCACATCGCCATCTCCAAACGTCGCTTGTCACCGCGAGACATGGAGCCGGCAATCATCTCCTTTTTGTCGGCCATATTGACCTCTTCAAGCATATGTTCTGCCCGTTCGATGATTTCGTGCTCATTGGCAATGCCCTCAAAGGCGTGCATGCGAAAAGCGCCATCCCGCTTTGCAAAGCAGGGGATCAGCATGTTTTCCATAACCGTCAAATCCACAAATATTTCAGGTGTTTGGAAGACGCGACTTATACCCATCTGGTTGATCTGATAAGGCGTGCGCCCCAGAACCGATTGACCTTGGAACATTACTGAACCCGTGTCGGGCGTCAGTTTCCCGACCAAAACGTTGAGGAGTGTAGACTTTCCGGCACCGTTTGGTCCGATGATGGCGTGGACTGAGTTTTCCTCCACCGACAGGTTCACATTACCAAGCGCCTGCAAGCCACCGAACCGCTTGTTGACATCTGTTACTTCAAGAATTCCCATGGGTTCACTCTCGCTCAGGCCACATGCGGGCTGGGTTTAGGGTGGTGTTCCGGATCTTTGCCAGGGGTGGCCTGCTTGCGTGGGCGCGAGAACCAGTCGCGAATGCGTTGTCCACCTTCGAGCAGCCCGCCCGGCAGGAAGATCACAACGAGCATGAACACGATGCCCAGCGTCAGGTGCCAACCTTTGCCGATGAACGGGTAGACAATGGCCACAAGGAAATCGCTGAGACCGTCCGGGAAGATGGAGAACCAGCCTTCCAATATGCCTTTGTTGATCTTGGAAATGATGTTTTCCATATATTTGATCATGCCCGCACCAAGCACAGGGCCAATCAACGTGCCGGCACCACCGAGAATAGTCATCAAAACGACTTCACCCGATGCGGTCCAGAACATGCGCTCCGGTCCGACCTGCGTGTCCATGGCAACCATCAGGCCGCCGGCCAAGCCAGCATACATGCCTGAAATGACAAAGGCGGCCAGCGTGTAGGGGCGCGGGTTAAGGCCGGTGTAATTCATCCGGGTCTGATTGGTTTTAATCGCGCGCAGCATCATGCCAAATGGTGAGCGGAAGATGCGGATGGCGACGTAGAAAGCGCAAATCATAATGAAAGCGGCGACATAGTAGCCGACGTTGAACGTGAAGAGCCATCCACCCAATTGCAACTCATAGCTTGACTTCATCGTGGCGCCAAAAAGGTTTGCCGTTGGCAGCACACCTTCTGCCAATTGAGCGTCAAGAATGCGTGGGTCGGCAACTTTCGGCTGCAGACCGGTTTCACCACCGGTGATCGGCGTCAAAACCGAGTAGGCGAGAGCATAGGACATTTGCGCAAAGGCAAGGGTCAGGATCGAGAAATAAATCCCTGAGCGGCGCAGTGAAATCCACCCAACGAGAAGCGAAAACAAACCTGCGATAATGATCGCCAGAATAATGGCCGGGATGATGTTCATCGTCATCAGCTTCATCGACCAGATGGCTGCGTAAGAGCCGACACCGAGGAACGCTGCGTGGCCGAAGGAAAGGTAACCGGTCAGGCCAAACAGAATATTGAAGCCAATTGCGAAAATACCAAAAATCACAAAGCGCTGCATCAGGTCAGGATAGCCGCCATTGAACTGGGCAAGGGCCGAGTTCTCAGGAAACGGGTTGAGGATGAATGGTGCCAAAATGGTGAGAACAGTCACCAAGATGAGCAGAGCGAAGTCCTGTTTTTTTAATCCAAGCATCTTTTTACTCTTCCATCACGCCTTTGCGTCCCATCAGACCACGTGGACGGGTCAGGAGAATGATTATCGCGATCAGATAAATGATGATCTGGTTGATCCCGGGAACGAGTGAAACGACCTGAGCCATGGAGGCAAAGCTTTCCAAAACACCGAGCACAAACCCGGCTAGAACCGCTCCGGGTAGCGATCCCATGCCGCCGACAACGACGACAACGAATGAAAGGACAAGGAAGTCCATGCCCATATGGTAGTTGGGCGAGTTGATCGGCGCATACATGACACCAGCCAAACCCGCGACGACTGCAGCGATGGCAAACATCGTCGTAAAGCGCTTGTCGATGTTAATACCGAGTAAGCCGACCGTTTCGCGGTCGGCCATGCCGGCGCGCACTACCATGCCAAAGGTGGTGAATTGCAGGAATGCGAACACCGACCCGATAATCAGCGCGGCAAACATGAAGTAGATCAGGCGCCAATATGGGTAGATGATGGACCCTGCATCGAGACCGACCAGCACACCAAAGTCAAAGCTGCCGGCAAAAACATCCGGCGCTGGGGTCGGGATCGGGTTGGCGCCATAGAAGTATTTGACGATTTCCTGCAGAACGATCGCCAGGCCAAAGGTCACAAGGATCTGGTCAGCATGCGGGCGCTTGTAAAAGTGCTTGATCAGACCGCGTTCCATGGCAAGACCCACGAGGATCATGACCGGTATGGCAAACAGTATGGATAAGGGAACCGACCACTGAATGATGGCTGCGCCGACTTCCGGGCCGAACCAGCTTTCCAGATAGGGCGTTTCCACCTTGAGCGGATTGCCAAGAAAGTCTTTGCGTTCGGGATCTTCAACGACGAATGACAGGTTTAGCACACGGCTGAATGTGACCGCGCAGAACGCTCCAATCATAAACAGCGCGCCGTGGGCGAAGTTCACGACGCCGAGCGTTCCGAATATCAGCGTAAGGCCAAGAGCAATGAGTGCGTAGGCGCTGCCCTTGTCCAAACCATTGAGAATCTGCAGTAGAATAGCTTCCATGGTCGTCCCGCATGGCGTCGCCGCCGAACGTGCGCGGCGGGTTTCATTTCAGATTGAAGAGTTGCCGACCCGCAAAGGGCGGGCCGGCGATACGCAATGATTATGCGCCGTTGTTACAAGTGCCCAGAGAGGCTTCCGCACCACCCATTTGAGGGTGATCAGGTGCGTAAGTAACCTGCTCGACTGGTGTAACTTCAACAACTTCAAGAAGGTCGAACTCAGATGTTGGGTTCTCTTTACCCTTCACGACGAGGACGTCTTTGAAGCACTGGTGATCTGCACCGCGATAAAGTGTCTTACCGTTGCCCAAGCCATCGAACTCGTAGTCCTCAAGTGCTTCAGCAACTGCGCAAGGTGCAAACGAACCAGCACGTTCAACAGCATCCGCATACAGTAGCGTCTGAACGTATGTGGTATGCGCGGCCTGTGATGGCGGGAAGCCATATTTTTCACCGAACGACTGAACGAATGCCTTGGAGCCCTCGTCCTGCAGCGACCAGTGCCAGTTTGTTGAGCCGAAGATGCCCTTAACGTTGGCGCCAGCACCCTTGGCCATCAGGCGCGAGTACAATGGAACGATGATTTCCATCTGCTTGCCGTTGACCATGCGGTCGCGCAGACCGAATTGAACAGCGTTGGTCAGTGAGTTGACCATGTTGCCGCCATAGTGGTTCAGAACCAGAACGTCAGCATCAGATTGCAGAACCGGTGTGATGTAAGATGAGAAGTCAGTCTGCGTCAGCGGTGTTTTAACTGCTTCAACTGTTTCCCAACCCATGTCTTCGGTTGACTGGCGGACAGCTTCTTCTGTTGTGTAACCCCAGTTGTAGTCAGCTGTCAGGTGGTAGGCTTTGCGGTCCTTGCCATAGTTGGCGCCAAGCACCGGCGCCAATGCCGCGCCTGACATGTAGGAGTTGAAGAAGTGACGGAAACCGTTGGCCTTACGATCCTTGCCGGTCGTGTCGTTTGAGTGTGTCAGGCCGGCCATGAAGATGATGCCAGCTTCCTGACAAAGCGCCTGCACAGCTACCGCAACACCGGAAGACGAGCCGCCGGTGATCATTACCGCGCCGTCTTTTTCGATCATGGAACGGGCAGAAGCGCGCGCCGCGTCAGACTTGGTCTGCGTGTCCCCGGTGACATATTCGACTTTCTTGCCGAGGATACCGTTGCCCTTCAGGGCCTTGGACGAGAACGTGTCCATCATGCCGTTGTTGTCGCCGGTGCCGTTCAGATGCTCAACGGCCAACTCATAGGCGCGCAGTTCGTCCGCACCCTCATCAGCGTATGGGCCGGACTGCGGCACGTTGAAGCCGAGCGTCACGGTTGAGCCGGTTGGCTCGTTTGTGAAAGCGTGCGCTTTGCTTGTGAAAATCGTTGGCATGGCCAAGCCTGCGCCCGCTAAGGCAGAAGACTTGATCAGACCTCGGCGTGAGATCGAGAATTTGTTCATCAAAAAACCTCCCAATTGGATGACGTGACTGACTCTCCTCAAAATCAGCACGCTGTCTGGTTCAGACGGCACAACGTCATGCCAATCGGGAAAAAAAACCATAGGACTATTGTCGCAAGCCAGGTTCAGCGCACCCTGTGTCTATTTATATCATTTAAAAACAATGGTTTGCACGTGTATCACAAATAAGTTGTACACCTTTGTCCGCACGTAGACCGGTGCCAAATTCGCCGTAAATGTTGCTGGCGAAATGTCCAAATCGGTTTAGAAGCGTTCTCGCAGTTGCGAAGAACGCGGCGGAACGATGACAGATTCTCAGACCGGCTTGCGTGGCCCGGTGAATCCGCCTAGTTGGGAAATGCGCCATAGCGCTGCCGGATTTGGACCGTTGTCTAGCTGACGCCTATGGGTTTTGAAGAAAGTGAAAGCATGCAAGCACGCATCTATTCTCCCGCCAAAACAGCCATGCAATCGGGTAAGGGCAAAGCCGGGCGCTGGTTGCTTGAGTTTGACAGGCAAGCGGCAAAATCGGTTGAGCCGTTGATGGGATATACATCGTCCGGTGACACCAAGACGCAGATAAAGATTGCTTTTACCTCCAAGGAAGAGGCGGTCGCGTACGCGCAAAAACACGGTTTGCCGTTCCGCGTTAGTGAGCCTAAGGCGAGCAAGCGACGCAAAGTGGCATATGCCGACAATTTCAGTTTTTCGCGGCGCCAGCCTTGGACCCACTGATAACACTTATTCAACTTGCGAATTACAATTGTCCGGCGTTATAGCCTGATATATTGCGGCCCCGTAGCTCAGTTGGATAGAGCAGGTGACTTCTAATCATCAGGTCGAGGGTTCGAGTCCTTCCGGGGTCGCCAAAAATCAATCACTTAGCTGGAACTAAGAGGTCACGCGCCATCATTCATTTCGCGGCATTGACTGCGGCGGCCAGTTTTTCAATTGCATCTGCAAATGCTTCCGGAAAATCGCCTTGATCAGGTTTGTGCGCCATGGGCGGAAAAACGACGCTTTGTAGCCCCAGTTCTGCCACTTTCGCGATGGCGTCGTCCGGCGGTGCCGCTTCCCAGATCAAGATTTGCGCCCCGGTACCAGCCGCAAGTGTGGCCATTTCTTGCAATTGCGAGGCGGTCGGTGTTTCACCGGCCTCCCATTCCAGTGAACGGATGGAGAGGCCATAGCGCCGCGCAAAATACTGATATCTTGGATGGGTCGCGATCAGGGAGGTGTTTTGGGAATTGCCAAGCGCTATATTTGCCTTTTCATCGACGCTTTCCATGTCGGCGATGAGATCGCTCAGGCGTTCGTCAATATCTGACGCCGAGCCCAACCCCTTCTTTTTTGCAGTGTTGGCAATCACTTTGGCCTGCGCGATAGCAAGTGATGGGTCCAGCCAGACATAGGAGGCAAGTCCCTCATGCGAATGTTCACCGCCATCTCCATGGCTGTGGGTAATGCTTTGCGTGACAATGAACTGGTCCTTGATTGCCGCTGATGTGTTCACCAGTTTCGACCGCGGCAGTGAGACGCGGTCCACCCAACTGGCAAAGCCTGCACCGTTCAACATGATGAGATCGGCTGACTGTATCGTGCTGATGTCGGCGATCGTCGGGCGCCAAAAGGACGGATCTGCATCCTCGGGCACGGGAAGCATCACATCTGCCTCGGTTAGCAGCAGTCTTTGAGCGAAATATTGCAAGGGATAGTTGACCGCGATGACAAGCGGTCGCTCGGTGGCCAATACCTGTATGGCAGAGACCCATGAAACCAGCATCGCCAGTGCCAGACAAATCGGATTAAAGACCGTCAGCTTCCGCATTTTCGCGCAATATCCTCCGGCGTGATGATCCAATAGTTTTCATGGCTGCCGGTGTCGACCTCAATGACAAGACCGGCTGAATGATCTACGCTGCTCAATGGCAGTGTCGCTTTTCCATCGGTGCCAAGTTGCAGCGTCTGCAAAAGGCTATTGTTCCCGTCCAGTACGCGGACATCGCCTTCGATGGCGACCTTCCCGTTTGAGAATTTGGCTTCAACGGTAACCGTCTCGCAATCAACCGATGCAAAGACTGCCAATTGGTGCGCACTCGCACTGGTCGTTGCCAGCGCGAGTGCTCCACCAAGAATAGTTTTGCCGATCACTGACCAGTCCATTCTTCAAAATGCACCCAGATGACCGCACCCAGTTCAACTGCTTTGTCCTCGCCATTCTGAGGCAAAGTATAGTCTGCGGTGTTCAGCGCGGCAAAGCCCCACCAACCATCTGACGGTGGCGCATAGGTAAAGACGCCATCGGCATCGGCCTTGACAGTTTGCGTGATCATCAATTCATCGGGAGCAGTTGCGCCCGCATCTTCATTGAAAAATTCAACTTCGACTTCGGCATAAGGAACAGGTTTGCCGTCGAGCTTGACGATGCCTTGAAACACATTGTGCTCCCACAGGCCGAAGGGCTTGGACAAGGGAACGATTTCTGTCTTCAGGCCCAGTTCGGTGTCCCAGCCTTCATCATCGCCATAGGCGGTCACATAGGTTTTTGTGTAGTGGATGATGAATGCGTCTTCTGCCGGCTCCCAATAGGGTTGCGGCTCCATGGCGAAAATGTAGGTGCCTGGACGTTCCAGCGGGTATTGAAGCGTGTAACCCTGCTCATCCATGATTGTTGCATCTCGAAGGCCGCTGAGCAGGTCTGTCGTTTCATCTTCATGGGTTACCCAGAAGGAAACCGGTTTCTCCAACCACATGCCGTCCATTTCGAAAGGATGCGAAAAAGACATGGTCAGTGAGACACTGCGTCCGTCGCCCTGGCTTATCATCGGATCGTTTGGGATGATCATGCCATAGTGCGCCCATGCGGACGCGGTGGCGAATATGCTGGCAAGTGAAGCGGCGATCATCTGGTGTTTCATGTTGGCTCCTGATCACTACGCACCGAACGCGATGATGTAGCTGACCCATGCATCGGCATTTTGTGACAAAAAGGCTGTGGCGACTGCCGCAATAACAGCGGAGGTTGAAAGTAGCATAACGGTTTCGGTTGCCAAGAGCCGCAACACCATACCGCGCTGGGCCCCCAGTTTCACAGCGGTTGAAACTTCGCGTGCGCGCAAGCGATACCCCAGGAAAATGGCCAGCCCGATGGCGGCAAAAGTGGCCCCTGCAATGATAGCGGTCACGACATCAAGGAGCGATTTGACGCGGAAGATACGATCGACCAACCCTTGAATGACGCCTGCTGGTTCGATGAGCTGGGTAGGGCCTTCGGCATCCAGGTATCTGCCTTTCAGGATGGTGGCTGATCGCGTGTCGTTGGGCACGACGATCACCGCCGACGTCGGGAAGTCATCGCGCGCGCCGTGGAAATGAAAGCTGTCGATGTTCTCGGCGGTAATGCGTTGATATTGGACGACTGAAGCATTGGCGAGTGCCGCACTATTGGAGGCGATATCGGCAGCCGTGACGACATTATCATGGCCGTGACCAATACCCTGGATCACCCACGCCGTTTTGATGTCGACGAAAATCGCTGAGTCGTCTGGCGTGTTGGATCGCGCCAAAACGCCCACGACCGGCATCTCCAACGGATAGACCCCGTCGAGGTCAAACAGATTTTCAGGGGCTGAAACCAAATTGTCACCGATGCCGATGCTTAGCGATTGGGCGATGTCAGCGCCAATCACAGCATCGCCGAGCACCGATAGTCCGCGACCTTCTTTTATGGAAAGACCACGGAAATCGAAATATTCCAGCGTCGTCCCCACTATCCGAAATCCACCGGAGGAAAAAGCGCTGTGCAAGGGGATCGGAACGCCTAGGCCGCTGTCCCACACAGCTTCGACTTCGCGCATGGCAACCGGGTCCGGCCGTTCGTTTGAAAAATACAACGCAGCCATCGTCAGATCGAGCTGAGAGCCACGGCTGCCCAGAAGAAGAGGCGTATCGGCACCGCGTGAGACGAGACTTCTTTCGCTGGTTGAAAGCAGGATTTGCGTCGCAGCTGGGACAAACATGATCAAGGCGATAACCGCGACCAAAACGAAGCTTCTGCCCCAATAATAGCGCAAATAGGCAAAGGCGAGGAACAGTGCGTTCATGCCGGTTCGGTCTCCCGATATTGCGCAAAATCGACGACATTCTGGAAGTGCGGCAGGAGTTCGTGATCGTGCGTGACTGCCAGGACGGCAGCGCCGACCTCAGATGCCTTTTGAAAAAGGAGCTCCAAAATCCGCATTTTGTTTTCCGGGTCCAAGTTCCCGGTCGCTTCATCTGACAAGATGAGTTTGGGTCGGGTGATGAGCGCGCGGCAAATGGCGACGCGCTGTTGTTCGCCCTGACTGAGGTCTGCCGGATGGCGTTCCAATTTGCCCGCAATGCCGCATGCTTTCGCGAGCGTTTCGACCCTGTCGCGGACCGCGCCGTCAATTTTCAGCGCGGGCGTTATGCGAAACGGATAGAGGATGTTTTGCCGGGCGGTCAGATAGTCTAGCAACGCAAAGTCTTGGAACACAAAACCTATATTGGTCGCGCGGAACCGCCGACGCTCAGTGTCGTTAAGCGCGGTAATTTCGGTGTCCGATATGGTTATTTGGCCGCTTTCAGGCGAAAGAATACCGGCAACAAGGTTGAGCAGCGTTGTCTTCCCGCTGCCGCTTGGGCCGACGATCGCCAAATGTTCACGCGGTTTCACGGAAAGCTGTGGCACACTTAAGCGAAAACCGCCGGCACCATAGGAAAATGAGAGTTTGTTGACGTTGATCATCAATTTTCCTGTGGGGCAGGGAACATCTCGCCCGCCATATCGCGACTGACATCACGAAGATCGAAACCGGTAATACGCCACGCACCGTCGATGGGCGATACGGTGAGGCCCGCGCTGTAAGTGTTGCCGCGCACATGCATATGTTCGGCATGGCCGACTGTGCCGATTACCTGCCAGGACGCGTCAATATTCAAGTCGTTCGTCTTCCGTGAAACCGTGGTGGTGAGCAATTTGATCTCATGGATCGTTTGATCAGCTTCCTCAAGGCCGCCTCCGACCATCGCGCCCACACGCTGCAGATACAGATACTCCAAAGCATCGCCGTGCGCCACGCTGGCCAAAGTGTCATAGATGGCGTTTTCCTGCGTTTTTCCAAAAGCCTCATATACAACGAGCAACAAGGCCGGTGTGAGGCGCCAAAAATCTTCTTGGGCCTGGCTGACGGTCATTGGGTCAAGCCCGGGTGCGGAAAAAAGAGCGCTTTGTGTCTTATTGCCCGAGCCCGTGGAAAAGACCAGCACAGCGGTCACCATCGAGACTGCTGCGAAGACTGCAGCTATGGTTTTGGACCGCTCCATTTCAGATAAAACCCAGACTAAATAGATAATTGACGCTACAGCTTGATCAAGTTTTTCAGGGTCTGCAAGGCCCGTTTGGCATCACTAAAACTGTTTTCCCGACCGGCGTAACAACCAAACAAAAAATAGCCCGCCGATGAGACCCGTCACAATGCCGATCGGCATGTCTTCCGGTGCCATTATGGTGCGGGCGATGATGTCGGCCCACAAAAGAAAATTAGCGCCCAAGAGTGCGCTGAACGCGAGTAAACGGCGATAGTCGCCTCCAACGATCATGCGTGCGATATGGGGCACCATGAGCCCGACAAAGCCGATAATGCCGGAGAAGGCGACCATAACCCCGGTGATCATGGCGCCGACGACAAAGGTTTGTAGCCGAAACGTTGCAACCGCGATGCCGAGCGTGGCTGCCGTTTCGTCGCCAACGGTCATCGCATTGAGCTGTGGTGATTTCAACCACAGCCAAGCTAAGCATAGGCCCAAAACAGCCAACGGATAGAAAAGCTGTGCCCACTGCGCGAGCCCAAGCCCGCCGAGCATCCAGAAGACGACGGTATGGGTTGCCCTTGGGTCAGCCATAAAGATGAGAAGATTGGCGAGCGACATGATGATGAATGACACCGCGACACCGGCCAAAATCAGTCGGTCTGCAGATGTAGCATCGGCGATTCGCACAACGCCAAGGACAATAAGTGTAGCTGCCAAAGCCCCGAGGAATGCCAATAGCGGCACAGTTAACAGACCGATGAACATGCCGACATGGAGCAGCGCCAGGATCGCACCAAACGCGCTTCCTGATGAAATGCCCAGCAGGTGGGGGTCCGCGAGGGGATTGCGTGTAACCGCCTGCAAGCTGGCTCCCACGACCGCCAATCCTGCTCCCACCATCATGGCGAGCAGGGCGCGGGGGAAACGAATATCCCAAACGATCGCTTCACGACCTTTGGACCAGGTCTCCTCGACCATGCCCGGTGAAATCTTGTTGGCCAACACGCCCCAAACCGTCGATGCCGGGATGGAAACTGCTCCGACACCAATGGCAACTGTCAGCGACATCAACAACAAAAGCACACCAAAAGCAAAAACGACGATGGGGCGCGAAAGCCATACCGTTGATGCTCTCACGTGCCTCGTCTCACTTGATGGCGCTGACATGTTTTTTAGCTTCCCGGTGCCCAAAACGCGTTGGCTAGTTTTTTGATCGCATTGATGTTGCGCGGACCAGGCGTCGCCTCGACATATTCCAGCACGACGAACCTGTCGTTTTTGACCGCATCCAATTCAGCAAAGGCGGCGTTCGACATCATGAAGTTGCGTTTTTCTTCGGCTGTTACATTGCCATAGTTCACAATAATGATGACTTCCGGATTGCGTTCCACAACTGCCTCCCATCCGACTGTCGTCCAGCTTTTCTCGACATCATCCAATATGTTGACGCCGCCGGCTGCCTCGATCATCGCAGTCGGCATGGCATATTTGCCGGCCGTAAAAGGCGTATCTTCGCCGCTGTCATAGACGAAGACGCGCAATGGGGCATCGCCCTTTTCCAGTGCACCGGTAAAGGCAGCCAACCCGGCCTTATAGCCATCGACCAGTTCCTGCGCCCTGGCTTCCACGTCGAATATTTTACCGAGATTTAGAAGGTCATTGTACATATCATCCATGGAAGCTTTGGCCTTGTCGCCAATGTGGATGCAACTTTCCGTCAATTCGTAGACTTGAACGCCAAATGGTTCGAGCGTCTCGGGCGTCACCTCACCACCTACTTTCATGCCGTAGTTCCAGCCGGCGAAGAAAAAGTCGGCATCGGCTCCAACCAGCACTTCCTTGGTCGGATATTTTTCCGAAAGTTCCGGCAGCGCTTCGACGCCCGCCCGCATTTCCTCATCGAGCGTTTTCCAACCTGAAATGCCGGTATAGCCCACCATGTGGTCTGTCAGGCCGAGCACAAGCATCATTTCGGTCAAGTTTACATCGTTGGAGATCGCAGCCGACGGCGGTTCGTCAAATGTGACGGTGCGGCCGCAGCTCTGCACCACCGTTTCGGCATATGCCGCCGACGAGAATAGAAGAGCGGCGGCGATCCCGATCATTGATTTCTTCATCTCAATTTCTTCCTTTGAGCGCATAGGTGAAGTGGGAACGATTGGTTGGTTGAAGCGTTTCGCGATGGGCTTGCACCGCAAATGCTTCAGAAACCGATTGGTCATTGAGGACGGTATCCGGCTCGCCAAAGGCGAGCTTTTTTCCCTGCTTGAGCAACAGGATGTCATCACAAAAGCCAGCGGCCATGTTCAGGTCATGCAGGCTGATGACAATCGTCACATCGATGTCGCGGATCAGTGCCAGCACTTCCAACTGATGGCGGATGTCCAGATGGTTGGTCGGCTCATCAAGGACGAGAATGCCCGGCTCTTGCGCCAGTGCGCGGGCCACCATCACGCGCTGTCGCTCACCGCCCGACAAGGTGCCAAAATGCCGGTTGGCGAAATCATGCAGATCGAGTGTCTGCAGTGCGTTGAAAATGATCTCGCGATCATGTTGCCCGGAACCACCCATGGCACCGTGATGGGGCGTCCGCCCCAGCGCAACAATTTCAAAGACGGTCAGCGCAAAGTCGGTTGGTTGCTCCTGAAGCACAGCAGCCACACGGCGCGCCACTTTTTTTGCAGCCATCGACCAGATGTCTCGACCGTCAATAGACACAGAGCCGCTGGTTGGCCGGAAATAACGGTATATCAACCGCAGCAGCGTTGATTTGCCCGCGCCGTTTGCGCCGACCACGCCCATAACTCGTCCGGCATCCAAATCCAACGATAGCGGGTGAACGATCAGCTTGCCACAGGACGTGGACCAACCAACCCCGTTGAGTGTCAGTCCAACAGCGCTCACAGTACCGGCTCTTGTGATGCCACTGAGTCAGTCCGCATGTTTTCAATGGGCGCATAACCCGGTTCGCAATCGGTGTTTTTATATAGACATGACGTGCAGACGGACGTTCGATTCGTTTTGTTTGTCTTGTGGCCCATGTGCCCTCCGCACAGCGGTGGGTGGCAGATCGGCAATCACGTCCAATGTCCGGGCAAACCGGTATTCCATGTCCATGCTCCTTTCCGGGACACCCCGCCCGGGTTGAGTTTCGTTGACATGGCAGGTCTCCTGACTTGCGGGTCCAAGCTCTCCCAAACCTTCCCGAAGTTCGTACTTCAGTGGTCTTGCTGGGGTCGCTCACCGCTAACAGTTGCGGGGGCAGTCACGGACTTGGCGCCTGATGGCTACACCTCACCGTGTTCCCTTTTAATTCGCGGCCAGCTCACAGCGCGCGAAACCATAAACCATGTAGATCATATCGCTGTGAGCGAGGCAATCATGCTTGCGACGTAAGTTTTGTGTTCGTCACCCATCTTTGCGGCGCGGCCAGGTGCTGTTCGGCGATGTTCGGAACGAAGCGAATCTGTTGTGGGCGAATGGAAGCGGATAAAAGCCCCGGTGTCTTTGAACAGTCGAGTGGTCAGCAGCGTTGTGAATTTTTGATGAATAAAAAAGCTGCCCGCGTTATTATCCAAATGACTTTGATTGATGTTTATTTCGGCGAAAATATTTATTTTTAGAGCTAGACCGGTGGGGTGGGTCTGTGTTTACGTAGCGTATCGGGGTTCAAACAACAGATTACCGCGAGTGCGGTGAGGGGGCATTTTATGTTACATTCGCTTAGGCGTGCGCTTGTTGGCGCCGCCACTATATTTGCGTCGATTTTTGCGACGCCTTCGGTTGGTTTTGCTGACAGTCAGCCTTATGTGGGCGACGTCATGCCCGTTGCATTTAACTTCTGTCCAGTAGGTTGGGCGCAAGCGAGGGGCGACCTTTTGGCCATCGCCGGTAACGAGTTACTGTTTTCGTTGCTCGGCACTATCTACGGGGGCGATGGACGCACAACGTTCGGCTTGCCGGATTTGCGCGGGCGTCATGTGTTTAGCTACGGCCAGTCTCCCGGCCTTTCATTTCACAGCTGGGGTGCGCGGTCAGGGCAAGAAAGAGTTGTTTTGCAGCGGCGCAACCTTCCAGCACACAATCACGAGTTGAACCTGGTTGGCCAAGGCACCAACGTTTCCAATTCTCCTGTTGGAGCGACGATCTTCGAGCGCAACGCTGGTGAAGACAACGCGTTTACAGACGCCGCTACCAACTTGGTGCCGATGAACTTAAACACCATCGCCAGTGCAGGTTCGAACCAGCCAATCGACATTCGCTCGCCGGTGCTTGCTATTTACTGGTGTATCGCCACGACCGGTATTTTTCCGTCGCGCAACTAATTGAACGGTGTTTTGGAGATTATCCCATGAGATTGAAGATCCCACTTTTGGCTGCCGCCGTTCTCGGAATGGCTGGCATGCATACCAACCACGCTGCGGCTGCCGACCCTTTTACCGGTGAATTACGCCTGTTTGGTAACAATTTTTGTCCGCGCTCTTGGGCGCCGGCGCAGGGGCAGATTTTGCAAATTTCCAGCAATACTGCCCTCTTTTCGCTTCTGGGCACGACTTATGGCGGCGATGGACGTACAACGTTCGGATTGCCGGACTTAAGCCTGCGTTCGCCGGTCGGCGTCGGGAATGGCCCGGGGCTTTCATTTTACAGTTGGGGCGCGCGGGTTGGGTCCAGCGAAATCACGATGACCCTTTTGAGCATGCCGTCTCACTCACACTCGCTTACAGCATCTGGCAATCCGGTTGATACCCATGATGGTGTGGCCGACTTTTTCGGGAGTTTTGGCGGGTTTCCGGCCTATGCGGCCACAACCGGTGCCGGGCAAATGGCGTCGTCTGTGATTAGCTCTACCGGCGCTGCCACTCCTTTCACGATCGATCAGCCACAAATGGTGATGAATTGGTGCATTGCGCTTCAGGGCGTTTATCCGTCGCGCAGCTGACCGCCATTCACCCATCCCAGCATTGGAAGAAATGATATGATTAATATGATGAAAAAGACGGCCATCGCATTGGCGACCACCTGCGCCTTGAGCGGTCCTTCATTGGCGGCACCTGAAACTTTTGTCGGTGATCTGCAGCTGGTACCTTACAATTATTGCCCGCGCGGTACCCTTGAGGCGGCCGGTCAACTTCTCCAGATCAACAACCATCAGTCGCTTTTTGCTTTGTACGGAAACATGTATGGCGGGAACGGCAGAACCACTTTTGGATTGCCAGATTTGCGCGGTCGTGTCGCCGTAGGTGTTGCACAAGGCCAGAACAACTTTGGAACACGATTTGGCACAGAGACCGTGACACTCGTTCCGCAAAACCTTCCGTCACACAATCACCGTGTGAACACAGGTTCGCCAAACGCGTCACCGAACCCGGCCGGAGCTGCTGTTTCTGATTTGCCCGCGGGCGTGAATGCGTTTAGCCAGTCTACAACGCCTAATGGAAACACGATGAACAATGCGGTCATCGGAACCACCGGCGGCAACATACCGTTTTCAGTGGTTGCGCCATCGCTTGCCATGAAATGGTGCGTTACCGTTCAAGGTGTTTTCCCGCCACGTAACTGATGTGGTAATTTTGTCGTGAATGCCGGAAACAAGTTGCATTCTGCTTGATTTGGCCGGTCAGCTTTTTCGCTGGCCGGTCATTTTCTATTGATTCTTACCTCTGTGCTGGTGGCAATTCCTGACGCGCAGCCAATCGAAAAATCATATGCGGCTTCGCTTCGTAGTTGGTGGCCTTGTGTACAGTCTGTTTGCTGCATTTGATTTGGCGACTGTTTGCGCGTAGGGCCTGAAACAAGTTTTTTCTCAGGGGGGCAGGATGAAGAACTTGGCTTCGCATTTGACAAGACTTGCTGAGCGGTCTGATGATCGCCAACAAATTTCGCTGTCAATTGCGGGCCGTGGTGGCGTCTTGGACAATACATTTATGTTGCCCGATCTGCTTTCCCGGGCTGCAAACGTTGCGTTTTATCTTGTGCGCGAGGTTTCCGGCGACAGAATTGGGTTGGCCTTTCCTGCAGGGATCGAGTTTGTCGAAAGTTTCCTCGCCTGTGTCTTGGCGGGGAAAATTGCAGTTCCTATTCCGGCACCGCGCCAAGGACCGCAAAGTCACCGAATTGCATCAGTTCTTGCCATTGCCGATATCGACCATCTGGTTTGTCTAGGCAAAGACAAAACCCAATTTGAAAGCCTGATCGGTCATGTTCATTCGATTACAGCCATCGATGAAATAGACACTGGTATTAAAGATATTGAGTTCAGTAGTTTGCCGGGCTTTTCTCTTAATTCAGATGAATTGATATTTCTGCAATATACCTCTGGCTCGACACATGAACCAAAGGGTGTCGGCATCTCAAGTGCCAACATTTTAAGCAACGCAAAGCGGGCTCAACGCGCCTATGTCATGTCCGATGAGCATGTTGTAAATTGGATGCCCCATTTTCACGATATGGGGTTGGTGGGTGGCATTCTCATACCGTTGGTGCTCGGGATGCCCAGTGTACAAATGTCGCCGATGACGTTTCTTCAGCGTCCCCTTGATTTTCTCAAGCTCGTTCAGTCTTTACCGGCTGTTGTTTCGGGCGCGCCACCTTTTGCGTTGAGTATGCTGATGGATCGGGTGCCGGCTGCAGCTGCTGCGAAATTGGATTTATGCGGTTGGAGGCGGCTTTTTTGCGGGGGAGAAACTGTACCGGCTGGTTTGCTTGATCAGTTCCATCGACACTTCGCCGCGGCAGGGATCAAGCGAGATGCGATCTTTGCGACCTACGGCATGGCGGAAGTGACCCTTTACGCCGCGGGCGGATACAACGGAAAACCAAACCATGGAACGGTTGAGGCGGTCGAGCCGTGTCTTTTAACCGGCGAGGATTTGTCAGATCTTTTGATTATCGACGCGGCCAGCGGTAACCCTGTCAGGGAGGGCCAAACGGGCGAGATCGCTTTGGCGGGGCACTCGCTTGGTAAGGTCTTCGGCACCGCCTCGCCATCGGTGGGGCAGAGCGGCGTCCTGGTCGCGGGACGCTCCTATGTCCGAACGGGCGATATAGGCAAGATTGTTGGCGGTAATCTTTATGTGACCGGCCGCACCAAGGATATTTTGATCGTCAACGGTCACAACTTCATGGCCAGTGAGATTGAGTGGTTTGCAGCTTCTCAATCGGCGAGCCTCAATCCGTTGGCGGCGGCTGCTTACCAAGTGGACGAAACGCAGGCCTGTTATCTGGAAATTGAATTGAGAGACAAGCGTGTGAATAGCGACAGCCTTTCGGAACTGGCTGATATCATTGAAAAGCTTGTCGCAGCCCGCTTCGGGGTGAAACTGTCGCAGGTGACCATTTGCCCGCGCGGGAGCCTTCCGCGCACATCAAGCGGGAAAATCCGCCGTGCTGCGGTGAAAGACGCCCGCAGTCAAGCGCAACGTGAGACGTCATATGCGTAACACGCAGCGGGTCGACGAAGAAACGGATGTGCGTCAGGCTTTATTGTCGAAAGAGCTTTGCGCGGTTCATATTCAGACACTTTATCAAGGGCTTGAAGAGCAGTTCGGTTTAAAGCTCGCTGCATTTCGACGATTTGCGGAGAACAGCATTTTCTTCTCAGAGGGTGCAACGCACAAACGGCTCAAACGTTTCGCCAACTTAACCAGCCGAATGAGCCTGACAGGTGCGAAAGCTGCCTATCCCGTTATTGCGCAGAAGGTTGTTGACGGGCTGCCTACAGGAGAGCCGGTCAATCTGACGAGCGACTTCAGCGCGCCGTTTGTCAATGCGGTTGTGATCAAATCGCTCGGCCTCGATGAAGGCGCACTTGCCAGTTATCACCGTTGGCGCGGGAATATTGAATGGTTGTTGGCTGACGTTCCCCCGTGGCGGGAAGTCAAGGACTTCAACGAGTCGACCGGTGCCTTGCTGTCTTCAATTGAAGATTGGTTCACTGTTGAGGACGGGGCACATTTGCAGGCGTCCAGTTTTGCTTCATTTGCCGATGAACTGACGATCGAGGAGATCGCTTATATTGCGGCAGCACTTTTGCTTGGTTCCATAGCGACGTCGTATACGCTGGATAATGCGTTGCTTTTTGTCTTTTCCGATCAAGACCGTGCCCGGTCATGGCGCGCGGGTTTTGCCTCTGACCCCCAGACGAGTGCCGATAGGCTGATTTCGTTAAGCTCGGCGGTGCCCGACGTCACCCGTGTTTGCGTGGCACCGACGCGCGTTGCCGGTTTGTCCGTGCCAATTGGTCGCCGAGTTGAGTTGAACTTGATGCCTGACAGCGACTCCGGTGGGGCATGTCCAAATGACATGCCTTTGAATTCACTCAGTTTTGGGGCCGGTCGGCACAAATGTGTCGGCGAGGGGATGGCGCGTGAAATGGTTGCGGTCGGCATGTCGGCATTATTCGCACAGTTTCAGAACATTCAGCTGGTGGATTCGGGCGTACGCCGCGAGCGCGCCCATCCGCTGAGGCGAATTATCGAACTGCCGGCAATCCTGGACCGGATACCGGTCGAGAATTCAAAGTCTTAAGGGATCACTCGGTTGTTGGAGCGCATAAAGGGACAGATTGTGAATACGTTGGTTGAGCACGCCAAAATGGCGCCAGCTGACGTGAAATTTGAGCTAGCCATCGAAGAGATTGGTATCAAGTCGGTCGATGCCGTTTACATGTGCGGTGTGCTAGAAGAAGAATTTGGTATCGAAGTAGATCCGGCGCTTATCTTCGAATGCGAAACACTTGATATGTTTGCGCATGAGATCAGCGCTTTGGTCATCGCGCCACGATGAAGTGGTATGTCGGCCTTTCCAATACGGGGCATGACCCCGCTATTTCCATCGTCGATCCCGACGGGAATGTGGTTTTTGCAGAGGCCACGGAACGGTTTTTGCAGGTGAAACGGGCTTGGGGCGTTCCTCCGGATTTGGCCGCCCATTTGAAGCACGCGTTTAACCAGACCAGTTTTGAGCCCAGCCGCGATCAAGTGGAGGTGTGCACAAGCTGGGCTAGTACGCAGCGGGCCTCGGGGCGGGCGCTACTCCATCCGCTGATGGGCCGCAACCAACTGGATGCCATAGCCGACTATCAGGCCGATTTATTTGATAACCATGGCGCTTCGTTTCGTTTGCTCGACTTGGCCAATGGGCCAGTGGAATTACGCCGTTTTGAACATCATTCCTGTCATACGGCCACTGCGGTTCACTTTTCCAAGGCGGGCGACGCAGTCTGCCTCGTCATTGACGGTGAAGGCGAAACTGGTGCGGTGTCCCAATTCACGGTGGCAGGGCGACGCATAAAACGTGATTGGCGGTCGTGGAACGCGGGCGCGAGCCTTGGTTTTTTCTACCGCTGGCTCACGGTAAAGTGCGGGTTCAGCGATGTTCTGGGCGAAGAGTGGAAAGTTATGGGTTTGGCTGCATGCGGCCAAGTGCGTGAAGATTTGGTCGAGGCGCTTTCTCGCACATTGACCTTTAACAATCATCGTCCGGTTCTCAGCGATGACGATGTGGTCGCTGAGATTGATGTGCAAATCCAACATGCCGTGCGCGGTGTCGGTGAACCGGTCATGCAAGCGGCGGATTTGGCCGCGTCCGGTCAGTATGTTTATTCCAGGTTTGCCGATGAACTCGTTAGAGGCTCGATGGAGAAAGAGCCGGAAGCTTTGTTGCTGACCGGAGGTTGTGCGCTCAACTCCTCATATAATGGAACCATTCAGACGCGCTTTGGATTGCCCAGCGTCGAAATCCCGCCCTGTCCGGCTGATGATGGCAACGCGATAGGCGCAGCGCTCTTGGCCTGGTCTGTCGATCATGATGCCCCTATTCCACCTTCGGACGGTTCGCCCTATCTGGGCTCGGCGCCTGATCAGCATATGATCGCGCGATTTGTTCGTCATGCCGCGGATCATTTCGATGTGGCCGAGTTGGGTTCCGGTTCGGCTGGCGCGGTTGCGCAGCGGTTGAGCGAAGGCGACATTATCGGGGTAATGCGCGGACGGGCGGAATTTGGCCCCAGAGCACTGGGGCATCGCTCCATCCTTGCAGATCCGCGGCGGGCTGATATGAAGGATCGGATCAATAAGCTCGTGAAGGGGCGCGAACCCTACCGGCCTTTTGCCCCAGTTGTTCCGGCTCACTTGGTTGGCGAGTGGTTTGAGGACGCCAACGAAAGCCCCTACATGTCGAAAACACTGAAATGGCGACAAGACCGCCAGGCATTGGTGCCGTCGGTTGTTCATGCGGACGGTACGGGGCGGGTACAAACCGTCTGTGCACAACAAAATGCCTGGTTGTTTGATTTGGTGATGGCATTTGCCGGGCAAACCGGAGTGCCGGTTGTATTAAACACTAGCCTGAACATTATGGGCAAACCCATCGTTCATTCCGTTGAAGATACAATTGCGGTCCTGATGACGACCGGTCTCGATGCAGTGCTTCTGGAAGACTATTTGATTGAAAAACGGTCATGATCCTTGTGCGATATGAATAACAAGTGCGCGTTGGCGGGCTTCGGCGACGCTGGTCGGGCCGTATCCCTCGATCACGGGATAAAGTGTCAGGCTCCATTTTCCCGGTGCTGGCGCCTTTAAGATCAATTCAAAGGGCGTGGCTCGTTGGCTGGGTGCCAGTTTGACAAGTTCTGACTGGGCGTCCAAGCGTTCCAAGCAATGCCAGAAAGCATATAATGCCAGCCTGTCGGGCGCTGTTGCATTCGGGGCATGGGCCGTCCTGACTTCACAATTGAAGGCGAGTTTTCCAGCGCTTTGCTTTGCACTTTCTCGCTCTGCAAATTCAGCGACCAGGGTTTGTGAATCGCTGACTTTTTCTTGTAACGTGTGCCCCTGGACTGTCTGCAAAACGACGTCCGTCAAAACGCGGATATTGTCATCGGAAAAATAGTCGCCATGACCGCCGGGCAGGAATTTAACGCTCGGCTCGCGGAAGATTGACCGCCACACATCAAACGGATTTTCACCGCGCAAGTAGGGGTTGTATTCGTAGCTATCTTCGCCAAACAGCATGACTTGCGGACCGGCGAACGGATGAAGGTCGCAGCTTTCCATATGGAAACCGCCGGGAACAGGGGTGCCTTGAATACCAAAATTTTCTCTTATCCGGCTCGCAATATTTGCGCCCTGACAATTGCCGCCGACAAACATGGGCGTGTTGGGAAAGTGTTGCGTGACCAATTGGGAGTAACGATCAGCAATCGCAAAATCGAGATGCGATGAGCGAAACTGCGTTCGCCGCGTCAGGTGCGCGGAACGCAAACCGATGAGTGGTTGATCTTTGCCGAGCGCTTTTGCGAGCCGTTCAAAAGGATAGGTGTCATTGAAGCACCAAAGAAGCGGTGTGTTCTGTCCGGTCTCATTGGCAATATGCAACAGGCCGTCATTATCGACTTGTCGACCGGTCCAGTCTTTCTTGAAGTTGCCAATGATCGCCAAAGCCCTATCGACGGTGGCAGCATCAATGTCTGATATGCTGTTGTGCAAGGCGCGCTCTGCGGGTTTTTGCGTAGGGTTGTAAACGAACAAGACCTTTTATCAATGTTGATAAGTGCGCACGTCACGGCCATGGATCAAAGAAAGCAAGGGTTGTTTTTGACGCAAGCGGCATGGAAAAACAGTGACTGCAACGCGCTGTCGCTTTACATCAATGGTTCACTTGGCAGGAAGAAGATGCTTTCTCACTTTGACGTTCATTTGTTCTTGCACGGGCCGCTCAACAATTACGGTATGTTGGTTCATGCCCGTGAAACCGGCGAAACCGCCGCAATCGACTGTGGGGATGCGGGCAAAACACTGGCTGCTCTCGAAACAACCGGATGGGAGCTCACAGAGATTTGGGTGACACATCATCATCCTGATCACACCGCCGGCGTAAGAGAAATCAAAGCAATAACAGGGTGTTATGTCCGTGGCCCGGAGCAGGGACGTTCGTTGCCAATCACCGACCTTGATGTTGAATATTGGGATGGCGACACTTTTTTGTTTGCCGGTCATGCTGTGGATGTGATTGCAACGCCCGGCCACACGCTGGACATGGTCAACTATTATTTGCCCGATCAGAAAGCGGTTTTCACCGGCGATACGCTTTTTACGCTGGGGTGCGGACGGATATTTGATGGTAGCCCCGCATTGCTGCAACAGAGCCTGAAACGTTTGGCGTTGTTGCCCAGTGAAACACTGGTTTTTGGCGCCCATGAGTATACGCGCACGAACATAGCATTCACGCGTCAAGTGGATCCGGAAAATTTGGCGACCAAAGAGCGTATTGCGCGTTTTGAGAAGCTTCTCGACAGCGGCCAGGCAACCGTCCCGGTCAAACTTGCCGGTGAATTGGCGACCAACCCGTTTTTGCGTCCAGATGATCGGGGCATCCGGGCCGCGTTGGGCATGCCGGATGCGTCCGATGAAGAGGTCTTTGCGCGCCTTCGACAGATAAGAAATGAGTTTTAGGCGGGTTGTTCAACGCCCCTGACAGCGCTATCCGTTGGGTCGCGGGAGGGTTCTGATGTTATTTTCAAGATTACTAGCCGAAGCGTTTGAAACGCTGAATCCGGCAATTGGCCTCGTGGTTATCTCTTTGGGGGGGTATTTTGGCTACCGCACCGCTTATTGGGCTGGTGAAAACCTGACCTTTGGTGCCGGACTTGGCGTCATCGGTGGCTTGATCGTAGCGGCCTTGATTTGCGGTTTGATCGCCAATTTGTCACTTATCGAACAGCATCTCGCGGTGATCGCAGATGATATAGAAGAGATGCGCGCCCGAGAAGCTGGTGAGTTACCGGATGACGACGGCGATGATGCCAACTCTTGAATGATCAACGGCGGGTCAAACCCGCCGCCAACCGTCAGTGTTTTTCGGTGCCTATCAGCTGAATGGTGAAATCTGGATTTCAACGCGGCGGTTTTGCGCCCGTCCGGCCTCTGTCCCATTGTCGGCAATGGGTCGGGTCTCGCCAAATCCAGTGACAAGCAGCCGGCGTCCATCGACGCCTTTTGATGTTAAGTAACCGGAAACCGATGTGGCGCGGCGTTGAGACAAGCCAAGGTTGTAGCCTTCATCGCCCGTTGAGTCGGTGTGACCGTAAACATCAATGATGGTTTGGTTATACCGGTTTAACACGAGGACAACCGAATCCAAAGTCGGGAAGAAGGCGGGGAGTACCTGGTCCTGATCCACCGGGAACGTGATATTCGACGGCATGTTCAAGATGATGCGGTCACCGACACGCGTCACGCTGACGCCGGTGCCCTCCAGTTGTGCGCGCAGTTCAGCCTGCTGCTGATCCATATAGTTGCCGATAGCGCCACCGGCCAAAAGCCCGATACCTGCGCCGATAAGAGCGTTGCGGCGGTCATCACCGCCAGCCAGCGTACCAAGTCCAGCACCGACAGCGGCCCCAATGGCGGCGCCGCCAGCTGTTCGTGAGATTTGCTGTTCGCCGGTGTAGGGGTCGGTTGTGGTGCACGCGGCGGTGACGATGCTCGCTGCGGCGAGGAAAAGGAGCGGTGCTTTCTTCATGGTGATGTCCTGTCCGATAAGGATTCTTGCAAATATGTTATTCGTTTGAGCGCATTGGCGCAAATAAAGGCGGAAATTTGTTAGCGTTGCCACAATTGCGGCCAAAATCACCTTGGGACGAAGATGTCATACCCGTCTATCGTAGTTTCCAGACGGTATAGATCCGCAGGCTTTTCACCGCCAAGCATACCGCGCCAAATCGCATCGAAAGCAGCGGGTTTTTCTTCACGAAATTTGTGTGGAATGGCGACGATGGAAGGTGTCTTTTCGATCAGGCTAGCCCGCCAGTTTTCCCATTCGTAGCGCTGCGCCCGCTCAATCCTTTCCAAAGCTTCTGGCGTCAAGTCGACTTGGTCGCGTGTGATTTGATCCCCGTATGATGTCATCGAAAGAAATGCAGCCGGTGCTACAAACTCAAGTCCTGCGGCACGCGATAAAGGATGACCGTCAATCATGGAATGAGAGATCGGCATGAAGCTTTTCCCAGCATGATTTTGTTCAAGATAGGCTTTAAAATCATCACCGGTATGTGCTCCCCCAGAAAATACTGTCCAGCCGATCGCGACATACAAAAGCCCGGCCTGCAGCGGAAACGGACCGACTTTGTCGTTTTCTTGGGCTGAGCGGTAGACTTCAAGGACGGTCAGCGCGCCAAAAACATAGGCTGGATAGACATGGTATGGAAAAGCCCGACCCATGATCCAAAGCGCCAGCATATGGCCAAGCATGGCGCTTAAAAGCAGCCAGGTCAGTGCCGTCCATTTTTTCATGGGTACGCGAAAAGCGATGGCGATCAGGACGATCACCATAGCAAATGTGTGAAATTGCAGCGCAAACCTTGTCTTGTAAGGCGCGTAAGCTGACAGGATTAACCCTATCATCTCGCCGAAAAATGCAGGGTGCAGATAGACAAAAAGCGCAGCAAATGCAGCGGCAAGCACGCCCCCCACCAAATTCTCTATATAAAATACTGGTCGCACGGAGCGCTGGTGAACGCATATGGCAGCGACCGGGACGAAAATGGTGAGCACGTAATGTGGCTTCACCAAAACCATTGCCGCACAGCCAAGGCCGCAAAACAGTAGGAGTGACCAGTGCGGTCGAACGTTCGGCTTTTTGATCCGCCAAGCTTGCAGCCCTAGCCAAGGTAGAAAACCGAGCAGACCAATGAATTCACGCTGCGCAAAAGTATAGGCTGACAACACATAGAGTAGCGCGAATAGTGCAATGCCGAGCCATATTGCCTGATTTCGCGTGACGATCTTGGCGTTGGCCAGAAGATGCGAAGTAACAAAAATGGACGCGATCGCTGTCATGGCGATCATCCCGTGAAGGACCCATTCTGTTCTAAACCCCGTTGCCTCAGCTAGGAGTACCGGTAGGCGATAAAGCCAAATCGGCATTGCAGGGTTCACGACCAGCAGGTCAACATAAAGCTCTTCGCCAGCCAAAAGTCGCTCATTGAGCGTCAATAGCCAAGAAACGTCTGGGTGAAGTGCAAAGTTCGACTGCACATAAACTGTCGCCAGCGCAACGAGCAGCAATGCGCCCCCTTGTCTGAGCGAGAGAATTTCGTTGCTACTGGCCCGCATCAAGAATCCCGCAGCGTGTATACGCGGAAGCCGTCGATCTCTTTGTCCAATTGATAGAATGATGCCGGTCGTCCCTGCGGGCCCGCTTCTGTCCAAATTCTTGCCAGTGCGTCTGGTTTCAAAACGCTCAGTTCCTGTGGGATGACAACTACCATCGGACGGTCTTCCACGATGGCGCGCCGAAAGGCGTCTTGTTCGATCGCTTTGGAGCGCTGAATTTGCGCAAGCAATTCCGGATTGTCGCTGCCCCGTTCGGCGGCGACCACGTCGCCATAGACGGTTGTTGAAAGAAACGCTGCAGGCGCGATAAACGTCAATCCCGCAGCGCGTGAAATGGGGTGTCCATCCTCCATTATATGGGAGATCGGCAGGTACGTTTTACCGCTGTGATTTTCAGCCAAATATTGCAACAGCGCTTCGCTGTTCGGCCCAACGGCGGCAAATACTTTAATTCCACCCCACAAAGCTGCGATGCAGATAAGCGCCGGCACATAAGCTGCTTTGGCAGCGCTTTGCGGTGTGCGATAAAGGCTCATTACCGCCAATGCCATCAGCACGTAAGCGGGAAACGCATGGTAGGGGAGCGCGCGCCCCATGATCCAAAGCGCCGCCAGATGGCCATATGCGGACGCCACCAGTAGAAGCGTCAAGGGGCTAAGGTCTCTTGGGCGGAATCTAAGCACAATAGCCACCAGCACGACCGTCAATGCAAATGTGTGATAAACCAAGCGGAACGGAGTGTTGTACGGCGCATAGGTGGACATGATAACATCCATCATGTCTGCAAAAAACGCCGGGTGAAGGATGACGAATAGGCCGGTACCCAACACGGTGAGAAAAGCGCCAATCAGGTTTTCGATGTGAAAAGCCGGCTTGATGGAGCGCAGCATGATGCATTGGATCACAACAGGCGAGAGTATCGTCAGCGCGTAATAAGGCTTCACTAACACGGGCGCGGCGCAACCGAAGCCGCACAAAACAAGAACCCGCCAGTCTGGCCTTTGGCCGGGGTTTTCAAAACGCCAAGCCTGCAAGGCGAGCCAAGGCAGAAGTCCGAATAATGCGATGTGCTCGCGTTCGGCAAAGGTGTGCGCCGACACAATGTAAAAGAGCGCGAGCAGTGTAATCAGTAACCAGATCACCTGCTTTTCAGCGATCAGATTTGCGTGCCGCAAAATTCCGGTCGTGAGGATAAAGGAAACTAGCGCTGTCGCGGCCATCATGACGTGTAAGACAAGCTCAGCAGGTAGGCCGGTCGCCTCGGCGATAAGCACTGGCACGCGATATACCCAAACGGGCACAGCGGGATTGACGACCAATAGGTCGACGTAGAGCTTTTCACCGGCGATCAAACGCTCGTTTAGTGTCAGAAGCCAGGAAACATCAGGATGGAAGCCAAAATAGCGCTGTACGATGACAGCGCCCAAAACAACCAGAAGAAGGGCCGACCACTGAACCGGCGAGACACACCTGATTTCTGCTAGCATCATCGGGAAACTCCATGCTCGATGATCCCTAGGCTCCAAACCTTTCTTTTGATTTAAATGCTCCGTGGCTACGCACCACATGCAAAGCTACCGCCGCCGCGTTTGACACGTTGAGCGACTTTATCGGCCCCGGCATGTCGAGACGTGCCAAATCAGTGACAGTTTCACGGCTTTTTTGGCGCAGACCTTTGCCCTCCGCTCCCATAACTAGGGCGGTTTTTCGCCCGGTGACGGTTTCGACCAGGTCTTTGCTGCCCTCCGAATCAAGTCCTATCGTTTGATAGCCGCGTTCATTGATCGCCTGAATTGTATTGGCAAGATTGCGGACGGTTACATATTTGATGTGTTCCAAGCCTCCCGATGCAACCTTCGCCAAGACGCCCGACTCGCCAGGACTGTGGCGCGCGGTGGTGATGATCGCCCCCGCACCCATCGCGACAGCGGAGCGGATCATTGCTCCCACGTTGTGAGGGTCCGTCACCTGATCTAGGACGAGGAGAAGGTCATCCTCCCAGCAATTTTCAAGCGTTTGCGCCGGTAGGGGCTCGGCTTCGAGCAATACCCCTTGATGGACCGCACCAGTGTCCAGTTTTTTGTCGATCTCTTTTGGGTGCACGTTTTGGATCGTTAGGCCGGGTTGCGGTTCAAACGCCATTTTGGCAACCGCATTTTCACTGGCCCATAATTGATGGCTCAAGCGGCGCGGATTGTTCAGTGCAGCTTCGACGGCGTGCAAACCATAGAGCCAAATTCGGCTCTCAACTGGTTGGCCTGCGCCTGGCTTGTATGTCCCGCTTTTTTTAGCGTTCTCGCGATGTTTACGCCGCAGCGTGGCATAGTGGGTATCTTGTTTGCTCATACCGTTGTTTATCGCGCGGGCCTCGATTGCGCGAGATGTGTTTTTACGCTTTGAATGCCAAGTGCTGTGTTGACTTGGCAGTTTGGCATCGTCATAAGGCGCGCCTGTGTCGCCATGCGGCACTGACCATCCGGTGCCTTTATGGGGGAATGTCCCGAGCGGCAAAGGGGGCGGACTGTAAATCCGCTGCGTAATGCTTCGTAGGTTCGAGTCCTACTTCCCCCACCATCGGTACCCGTGGTAGAAAAGCAAACCGGTTGTCCGGTTCGCGGGTATGGTGAAATGGTATCACACGAGCCTTCCAAGCTCTTGGTGCGGGTTCGATTCCCGCTACCCGCTCCAAAGCCATCGAAACGCTGAAAACAGGTCTGCGGCAAGGCGGTAAGCCCCTTGCGCATGGTGTCCAAGTGACCTATGTGCGCGCCCGACAAGGCCTGCCTTGGATCTGAAACAACCATTACACACGACAGGATATAAAAATGGCCAAGGAAAAGTTTGAGCGCAACAAGCCTCACGTGAACATCGGCACGATCGGTCACGTTGACCATGGCAAGACGTCATTGACGGCTGCGATCACGAAGTTTTTCGGAGACTTCAAGGCCTATGACGAGATTGACGGTGCACCTGAGGAGCGTGCGCGCGGGATCACGATTTCAACGGCACACGTTGAGTATGAGACGGACAACCGCCACTATGCCCACGTCGATTGCCCTGGCCACGCTGACTATGTGAAAAACATGATCACCGGTGCGGCGCAGATGGATGGCGCGATCCTTGTTTGTTCAGCCGCTGACGGCCCGATGCCGCAGACCCGCGAGCACATTTTGCTGGCCCGTCAGGTGGGTGTTCCTTCGCTGGTCGTGTTCCTGAACAAGGTTGACCAGGTCGATGATGAAGAGCTTTTGGAGCTGGTTGAGATGGAAGTGCGTGAGCTTTTGTCGGACTATGACTTCCCGGGCGACGACATTCCGGTGATCAAGGGTTCCGCGCTGGCGGCGCTTGAAGATTCAAACAAGGAGATCGGCGAAGATGCGATCCGCGCGCTGATGGCTGAAGTGGACGCCTACATCCCGACGCCTGAGCGTCCCGTTGACCAGCCGTTCCTGATGCCGATCGAGGATGTGTTCTCGATCTCCGGTCGCGGTACGGTTGTGACCGGCCGTGTTGAGCGCGGTGTTGTGAATGTGGGTGACGAACTTGAGATCGTTGGCATCCGCGACACCACCAAGACAACGTGTACGGGCGTTGAAATGTTCCGCAAACTGCTTGATAGCGGTCAAGCTGGCGACAATATCGGTGCGCTGCTTCGCGGTATCGACCGTGAGGGCGTTGAGCGTGGTCAGGTTCTTTGCAAGCCTGGTTCGGTCAAGCCGCACTCCAAATTTGTTGCAGAAGCCTACATTCTGACGAAGGAAGAGGGTGGTCGTCACACACCATTCTTCAACAAATACCGTCCGCAGTTTTACTTCCGCACCACCGATGTGACCGGTGAAGTCTCACTGCCGGACGGCACCGAAATGGTGATGCCGGGCGACAATGCGGAAATGAATGTCGAGCTGATCACGCCGATCGCGATGGAAGAGCGGCTGCGCTTTGCGATCCGTGAAGGCGGCCGCACCGTCGGTGCGGGAATTGTCGCAAAGATTATTGAGTAGTTTTTCCGCGAGGGCGTGGACGTCCGGTAAAAATATAAGTTGCAAAATGGCCGCGTCAGCGGCCATTTTCAGTTGGGGAGGTTGATCATGAAGCTTACGTTGCACCACGTGAATGTTGCCACCGACAATGTGGAGCGCATGGATTCGTTTTACGCGGACGTTTTGGGCCTGCCGGAAGAGCCCTCAGAAAGCCGTCCCAAGCGGGAACTAAACAAGGGCTTTGATGGCGCTGTCGCTTTTCGCCACGACGGCGGAACTCAGTTTCACCTGGCTCAAAAGGACATGGAGCTGGGCATTCGCACCGGCAATTTCGTAAACCCGCTGCATCAAGGGCATATAGCTTTTCGCACCGATGATATTGAAGCGTTCAAGCGCCACCTTGAATCAAGGAATATCCCATACTCTGACTATGGCCATGTCGCTGCTGCCGAATGGCATCAAATATTCTTTTACGATCCGGACGGCAACGTGATCGAAGTTCACCAAGTTAAAGAATAAGTGCGCCCATTCAGCTTTCGACGCGGAAGTTTCCTGTTGCATAGTGCGATGCGCCGAATTATCACGCGCCTCACCGTACCCTGCAGGGGTATAGCTCAGTTGGTAGAGCGTCGGTCTCCAAAACCGAAGGTCCACAGTTCGAGCCTGTGTGCCCCTGCCATTTTTTTGTTGACTTTTTTGATAACTACACTTGATCTTCTCTGTTTGCACGGCTATCTGCCCCTTTGCGCCGGATTGCATGATTTGCGTGAGCGCTACCACCTTAAAGGCACGTTACTGGAACCGCGAATTTGGCGTTTGCCGTCCTTGCGAATGTGACTTTGAACGAACAGAGCGCTTCGGCGGGCAAGGCTAAGGCGATAGGCAAGAGTACATGGCGCGCACCAATCCATTCGAATTTCTACAGCAAGTTCGTAACGAAACGGCGAAAGTGACGTGGCCATCGCGCCGCGAGACAACGGTATCATCCATGATGGTCTTGATCATGGTCGTCATCGCTTCAACGTTCTTTTTTTTGGCCGATCAGCTTTATAGCTGGGGCTTTTCAATAATTTTCGGCACCTAGGCCGAACCATCCCTAAAGATCGGATTATCGTCACCCATGACCGCTCGTTGGTACATTGTTCATGCCTATTCGAACTTCGAAAAGAAGGTCGCCGATTCCATCTTGGAATCTGCACGGATCAAAGGCTTGTCAGATCACTTTGAGCAGATTTTGGTGCCGACCGAAAAAGTGATCGAGGTGCGCAAGGGTCGTAAAGTTGAAGCTGAGCGCCGTTTCTATCCCGGCTATGTGATGGTCAAGGCGCAGCTGACCGATGACGTTTATCATTTGATCAAAAACACGCCGAAGGTGACCGGATTTCTCGGTTCCGATCAGAAACCTGTCCCCATCACCGAAAAAGAAGCCGAGCAGATTTTGGGTGCTGTGCAGGAGGGTGTCGAGCGGCCCAAGCCCAGTGTTTCGTTCGAAGTCGGCGAAAGCGTTCGCGTTATCGAAGGCTCATTTGCCTCGTTTAACGGCGTTGTTCAGGAGGTGGACGAGGAGCGTTCACGCCTGAAAGTGGAAGTTTCGATTTTTGGTCGTGCCACGCCAGTGGATCTGGAGTTCGGCATGGTGGAAAAAGGGGGCTGACGCCTTCTTTTTGTGAAGTTTCAGCCGTGCGCGGCTGGAAATGCGGCAAGAGCCGCAAAACCGGTGGGAGACCAGGGGTTGTATGCCAAGCAAACCTGATCGCACCACCAACACTTGTAACCGCTGGCGTGTCGTCAGCAATGGAGTGAAGAGAATATGGCAAAGAAAGTTGCAGGCTATTTGAAGCTGCAAGTTCCAGCCGGTGCTGCTAACCCGTCGCCGCCCATCGGCCCGGCGCTTGGTCAGCGTGGTATCAATATCATGGAATTTTGTAAGGCCTTCAATGCGGCAACCGGTGAGATGGAAAAGAACGCACCGGTTCCCACAACAATTACCTACTATCAGGACAAGTCCTTTACGTTCAAAACCAAGACGCCTCCGGCTTCTTATCTTTTGAAAAAGGCCGCCGGCCTGAAATCCGGTTCCAAGGAGCCCGGCAAGGCAGTCGCTGGCAAAATCTCGCGTGACAAGATCAAAGAGATTGCCGAACTGAAAATGAAGGACCTGAACGCTGCGGACATCGAGGGCGCCATGCGCCAGATCGAAGGTTCTGCGCGGGCCATGGGCCTGCAGGTGGAGGGCTAATCGATGGCACCTATAGGTAAAAGAACCAAAGCGCTTCGCGAAGGTGTTGACAAGAACGAAACTGTTGAACTGACGGCGGCCATCGGCATGGTCAAGGACCGGGCAACCGCAGAGTTTGACGAGACCATCGAAGTGGCGATGAACCTTGGCGTTGATCCCCGCCACGCTGACCAGATGGTGCGCGGTGTTGTGAATCTGCCCAATGGTACAGGTGCCAATGTGCGCGTTGCTGTTTTTGCTCGTGGCGACAAAGCTGAAGAGGCGAAAGCTGCCGGCGCCGACGTTGTGGGTGCGGAAGAGCTGGTTGAGGCGGTGCAGGGCGGCAATATTGATTTTGACCGCTGTATTGCCACGCCGGACATGATGCCGCTCGTCGGTCGTTTGGGTAAGGTACTGGGTCCACGCGGCATGATGCCGAACCCGAAGGTTGGCACGGTGACACCCAATGTGACCGAAGCGGTCAAAGCATCCAAGGGTGGTGCTGTGGAGTTTCGTGTGGAAAAGGCCGGCATCGTGCATGCGCGTGCGGGCAAGGCATCTTTTGATGCCAAAGCGTTGGAAGAAAATGTTCGCGCGCTGGTGGATGCGGTCAACAAGGCCAAACCATCGGGTGCGAAGGGAACTTATTTGAAGCGTCTGGCGATTTCATCGACCATGGGCGCTGGTGTGCGTGTGGATGTAAGCAGCCTGGCTGCCCAATAACGCGCCGCATTTTTAAGAATTCCGTTCCGGCTTCGGTCGGTGCGGATGGCCGGAGAAGAATTCTGATCCGGTCCCTCTGTCCGAGATTGCAGGTGGCTCGCCTTAATACCAAACGGGCCTGCATGAGACGGGGAAGAGCGGATTTCGCGGGGTCAAGCCCGCAAATTGGTTCGAACCGTAGTGCCTTTAGTCAGTTCGCGTATCAGCGATCCGATGAAAGGGGACAGGGATCCTCGAGCGTTGCTCCGGGGACCTGACCGGTCACTGGAGTGGCAAAGGCAACCCGCGGCATTTCTTTTGGATTTGCCGTCAAACGGAGAGACGAAGTGGATAGAACGCAAAAGCGCGAATTTGTCACTGAGCTGAACCAGGTCTTCAAAGATTCAGGTTCTGTGATCGTGGCCCACTACACAGGTCTGACCGTGGCAGAAATGAGCGATTTGCGCTCAAAGATGCGCACGGCCGGTGGCACTGTGAAAGTCGCAAAGAACCGCCTTGCCAAAATCGCTCTTCAGGGCACGGACGCCGAAGGCATGGGTGACCTTTTCAAAGGTCAGACACTCATTGCCTACGCCGAAGATCCGGTAACGGCGCCCAAGGTGGCCAGTGATTTCGCCAAAGCCAACGACAAGCTCGTTGTCTTGGGTGGTGCGCTGGGTGCCACGGTACTTGATGCAGGTGGTGTGAAGGCTTTGGCCGAATTGCCATCGTTGGATGAATTGCGTGCCAAGATGCTTGGCATGATCTCTACGCCGGCATCGCGTATCGCAAGTGTTACAGCCGCGCCGGGCGCTCAGCTCGCACGCGTCATCAATGCTTATGCCCAAAAGGAGGGCGAGGCTGCGTAAGGCCTCATCTTTGAGAAAACCAACTGAACTGTTCGAACCAAATTAGGAACTGAAAAATGGCTGATCTTGCTAAAATCGTGGACGATCTGTCCGCATTGACAGTTTTGGAAGCTGCTGAGCTTTCCAAAATGCTTGAAGAAAAATGGGGCGTTTCTGCCGCTGCACCTGTTGCTGTTGCTGCTGCTGGCGGCGCTGCTGGCGGCGATGCCGCACCTGCTGAAGAAAAAGACGAATTTGACGTCATTCTTGAAGCTGCCGGTGACAAGAAAATCAACGTCATCAAGGAAGTACGTGGCCTTACAGGTCTTGGCCTGAAAGAAGCCAAAGACCTCGTTGAAGGCGCTCCAAAGGCGGTCAAAGAAGCCGTTTCCAAAGGCGAAGCCGAGGAAATCGTCAAGAAACTTCAGGAAGCTGGCGCAACCGCTTCCATGAAGTAACTGCTTGTCGGGCGGCGGGGCGTTGGTCCCGCCGTCCGGTCACAGTCGTCTGAACCCTTTTCCTAACCTCCCGATTTGAGGGAAGTTTGGAAACGGGCTTTCACCGTTTTAGGGCCACGAAACCGGCTGCATGGGTTTCGGGCCTGTTTAGGCGTAGATCTTCGGCGTGGCACAGCCGTGAGATCAGAACTGAACAAAAGCCGCCTGACGTGCCAGGCGGAACGATGAGGAGCTTCAATGACGCAAGCTACCACCACATTCAACGGTCGCAAACGCGTACGCAAATTCTTCGGTGACATTCCTGATGTCGCCGAGATGCCGAACCTGATTGAGGTTCAAAAGGCATCTTATGATCAATTCCTGATGGTTGAGGAGCCCGAAGGTGGGCGCGGCGATGAAGGACTTCAAGCCGCCTTCAAGTCTGTTTTTCCGATTTCAGATTTTGCCGGTACATCTCAACTGGAATTTGTGTCTTATACGTTTGAAGCGCCGAAGTTCGATGTGGAAGAATGCCGTCAACGTGATCTGACCTATTCAGCGCCGCTTAAAGTGACGCTGCGCTTGATTGTGTTTGATGTCGATGAAGACACCGGCACAAAGTCTGTTCGTGAATTTAAAGAACAGGATGTTTACATGGGCGACATGCCGCTCATGACGGACAATGGTACGTTCATTGTCAACGGAACAGAACGTGTCATCGTTTCGCAGATGCACCGTTCGCCGGGCGTCTTCTTTGATCACGACAAAGGCAAAACGCACTCATCGGGCAAGCTTTTGTTTGCTGCGCGCGTGATTCCATACCGCGGATCATGGCTTGATATTGAGTTTGATGCCAAAGATGTTGTGCATGCACGCATCGACCGTCGCCGTAAGATTCCGGTGTCGTCCCTTCTGATGGCGCTTGGCATGGATCCGGAAGAAATCCTTTCCACCTACTACAATTTCGTCTCCTACGAGCGTGACGGGGAGGGTTGGCGCATTCCTTTCAATCCGGAGGGCTTGAAGGGTACCAAGCCGCTTAAAGACCTCATTGATGCCGACACGGGCGAAGTGATCGTTGAGGCGGGTAAAAAGGTCACCGCGCGCACGGTCAAGCAGCTTGGCGAGAAAGGCATCAAGGCCTTTAAAGCGACGGACGAAGACCTCTACGGCGCGTATCTGGCGGAGGATATTGTCAATTATGAAACCGGCGAAATCTATTTGGAAGCCGGCGATGAGATTGATGAGAAGACACTGCAGGTTCTGATCGAAAGCGGCCATTCATCGTTCCCGATCCTCGACATCGATCACGTTAATGTCGGCCCATACATTCGTTCAACCTTGACGGTCGACAAGAATGAGAGCCGTCAGGATGCGCTGTTCGACATCTACCGCGTCATGCGTCCCGGTGAACCGCCGACCATGGAAACGGCAGAAGCCATGTTCAACTCGCTCTTCTTTGACAGTGAGCGTTACGATCTTTCCGCCGTTGGCCGCGTGAAAATGAACATGCGTCTTGGCATTGATGTCGAAGATTCGGTTCGCACGGTTCGCAAGGAAGACATCATCGAAGTGTTGCGTATCCTTCTGGATCTGCGGGACGGCAAGGGCGATGTCGATGACATTGATAACCTTGGTAACCGCCGCGTCCGTTCCGTTGGTGAGCTGATGGAAAACCAGTATCGTGTCGGTCTTCTGCGCATGGAGCGCGCCATCAAGGAACGCATGTCTTCTGTCGATATCGACACGGTCATGCCGCAAGATTTGATCAATGCAAAACCCGCTGCGGCAGCCGTGCGCGAATTCTTTGGTTCATCTCAGCTGTCACAGTTTATGGATCAGACCAACCCGCTCTCCGAGATCACGCACAAGCGTCGCTTGTCTGCGCTTGGACCGGGCGGTTTGACGCGTGAGCGTGCAGGCTTTGAGGTTCGTGACGTCCACCCGACCCACTATGGCCGTATCTGCCCGATTGAGACACCGGAAGGTCCGAACATCGGCCTCATCAACTCGCTGTCGACATTTGCCCGGGTTAACAAATATGGCTTCATCGAGAGCCCTTATCGCCGGGTTGTTGATGGGAAAGTGACCGATGACGTCATCTATCTGTCCGCTGTCGAGGAAGCGAAATATCACGTTGCGCAGGCAAACGCCGAGCTCGACGATGGTGGTATGCTGGTCAACCAGTTCGTGATCGTACGTCACAATGGCGATGTTATGATGGCGCCCAAAGACGTCGTTGATCTGATGGATGTGTCTCCCAAACAGCTCGTTTCTGTTGCTGCGGCGCTCATTCCTTTCCTTGAGAACGATGATGCGAACCGCGCGTTGATGGGTTCCAACATGCAGCGTCAGGCTGTACCGCTCGTTAAAGCCGATGCACCCTTTGTGGGCACCGGCATGGAGGCGATTGTGGCCCGCGATTCCGGCGCTGCCATTGGAGCGCGTCGCGCAGGTATTGTGGACCAGGTTGATGCGATGCGTGTGGTTATCCGTGCAACGGACGATCTTGATCCCGGCGAACCAGGCGTTGACATCTACCGTTTGCAAAAGTTCCAGCGTTCGAACCAATCGACCTGTATTAACCAGCGTCCTTTGGTGCGTGTCGGTGATGTGATCGAAAAAGGTGACATCATTGCAGATGGCCCGTCAACTGATCTGGGTGACTTGGCGCTGGGCCGCAACGTGCTCGTCGCGTTCATGCCTTGGAACGGCTACAACTATGAGGACTCCATTCTTCTGTCCGAACGGATTGTACGTGAAGATGTTTTCACTTCCATCCATTTGGAAGAGTATGAGGTGATGGCCCGCGATACGAAGCTCGGCCCTGAGGAAATCACGCGCGATATCCCGAACGTTTCAGAAGAAGCGCTGAAAAACCTCGACGAAGCCGGTATCGTTTACATCGGTGCGGAAGTTGGACCTGGCGATATTCTTGTCGGCAAGATCACGCCGAAGGGTGAGAGCCCGATGACTCCGGAAGAAAAGCTGCTTCGCGCCATCTTTGGTGAGAAAGCATCTGATGTGCGCGATACTTCCATGCGCATGCCGCCGGGTGGCTTTGGTACCGTTGTTGAGGTGCGCGTATTTAACCGCCACGGCATCGACAAGGATGAGCGCGCGATGGCGATCGAGCGTGAGGAGATTGAGCGTCTGGCCAAAGACCGTGACGATGAGCAATCCATCCTTGACCGCAACACCTACTCGCGACTTTCTTCCATGCTGGAAGGACAGGAGGCGATAGCCGGTCCCAAGGGCTTCAAAAAAAGCACCAAGATCGACACGGAAATTCTGGACAGCTATCCGCAGTCCAACTGGTGGCAGTTTGCCGTTGACGACGAAAAGCTGCAGGATGCACTTGAGCAGTTGCGCAATCAGTATGACGAGACCAAGAAGTCCCTTGAACAGCGCTTCATGGACAAGGTCGAGAAAGTTCAGCGCGGCGACGAGATGCCTCCGGGTGTCATGAAAATGGTCAAGGTCTTTGTGGCGGTGAAGCGCAAGCTTCAGCCGGGCGACAAAATGGCTGGCCGGCACGGTAACAAGGGTGTTGTCTCTCGGATCATGCCGGTGGAAGATATGCCGTTTCTGGAAGATGGTGAACATGTCGACATCGTTTTGAACCCGCTTGGCGTGCCGTCACGGATGAATGTGGGTCAGATTCTGGAAACGCACCTTGGTTGGGCGTGTGCCGGTATGGGCAAGAAAATTGGTGAAATGGTCGAGGCCTATAAAGCTTCGGGCGACACCAAACCTCTTCGCGCCACGCTTGAAGACTTGATTCCTGACAACAACCGCAATGAGCCGGTTCGCACGATGGATGATGAGTCTGTTGTTCGTCTCGGTGAGCAGTTTACCCGCGGTGTAACCATTGCGACACCGGTATTTGACGGTGCCGTCGAGGAAGAGATCAACGTCATGCTGGAGCAGGCGGGTCTGGATCGTTCCGGCCAGTCCACGCTTTATGATGGGCGCACCGGCGAGGCGTTTGATCGCCCCGTAACCGTCGGCTACATCTACATGCTCAAGCTGCACCATCTGGTGGATGATAAAATTCACGCTCGATCGATTGGCCCATACTCGCTTGTCACGCAGCAGCCGCTGGGTGGTAAGGCGCAGTTCGGTGGCCAGCGCTTCGGTGAGATGGAGGTCTGGGCCCTTGAAGCTTATGGCGCAGCCTACACGCTTCAGGAAATGCTCACTGTCAAATCCGATGATGTGGCCGGACGTACAAAGGTTTATGAAGCGATTGTACGCGGTGATGACACCTTCGAAGCTGGTATCCCGGAAAGCTTCAACGTCCTCGTCAAGGAGATGCGTTCGCTGGGCCTCAATGTGGAGCTTTCGTCCACACGTGTTGATCCCGAATATGCCGATGAGCACCAACAACTGCCCGACGCGGCTGAATAAAGCGTTTTGATGACGCCGTTGCGGGTTACCCGCAGCGGCCTTCACCGATTTCGCCGGGCTTTCCGGCACATGAATGAAACGGGCAAAGCCCGCTAAGGAGAACGGCATGAACCAAGAGGTTGCAAATATCTTCAACCCGCAGGCCTCGTCACAAAACTTTGACTCGATCCGTATCTCGATCGCGTCGCCTGAAAAGATCCTGTCATGGTCCTATGGCGAGATCAAAAAGCCAGAGACGATCAACTACCGCACGTTCAAACCTGAGCGCGATGGTCTTTTCTGTGCGCGCATTTTCGGTCCCGTCAAGGACTATGAGTGTTTGTGCGGCAAGTACAAGCGCATGAAGTACAAGGGCATCATCTGTGAGAAGTGCGGTGTTGAAGTCACGCTTTCACGGGTGCGCCGCGAGCGCATGGGTCACATCGAACTGGCCGCGCCGGTTGCGCACATTTGGTTTTTGAAGTCGTTGCCTAGCCGCATCGCGACTCTGCTCGACATGACGTTGAAAGATGTTGAGCGCGTTCTTTATTTTGAAAATTACATCGTCACTGAGCCCGGCCTGACACCGCTTGGTGAGTCTCAGCTTCTGTCAGAAGAAGAGTTCATGCAGGCAGCGGAGGAATTTGGCGAGGACCAATTCACCGCGATGATCGGTGCGGAAGCGATCCACGACATTCTGGCGTCACTTGATCTGCCCAAAATTGCGGTAGAACTGCGTGAAGAGCTGGATGCGACATCTTCTGAGTTGAAGACCAAAAAGCTCATGAAGCGCCTGAAGGTCGTTGAGAACTTCATCGATTCCGGAAACCGCCCCGAGTGGATGATCATGAAGATCGTTCCGGTCATCCCGCCGGATCTTCGTCCGTTGGTGCCGCTGGATGGCGGCCGCTTTGCGACGTCCGACCTGAACGATCTCTATCGCCGTGTGATCAACCGTAACAACCGCTTGAAGCGCCTGATGGAACTGCGTGCACCGGGTATCATCATCCGGAACGAAAAGCGCATGCTTCAAGAGTCCGTTGATGCATTGTTCGACAATGGCCGTCGCGGTCGAACGATCACTGGTGCCAACAAGCGTCCTTTGAAATCGCTGTCTGATATGCTGAAGGGCAAGCAGGGCCGGTTCCGGCAGAACCTGCTTGGCAAGCGCGTCGACTACTCAGGTCGTTCGGTCATCGTGACCGGGCCGGAACTGAAGCTGCACCAATGCGGCCTGCCCAAGAAGATGGCGCTCGAACTGTTCAAGCCGTTCATCTATGCGCGCCTTGATGCAAAGGGTTATTCGTCAACGGTCAAGCAAGCCAAGAAGCTAGTTGAGAAAGAAAAGCCGGAAGTCTGGGATATTCTCGATGAGGTTATCCGCGAGCACCCGGTTCTTCTCAACCGTGCGCCGACCTTGCACCGTCTTGGCATTCAGGCTTTTGAACCTGTGTTGATTGAAGGCAAGGCGATCCAGTTGCACCCGCTCGTCTGTACAGCCTTTAACGCTGACTTTGACGGTGACCAGATGGCGGTGCACGTACCGCTTTCGCTGGAAGCGCAGCTTGAAGCACGCGTCCTGATGATGTCGACCAACAACATCCTGCACCCGGCCAATGGTCAACCGATCATCGTGCCGTCGCAGGATATGGTTCTGGGTCTCTACTATCTGTCCATCGTGGCCGAGAACGAGCCGGGCGAGGGTATGGTGTTTGCCGATATGGGCGAGTTGCACCATGCGCTTGAGAACAAGGTTGTGACACTACACACCAAGATCAAAGGCCGGTTCAAGACCGTGGACGAGGAAGGCAACCCTGTCTCTGAAATCCATGACACTACGCCGGGTCGCATGATCATTGGTGAATTGTTGCCCAAGAACTTCAAGGTGCCCTACGACGTCTGCAACCAGGAGATGACGAAGAAAAACATCTCCAAGATGATCGACACGGTCTACCGGCACTGCGGGCAAAAAGAGACGGTCATCTTCTGTGACCGGATCATGGTGCTCGGCTTCCGTCACGCTTGTACGGCCGGTATTTCGTTCGGCAAGGATGACATGGTCATCCCGGATTCCAAGTCCGGCATCGTGGAAGAGACCGATGCAATCGTGAAGGACTACGAGCAGCAGTATAATGATGGTCTGATCACGTTCGGCGAGAAATACAACAAGGTTGTTGATGCATGGGCGCGGTGTGATGATCGCCTGACAGAAGAAACCATGGCCGGTATTCAAGCGGTCAAGTTCGAAGATGATGGCCGCCAGAAGCAAATGAACTCCATCTATATGATGGCGCGTTCAGGCGCGCGTGGTTCGACACGTCAGATGAAGCAGCTTGCCGGTATGCGTGGGCTGATGGCCAAGCCGGATGGCTCCATCATTGAGACGCCGATCATCTCGAACTTTAAAGAAGGTCTGACCGTTAACGAGTACTTCAACTCCACCCACGGGGCCCGTAAGGGTCTTGCGGATACGGCGTTGAAGACGGCGAACTCCGGTTATCTGACACGTCGTCTGGTTGACGTGGCACAGGACTGCATCATCACGTCGACAGACTGTGGCACGACCAAAGGTCTGACAATGACCGCTATCGTTGATGCCGGGCAGGTTGTGGCATCGCTTGGTCAGCGTATCCTGGGTCGTACGGTGCTTTATGATGTGATGCATCCTCAAACCGAGGAAATCCTCGTCAAAGCCGGTCAGATGGTTGAAGAGCCCGATGCCGATGCGATTGAAAAGGCTGGTATCCAGTCCGTTGAGATCCGTTCGGCACTGACCTGTGAAATGCAGTCCGGCATTTGTGCTGTCTGTTATGGCCGCGACTTGGCGCGCGGTACACCGGTCAATATGGGCGAGGCTGTCGGTGTTATCGCGGCGCAGTCTATTGGTGAGCCTGGCACACAGCTGACCATGCGGACTTTCCACATGGGCGGCACAGCGCAGGTTGTTGATACCTCATTCGTGGAAGCCTCCTACGACGGTGAAGTGAAGATCAAGAACCGCAATGTAGTGCGCAACTCTGAAGGCAACATGATTGCCATGGGCCGCAACATGTCCATCCTCATCATGGATGAGAAGGGCGAAGAGCGTGCGTCTCACAAGGTCACTTACGGTTCCAAGCTGATGGTGGACGATGGTGACAAGATCAAACGCGGCCAGCGTTTGGCCGAGTGGGATCCATACACCCGCCCGATCATGACGGAGGTTGAAGGTAAGGCGGTCTTTGAAGATGTTGTCGACGGCGTTTCCGTTCAGGAATCGGCTGATGAGAACACCGGTATCACCAAGCGTGAAGTCATTGACTGGCGTTCAAACCCGCGTGGTGCTGATCTGAAGCCCGCGATCGTGATCGAAGGCAAGGATGGCGAGATAGTCAAGCTGGCTCGTGGTAGCGATGCCCGCATCCTGCTGTCCGTCGACGCCGTTCTTTCGGTTGAGCCGGGCGCGACGGTCAAGCCGGGAGATGTGATTGCCCGTATTCCAATGGAGAGTGCGAAGACAAAAGACATCACCGGTGGTCTGCCGCGTGTTGCCGAACTGTTTGAAGCGCGCCGTCCAAAAGATCATGCTGTCATCGCCGAAATTGACGGAACGATCCGCTTTGGCCGTGACTACAAGAACAAGCGCAAGATCCACATCGACCCGCATGATGAAACGCTCGAGCCAGCGGAATATCTCATTCCGAAGTCCCGCCCGTTCCACTTGCAGGATGGTGACCCGATCGAACGCGGTGAGTATATTCTCGATGGCAACCCGGCGCCGCACGACATTTTGTCGGTCAAGGGTGTCGAGGCGCTGGCTTCCTATCTTGTTAACGAGATCCAGGAAGTCTATCGTCTGCAGGGCGTGATCATCAACGACAAGCACATCGAAGTGATTGTCCGGCAGATGCTGCAGAAGATCGAGATCACTGACGCGGGCGAGAGTGGCTATATCGCCGGTGATAACGTCGACCGTATCGAGCTGGAAGACGTCAACGAGCGTTTGAAGGAAGAAGGCAAAGAGCCTGCCAAAGGTGAGCCTGTTCTTCTGGGTATTACGAAAGCGTCGTTGCAGACACCATCGTTCATCTCGGCGGCATCGTTCCAGGAGACCACCAAGGTTCTCACGGAGGCCTCGATTGCCGGCAAGATCGATACGCTTCAAGGACTGAAGGAAAACGTCATTGTCGGTCGTTTGATCCCGGCCGGTACCGGTGGCGCGATGAACCAGATCCGCCGCATTGCCACATCGCGAGATGAATTGATTCTTGATCAACGCCGCGAAGAAGCAAGTGCGCAAACGGAAGGTGTTCTTCAAGATCTGCGTGAAGGGGAAGCTGCCGAATAGGGCGGGTTCCATTGGCGAACAAAATGAAAGGGCAGGAGCTTGTGCTCCCGCCCTTTTTCAATTCAGCCTTTTGAGGTAGACGGTCTAGCGGCTCCAGTCTTTGAGCGCTTCAAATGGATGGACATTTTCGGCGTCCATTCCGTCTTCATCCTCATTACCATTTAGTTCCTCGTCGAAGGTAATGATCGCGACTTCGCCTTCCATGGCGCCTTGGTAGGCCGAGGCGTGGGGTTCTTCGATGGGTTGGTCGGTCAATGTCCCGATCTGATCAAAATCGGCCTCGTGATAACCATCACCTGCCAGCGCGTTGAGCGCATCGCGGATCACGCTGTCATCGTCCGGGCCGGTGAGCAAGATATGGACGGGAATTTGCGGGCCGTTTTCTTCCGTCGTTACCCGGCCGACGATGATATAGACGGCGTTTTCATTTTCCGGTGGCATACTCTCCGGTGGCATGGCGTCGATCCCTCAGTGTTTGCGCCCCTATTACGCTGATTTGATCACACAACACCATAGCCGGCGGCCCAAAACGCCATCAAGGTGAGGGCGCCCAGTGAGGCAAGCGGGATAAACGCCCGCGCCATCAAAGTGCTTTGCGCCAACGCTACGGCCACAACTGCCACAATCGGGAAAACAACCAACATTTGCCGGTTTAGCGAGACGACGCCCGCCGTGATTGCGAGCAGAAACAAGATCAGCGCAAAGACGAAATGCGGCCTATTGCCCTGTCGCCACAGCATCCAAAGGGGCACCGGGAGTAGCCACATGGTGATGTAGTCTGGCCATTGTCCCGCCGGGATGGTCGACGGGGCGAGAAAAGGACGGGCGAATTCCATGAGTGGATTACGAAAACCGCGCCCCCAGGCTTCTTGCACCGAAGCAAAAGCAAAGGCGTCACCGGCGACGACGTGAAGATGCGCCATGAAGCCAATCAGCGCCACAGCGGGAATACAGCAAATCGCAAATGTCCTAGCTCCGCTCTTGCCAAAGGTAAAGGTGAGCCCTGACCCCGCATTCAGCGGGCGATTATTCTTTTCGGCCCATGCCATCCAAGCGTAAATGGCGATGGGGAAAACCAGCATGATCCCCGGACTTCGGGTGAGGGTCGCCATCGCGGCCAATATTGAGGCTCCCAAAAAACGCTTCTGTCTTGCCAGCCGAAACGTCAAAACGACGAAAAGCAGGAACAATGCTTCCGTGTAAGCGCTAGAGAAAAAATGAGTGCCTGGCCAAATGAGCAAAAGGATGACGGCAAGCCTGGCAGCGCGTTCGTCAGCCAAATCGCGCATTTCGGCATAGACGAGGCAAAGCGCTAGGAAAAACGCAATATTGGCAATTGCAACAAGACTGGCCGGGCCGGATAGCCCGCTCACAAAGGCCAAGATGCCGCTGATCCATGGATAGAGTGGAAAGAACGCCCAGTTGGCTTGCTTAAATCCGGCACCCGCTTCCGCCCCTGCCGTAGCCTGATAGCCTTCCACTAGCACGGTGAGATACCAATTGCTGTCCCAAGCAAACCACATGTCGAGCAGTGGGTTGCCAAGCACCTTGTTCATCGCTTGATCAGGTGAAATGGGGAGCAGTAGCTGCCCTGTGTAAGCGAGATATCCTATCGCGAGGAGTGCTATACGGCTCAGAGCAAATGCCAAAAGGCAGAAGAGAATCGGTTTGACTGACAGAAGCGTTGAGCGCTTGCTGGCAGTCAGGTGCTCAAAAAGACGTGTATCGCTGCTAAGAAAGGTCATTTACGGCTAGAATGCACCACTAGTCTTTAAAATTGGCTACACGCATTCCGGCTTTTCGAATAATCGGCGTTTGTAGCCCAAAAAGTCGCCGGTTCCTGTTGACGCATGGTCGATGCGGCGTTAGAAGCCGCCCACTCGGGTCGATGTGATGTCATGTGATCGCGCGAATACGCGCTGATGAGTCATCAAACAAGGCCTTTTTTGATACGGCGTAAACCGACAAATCACGAAGTGAAAGCTTCCTCTGATCCTTACCGGGCAACCGCACGAACGCGGATTGCCCGCTCGCGTTTACGTTGATGGTAAGTTTTGCGCCTATGGCGCGTAGAGAAGGATGGCGGGATGCCAACAGTTAATCAGTTGATCCGTAAGCCGCGCGTGGCTCCGGTGAAGCGAAACAAGGTTCCGGCACTGCAGGCGAACCCGCAAAAGCGCGGAGTTTGTACGCGTGTATATACAACCACTCCAAAGAAGCCGAACTCGGCGCTACGTAAGGTCGCCAAAGTACGCTTGACCAACGGCTTTGAAGTTATCGGTTATATCCCGGGCGAAGGCCACAACTTGCAAGAACACTCTGTTGTCATGATCCGCGGCGGTCGCGTGAAAGACTTGCCAGGTGTCCGTTACCATATCCTGCGCGGCGTACTCGATACGCAAGGCGTGAAAAACCGTAAGCAGCGCCGTTCGAAATATGGCGCCAAGCGTCCGAAATAATTGAGCGAAGTGAGAGTTTAACATGTCACGTCGTCACCGTGCAGAAAAACGCGAAATCAACCCCGATCCGAAGTTTGGTGATCTGGTTGTGTCGAAATTCATGAATGCCGTCATGTTGGACGGCAAAAAGTCTGTTGCCGAACGCATCGTTTATGGTGCGTTTGACCAGATTGAGGAAAAAACCAAGCAGGCGCCGGTTGAAGTCTTCCATCAGGCTTTGGAAAATGTCGCACCAGCGGTTGAGGTTCGTTCCCGCCGTGTGGGTGGTGCGACATATCAGGTGCCTGTCGATGTGCGTCCTGAGCGCAAACAAGCGCTTGCCATTCGCTGGATGATCAAGGCTGCACGTTCGCGCAACGAAAACACCATGGTTGAGCGCCTTTCCGGCGAACTCATGGATGCTGCCAACAATCGTGGTTCTGCCGTCAAAAAGCGTGAAGACACGCACAAGATGGCTGACGCTAACCGCGCCTTCTCTCACTACCGCTGGTAACCGCTCACTCCGATCTCTTAGAGGCAATACTCCCATGGCTCGTGAATACGCACTTGAGGACTACCGGAACTTCGGCATCATGGCCCACATTGATGCTGGCAAGACTACAACCACCGAGCGTATCCTGTTTTATACAGGCAAGTCGCACAAAATCGGTGAGGTGCATGATGGCGCTGCGACCATGGACTGGATGGAGCAGGAGCAGGAACGCGGCATCACAATTACATCTGCTGCGACGACAACCTTTTGGGAAGGCCGTGATGGCAAGAAGCGCCGCTTCAATATTATTGACACGCCCGGCCACGTTGACTTTACGATTGAAGTAGAGCGCTCGCTTCGCGTGCTTGACGGCGCTATCGCGCTGTTGGACGCAAATGCTGGTGTAGAGCCACAAACAGAAACTGTTTGGCGCCAAGCGAACAAATACAATGTTCCACGCATGATCTTCGTCAACAAGATGGACAAGACCGGCGCTGATTTCTACCGCTGCTGTGAAATGATCAAAGAGCGCCTCGGTGCAAAACCTGTTGTCATGCAGTTGCCAATCGGCGCTGAAACGGAATTTGCGGGCGTTGTGGATCTTATCGAAATGAAGGCGCTGGTTTGGCGCTCTGAAAATCTTGGCGCGCAGTGGGATATCGTCGACATTCCTGAGGACCTTGCCGACAAGGCTCAGGAATATCGTGAAGCACTGATCGAAGTTGTTGTCGAAGCCGATGATGACGTGATGGAAGCCTATCTGGAAGGCAATGAGCCGGACAACGATACTATCCGCGCCTTGATCCGCAAGGGTACGATCAATGTAGACTTATTCCCGGTTTTCTGTGGTTCTGCGTTCAAAAACAAAGGTGTGCAGCCACTACTTGATGCTGTGGTTGATTTCCTCCCGGCGCCTGTCGATGTGCCCGCGATCAAGGGTATCGACGCCAAGACTGAGGAAGAGACTGTTCGCAAGTCAGACGACAATGAGCCAGTCTCCATGCTTGCCTTCAAGATCATGAACGATCCGTTTGTGGGTTCTTTGACATTCTGCCGCATCTACTCCGGCAAGCTAGAGACTGGTGGTTCTTTGATGAACACAGTCAAGGAAAAGCGCGAGCGCATTGGTCGCATGCTGCAAATGCACTCCAACAGCCGCGAAGATATCAAGGAAGCGTATGCTGGTGATATTGTTGCGATTGCCGGTTTGAAAGAAACCACAACAGGAGACACGCTTTGCGATCCGCTCAAACCGGTTATTCTGGAGCGCATGGAATTCCCTGATCCGGTCATCTCCATTGCGGTCGAGCCGAAAACAAAAGGCGACCAAGAGAAAATGGGCCTCGCGCTCAATCGTCTGGCCGCCGAAGACCCGTCCTTCCGCGTCAAGTCTGATGAAGAAAGCGGTCAAACAATCATTTCCGGCATGGGTGAATTGCACCTAGACATCATCGTTGACCGCATGAAGCGCGAGTTCAAGGTTGAGGCGAACATCGGCGCACCGCAGGTTGCTTATCGCGAAACCATCACGCGTGAAGCCGAGATTGATTACACACACAAGAAACAGTCCGGTGGTTCCGGTCAGTTTGCACGCGTGAAAATCAAGTTCGAGCCAAATCCGGAGAGCGAAGATTTTGCGTTCGATAGCGTCGTTGTCGGCGGTAACGTTCCAAAGGAATATATTCCAGGTGTTGAAAAAGGTATCCAGTCGGTCATGGACTCCGGTCCTGTTGCAGGCTTCCCGATGCTGGCCGTGAAGGCGACGCTACTGGACGGCGCTTACCACGACGTTGACTCCTCGGTTCTCGCCTTTGAAATCGCTGCACGTGCAGCGTTCCGTGAGGGTGCGCAAAAAGCCGGTGCTCAGCTGCTTGAACCGATCATGAAGGTCGAGGTGGTTACACCGGAAGATTATATGGGCGACATCATTGGTGACCTAAACTCTCGTCGCGGTCAGATAGCCGGTACCGAAACACGCGGTGTCGACACAGTGATTTCTGCAATGGTGCCGCTGGCAAACATGTTCGGTTACGTGAACAATCTGCGTTCGATGAGCCAAGGCCGTGCCCAGTACACCATGGTGTTTGATCACTATGATCCGGTTCCGCAAGCGGTTGCGGACGAGGTCAAGGCGAAGCTCGCCTAGGAAATTTGAAATCAGCCGTCCGACGGCAAAATGAAACATAGACGACCGGCTCTCATGAGCCAATTTGGAGAAGAAAATGGCCAAGGAAAAGTTTGAGCGCAACAAGCCTCACGTGAACATCGGCACGATCGGTCACGTTGACCATGGCAAGACGTCATTGACGGCTGCGATCACGAAGTTTTTCGGAGACTTCAAGGCCTATGACGAGATTGACGGTGCACCTGAGGAGCGTGCGCGCGGGATCACGATTTCAACGGCACACGTTGAGTATGAGACGGACAACCGCCACTATGCCCACGTCGATTGCCCTGGCCACGCTGACTATGTGAAAAACATGATCACCGGTGCGGCGCAGATGGATGGCGCGATCCTTGTTTGTTCAGCCGCTGACGGCCCGATGCCGCAGACCCGCGAGCACATTTTGCTGGCCCGTCAGGTGGGTGTTCCTTCGCTGGTCGTGTTCCTGAACAAGGTTGACCAGGTCGATGATGAAGAGCTTTTGGAGCTGGTTGAGATGGAAGTGCGTGAGCTTTTGTCGGACTATGACTTCCCGGGCGACGACATTCCGGTGATCAAGGGTTCCGCGCTGGCGGCGCTTGAAGATTCAAACAAGGAGATCGGCGAAGATGCGATCCGCGCGCTGATGGCTGAAGTGGACGCCTACATCCCGACGCCTGAGCGTCCCGTTGACCAGCCGTTCCTGATGCCGATCGAGGATGTGTTCTCGATCTCCGGTCGCGGTACGGTTGTGACCGGCCGTGTTGAGCGCGGTGTTGTGAATGTGGGTGACGAACTTGAGATCGTTGGCATCCGCGACACCACCAAGACAACGTGTACGGGCGTTGAAATGTTCCGCAAACTGCTTGATAGCGGTCAAGCTGGCGACAATATCGGTGCGCTGCTTCGCGGTATCGACCGTGAGGGCGTTGAGCGTGGTCAGGTTCTTTGCAAGCCTGGTTCGGTCAAGCCGCACTCCAAATTTGTTGCAGAAGCCTACATTCTGACGAAGGAAGAGGGTGGTCGTCACACACCATTCTTCAACAAATACCGTCCGCAGTTTTACTTCCGCACCACCGATGTGACCGGTGAAGTCTCACTGCCGGACGGCACCGAAATGGTGATGCCGGGCGACAATGCGGAAATGAATGTCGAGCTGATCACGCCGATCGCGATGGAAGAGCGGCTGCGCTTTGCGATCCGTGAAGGCGGCCGCACCGTCGGTGCGGGAATTGTCGCAAAGATTATTGAGTAAATTAGGCGAGAGATATTGTGGCGCGTCAGAGACGCTGGCGCGCCTTTCTCATTGGATGGAGCCAAATAAATGAACGGCCAAAACATTCGCATCCGCCTGAAGGCGTTTGACCACCGCGTGCTTGATGCATCGACCCGTGAAATCGTGTCGACCGCCAAGCGGACCGGTGCGGGCGTGCGCGGTCCCGTGCCGCTGCCGACCCGTTTTGAACGCTTTACTGTCAACCGCTCGCCGCACGTTAACAAGAAAAGCCGCGAGCAGTTTGAGATGCGCACACACAAACGTCTGTTGGATATCGTCGATCCAACGCCGCAAACGGTCGATGCTTTGATGAAGCTCGATCTGGCTGCCGGCGTGGATGTCGAGATCAAGCTCTAAGAGCTTGCAGACCAATTTGAGAGGAATGAACCAATGCGTTCAGGAGTGATAGCACAGAAGCTGGGGATGACCCGGGTTTACACCGATGAGGGTGTGAACTTGCCGGTCACCGTGCTTCGCTTGGAAAATTGTCAGGTGGTTGCACAGCGCACCGCCGATAAACATGGTTATGATGCCGTGCAGTTGGGCGTTGGCTTTGCCAAGCCGAAAAATACATCGAAGGCCATGCGCGGCCATTTTGCCAAGGCTTCTGTAGAGCCAAAGCGCAAGTTGGCTGAGTTTCGCGTGTCGGCTGACAACATGCTCGATGTCGGTGCGGAGATCGTCGCGAGCCACTTTGTTGCAGGCCAAAAGGTTGATGTGACGGGCGTTAGCCAAGGTAAAGGCTTTGCCGGTGTCATGAAGCGCCACAATTTTGGTGGCGGTCGCGCAACGCACGGTAACTCCATCTCGCACCGTTCTCACGGTTCAACCGGTCAGTGTCAGGATCCCGGCAAGGTTTTCAAGGGCAAGAAAATGGCCGGTCACATGGGCGCAACCCGCGTGACCACGCAGAACCTTGAGATCGTGTCCACCGATGAAGATCGCGGGTTGATTTTGGTCAAAGGTGCGATCCCCGGCTCCAAGGGTGCTTGGATCCTTGTGCGTGATGCCGTCAAGGCTGGCGCGCAAGACGGTGTCCCAATGCCAGCTGCGTTGCGAGCCGCCGCAACCGCAGATGCGGCTGCCCAGGAGGGAGCAGAATAATGGAACTCTCTGTTAAGAAACTGGACGGTAAGGCCGCCGGTAAAGTCAGTGTTTCCGACGCGGTCTTTGGGCTTGAGCCCCGCGCGGATATTTTACAGCGCATGGTCAGCTACCAGTTGGCCAAGCGTCAGCAAGGGTCGCATCAAACGCTTGGTCGTTCTGATATTGCCCGTACAGGTGCAAAAATGTACCGCCAGAAGGGGACGGGTAATGCCCGCCACCATGCGGCGTCTGCGCCGCAGTTTCGTGGTGGTGGTAAGGCGCATGGTCCGGTTTCTCGCAGCCATGCCATTGACCTGCCCAAGAAAGTGCGTGCCTTGGCATTAAAGCATGCGATTTCTTCCAAAGTGAAGGGTGAGGCGCTGATCGTCGTCGATGACTTGGCGGCTGATGGGAAAACCAAGACACTAGTCAGTCAGTTGAAGGGCCTTGGTCTTGACAATGCGCTGGTGATTGGCGGTGCGGAGTTGGATGCGAACTTTGCCAATGCCGCGTCAAACATCCCCAATGTGGATGTGCTGCCGGTTCAGGGCATCAATGTTTATGACATTTTGCGCCGCAACACGCTGGTGTTGTCAAAGGCGGCTGTTGAAGCCCTTGAGGAGCGTTTCAAATGAGCGATCTGCGCCACTATGATGTCATCGTATCACCGGTCATCACGGAAAAATCGACGCTTGTGGGTGAGAACAACCAGGTTGTTTTCAATGTTGCCAAAGACGCCTCCAAGCCAGAGATCAAAGCAGCGGTTGAGGCACTGTTCAGTGTGAAAGTTGCCGCTGTGAACACGCTGGTGCGCAAGGGTAAAACCAAGCGTTTCCGCGGCATCAAAGGCCGCCAGTCAGATGTCAAGAAAGCTGTTGTCACGTTGGAAGACGGACAGGCGATTGACATCGCGACCGGTCTTTAAGGAGAATTAGAGCGATGGCTTTAAAGACATTTAATCCGACGTCACCGGCCCAGCGCCAATTGGTGTTGGTTGACAAGTCTCACCTGCACAAGGGCAAGCCTGTCAAGACGCTGACCGTGGGTCTGACCAAGTCCGGTGGCCGTAACAATGCCGGTCGCATGACGTCTCGCCACATTGGCGGCGGTCACAAGCGGTCTTACCGCATCATCGATTTCAAACGCCGCAAGCACGATGTTGGGGCGACAGTCGAGCGTTTGGAGTATGATCCAAACCGCACGGCTTTCATCGCCCTCATCAAATATGATGATGGCGAATTGGCCTACATACTTGCACCACAGCGCCTTGCTGCCGGTGATCGTGTGATTGCCGGTGCGAAAGCCGACGTGAAACCTGGCAATGCGATGCCGCTTCAGGCGATGCCGGTTGGTACCATCATCCACAATGTGGAGATGAAGCCGGGCAAGGGCGGCCAGATTGCGCGTTCTGCCGGCACATATGCGCAGCTGGTGGGTCGCGATCAGGGCATGGCGATTTTGCGTCTCAACTCCGGCGAGCAGCGTTTGGTACAAGGCACATGCATGGCAACCGTCGGTGCGGTATCCAACCCGGATCATGCCAACACGAACCTTGGCAAGGCTGGCCGCAAACGCTGGTTGGGTCGTCGCCCGCATGTGCGCGGTGTCGTCATGAACCCGGTCGATCACCCGCACGGTGGTGGTGAAGGGCGTACATCGGGTGGTCGTCACCCTGTGACGCCTTGGGGCAAGCCAACCAAAGGTAAGCGAACACGGTCCAACAAACAGACCGACAAGTTCATCATGCGCTCACGTCACCAGCGCAAGAAGTAAGGATTAGAGGATCAGCCATGGCGCGTTCAGTTTGGAAAGGCCCGTTTGTTGACGGCTATCTTCTCAAGAAAGCTGAGAAGGCACGCGAAAGCGGTCGTAACGATGTTATCAAGATGTGGAGCCGTCGCTCTACCATCTTGCCGCAGTTCGTTGGCCTGACATTTGGTGTCTACAACGGACAAAAACACATTCCGGTTTCCATCTCTGAAGAGATGGTCGGGCACAAGTTCGGTGAGTTTGCGCCGTCACGGACCTATTATGGTCATGGCGCGGACAAGAAAGCGAAGAGGAAGTAAGGATGGGCAAGCCCAAGGCAGAGCGCCGGTTGGCTGACAATGAGGCACGTGCGGTCACGCGTAACGTGCGTGTTAGCCCGCAAAAGCTGAATTTGGTGGCAGCCATGATCCGCGGCAAGAAAGTGTCAGCGGCTTTGGCTGACCTGGAATTCTCGCGCAAGCGGATCGCCGGCACGGTCAAGAAAACGCTGGAAAGCGCGATCGCCAATGCTGAAAACAATCATGATCTTGATGTCGACGCGCTTGTCGTTTCCGAGGCATGGGTTGGCAAGTCGATCGTGATGAAACGCTTTATGGCGCGTGGCCGTGGCCGCGCTAGCCGCATCGTCAAACCGTTTTCGCATCTGACAATCGTTGTGGCTGAGAAAGCCGACGCAGAGGAGGCCGCATAATGGGTCAGAAGATCAATCCGGTCGGTTTCCGGCTCGGCATTAACCGCACATGGGACTCTCGCTGGTTCGCCAACTCTGGTGAATATGGCGTTCTGCTGCACGAAGATCTGAAAATCCGCCGCTTTCTTGAAAAAGAACTCAAGCAAGCCGCTGTTTCCAAGATCGTCATCGAGCGTCCTCACAAAAAGTGCCGCGTGACGATCCACTCTGCGCGTCCCGGTATCATTATCGGTAAAAAAGGCGCGGATATCGAAAAGCTGCGCCGTAAGATTTCAGCGTTTACCGATGCGGAAACGCACTTGAATATCGTTGAAGTGCGCAAGCCTGAGATCGACGCCAACCTTGTGGCGCAGTCCATTGCGCAACAGCTGGAGCGTCGTGTTGCGTTCCGCCGTGCCATGAAGCGTTCGGTTCAATCAGCGATGCGCTTGGGCGCTGAAGGCATCCGTATCAACTGTGCCGGTCGTTTGGGTGGTGCGGAGATCGCGCGGACAGAATGGTACCGCGAGGGCCGTGTACCGCTTCATACGCTGCGTGCTGATGTCGACTATGGCACAGCAGAGGGTTCAACCGCCTATGGCATTATAGGTATCAAGGTCTGGATCTTCAAAGGTGAAATTCTTGAGCACGATCCGATGGCATCTGAGCGCCGCGCGACCGAGCAAGACAATCAGGGTGGCGGTGGAAACCGTCGCCGCGAAAACGCCTGACTACAACGGGCGGTGGAGTAAAGAGCAATGTTGCAACCAAAGCGGACAAAATTCCGTAAGCAGTTCAAGGGCAAAATCCGTGGCGTCGCCAAGGGTGGTTCTGACCTGAACTTTGGTGCTTACGGTTTGAAAGCATTGGAGCCAAACCGCGTGAATGCCCGTGAAATCGAGGCGGCACGTCGGGCCATTACACGTCACATGAAACGTGCGGGCCGTGTTTGGATCCGTATTTTCCCTGACCTGCCGGTGACTTCAAAACCAACGGAAGTTCGGATGGGTAAAGGTAAAGGTTCTGTCGACTATTGGGCGGCGCGCGTGAAGCCTGGCCGTATCATGTTTGAAATCGATGGCGTACCGGAAGATGTAGCGCGTGAGGCGTTGCGCCTTGGCTCGGCAAAGCTTTCCGTCAAGACGCGCTTTGTACAGCGCATTGCCGAATAAGGAGTGGATCAGATGAAATCCGTAGACATTCGTGCAATGACCGCCGACGAGCTGACCACCAAGTTGGCTGAGCTGAAAAAAGAGCAGTTTAACCTGCGTTTTCAATCTGCCACCGGGCAATTGGAAAATTCTGCCCGTGCCCGTCAGGTTCGCCGTGACATTGCACGCATTAAAACGATCGCGGCTGAGAAAGCCAGCGGCCAGAACGCACAAGCATAAGGACGACCCCCATGCCAAAACGCATCCTGCAAGGCACTGTGGTGAGTGACAAGAACGATAAAACAATCGTTGTGCGCGTGGAGCGCCGTTTTTCTCACCCGCTGTTGAAGAAGACTGTTCGTCGCTCAAAGCGCTACCAGGCGCATGACGAGAACAACATTTTCAAGGTCGGCGACAAGGTTTCCATTGAGGAGACAGCGCCGATTTCGAAGAACAAGCGCTGGTCTGTTGTTGAACAGGCTGCGGCTGAATAGGGCCAAAAGCCCAACCGAAACGCCGGTAACGGCAAATGAAAAAAAGAATTAGAGGCATCCAGTCATGATTCAGATGCAAACAAACCTCGATATCGCCGACAATTCCGGCGCACGTCGTGTTCAGTGCATCAAGGTGCTGGGCGGATCGAAGCGCAAATATGCGTCTGTCGGTGACATCATTGTGGTGTCGGTCAAAGAAGCGATCCCGCGCGGCCGCGTGAAAAAAGGCGACGTCATGAAAGCCGTCGTTGTGCGCACTGCCAAGGATATCCGACGTCCCGACGGTTCTGTCATCCGTTTTGATGGCAATGCGGCCGTTCTGGTCAACAACAACAAAGAGCCCATCGGCACCCGTATCTTCGGGCCGGTGCCACGCGAATTGCGCGGTCGCCAGCACATGAAGATCATCTCGCTGGCGCCAGAAGTGCTCTGAGGAGAACAATGATGCAAAAGATCAAAAAAGGCGATGAAGTCGTTGTTCTGACCGGCAAGGACAAGGGTCGCAAGGGCAGTGTTCTTGCGGTGATGCCGAAAGATGGCAAGGCCGTCGTGGCGGGGATCAACATGATCAAGCGCCATCAACGCCAGACTCAGTCCAGCGAAGGTGGGATCATTAACCGCGAAGCGCCGATCCAATTGTCCAACATCGCGATTGCTGACCCGAAGGATGGCAGCCCGACGCGCGTTGGCTTCAAAACGGAAGAGGGCAAAAAGGTTCGCGTGGCCAAACGCTCAGGAGAAGTGATCGATGGCTGATACACAAGGATACACACCGCGTGTGAAGACAATCTATCACGAAGCGGTACGTGGGAAACTGCAGGAGCAGTTTAACTACGCCAACGTGATGCAAATTCCCCAGGTGACGAAAATTGTCGTCAATATGGGTGTCGGTGAAGCTGTCGGCGACTCAAAGAAGCCAGCTCGTGCTGCCGATGATCTGTCATTGATTACCGGCCAAAAGGCCGTGGTGACACGTGCACGCAAGTCAATCGCGGGCTTTAAGGTACGCGAAGAAATGCCGCTGGGCGCGAAAGTCACTTTGCGTGGCAACCGCATGTATGAATTCATTGACCGCTTGGTGAACATTGCGCTGCCGCGCGTTCGCGACTTCCGTGGTCTGAACCCCAAGTCTTTTGATGGTCGTGGCAACTTTGCCATGGGCCTGAAAGAGCACATCGTGTTCCCCGAGATCGACTATGACAAGGTCGATCAGATGTGGGGAATGGACATCATCGTTTGTACGAGTGCGAAGTCGGATGATGAGGCGCGCGAATTGTTGCGGGCTCTCAACTTCCCGTTCCCACCGGAAAAGCACTAACGGCAAGCGTAAGAGAGGACACCATCCATGGCCAAAGTAAGTGCCGTAGAGAAGAACAATCGCCGCCGCAGACTGGTGAAAAGCCATGCTGCCAAGCGCGCTGCACTCAAGAAGATCACAAATGATCGTTCTTTGCCGATTGAAGAGCGGTTCAAGGCAACGTTGAAGTTGGCCGAAATGCCTCGCAATGGCGCGAAGGTTCGCATTCGCAACCGGTGCGAAGTCTCCGGTCGTCCACGCGGTTTTTACCGCAAATTGAAAATGTCACGGATCGCGCTTCGTGAACTTGGCAACATCGGCAAGGTGCCGGGCGTTGTAAAGTCAAGCTGGTAAGGGAGATCGATCATGTCCATGTCTGATCCCGTCGGCGATATGCTGACACGCATCCGCAACGGTTTGCATCGCTCAAAGGGCTCGATTTCCACGCCGGCGTCAAGGCTTCGCGGTCGGGTCCTCGATGTCCTTCAGTCGGAAGGTTATATTCGCGGCTATTCACAAGTTGAGTACGGCTCCGGGAAGTCTGAGTTCGAGATCGAACTGAAATACTATGATGGCGAACCTGTCATTCGCACCATTGAGCGGGTCTCCAAGCCTGGCCGCCGTGTATATGTCGGTGCAAAATCTATCCCGAGCGTGTCGAATGGTCTGGGTATTTCTATTCTGTCAACGCCCAAGGGTGTGATGGCAGATCATGAGGCGCGCGAGCAAAATGTGGGTGGTGAACTTCTGTGCCGCATCTTCTGATGCTTGCCTGAAGTTGACTGAGTACAAACGAACGGAAACGAACAATGTCTCGTATAGGTAAGAAACCGGTTGCTGTCCCTGAGGGCGTTACTGCGTCGTTGGATGGCAAAAAGGTCACCGCGAAGGGGCCGAAGGGCGAATTGCATTTTGTCGTCAACGAGGAAGTCCTCGTGAAGATGGATGACAATGAGATCACTGTAGAGCCACGCGACAATTCAAAGGACGCGCGCTCCAAGTGGGGCATGTCACGCACCATGATCGAAAACATCATGACGGGTGTCAAAAGCGGTTTTGAGCGCAAGCTCGAAATCAACGGCGTTGGCTACCGCGCTGCAATGCAGGGCAAAAACCTGCAATTGTCGCTCGGCTATTCGCACGATGTGATTTACCCGATCCCCGAAGGCGTGTCGGCGGCGTGTCCAAAGCCGACTGAAATCGTCTTGAACGGTATCAACAAGCAGCAACTCGGCCAGGTGGCCGCAGAGATCCGTGCCTTCCGTTCGCCTGAGCCTTACAAGGGCAAGGGTGTGAAATATGCGGAAGAGGTGATCGTCCGCAAAGAAGGCAAGAAGAAGTAAGGAGCGAACAGCATGGCTGGTTCAAAAGCACAAATGGTGCGCCGCGCTCAGCGAGTTCGCCGCCAACTGAAGAAAGTGGCCAATGGTCGTCCGCGTTTGTCGGTCTTCCGTTCGTCCAAGAACATTTATGCGCAAGTCATTGACGATAGCGCGGGCCGTACGGTCGCAGCCGCTTCCACTTTGGATGCCGGTTTGCGCAAGGATTTGAAGACAGGTGCGGACACGGCAGCAGCCGCTGCGGTTGGCAAGCTCGTCGCCGAGCGTGCTTCCAAAGCCGGAGTTGAAGAAGTCGTCTTTGACCGTGGCGCCTACATTTTTCATGGCCGCATCAAGGCGTTGGCGGATGCTGCTCGCGAAAGTGGGCTGAAGTTTTAAGGAAGTTGCCGGGCGGTTCACCGCCCGGTTTTTTGCAAACCGTGCTACCGGAAAAGAATAAAGGACAAGGATAATGGCACAGCAAGATCAGCGTGGGGGCGGCCGTGGCCGCAACCGCGATCAGCGTGAAGAAGTAGAAAGCGAGTTTGTTGATAAGCTCGTGCACATCAACCGCGTGGCCAAAGTGGTCAAGGGTGGACGTCGCTTCGGTTTTGCAGCGCTTGTCGTCGTTGGAGACCAGAAGGGCCGCGTCGGCTTTGGTCACGGCAAGGCGCGTGAAGTGCCTGAAGCGATCCGCAAGGCCAATGAGGCCGCCAAGCGCGACATGATTTTCGTGCCGCTACGGTCAGGTCGCACATTGCACCATGATGTTGAAGGCCGTCACGGCGCGGGTAAAGTTCTGTTGCGCGCAGCGCCAGCTGGTACTGGTATTATCGCCGGTGGTCCGATGCGGGCTGTTTTTGAGACAGTCGGCATGCAGGACGTGGTTGCCAAGTCGCTTGGGTCATCAAACCCATATAACATGGTCCGCGCGACATTTGATGCGCTCAAGCACCAGATGCACCCGAAAGACATTGCCGCGCAGCGCGGCATCAAATATTCGACGCTTCAAGATCGCCGTCGCGATCTTATCGGCGTGGAAGACTGATCCGGTAGAGGAGCAAGAGACCGATGGCTAATGATACCAAAGGCGCGACCATTACCGTAGAGCAGGTCGGCAGTCCCATTCGCCGCCCGAAAGATCAGCAACAAACGCTGGTCGGTCTGGGCCTGAATAAGATGCACCGTCGCCGCACGTTGGAAGATACGCCAGCGGTGCGCGGCATGATCCGCAAAGTCAGCCACCTCGTTCGCATTGTCGACGAGAAGGCCTGATAAGCGCATAGAGGCATAAGAAGATGAAACTGAACGAAATCAAAGACAACGAAGGCGCGCGCACCAGCCGCATGCGTGTCGGTCGCGGCATCGGTTCCGGCAAAGGCAAGACCGGTGGCCGGGGCGTCAAGGGCCAAAAATCAAGATCCGGCGTTTCCATCAATGGTTATGAAGGCGGTCAAATGCCGATCTACCGTCGCTTGCCGAAGCGCGGTTTTAAGAATATTTTTGGCAGCGATTATAACATTGTTTCCATTGTTCGCCTTGAGCAGGCGGTTGATACTGGCAAACTGGACGAGAAAAAAACAATCACCGTTGAGGCTTTGATTGAGGCCGGTGTTGTACGCCGCGCTAAGGATGGCGTTCGGGTGTTGGGTGACGGTGATGCCAAAACCAAGTTCGACCTGGAAGTTGCTGGCGCGTCCCGTTCAGCGATAGAAAAGATTGAAAAGGCGGGCGGCAAGATCACGCTGCTCGGCGGTCAACCGACGGACAAGGCCGAGGCTTGATCCTTTTTCATTGTTACCAAAAGCCGGGTCTTAGATCCGGCTTTTTTTGTGACTTGCGCGTGATGTCTTGAGCGCCTATCTCGGCTAGACTTGAGGGTGCTCAATTTACTGCGCATAAGGTATGCGCAAAACAGACGGATATTTTCATGGCTTCAGCTGCCGAACAACTTGCTTCCAACCTCAATTTCGGCGCATTCGCGAAAGCCACAGAGCTTCGCCAGCGTATCTGGTTTACGCTTGGTATGCTGCTGATTTATCGTCTGGGTACCTACATCCCGCTGCCGGGTCTAAACGCGGAAGCTTATGCGGCCGCCTTTGCCTCGCAGGCCAACGGTATCCTCGGGCAAATTAACATGTTTGCCGGCGGGGCGATCGAGCGCATGGCAATTTTTGCGCTTGGCATCATGCCCTACATTTCCGCTTCCATCGCCATCCAGCTGATGACGTCGGTCATTCCGACGCTTGAACAGCTGAAGAAAGAGGGCGAGCAAGGTCGCAAGGTTATTAACCAGTACACACGCTATTTGACTGTCATTTTGGCGACGCTTCAAGCTTATGGCATCGCAGTCGGGCTTGAAGGCGGTACCGACATCGTAACGGATCCGGGTTGGTTCTTCCGCATCTCTACCGTGATCACTCTCGTGGGCGGCACCATGTTCCTGATGTGGCTTGGTGAGCAAATTACGGCCCGGGGTATCGGTAATGGTATTTCATTGATCATTTTCGCGGGCATTGTTGCCGGGCTTCCCGGTGCCATTGCCGCAACTCTTGAATTGAGCCGCACTGGCGCGCTGTCTGCCGGTTTCGTTGTCGCCATCATCGTAATCGCCATCGCAGTGATCGCTTTCATCGTATTCATGGAACGGGCGCAGCGGCGTCTGCTCATTCAGTATCCAAAACGCCAAGTCGGTAACAGGATGTTCCAGGGCGACACGTCGCACCTGCCGTTGAAGCTGAATACAGCCGGTGTGATTCCGCCGATCTTTGCGTCCTCATTGTTATTATTGCCCGCCACTGTGGCCGGTTTTTCAAACGCCGAGAACCTGCCTGAATGGGCTGGCGTGATATTGGCGGCGCTCGGCCACGGGCAGCCGATGTATATGTTGCTCTATGCGCTCCTTATCGGGTTCTTTGCGTTCTTTTACACCGCTATCGTCTTCAACCCGCAGGATACGGCTGACCAGCTTAAGCAGCACTCGGGCTTCATTCCGGGCATACGCCCCGGCCAACGCACTGCCGAGCATATCGACTATGTGCTAACCCGCATCACTGTGGTGGGCGCGCTTTATTTGATACTCGTTTGCTTGTTACCCGAATTCCTAATAGCGCAAACTGGTGTGCCGTTTTATCTGGGTGGCACGAGCTTGCTGATTGTGGTGAGCGTTACACTGGACACCGTTGGTCAGGTCCAAGGGCATCTGTTTGCCCATCAATATGAGGGGCTGATCAAGAAGTCCAAATTACGTGGAGGCAAGAAAGGCCGCCGCAGGTAGAGAGCGGGGCTTCGCGCCGTTCTGGGGAGGACACCGATAATGAAAATGATCCTGTTGGGACCGCCTGGTGCCGGTAAAGGAACGCAGGCGCAGCGGCTCGTTGAGGCTTTTGGCATTCCACAATTGTCCACCGGTGACATGCTTCGCGCGGCTGTGGCTGCCGGTACTGAAATCGGCAAACGGGCCAAAGCTGTTATGGATGCTGGTGAACTTGTCTCCGATGAAATTGTCAACGGGATCGTATCAGAGCGTTTGGACCAAGATGATTGCGCCAACGGCTTTATTCTCGACGGCTACCCGCGCACGCTTGCGCAAGCGGATGCGGTCGAGGTGATGCTTGCCGAAAAAGGCAAGGATCTGGATGTCGTCATAGAACTGACTGTTGACGACAAGGCGCTGGTTGGCCGCATCGTCAAACGTGCAGAGGAAGCGGTTTCTCGTGGCGAAACGCCGCGTAAGGACGACAATCGCGAAGTGTTTGATGAGCGGTTGCGTGAGTACTACAAGAAGACGGCACCGCTTATTGGTTATTACCACGCAAAAGGCCGCCTGAAATCGGTCGACGGGATGGTGTCGATTGATGCTGTTACCGAACAAATCCGTGAGGTGTTGGACGCCGCGTGACGCGGCGTCTTTCACTTAATATTTAGCGTTGACACGGGTAGGGCGCGCGCCTATATGCGGCCCACTCCTGACAATTATGTGAAGGTGGCCGAAAGGCTGCTTTTTTGTTTGGAGGGCTTGCAAGGGCCGGCCTCCACCGGACGCAAGTTTACAAACTGGCCGCTGGACTTGGTTCAGCCTACATGGAGAAGAGATATGGCTCGTATTGCCGGGGTGAACATCCCGACTCAAAAGCGTGTGGTGATTGCGCTCCAATACATTCACGGTATTGGCAAGAAATTTGCACAAGAGATTGTTGAAAAGAACAACATCCCTGCTGAACGTCGTGTTCATGAGTTGACAGATTCGGAAGTTCTTTCCATTCGTGAGACGATCGACCGCGACTATCGCGTTGAGGGTGATCTTCGTCGCGAAACTTCCATGAATATCAAACGTCTGATGGACCTTGGTTGCTATCGTGGTCTTAGACATCGCCGTAATTTGCCGGTGCGTGGTCAGCGTACGCACACCAATGCGCGCACGCGCAAAGGCCCGGCGAAGGCGATTGCAGGCAAGAAGAAGTAATTTGGCGCGCTCGGGATGAGTTTCGTCCCATGATAGCGCGGGTGTAGCCGCTGGCATTACGGCGGCGATGATATCGAGAAGGAACTAACATGGCTAAAGCTGAAACACGTGTTCGCCGCCGCGAACGCAAGAACATCACATCGGGGATTGCCCATGTGAATTCAACGTTCAACAACACAATGATCACGATTACCGATGCGCAAGGCAATGCGATCGCGTGGTCGTCTGCCGGCATGCAGGGCTTTAAAGGTTCGCGTAAATCTACGCCTTTTGCCGCGCAGGTTGCCGCCGAAGACTGCGCCCGCAAGGCGCAGGAGCATGGCATGCAGTCGCTTGAAGTTGAAGTTTGCGGTCCAGGCTCCGGGCGTGAGTCGGCGCTTCGAGCGCTCCAATCGGCAGGCTTTACCATTACATCTATTCGCGACGTGACGCCCATTCCTCACAATGGTTGTCGTCCGCGTAAACGCCGCCGGGTCTAAAACCTGACGACATCACTGGGTCTGCCGTCATCTGATTTTTGGCGGTTGGCACAAGCTCTGTTGCCACGATTGGATAGTGGCAAAGAAACTTGAAGGACAAATAACGTGATTCAAAAGAACTGGCAGGAACTGATCAAGCCGAACAAGGTGGAGTTCAAGGGCTCAGGCGCACGCGTGTCATTGACCGTTGAGCCGCTTGAGCGTGGATTTGGTCTCACGCTCGGCAACGCGCTGCGTCGTGTATTGCTGTCTTCGTTGCGCGGTGCTGCGGTAACAGCGGTACAAATTGATGGCGTGTTGCACGAATTTTCTTCCATTCCCGGCGTGCGTGAAGACGTTACCGACATCGTCTTGAACGTGAAGGAAATTGCGATCCGCATGGATGGCGATGGTCCAAAGCGCATGGTTGTGCGCAAGCAAGGGCCGGGCGTTGTTACCGCCGGTGACATCCAAACGGTAGGTGATGTTGAAGTTTTGAACCCTGACCATGCGCTGTGTACGCTTGATGACGGCGCTGAAATTCGCATGGAATTCACCATTGATGCAGGTAAGGGCTATGTGGCGGCCGAGCGCAACCGGGCTGAAGATGCACCGATCGGTTTAATCCCCGTCGACAGCCTGTATTCGCCCGTGCGGAAAGTGTCGTACAAGGTTGAAAACACGCGCGAAGGCCAAGTTCTCGACTATGATAAGCTGACCATGACGATTGACACCAATGGTGCGATCAGTGGTGAAGATGCGGTGGCATTTTCTGCGCGCATTTTGCAAGACCAGCTTGGTGTGTTCGTCAACTTTGATGAGCCGGAGCGCGAGACACAGGAAGAGCAGGTCCAGGAGCTTGCTTTCAACCCGGCGCTTCTGAAGAAGGTGGACGAGTTGGAGCTGTCTGTGCGCTCTGCCAACTGCCTGAAGAACGACAATATTGTTTATATTGGCGATTTGATCCAAAAGACCGAGGGCGAAATGCTGCGCACGCCGAACTTCGGTCGCAAGTCGCTCAATGAAATCAAGGAAGTGCTGGCGTCCATGGGCCTTCATCTGGGTATGGAAGTGCCAACTTGGCCGCCGGAAAATATTGAAGAACTCGCGAAACGTTATGAGGATCATTACTGAGCGCGTAAGCGCCAGTTTTGACAGACAAGGAGAAGGCTCATGCGCCACCGTAAAGCAGGCCGCAAGCTAAACCGCACCAGCTCGCATCGCAAAGCGATGTTTGCGAACATGGCGGCGTCATTGATTGAGCACGAGCAGATCGTGACAACATTGCCCAAGGCCAAGGAATTGCGCCCAATTGTTGAAAAGCTGGTTACGCTTGGAAAGCGCGGCGATTTGCACGCGCGTCGTCAGGCGATCAGTCAAATTCAAGACCAAAACCAGGTTCGCAAACTGTTTGACACCATTGCGAAGCGCTACATCGACCGTAATGGTGGTTATACCCGCATCATGAAGGCTGGTTTTCGCTATGGCGACAGCGCGCCAATGGCGGTGATCGAGTTTGTTGATCGCGATGTTGATGCGAAAGGTGCTGCGGATTTCGCCCGCACTGAGGCAGAGGAAGCAACTGAAGAACAAGCAGCTGCAGCGGCTGCCTGATATTGGAAAAATAGTGCTGCAAACAAATTCAAGGGGCCTTAAAGGCCCCTTTTTTGTTTCCTAAATATGGCACAAGGTGACGATGGAGGCGCAATGATGTTGGTACGTCTGATAACGGCACTATTGATGATGCTTGTTGCGCTCTCGGTTGGCGTGAAGTCCGGCGCTGCGCAAGACAATGCGCTGGAGGAATTGCTGGACAGGTTTCGCGGTTCGCCACCGGCCCCGCAATTACCTTTGCGCCAAGTGCCTGGCAGCCGTTCTGATATTCAATTTTCCTTTGCGCCACTGGTTCAGCAATCTGCGCCATCTGTCGTTAATATTTATACGGCCCGTTCTGTTCAAAGGCGTTCGCCCTTTGCGGGCGATCCCTTTTTCGAAGAGTTTTTCGGTCGGCAGTTTCGCGGGCCGGCACGGGTGCAATCATCTTTCGGATCCGGTGTGATCGTCGACGAAACGGGCCTTGTCGTGACCAATCATCACGTGGTTGACGGTGCCGATGAGGTGCGCGTCGTACTGTCTGACGGGCGCGAATACCAAAGCGAAATCGTACTGCGCGATGAACGCACAGATCTTGCGGTTCTGCGGCTCGACACAGCTGATCGCTTTGTACCGCTGGCGTTTGCCGATTCTGACAATGTGCTGACCGGCGATTTGGTATTGGCCATCGGCAACCCATTTGGGGTTGGACAAACGATTACGTCCGGCATCGTCTCTGCCACTGCACGGACGCGGGTCGGTGTATCGGATTTCGGTTTTTTCATTCAAACCGATGCAGCCATAAATCCGGGAAATTCCGGCGGCGCTTTGATCGATATGGCGGGTCGGTTGGTGGGCATCAATACCGCTATCTTTTCCCGCTCCGGTGGCTCCAACGGCATCGGTTTTGCGATCCCATCCAATATGGTGCGGGCTGTGGTGGATCAGGCGCGTGGCGGCGCGCAGGCGTTTGAACGTCCCTTTATCGGCGCCTCCTTTCAAGAGGTTGACGCCGCGATTGCCGAAAGTATTGGCCTGCCGCGCCCCTATGGTGCATTGATTGTGGACATACTGCCGGACAGCGCTGCGCAAGAAGCCGGATTGCGAGCCGGGGATGTGGTGTTGGAAGTGGATGGCGAGTTGATCGAGCATCCAGATGCTTTGGGATACCGGTTGGCAACCATCGGGCCCGGTGGCGAAGTGGTGATGCTTGTCCTGCGGCGCAATCGCGAGCGCGAAGTTCGGGTGCGTTTGGATAGCCAGCCTGAGGCCGCGCCCAATCAGACTTTGACAATCACCGGCAGGAACCCTTTTCAGGGCACTGTTGTGACCGGTTTGACGCCGGGATTGGCTCAACGCTATGGATTGCCCGCAAAGGAAGGCGCATTGGTGCTGGAGGTTGAACGGGGTGGGTTCGCAACCCGCTACGGTATCAGGCCCGGTGATGTGGTGGTGGCGGTCAATGGCGATGCCGTAAAGACAGCCGAGGACCTGCGTCGCGTAACGGATGCCCAAACAAGATCATGGCGTTATGAGATTGATCGGCAGGGGCGACGAATTCGCCAATTTATACGGTTTTGATGTTTGACTGATCTCTTTGACGAAAAATCGACCGGACCTGAAGCCGCGATCCGCCCTTTGGCTGACCGGCTGCGTCCGCAAAGACTCGCCGACGTAATTGGGCAGGAACACCTTGTGGGCAATGACGGGGCGTTGGCGCGGGCATTGGAAACGGGCACTTTGGGCTCGCTCGTTCTTTGGGGGCCTCCTGGCACTGGGAAAACCACGATCGCACGCTTGTTGGCGGGCCAAGTGGACATGCATTTTGAGCAGGTATCGGCGATTTTCTCCGGTGTCGCGGACTTGAAGAAGATATTCGACGCGGCCCGTTTGCGTCGGTCCAACGGTCGTCAAACACTATTGTTTGTTGATGAAATCCATCGGTTCAATCGGTCCCAGCAGGACAGTTTCCTGCCGGTGTTGGAAGACGGTACCATTGTGCTGGTGGGCGCAACAACAGAAAACCCCTCCTTTGAGTTGAACGCGGCGCTCTTGTCCCGCGCGCGGGTATTGACGCTGAACCGTCACACGGAGCAAAGCCTCCAAGCGCTTTTGGAGCGTGCCGAAAGTGAACTGGGGCAAGTGCTGCCATTGACTGCTGATGCGCGTCAGATGCTGATTTCCATGGCCGACGGGGACGGGCGGGCACTGCTGAGCTATGTTGAAGAAGTGATGCGTCTTGCCCCGAACGCCGCACTGACCCCCGATGAGTTGCGTGCGTTTTTGCAACGCCGCGCTCCGATCTATGACAAAGGCCAAGACGGCCACTACAATCTGGTATCGGCACTGCACAAATCTATTCGCGGTTCAGATCCCGATGCTGCGCTCTACTATTTATGTCGCATGTTTGATGCGGGCGAAGACCCGCTATATATTGGGCGGCGGTTGGTTCGAATGGCGGCGGAAGACATCGGCTTGGCAGATCCGCAAGCGTTGTCTGTCACGCTCGCTGCCAAGGATGCCTATGATTATCTAGGTTCACCGGAGGGCGAGTTGGCTTTGGTTGAGGCATGCATTTACGTGGCGACTGCACCTAAATCCAACGCCGTCTACACAGCCTACAAGGCCGCTGTTTCGGATGCAAAACGACATGGTTCCCTCATGCCGCCGAAGCACATTTTAAACGCGCCAACCAAGCTGATGGGCCAGGAAGGATATGGTGAGGGATACCGTTATGATCATGACGAAGAGGAAGCCTTCTCTGGTCAGGACTATTTTCCAGATGAAATGGGTCGTCAAACCTATTACACGCCTGTGGAACGCGGATTTGAACGCGACATTGCCAAGCGCTTGGAGTATTGGGCACGTTTGCGAGCGGCGCGCAACGCGGGCAATGTCGGATAAAAAGCTGGAGCGGATGAGATGACGCGTGACATGAAAAAAGCGATTAAGCGCACGGCCATCGCCGTGCCCGTGCTGGCAGCCTTGCTGCTCTTCATCCCTTGGATCACGCTGTTTTTTATCGCCTGCGGTCTGATCGATGTGGGCCGTAACAAGGGGAAAACCCTGCTGATGTTCCGCCGGTATTTTCTCGGCAACGGCATTCCCACCTGGTTGCTTTCGCCGTTTAATCTGCTTGTTGATCTCTTTTCAAAACGCAATCCGGGACTTCATACACTCGATGATTTTCCCGAAGATTATCGCCGTGAAATCGAAACGGTTCTGGATACGTTCAAAGAACGCAAGGATGAAATCATCGACGATATCAACGCATCCTTAGGTAACAGCCGACGCGGCATGTATGTGTATCGCTGGTATGGCAAACGTCAGATTGAGAATATCGACGTGCTCAACGGGGACTTTAAATATCTGAAGACCATCGCGGTTTCAGTTTTTTCCGGCAAGGAATCGACTACATGGCACTATGGCCCGCTTCGTTTGAGTTATCGGATCCTTTACAATTTGACGCCGGTTGAAACCGACAAGATCTACATTGAGTGCAATGGCAAGAAACACTATTGGCACGAAGATCCGCTCTATATTTTCGACGATACGCTTTTCCATCGCTCGGTGAACGAATTGGATGCGTTGCGCTATTGCGTCTTTATGGACATCGCACGCCCTTCGCTTTTCCCCGCGGTGATCGACTTTCTCCTCGGGTTCGTCTCGGCCGTTGCCGACCGCGTCAAATCCATATTCTACAAGAACTGGCGCATGATCGGGGCTGCCGGTAAGGCTTGAGCGAGCCTTTTCTTGACACCATTGACATGGGTCAATGCCCAATTGTCTTGTAGAGGATATGATTGGCCCAGCCTGAAGAGGGGGTCAGTATGAACATCATTATCATCTTCGCGACGATTGAGGGGCAAACGCGGCGTATTGTTGATCGCCTCAAAACGCATTTAACGACAAACGGCCATTCTGTCTCGATCGGTGACGCGACAGCATCTTTCGAACATTTGCGCAGGATCGGTGCATATGGGCCACTTTCCTTTGCCGTTACGCGCCTTTGTGAAGACACATCATAGCATGCTGATGGCGCGGCCCGGCCTGTTTGTGTCTGTCTCGCTGGCTGCTTTGGAAGAAGATGAAGCCGAACGTGGTGCCTTGGATGATCTCGTTGCTGAATTTTCGCGCCAGACTGACTGGTGGCCGGTCAGCGTGCATCATGCTGCCGGAGCACTTCGCTACACGCAGTATGACTACTTCCGCAAGTGGATGATGAAGCGCATTGCCGCCAAAAAAGACGGGCCAACGGATACAGAGCACGACCATGAGTTCACCGATTGGGATGAACTTTATGAAGCGGTCGATGGGTTTTTGCGCAATGTGCCGCAAATGGCGGGCAAAATTTGATTTGAAATAGGGGTTTTGTCGACCGGCTGCTTGCCTTAAACGGCCTTGCATGAATGCGATTTTGCTTATCGCCCTTGGCGGGGCATCAGGTGCCGTGGGTCGCCATCTGGTTAGCGGGTGGGCCGCGCGCGCCTTTGGCTCGGGTTTTCCCTATGGAACGCTTGCCGTCAATGTGATCGGCTCGCTTGCCATGGGCATGCTGATCGCTTGGCTCGCCAAACGTTCAGCAGGCGATGCGCATTTGAGGCTGTTGCTCGCCACCGGCTTTCTGGGTGGCTTTACAACCTTTTCGGCATTTTCACTGGATGTCGCCCTGCTTTATGAGCGAGGCGCTTGGTCGATGGCGGCTACCTACATACTGGCTAGCGTGTTGCTGACGGTTGCCGCGGTTTTTGCGGGGCTGACCATCATGCGTTCATTGCTGGGATAATCATGGCTGCGGTTGGTGAAAAGACAGTTCAAACCGATGAGAACGGGATGCGATTGGACCGCTGGTTCAAATCACATTTTCCGGGGTTGGGTTTTGGTGCTTTGCAAAAGCTTCTGCGCTCTGGCCAAGTGCGGGTCGATGGCAAACGGGTCAAGTCAGATACGCGGGTAGCGACCGGCAGCCTTGTTCGCATTCCACCTCAACTGTCTCACACAGATGCACCTTCTAGCGGCCCAGAAAATCCACTCAAAAATGCCAATGACCGTGAGGCGTTGGCTAAAATGACATTGTTTGAAGACAAGAAAGTGCTCATCTTGAACAAGCCGCATGGCTTGGCCGTGCAGGGCGGGTCAGGCCTATCTCGCCATGTCGACGGCATGTTGGAAGCACTACGAAATAAAAAAGGCGAAAAGCCCCGTCTTGTACATCGTCTGGACCGTGACACGACCGGCGTCCTGGCAATTGCCAAAACGCGCGGAGCTGCCCAAGCGCTGACCGAGGCATTCCGCAAGCGTGATACCGAAAAGATTTATTGGGCACTGGTGAAAGGTTCGCCGCGTAAATCCGAGGGGCGGATCTCTACGTGGCTGGCCAAAGAGCAAACGCCCGACGGGGATCGAATGCGTGTCGCTGACCATGGTGAAAAGGGAGCTGATCATGCCGTTTCTTTTTATCGCCGCATCGAAACGGCGGGGCAAAGACTGACATGGCTGGAATTACAACCTGAGACGGGCCGCACGCACCAATTGCGGGTACATTGCCTGTCGCTCGGTCTGCCGATTTTGGGTGATCCGAAATATTTTGAAGATGACCCGAATTGGGAGTTTCCCGGTGGTATACAGAGGAAGCTCCATTTGCATGCGCGGCGATTGCGCGTGCCGCATCCTGACGGCGGTATGATCAATGTCACCGCCCCCTTGCCACCGCATATGGTTCAGTCCTGGAACCTGTTGGGCCTGGATGAGGCGGATGGTGACGAAGACGCCTGATTTGCCGCCGTTGGCACTATCGGTACGACAGCCATGGGCCTGGGCGATCTTTCATGGCGGAAAAACGATCGAGAACAGATCGATGGGTGCCATCAAATCTGGCCATATGGATTGCCGCCGGATATGCATCCACGCGGCTGCATCAATGAAGCGCGATGAATATGAATGGGCAGTTTGGCGTTTGGATCGGCATGGTGTCATCTGTCCCCGACCTGACGATTTGGTGTTCGGCGCAATTATCGGTACGGTCGATGTGACCGATATTATCACCGAGAGCACCAGTGAATGGTTCGGCGGGCAGGCGGGCCTTGTCCTTAAGACTCCAGTTGCGGTCTCACCCATCCCCGCAAAGGGAGCACTTGGGTACTTTCAATGGGTTCGAAGTGGTGAAATCGCAGTCCCATCTCCGTGGATGCGGTTGTGGGACCGGCCCAATGGCGATCGAGGTACGAAAGGTCTTTTTGACGAACCACCGCGGTTTGAAAAAGCGCCTGATAAACCATTCAAGACACCGAAAAAGAACCTTTAGAGAAGTTCGTGCAACTGCCGGATCAGATGGCGGCGTTCTTTGTCACTTTCCGCGGTGGTCAAACGCTGGGTGAGCGCGACAATAAAGGCCGCATAATCATTGTTCCAGTCGGTCAGTAATTCTTCGTGCGGGATACGGTTGGCCACTTTCCCGGCCGAACGGGCACGACCCTTGCTTTGTGCGCTCGCTGCGACGAGTTCAAAGCTCTCGTCAAACTGCGGCATGAATATCGCATCAGCACCAATGCCACGCTCCGCCAAAAGACGCGCCAGCACCTCACGTGCGTCGTCGTCCCCATGGTTGAGGAAGATACCGCCGGCAATCGGCGAACGTTCAAGAATCCAGTCGATGAGCTCGCCCTGATCAGCATGGGCGGAGTAGTTCCCGAGACGACGGATTTCCGCTTTGACCACATATTCCTTGCCGTGAATACGGACCATGTCGGCGCCGCTAGTGATGATATGGCCCAGCGTGCCCGGTGCCTGATAGCCGACAAAGAGGATCGTCGCATTCCGCTTCCAGATGTTGTTTTTGATATGGTGTTTGATCCGGCCCGCGTCCGCCATGCCGGATGCCGATATGATGATCGCCCCCCCATCAATCCGGTTGATCGCTTTCGATTCATCAACGCTTTCCACAAGGTGGAACTGTTCGTCACGAAACAGGCGGGAATTATCAATCGCCACATCATCGAGGGTGTGGGCATGCTTGATAAAGACTTCCGTCACGTTCTTGGCCAATGGCGAATCCAGGAAAACGGTGGCCTGTGGCAATTCGCCTTGGGCCAACAACACGCCAATATCATGCAAAAGTTCCTGACTGCGTTCGACCGCGAAGGCCGGAATGATGACGTTGCCACCGGCAGAAAGACCGCGCACAAGTTCCTTGCGCAGCATGTCGCGACGAGTTTCTAGTGTGTAATCATCACGGTCACGGTCGCCGTAAGTCGACTCACATACAATATAGTCAAAGCCGGTTTCACCGCCCGGTTCCGGGTGAAACACTTTTTCTTCCGGGCCAATATCGCCGGAGAAAAGAACACGCATCGTATTGCCGCTTTCTGCGTCTTCGAATTTAATCTCTGCAGAGGCTGATCCCAGAATGTGACCCGCGTTCCAGTACCTAACATGGATGCCTTCGGCCGGCTGGAACCAGATGTCATAACCTTTGATCGGATGGAGCAATTCCAATACCCGTTTGGCGTCCTTTTCGGTATAAAGCGGCTCTACCGGCTCCAATCCCTTGCGCGCGCGTTTTCGGTTTTCGCGCTTGTTGTTTGACATCTGGATTTTTGCTGAATCCTTCATCATGAAAGTCAGCAAGTCGCATGTCGGCTCGGTGGCATAGATAGGCCTGTCAAAACCATGCTTGGTCAGTTTAGGCAAAAGGCCCGAATGGTCGATGTGGGCGTGTGTCAGGACCAGAAAATCGACCTCGCCGATCGCAAACGGGAAATCCTCTTCATTGAGTGCGCGAATGGTCTTGTTGCCCTGAAACATACCGCAATCGACTAGAAACCGGGTGGTTCCGGTATCGAGCATTGAACATGATCCGGTCACCGTGCCAGCGGCACCAAAGAATGATAGTTTTGCCATGATATTGTTGTCTCCCCATCAGTCCTGAAACTAACGGGCAATCTCGGGCACGCAAGGCCTCCAATTAAATGGTGGGCGGATTAGCTGTGTGCGAGGTTTGAAGCATTAAGAGTTGCCGCCAGCTCCTGCGTCTCGTCGCGTGTGCAAAGCTCCGTGCCCGGTCGAGTACAGGCCACGGATGCGGCTGCAGCCCCCCACGGCAGGGCTTGCGCCCAGGATTTCCCACTTGCCAAAGCGAGCACCATCGCGCCGACAAAACTGTCACCGGCTCCGACACGGCTGATGACTTCCACTTTGGGTGCGGGGACGAAAAGGGATTGGCCATCCTTTGTGACAACCAAATTTCCCTTGCCGCCGACACCGAGTATGACATTGTCGGCAGCGCCGCGTTCAATCATCTGCGCTGCAGCGGCAGCGAAATCACCGGGTGTTTCCAGTTCGCGCGTGGTGCTATATCGCGCCTCGTCCCTGTTGGCACGCAAGATGTCGATACCGACGCTTTCTTCCTGAACCAAAGTGATGAGGGTCGGGCCGGAGGTATCGACAACAAGCTTGCAGTCGGCATTGTGGCAGATGGTAGCCAATCGGCGGATGGTATTGACCCCGGTACCAGGTGGCATCGAACCAGAAAGGATGCAGTATTTTGCCTTGCCCAAAAGCTCAGCTACTTTTGCCAGAAAGTGCGCTTCGATCATTTGCGTCCAGGGCGTGCCCGGAAGCATAAAGCGGTAGAGCTTTCCCGTTTCCTGATCACGAATGGAAAGAGAGTGACGCGTCTGAACATCGAGGCTAACCGGTGCAACGTCGACCCCTTCGGCCCGCAAGAGTAATTCCAAGGATTGCCCGTTTGGGCCACCGAGCGCAACACACGCCGTGGCATCTCCACCCAGATTGCGAATAGCGCGCGCGACATTCACACCGCCGCCGCCCGGAAACATGCTGGGATGGTCGCAGCGCAGTTTTTCGTTGGGGATCAACTCAGGGACGTCGGCAGCGAAATCCAAAGCCGGATTGAGAGTCACGGTGACGATTTGGTTTTCTTGCATTTTGTCCGTTTCAGGCGAGGGAAGCTTTCAACGCATGCCAACTGGCCTTGGGCGTTCGCTCCAGGGTTTCATAGTCGACATGGACGATACCAAAACGCTTTTCATAGCCAAGCGCCCATTCGAAATTATCGAGAAGTGACCAGACCGTATAACCTTTGATATTGGCTCCGCTCGCCATGGCACGTTTTGTGGCGTGGATGTGTTGCTCCAGATAATCGATGCGCCAGGGGTCGTTGACTTCATCGTTTTGCTTGAACTCCGGGCCTGCCATACCGTTCTCGGTGACATAAAGCGGCAACCCGCCCGTTTGCTCGCCGACCCATTTCAGGAGCCATTCAAAAGTGTCGGGCGATACTTCCCAATCCATCTCGGTTTTCGGTAGGGGGCCCGGTACTTCTTTGAAATGTGGCCAAACGCCCGAACCGTCATCGTCTAGCAGTTTGCGGGTATAATTGTTGATGCCAAGCCAATCGAGCGGCGCGGCAAAGGATGACATGTCAGCTTCCCAACCGCTTGGCAGGTGCGGTTCTATGGCTTGCAGAACCAGGTCGGGATACCCACGACCAAAAAGAGGGTGCAAGAAGCACTCATTGTAATAGGCGTGGTAGCGAGCAGCGGCAGTTCTCGAAGCGTCTGTATCAGCGGCAGGCTCCGCCGGTTCAAAGTTCAAGTAGATGCCAAGATTGTCCAGACCGCCGTCGCGCATCAACGCAATCGATCTGGTATGGGCCAATAGAAGATGGTGGACGGCGCGCGCGGTGGCCCTGATGTCGCGCATGCCGGGCGCATGGACACCGTGGAAGTGGGATAACCAAGTGGTGCACCAAGGCTCGTTAAATGTTCCCGTTGCCCACATCCGGTCGCCAATGCGTTCGATGACGTGGCCCGTGAAATCTGTGAACCGTTCTGCGATGTCGCGGTTTCGCCAACCACCCACATCGGACATGGCGGCTGGCAAATCCCAATGGTGCAAGGTGAGCATGGGCTTGATGCCGCGCGTAAGGATGGCGTCCGTGAGACGATCATAAAAGTCCAAGCCTTGTGCGTTAACGCTAAAACCATCGGGCATGACACGGGCCCATGAAACCGAAAAACGGTAATGGTCCATGCCTGCGTTGGCGATCAGGTCCAAATCCTCCTCATAGCGATGGTAGTGATCGCAGGCAACGGCCCCATCTTCTGCGTTTTTTGTGTTGCCGGGCGTTGTTGAAAACGTGTCCCAGTGGGACGGGCCGCATCCACCGAACTTTGAGCCTTCAATTTGATAGGCTGATGTAGCCACGCCAAATTGGAATGCCTCAGGGAAATCCTGTCTGGAAAAAGTGAATTTCGCTACCATGTCGGCGCCTCCCGTTTGCGCACGTAACAAACGACCAAAGCGCTTTGGCTGCAAGTCCAAAAGAGACATGCGCCGCCGTATAAATGGCGGCGCGCTCATTTTTCTAGGCGTTGATTATTCGCCCGGTAGCTGCGGGTTGTCGCCATTGTCTGGCAGTTCGTCAGGTCCGTTGGCATCGACTGATGCCTCCACCCCATCTTTGCCAACCTTGATGTCGAATGTCGCCCCTTCGTCGATGGCATGCCAAGCAACAGCCCCTGCGGTGATAATACCAACGATGATGACACCGGCTGTGACGGGGTCCATCATCGCTGTTGCGCCACCAGAGCCATTGTCATCGGGATCATCATCGTCTGGCGCGCCGGTGCCTATCCCGCCTTCATCGCCGACAAGGACAGGGCGCCAATCATACTCTTCGAATTGAACCAGGCCCAAACTGTGCCGGGATGTCACGGCGTTGGCTCTTATCGCCACCTGAACGACGTTGCCGGCAACGATCTCCTTGACCGCCGCCATAATGGCTTTGGGCTCGCTGATCTTGACGCTTATGATGGGTTTGTTGGTTTTTGGCTCCGCAAGGACGGTGGTTGAACCATTCCGTTTGAGCTTAAGCTTCGTGTTCACGTCCTTGTGCGGCACGCGATAGGTGATCGTTGGCATGTTTTGCCCCTGATTTTTTCAAGTTGAATTTGTATTCGGTCCGGATGCCCTGTCCGGGTTTTACTATCTGGCGAGGAAGTCTTGCGCGAACTTCGCGGCATCGATCATGGTCGCTGCGGTACTACGGTTGGCGAGCTTGATTTGTAGTGACATGCCGTTTTCAGCCATTGTCGGCACTTTTCCGGTGCTGAAAAGCATTTCCGCCGCCATTTTTTGATCGTCCATGATCGCGAGTACAACATTTTCGCCAGCCGTATCAGGCGTGATCTCGCCTACGCCAATCCGGCCCAGCACGTCGATCAGGTGTGGGCAAATATAAGGCAAGAAGACTATCGGCCCATTGAGTGTTTCTAACTGATTGATGACGCCGTCCAGATTGTCCGACATCGCTTCATCGACTTGGTTCAAAGCGGCTGCGGTTTCCTGTGGGCTCATGCCGAGTTTGTCCATGGCAAGAGCCGGGGCAGGTACGAGTGCGAGTGCTGCCACAAGCGCTGTGGCAAGGATTGTGTTCTTCATTGTTTCCTCCAATTTATGAACAATCGCACCGTATATGACGTCAGGGAAATTGGTCAGTGAGACTTCGGTGAGGAAAGTGTGAGGAAAGCGCGAAAAAAACCGGCGGCTGGGTTTGGCCAGCCGCCGGTCTTTGGTTTCATCCGCGGGAGGTCGGATGATTATGCAGAGTAGTAAAGGTCGAACTCGACGGGATGCGGTGTCATCTCGTAAAGTGTGTTTTCTTCGTCTTTCAGTTCCAGATAGGCGTCGATCTGATCGTCGTCGAACACGCCGCCAGCCTTCAGGAAGTCACGATCGGAATCGAGCGCTTCCATGGCCTCACGCAGGGAACCACAGACCGTAGGAATGCCTGCCAACTCTTCTGGTGGCAGATCGTACAGATCCTTGTCCATGGGATCGCCCGGATGGATTTTGTTCTTCACGCCGTCAAGGCCCGCCATCAGCATGCCGGCAAACATCAGGTAAGGGTTGGCCATTGGGTCGCCGAAGCGTACCTCTACGCGCTTGCCTTTTGGCGAACCGGAGAATGGAATGCGGCAAGAAGCCGAACGGTTACGCGCCGAATAGGCGAGCAAAACAGGAGCTTCGTAACCTGGAACCAGACGCTTGTAGGAGTTGGTTGACGGATTAGACAGCGCGTTAAGTGCTTTGGCGTGCTTGATAATACCGCCAATGTAATAGAGGCATGTTTCGGACAGACCCGCATAGCCATCGCCAGCCATCAAGGGCTTACCTTCTGACCAAATGGACTGGTGTACGTGCATGCCGGTGCCGTTGTCGCCATAAACCGGCTTGGGCATGAATGTTGCCGACTTGCCATAGGCGTGCGCGACGTTTTGCACGACATATTTGTAGAGCTGAACTTCGTCGGCCTTGCGTGTCAACGTGTTGAACAACATGGACAATTCGTGCTGAGCGGCAGCCACTTCGTGGTGGTGCTTTTCAGTCGCCACGCCCATTTCTGCCATAACGGTCAGCATTTCGGAGCGGATGTCTTGCGCGCTATCGACCGGGTTTACCGGGAAGTAACCGCCTTTTGTCCGCGGACGGTGACCAAGGTTGCCATTGTCATATTCGGCGTCTGTGTTGATCGGCAGTTCAACGCTATCGAGTTGGAAGCCGGTGTTGTAGGGGTCGGAAGCGAATTTCACATCGTCAAAGATAAAGAATTCGGGCTCTGGTCCGAAGTAGGCTGTGTCGCCGAAACCGCCTGAAGAGATGTAAGCTTCAGCGCGCTTGGCTGTCATGCGGGGGTCGCGATTGTAACCTTCGCCGGAAATTGGATCGAGAATGTCACAGAAAATCGCCATGGTGGACTGCGCGTAAAACGGGTCCATGTGAGCAGTTTCTGTGTCCGGCATCAGGGTCATGTCGGACTCGTTGATGGCTTTCCAGCCTGCGATAGACGATCCGTCAAACATGACGCCATCGGCAAACATATCTTCGTCAACGACGGCGCAGTCCATCGTCACATGTTGCATTTTGCCCCTCGGGTCGGTGAAGCGCAGGTCAACGAACTTAACGTCGTTATCCTTGATTTGCTTCATGACATCACTTGCACTCATGGTTTTCCCTTTTCCTTATGCGTGGGTGGTTGGATGGATTTCGTTTGACGCCAAAGCGGTTCAAACCGCGTCTGCACCTGTCTCCCCTGTGCGGATACGCACAACGTTTTCGACGGCTGACACAAAGATTTTGCCGTCACCTATACGGCCGGTCTGTGCCGCTTCTCTTATAGCGTCCATGGCGGCATCAACCGTGTCGTCAGTCACAACGATCTCAATTTTCACTTTGGGCAAAAAGTCGACGACATATTCAGCCCCGCGATAAAGCTCCGTATGCCCCTTTTGGCGGCCAAACCCTTTAGCCTCGGTCACCGTGATGCCCTGAAGTCCGACCTCCTGCAGCGCCTCTTTAACCTCATCAAGCTTGAACGGCTTAATGACGGCTTCGATCTTTTTCATGAACAGCCCTCCAGCTCCGATCGTAAAACATGCATACCTCATGCCAGTCCGTACGGTCCCCGATCATGGGTGCCAAACGCGCCTTGCGATGCGTTATTGTCGCTGCTTTAACGGTAAACAACGGGCTTTGAAACGCCAAGATATGGGAAAGATGCTGATCTGATGGGCAATGTGTCTAATAATTGTGCAAAAACGATGAGTGCTATTTGTGCATTTAACTTCGAGCATTGACCGGCGCCGATTGCTGAGCTGTGCAGAGATGGCGGATGCTGACCGCCAAACCTTTGCGGGCGGCTACGCCACAAGCCGTCAGCTGATGGAAAATGCCGGTTATGCGATTCTTGACATAGTGTTGCAGCGTTTCGGTGACGCGCCACGCGTGCATATTTTATGTGGTCGGGGCAATAATGGTGGTGATGGCTTTGTCATTGCCCGTTTGCTGGTCGAGCGAGGCCATCCCATCAACCTTTATGCACTGGGTAGCCCCAAGGAAGGAACCGATGCTTGTGGGGCGGCGGCGCGTTGGGCTGGTCCGGTTTATGATCTTGATGCTTTTGAGCCGGGCGAGCGTGATCTGGTGGTGGATGCCATTTTTGGCGCCGGGGGAAAGGGCGCGCTGCCGGCCGTGGTGACAACGGCCTTGGCGAAGGCGGCAAAGCCGACCGTTCGTTTATTGGCAGTTGACTTGCCGTCGGGTGTCGATGGTGACACGGGACACGCTCGGCATGACGCTCCCTGCGATGCCACGGTGACGTTTCATCGCAAGAAGCCGGGCCATGTGTTGGAACCGGGACGCTCACTTTGCGGCGATATCCTTGTTGCCGACATCGGCGTTCGCGCCGAAAATAAGGGGTCAGACCATAGCTTGATGTACGAGAACCACCCAGTGTTCTGGCATACTGCCCTGCAGCCCCCAACGGGAACAACGCACAAATATGCGCGCGGGCATGTCGCCATATTTTCAGGCCCGCCATTGGCAACGGGTGCATCGCGCCTTGCCGCCATGGCCGCGCAAAAGGGCGGGGCAGGGGCCGTAACTGTGCTCGGCACCCAAGATGCGCTTCAGGTTCATGCATCGCACGTAACATCGACCATGATGCGGGCCTATGGGCGTGTTGATGATGCTTTTGATGTTTTGTCAGCACTCAACCGATGCTCAGCGGTTGTTCTTGGTCCCGGTTTTGGCGACATGCAAGGGGTAAAGAGGATCGCTATCGATGTTCTGAACCAAGGGGCGCAAACGCTGGTTCTGGATGCCGATGGGCTGACAGCCTTTGAAAATGACAGCGATCACTTGTTTCAAGCGGCGGCGGCTGGTGATGACTTACGGCTGATCCTGACACCGCATGATGGCGAGTTTGGCCGCTTGTTTCCTGACCTTGCCGTAGACCAAGCCCTGAGCAAAATCGACAAGGCCGTGCTGGCTGCAAACCGTACTGGCGCCATCATTGTCTACAAAGGCCGTGACAGTGTTATCGCCGCGCCGCGCAAGCACCCAAAAACGCCATCCCGCGTCATCGTCAACACCAACGCGCCAGCTTCGTTGGCGACTGCCGGTTCTGGTGATGTGCTGGCGGGATTGGTGGCCGCACTGGCCGCGCGGGGCATGCCGGTGTTTGAAGCCGCAGCCGCCGCGGTTTGGCTGCACGGGGAGGCAGGCAGTGCCGCGGGCCTTGCGGCGAATGCCGAGGATATTGTCAGCCAATTGCCCAAAGCGTTGGACGGTGCGTCAAGTGCTTTAGATTAAAGACCTACTCCGCGGCCTCAATGCGGTTGATAGGGCGACGTTCCAACAGTTCTTTCAGGAACCGGCCGGTATAGCTGCGCTCAACATCCACAATGTCTTCCGGCTTGCCCTGCGCGACAATTTCGCCACCACCATCGCCACCTTCCGGGCCCAGATCAATCACCCAATCGGCAGTCTTGATCACTTCAAGATTGTGCTCGATCACTACGACCGTATTACCGGTGTCGACCAACTCATGGAGCACATCCAGCAGTTTGGCGACATCATGGAAGTGGAGGCCTGTTGTTGGCTCATCAAGGATGTAAAGTGTTCGTCCTGTCGATTTTCGTGAAAGCTCTTTTGCCAGCTTGATCCGCTGCGCCTCACCGCCAGAAAGGGTCGTCGCCTGCTGCCCGATCTTGATATAGCCCAGGCCGACGCGTTTCAGCGTTTCCATCTTGTCGCGAACGGCCGGCACCGCGGCAAAAAACTCGACGCCTTCTTCAACCGTCATATCCAACACATCAGAAATGGATTTTCCTTTGAATTGAACATCCAGCGTTTCGCGGTTGTAGCGTTTGCCGTGACAGACATCGCACGTGACGTAGACGTCCGGCAGGAAGTGCATTTCGATCTTGATAACACCGTCACCCTGGCAGGCTTCGCAGCGACCGCCTTTCACATTGAACGAGAAGCGGCCCGGCTGATAGCCGCGCGCCTTGGCTTCCGGCAATTGCGCAAACCATTCACGGATGGGGGTAAACGCGCCGGTATAGGTGGCCGGGTTCGACCGTGGTGTGCGCCCGATCGGTGATTGGTCAATATCGATCACCTTGTCGATATGCTCAAATCCGGTGATATGGTCATGCTCGGCTGGTGCTTCGCGTGCGCCGTTGATGCGGCGCGCGGCGGCCTTATACAAGGTCTCGATCAAGAAGGTGGATTTGCCGCCTCCGGAAACGCCGGTGACGCAAGTAAATGTGCCGAGCGGCAAAGACGCGGTCACGTCACGTAGATTGTTTCCTTTTGCGCCATGGACAATGATGGCGCGCTTTTCCAAATCCACCGGCCGACGTTCAGCCGGTACGTTGATGCCCATCGCACCCGACAAATACTGGCCCGTCAGCGATTTGGGATTGGCCATAATTTCACGGGGTGTGCCTTGCGCGATGATCTGGCCGCCATGCACGCCTGCTGCCGGGCCGATGTCGACGACATGATCAGCGGTTAGCACGGCATCTTCATCATGTTCGACCACGATAACCGTATTGCCAAGGTCGCGCAGACGCCGCAGCGTTTCCAGCAGGCGGGCATTGTCGCGCTGATGCAGTCCGATCGACGGTTCATCGAGCACGTAGAGCACACCAGTCAGGCCGGAGCCGATTTGCGAAGCCAGCCTGATACGTTGGCTTTCTCCGCCTGATAGAGAGCCCGAACCGCGCGACAGCGTCAGATAGTCAAGGCCCACGTTCACCAGGAATTTAAGCCGGTCGCGGATCTCTTTTAATATACGCGTCGCAATTTCATTTTGTTTGTCCGACAGATGGTTTGGCAGATCATCAAACCAGTCATTGGCGTTGCGGATCGACATTTTTGCGACTTGGCTGATGTGAAGGTCGTTGATCTTCACCGCCAACGCCTCCGGTTTCAGCCGGTAGCCACCACATGCCGAACAGGGCGATTGCGACATGTATCGCTCGATTTCCTCGCGCATCCAGGCGCTGTCTGTCTCGCGCCAGCGCCGCTCAAGATTACCGATAACGCCCTCAAACGCCTTTTTTGTTTTGTAGGTGCGTAAGCCATCATCATAGGCGAACTCGATTTCCTGCTTGCCAGTCCCGTAAAGAACGGCGTTCTTGGCTTCGTCCGTTAAGTCCGCCCAGAAGTTGGTCAGCTTGAACCCGTATGCTTTCGCGACCGCTTCAAGGGTCTGGGTGTAATAAGGTGAGGGGTTCGATGATTTAGACCAAGGCGCAATCGCGCCTTTGCGGATGGAAAGGCCGGGGTCGGGCACAACCAGATTGGGGTCAACGCCTTGTTCCGTGCCAAGCCCATCGCAATGCGGGCAAGCGCCAAACGGATTGTTGAACGAAAAGAGGCGCGGTTCGATTTCAGGAATGGTAAAACCTGAATCGGGGCATGCGAACTTTTCAGAAAATGTCAGGCGCTCATGCGTCTCGTTTTTATTCTTGTTTGCCCCCGAGGTTTTGGATTCCGCCAGCGGTTTGTCCGCCATCTCCGCAATGGCGAGCCCATCTGCCAGCTGCAAACACTGTTCAAGCGAGTCGGCCATGCGGGCGGCAATATCGTCGCGTATGACAACGCGATCGACGACGACATCAATATCGTGCTTGTATTTTTTGTCGAGGGCAGGGGCATCGGCGATCTCATGGAACTCACCGTCGATTTTGACCCGCTGGAAACCCTTTTTCATCAATTCGGCGAGTTCTTTTTTATACTCACCTTTGCGGCCACGCACGATCGGCGCCAGAATATAAAGGCGCGTGCCTTCTTCCAATGCCAACAGTCGATCAACCATCTGGCTGACAGTCTGGCTTTCAATGGGCAGGCCTGTGGTCGGCGAATAAGGAATGCCGACCCGCGCAAATAAAAGGCGCATATAATCGTAGATTTCGGTCACCGTGCCGACCGTTGACCGCGGATTGCGACTTGTTGTCTTTTGCTCAATGGAAATGGCTGGCGACAAGCCTTCGATGGCGTCGACGTCCGGCTTTTGCATCATTTCCAAAAATTGGCGTGCATAAGCCGATAGGCTTTCTACATAGCGGCGCTGGCCTTCAGCATAAATCGTGTCAAAAGCAAGTGATGACTTGCCTGACCCCGACAGGCCGGTCATCACGATCAGCTTGTCGCGTGGTAGATCGAGATCGACATTTTTCAGATTGTGCTCGCGCGCACCCCTAATCGTAATCTGTTTGTGGTCGCTCATAATTCAGGCCCGTTTTGCTGATCAATTGATGTAGCTTTCTTTGTCGGCATGTCGACCCGCCTTTACTTCATTCCTGTCAAGCCTGTGGATAGGTCGAACGTCTTGACCTGAGCACTTATACCAAATAGAACAATAAGTGAACACAATTGCGCTGTGGATTGACGGGCGAGGCGGTGTTGCCGGCCCTTTGTACATCGTAGAAAAATCGCAAACAGGAGTTTTCGTCATGGCAGGCAGCGTGAATAAAGTAATTTTGGTGGGCAATCTGGGCGCTGATCCGGACATCAGACGGTTGAACTCAGGCGAGCCTGTGGTCAATTTGTCAGTCGCCACGTCGGAAAACTGGCGTGACAAGGCGTCTGGTGAGCGCCGTGAACGCACAGAGTGGCATCGCGTGGTCATTTTTAACGAGAATTTGGCCAAAGTAGCGGAAAACTATCTGAAAAAGGGATCCAAAGTCTATTTGGAAGGTCAGTTGCAAACCCGCAAATGGACCGATCAGAATGGCATGGACAAATACACCACAGAGATCGTGCTCCAGCGCTATCGCGGTGAATTGACGATGCTTGACAGCCGCGCTGACAGTGAAGCTGGCTATGGCGGCGGACGTTCGCAGGGCGGCCATGATAATCAGGTCGGCCAGGGCTCCGGCAGCATGGACCGGGGCGGTATGGGTGGCGGTTCGCCGTCCGGGGGCGGCGACTTTTCGCGCGACCTGGACGATGAGATCCCGTTCTAAAAATAGTCACATAGGCGTGTTTGGCATTTGATCATGTTTTCGCGAACGATTGTTTCCATGACAAATGCCAAGAAAAGCGATCTGCTGACGTTGATCATTGTGGCGCTGTTTGCGTTTTCAGCCATCGCTGTGTCGGGCGCAAAGATGGTGAGCCTTGCCTATGCGGGTGAAGCGGATGTGGTATCGGTGCGTGCTGAACGCGAAAGCGCCGGTACCTGGCGTTTCGATGTGACTGTCGAGCATGCGGATACGGGATGGGATCACTATGCCGACCGCTGGGATGTGCTTTCTGACAAGGGAGAAGTGTTCGGCGAACGCGTGCTGCTTCATCCCCATGTCAGTGAGCAGCCGTTTACGCGGTCGTTGCGGGGTTTGAAAATTCCCGAAAATTTGGAAAGCGTTGCTGTGCGCGCCCATGACAGTGTGCACGGACTTGGCGGTAAAGAGATAACCGTCGTTCTGGATCGTTAGACGGCAGCCAGCGCTTTGACACCGTCGGCGACAAACTGAACTGCCAATGCCGAAAGGATGACGCCCAACAGCCGCGTAAGAACGGAACGGCCGGTTTCGCCCAATAGTCCATCAATGCGCTCGGCTGCGATGAAGATGGCCCAAGTTATCAACAATATCACCAATACGATTGAGATCAGCGCCAAACGTCCGGCAATGCCCGGCATTTGTCCGGAAAGAAGGATGACGGCAGATATGGCGCCCGGGCCCGCAATCAGGGGGATCGAAAGCGGGAATATGGCGACAGATTTGATGTGATCGGCGCTCATCGCCCGCTCGGCTGCGTGTTCATGGCGCGCCTGCCGCCGCTCAAAAATCATCTCAAACGCGATCCAAAACAGAAGCAAGCCTCCGGCGACGCGGAAAGCGCCGAGCGTGACACCGAATAGTGCCAGGATCGCGGTGCCGATCAGCGCAAACAGGACAAGCACCACGGCGCTGGTGATGATGGCGCGTGTGCCCACTTCGCGACGTTGTCCGCGATCCATGCCTGCCGTGACGGCCAAAAATAGCGGGGCCAGGCCAATCGGGTCGATGGTGACCGCTAACGTGACGATGGCGTTGATCAAAATATCGGTTGTCATAGACGTTCCCAACAAGGCTGCCTTGATGATATGCAAGAGGCTGTGCCAAAACAGCGCCAAACCTTGGTTTTCACAGTTTCGACGTTTATTGTCATATAAATGATTCCTGCAATGAAACAGGGCACTTTCCTTGAGTGACGAAACACCCATCGACGGCGGCACAGGCGGCCCGAACCGCGGCATAGAGCCTATCTCCATTTTGGAGGAAATGCAGCGTTCGTATCTTGACTACGCGATGAGCGTTATCGTCAGTCGGGCGCTGCCGGATGTTCGCGACGGTTTGAAGCCGGTTCATCGCCGAATTCTCTATGCAATGCATGAGAGTGGATACCACTGGAACCGCAAATATGTGAAATCATCGAAGATTGTCGGTGACGTGATGGGTAATTACCACCCGCATGGCGACAGCGCGATCTATGACTCCCTGGTGCGGATGGCGCAGGACTGGTCTTTGCGCCTGCCTTTGGTGGATGGGCAGGGCAATTTTGGTTCCATTGATGGCGATCCGCCAGCAGCGATGCGCTACACCGAATCACGCCTTGAGAAAGTCGCGCATGAACTTTTGGAAGACATCGACAAGGAAACGGTCGACTTTCAGGAAAACTATGATTCTTCGCGCAGTGAACCGACTGTTCTGCCGGCACGGTTCCCAAATCTTTTGGTCAATGGTTCCGGTGGTATTGCCGTTGGTATGGCGACCAATATCCCGCCGCATAATCTGGTCGAGGTAATCGATGGTTGCATGGCGCTGATCGATAATCCTGCCATAGATCTCCTGGAAATCATGCAGATTATTCCCGGGCCTGATTTTCCGACCGGTGCGCTCATTTTGGGGCGCGCGGGCATCAAGTCTGCCTATGAGACGGGCCGTGGCTCCATCATGATGCGGGGCAAAACGGCGATTGAACCGCGTCCCAACGATCGTGAAGCGATTATCGTCACCGAAGTGCCCTATCAGGTCAACAAATCGTCGATGATTGAAAAGATGGCAGAACTGGTGCGCGATAAGCGCATCGAGGGCATCTCTGACATTCGTGACGAGAGTGACCGGCAGGGCTATCGGGTCGTTGTCGAACTCAAACGCGACGCTGTTGCTGACGTCGTATTGAACCAACTATATCGTTACACACCGCTGCAAACGTCGTTTGGCGCCAATATGGTCGCGCTCAATGGGGGCAAGCCGGAGCAACTCAATCTTCTGGATATGCTGCGCGCATTTGTGGCGTTTCGTGAAAATGTGGTCAGCCGCCGCACGAAATACTTGCTCAAAAAAGCACGCGAACGGGCCCATGTTTTGGTGGGCTTGGCCATCGCCGTTGCCAATATTGATGAAGTGATCGCGCTGATCCGCAACGCGCCTGACCCGGCCACGGCCCGCGAGCAGCTCATGACCCGTCGTTGGCCTGCCAAGGAGGTGGAGCCGCTCATTTTATTGATTGATGACCCGCGTCACAAAATCAATGATGATGGCACATACAATCTCTCTGAAGAGCAGGCGCGTGCCATTCTTGAATTGCGTTTGGCCCGCCTGACGGCGCTGGGGCGCGATGAGATCGCTGACGAATTGAACAAGATCGGCGAGGAGATCAAAGACTTCCTCGATATTTTGTCCTCCCGCAAACGTATCCTGGACATCGTGAAGGGCGAACTGCTCGCCGTGCGTGACGAATTTGGCACGCCGCGTCGGACCGAGATTACCGATGGTGGTCCAGACATGGACGATGAGGACCTTATCGCGCGCGAGGACATGGTCGTCACATTCTCTCACCAAGGCTATATCAAGCGCGTGCCGCTCGATACCTACCGGGCGCAAAGGCGTGGCGGCAAAGGTCGCGCCGGCATGGCCACCAAGGAAGAGGATTTTGTTACGCGCTTGTTCGTGGCCAATACGCACACGCCGATCCTGTTTTTCTCCTCGCGCGGTATTGTCTACAAAGAAAAAGTCTGGCGTCTGCCGATCGGTAGTCCCCAGTCGCGGGGTAAATTCTTGCGCAATATGTTGCCCTTGGAGGAGGGTGAGCGGATCACATCCATTATGCCGCTGCCGGAAGACGAAGATAGTTGGGCCGATTTGGATGTCATGTTTGCAACACGCTCGGGTAGCGTGCGCCGCAACAAGCTTTCCGATTTTGTTCAGGTCAACCGCAACGGCAAGATTGCCATGAAGTTCGATGATGGTTCGAGCGATGAAATCTTGGCCGTCGCGACCTGCTCTGAAAATGATGATGTGCTGCTTACGACCGCAGCAGGCCAGTGCATCCGCTTTCAGGTGTCTGATATTCGCGTTTTTGCCGGGCGCAGTTCTACCGGTGTACGCGGCATAGCGCTTGCGGGTGGCGATGACGTCATCTCCATGGCTATCCTTGCTCACGTTCCATCGACGGCAGACGAGCGCTCTGCGTACCTCAGGCTTGCCGCTGCCGCGCGCCGGGCAGATACCGCTGTCGACGAAGGGGCAGCTGAGGAAGAGGCGGAAGGAAACGCGGATACCAGCTTGCCCGAAGAGCGGTATGTGGAGCTTGGGGCGCGGGAAGAGTTTGTGCTTACCGTGTCCGAAAAAGGCTATGGCAAACGCTCGTCAAGCTATGAATTCCGCGTGTCGGGCCGGGGCGGCAAGGGTATCAAGGCAACTGACACCAACAAGGGCGGTGAGATCGGTCCGCTGGTGGCTTCATTCCCGGTGGAAACCGATGATCAAATCATGCTTGTATCTGATGCGGGGCAGGTCATTCGTGTGCCCGTTGAAGGAATACGGTTCGCCAGCCGCGCCACGAAGGGTGTAACGATCTTTAATACACGTGACACCGAAAAAGTGGTGTCGGTGGAGCGGATATCGGAACCGGTGGATGATGGTGACGACAGCAGCGGAGACGAAAACGATGGAAATGCTGACACAGGCGCTCCGTCTCCCGAAGGTGGCAGCGACGCGTAGCGTCTCGTTTGAATTGGATTGACTATGGCTGATTGGGCAACACTACTAACCTTTACGCTGGCCTGCATTGCGATCATCATCGTTCCCGGGCCCACGGTGACGGTTATCATCGCCAATTCATTGTCGCGCGGATCGTCTGCCGGCTTGATGAATGTTGCGGGTACGCAAGCTGGTCTTGCGATCATGATGGGCGTGCTCGCAGCGGGCTTGCAGACTGTTGTCGCTTTCGTGGGCGAAGCGTTCTTCTACATGAAGCTTGTTGGCGCTTTCTATCTGATCTGGCTAGGGGTTCAGCTTTGGCGAGCGAACGGTTCTTTGGCTGACTCGGATGATGAGAAGCGTCCGGCCCGATCCATGAACGGGTACTTCTGGCAGGGCTTTTTCGTGATCTGGTCCAATCCGAAGGCGCTTTTATTCTTCGGTGCCTTTATCCCTCAGTTCGTTGACCCGTCCGGTTCGCTTGCGCTTCAGACGCTGATCCTTGGCGGCATTTTCATGCTGTGTGCCACCATTTTTGATGGGCTTTATGCGGTTGCAGCGGGAAGTGCAGGTGGGTGGCTCAGCCGCAACCGGATCCGCCTTGTTGAGCGCGTTTCGGGTAGTTTGTTGATAGGCGGCGGCGTGTGGATGCTGTTTTCCGGAAAAGCCAGCAACGCCTAATTGTCGTCTTTTGCCCGCAGCATCAGGGCAAAAGCGATCGCAGCACTTGTTGTCAAAACTGCCAGGGCAGTTGTCGTAAGCATAACTGTAAACATGCCGCGCCTCCTTTGCAGCTAAAACATTGGTTATCTTGTGAATGCAGCGTTACCGCATCGGCGATTTAAAGCCACTCACATCCGAACACACGCCGGTAATGAAATAGTGAGCGCAATCATTCAAATTGAATCCAAGCACAGGAATTTGGAGCGTTATTTCGTTTTGGTCGGTCTTTGCTTTCGGTCCCGAAGGCCTTAAACCAAGCCTATGAACGAAAACCAGATTCACACGGCGGTCTATGCCGGCTCGTTTGATCCGATGACAAACGGTCATTTGGATGTATTGCGGGCAGGTTTGCGACTGTTTGACCATGTGATCATCGCTATTGGTGTCCATCCGGGGAAAAAGCCGCTTTTCAGCTTTGAGGAACGGAAAGCCATGATCGAAGGTGTATGTGCCGATCAGGGATTTGCCGATTTGGTCAGTGTTGTTTCCTTCGACAATCTGCTGGTCGATATGGCGCGGGCCCAAAGTGCCGGGATCATTTTGCGCGGGCTGCGTGACGGCACCGATCTCGATTATGAAATGCAAATGGCTGGGATGAACGAGACGATGGCGCCGGACATACAGACGGTCTTTGTGCCTTCCAGTCCGGCTGTTCGTACGATAACCGCCACATTGGTCCGGCAAATATCCGCCATGGGTGGTGATGTTAGATCATTTGTCCCACCGCAGGTTTACACCGAACTCAAGAAAATTCACTCAAGTGCCTGATATAAGGGGTTATTTATGAAATCGATCAAAGCAGGTATTGTTGCTTTTTCGCTGGTGTTCTTCGGTATGTTTGCCGCCGCATATGCCAACTCCGAGAACACCATGATTATCACGCTAAAAGATGGCGAGGTTGTCATCAATTTACGTGAAGATCTGGCTCCGCAACATGTTGCGCGCATCAAGGAACTAGTTCGCAACGGTGAATATGACAATGTTGCCTTCCACCGCGTAATCCCTGGATTTATGGCGCAAACCGGCGATGTTCAGTTTGGCGATATGGGAGATAGTTCGTTTAGTATCCGCCGCGCTGGCACAGGCGGATCAGACAAGCCTGATCTCCCGGCTGAATTTACCAACGCTCGCTATTTGCGCGGTGTGGTCGGCATGGCTCGGTCGCAAAACCCGAACTCTGCCAATTCGCAATTCTTCATCATGTTTGACGCTGGTGAATTCCTGAATGGCCAGTACACGGTTGTGGGCGAAGTTGCCTCGGGTATGGAATTTGTTGACAACATCAAGAAGGGATCGCAGGCCAACAATGGTGCGGTTAGGGACCCTGACCGTATGATCAAAGTCGAAATCGCGGCTGACCGCTGACAGAACGAATTAAAAGGGGGCCAGAAAGTGGCTTATAACGATCCAGAAAACACGCTCGTCATGGAAACGACAAAGGGCACTGTTGTTATCGAAATGCGTCCCGATTTGGCGCCGCAGCATGTGGAGCGCATCAAAGAGTTGGCGCGCGCCGGTGAATATGATGGTGTTGTGTTTCACCGGGTGATTGACGGCTTTATGGCGCAGACCGGTGATGTGAAATTCGGCAACCAAAACAAGGATAGTTTTGATCCCGGACGTGCCGGCATGGGCGGGTCGTCCAAGCCGGATCTTAGTCAGGAATTCAGCGCCGAAAGCCATCAGCGCGGTGTGTGCTCCATGGCTCGGGCGCAGAACCCGAACTCTGCGAACTCCCAATTCTTCATCTGTTTTGAAGATGCCGGTTTCCTTGACCGTCAATATACCGTTTGGGGCAAAGTCAGCGAAGGCATGGAGATCGTCGATCAAATCAAGCGCGGCGAGCCCGTCAAAGATCCGGACAGCATTGTGTCTATGAAGGTGGCCGGGGACGCTTAAGGCCTGATTGCGCTTAGCGCCGGAAGTGATACGCTTGTTTTAAAATCTGTGGGGGCAAGGCAGATCGAAAAAACTGAGAGCGTGATCGCCGCAGCGCAGGCGGTCACAAATGGCATGACTGGTTTTAGTTGCGGTGGCTTTTTAGCGCGCTTTGCCGCCTAACCTTTGATACCTTTGATAATGTCGATCGTTGTGGTGATCACAACGCCGTTTTGGCTTTTGCAACATTGGCCGCGATCAGCTTCGCGGCCTTTGTGCCGATCGATAGTATGGTAGCGCTGGTTCGACGCAATGGGTTTCAGGCCAACAATGCCGGTTCAGTGGGCATCGATGGGGAAACTGTAACCGGGTGGGGCTATTTGTTCATCGCCATCGCCATCGCCATCGCCATCGCCATCGCCGGGGCCGTTGCGGCATGGATCGTGGCGTTTTTTGCCGCGGTCGTGGACTTCTTCCAGACGTCACCGACCCGCAGGTCGCGGAGGCGCTCAAGTTTTTCGAGACCAGCACGCAGCGCACCTGGCTGGTAAAGACCGCCGGACGATTCTACTGCATTTGGGCGATGCGCGCAAAGGGCTTCCCCATGTCAATTGGTCCGAGCCAGCCGGCGCATTCGATGTCAATGTTCTGGGATATTTGTCAGCGCGGGAGAGTACGCCGCCCAGCAAACGTGCGGGGGTGCTAGACTTTGGTCTGGGACACAAAAACTGGTATTATTACAAGGGACTAATTCCGGGGTCAGATCCGGTGAGCGAGGTTCGCGAGTTCCTCAGCGCGTTGTAGTTGGCGCGCGGGCTTGACGTTAGCCCCGGAACCCTATGTAGCGCGCCCATGCGTGTAGATGAATTTGACTTTGAACTGCCCGAAGAACTGATCGCGCTGCGCCCGGCCGATCCGCGTGACAGCGCGCGCCTGTTGCTGGTAGACGGAAGTGAATTGGACGATTGGGTCGTTTCGCAATTACCTAATCTTCTGCAAGCGGGCGATCTGATGGTTTTCAACGATACGCGCGTTATTCCCGCACAGTTTGAAGCAGTACGGCAGCGTGACGGCGCACCAGGTGCCCAAGTCGGCCTGACGATGCATATGCGTGTGGCGCCTGATATTTGGAAAGCGTTCGCGCGCGGTGCAAAGAAATTGGCGGTTGGTGACACGCTGGTGCTTGGCGAGGATTTTGCGGCCGAGGTCATGGAGAAAGGCGATGCTGGCGAAATCACGCTTCAGTTTGACCGATCAGGCCCTGATCTTGATGTGGCGTTCGCCACATGCGGGCATGTGCCCCTGCCGCCATATATTGCATCAAAGCGATCGGATGACGCGCGCGATCACACAGATTACCAGACCATTTACGCGGCCCATGATGGCGCTGTAGCCGCGCCCACAGCGGGTCTTCATTTCACGCCGGCACTTTTTGAGGCGCTGGATAAAAAAGGGGTGAACCGCGCGTTTGTGACGCTCCATGTGGGTGCCGGGACATTTTTGCCTGTCAAGGTGGATGATACCGACGATCATCAGATGCATGCAGAGGTCGGCGTTATCAGCGAGGAAGTGGCTGCGTTGATCAACGAGACCAAGCAAAGGGGTCGCCGGATTATTTGTGTGGGGACAACATCGCTGCGTTTGTTGGAGGCTGCTGCCAATGACGATGGACGTGTGGCAGCTTGGTCCGGCGCGACTGACATTTTTATCACACCGGGTTATCGCTTTCGATGTGCTGATATTTTGATGACCAATTTTCACCTGCCACGTTCAACATTGATGATGCTGGTCAGCGCTTTTGCTGGGCTCGATGAGATGCGCGCGGCTTATCGGCATGCGATTGATAGCCAATACCGGTTTTACTCTTATGGCGACGCGAGCTGGCTGGTACGGAAAGAGTAATGATCGCACCTTTTGGTTTTACGCTGCATAAAACAGATGGAAAGGCGAGGCGCGGTACCATCAATACCGGCCGTGGTGTGATCGAAACACCCGCTTTTATGCCGGTGGGTACTGTGGGAACCGTGAAGGGGCTCTACCTTGATCAGGTTAAACAGGCTGGTGCGGACATTATTTTGGGCAACACCTATCACCTTATGCTGCGCCCGGGCGCAGAGCGCGTCAACCGGCTGGGCGGTTTGCATGACTTTATCCGATGGGACGGGCCGATCTTGACTGACAGCGGTGGCTTTCAGGTCATGTCTTTGTCGGGTTTACGCAAGATGGACGAAGAAGGTGTGACCTTTAAAAGCCATATCGATGGTTCGACACACCATATGTCTCCGGAACGGTCCATTGAGATTCAAACGCTTCTTGGTTCAGATATCCAGATGCAGCTGGATGAATGTGTTGCGTTGCCTGCCGAACGTGACGTTGTGCAGGCGGCGATGGAATTGTCACTGCGTTGGGCTGAGAGATCTTGGCAATCATTTGGCAGTCAACCGGGCAAAGCCATGTATGGTATTGTGCAAGGCGGCGACGAAGTTGCTTTGCGCGAACAATCTGCCACAGCTCTTAAGGTCATGGATTTGCCGGGGTATTCCATCGGCGGCCTTGCAGTGGGTGAACCGCAGGAGGTCATGCTTGCGATGCTTGATGTGGTTTGTCCGATTCTGCCCGCCGACAAACCGCGCTACCTGATGGGGGTTGGAACGCCACAGGACTTGTTGCGGTCGGTGGCGCGCGGTGTCGACCAGTTTGACTGCGTTATGCCCACCCGGTCGGGCCGACATGGTTTGGCTTTCACGACGCGTGGCCGGGTCAATTTGAAAAATGCCCGACACGCCGAAGACCATCGACCGTTGGATGAGGAACTGAACTGCCCGGCTTCGCGCGACTACTCACGCGCCTACCTGCATCATCTCATCCGGTCTAATGAGATGCTGGGGCAAATGCTGCTCAGCTGGCACAATACATTCTACTATCAGCACCTGATGGGGCAAATGCGCGGTTCGATTGACGCGGGACAATTTGCTGTGTTCGCGCTGGAAACCGAAGAGCGCTGGGCCGCAGGCGATCTTGCACCGCTTTGATCAGGTTAGCCCTGCCGCACCTTTGCGCAAATTAACGCCGTCGACTTTCCACGAGCCATCACTTTGTTGTTCCATATAGTAAAGGGCGGTCCAGTCTGATCCATCTGGTGCACGTATCGTTACTTCCTGGAGAACCCGCCCATCGGGAGCGGTTTCGACGCGGCCAAACGCATAGTTGCCGGGCCGCAGGACGGGCAAATATCCGGAGCGGACCATCGACATGAAGCGGTCCAATGTCGGGAAAAGCCTCTTAATGTTGGGGGACGCGTAAGAATAGGCCGTTTCAAAATCGCCGCTTAGAAAGCTTTCCAGCTGCTGTGAAATGATCGCACGGGCGGCATTTTCATCCGCAAACGCCTTGGAATGCGCACCTTGAAGCCCCAAGACAAGAATTGCCGCCGCGATGATTTGGTACCATTTTTGATTGAGCATATGAGCCTCCGCTGTCCATACTTACGCGCTATGCGGGGCATGGATCAAAAAGCCCGTTCGATGCGGTGCTGCGCTTGCGCCAAAAGGCGAAATGGGGCAAGCGCTCGCCATGAAGTTCGTTCCACGTGCATTTGACCATGCTGTTTTGCCGGTTGAAAGCCTGGCTATGGCGCGCGACCGCCATCAAGCGCTTGGTTTCACGGTTGCGCCGGATGCCCAACATCCTTTTGGCACAGAAAATTGTTGCGTGTTTTTCAAGGATGGTACCTATTTGGAGCCGCTTGCAGTCAACCAACGTGAAGACTGCGAGCGCACCGCGTTACGCGGCAACCAATTTACGCTTCGTGACCAGACCTATCGTTTCCGCAATGGGGACCATGGCTTTTCTGCCATAGCCTTGAAGTCTGAAAATGCAGACGCTGACCATAAGCGTTTTCAGGCTGAAGGTATTTCGGCGGGGCGAAAATTGTCGTTTAGCCGAACTTTCAAGAAGCCAGATGGCGAAAAGCAAAAGGCTTCGTTCAAGCTTTCATTTGCTGGAGACCTGCGGGCACCGGACTTTTTTGGGTTCACTGTTGAACGGATCCAAATGCCAGCAGCTGGCGCGACCGGATTGACCGTTCACGACAATGGTGTGTCGGAGCTCAAAGAAGTCATTTTGTGCGAAACCAACCCGACAGATTTCCAGTATTTTTTGCAGGCCTTTTCCCGGCAGCGCGAAACACAAGCGCACTCGTTTGGCATGGAATTGCGGTTGGGCAGCGTGACACTGAACGTGATGACGCCAGAGGGTCTGCGGGCGCATTTCGGGCTTGAACCTTCTGGCTCAGGTCGTGGGCTCCGGCTGGAAGGTCTTGTATTCAAAGGTGGCGCCGTTGCGGGGCTTCGTGCGCACGGGCGATACCAGATTGCCGATCGCACACCGGGGCAAGGCGCTTTCTATGCATTTTTGGAAGAGTGATGACTGATACAATTCAACCGCCACCCAATGCCACCGTTCACGCAGACGGTGTTATCTTTGATAATTCAAAGCCTATTTCGCTGATTGCCGGGCCCTGCGCCATGGAGAGCCGGGATCATGCGATGATGATGGCCGAAGCTCTAAAGGAAGTCTCCGAGCGCCTAGGAATTGGCCTTGTTTTCAAAACATCTTTCGACAAAGCCAATCGGACTTCATTGAGTGGCGGACGCGGCATCGGGCTGCAAAACGCCATGCAGGTATATGCGCAAATCAAAGAAACCTTTGGCCTACCGGTTATCACTGACGTACATACGGCCGAACAATGTGTTGAAATTTCTGATGTCGTGGACGTTTTGCAGATCCCCGCATTTTTATGTCGCCAGACGGACCTTTTGGTGGCTGCAGCGCAGACTGGCCGTGTCGTTAACGTCAAAAAGGGCCAGTTCCTGGCACCTTGGGATATGCGTAATGTGATTGCCAAAGTCACCGGTTCCGGCAATCCCAATGTTCTGGCGACAGAACGCGGTGCGAGTTTTGGCTACAACACCCTTGTTTCGGACATGCGCGCGTTGCCCATCATGGCCGATATGGGAGTGCCGGTGGTCTTCGACGCGACCCATTCCGTTCAGCAGCCTGGCGGCAAGGGTGGGTCTACCGGCGGTGACCGACGATTTGTCAAAACGCTGGCGTCGGCTGCTGTTGCTGCCGGTGTTGCCGGCCTTTTCATCGAAACACACAATGATCCTGACAGCGCGCCGTCTGACGGCCCCAACATGGTGCCTTTGAATGAGTTTGCAGATCTCATCAAAAGGCTCATGGATATTGACGCTATCGTCAAAGAGGCGTGAACACTGTCATCAGCCTGACGTCTCTTTGATGTTTTGACCCAACCAAAAGCGCAATGCGCGTAACCGCTAAATCGATTTAACAACAGTAAGGGGAAAACCATGCCAGCTATAATCGACATAATAGGCCGTCAGATTTTCGATAGCCGCGGAAATCCAACCGTCGAAGTGGATGTGGTGCTGGAGGATGGTTCGCTCGGGCGTGCCGCTGTCCCGTCAGGCGCATCCACTGGTGCCTATGAGGCGGTGGAACTGCGTGATGGAGGCGACACATATATGGGCAAGGGTGTCAGCAAAGCTGTCGCCGCTGTCAATGGCCCAATTTTTGATGCGATCGGCGGCATGGATGCTTCCCTGCAAAACAAGATTGACCGCGCCATGATCGATCTGGATGGGACTTCGAATAAAGCCAATTTGGGAGCCAATGCGATCCTGGGCGTATCTTTGGCCGTGGCAAAAGCAGCTGCTTCTAGTGCGGGCCTGCCCTTGTATCGCTACGTGGGAGGCGCCAACGCCAATATTTTGCCGGTGCCGATGATGAACATCATCAATGGTGGTGCTCATGCTGATAACCCCATTGATTTTCAGGAGTTCATGATCATGCCGGTCGGCGCCAAGTCACTGGCTGATGCCGTTCGCATGGGGTCGGAAACATTCCATACGCTGAAGAAGAAGCTGACAAAGGCTGGTCACAATACAGGAATTGGTGATGAAGGTGGTTTTGCCCCGAACCTTCAAAGTGCCACAGAAGCGCTGGATTTTATCATGGAAGCGGTTTCGGAAGCTGGTTACAAGCCGGGTGGCGACATGTATCTGGCGCTTGATTGCGCTGCATCCGAGTTCTTTAAAGATGGCGCCTATGTTTATGAAGGTGAGGGCGTAACGCGTTCGCCGCAAGAACAAGCGGACTATTTGGAAAGCCTGATCCAGCAATACCCCATTATTTCCATCGAAGATGGAATGCATGAAGATGATTGGGATGGTTGGTCGGCACACACGGCAGCCAGCGGCGGCCATTGTCAGCTCGTCGGCGATGATCTTTTTGTCACCAACACCGAGCGCCTCTCAACGGGTATTGAAAAGGGCGTTGGCAACTCGATCCTGATCAAAGTCAATCAGATCGGCACACTGACCGAGACGTTGGCTGCCGTCGAAATGGCGCACAAGGCCGGATACAGTGCCGTCATGTCGCACCGCTCAGGCGAAACCGAGGACGCAACGATTGCCGATTTGGCCGTTGCGACCAATTGCGGCCAGATCAAAACCGGCTCGCTTGCCCGATCAGACCGGTTGGCCAAATACAACCAATTGATCCGTATCGAGGAAGAGCTTGGCCTTGCTGCCCAATATCAGGGTCGTGGCATGTTGCGTGGCTAAAAGAACAAAAAGCCGACTTTAAAAAAAGCCGCCGTAATGGCGGCTTTTTTGTTTAGGGCGCAGTTAACCATCCTTCGGTAAGCATGGCGTTGTTTTAGGCGTATTTTGAGTATTGTGTGATGTGGACCCGTCAGTATCGAAAAACCTGGCTGCGTTATTCATGGTTTCCCGCGCTTGCCGGTGCGGCCTGCTGCTATTTTTATTACCACGCCATTGAGGGTCGATATGGATTGGAACAATCCAAGGCTTATGAACAGCGGATTGTCTCCCTTGACAGTCAGCTTGATGTGCTTTCTGCGATCCGAGAGCGTTTGGAAGCGCGCACGTCAGCGCTTAGCGACGGCAGCCTTGAACGCGATATGATTGACGAACAGGCGCGAACCATGCTCGGACTATCTCGCGGCAGCGAACTTGTGTTGCTGCATCGCAATAATTAACTTTAATCAGGTTAATTCGCAAATATTCTCGTTATTTCCGACATTTATCGCATGCTCGTTATGTTCAATTGTGCATTGTAAGGTGTGTTTTCGACGTTAGAGTGCAGCCCATAAAGATAAAGGGAAGAGGCACCAATGGCGACGCGCGCACGCAAGACGCCGGCAACCAAAAAGAAGGTTGTCGGTATTGGCAATAATTCCGTTACTCCGCCGGATCCGGCGGAATTTTCCAAAGATGAAGAACTGAAGGCATATCGCGATATGCTGCTGATCCGGCGTTTTGAAGAAAAAGCCGGTCAGCTTTATGGCATGGGCTTTATCGGCGGGTTTTGTCACCTTTATATCGGACAAGAAGCGGTTGTGACAGGTATGCAGATGGCGATGGTCGAGGGTGACCAAGTCATTACTGCATACCGCGATCATGGCCATATGCTCGCGAGCGGCATGGAAAGCCGCGGCGTTATGGCCGAACTGACCGGGCGCAAAAGTGGTTATTCCGCCGGCAAGGGTGGTTCCATGCATATGTTTTCAAAGGAGAAACACTTTTATGGCGGGCACGGTATCGTCGGCGCGCAGGTCTCCTTGGGTACAGGCCTGGCCTTTGCCAATAAATATCGCGCCAACGGCAATATTTCAGCGACCTATTGCGGGGACGGTGCTGCCAACCAAGGCCAAGTCTATGAGAGCTTTAACATGGCAGCGCTTTGGAAGTTGCCGGTTGTGTATGTGATTGAAAACAACCGTTACGCGATGGGTACATCCACCGAACGCCACGCGGCACAAAATGACTATTCCATGCGCGGGGTCTCGTTTGGCATTCCCGGCATGCGCGTAGATGGCATGGACGTCCGTGCGGTCAAAGCAGCAGCTGACTTTGCCTGCATCCATGCGCGGGAAGAGGGCCCTATTATTTTGGAGATGATGACATATCGCTACCGTGGTCACTCCATGTCAGATCCGGCCAAATACCGCACCAAGGATGAAGTGCAGAAGATGCGCCAGGAAAGTGACCCCATTGAGCAGGTGAAGGCCCGTATTTTGGAGAACAAGATCGTTCCCGAAGACGAGCTCAAGGCGATTGACAAGGAAGTCAAAGCCATCATCACCGATGCGGCAGACTTTGCGCAAAACGATCCGCAACCGGATCCGTCGGAACTTTGGACCGACATTCTGGTCGAAGCGTGAGCGGGGGGAATAAGAGATGCCAATTGAAATTTTGATGCCTGCGCTCTCACCGACCATGGAAGAGGGCAATCTGGCCAAATGGCTTGTCAAAGAAGGAGACACGGTTTCCTCGGGCGACATTCTGGCTGAAATTGAAACCGACAAGGCGACCATGGAAGTGGAGGCTGTTGACGAGGGTACAATCGGTAAAATCCTGATCAGTGACGGTACCGAGGCCGTAAAGGTGAACACGCCGATTGCCGTTCTGCTGGAAGAGGGCGAGGACGCCAGCGCCGCCGAGAATGCTGGCGCCGCGAACGCGCCGGCCGCTGCAGAGGCTCCGGCACCCCTAGAGGCTCCTGCGCCGGTGGCGGCAGCGCCTGTTGAAGTGGAGGTCGCGGCCGATCCTGAAATTCCAGCCGGAACCGAAATGGTTTCAACGACCGTACGTGTTGCGCTGCGCGATGCGATGGCCGAGGAAATGCGCGCCAGTGACGACGTCTACGTCATGGGTGAGGAAGTTGCCGAATATAATGGTGCCTATAAGGTGACCGAAGGGCTGCTTGATGAGTTTGGTGATCGCCGGGTCGTCGATACGCCTATTACCGAGCATGGTTTTGCCGGTATCGGCGTCGGTGCAGCGATGACGGGTTTGCGCCCCATCGTTGAGTTCATGACGTGGAACTTTGCCATGCAGGCGATTGACCAGATTGTGAATTCCGCAGCCAAGACCCTTTATATGTCTGGCGGTCAGATGGGCGCGCCCATGGTTTTTCGTGGTCCCAACGGCGCGGCAGCCCGGGTCGGTGCGCAGCACTCACAGTGTTATGCGGCTTGGTATTCCCACATTCCCGGCCTGAAAGTAGTTATGCCTTACACTGCGGCGGACGCGAAAGGCCTGCTGAAGGCGGCGATCCGTGACCCGAACCCTGTCGTCTTCCTTGAAAATGAGATCATGTACGGCCAGGCTTTTGACGTGCCCAAGCTGGATGATTTCGTGTTGCCCATCGGCAAGGCGCGCATTCACAAGGCTGGCAGCGACGTCACGATGGTGTCGTTTGGGATCGGTATGACGTACGCGATCAAAGCTGTCGAAGAACTGGCGGCTATGGGCATCGATGTGGAGTTGATCGATTTGCGCACGCTGCGGCCGATGGATTTGCCGACTGTGATCAACTCGGTGAAGAAAACCGGACGTCTTGTGACGGTTGAAGAGGGCTTCCCGCAATCATCCGTGGGTGACTTTATCGCCAACCGCGTGAGCCGAGAGGCGTTTGATTATCTCGATGCACCGGTCATGACGATTGCCGGCAAGGATGTGCCGATGCCTTATGCGGCCAATCTTGAAAAGCTGGCTTTGCCGAATGTCGAAGAAATTATAGATGCGGTCAAAGCCGTGACGTACGCAGCTTAAGAAGGGGATCGTTCGATGCCAGTTAACATCACCATGCCAGCGCTTTCCCCGACCATGGAGGAGGGCAACCTTGCCAAATGGCTCGTCAAGGAAGGCGATACAGTCTCATCCGGCGACATCCTGGCGGAGATCGAGACCGACAAGGCGACGATGGAAGTCGAGGCCGTCGATGAGGGCACGATTGCCAAAATTCTCGTCGCTGAAGGAACCGAAGCTGTCAAAGTCAATGAAGTGATCGCGATCCTTGCCGAAGAGGGCGAAGATGTCGCTGAAGCCGCCGCTTCGGGTGGTTTGGCGGCTCCTGCACCGGCTGCGCAAGCGGCACCTGCGCCAGAACCTGCCGGTGGCGAAAGCGTCGGCGGAGCGCCCGCGATTGTTGAAGGTGGTTCGGCTGGCCCTGTTCCGGTCAAAGACGGACAAAAAGTGCCAGCGTCGCCTCTAGCGCGTCGTATCGCTTCCAATGCAGGCATTGAGATCACGACGCTTACCGGTTCCGGCCCCAAGGGCCGGATCGTCAAACGCGATGTCGACGCCGCACTCGCTACCGGTACAGCGGCTGCACCTGCCGGCGCCGAAGCGCCCAAGGCGGCTGAGGCTCCCAAAACTGCTGCCATGGCGAGCAGCCCGAGTGCCGATCAAGTTCTGGCGAACTTTGCGGAAGGCTCGTACGAACTGGTCAAGCATGATGGCATGCGTAAAACCATCGCCAAGCGTTTGACCGAGGCCAAGCAGACGATCCCGCACTTCTACGTATCGGTGGATTGCGAGTTGGATGCGCTTTTGGCGCTGCGCAAGCAGATCAACGACGCCGCTCCTGTCAAAGATGACAAACCTGCCTACAAAGTTTCCGTCAACGATATGGTAATCAAGGCTTTGGCGCTTTCATTGCGTGATGTGCCGGATGCCAATGCGTCTTGGACCGACGATCACATGGTGATGCACAAACACGCTGATGTTGGCGTTGCGGTGTCCATTCCGGGCGGCTTGATCACACCCATTATCCGTGCGGCGGAAGCCAAAACTCTGTCGGCCATTTCCAATGAGATGAAAGATCTCGGCAAGCGGGCCAAGGACCGCAAGTTGAAGCCTGAAGAATATCAGGGCGGCACAACCGCAGTTTCCAATATGGGCATGATGGGCGTGAAGAATTTCTCCGCTGTTGTGAACCCGCCCCACGCAACCATTTTGGCGGTTGGTGCCGGTGAACAGCGTCCGGTGGTGAAAGACGGTGCTCTGGCCATTGCGCAAGTGATGACGGTCACGCTTTCAACCGACCACCGCTGTGTCGACGGTGCACTAGGTGCCGAATTGCTGAAGGCTTTCAGGGGTTACATTGAAAACCCGATGGGTTTGCTAGTTTGACACGGATCAAAGAGGAGTTGTCTTGAGGGGATAAAGTCGGGCCATTCAATCTGTCCATTGGGAGATATTTAATGGCACACACACCGCACGAACTGGCTGAAGAATTTCCGGAACATGCCGAAAACATCAGCCAGATGAAGCAGGGCAATGCCCACTTCGCCAAGCTTTTTGACGAATATCACGACGTCAACAGAGCCATTCACCGCGCGGAAACCGACATTGAACCAACCGACGACTTCAACACGGAAGCCATGCGCAAGAAGCGGATGGCCTTGAAAGACGAGATATACGGGATGCTAACGGCCGCGTAGCGAAGTTCAGTCGCGGCGCATTCCCATAAAAAAGGAGAGGCGACGTGGCTGACAATAATTACGACGTGATCATTATCGGTTCGGGGCCGGGTGGTTATGTGACCGCCATCCGTTCTGCGCAACTTGGCTTCAAGACGGCTATCGTTGAGCGCGAGCATTTGGGCGGTATTTGCCTGAACTGGGGTTGTATCCCGACCAAGGCGCTTCTTCGTTCAGCCGAAATCATGGATTTCGCGTCGCACGCCAAGAATTATGGTCTGACGCTGGAAGGCAAAATGACCGCCAAGGTTGAGGACGTCGTTGCTCGGTCGCGTGGTGTCTCTGCGCGGCTTAATGGCGGCGTTGGCTTCCTGATGAAGAAGAATAAGATCGATGTCATTTGGGGTGAAGCCAAGCTCACCGGCAAGGGCAAGATCAATGTCGGCAAGATGACCAAGGATGTCGTCCAGCCGGCCCATCCAACCCCGAAGGGCGTGAAGGGCGATGGCGACTATACAGCCAAGCACATCATCGTCGCCACGGGCGCCCGTCCGCGTGCGTTGCCCGGTATTGAACCGGACAAGAAACTGATCTGGACCTATTTTGAGGCGATGGTACCGCAAGAAATGCCGAAAAAGCTCGTTGTCATGGGCTCGGGTGCCATCGGTATCGAGTTTGCCAGCTTCTATAATTCCATGGGCGTCGACGTTACGGTTGTGGAACTTATGCCAAACATCATGCCAGTTGAGGACGACGAAATTTCGACCATGGCCCGCAAGCAGCTTGAAAAGCACGGCTTGAAAATCATCACGGAAGCTAAAGTCACCAAGGTCGACAAAAAGACGAATTCCATTGTTGCCTATGTGGAAGGCAAGGACGGCAAAGTCACGCCGATTGAGGCCGACAGGCTGATCTCTGCGGTGGGTGTACAGGGCAATATTGAAGGTCTTGGCCTGGAAGAAATGGGCATCAAGACAGAGCGCGGTTGCATCGTCATCGACGGTTATGGCCGCACGAATGTAGATGGCGTCTATGCGATCGGCGATGTAGCAGGTCCTCCCATGCTCGCGCACAAGGCTGAGCATGAGGGCGTGATCTGCATTGAAAAGATCGCCGCTGTGCCCGGTGTTCATCCGATGGAAAAGGACAAAATACCCGGCTGCACCTATTGTCATCCGCAGGTCGCCTCTGTCGGCCTGACCGAGAAAGCAGCCAAGGAAAAAGGCCACAAGCTTAAAGTCGGCCGTTTCTCATTTGGGGCCAACGGCAAGGCGATTGCGCTCGGTGAAGATTTCGGCATGATCAAAACAATCTTTGACGCCAACACCGGCCAGCTTCTCGGCGCCCATATGGTGGGCGCAGAGGTTACCGAATTGATCCAGGGCTTTGTGGTCGCCATGGGTCTTGAGACAACGGAAGAAGAGTTGATGCACACGGTCTTCCCGCACCCGACGCTCTCGGAAATGATGAAAGAGAGCGTATTGGACGCCTACGGACGGGTGCTGAACGCGTGATCGAAACCGATATCGTTTTCTTGTTTGGCTCCGGTTGCTCGCTTATATCGAAAATCAGCTGTTGCTCATAGGGGATCAAAAAATGGATGTAAAAGCACTTGCCATCATGGCTGTCATCGGTGTCGTCGCCGGTTTTCTTGCTAGCCTCGTTGTTGGTGGCGCGGGAAGCCTACTTGGCTACCTCATCGCGGGCGTTTTGGGCGCTTTCGTTGGCGGATTTGTTTTCAATGCGTTGGGTATCAAATTGAGCGTTGGCAATCCGCTGGTGAGCCAAATCATCACATCTACAGTTGGCGCGATGATCGTTATCATCATCGCACGTTTTATCACCTGACAAGGGCGGTTTGGAGCCAGACTTGGTCACAATTCTCGACACAAAACGACCGGCCGGAAAGGCGCGCCACCCTGAAAAGGCGCACCGCCCGGACAATATCACCCAGTTGAAGAAGCCGGACTGGATCCGCGTTAAGGCGCCTGTCTCAAAAGGCTTTCATGAAACCAATGAGATTGTGAAGAACAACAACCTTGTCACGGTTTGTGGTGAGGCCGGTTGTCCCAACATTGGCGAGTGCTGGGATCAAAAGCACGCCTCCTTTATGATCATGGGTGAGATATGCACACGCGCTTGCGCGTTCTGCAATGTGGCGACCGGTGTGCCTTCTGTGCTCGACGCCCAAGAGCCTTACAATGTGGCGCAAGCCGTCAAGCAGATGGGCCTGAACCACGTTGTCATTACGTCGGTTGACCGCGATGATCTGGATGATGGCGGTGCGCAGCATTTTGTCGAGACAATCCGGGCGATCCGCGAATACTCGCCGGCAACGACTGTCGAGATTTTGACGCCGGACTTTTTGCGCAAGGACGGAGCGCTGGAAAAAGTTGTCGAAGCCAAGCCGGACGTTCTCAATCACAACATGGAAACGGTGCCGGGCAACTATCTGACGGTACGGCCCGGTGCGCGCTATTTTCACTCCATTCGGTTGCTGCAGCGCGTTAAGGAACTGGACCCGACGATCTTTACCAAGTCCGGTATCATGGTGGGTTTGGGCGAAAAGCGAAACGAGGTGCTGCAATTGATGGATGATTTGCGCACCGCAGATGTCGATTTCATCACTATCGGGCAATATCTTCAGCCGACCAAAAAGCACCATCAGGTGATGGACTTTGTGACACCAGACGAGTTCAAATCCTATGAGCAGATTGCGTATACAAAGGGCTTTTTAATGGTCTCTGCGTCGCCCCTGACACGATCCTCACACCATGCCGGGGATGATTTCGCCAAGTTGCGCGCAGCGCGTGAAGCAAAGTTGGCGCAAAGCTGAGCGCCGCAGTTTTGAACATCAAAGACATTTGTGATGCCTAAATTCGAAAGCACACGTGCGGTCCAACATAGCGCGGGCGATATGTTCTCACTTGTCGCGGATGTTGAGAAATACCCGCAATTCGTCCCGCTTTGCGAAGCACTGAACGTCCGCGAACAGCGGGAGCGTGACGGCAAGTCTGTTGTCATTGCCGATATGACGGTTGGCTATAAAGCCATCCGGGAAACCTTCACCAGTCAAGTTCATCTCGATCCTGAAGCCAATCGTATTCAGGCCACCTATCTCGATGGGCCGTTCAAACACATGGATAATCGATGGACATTTGTTGATCGCACCGGTGGCGGGAGCGATGTGCACTTCTTCATCGAATATGAATTCAAGAACCGCATGCTCGGTGCGCTGATGGGAGCCATGTTTGACCGCGCCTTCAGGAAGTTTTCAGCTGCCTTTGAAGCACGCGCCGATGCTCTTTACGCTGACAATGCGTAGGTGCCCGCCGGTCTAAGCGTGCCCAACGATATCGCCGTCATCTTCTCGGACCGACCTGCTTTCCAGAGTATCCAGCATGATTTCCAAAGCGTATAGAACCGTATGGTGGCGAATATAAGCGCGCCCATTGTCATCAAATTGGCAGGATGTTGCCAATGTTGGGGCCCACGTACTTGCGCAAGCAAACCAAACAAGGCCGACAGGTTTTTCTTGTGTACCGCCATCCGGGCCCGCCACGCCTGTCACAGCAATTGTCATGTCAGCGTTTGAACGGCCCAGCGCGCCTTCTGCCATGGACGTGGCGACAGTCTCCGATACCGCGCCATGTCGCTCGATGTCATCCATGGAAATGCCAAGCATCTCCGCTTTTGCCTCGTTGGAATAGGTCACAATTCCCCGGTCGACGATCACCGAAGAACCCGGCACGTCTGTCATTGCAGCTGCGATCATGCCACCCGTGCAGCTTTCAGCGGTGGCGACCATCACGCCGGCCGCCGATGCCTTTTCCAAAAGCGCTTCGGCACGAGCGTAGATCGGGTCTTCAATTATTTCATCATCGTCGGTCATGAATACCTCACGCTTGCGGTGGCCATGGCGCACATGCCTTCTTCACGCCCGATGAACCCCATTTTTTCGTTCGTAGTTGCTTTGACGGAGCAGCGGTTGATTTCGATGCCGCATAGTTCTGCCAGCCGGGCGCGCATCTGGGTGCGGTGCGGGCCGATTTTAGGCGCTTCGCAAATCAATGTAATATCAACATTCAGCACGGTGCCGCCATTTTCTGCCACTAATCGAACTGCCTCGCGCAAAAACAAGTGGCTTTCGGCTCCCTTCCACTTTGTATCGCTCGGCGGGAAGTGGTCACCAATGTCGCCTTCTGCGCAGGTCGCCAAAAGTGCGTCGGTTAGCGCATGAAGGCCGACATCGGCGTCTGAGTGACCCGAAAGGCTTTTGTCATGCGGAACCTTCACGCCGCACAACATGACGTGATCGCCATTGGTGAAGCGATGGACATCGTAGCCGTGGCCGGTTCTGATGTCCGGCGGCACCCATGTGCTATTGTTTCTCACCTGGAGAATGGTCTCCGCCCGTTCAAAGTCGGCTGCATAGGTCAGCTTGATGTTTTCGACATCGCCCATCATGGCGCGTACAGGTCTTCCGTACCACTCAAAAATTGACGCATCGTCGGTGAATTCCTTGTCGACCGTCGCGGCCTTCTCATGGGCTTCGATGATGGCCTCTAGTGGAAAGAGTTGCGGTGTCTGTGCGGTGGCCAAACTTGTGCGTGGTACGGTCGCGTCAACTTGATGTTCGGATATTCTTTTTATCGTGTCGGCGATGGGCAGCACCGGCAACACGCCGTCTTCGGGGAAGGCTTTCGTCTCTTCCCAAAGCGCGTCCAGCAGCCCCGGCGCAACAAAAGGTCTTGCCGCGTCATGGATCATCACGTGCTTTGGCGGCCTGTCGAGGGCTTTTAGGGCGCGCAGGCCCAACAAGACCGATGTTTGGCGTGTTGCCCCGCCAACCGTGGCTTGCGGCATTTGGCCGTAGCCTGCAAACGCCCCTTGGAAGAGATCCTCGTCATCAACATGTCGGACGATGATGATATTGTCAGTACTGATCCTATCGCCAAGCGCGTCATAGGTTCGTGCCAAGATCGTTTTGCCTTGGAGTTTGTGGTATTGTTTGGGGCCGTTCAGGCCCGAACGGGCCCCGCGACCGGCTGCGACGATTACTGCGCCGAAATCATCAAAATCGTGTTGGGCCATGTCGCTATCAAGAACCATCGTTTTCAAGAGGAAGCCCGAATACGCGTGATTTATGGTCTCCGCAATCATTTCGCATTGTTTAATCCTTGTGCATTTCTTGATGTTGCCTAAAATGATGGCAATGACTGTCGATCTATCAAAACCCATAAGCATTGGCCCGGTGCATATTCGCAACCGCGCATTTCTTGCGCCGCTTTCCGGGGTGAGTGATTTGCCTTTCCGAAAACGTGCATGGCGGCACGGGGCCGGTCTGGTGGTGACCGAAATGATCGCAAGCCGTGAGTTCTGCAAAGAGACACGTCAATCCATGCAGCGTGCGCTTTTTCCGGACGATGGCTCACCGCGCATGTTGCAATTAGCCGGAACAGAACCGCGGTGGATGGCCGAAGCCGCCCTTCTGGCGCTCGACCAGGGAGCGCAGATCATTGATATCAACATGGGTTGCCCCGCCAAGAAGGTGACCGGTGTTCAGTCCGGTTCGGCGCTCATGCGTGATCTTGATCATGCGCTAACGCTTGTCGAGGCTACCGTCGGCGCGGTCGATGTCCCCGTGACATTGAAGATGCGGCTCGGTTGGTCCCGTGAAACGATGAACGCGCCTGAACTGGCAAGACGCGCAGTTGATGCCGGTGTCCGGATGATCACCGTGCATGGGCGCACGCGCGACCAATTTTATGAAGGATCGGCTGACTGGCATGCCGTAAAGCCGGTGCGAGATGCGATTGGTTCGCAGGCGCCACTTGTGGTCAATGGCGATATTGATTGCGTTGAAACCGCGCGGACTGCTCTGGCGCAGTCAGGTGCCGATGCGGTGATGGTGGGGCGAGGGGCATGCGGACAGCTTTGGTTGCCGGCAACAATTTCGGGCCATGCCACCGACGTTCCCGGATCGTCAGAATATGCGGACTATGTCGTCGGGCATTATGACGAAATTCTGGAACACTATGGCGGCCTCACCGGGGTTCGTAACGCGCGCAAACATTTGGGTTGGTACCTCGCCAAGCTTGCGCCGTCTTGCTCCAGTGAGTTGCGGGCAGACATTTTGCGGGCAAAGGACCCCGGTATCACGCGTGGGCTGCTTCGGCAGGCATTTTTGGTGCCAGATTATCTTCAAACACAAAGGGCGGCGTAGTGGGCAAAAGTGCGAGTAAAGCGGAAGCCAATGCCCGCCTGGTATTAGACACCATCCGTGAAGCGGTTTTGATGGTGGACGGTGAAAATCGAATTATTCATGCGAACCTGACGGCTGAGTATTTCTTTTCGATTTCCACCAAACAATTGTCGCGCATGCGTTTGGATGAACTGATCCCGTTTTCAAGCCCGTTGCTCGCGTTGATCGATCAGGTGCGCAGTGGTGAAGCATCGGTTAATGAGTACCGGGTTGATCTGGGTTCGCCCCGTATGGATCGTGAGCGGTCGGTGGATATTCATGTGACGCCGGTTGCGGAAGCGTCGGGCTCGTTGGTGATCGCACTTCGAGAGCGCACGATGGCCGACAAATTTGACCAGCAATTAACACACCGCAGCGCCGCTCGTTCAGTGACCGGGCTTGCGGCGATGTTAGGCCATGAGATCAAAAACCCGCTGTCGGGTATTCGCGGTGCGGCTCAATTGCTGGAGGCCAACGCCAGTGACGATGATCGAGCGCTGACCCAATTGATTCGCGCGGAGACCGACCGGATCGTCCAATTGGTGGACAAGATGGAAGTCTTTTCAGATGAACGACCCATCGACCGTAAACCGGTGAACATCCATGTGGTGCTCAATCGTGTCATCAGCGTTGCCAAGCCCGGCTTTGCAAGCCATGTGGTGTTTCACGAAGCGTTTGACCCATCGCTGCCGCCGGTCTTGGGCAATCTCGACCAACTGATCCAGGTCTTCATGAACTTGGTGAAAAACGCGGCGGAAGCCTGCCTTGGGCGCGACCGGCCTGAAATTACGTTGCGCACGTCCTTTCGACCCGGTGTCCGTTTGATGGTTCCCGGTGCCAATGAACGGGTGGCTTTGCCGCTTGAATTTGCCGTGGAAGATAATGGGCCGGGCGTACCTGAAGATATTCGCCGGCACATGTTTGATCCATTCATCACAACCAAAACCAACGGTTCAGGGTTGGGGCTTGCGCTGGTTGCCAAGATTGTTGGCGACCATGGCGGTATTATTGAGTGTGAAAGCGAACCAAACCGCACCCAGTTTCGGGTGCTCATGCCCATCGCGCCGGTGGGCGTTGAGGCGACGCCTGAAGCTCTAGAGGAGATGGAAGCGCTATGAGCGGTACGATATTAGTCGCCGATGATGATGCCGCCATTCGCACGGTCGTGAGCCAGGCCCTGACGCGGGCTGGTTTCGATGTGCGTGCCACATCAAACGCGTCCACGCTTTGGCAATGGGTAGCCGAGGGGCAGGGGGATGCCGTTGTCTCGGACGTCGTGATGCCGGATGATAATCTGTTCGACCTTCTTCCGCGCATGAAAAAGATGCGGCCCGATTTGCCGTTTATTGTCATGAGCGCTCAGAACACTTTCATGACTGCGATACGGGCGACCGAAAAGGGCGCGTATGAGTACCTGCCCAAACCGTTCGATTTGGTTGAGCTTACCAGTCTGGTTGGTCGGGCGCTGACGGAAACACGCCAGAAATTGCAACAACCGGCGAAAGCTGCGCAAGTTGATACGGATATGCCGCTTGTGGGGCGCTCGCCCGCCATGCAGGACATTTATCGCGTGCTGGCCCGAATGACGCAATCTGATTTGACGGTGTTGATCAATGGCGAATCCGGTACCGGCAAGGAGCTGATCGCACGGGCACTGCATGAGTATGGCAAACGAAAGAAAGGCCCGTTTGTGGCCATCAACATGGCCGCAATTCCGCGCGACCTGATCGAAAGCGAATTGTTTGGCCACGAAAAGGGTGCGTTTACGGGTGCAACTGCACGCTCGACGGGTCGCTTTGAGCAGGCACAAAATGGAACGCTCTTTCTCGATGAAATTGGCGATATGCCGATGGAAGCGCAAACACGGCTGCTACGCGTTTTGCAGCAGGGCGAGTATATGACGGTCGGAGGCCGAACGCCGATTAAAACCAATGTTCGTATCGTCACCGCGACGAACAAGGATTTGCGCCTGTTGATTAACCAAGGCCTCTTCCGCGAAGACTTGTACTACCGGCTTAATGTGGTGCCCATTCGTGTGCCGCCGCTACGTGAAAGGTTGGAGGATATACCCGATCTGGCGCAGCACTTCCTGTCCAAGGTTCAGGAAGAAGGGCTAGACACCAAGAGATTGCTTCCCGAGGCGCTTCAAATGCTCACGCGCTATCAATGGCCCGGAAATGTTCGCGAACTTGAAAATCTGGTGCGACGCCTTGCGGCTCTCTATCCTCAGGAGGCGGTTGACGCTGATATCGTCGCCAACGAGCTTCGTTCCAGTGAAGAAGACAGGATGCCCTCTATGGGGGCTGCTTCGGCATCCGCATCACAGCCGAGCCAGACGATTTCTGAGGCTGTTGAAGCCAACATGCACAAGTATTTCGCCTCTTTCGGCGACAGTTTACCGCCGCCGGGTCTGTATCACCGCGTATTGAGCGAGTTGGAGTATCCATTGATTGTTGCCACGTTGACGGCAACCCGGGGCAACCAGATCAGGGCGGCTGAAGTTCTGGGTCTTAACCGGAATACACTGCGAAAAAAAATACGGGATTTGAACGTTAGTATTTTCAAAAACTGACCGAAAAATTGCAGTTGCAGATTTGCCACAATATGTTGCATATTGGGCACGCTAACTGACCTCCGTTTGGTGCTTATGGCCATTTTTGACAGAACAGTCTCTGGCAGTTTTCTTCTTCGTGAGCGTGGCCGGGCCGGGAACAGCTGGCCGGGGACGATTATCGTTGTTGCTGCCACCTTGTGCGCCGTCTTTTCATTTACAATTCTGATTGGTTTAACGCCCATACAGCCAACCGAAAGGGTCACAACGCTCACTATCCTGGTCAATGGCAGCTTTGTTCTGGCCTTGATGTGGTTGGTCGGTATTGAGGTCTGGTCGGTTATCAAAGCGCGGCGGGACCGCAAAGCTGCCTCGCGATTGCATGTGCGTATCGTGACCTTGTTCTCGATTATCGCGACCATTCCAGCAGTAATTATCGCGATCGTTGCCTCGATTACGCTTGATATCGGACTGGATCGCTGGTTCGAAATCCGAACGCGCACCATCGTTCAATCCTCAGAGCAGGTTGCGCAGTCCTACATTAACGAAAACGCCGTCAATCTGCGTGATGCGACCATCAACATGGCGTTTGCGCTCGACCAACAAAGACGGTTGTTCAATCTGGATCGAAACGGTTTTCGGCTTTTTGTGACGCAACAAGCGCGCGGACGGGGAATGCGGGGGGCCTCTGTAATCGGGTTGGATGGAAATGTGCTATACACGGCCGATATTGAAACCGAACAACCTTTGCCTCTTCCGCCGCAAGAGGCGGTAGAAACCGCTCGCAATGGCGGACCGGTTATTATTCCACCGGGTGGAACCAATTTGGTGGGCGCCATAATCCGGCTTCGTGAAATCCCCGATGCCATGCTTTATGCGATCCGCTCTGTCGATCCGGAAGTGTTGAATGCCGTGCGGTTGATGCAGCAAAACCGTGCCGAATATCAGGGTTTGGAATCCAACCGGGCATTTTTGCAATTGGCGTTTGCTCTTTTGTATTTTTGCCTTGCGCTCATTTTGCTCTTAACGGCCATCTGGACGGCGATTGCCGTTGCCAACCGGCTCGTGCGTCCCATCCGATTGCTGATCAACGCCTCAGATGAAGTGGGTAGTGGCAACCTTGAGGTGCGCGTGCCAGTGCGGTCCTCTGATGGTGACATCGGATATCTGGCTGACACGTTCAATTCGATGCTTGGGCAGCTTAAAAGCCAACGTGATGAAATTCTGACCGCCAAAGATGTGATTGATGAGCGCCGTAGGTTTACAGAAGCCGTGCTGGCCGGTGTGTCCGCCGGTGTGCTGGGCGTCGACGACAAGCAACACGTGACGATCTACAATGAAGCGGTTTCCGAGGTGCTGGGTATTGCTCAAGTGGCGCCGAACGCGGAATTGGAAAGTCTTTCCCCTCAGGTGGCGCAGGTGTTTGCCAACGCCTATTCGCGGCGTGTTCCGGACGTGAATGAACAGGTCACTTTTATCGACGCGATGGGTCGTGAGCGGGTGCTTAACGTTCAAGTGGCTCTCGATATGGATGCGGTGGAAGGCAAATCGGACGTTCGCCACACCCATGTGGTGACGATCGACGACATATCCGAAGTTGTGGAAGCGCAGCGTTCGACCGCTTGGGGCGATGTTGCGCGCCGTATTGCGCACGAAATCAAAAACCCGCTTACGCCTATTCAATTGTCGGCGGAACGCATTCGCCGACGCTATGGCAAGATTATCCCTGAGGATGATCGCACTGTTTTTGACCAGTGCACGGAAACAATTGTGCGCCAAGTGGGTGATATTGGCCGCATGGTAGACGAATTTTCCACTTTTGCCCGCATGCCCAAGCCGGACATGGCACTGCGAGACTTGCGCGAGACTGTGCGAGAAGCAACTTTCCTGGTTGAAGTCTCCCGCACTGAATTCACGTTTGAGCGTGAAATGCCGGAATCGCCGCTGCTTGCGCGATACGATGATCGGTTGGTTGGGCAGGCGGTAGGGAATGTTGTAAAAAATGCAGCGGAAGCCATTGAAGCACGGCTTGCTGAGAATCCCGATGGTCCCAAAGGGCATATTAAAGTTGTCGGTCGCGTCGGCGGTGCCAACAACAAGGCCATTATTTTAGACGTGATGGACAATGGCCGCGGCTTGCCAAAAGAAGACCGTAACAAGCTGTTGGAGCCTTATATGACGACCCGCGAAAAGGGCACGGGGCTCGGCTTGGCGATTGTCCGCAAGATTGTGGAAGATCACGGCGGGCGCATCGCCTTAAGAGATGCACCAGCGCATTTTTATGGTGGGCGCGGCGCCATGGTGCGCATGATTTTCCTTGCCCACGGGGTGCAGTTGGCCGGTGTTCGTGATGGGGGCAAAGGCAGCGAACCGGTCAAGATCTCGGGCGTAAATGAGAGCGGAGGAAAAGCGGCATGAAAGCCGATGTTCTTATTGTGGATGACGAGGATGATATTCGCGATATTGTGTCGGGAATATTGGAGGATGAGGGACACGAGACCCGCGTTGCGCACGATAGCGACAGCGCGCTGGAGGCCATAAAGGCACGTGTGCCCAGGCTTATCTTTCTTGATATCTGGCTACAAAACAGCGCACTTGATGGCCTAGCACTTTTGGACAGGGTTCAAGAGATGCATCCCGGTCTGCCGGTTGTCATGATATCCGGGCATGGCAACATCGAGACTGCCGTTTCCGCAATCAAGCGCGGTGCTTATGACTATATCGAAAAGCCGTTTAAGAGCGACCGATTGGTGCTTGTTGCTGAGCGCGCGCTGGAAAACCACGCACTGAAAAAACAAGTCACTGACCTTAAAAAACGTAGCAATGACATCTCTGAGTTGACCGGTAAATCACCGGCCATGGGCGCTTTGCGTTCCGCCATTGACAAGGTCGCGCCGACCAATAGTCGCGTTATGATCGTCGGGCCGACGGGGTGCGGCAAAGAGCTTGTCGCGCGCGCACTTCACGCGGCCTCCAGCCGGTCAAATGGCCCGTTCGTGTCGCTTAATGCGGCCGCCATTACGCCAAGCCGAATGGAGGTTGAACTCTTCGGGACCGAAGGCGAAGGGGCGGATCGAAAAGTTGGCGCGCTAGAAAATGCGCATGCCGGTATCCTCTACCTTGATGAAATTGCCGACATGCCGCCGGAAACACAGGCGAAAATCCTCCGTGTCTTAGTTGATCAGGAGTTTGAACGGGTAGGGGGCACCCGCCGCGTGAAGGTGAATGTACGAATTATCTCATCGACTGCGGTGGATCTGGAAAAGCGAATTGAAGAGGGCAGGTTCCGGCGTGACCTATACAATCGTCTGGCCGTCGTTCCCATTGAAGTGCCGCCACTGACACAACGGCGCGAGGACATTCCCCATCTTGTGCAACTATTCATGAAAAAAATCAGCGAGCAGACGGGTATCAGACCCAAATTCATCGATGATGAGGCGATGACCGTCCTTGAATCGCATTCCTGGCCAGGCAATGTCCGACAACTTCGCAATGCCATCGAGCGTTTGATGATCTTAACACGCGACAAGCCGGACGATGTGAGCATCAATGCTGAGATGTTGCCGAGCGAACTCAATGACAATTTGCCCAAAGCGCCGACTTCGAACGACACACACATTATGGCACTGCCATTGCGGGAGGCCCGAGAGCGATTTGAGCGGGACTATTTGTTGGCGCAGATCGGCCGCTTTGGTGGTAATATATCACGTACCGCGGAATTTATCGGGATGGAGCGATCGGCATTGCATCGCAAGCTGAAGTCTTTGGGGGTCTGACGTCATGCGTGTGATCATCTGCGGTGCGGGTCAGGTTGGCTTTGGCATCGCCGAACGACTGGCTGCGGAAGACAATGATGTATCGGTTATTGATACGTCGCAGGACCTAATTCAACGCGTACGCGATACGCTCGATGTTCGTGGTTTCATCGGTCACGGCAGCCATCCTGATGTTTTGGCCAAGGCAGGGGCGAGCGACGCTGATATTCTGATCGCCGTTACCCTTTATGACGAAGTGAACATGACCGCCTGCCAAGTGGCACACTCTCTTTTTGATGTGCCGACCAAGATCGCGCGTGTGCGTTCTCAGTCTTACCTGTCTCCCGGCTATAGCGATCTTTTCAGCACTGATCACCTTCCCATTGACGTGATCATCTCGCCCGAAAGGGAAGTAGGTGAAGTCGTATTGAAGCGCATCGCGCTGCCCGGCGCTACCGATGTCGTCCAGTTTGCCGATGACCATGTTACCATGATGGCCATTGACTGCCGCGAGGACTGTCCGGTAATCAACACACCTCTAAATCAGTTGACTGACTTATTTCCGGATCTCAACGCCACTGTTGTGGGCGTTTGGCGTAATGGCAATTTGTTCATTCCACGATCGGCTGATCAGTTGTTGGTTGATGATTTGGTTTATGTGGTGGCGCAACGTGATCAGGTGCGCCGTACGCTTTCCCTTTTCGGCCATGAAGAGATTGAAGCGCGCCGTATCATCATCGCAGGTGGCGGCAATATAGGGTCTTATGTTGCAAAGCGGCTCGAAGACGGAAGCGGGCGCACCAATGTCAAAATCATTGAAACCGATCGCGACCGCGCCATGGCCAATGCAGATCAATTGCGGCGCACGATTGTCCTTCATGGAAGCGCGCTTGATCAGCAAATTCTTCATGAAGCCGATATCCAGGACGCTGAACTGATGGTCTCGCTGACCAATGATGATCAGGTTAATATACTGTCCGCGGTGATGGCCAAACGGCTTGGCTGTGAAGCGACAATGGCGCTGATCAATGATTTGGGCTATCAGTCTTTCACATCGACGCTTGGTATCAACGCCTTGATAAACCCGCGTGCGGTTACGATCTCGCGGATATTGCAACACATGCGACGCGGCCGGATCATGCAGGTCTTTTCGGTTCAAAAAGGGCAGGCCGAGGTTCTTGAAGCAGAAGCGTTGGAGACGTCGCCCCTTGTCGGCGTGCCACTTCGTGAGCTTGACTTACCCGATGATATTCGTCTGGGTGCAGTGTACCGGCGTGGGAAGGTGCACAAGCCAGACGGTCAGTTTCAGATCAAGGCACGTGATCGCGTGGTCATCTTTGCAAAAACCGATGCGGTGAAAAAAGTTGAACAATTGTTCCGTGTCAGTCTCGAATATTTTTAGCTTAAAGAGGTTGGCTGTTTGAAATGTCACGCATTGCTTATGTCAACGGGCGATACCTGCCGCACGCGCAAGCATCGGTTCACGTGGAAGATCGCGGATATCAGTTCGCTGATGGGGTGTATGAGGTTTGCGAAGTCCAAAATGGTTTTCTGATTGATCAGACGCGCCATTTGGATCGCCTGGAGCGGTCCTTAAGCGAGCTTCAAATGGCTTGGCCGGTCGCGAAAGGGGTGATGCCGGGAATTTTGGCTGAAATTGTGCGTGCGAACCGGGTATATGACGGACTTGTTTATCTGCAGGTGACACGCGGGGTTGCGCGCCGTGATCATGCCTTTCCGCCACATGGCACGCCTTCTGCGTTGGTCGTCACCGCACGTTCTGCTGACCCACTGGTCGCTGACCAAAAGGCCGCTAAGGGTATTTCAGTTGTCACTGTTCCCGAAACGCGTTGGGACCGTGTTGACATCAAAACAGTCGGCCTGTTGTCAAACGTTTTGGCGCGACAAAACGCCGTAGAGCAGGGCGCGCAGGAAGCGCTTTTCGTGGATGCAGATGGCATCATCAAGGAAGGGGCATCAACAAATGCCTGGATTGTCACCAAGGACAAAGTGATGGTGACACGGCCCGCTGACCATGGGATTTTGCGCGGCATAACCCGGCAAGGCGTTATGGATGTCGCGGCCGAACACGGCCTTTCGGTGCAAGAACGAGGCTTTTCGGTGGCAGAAGCGCATGATGCGCTCGAAATGTTTGTGACATCTGCCACATCGATTGTCATGCCGGTGGTCCGCTTGGACGGGCAGATTGTTGCCAATGGCCAACCCGGTAGTGTTGCAGCTGAATTACGATTGGCTTTCCACCGGTTTGCGGAGCGCTCGCCTGTTTACGGTCAGCCAATTTCATGAGACGTGAAAACATTCTTGTCGCGCCGCACAAAATCTGTGCTAGTGGCAATGCGGCATAAGGGGAAAGAAGATGGCTGACAGGTCGCAAAACCTCCAAGATCAATTTTTGAATGCGGTGCGCAAGCAGAAAATTCCGCTCACGGTTTTTCTCGTCAACGGTGTCAAGTTGACGGGCGTCGTCACTTCGTTTGACTCATTTTGCGTATTGTTGCGCCGCGATGGGAGCGCGCAACTGGTTTACAAGCACGCGATTTCAACCATTATGCCGGGTCAGCCCGTGCAAATGTTTGATGTGGAAAATATGGATCAGAAGGCCGATTGACGAAGCCCGTCCGCGATAAAAACAAAGCCAGTGGAAAGAAGGGTCGCCCGCCAATTGATCGAGAGGGCACGCCGACGCACGCGATCGTGGTCACACCCGACTTGAAAAACAGGCTGGCTGATGATCCAAACGAGCGTGACAATATGCGAACCGCAGCTGAAAAGCTGGAAGAGGCGGTGGGGCTTGCCGCAGCGATTGACCTTGAAATCGTCCACTCATTAATCGCACCGATTGCGACTTTGCGTCCGGCGACCCTTTTTGGAACCGGCAAAGTCGATGAAATTGCCGGCATTGTGGCGGCCATGGATGCCGGCTTGGTGATTGTGGACCACACACTAACCCCCATTCAGCAAAGAAATCTGGAGAAAGCCTGGAACACAAAAGTGTTGGATCGCACCGGGCTTATTCTTGAGATTTTTGGTCGTCGCGCTGCCACCAAAGAGGGGACGTTGCAAGTTGAGTTGGCGCATTTGAATTATCAGCGCGGCCGACTGGTTCGATCATGGACACACCTTGAACGCCAACGCGGTGGTGCCGGTTTCCTTGGAGGGCCTGGCGAAACCCAAATCGAAGCGGACCGGCGTATTTTGCGCGACAAGATCAAGAGTCTTGAAAATGAGCTTGAGCAGGTGCGTCGGACGCGCTCTTTGCACCGTGCCAAACGCAAAAAAGTTCCGCTGCCGATCGTCGCTTTCGTTGGCTATACCAATGCGGGAAAGTCAACCCTTTTCAACCGGATAACCGGCGCCGACGTCGTTGCAAAAGACATGCTTTTTGCCACACTTGACCCGACACTCAGACGCATAAAGCTCCCGGGTGGCACACAGACCGTCCTGTCCGACACGGTGGGTTTTGTGTCAGATTTGCCAACCCACTTGGTCGCTGCATTTCGCGCTACGCTTGAAGAAGTCCGCGAAGCCGATATCATCGTTCATGTGCACGATGTCAGTCACTCCCAAACCGGCGCGCAGGCCAATGATGTCGAAATGGTCATGTCCGATCTGGGCATCAGTGGCGAACGGGCCGATGCTGTCGTCAATGTATGGAACAAAATCGACTTGCTCCCGGAAGACGCGCACTCCGCCATCAACGCCAGGGCAGAACGGGAACCTGACGCCATCGCGCTATCCGCGGTAACAGGCGAGGGTATTTCGGATTTCCTCGCGCTGATTGAAGAAAGAATTTCGGGAACACTTGTCGCCCGCCGGATTGCAGTTCCGCCCTCGCGGTTTTCCGATGTGGCTTGGCTTTATGAAAACGCGATCGTCGATGATCGTCGCGTGGATGAGGATGGCACGATCATTGTTGAGGTGCGGGTCACGCAAGACACCGATGAGTTGCTGGCCTCCCAGTTGCCTGAGAGCTCGATCATCAAACTCAACTAGGGGGCGGTTTTGGTCTTCGCCTCAACCCATAGTGCTTCCATTTGAGGAAGTGTTGCTTCGGCGGGTGACGTGCCTTGGTCAGCCAACTCTTTTTCTATATGGGAAAATCTTGACGTGAACTTTTTGGATGCCGCCATCAGTGCGGCTTCCGGATTGATATCGAGATGGCGGCCCAAATTGACAATGGCAAAAAGCAGGTCACCATACTCTTCTTCGACCCCACGTTCGTTGCCCGCTGCAATATCGGCGCGTAGCTCGCCAATCTCTTCTTCAATCTTATCGAGGATCGGCGGTGCTGTATCCCAATCAAAGCCTACGGTTGCCGCTTTTTGCTGGAGTTTAAGGGCGCGCATCAAGGCGGGTAGGGCTCTTGGTACATCATCGAGTAGTGATGATTGTTCGGTGTGGGCGTCAATGTCCAATTGAGCCAGGCGCTGGGCTCTCTTTTCTGCTTTTTCTTCGGATTTGATGCGCTCCCATGCTCCTTTGGCCAGCTTTGGGCTACGCTGATCTTCGTCGCCGAAGACATGAGGGTGGCGACGGATCATCTTTCTGGTAATTGCGTGCACTACATCGCCGAAATCAAAATCATCGGCTTCCTCAGCCATGCGTGCATGAAAGACAACTTGCAGCAGAAGATCGCCCAATTCATCCGTCAACTCGCCCATGTCACCGCGCTCGATGGCGTCTGCGACCTCATAGGCTTCTTCTATGGTGTATGGCGCTATTGTTGCAAATGTCTGCTCGGCATCCCACGCGCATCCTGTCGTTGGATCGCGCAGGCGGGCCATGATGGCGATCAGGCGTTGAATATCGCGTGCGGGTTCCATGACGGCAAACTACCACAAGGTTATGGGTTGACAGAGCGTGGAGCGGCTATGTCCACAGCAACATGCCTTAGTTGCATAATATGGATTATGGAACCAATTAAAGGCGTACCTTAAGCGGCTTTTGTGCAAGAAGCCTAAAAAGATTACTCCAAGTACGTGGTGCTTTTCGCAATTCAACGGTTTGATTCCGGTTATCAACAAACTGATCGCGGAATTCATCCAAGCTCAATTCTCGTCGGAAACGCTCACAAAATTCCGCTGAGCGTTCGTCACGTTGCTTCTTGAGTTTGCGCAACAGTTTAACGCCGTTTGGTTCAACGTTAAAAATTGAACACATTTCATGCATGAACTTGGATGGCTCACTTTCCAGCTCTTCATATGTGAACTCTATTGGTTCGATCTGATGCATCGAGTTGTAGGTGTCCCAGAACGCTTCCGCCTTGATAAGTGATATCCAGGCCCTGTAAATTTTTTTAAAGTCGTAAGGGATCTCGATAGTTTCTCCACCCCTATCCGTCGCCCAGCGTTTATCCTGAAGTGCCTTATAAAAAGAGACCGCGCGTGCAATCGTATCCTTGCGTCTCAGCCGAACAAATTGAACCGAATACTCACTTGTGCATCGTTGGATGAAATCATACCCATGGTGGTCGACGCACTCCACAAGCTGACGCGGAAAAATTTTCATCGAGAAGAGATTGGCCGTACCGAAAGCTTGGTTCATGGCCATTTCAAAGTGTTCGTCTGCGGTGGTGGCATCCGAAAATGCAATAACATTCTGGTTTAGATATTCCTCTGCATGTCCAAATGCACCGGTCCCGTTTGTGTAATCCAAAATGAAGCTGGTCCCGCTCCGTGGCAGTGATTGCATGATGAAGCCGTCATAGCCGCTTGAACCGGGATTTCTAGATTGGGACATGTATGACCATTCCGTCATGACACGGCATTACAAGATCTGGCGTTTCGTTCCGCACAGTCTCATAGTCGAGCGCCGTGTGCATGTGGGTCAGAAATGCGCGTTTTGGCGCCAAACGCTCGATCGCAGCCAGCGCCTGGGCCAGCGAAAAATGACTGACATGTTCGCGGTATTGGAGCGCGTCGATGATCAAAGTGTGTAGACCTTCCAGCTCGGCCAAAGACTCGGTGGGCAGCCCCGAAACGTCGGGGCAATAGGCAAAATCCCCTACTCTGAAGCCAAGTGAAGAAATCTCGCCATGCTCCTGAAGAATCGGTAAAAGATCCACTTCTCCGCCATTTCCCTTGATGGTGAATTGTTCGCCTTGATGGATCCGTGTTTGATTGAGTATGGGCGGATAGGAGCTTCCTTTTGGCGTTTTGAATATATAGCCAAACGCTTCCTTGAGACGCGCAAACGTGGCTTCGTCCGCAAATGTCGGGATCATATTTCCCTGTGCGAGCATGAACGTGCGGGCATCGTCGATGCCGTGAATATGGTCAGCGTGCGCATGCGTATATACTATTGCGTCGATCTGATTGACTTGTGAGGCTAGCATCTGCTGGCGAAAATCTGGCCCGGTATCGAATACAATCGATGTCTTGCCGCCATAGTCGCCGGTGCGTTCCAGGAGAATGGACGAACGGGTTCTATGGTTCTTTGGGTTTGTTGGGTCGCAGTTCCCCCAATCGCCGTTCGGTCGAGGCGTTCCCGATGATGAGCCGCAGCCCAAAATTGTGACTTTCAGATCAGCCGTCATGGCGCGTCACTTTTGAAAAAAGACGGTAGAAATTCTCGGTTGTCGTTTCTGCGAACGCATCAATGGAAAGGCCCAAATGCTCAGCGATAATCGTTGCGGTGTGGAGCACGTAGGATGGTTCGTTGCGTTTGCCGCGATGTGGCGGTGGTGCCAGATAGGGCGCGTCGGTTTCCACCAACAAGCGATCTTTTGGAATGTTGGCGGCGATTTCGCGCAAGGCAGTTGAATTTTTGAAGGCGGCGATCCCGGAAAATGAAACGTAGCCACCCAGTGCAATGGCCCGTTCTGCCAGTTCAGACCCGCCGGTAAAACAGTGAAGCACAAAGGGGAAGGCCCCCTTTCCTCGGGTTTCTCCTGCCAGAATTTGCGCCATGTCATCGTCAGCATCGCGCGAATGAATAACCAGCGGAAGGCCTGTCAGCCGTGCGGCGTCGATGTGTCGGCGCAGGCCTTGTTCTTGCGCGCCACGGGGTGCCTTGTCGTAAAAATAGTCGAGCCCCGCCTCCCCGATGGCCACCACTTTGGGGTGTGAGGCGAGGGTGACCAATTGCTCGGTTGTGACATCGGGCTCTTTGTCAGCGTGGTGTGGATGCGTGCCGACGGAACAGAAAACTTGCGGGTAAGTCTCGGTAATTTTTAGAACGCGGTCAAATTCGTGGACCCTAGTCGAAATAGTGACCATGCGAACAATACCAGCATCGCGGGCGCGTTGGACAATATTATCACGCTCGGGCTCGAAGTCCGGAAAATCGAGATGACAATGGCTGTCGACAAGAGCGGGCATAGTGCGTGACCTAGGCTGTAGTAGTTTCCACGTATCGTGGGAACACGCCTTCCGGTTTGGGTATTGGCGTTCCGGGCGACAAGCGGTCCGCCAAGTTTGCAAACTGCCGCCGGTCAGCGGGAATGGCCAGCAAATTGAGCAGTTTTGCGCAGGCGGTTGGCATAAATGGTTGGGAAAGGATCGCTATCTGGCGCACGGTGTCGGCGACGGTATAGAGAACGTGGCCCATCCGCTCGGTGTCGGTTTTTTTCAAGCTCCACGGCGCTTGCGTATCAATGTACCGGTCTGCTTCGGATACGACGTTGAAAATTGCTTCCAGCGCCTTGTGGACAGCCTGGACGCTCATGGCTTCGCGTGCGGCTTCCAACGCCTTTGCGCCCAAAGCCAGTAACGCCTCGTCTTCTGTTGTTAGCTTCGTTTTTTCGGGCACTTGCGCGTCGCAGTTCTTGAAAATCATGGAAAGCGAACGCTGCGCCAAATTGCCCAACCCATTGGCCAGATCCGCATTGGTTCTGGCGACAATGGCTTCATGTGAATAGTTGCCGTCATTGCCGAAAGGCACTTCACGCAGGAAAAAATAGCGCATCTGATCGACACCATAATGATCGGCCATCTCAAACGGGTCGACCACGTTGCCGAGCGATTTGGACATTTTTTCGCCGCGGTTGAATAGAAAACCGTGCCCGAAAACACGCTTTGGCAATGGAAGTCCGGCGGACATGAGAAATGCAGGCCAATAAATGGCGTGAAAGCGCGTAATGTCCTTACCGATCACATGGACATCGGCCGGCCAAAAACGGGAGCGCGACGTCTCCTCTGGCCAACCCGTGGCTGTGATATAGTTGGTCAACGCATCGACCCACACATACATCACGTGCTTATCGTCGCCAGGTACTTTGACGCCCCAATCGAAGGTTGTGCGGGAGACCGACAGGTCTTTCAGGCCGCGTTTAACAAATGAAACGATCTCGTTTTTGCGGCTGTCAGGCCCGATATAGGAAGGGTTCTCTTCATAGTGCTTGAGAAGAGGCTCTGCATATTTTGATAGTCTGAAAAAGTAGCTTTCTTCTTCAACCCATTCGACAGGTGTGCCTTGCGGGCCATACCTTTCCCCGTCATCACGCAGTTCGGTTTCGTCCTCGTCATAGTAAGCTTCATCGCGGATCGAGTACCAGCCCGCATAGGCGTCTTTGTAGATGTCACCATTGTCGGACATAAGCTTCCAAATGGCTTGGCAGCTCTTGTGGTGGCGTTCTTCGGTCGTGCGAATAAAATCATCGTTGGATGCGCAAAGCGCTGTGGTCATATTAAGAAAACGCTGCGCATTGCGATCCGCCAGTTCCCGCACCGGAATGCCTTCTTTGCGGGCTGTCTGAAGCATTTTGATGCCATGTTCGTCCGTTCCGGTCAGGAAGAAGACATCCCGGCCGTCAAGGCGATTGAACCGGGCAATCGCATCGGTCGCGATCAGTTCATAGGCGTGACCAATATGTGGCGCGCCATTGGGGTATGAGATGGCCGTGGTTATGAAGAATTTCTCTGACATTTCGGACTTTTTTATGTGATTTTATGCGCGGTGTAGATGATTTTGAAATCCGTTGAAACCGCATTGCCCGCCTTGGCGCTGTTATTTGGTGTCATGAATTGCGCTGTACACATTTTGTGACGCAACAAGGAAGGATTGCTTCGGATCGATATTGAATGCGTCGTCCGTTTTCCGCAGCGACACAAGGTCTTGTGCCGCCTTGGCCAATGTCGCAGCGCGTTCGTGAAAGCCGTTTTGCGCGGCGTGCTTTGCATGACTGTGCAATGACGAAAGCAGCATGTCGTGGATGAGTAATCCCTGTGTCAGTTGTTTCCGGTCAGCGACAATAGCCGCGAGACGATGTGCGGTCACGGTGTCATATTGTTCGGCTTTGAGCATACCATCGATGGCCTGCAAAAGGTCGATCCCACCGAACAGGCCCATAACAAGCCCGTGGCGCATTGATCCGCCAGAGAGGCTCGCTACCTCGTTTGCCTGCTCAGGGCTAAAATGGCTTCCTGCGACATGCTGGATCGTTTGTGAAACCTCAACTTGTGAAAGTGGTGAGAACCGAACCAATTGGCAACGAGAGCGAATTGTCGGCAAAACCGAGCCTGCCCCTTGCGAGATCAGGAGGAAAAGCGAGTTTACCGGGGGTTCTTCCAGAAGTTTCAACAGCGCGTTGGCTGCGTTTCGGTTCATGTCCTGCAGGTGGTCCACGATGACAATACGTGGATAATCCGTACTTGCCGTCAGCCCAAAAAAAGTCTGCAACCCACGGACTTGGTCGATGGTGATCGCCGTCTTCCACTTTTTGGTTTGGGTCGACCACTGCCGGGTCGCATGGACAAGGTTGGGGTGTGCCCCTTGCGCGACCTGTCGATGGGCCGGGCTTTGCTGATCGATGCCATCGCCGATAGTGCCGCCAGCGCCCAGTTTCAATTTCGCCAGCACAAACGCAGCTGATGCTTTGCCAATCCCCTCTTGTCCTTCAAGAATGATGGCGTGATGGCCGCTGGCAGCCGACCGCATCAAGAGTTCGGTTGAAGCCACATGCCCGAATAAACGCGTCGTGGCGCTGGGCGGGTCAATTTCCTCCAGCGTGTCGTGTGTCTCGGCGTTTGAAAACTCGTTGGCACCCATTAGACCTCCTCCGATTGCTCCTGATTTTTCGCAGGCACTTCGGATATTCCAAATAGCTTGGCAATGACGGGCCAAATGCGCTCATGGACTTCTTGTGCTGTTCCGGAGGCATCGATCAGCGTGCAGCGATCGGGTTCAGCCTTCGCGATTTTTCGAAACGAGGTTCGTCTCTGTTTGTGAACCGCAAGTGTTTCTTTTTCAAAGCGATCGACATCATCCCCTTTGCTTCTCCTTTTTGCTGCGCGTGTCAGGCCCACCAAAGGATCGAGGTCAAGGATAATCGTTGCATCAGGGTAAAGGCCTGCTACCGCAGTGCGCTCCAGGGAGGACAAGAAACCTGCCGGAATTTTGCCAGTCGAACCCTGGTAGACGCGGGTTGAATCCATAAACCGGTCGATGATCACCGATTGGCCTGCTTCCACATGGGGCCGAATGAATTGTTCGACATGGTCGTTTCGCGCCGCTGACAGAAGAATGGCTTCCATTTTGGGGCCAAATGTCTCCAGCGCTGCTTTGTTAAGCAGGACATGGCGCACCGCTTCGGCACCGGGCGTGCCGCCTGGTTCGCGCGATGTTTTGATGGTCACGCGATGCTTTGCCAACCGGTCAACCACCATTTGTATTTGCGTGGTCTTGCCGACGCCTTCGCCACCCTCAAAGGTGATGAACTTTCCCAGCTCTTTGCGAATCTTTTTGGCGCGCGCGTTCAAGGCTTTTTTATCGCTGATTACTCAAACTCAAATCCAGCCAAGGACGAGTTCGCTCAAAGCATCAAGGGCTTGACGGTGAATCGGTCCGCGTCCGACCGTCTTGGCCGCATAAAGCGGTGTAATTTGCGCCAGATCATCGCCGTAATAAAGATGAAGTTCGGCGATTTCGTCACCTTCGGTGACCGGAGCCAAAACCGGCCCCTGAAAGACGATGCGGGCTCGCAGGTTTTCGGTGGAGCCAATGGGAACCAGAAATGTCAGGCCTTTTTCAGGAGCGACAGGAACGGTGAAGTCAGTGCCGCCATAGAGGCGGACATTGCCCACCGGTTCGTCCTCGTTGAAAAGTGCCATCTCGTCAAAAGCGCGCCGGCCCCATTGGAGTAACTTTCGGGCTTCTTGCGCTCTTTCTCGCTGGCTCTCCATGCCCGACATGGCAACGACGAGGCGGCGATTATCCGTGACGGTGGAACCGACAATGGCGTAGCCGCTTTCTTCTGTGAAACCGGTCTTCATTCCATCGGCGCCGATATCCATGCTCAAGAGCGGGTTCCGGTTTCTTTGGTTGATGTTGTTCCAATCAAACGCTTCTTGCGCGTAGTATCGGTAATATTGCGGATATTCCCTTTGCATGTGCGTCGCCAATGTCACCAAATCGCGCATGGTAACACGCTGGTCCGGGTGCGGCAGGCCGGTGGAATTGTAAAAGACCGACTTTTGCAAGCCGATGGCCCGTGCACGCTCGTTCATCAGTGATGCAAAGGTTTCTTCTGTGCCCGCCATCCCTTCGGCCAGGATTATGCAGCCGTCATTGGCGGACTGGACGATCACGCCGCGAATTAAGTCTTCGACGCGGATCGTGGAATTGAGTTCGGCGAACATCGTTGATCCGCCCGATGCTGCACCTCCGCGGCGCCAAGCGTTTTCGCTGACAAGGAACTCATCATCGAGTGACAATTGCCGCGTTTTTAGCGCGTGAAAGACGACTTCCATCGTCATGAGTTTTGCCAGCGATGCCGGCGGAACGCTCTCGTCGGCGTTCTTGTTAAACAACACCGAGCGTGTCGTCACATCGAGCAGAATGGCGTTGGTCGCTTTTGTTTCGAACAATTGGGCGTGCGCACTGGTCACCAGAATAATCAGGAAGGAAGCGCTCACGAGAACATGGCGCATCAACTTTAGACCATTGTCCGCTCGTAACCGCATTGCCGACCCGCTCCCAGATGCGTTTCTTACCCAATTCAGCTTTACCCATATTATGCGACTGGCGCATAGGCAAATGAACTGGGGGCCTGGCTGCAGAAAATTTTGTTAATGGCCTAGTGGCTTTGCCGCGGCGTTTGGTTTGGCGAAGGCGCGTTCTATACGCATCGTGGCATAGCCCGAAACGTTTGTATCGGCGCGATTGTTTGTTGGGAAATAGGCGGAAAATGCGCCGCCAAAACCGCCATTGGCAGGGGCTCGAAACGAACCGGCAAGGTAGGCATCATCATTACCGTGTAGCGGTGCAGGCCCAAGGTAGTTGACCTGAACCTGTGCGGTCCCGGCTCTTGTATAGTCGAGAAGGTCGGCAGCGCGTTTTGAAAGGTCGATGACGCGGTTGTTGGAAAATGGCCCGCGGTCATTGACCCGCACAATGATGGAACGGTTGTTGGCCAGGTTGGTGACGCGGGCATACGAGGGCAGTGGCATTGTCTTATGCGCCGCGGTCAGATGGTTCATGTCATAAATCTCGCCATTGGCCGTTTTCCGGCCATGGAACGCGGCGCCGTACCATGAGGCGCGGCCGGTTTGGACAGCCTTGGGTGTTCGGGTCGGGTAGTAGCGTCGGCCTGCGACCGTGTAGGGGGTCCCGACCTTGTAATAGCCGCCGCCACGCGGAAGGCGCGTTCCCAACGCAACCCGGGGACTGGCTGCGACACCATAGGCCGCCGCAGAGAAAAACTCATCGCCCGCTGTCGGGCCATTGAGAACCGAGACCGGGACAGCACCGTATACTGAAGGCTCCAAGGGCCGGGCGTCGGGGTAAGGAACGCCGGAAGTGATCGCCTGAGAAGGTCGTGGAGGTGCGCCTCCTGCGCAAGCTGAAAGTAGCATCGCCAGGCTGACAAGCGATGTCGCAATCAATGCCGGAGATGTCCGCAGGCGCCGCCCGACCAAAAAAGGTGTTTCCATCAATACGCACATACATAAACTGACGGCACCGGCCAAGCCTGACCGGTGCCGCTGGCGCAAAAGCTACCACACACAGATTATCAGCGCGTTAAATAGGGTGATCCACCATCAACCGCTAATGCGCGCGCGACCGGAATATCCGTCATCTCGTGTCCAGCGTAAGGTGGTTTCGCCAGTTTTATAGATGCGGAAACAAGAGACCCTGCCCTTGTACCATGTTGGAAATTGTTGGCAGAGTTTGGAGCCGTCAACAAACCAACGGCCGGTCTCTTTCGGTGCGAAGTATTTGCCAAGCCCCAAGGTCGTGCCATCACCGGTGACTTGCCCGTTGGCTCGGTAGAAAAGGGGAAATTCGCCGCCTAGCGGGATGCGCAGGTAAACACGTTTTCCATTGACGAAACTTTTCAGCTCTTGTCCGGAGAGCGTTTCCGACGCCGCGATTTGCGATGCTGAGATGACGATCATCAAGCTGGCAAAAAGCACGCTCATGATTCTTTGGATTTTTTCAACAATCGGTTTCATTTGATCCCTCAGTCCGTAACTCCTGAAGGCATTTACGTGCCACGCCAATAACCGGATTACCTTAAATTCACTGTCTGCAGAAAAATCGCGGAAACCATATTGCGTTTGGCCGTCTGCTTGTGGCAAGAGGCCGTCTCGCGCGGAGGGATGGCCGAGTGGTTGAAGGCACCGGTCTTGAAAACCGGCAGGCGTTAACGCGTCTCGTGGGTTCGAATCCCACTCCCTCTGCCATTTCCTCTTAATTGCTTTAATACAAGCTGATTTCGGCCACCGAAACGTCGGCCTCAAAGTCAGAACCGTAAGCTACGATGCCGATGCCGGTTACATCCGTTGCTTCTATACTGTCGGGGATCGCATCGCGTGATCGCGCAAACGAGGCCAGCGGCAAATTGATAATCGTCCATTCGTCGCCTGCTGTGAAGCGGGCGCGATATGAGTGCCATGGTCTTGTGCCCTTTCGCGAGCGCAAAAAGACATAATATGTCTCGCCGTTTCCACGTGCTCTAAGGCTGATGCCAACCGTCTGGTCCGGAAAACCGTCCGATAAGCGTGTTCGGACCTGGATGAAGCCCCCATTGTTTTCTGTCGATACGCGCCCCGTAAGGCGTACGAAGTGGACGCCAGCTTCCTCTTCGAAGCTGGCGGATCCTGTCGATACACCACCCATCACCGTGTCGGCAACGTAAGACCAGCGGCTTTCGGGTTCGTCGATGAATTGATCGGTGAACATGGGGCTGCCCGCGCTGATCGGTCTCGTAAGGTATACTACGCTTAAAATCGCGATTGCTGCCAGTTTGAAAAATGTCCTGCGCATTGTATTGACATAGGCACGTGTGCGGATGGCGCAAGCCGCTAGATCGCTTGCCGACATGGATTGTAACGGTCCTATTCGGCCACTGGCAAACTTTCCTCAGCAGCGGAAGACGCCCGAGCGGCGCAATACTTAAATTCCGGGATTTTACCGAACGGATCAAGCTGCGGGTTCGTCAGCACGTTCGCCGGGCTTTCATTGAACGCAAAGGGCATGAAGATCATACCGTCGGCGACTTCGCGGTCGGCGCGCAGTTTTGCTTTAACGCTGCCACGTCGCGTCGATACTTCGATGAATTGCCCCGCCTGAAAGCCGTGACGGTCAATCTCGCGCGGGTTCATGGCGGCAATGCCCTCAGGCTCCAGACTATCAAGCACCTCAGCGCGTCTTGTCATCGCGCCCGTGTGCCAGTGCTCCAGCAAACGCCCGGTCGTTAACACCAGCGGATAGTCTGCGTCCGGCACTTCGTCCGGTGCGCGCAATTCAGCGGGTGTGATTTTACCCCGTCCGTCTTTGGTGGGGAAACCATCGTCAAAGATGACTTCGCGCCCTGCACCGGTTTGCCCATCGAGTGGATAGGTGACGACATCTTGCGCTTCGAGCATATCCCAACGGATACCTGACAATGACGGCATGTGGTCCGCCATTTCGCTAAATACATCCGGAACGCCCGCCGGATACGACCATCCCAAGCCAAGGCGGTTGGCAAGTTCAACGATGAGTTCCCAGTCTTGTCGTGCATCGCCCGGAAGCCGAACAGCCGGCCGCCCGATCTGCACCTGTCGGTTGGTGTTGGTGTAGGTGCCGAGTTTTTCCGCATGGGCGGAGGCTGGAAGAATAACATCGGCATGCCAAGCGGTTTCGGTCAAAAAGATGTCTTGAACGACGAGATGCTCCAGCCTCGCCAATGCGGCACGGGCATGGGTTTGGTCGGGGTCTGACATGGCAGGGTTTTCACCCATGATGTACATGCTCCTGATCTTGTCTTGGTGGATTGCGTCCATGATTTCGACAACAGTCATACCGCGTTTGGGGTCAAGCGCCCTTCCCCATGCGTCTTCCATCTCGCCACGGATGTCAGCGTTCTCGACCAGCCGATAATCAGGATACATCATGGGAATGAGCCCGGCGTCCGATGCGCCCTGCACATTATTCTGACCACGGAGCGGGTGTAGTCCGGTTCCTGCGCGCCCGACGTGACCGGTTGTCAGGGCCAGCGCAATCAGGCAGCGCGAATTGTCTGTGCCGTGGGTATGCTGCGAGATGCCCATCCCCCAAAAAATGATCGACCTCTCGGCAGCGGCATAAGTGCGCGCGCAATCGCGCAGCATCTCCGGGGAGACGCCGCAGGTTTCGGACATTGCTTCGGGTGAAAAGTCGGCGACCTTTTCTTTTAGCGCATCAAAGCCATCCACGTTGGCCTGGATATACTGCTCATCATAGAGTTTCTCTTCGATGATGACATGCAGCATGGCGTTGAGCATGGCGACATCAGACCCGGCTTTGAACTGAACCGCGTGTGTAGCATGTCGCATCAGATCCTGCTGACGCGGATCGAACACCATCAGCTTTTTGCCTGCCTGTGCGGCCTGTTTGAAGTAAGTTGCTGCAACCGGATGGTTGGTGGTCGGGCGTGCGCCAATCACCATGATGCAGTCCGCCTTGAGCGCATCTGTGAACGGTGCAGACACCGCACCCGAGCCAACGCCTTCCAAAAGCGCCGCTACAGATGAGGCATGGCAAAGCCGGGTACAGTGATCGACATTGTTGGTGCCAAATCCCTGCCGGATCAGTTTTTGGAAAAGATAGGCTTCTTCATTAGAGCCTTTGGCGGAACCAAAGCCCGCCAGCGCGGAACCACCATCTTCAGCCAAAATGGACTTGAACCCATTGGCCGCATAGTCGAGCGCTTCATCCCAGCTTGCCTCGCGAAACACATCTTCCATCGGCATGGCGCGCATGTCGATGTCGCCCCGTTTTGGGGCGTTGTCCCGACGGATGAGCGGTTTGGTCAGCCTTTCCGGTGAGTGCACATAGTCAAAACCAAACCTGCCTTTCACGCAAAGGCGGTTTTCATTGGCTGGACCATCGCGGCCATCCACTTGGACAATCGTGTCATCTTTGACACGCACGATCGTTTGGCAACCGACCCCACAATACGGACAAACTGATTTAACCTCTTTATCGAAGTTACTGATATTGTTTGTCCTATTCTCTTTATCAAGAAGCGACTTTTCGTATAGTGCTCCTGTCGGGCAAGCTTGCACGCACTCTCCGCAAGTGACGCATGTTGATTGACCCATCGGATCGTGAATGTCGAACACCGGCACGGCATGGTGGCCGCGTTCGGCCATGCCGAGCACGTCATTGACCTGCACTTCGCGGCAGGCGCGCACGCACAAGCCGCAGGAGATACAACTATCCAGATTGACCGCGATGGCCGGGTTGCTGACATCATGCGCCGCAGCGCTATTGCTCACCTTTGATGGTAGACGAGCGCCGTCAGAAATCCCCCACGTTTCGGCCCATTTCCAGAATGGACTTTCGGCATCTGGTGATGCATCGCGGTCCGGCATGTCAGCAGCAAGTAACTCAAACACCATGCGGCGCGCGCCATCGGCTCGTTCCGTGTCGGTTTTCACGACCATCCCGTCAGAGACTTTGCGCACGCAGGAGGCGGCCAATGTGCGTTCACCTTCGATCTCCACCATGCAGGCGCGGCAATTGCCGTCGGGCCGATATCCCGGCTCATCCAGATGGCAAAGATGAGGAATCCTTGTGCCCTCGCGCTTGGCGACAGTCCAAATGGTATCATCCGCTGAGGCTGTGACTGACTTGCCGTCCAGCATGAATTGAACCGTCTTTTCATTCATTACAATTCATCCCGAAAATGTTTGAACAAATGAGCCACCGGGTTTGGGGCCGCCTGCCCCAGACCGCAAATGGACGCATCGCGCATCAATCGTTCCAGCTCTTGGATGACAGGTTCATCGAGCGGGCCGGGTGCGTTGAGCAGTTTCACCATTTTCTCGGTACCGGCCCGGCAAGGCGTGCACTGGCCGCAGCTTTCATGCTCAAAGAAATTCATCAGGTTGATGACGGCATCTTTGATGTTGTCTTGATCGGACAAAATCACCACGGCATGAGAGCCCACAAAAGCGCCTTCCTCCGCAAGCTGACCACCAAAGTCGAGCGGGATTTTCCCGAGTGAGGCCGGAAGGATGCCGCCAGAAGCACCGCCTGGCAGATAGGCTTTGAAACTGTGCCCCTCAGCCATGCCACCGCAATAATCGTTGACAAGCTCGAGCGCCGTGGTGCCGGCAGGTGCCACAACGACCCCCGGATTTTTCACCCGCCCGGAAATGGAGTAGCTTCGAAAGCCCGGATGCCCCGGCTTGCCTTGCGCGCGGAACCAGTCGACACCTTTGCTCAAAATGTCGGGCACCCAAAACAGTGTTTCCACATTGTGGTTGAGGGTCGGACGGCCAAACAGACCGACTTCGGCGATATAAGGCGGTCGGTGACGCGGCAAACCGCGTTTACCTTCGATGCTCTCCAGCATCGCGCTCTCTTCACCGCAAATATAGGCGCCTGCGCCGCGCCGGATTTCCATGGGGATGATGTCAATACCAGAGAGGCGCAGTTGGTCGATCTCTCGCTTCAATATCTCGATAATCGCGGGATATTCATCCCGCATGTAGATGTAAATCCTCTCGCACCCGACGACACGAGCGGCAATCTGCGCGCCTTCCAACATCTTGTGAGGTTGTCGTTCCAGCCAATGGCGGTCTTTGAACGTGCCCGGTTCACCTTCATCGCCATTGATGGTCATATACCGCAGGCCGCTTTGTGATTTGACGATGGACCATTTGCGCCCCGCCGGAAAACCCGCGCCGCCGAGCCCGCGCAGACCGGCGTCTGACATCATTTCGATGACTTTTTCTGCGGTGAGCTTGTCGTCGATCAGGGAATTCAGGACTGCATATCCACGCCCCCTCCGGTAGTCTTCCAGCTTTTGATAGTCTGGAATTTCCGGCGTGATGTCTTTTACCGACCAAACGGTTTCTGACGTGGCATGTTCCACCGCACGCTGTCCAACCTGTGCAACTGGTGCTGTAGCGCATCGCCCAATACACGGGACGCGCTGAATTCGGACATCGTCTGACGCCTCTGTTTCCAGCTGTGCGATGAGTTTTTCCGTTCCGGCCAGCATGCACGACAGGCTATCGCAAACTCGGATCGTCAGCGCGGGCGGTGGTGTCTGGCCTTCCTTCACAACATCGAAATGGTGATAAAAACTGGCGACCTCATAGACTTCGACTTGTGAAAGCCGGAGTAATTCTGCGAGCGCCGCCAAGGAAGGCGCGCTCAAACAACCCTGATCGTCCTGGATAAGATGGAGTGCTTCAATCAAAAGGTCTTTGCGGCGTGGGAGATCGCCCAGAATATCAGATACGGTAGCCAAATTGGCCTGTTGCACCTGCCGACCCTTGGGCAAATGCGCCTTGCGTTTGGCTTTGGCTGGCCTGTCAATGAGCGTATTTGTTGCCATCGGCGACGATTCCTCCCTCCGCACAACTATGGCAGAGAGTTTGACTCAAACGAACCTGATCTGCGGCAAGGACAGGTCGCAATTTTGTACGTTTGCGGCCGCGTAACCACTTTCTAAAGGTTGGCCTGCTATGTGGCGGCGGTGAAAGGGAGTGCCACGCGTGCTAAACTCAATTGTCAATGCGTCTTGGGTCGATAGAGAGCGGCTTAACGTCTACCCTCTCCTGCTTGTCGGTATGCTGGCGGCAGCGACGGTCTATGTATTGGCGACCAATAGTGGACTGCTCCCCAACGGAAACCCGTTTGGCAGTGACTTTGTCAGCTTTTGGGTGGCGGCCCGCGAGGCGCTGTTTGCTGATGCGACTGCTGTTTACGCCCGTGAGACATTTGAACCCATTCAGCAGTCCTTGTTTCCCGAGGGCGGCTTTTTTGCATTTTTCTATCCGCCACACTTTCAACTGATGTTGCTACCGTTGGGTGGGCTTTCCTTCTATGTGGCGCTCACAGTTTGGGTGACGCTCACCTTCATTGCGGTGGCTTGGGTCATGGTGCGCATAACCGGCGACGTGAAAATGACGCTCTTGCTTGCCATTGCGTTCCCGGCCGCTTTTTTGAACATCTCGCATGGTCAGAACGCATTTTTGACCGCGGGACTTTTTGCGATTGGCCTGCATCTTTTGCCCACTCGACCGGTGCTGGCCGGTATCTTTTTCGGTATTTTAACGTTCAAACCGCAGCTGGGCGTTCTTATCCCGATTGCGTTACTTGCTGCCGCACAGTGGCGCGCAATTGCTTCAGCGGCGCTGACAACCATGGGGCTCTTTTTGGCAAGCGCGGTCGTATTGGGTGCCGATGTTTGGATCGCTTTTTTGGCGCAAACACAAGATGCGACACATGTTCTTGAACATGGTTCGGTCGGTTTTGCGAAGATGATTTCGGTATATTCGGGTCTGCGCGCATTCGGCATTGGACATGATGTTGCGATGTCGTTGCATGCGGTCGTGTGTGTCGGCGTTTCTTATGTGATCTGGCGCGTTTGGCGCCCGCAGGCCAACGTGTGCCATCCCATAAAGTGCGCCTTGTTGATGGCCGGTGCGTTGGTCGTGACCCCATTTGGTCTGAACTATGATCTTTTCCTTTTGGCTCCTGCCGGGGCATTTTTCGTATCGGCCGTTTCATGGGGCCAAATGGACAGTATCGAGCGCAACAGTTTGATCGCCGGTTTCTTTTTGCCGCTGACCGTATTGCTGACGATGACCGAGGGCTATTCATTGGCCCCATGGATTGTGCTGCTTGTCTTTGCGGCTTTCGCCGGTCGCGCGCTTGGTCGAAAAATTGTACCTGTCTCCGACCCCGGCCAAGTTGCTCCCGCTGAATAAACATGCCGTACTAAAAAAGGGCGCTTAGCGCGCCCTTTTTTTGATATCGTTGTTTGCATCACTGCGGCAGTTGATCGTCGACGCCTTGAACGTAAAAGTTCATGCCGAGCAATTCGCCGATGGAAGCTGTCTGGCCATCAGCCAGCCACTCGGTTCCATCCTGCTTCATGATGGGGCCGGTGAAAGGCTCGAGGCGACCAATCATGATGTCGCGCTCCGTGATCTTCGCCTTTGCCGCAACATCATAAGGCATGTTCCGGTAAGGTGCCATGGCAACGTGACCTTCGATCATGCCTCCCCAAACGTCTTGTTGTTCCCATGTTCCATCGAGCACTGCACCAACGCGCTCAACATAGTAGGGACCCCAATCGTCAATTATCGACGTCAGCTGCGTGTTTTCACCAAAAGCCTGCATGTCTGATGCTTGGCCGAAAGCCTTCACACCCCGCTCCTCTGCAACCTGCATGGCCGCCGTGGAATCGGTGTGCTGTGTGACAATGTCGACGCCCTGGTCGATCAACGCTTTGGCGGCGTCTGCTTCCTTGCCAGGGTCAAACCAAGTGTTCACCCACACAACTTTCAGCGAAAAGTCCGGGTTTACTGACTGGGCACCAAGGATAAAGGAGTTGATGCCACGGACAACTTCGGGAATGGGGAAGGACGCGATGTAGCCGGCAACACCTGTTTCGGAAATGCTGGCTGCAATCTGACCCTGGATGTAACGACCCTGATAGAATTTGGAGTTGTACGTCGTCACATTATCGCTTTCGCGCTTATAGCCAGTGGCGTGCTCAAACTTCACATCGGGAAATTTGGCTGCAACCTTGTTCGTCGCATCCATGTAGCCAAAAGATGTGGTGAAGATGATGTTGCAACCTGAGCGCGCAAAGCGTTCGATGGCGCGCTCAGCGTCAGCACCTTCCGGTACGCTTTCCAGATATGCGGTTTCAACACGGTCGCCGAATGCTTTTTCAACGTCCAAAAGTCCCTGATGGTGCTGATAGCTCCAGCCATAGTCGCCAATTGGACCGACATAGATAAAGCATGCCTTGGCATCGGCGGCGGCAGCTGCTTGCATCGATACAGCGATCACGGCGGCAGCTCCCATAAGTGTTGCAGTCAGTTTTTTCATATTCCTTTCACTCCCTGGTGTTGGAACGGTTGCAAAATGTATCGCGGTTTGACTTTGCGCGTTGATGTATCGCGATGTTCTATCCACCAACTACGTATCTGGTACAAAGGGTTTACCCAGCATGGCCGGGGTGTTCTTCATCGTCATCCGCCTGTTCGCGGAAATCAAGACCAGGACAACAATCGTGGCCACATAGGGTAGCGCCGACAGGAACTGTGAAGGGATGGCAATGCCCTGCGCTTGCGCATGGAACTGCAATATGGTGATGCCGCCAAAAAGGTAGGCGCCTGCCAGTACGCGCCAAGGCAGCCAAGAAGCAAAAACGACCAGCGCGAGCGCGATCCATCCCCGACCGGCGGTCATGTTTTCGGTCCATTGTGGTGTGTACACCAATGACAAATGCGCCCCGGCAAGGCCCGCGCAAGCGCCACCAAACATGATCGCCAGATAACGAACCCGCGCTACGTTAATCCCGAGCGCGTGCGCGGAACCGTGATTGTCACCGACAGAGCGCAAAGTCAGGCCCGCTCTGGTTTTGAAAGTGAACCAGCTGACGCCAGCTACAAGCGCGATGGATATGTAGAAAATCGGGTCTTGACCGAACAGGATTTCGCCAATGTAGGGAATGTCTGTCAGGAACGGGATGTCGAGTGCCTCCAATTTGACGCCCGGCAAACCTATGAAAGCTTCACCTGCCATGCCGGATACGCCCAAGCCAAGCAGTGTCAAAGACAAGCCGGTTGCGACCTGATTTGTGGCGAGAGTGACCGTCAAAAATGCAAACAAAAGTGAAAACAAAGCACCGCAAAGGGGTGCAAAGATCACGCCTGCCCACGCGGTGCCTGCCATTTGTGCGGCAGCGAAGCCGGAGACGGCTCCGATGATCATCATGCCCTCAACACCCAAATTCAATACACCGGATCTTTCGACAACCAACTCGCCCAAGGCTGCGAGCAAAAGTGGTGTCGCAGCGGTCATGGTGGTCAGGAGGATAGCTTCAATCATGTCAGGGCTCATGCGGCACCCTCCTGCGGCGCAGAGGCGGCCGCTCCCACGCGCGCAACACGAACCTTGAAATTGATCAGCGTGTCACAACTCAAGACAGAAAACAGGATAAGCCCCTGAAAAACGGCGGCTACCTTGTCGGAAACACCTAGCGAAATCTGTGCCGCTTCTCCGCCAAGATAGGAAAGCGCCAAGATTAAGCCAGCTGCGATGATGCCCAAAGGGTTTAGGCGGCCAAGGAACGCAACGATGATCGCTGTGAAACCATAGCCCGGTGAAATGGTCGGCCTGAGTTGGCCGATAGCCCCGGAAACTTCCGAAATTCCCGCCAGTCCGGCCAAACCGCCAGATAAGAGGAAAGCAAAGAAAACCATCTTGCGGTGCGAAAAACCGGCAAAGCGACCTGCTCTGGGGCTTTGACCCAGCACACGAATTTCAAAGCCCTTCATCGTCCGGCTCATCATGAACCAAATTGCGATGGCGGCAATGATGGCAAATACAAAGCCCAAATGCGCCCGTCCTGACGCGCTGGCAATTTCCGGTAAAATCGCATCTGCATGAAACGAACGGGTTTCGGGAAAATTGAAGCCTTCCGGATTGCGCCATGGGCCGCGAACAATCCAATCGAGAAACAATTGAGCCACATACACCAGCATAAGGCTGGTCAAAATTTCATTGGTGTGAAAGCGCGCCTTTAGAAGGGCCGGTATTGCGGCGTACGCTGCGCCGCCCGCGATTCCCATCAGCAACATCAATGGCAAGACCAGGGGACCTGTCAAATCGGGCATTAGAACCGGCAGCGCCGAGCCGGCAACCGCGCCGATAATGAATTGACCTTCGGCACCAATGTTCCAATTGTTTGATGAAAAGCACACCGCCAATCCGACTGCGATCAGAATGAGTGGTGTTGCCTTGATGAGAAGTTCGTGGATGGACCAGATTTCTGTCAGCGGCTCGATGAAATAGGTGTAAAGCGCGCCGAGCGGCGGCTTTCCTAGCGCGGCAAACATCAAAGCTCCGATGGTCATGGTGATCGCCAGCGCCAGCAAAGGTGATACGACGCCAAGCAGGGGGATGCGCCGTTGACGGCGTTCGAGCGAAACCCTGATCATGCTGCAACATCCAATTGATCAAGACTAGCACCGCCCATCAATAGGCCGATTTGATTGCGGGTGGCGACCTCAGTTGCGATGGGCTCACTTAAATGGCCATCATGCATCACCGCTATGGATGTGCTGATTTCGAAAAGCTCGTCGAGGTCCTGACTGATGACCAAAGCGGCAGCGCCCTGCCCTGTGGCATCAATTATGGTCTGGCGTATCCGCGCAGCAGCTCCCGCGTCTACCCCCCATGTCGGCTGGTTGAAAATCAAAATTTTCGGCTTTCGATCAAATTCACGCCCCAGTACCAATTTTTGCAAGTTGCCACCCGATAGCGTTGCGGCACGTGGGTTATCGCCCGATTTGCGTACGTCCATGGCGTTTACAATCCGGCCCAGTGTCTTTGTAAGCGCATTTTGCCGGATCATCCCCAATATACCGCCGCTTTTATAGGCTGAAGCATCCGAAGCGTGCCGACTTAAAAAGACATTTTCACTCAGCGACATGTTGCCAACCGCTGCGTGGCCCATCCGTTCTTCCGGGGCAAACGCCGCACCGAGTTTCCGTCGTCCATTGGGGCCCAGTCTTCCAGCGGCCTGCCCGCCAATTTCGATAACACCGGGTTGCGCTTGGGTTTCTTCTCCCGACAGGGCGTCAAACAATTCCGATTGTCCATTACCGGCAACACCGGCCACGCCGAGGATCTGGCCAGCGCGGAGCCGGATGTTGATCCCTTTCAGCGCTACCGAAAACGGCCCCAATGGGGGTTGGGAAAGACCCTGAACAGCAAACACCATCGGTCGACTTGTCCCATCCAAGCCCGGCGTGGACGTGCGTTCCACATCCTCCACATCGCTACCAACCATCATAGCTGCGAGCGACTTGGAACTTTCTTTTTGGGGGTCGCAGCGCGCGACGACCTTGCCGTGGCGCAGTATAGTTGCGCGAGCGCACAGGAGCTTCACCTCGTCGAGGCGATGTGAGATATAGAGGATCGACTTGCCCTCGCGTTGAAGCTGGCGGAGCGTGTCGAACAGCTTCTCGGCTTCCTGAGGCGTCAGAACTGATGTGGGCTCATCGAGAATAATCAGATCAGGTTGTTGCAAGAGGCAACGGATGATCTCGACCCTTTGACGCTCGCCAACAGACAGGTCACCGACAAGCGCGTCAGGGTTCAGCTCCAAGCCGTAGGTTTTACCCAATTCTTCCGCCTTGCTGGCAAGGTCTTTCAAAGGCCCGGTATCATCAAGGGATAATGCAATATTTTCCGCGACAGTCAGGGAATCAAATAGGGAAAAATGTTGGTGAACCATGCCGATGCCCAGGGCACGGGCAGCTGAAGGGTTTTTGATAATCACCCGGCTTTCGCGCCACCAGATTGAGCCGCTATCAGGCTGCAAACTTCCGAAAAGCATTTTGACCAATGTGGATTTGCCGGCACCATTTTCGCCCAAAAGCGCGTGTATCTCACCTTTGGCCACATCCAGATCAACGGTATCGTTAGCCTTGAGAGGCCCGAACGTTTTTGTGATTTGCTGGACACGCAGCAGGTCAGACATTGAGTATAAATCCGCAGACAATAACGCGAGCGTAGCGTTACGGTTGTGCGGTGCAAGAGGCTATATCAATAATTTTGGGTTAACTGCGCCGGTTTTGCGTAAATGCGTCAACGCGCGCATGGACACAGCCTCCAAACAACGCCATTTCCTGCCGTATGAATGAAAAAAATGAAACAGACATCATTGTTGCTGGGGCGGGTCCAACCGCCTTTGCTGCCGCTCTGGAGGCAAGTGCTGCAGGCTATGACGTGGCGCTGGTTGCGCCTGATGAAACGCATGTAGACACCGACGCGCGCACCACTGCGCTAATGATGCCCGCCATTGGCCTTATCAAAGATATGGGAATATGGGATGATGTGGCAGACGCTGCGTCACCGCTTAATGTGCTTCGTATCATTGATGATACGGGCCGGTTTTTTCGGGCGCCTAGCGTGGACTTCAGGGCATCGGAAGCTGGTGAAGAACAGTTTGGATTTAATATCCCCAACAGTGCGTTGAACCGTGCGCTGCGTGCCACTGTTGCGCGGCAACCAAAGATCGTCATCCACAAGGCGATGGTATCGGCTGCCGCTTTTGAACCGGGCCATGTTCTGGCGACGTTGTCAAATGGCACACCGCTTGAGGCGAAACTAATCGTCGGTGCTGACGGGGCGAATTCATTGGTTCGAAATGCAGCCGACATTGAAGTGCGCAATTGGGATTATCCACAGACAGCGCTGGTAACCGCTTTTGACCATTCGCGTCCCCACAATGGTGTGTCGGCGGAGTTTCACACATCTAAAGGCCCGTTTACCCAGGTTCCCCTGACTGGAAAACGGTCCAGCCTCGTTTGGGTTGTAGAGCCCGATGGGGTGGCTGAATTGATGGCGCTGGATGAAACAAGCCTGTCGCGGCGCATGGAAAAAAACCTTCAGCATACGCTTGGGAAAGTCGAAAATCCCATGCCGCTCCAGGCCTGGCCGCTTTCAAGTAGTATCGCAAATCGCTTCGGGTCTGATCGTGTGATGTTGGTCGGCCATGCGGCGCACTCATTTCCGCCGATCGGAGCGCAAGGTCTCAATCTCGGTTTCCGCGATATCGGCGATTTGGGCGCTGTTTTGAGTGATGCCAAAGCCGGTGGTACCGATCCCGGCAGCGGCAAGGTTACGTCTGCCTATAACCGGCGCCGACGTGCGGACATTTATCTTCGCACGGGCGCGGTCGATGCGCTCAACCGTTCCCTCTTGACGGATTTCTTGCCGGTCCAAGCCGCTCGCGCCGTCGGTCTGAGTGCTTTGAAAAACATCGGACCGTTGCGTTCATTCTTCATGCGCGAAGGGATCAACCCCGGCGGCGGGTTACGCGGTCTTTTTAGCTAGAAAAGATCGGGCGGCAGTATATTGTTTGTCATCAGATAAAGCAGCCCGGTGACGGTTAGTACCGAGCCGACGGTTGTAATCAAAACAATGGCCGACGCTCGCTCGACCCAGACATCATATTGTTGCGCGATCACATAGACATTGGTCGCCGTCGGCAGTCCAGCCAACAGGACAGCGGCATAAACCCAGACATCGGGAAAGTCACCGGCCCTGGAAACAATAATGTAAGCCAGCAATGGTGCGCCAATGAGCTTAAGCGCAGCAATATAAGTAGTTTCAGATGGCACCCGTCGCAAGGGGCGCAGGCCCAGTGTCACGCCCATTGCAAACAGTGCGCAGGGTGCTGCGGCGTTTGCCAGATAGTCGATCAGCGTTTGCACCGCTTGCGGCGGTTGCACCTGAAAAACCGCAGCCATGATTCCGATGATCGTCGCCATGATAAAAGGGTGTGTGATGATTTTCCGGAAAACATCTAATGCCAAGCGGAAGCCCGAAGGCCCGTTTGGATCCTTGCCGGACAGCGCCATGAACAAGGGCGCTAAAATGAAGTGCAGTGTGTTGTCGAAACAAAATACGAGGGCGACAGGCACAATGGCTGCTTCACCAAACGCCAAAAGTGCCAGCCCGGGGCCCATGTACCCGATATTTCCGTAAGCGGCGCCAAGGCCCATCACGGTGCTTTCGGGCACCTTGCCGCCATTTCTCAAGACGGCGATGATAAAAGCGGCAGCGAAAATGATGAATGTCGTCATGGTGGTCGCGATGATGAACCGCCACTGCGTCAATTGTTCCACAGGTGTGCGGGACAAAAGATTGAAGAAAAGTGCCGGCAACGCGATGTATACAATGAAGGTATTCATCCATGCCAAACCGTCAGCGGGAGTGCGGATGATCCGGGCCGCTGCGTATCCGATTGCAATCAGTCCGAAGAAAGGAAGGACGAGCCCGAGTACTTGCAAGATGCATTTTCCTTGTTCGCCAGCGCGTTAGCGCCCGTGGATCAAACCTGCAAGGACTTGAAGTTGTAATTCAAACGCTACACATTAGGCACATGAAATATTCCGACGCAAAATCAGTGTCCACCAAGTTTGGTATTGGCGATGTTGTGCGCCACCGCCTGTTTCCGTTTCGCGGTGTCGTTTTCGATGTTGATCCGGAATTCGACAACACCGAGGAATGGTATGAGGCGATACCTGAGGATATTCGTCCCCGTCGAGACCAGCCATTCTACCATTTGTTGGCCGAAAATGATGAGGCGGAGTATGTCGCCTATGTATCGGAACAGAATTTGCTGGCAGATGCTGACAGTGGACCACTCCGTCATCCTCAGATCGATGAAATGTTTGACTGGAGCGCGGAAGCTAGACGCTACACAACACGTGAAATGACAGCCCACTGACGCCTTGTTTCACTGTTACCTTGTTTCTAAGACACCATGCCTACTAAGATGGCGAGCGTTGGTGCAGGGCTTCATGCATGGCTTGAACCAGATGGTCGGCCGGCTGCGCGCCCATCACGGCAATTTTTCGGTCGAAAATGAAACAGGGCACGCCGGTTACCCCGATTTCGTGCGCGCGCGCTACTTCCGCTGACGTTTCCTGGCGCGCTTCGTCCGATGTTAAACGGGTCAGCAACTTATCATGAGCCATGCCCGCTTTCGCGCCGATTTGGGCCAGCACTTCCAAATCGCCAATGTGCACGCCGTTTAAAAAGAAGCTGTCGAAAAGTTCTTCGACGACTTTGTTTTGTGTTTCCACGTTCTCTTCACCGGCAAAGCGGATCAACCGGTGAGCGTTGAGTGTGTTGGGTGAGACCGCTATTTTGTCGAACTTGAAGTCGATACCTTCGCTAGTGCCGGTCTGTTTTATGTGGGCGTAGATTTCCCTTGAACGTTCTGACCCACCAAACTTGTTTTCCAAATAGGTCTTCCGGTCCAATCCGCTTTCGGGCAACGTCGCATCGAGTTGAAAAGGACGCCAATGGACTTCCAGAGTGATGTCATCGGCAACCAATTGCGCGGCAGTCTCGAGCCGTCGCTTGCCGATCAGACACCAAGGACACATGACATCTGAAATAACGTCAACCGGTAAAACCGGTTTGTCGGTTGTTATGTCGGGGCCGCCACCACCTACTCCAGACATCGTCTTGCTCCTATTGTTTGGTCGAGTACCAGACGGGAAGCTGGTAGCCATATAATGGAGTGGGGCCATCTGGAAACTGGATGTGATCCCAATGGGCGACCCAGTTTTCACGCAAATGATAAAGCGGGATGGCATAGTGACCGGAGATCAGTACCCGGTCCAATGCGCGCACGGCGGCAGCGAAGTCTTCGCGGGCGCGGGCATCCACCATCTCTTCAATAAGCGCGTCAATGGCCGCCTCGTTTGCTCCGGCAAAGTTGAAAGTCCCCTCCGGTTCCACCGATTGTGTGCCCCAGCGCCAAATTTGTTCGGCTCCCGGCGAAAGCGATGCCGAAAGGCTCGCAGCCACCATGTCATAATCAAATGTCTGGCGGCGTTTCTGGAACTGCGCGTCATCCACACTGCGAAGTGTTACTTCAATTCCGATGGCTTCGGCTGCGCGTTGCATGGAAAGGGCCATGCGCTCAATTTCGTTTTTTGACGCGCCAACCGCGGTACCGAGGAGGATTTCAAAGGAAAGCTGGGTGCCATCCTTCACCATCTTGCCATCTGTGATGGCATAGCCCGCCTCGCCCAGTTTTTGCACGGCTGCGCGCAGGACCGTGCGATCACGACCCGACCCATCTGTAACGGGCGGCGCGTAGGTGCCGTCCATCACAGACGGCAATATGCGGCCCATATAGGGCTCCAACAGAGCCACTTCACGTTCGGTGGCAGGGCGCCCCAGAGCGGAAAGTTCGGCGGAGTTCTGCCAATAGGAGCCTGTGCGCGAGTAAAGTCCGCTGAACAGGTTTTCGTTCACCCATTCAAAATCATAAAGCATGGTGATCGCTTCGCGCACATTGCGATCAGCGAACACATCGCGGCGGGTGTTGAAGAAAAAGCCGAGGAAACGGTCGGGCCGGTCCGACACAAAAGTTGATTGCTTGACTTTTCCTTCCTTGGCCGCTGGGAAGTCATAGGCTGATGCCCATTTGACAGGGTCGCTTTCGAAATAGACATCGAACACGCCCTTTTTGAACGCCTCAAACTGGGCCGATGAATCGCGGAAATATTCCACCGTGATGGAATCATAATTGGCAAAGCCGCGCATCGACGGCGCACTGTTGCCCCAATAATCGGGATTTTTCTTGTAAACGATACGGGCGCCGGGCTCGACGCTCTCCACCATGAAAGGACCTGATCCGACCGGCGGCTCCAAGGTTCCGTTTTCAAAGGTTTCCGGATCAATTGCGTGTTTGGGCAACACCGGTGTCAGCCCAATGATAAGTGGATACTCGCGGTTTGAATTCTCGTTAAAGTTGAACCGGACTTTGCGTTCACCTGTTTTCTCGATGGACTCGATGCGCGCCATGCGTCGATTGTAGGGGGGGCGGCCCTTTTCGGTGAAGATGTCGTAGGTAAAGATCACGTCTTCAGGCGTGACCGGCACCCCGTCGTTCCACTTGGCATTTTCATTGAGTGTAAATTCGATCCAGGTGCGCTCATCGTTCCATTCAACTTTTTCTGCTAACAGACCGTACATCGTAAATGGTTCATCACGTGAGCGCTGAAGCAGGCTTTCATAGACCAAATTGCCAAACTGTGGGTCCCATATGCCACGCGCTGTTGTGCGCATGGATTTGAGAACAAAGGGGTTCAAGCTGTCGAAAGTTCCGACAACACCATAGGAAATAGAACCACCTTGTGGCGCATTGGGATCGGCATAGGGGAAGTGTTCATAGTCTGCGGGCAGCGCGGGCTCGCCGTGCATGGCGATGCCATGAACCGGTTCTGCAAATGCTGATCCGATTATTGCAAAAGCTGAAACCAAGCCGGCGGCAAACAGGCGTCTCATGATCGACCACTCCTCTTTTTAGTGATTCCAATCCTAACAGCACTGGTGGTCAGCGAAAGGGCGAATTTGACGCTGCTTGTGGCATCGCAGACCCTTGAGCAAACTCGCCTTGGCGTGTATCCCGCAGCCACATTGGTAAATGGTGAAAGACGATGTCGGAGCTATCTCTGGAAAACCGCAGGCGGCGCGCCATGTTCCGCGCAGAACATCGGGGCATGCAGGAGATGGACATCATTTTGGGCCAGTATGCAAAGGAACATGCACCTTTTATGGGCGAGAGCGAACTAGCGGAGTTCGAGCGCCTGATGGAAACTCTCGACCGGGATTTGTTTAAATGGTTTACCGGCGAAGGCCCGGTACCCGCTAGCCACGACACGCGTCTTTTCCGCGCCATTTGCGGGTTTCACGGGATCGAACGCGTCTGATCATGATCGATAAACTGTTAAAACTTCCCCACGTTCCGGCGGACGCGGGACAAGTCACCTTGTCGGGTGTGGCGGACGGATTGGAAGCTTTCCTGCTTTCGAAGTTCATTCAGGACAATCAATCACCGATTGTGTTTGTGGCGCGCGATGCGGGTCGGATGACCGACATCGAACAAGTCTTCCGGTTTGCCGCACCGGGCGTGAAACGTATCTTGCTGCCGGCATGGGATTGTCTGCCTTATGATCGAGTATCACCGTCAACAGCCATCTCTGCCCAACGGCTGAATGCGCTTGCCAGGATCGGTCGGCTGGTACGCCAGGCGACACCGGCGCCGACTTTGATCCTGACAACTGCAAACGCCATTTTGCAACGGACCGCTGACCCGGCCCGGATTGCAAAACAGATTATAAATGTGAAGGCGGGTGGCATTGCCTCGATGAACTCATTGATTGAAGCGGCCGCTACAAATGGATTTGAACGCGTGCCGACTGTGCGCGAAGTTGGCGAATTTGCAGTGCGCGGCGGTATACTCGATATCTTTGCACCGGGCTTTGAAGAACCCGTCCGGCTCGATTTTTTTGGCGATCAACTGGAGACGGTGCGTTCATTTGATCCGGCAACGCAGCGCACCACGAGACAGCGCGACGGCTTTTCACTGTTGCCCATGAGCGAAGTCACACTCACACCGAAAACGATTTCGCGCTTTCGCAAAAATTACATTGAGCGTTTTGGCGCACCTGATCGCGAAGATGCGCTCTATCAGGCCGTGGCTGCCGGTAACCGGTTTGCGGGGATGGAGCATTGGTTACCACTTTTCGTGGAAGGCACTTCAACTCTCTTAGATGCCCTTGAAGGTGTACCGATTGTTTTCGACAGTCTGGCCGCCGATGCCATAAGCGAGCGGATCGACCAGATCACCGAGTATTTTACCGCCCGGGTTGACCAGCGGTCGGGCAAATCGGCCAAAGAAGGAGCCGGGCCGTATCACCCGCTCAAGCCTGAAGATCTGTATTTGAGCCAGGTTGATCTGGATAGCGCGTTGGCCATGCGCACATCGGTGCAACTCACGCCATTTGAGCAGCCCGAAGGCAACGGGCGCACTGTAGTATCGGTTGGAAGCCGCCCTGCCCGCAATTTTTCCAATGAACGGGCCGACCAAAACGCCAATGTTTTTGATGAAGCGGCCCGCTACCTCAGTGATTTGCGCGTTGAGGGAAAGCGGGTTGTGTTGACCGGCTGGTCAGAGGGTTCGCTCCAGCGGCTTATCCAGATACTTGGCGAACATGAACTCGGGGGAATAGAGACAGCCGGTAAATTGCCCGCGCTGGTTGATCTGCCGATCAATCGGATCGGCTGTATCGTGTTAAACATCGAGCACGGTTTTTCCGTCGCAGATACGGTGTTGGTGTCCGAGCAGGACATTTTGGGCGACCGGATGGTGCGTCGTCGCAAGAAGAAGCGGGCTTCCAATTTCATTGCAGAAGTGACATCCATCACCCCGGGCGATATTGTCGTGCATGTCGAGCATGGCATCGGCCGGTTTGAGGGGTTGCGGACCATCGAGGCCGCCGGAGCTCCGCATGATTGTCTTGAAATCCATTATGCCGGCGAGAACCGCCTGCTCTTGCCAGTTGAAAATATCGAGCTTTTGTCTCGCTATGGCTCGGAAGACACCAATGTTCAGTTGGACAGGCTGGGTGGTGGTGGATGGCAGGCCCGCAAGGCAAAGCTGAAGAAACGCCTTCTTGATATGGCGGATCAATTGATCCGTATCGCTGCTGAACGGCACATGCGCGATGCGCCCGTTATGGTCGCGCCTGATGGTTTAAGCGATGAGTTCGCGGCCCGCTTCCCCTACGAGGAAACCGATGATCAATCGTCAGCCATCGCTGCGGTGGCGCACGATCTTGGTGAAGGCAAGCCGATGGATCGGCTGGTTTGTGGTGATGTGGGTTTTGGTAAAACCGAGGTGGCGTTGCGCGCAGCATTTCTGGCAGTCATGAGTGGTTTTCAGGCCGCGGTGGTGGTGCCCACCACCCTTCTCGCGCGCCAGCATTTCAAGTCTTTTTCCGAACGGTTTTCTGGTTTGCCCGTCAACGTAGCGCACGCATCGCGCCTTGCGGGTACAAAGGGGCTAGCGGCTGCAAAAGCCGGCGCGAGCGACGGCAGCGCCGACATTGTGGTCGGTACTCATGCGCTTCTTGGCCAGGGGATAAACTTTAAAAACCTTGGTCTATTGATCGTTGATGAGGAACAGCATTTTGGGGTCAAACACAAAGAGCGACTGAAGGAATTGAAATCCGATGTTCATGTTTTAACGCTTTCGGCGACGCCGATCCCGCGAACGCTCCAATTGGCGTTGACGGGTGTGCGGGAACTGTCCTTGATCACAACACCGCCAGTGGACCGGTTAGCGGTTCGTACCTTTATATCGCCATTTGATGGTTTAATTATTCGCGAAACGCTTTTGCGCGAACGCTATCGAGGCGGCCAGAGTTTTTATGTGTGTCCGCGCATCTCTGATTTGCAGGAGATCAAAGCTTTTCTTGACGAGGCGGTCCCTGAGTTGCGGGTAGCGGTCGCGCATGGGCAAATGGCACCGGGAGAGCTGGAAGACATTATGAACGCCTTTTATGACGGCAAGTTCGATGTGCTGCTCTCCACGACCATTGTTGAATCGGGCCTCGATATCCCCACGGCCAACACGCTTATCGTGCATCGGGCGGACATGTTTGGTCTGGCACAATTATACCAGCTGCGCGGCCGGGTTGGCCGGTCCAAAGTTCGCGCCTACGCCCTGTTCACCATGCCGGCGAACAAACAACTGACCAAGACCGCTGAGCGTCGCCTGAAAGTTCTACAATCTCTCGACACGCTGGGTGCCGGTTTTCAGCTTGCCAGTCATGATCTTGATATACGCGGATCGGGTAATCTTCTGGGCGAAGAGCAGTCTGGTCACATCAAGGAAGTAGGTTTTGAGCTTTATCAGCAAATGCTTGAGGAAGCTGTTGCAGAGGTCAAAGGAGACGGTGAGCAATTGTCTGCTGATTGGTCACCGCAGATCAATGTGGGCACGCCGGTCATGATACCGGAGACCTATGTGGGTGATTTGGCGCTTCGGCTGCAGCTATATCGGCGTTTAGGCGATTTTGACGAGATCGATGAGATCAATGCTTTTGGTGCCGAAATGGTCGATCGGTTTGGACCGTTGCCGAACGAGGTCGAGCATCTTTTGAAAATCGTTTATCTCAAGGCTTTGTGCCGCAAGGCCAACATTGAAAAGCTCGACGCCGGCCCAAAGGGCGCCGTTGTCACCATCCGCGAACAGAATTTCGCCAATCCGGCCGGGCTGGTGTCGTATATTGGCGAACAAGGTAATCTCGCAAAGATTCGCCCCGACCAGTCGATTGTATTTGTCCGGGATTGGGCTGATGCGGACAAGCGGTTGAATGGTGTTGCGGTTTTGATGACGAAATTGGCAAAGTTGGCGTCAGGCGCAACGTCGACAACCATTCAATAAAAAACCCGGCAGGTGCCGGGGTTTCAATCCGTTTGATTTTCAAGACGGCTTAGTTGCCCTGCTTTGCTTTTTCCTGCTCATCACGCAACTTTTGTTGGAATTCCTCGCGGCGCTTTTCGATCTCGGCCTGCAATTCCTGTTGGCGTGATTGCAACTCTGACTGCTGTAGTGGCTCGCCGTCAAAAGCGGCGGTAAAGCCGTTGAGCGTCACGTCGATGGGGTTTGGCTGCTGTTGAAAGTTCACTGAAGTCAGACGCATCGTACCACCACGCTTGAGGGCAGCGACCAATTCATCGGTCAGTGGAGCCTCGGCAATGCAGCGGTCAGGCAAGCAGATTGCGTAGTTGATCCGGCGCGCCTCGCCACCATCAATCTGCAATGCGATCCCTGCTGGGATGACGCGACCCGTTGGAACGGCGATCTGAAACAGCGAGCGCGTATTCTTGCCTGTAATTTGAATCAGATTGACAGCAGTCAGCAATTGGCCTGTCTGCGCGGTGCGGATATTTTGTACGTTACAAATGTCATTGTCGGCCTGTTTTGAGCAGACCTTGAACCATTCGCCGCGCGGCAGGTTTTCAGATTGCTGCGCATGGGCCGCGCCGGTCATTGAAACAATGAGGTTCGCAGCGACAATGGCAGCCATGGAAAGCAATTTTTGCATATTTATGCGGTTCCTTGTCTCGTTCATTTTCGTCAGCGCTGCAGGACAAATACGCCTGCAAAATGACGATTCATGGGCGCGCTATAGACTGTCTGAAGTTAAATGTCAGCCTTGCATGTGACGGCAACATCAACACATTAGACAAATATGCGCCCTTCGATCCTTGATCCGTTGTTTTCACCCGTCACTTCCTTGGAAGGCATTGGCCCCAAAATTGGAGAATTGTTTGCAAATTTGTTGCCAACGGCCACGATACAGGATGTTCCACGGGTCAATGCGTTGCTCTTCCACCTGCCGACGGGCGTCATTGATCGTACAAAGCGCCCGCTCATCATGCAGGCCCCCTCTTCTGAAATTGTAACACTTGAGTTGTTTGTTGACCGGCATCAACCTGCACCACGCCATGCGCCGCGTGCGCCTTATCGCGTTTATTGTCATGATGAGTCTGGTGAAATTGCTCTGACCTTTTTCAAAGTCCATGGAAACTGGCTTGAGCGGGCGCTGCCGACCGGTGCCGATGTTATCGTTTCAGGGCGGATTGAATGGTTCAATGGCCGTGCGTCCATGGTGCATCCAGACCATATGGTTTTGACAGAAAACGCCCATGAGCTGCCGCTTGTCGAACCGATCTATCCATTGGCCGCCGGTATTACGGGCAAAACCATCAGGCGCGCTGTGCATCAAATGCTTGCGCAGCTGCCCGAATTCCCTGAGTGGATCGACAAGGCGCTTGTGGCGCGTGAAGAATTCGAAAGCTTTTCTGTCACCATCCGAAAAGCGCATGAACTCTTATTGCCGGATGCTCTCGACCTCTCTGGTTCCACACGTCGTCGACTGGCCTATGATGAGTTGCTCGCCAATCAATTGGCGCTGGGCCTTGTTCGGCTAAGGGTGGTGCAAACATCTGGTCGGCCCATGGTGCCCGATGCGGAACTCGACGCCAAAATCCGAAAAGCGTTCGGTTACACGTTGACTGGCGCGCAGGAACGAACACTTCGGGAAGTCAGCGCAGATATGGCCAAACATGAGCGTATGCTGCGGCTTGTTCAGGGCGATGTCGGTTCGGGTAAAACGATCATTGCACTGCTCGCGCTTGCCACGGCCATCGCGTCCGGTGCACAGGGTGCACTGATGGTTCCCACTGAGGTGCTGGCGCGGCAACATTTCAGAACGCTTGAACCATTGGCCTTGGCAGCCGGTATTCGCCTGACGGTGATGACCGGTAAGGACAGTGCTGCGGACAAGCGCGCAAAACGCAAGGCGCTCGCCGCTGGCGATATCGATATCATCGTCGGGACGCACGCGCTTTTTCAGGACGGCGTTGATTTTGCCGACCTAGGATTGGTCGTTGTTGATGAACAACATAGATTTGGTGTTCACCAAAGGCTTTTGCTTGCTGCGAAAGGACAGAAACCGGACATGCTGGTCATGACGGCTACCCCGATCCCCCGGACACTCGTGCTTACGCTTTATGGTGATATGGACGCTTCGCGCTTGGATGAAAAACCTGCGGGACGAAAACCGATCAGGACGGTCGGGGTGCCCCTCTCCAAACTAGATGATCTAATGGATCGTGTTCGGCGGGCTGCGGAACGCGGCGACAAGATATATTGGATTTGCCCGCTGGTTGAGGACAGCGAGGAAGTCAACGCGACATCGGCTCAGACCCGATTTGAAGCTCTGAAGAACGCCTTTGGTAACCGGGTCGGTATTGTCCATGGACGCATGTCTTCAAGCGAAAAGAATGATGCCATGGCTGCCTTCAAGGCGGGTCAAACCCGGGTTCTGGTCGCAACGACAGTCATTGAAGTCGGTATAGATGTGCCCGATGCGACGATCATGATCATCGAAAACGCTGAACGTTTTGGTTTGTCGCAATTGCATCAGTTGCGCGGCCGTGTCGGCCGGGGGGACAAGCCCTCATCATGTACGCTTCTTTACCGTGACCCATTGAGTGAAACGGCTCAAAAGCGCTTGGATATCATGCGGCAAACAGAAGACGGCTTCGTCTTGGCTGAACAGGATCTGAAACTTCGTGGTCACGGTGAAATTCTTGGTACCCGCCAATCAGGGTCGGTCACCGGTCGCCTGGCTGATTTGAGTGTCCATGGTGATCTGTTGTCGATCGCCCGCGATGATGCCCGCTTGCACTTGGAAAGAGACCCTGAACTTCAATCCGAACGGGGGCGGGCTTTGCGCGTCCTGCTTTATTTGTTCGAGCGCGATCAGGCTGTCCGGTTGCTCGACGCCGGTTAGCTCTTTTGGCTTGCCAGTTTTTCTTTGGCGGCCAAGGCATGCTCTTTGAGCCGCTTACCGAGCCCTTCCTTGTTGACTTGGCGGGCGCGGCCAATGGCGAGAGCATCGCTTGGCACATTGGCGGTTATGACACTGCCGGAGCCGATATAGGTGTTGTCTTCCAGCGTGACGGGTGCAACCAATGCGGTATTTGACCCAACAAACACATTGTCACCAATGGTCGTGCGATGCTTGTTGGCGCCGTCATAGTTGCAGGTAATAGTGCCAGCCCCGATATTGGTGTCAGCACCGATATCAGCATCACCTACATAGGTTAAATGGTTGATCTTGGCGCCCTCGCCGACATTGGCATTTTTGACTTCACAGAAATTTCCGACTTTTGATTTCGGCCCCAAATCCGCGCCGGGTCTTAACCGCGCAAATGGCCCAACATCCGCATGTTTGCCGATGTGAGCGCCTTCGATATGGCTGAACGCGCGAATATTGGCGTCTTCCCCGACCGTCACGCCAGGGCCAAAGAAAATATTGGGCTCAAGGGTAACACCTTGTGCGATTTGTGTGTCGTGATGGAAGAAAACCGTCTCGGGCGCGGCCATCGAAACACCGGCCAACATGAATGCCTCGCGCTTGCGGTTCTGCCAAATGGCTTCGGCCTGCGCCAATTCCACCCGCGTGTTGACACCAAGCACGTGTTCGTGCGGCGCTTCTATTGCCTTGACCGGCAAGCCCAAAGAGCGAGCGATCTCCACTGCGTCCGTTAAATAATACTCACCTTTGGCGTTGTCATTGCCGATACGATCCAGCAGTTGGCCCAACATGCGTCCGTTAAAGGCCATCAAACCGCCATTGCAAAAACCAACACTCTTTTCTTCGTCCGTCGCATCCTTATGTTCGCGAATGGCGATCAACTCGCCGTCTTTCTCCAAAAGGCGGCCATAGCCCGTTGGATCTTCCGGTCGAAATCCAACGACGCAGATCGCGGCCCCCTGTTCCAGCAAGTCGCGTGCTTTTTTGAGCGTTTCAGGGCCGATAAGTGGCGTATCGCCGAACAGCACCAAAACATCATCATGACCTTGGTCAATGACATTGCGGGCCGCGTTGACCGCGTTGGCCGTTCCCAATTGCTCTTCCTGCACGTGAAACGTTGTTGGCAGGTCGGCACTTTCGATCGCCTGCCGCACGAATTGTGCGCCGTGACCAACCACGATGGCGATGTTGGAAGACCCTGCTTGTTTGGCGCATTTGGCCACATGCAGGACCATCGGCAAACCCCCGACAGGGTGTAGAACTTTGGGAAGGTCCGACTTCATGCGTTTGCCTTGTCCGGCGGCAAGGATAATCGAAAGGCAGGTGCGGCTCATGTGATAACTCGACAGTTCCTTAGGGATTTGCCCAAATAACCAACTTTGTCGATGCAATCCAGCGCTTGTCACACATGATAGGTAACGCTAACGGCGTTTACATGTCTGCAAACACCTCTCCTGCGACGCGCGATTTGCTGCCCTACGCGATTATGCTCGGGACCGCGCTGTGTTTTTCAACCAATATCATCTTCGGCCGATTTGTCGCGCCCGACTCGCATCCCTTCGTCTTGGCGTTTCTGCGTTGGGCAAGCGTTGCGCTCATCCTGCTGCCTACCGTATTGGCAGGTCAGGTTCACAGCACGATGGCGTTTATTAAAAACAATGTCGGCTTGCTCATCATTCTTGGCATATTGGGCATGGGCGTCAGCGGAGGTGGTGTTTACTGGGGGCTGCAGATGACAACCGCCACCAATGCCACGTTGATCTACTCGGTTGCGCCGGCCCTCATTTTGATGCTTGAACGTTTTTTTAGGGGTCGGCCGATCAGCTGGCGCGAAGTGCTTGGCGCAATGATTGCCTTTGCCGGTGTTGCTGCCATTATTACCCAAGGCTCTTTGTCGACACTTAGGGCGCTGGAGTTCAACCTTGGGGACATTCTGATTGCCGCGGCGACCTTGTCCTGGGCGAGCTATTCAATTCTTCTGAAAACCGACCGCATCAAGGACATAAGACCGATGGCATTGTTTTGCGTCATCGCGTTTTTCGGCGCGCTTGCCAATCTTCCGTTTGCTGCCACCAGCCTTGTTGTCGGTGAAGGCTCGCCGCCTTCAATGGCAGGTTGGTTCGCCTTGGCGGGCATCATTGTGATTTCTTCGCTGATGGCTTTTTCGGGCTATCAGTTTGGCATTCGAAAATTGGGACCGTCACTGGCGGGGATGTTCATGTTCTTGATGACACCTTTTGGCGTCATCCTTGCCGTTATTTTCCTGGGCGAAAAGCTGGCTGCTTATCAAATTGTTGCCATTGGCGCTGTGATGGCCGGTGTCGCCACGGCAACAATGCCCAAATCACTGCGATCGACCGCTTAGCCAAACGTGCCGAGGACGGGGAAATTCTCCAACAGGAAAAAGGCCATGCGTTCCATGCCCCCTGTCAAGAACAGGATGCCGGCAACAACCAGCAGGCCGCCAATGACTTTTTCAACCGTGCCGAGGTGTACCCGAAAGCGTTGTAGGAACCCCATAAATGCGCCGGAGAACATGGCAGCGATCAGAAACGGAATGCCGAGGCCCGCTGAATAAACCGCCAGAAGCGCGGCACCTTCGCCCACGCTGTCACGGGCGCCTGCCAATGTGAGAATAGGGCCCAGAACCGGACCGATGCAGGGTGTCCATCCAAATGCAAAGGCAAGCCCCATTACATAGGCGGCGATTGGACTGGCAGGCCGTCCTTGCGCCTGAAAACGGGCCTCGCGCGAAAAAGCGGAAATGCGCAAGACGCCCAAAAAGTTAAGCCCCATCAAAATGATGATGACACCGGCCGCCATGGCCAACTCGGTCTGATAAACCCGGAGAAAACCGCCTACGGTGCTGGCGCCCGCGCCGAGCGCGACAAAAACGGTGGTAAACCCGCCGACAAAAGACAGCGCCGCGAAAATCAGCGAAAGGCGAACACCGTCTCCCGTCGCTACCGCTGCGCCATCTGTGCTCATCGACGCCGGATCGTTGTGGCCGCGAAAATCGTCCATCGACACACCGGCCATATAACATAGGTAAGGCGGCACCAAAGGCAGCACGCAGGGGCTTAAAAAGGATATGGCTCCGGCTGCAAAAGCGCTCACATAGGATACATCAATGGCCATCGGACGTTTCCGTTCTTTGTCTCTTCAACCAGATAATCTCAATGCACGCGCAAGGCCAGCTTCCGGTCCGGTTGGCGAGGCAATTTGTCGTGATTTGGATGTGATGAGATGCAAAAGAGATGGTTGACGTGATGTGCGGGTTTCACTATCACGCGGCCTCGCGATGCCGCACGCCGGCTCGCAAATCACCCCTTTTGGGAGCGCGTAGCTCAGTTGGTAGAGCAACTGACTTTTAATCAGTAGGTCCAGGGTTCGAACCCCTGCGCGCTCACCAAGGTTTTTTGGTAGAAAATGCGATTGAGTTTGAGGGTATTCCGCAGGAATGCTTGGCGATGCGCGAGCCATCCGGGCCGTACTGGAACGTCACCGCCTGCCCGCCGCCAAGCGGCGTCAGCGAGGCCAGCTTGTTCTGCGCGTCCCAGACGAACGTGCGGGTGCCGTCCGTGACCATGTTGCCCACTCTCGTCGATTGTTCCCATCGACTGCCGGGCAGCGGTTGGCATCATAGGTAAAATCACGCACGCCCCCCGAACCGCTGATGCGCGTTTGTGCATGCGGGCGCACGGTGCCGAGGCCCGATGCCGGGTAGCTGTAAAGGCCGAGCTTGGAGTTGGTGACGATGTTACCCAGATTGTCATAGCCAAAGTCTGGTCGAGCGCATTGTCGATCAGATTGTCGGCGACGATCAGTTCGTCATAGCCACTATAGCTGTAGAGCCATTTGTCTTTCAGGCCGGAACGGGCAGTCCAGTTGGTCTGGCCGCCCGCGCCAAAACCTTCGCCATGGACGGCATCGATCCGGCCGGTCACAGCGCGATGGCTAAAGACAAGCAGACGAGTGGCTTTGTATGATCACATACCAGCTCTTTGTCGGGAAGTGGCACTCAGACAATGTTTTCGTCATACCACACGTCAACATGATCATTCGCAATAAGAAAGCGCCAACCAGGCGCCAGGCCAAGATATGGTAGAACCATTGGCAAACGTTTCCACAAGTGAGTAACATGAATCGGTTGAAAAAATTCGGCGCGTTCTTCAAAAATGTTTCCGTTCCAGATGAACCAACCGCAAGTTCCTTGGTCCTTTTGATGTCGAACACCATTGAGGTAGTAATGGTTTTCGGTAACAGGAACTAGCAGCGCCAATCCTAGTTTCTCGTCTTCGAAAGATGGTTCAAATTTCGAACCAAATTGAAGACAAACAGCTTTTTGAATCTCCATCTCACTTTTACTCAAGCCCATATTGCCTTTTCATTTGCCTCGAATATTGGCTTAGCTGTCCACCTTGGGCCGCAGAGCAACTAGGGCAGTGCGCATTCACAGAGCTGACACTACGCATATTTGCCTGATCAATCGCACCTGTTTGATAGTATTCCTCGACCAAAGGCTTTTTGTGGTTGCAGAGATTGTCATAGCCAAGTGTCTGGTCGAGCGCATCGTCGATCAGATTGTCGGCGACAATCAACTCATCATAGCCATTGTAAGTGTATTCCCATTTGTCTTTAAGGGCTGAATGGGACGTGTCGTTGGTCTGGCCGCCTGCGCCAAAACCTTCGCCATGGACGGCATCGATCCGGCCCGTGGGGCCACGTGTGTAAGAAACATCCTGCAGCGTGCCATGGGGCCCGTGCGTATGCACGCGGGTCAGCCAGCGGCTTCTCCAGTTTCATCTAGTGAGAAGCCCATGATCTTTTCATGAATCACATCGAAGAATGCTGCAGTTAAGTTGGCGTATTCAGTGCTATCCGCCCCCCTTTCGACAGCTCTAGTCTCCCAAGATCTAATAAAGAGCGGGATATGATAGGATCGCTTTACGAACCGTACGTAGTCGTCAACGCTACTAATATCCTGTGCTTTGAAGTACTCCAGCGCCTTACGACCGCTACTAGCGTCGAACTCGAGATGACGCAATTTTGAGAAAAAGCCGTCCGCTGCCCACATCTCATCTACCTGTGCCTCAAATAAGTCATCCATGGGCTAAAATCCAAGCTCTTGGATGCCAATTATGGCATCGGGAGAAACGTAGGCTCTAATCGTAACTTCCTGATCTTGTTGCGCTAGGCGATCCGCGTCGGCGTTCCCTGTACCGCCGTTGGAAATATCATGATAGGCAGAATTCACTCGGTTCAGATCAACACTGACGATCACTCCAGTTTCTCCAGCAAATTTCTTGGCTACATTTAGGCTCTTAGTGGTGGATATCCACGGGCTAGAACGAGGGTTGTTTAGCACATGATCCACCAACGTAACTTCAGCTGCAAACGGATCTCGTGCAAAGAGCCCTTGAGTGCCCGGTAGCTCATCAGCTCGAATTGCGCGGTAAACGATCTGCAGTCGTCTAAACTTATCTCTCAAAGCACCCAAGATACCAGCCAAGAAATTTTGATTAGTCTTTACAAATTTCTTGTTTTCCTTGCTTCCAGGAATTGCCATTGGTGGCAGCGGAGGGCTCAGCTGCCCGGGTAATACGACCTGTGCATACTGACCGCCATCGTTAGATTTGTAGCTGCTGGTTTTATCTTTCAATGCACCGCCGGAGCCACCACCGCTGAAAAAATCCTTTATCTTGTCAATGATCGCGCCAAAAATATGCCCGTTGGGATCGCTCTTATTGACCGGATCATTGGCCGAATAGGCATATCTATTCGTGCCCACGCCTTCGATGGTGGGGTCCCAGTTAAGGCAAGCGCCCTTTATGGCGCGCCGCTGCAAGACGGCAAGCAATTCGCTTAAACGAAATGCCGAGAGGCCGAGGGGCGAGATAAAGCGGCCGATGGACGGATCGTGATAGCGGGCATTGAGGTCGAGTGAGGCGGATCAAGCGGACGTGGATGGACCCACGTCCGCCCGCCGAACGCCGGGTTCGGGCAAGGTCGTGGTTGAAACGTTTTCCACCGGCACCGTTTCCGAATTCTTCCGCGAGGCTCAAGCTCGGCTCCCAAAGAAACGCAATGAAAATGAGCAATGCTGATCAGCGCTCGGGAAAGTCACTCAGGTGATTAGCGCATTATCCAACCGACGACTTTGAAAGTCGTGCCAACCCTGCCGGTGCTGTTAGGTGTACTTCTCCGCGTGATTGCTCAACCCAGCCTCTTCGTTGAAACTCGGCCAAGGTGCGCGAAATGACCTCGCGGGCCGTTCCCAGTTCCGTTGCGAGCACCGCGTGGGTTGCATGAACAATATTGCCGTCGCCCGCCAGTTCCAACAGACGAGCGGCCAAACGCACATCCATGCGCTGAAAAACGATGTCATCGATGAGTGTAAAAAGTTCAGTGATACGGCGTGAATAAGCGGTAAACACAAATTCCCGGAAGACAGGCGATACGGCTACCAAATTGTCGAATAATTTGCGCGGAATGGCGGCTGCCTTGATGTCGGTCTCCGCCGTGCCTTCGGCTGAATAATCTTCAAAGGCGAGCATGCACGCCGTCGTCAGGACGCAGCTTTCGCCCGCGTTCACGCGATATAGAAACAGGTCCCTGCCGGTTTCAGAGCGTTGCTGCACCCGCACGGTGCCCTCAATCAACAAAAGCAGGTTTTCAGCGCTTTTTCCCGGTGAGAAAATCTGGGTGCCAGCGGGAACAGATACGATTTGGCTACCGGCTTCAATTTCAGCCTTAAGTTCAGGTGAAAGACGGCTCAGTCCCTGAAAATTATCAATCCAAGAACGACCCTGCATGTGAAACCTTTGGAAAATTCCTGCGCGATCAGGTTACGATATCACCTGATCGGTTCCGTTGTCGCGTGCTTTGTTTTGGAATGTTCACTGAACGTCATTGGGACGTCCATACAAATGCGTCAGTTTTGTTTACCTATGAAAGTGTCAACAAAACGATACATGGCCGGTTTATGCTGAAAGGGCAATCTAACGAGGGATGCTCTTCATGGCACTTAAAACGAATTCGACACTTTCTATCGTGTCGCTGTCAGCAGCTTTGCTGGCAACTTCTGCCCTGACAGCCTTTGCAGGCGGTCACGGCGACAAAGTCAAAATCGGTGAAACAACGGCTCTTGTCGCTGAGGCAAGCACTGCAGGCGACGGCTTTGAAATCAAAGACGGTCAATCGGCAGATACAGCGTTTCCATTCCTGGCTGGCATGAAAGCTTTGGCCACTGTCGGCGAAGTTGACGCTGAAACAGGTATGGCATTGACAGGCTGGCCGGACGGCAACGCTGCTTGGCTTCTCGACGAAGATACTGTGCGCGTCGCTTATCAGTCTGAGTCCTACGCGACAATGTCGACTGAAACATATCCGTGGGAAATGGATTCCGGTGTAACATTTACCGGCTCACACATCCACACGATCGATTACAGCCGCGAGGGCTTGGCCAACTTCCTGTCAAACGAAGACGCAGCCTCCACAATCCTTGAAGGTTCCGGCCACCTATTCAGCAAAATCTATAACGTATTCGGCGATGAAGTTAAGCCGCGTTCTGAAGGCGGTGTTTGGGGCAACCAGGTACGTCCGGACGGTGTACACGTTGAGTTCGCGCCGGGCTTCGTATTGGAAAAAGCCGACTTCTTCTTCCAGTCTTTCTGCGGCTCCTACTATGAGCCTGCCAACAAATATGGCGACGGCATTGGGTTGGTTGACGATGTTTGGATCAACGCTGAAGAGTGGAACATCCAGCGTATGTTCAACATCACCAACGATGAAGGCGATGTTGTTTCAAAAGTTTGGGATACAAACAACGGCATGGGCCTTGCGTCTATCGTTGTCGATATCGAAAACGAAACTGCTTACACAGTGCCTGCGCTAGGCCAGACCGGTTATGAAAAAATCATGCCGATCAACCCGCAGCACCCAGACTATGTTGTCATCGTTCTTGCAGGTTACAACCATAATTTCGAGCCTGCACCACTGAAGATCTACGTCGGTAAAAAAGGCGCGGACGTTGATGGTTCACCAATTGCAGACGATGCCAATGAGCGTGACCAGTTCTTGGCTCGCAACGGTCTGCTGCACGGCAAAATCTACGGCTTGGCCGTTGCAACAGAAACGTTTGCGGAACTCGGCATCGATGCACCAGCTGTCACTGACAAGATGATGGAAGCCTATATGGGCGATCCTGATGCAGCCAGCGAATTTGCGGTCGCGTTTGCACCGACATCCTTTAAATGGGGTGGTTGGGACAAGCCGGTTGCCGTTGGTGCAACTGAGATGACGCTATGGCAAGAAGAAGACGAGCAGCCTGAAGGCCACATGTTCTTCAACGGCGACAGCAAGACAGAACATCCAGCTGTTGACCCGGACATCACAAAAGCACGCTGGGTTCAGTCCATGAGCCAAAACGGCGGCTACATGAGCTTTGAGCTTACAAATCTTGCCGCTGAACTGGAAGCTGCCAATGGCGAACTGCCTGCGGTTCTTTCCGGTATGGCCGTGCGTACACTGTCTTCGGTTGATGGCTCTCTAACTGTCGAAGTTGCAGACAAAGGCATCAAACATGGTGGCATGGGTACACACGCCACCGACGAAGATGGCCTTGCCAAGTCTACTGCACCCGATGGCCTGGAGTGGATCAAAGGCTCTGATGCGGACGTTTTGATCGCGGACGAAGACTCCGGTAACGCCTTTGGTGAGCGCAAATACGCGCTGGTCTTGAATACTTCTACCATGGAACTCAACGAACCAGGCCGCGGCTACTTCCTGTCCATGGCTGGTGGTACAGAAAGCCCACGCGCCAAAGCCGGCGCGACAGCACTTGCCGGTGCGCTCGACAAGCCACGTACGTCCGAGTTCTCAGGTACTTGGGACATGACAGCTCTGTTGGCACGCAAAGATGACGGCAGCTTCTATACGGTTGAAGAAATCGCGGGCACGGGTGAAGCGGCGATCAATGCCACGATCCCGGTCAACGACCACATGCTGCTCGGTGTGGTTCAGCACCGGACAAAGTCTGGTGGTCAAGTTAAGGACGTGGAAGCTGACCGCGGTGGCCAGATCTTCATGTTCCAACTGGCATTGCCACAAGAAGCTATTGATCTGTCCATGCTGCAGTAAGCATCCGGACTAGTATATTGCTTGAAAAGGTCGCGGCTATGTCGCGGCCTTTTTTGTATTTGCAACGGTCGTTTTATTGGATGGAATTGTCGGTCAGGCGCACATGCGGCGAGACTTCGGTGCAGCCATTGCAGCCCCAAAGAGGCGCCGTGCGCTTGAGCCCCTCGCCCAAGTCATGGAGCAGGAAATCGCTGAGCGGCATAACGGTTTTGCCCTGATACTGATAAGTGCGGGTCACGTGGCAATCGGCACAACCGCGTTTTTGAAAAGTCTCGAGGCTGGCACGGTCTGCAAAAGGGTTTTTCGGATTCGGTGATCGCGCCGCAAATACGCGCCGCACCTCTTCGATAATGTCATCGGTCACAACAATATTATGGGCCGCCCCTGCAATTTTGGCAAAATCCTCAAATTTTGCGGCCGCCAGATTGGTGCCGAATTTGGCGGGCAAAGGGCCTTGCGACCCGCTCACATAACGCATGACGCCGGCAATACCATCGCCATCAAGATCGTAGGCGTCTTCAAAAAGATAAGGCCATTCCGGCGGCAAGGCGCTCAACGCTTCCAAACCCACAATGTCAATCGATCCGTCTGCTTGAACGTGGCAGGATAGGCATTGATCCGTCGCCGCAGGCTGCGGTTCCGCGCGCAATGATGACGTTGCCATTGCGGCCGCCAAAAGGACCCAAACACGCTTCATTTATGAGGAAAAAAGTTCTGAGGCTTTTCGGAATTCTGCCGATAGAGCCAACGCGGCTGCCTTGATTTCCTCCAGTTCAGGACTGTCGGAGGCGAATGTGTCCATGCTGCGTGTGTGTGTGCGCATCGTGCGCAACAGGTCGCGTGATTTCGCGTTGATCGCGCTGTCGATTTCCTGGTTGGCCAGCCCGACATAGGGTTCGATATTGCGCCAAAGAGCCATGGCGCCGACGATGCGCGCCGCCAGTTCTTCACCATCGCGGCCAAATTCCGTCAGGCTGAAATCCTCGGCCCATGTGCCGTCTTCAAGATAGTCGGCAATGAGCGCCAATTGCTCCGTCATGAGTACCGCATCCACTACGCCTTCGCGACGCGTCAATTCCGTCCGGGCGGCAATAGCGGCTTTGTCCAACTCCGATGTTGCCCTTTGAAAAGCAGCAAGCAGTGCCGTGCGTTCATCTGCGCAATCATCAAGGCTGCACGGGGTGTTGGCGGCGCGAACAGCTTCGGTCAAAGCGGAGGGATCAAGGTTCAAATCCACCTGAGAGACAGTGTAAACCCAAAACGCCGCATTATAGCGCTGCACCATGGTTTTCTGCGCAAACTGCGCTTGCCGCAAAACAGCTCCATAGCTGGCGCCGGTTTGAGCCATCTCGATGACCTGATCGCCAACAACGCGTCCTGCCCGAATGCCCGCGGCGGCCAGCTCCCAATTGGCGAGCACCGCCTCTTTGGCGCTGAGCGTTGGATCGTAGTTGGCCACATCGGCCACAGGCGCTGCAACCGTGTTTTCCGCGGCCAAGCCCAGTGCGCCGTTCATTAACATGGCGGTGACAGCAAGTGTAGTCTTGATCATTCTCAACTCCCTTGGTGTCATTAAGGTTGGACATTTTGCATGTCAATTTAATGAACATTCATAAACTTGATAAAAACAGTCAGCATTATATCCTGCAGGCTTTCACCACCGTTGATCGGGAAACACTCATGACTATAAAATTTCTTTTGCCCCTCGTCTCAGCCACTTTTCTTGCTGGCGGGGTGGCCCAAGCTGAAACGGCACGCGATGTTATAAACGGTTATGCCGATCTTGCTTTGGTCAAATACACCGACAGCTTGGCTGTGGCTTTGAAGCTTGGAAAGGCGGTGGAAGCATTGGTTTCAGCGCCCAGTGAGGCTAACCATGAGGCGGCCAAAGCCGCCTGGCTTGCGGCGCGGGTTCCCTACCAACAAACAGAAGCCTATCGTTTTGGTAATCCTGTCGTTGATGAATGGGAAGGCAAAGTGAACGCGTGGCCTTTGGATGAAGGCCTGATCGACTATGTCGACATATCGGTCTACGGCGAAGACAGTGAAGAAAACAATTTCTTCCTTTCCAACATCATTGCCAATCCATCGGTCAATGTCGGCGGAATGGAAATTGATGCTTCAGTCATCGACGCGGATCTTTTGCAAAAGCTGCATGAAGTTGACGGCGTGGAGGCCAATGTCGCGACCGGTTACCACGCTATTGAGTTTCTTCTTTGGGGGCAAGATTTGAACGGAAACGGACCGGGTGCTGGCGCGCGGGCCTATACCGATTTTGATTTTTCCAACTGCACAAACGGCAATTGCGACCGCCGCGCGCGGTATCTGACGGCTGCCACGGATCTTTTGATTGAGGATCTCATCGACATCGTCGCGGCATGGGATGCCGGCGGGGCGGCACGTAGAGATTTGGAAGCGATGAGCGATGCGGCAGGTATCGGGGCCATCCTGACGGGCCTTGGATCACTTAGTTATGGTGAACTGGCAGGTGAGCGCATGAAACTTGGTCTCATCCTGCATGATCCGGAGGAGGAGCATGACTGCTTTGCTGACAACACACATAATTCTCATTATTTCGACGCGCTGGGGATCCAAAATGTGTATCTCGGGCGCTATCTAGCTTCCGATGGAAGCTTGACAGAAGTACCATCATTGGCAAGCCTCACGAAGGACGTGAATATTGATCTGCACGCTGAAATGGTGGCCAAATTAGAGGGAACCATGGCTGCGATGCAGGTTATGAAGGATCGCGCCGACAGCGGACAAGAGAGCTACGATCAGATGATCGGCTTTGGCAATGAAGATGGCAATGCAATTGTTCAATCTGCCATTGATGCTTTGGTCGATCAGACCCGGAGCATTGAAGCGCTGGTGGCCGCGCTGAACGCCTCAGAAATGTCGCTGGAAGGCTCAGACAGCCTCGACAATCCTACGGCGGTATTTCAGTGAAACTGATGAAACCAGGTCTGGTTACGGGCTTGAGCTTTGTTGCGTTGGCTTCCATCTCAGCTGCTGAAACTGCGTCTGAGCGGAAAGCACGCATCTTGGCGCCGACCGGTGACTTTACCAAGTCAGAGCCATTTGAAACGTTGCAAGGCGGTTCCGGCACAAACACGGAGCGGTTCGATTCAAATGCGTTTTCACTGCCCTCGGGTACTTTGAGTTTCGAAGAGCGTTCCGACTTTTTTATCGGCAATGGTGTGTTTGACCGACCCTGGGTTGCCGCGCCTTCGTCAACCTTGTCATCGGACGGGTTGGGTCCGCTTTTTAACGCCCGCTCATGTCAGGGCTGCCATATCAAGGATGGTCGCGGCCACCCGCCCTCACCTGGCGACAAAAACATGGTTTCCATGCTGTTTGGCCTGAGCAATCCCGATGGCGGGCCTGATCCGGTTTTTGGTCATCAGTTTCAGGATCAAGCCATTGTCGGCTTTCAAAGTGAAGGGCGTGTCGAGGTAACCTATGAACCTTACCCCTTCACCTATCCCGATGGCACGCAAGTCGTACTTCGGCGTCCACTCTATTCGACCAGGACCGGCCTCGCCGACGATACGTCACTGAACCCGCGGATTGCGCCGCCAATGATCGGCCTTGGTTTGATCGAAGCCATTCCCGACGAGGCCATACTCTCCCTTGCCGATCCTGATGATCTGGACGATGACGGTATATCCGGCCGCGCTGCGATGAGCGGTGCGGCGCTGGGACGTTTTGGCTGGAAGGGCGTGGCCCCTTCATTGCTGGCGCAAACAACGGCCGCGTTTTCCAATGATATGGGTTTGTCGACGCGCGAACGTCCGGCGGCTTGGGGTGATTGCACGCTCACACAAGACATTTGTCGCAGCGCCATTCACGGCAATGAAGGTGGCAAGCCGGAAATCGCTGACGAATTGCTTGATCTGGTGGTGTTTTATTCCAAACATCTGGCGGTGCCAGCGCGTCGTGATGTGGACGACGCGGCTGTTCTGCGTGGCAAACAGAATTTCTATGGTGCGGGTTGCATTGCCTGCCACGTTCCCAAATTTGCAACCGCTCCAGAAGCGGACAAACCGCTGCGTAACCAGTTGATCTGGCCTTACAGCGATTTCCTACTTCATGACATGGGGCCCCTTTTGGCAGACGCCAATCCGACATCTGACCGCCTTGGTGCGGAGTGGCGAACGCCGCCGCTTTGGGGAATTGGTTTGACACAAATAGTGAGCGGGCACACACAGTTTCTGCATGATGGGCGCGCCCGCTCGCTTGAAGAAGCCATTTTGTGGCATGGCGGCGAAGCGGAGGCGGCGCGGGACAATTTCGCGGCGCTTTCCGTAAAGGAACGTGATAATCTGATACGGTTTCTGGAAAGTTTTTGATGCGAATTTTGACCACCATCGCATTTTTGTCTTACACGGCAACGGCCGGGGCCATTTCGGTCTTTTCCGATGATGAAGCTACGCTCTTGCAACAAGGTTTGCGGACTACAGCTGATGAATTTATTGTGCCTTCTTACGCGGCTTATGCCGATGCTTCGTCTTCCCTTCAAACCAGCTTGAAAGCCTACTGCAATGATGGTGGCACAATCGGCGCGGTGCATGAGGATTTTGCGGCCATGTTTCTTGCATGGCAACGCGCTAGTATCGTCCAAATCGGTCCTGTAGCCGATGCCGAAGGTCCGTTACGTATTCAAATGTGGCCCGATCCCAAAGGCTTTTCACGGCGGGCTGTTATGTCTGCGGTCAAAAATGCGGACGATGCATTGTTGGAGAAAGACGGTCTTTCTGGCCGGTCGATTGCGCTGATCAACCTGACCGCGTTGGAGCTGCTATTGTACGGCGACCTTGTACCCGCAAGCTATGAATGTGATTTGTCTCTAGCCATCACTTCTTTTCAGGCGGATCTTGCGGAAGAAATGGTCGACCAGTGGTCGGTTGGCGGTACATACCGCACGGCGTATGATACCGCCTTTACTGGCAATGACATCTATCCAGACATTGATAGCCTTTTGCGCGATGTTCTTGCGGGAGGCGTTGTCTATGTTGATCGTATCCGCAAATTCAAACTTTTGCGTGGTCTGGGGTCTTCTCCCGGAATGGCACGACCGGAGCGCACGGAAGCGCAGCGCAGCAGCCTGGGCCTTAAGAGCATAGAAGTCAGTTTCAGAGCGCTACGGGACTTTTATGAAACCCCTTTGGGGTTGTTTGATGTGGCTCCTGATATGGACGGGTCCATTGAGTATTTCGTTTTGGGTGAGACGGCGGGCTCCATTGCGGACAGTTTGGCATCCATTGATGCGCCAATGGCCGAGATTGCGCGCGAAGATGGCGAGCGTGCCAAAGAACTGCGCCGGTTTGCAGAGCTGATCCTTTATCACGAGAGTTTTTTCAAAACCGGATTTAGCCGCTCCATCGGCCTGAGCGCAGGGTTCACATCAGCTGATGGCGACTAGGCGTCAATTCCTGGAACGTCTCGCGCTCGGGCTGGCCGTTGCCGCTTGTCAGACCCATGTTGCGCAACCTGCGGAAAAAGCCGTTTATGTGGGTGTCGAGACTTCCGCAACCACGGGACTTAGCACCGCCTCTTTTTTCTCCGCCAGCGGAAGCCGTGTTTCGTCGATATATTTGGGCTTTAGGGCGCACGGCTTTGCTCAACAAGGCAATCATTTGGTCGTGTTTCCCCGTCGGCCCGGCAACCGCTTTGCGATCATTGATCTGGGCAGCTTTGAGATTTTAAGTGTCGTGACAGCCCCCAAGGACCGGCACTTTTATGGACATGGCGCTTTTACTGCTGACGGGCGGACCTTTCTGGCAACAGAAAACAATCTGGCCTCTCTTGGTGGCAGCATCGGTGTCTATGAGCTCGACAGGTCGGCGCGCCGTGTCGGAGAGATCGACCTGCCTTTGGCCGGTCCCCATGAAATTGTTCGCGCCGGACCTTCAGACCGGTTTTTGATCGCTCTTGGCGGCCTTCAAACCCATCCCGATTATGGACGAGCAGCTTTCAACCTCCCGACTTTTCGCAGCCAGGTTATCAGCTTGAATTTTGCTTCCGGGACTTTCGATGCCTTTGACTTTTGGAGCGGGACGGAAGGTGTCTCACTGCGCCATTTGGCGATGGATGACAAAGGACGCATTTACGTTGGCGGACAGAAGAAAGACATGGCCCGCGCACGCACCGCTCAGGTTGCATGGTATGTCGATGGCCAAATCGTCAAACCGATAGAGATCAGCGATCTTACCGATGGGTATGTTTCTTCAGTTGCCGCGCGCGGCACACAAGCGCTCATAACATCAAAGGAAACCGGCCGGGTGGTACACTTGGACGGTGATAACGTGCTGCGGTCTGAAGAAATTGACGGGGCGTCCGCTGCGGCGCTTGGCGACCCGTTTGGCATAGTCTCGGGTTATGGAACGCTTTGCATCGGCGAAAAACGCGTCGGCGTGCGCGATGGACAAGAATTTGACAATCACGGCTTGCTGATCAAAATCTGAAGAACCTGTTTCAGTACAGCCAGCGCACGAGGCCCAAAGTTACTGCGGGAAACGCCGCCAGAACGGCGATGCGGATGATATCAGAGACAACAAACGGCAGTGCTCCTTTGTAGGTCTGCCCAATCGTTACATCTTTTGCCAACGCATTGATCACGAACAAATTTAAACCAACGGGCGGGGTGATAAGGCCAACCTCCGCTGCCATCAGCACCAAAATGCCAAACCAGATCCCTACCTCTTCGGGCGCAATGCCGAAATCCAGTTGGGTCACGATGGGAACGAATATGGGCACTGTCAGAAAAATCATGGCCAATGAGTCCATGATCATACCGAGAAGCAGATACAGGAGTAATATCCCGCACAGGATCACCCACGGGTTATAGGCACCTTCCAGCAGGATCCCGGCAAGCGTTTGCGGTACTTGTGCTGCTGCGAGGAATGAATTGAAAACGGCCGCCGCGAGAATGATCAAAAAAATCATGCCGGTATTGCGCGCAGTGCCCAGCAACGATGCCTTGAGCGTATCAAGGTTTAGGCTTTTGTTGGCAAACGCTACGATGGCGGTTCCAGCCGCGCCAATTGCTGCTGCTGCCGTTGGTGAAAAGAACCCTGCGTAAATGCCGCCAATTACAATGGCAAAGATGAGCAGTACGGGCCAGACGGGCACGAGCGCCTCCAATCGTTCGGCGCGCGGCGCACGCGGTAGTCGCTTGCCCCAATCGTCGTTCCAACGTGTGTAGATGGCAATCGTTGCAAAGTATCCGACGATTGCAATGATTGCCGGGAGCAAGGCGGCTGTGAAGAGTTTTTCGATGTTTTGCTCGGCCAAGATTGCGTAGATCACCAAAACGATGGACGGCGGTATGAGAATGCCCAGCGTTCCTCCGGCAGCAAGTGCACCGGTCGACAGCGATCCGGAATAGCCGGCCCTTTTGAGTTCCGGCAAAGCGACACGCCCCATAGATGATGCTGTTGCCAGCGATGAACCGCAGATGGCGCCGAAACCTGCCGATGCGCCGATAGAAGCGTATGCCAATCCGCCCCGCCGATGCCCCAACCAGGTTTCTGCGGCTTTAAACAGGGCGGTGGACATGCCTCCCCGGGTCGCAAATTCGCTCATCAGCAGAAAAAGTGGAATGATCGAAAGCGAGTAGTTTGAGAATATCCGGTAGGCGAATGTCTTGAGCTGATTGTCCATCATGCGCCCGTCGCCTGTTAAAATATAAGTACCGGCAAGCCCGACAATGAACATTGCCGCCGCCAACGGGATGCGCAGCGCGACCAGGAAAAGCATGGCCGGGAAACTTAAAAGTCCTAGCTGAAAAGGTGTCAAAACGGACATCAGGGATTGCGACACGGCCTTTCCTTCACGTCGCGGAGTACGCATGACGTACGCTTCGCCACACGCAAAAGAGGCTCACCAGAAAAAACGCGAGCACACATGTCTGCGCCACCACATAGCTGGGCCATAGTGGAATGGCGAGGATCTGACTTTCTTCAATATTGTTCAGTCGGCCCAGCGCGGTGGCAAACTCTCCCGACAAAATCAACTCGAAGAATGGATCCTGGTTCCGCCGCGGCGGCTTGAACACCAGGTTCCACTGCCGTGTCAGGATTAAAAACGCGATGAGCGTGATACAAAGATCGCCGGCAAGGTCTAGTACCCGGTTCAGCCTTTCACCGAAGATCGGTTTGAAAAAATCGACTTTGATATGGCCTTTTTGCAGCATCACCCACGGCAGGGAGGCAAAAACCGCCAATCCAACGCCATAGGTGACCAACTCTTCTTCGCCCAAGATCGAGCGAAGCCATGGTAACATCTCGCCAACGGTTGCACTTTGGAAAAACTGATCGGCGATACGTCGCGATGTTTTTAACAGGACGCTGACACAAGTCGTGACGATTGCAAATAGTAAGCCCAACCCGCCGATAATCGCGATCGCGGCCGCAAAACGTGTGACAATCGCCTCGATCCGCTCAAACATCTATGTAGCCTCCAGCACCGCTCTTGCGGGCTATCGCGCGTTACTCGTTTGCCGAGATCAAAGCATCTGCTTCGGCAATGGCCGTTTCGCCATCAAAACCTCTTGTGGCCGCACGTGTGATGAAGCGATCATAGACGGGTTGTGCGGCTGTTACCCAGCGCTCTGTTTCATCCGCATCCAGCGTGACAATATTGTTGGCTCTCGACAGTTCCCGCCCCTTTTTGTCGGCGGCCAAAACTGTACGACTTGCCTCCAATGACAAGGCCTTGCCAGTTTGTACGTCAAAAATGGCACGCAAATCATCGGGCATGGCGTCATAGGTGTCCCAATTCATCGCGAGAATAAAGGTTGCTGTGTAGAGCGCGCGTTCGCCTGAAAGCTCCGTGTGGTTGTTGACCAATTCCTGCAAGCGGATGGAGGGTACGATCTCCCACGGCACAACCGCACCGGAGATAACGCCCTTTGCGAGGTTTTCAGGAATGGCGGGTAGCGGCATGCCAACCGGCGTGGCGCCCAGTTCGCCCAACAGATCAGTCACCAAACGTGTCGGGCCCCGCAGTTCCTTTCCGGCAATATCTTCCAGATTGTTGATCGGCGCATTGGCGTGAATGATCCCGGGCCCATGCACCCATGCGGCAAGAATGCGTGTTTCGTCGAGTTCGGTATTTTGCAGGCGTTTGGCGATAAGGTCGTAAAGCGCACCAGAGGTGGCCGTCGCGTCGCGCATCATGAACGGGAGCTCAAAAACTTCCAACTCATCAAAACGACCGGGTGTATAGCCTGGCAACGTCAAGATGATGTCAACCGCGCCGTCCGCGGCCTGACCGTAAAGGTCCGCTGGGCCGCCGCCCAAAGACATGCTGTCAAAGACGTCAACTTTGATGCGGCCGTTGCTGGCGTCGGCCAAGCGGTCCGCCCAAGGCAGTAAGAAGTTTGCATGCAAGGGTGCTTTGGCCGACATGAAATGATGAACCCTTAAGGTCACATCCTGCGCAAAGCTGGTGGATGAACCGGCGGCAAATGCCAAACAAATAAATGCTAACGCGAAGCGAAGGGTCTTCAAATTCATGTCCTCAAGATCACTGTGAAACTTCTTGGCAGTGCTTTACCGGACTTAAGGGTGATGAAACAACCGTATATTGATGATCGTTTTCATCACTTGATCATCCTGCTCATTCGACAAACATCAGTTTGCACTGCCCCAACCCTGACGGCAAGCTGAAGCCGTTGCGGAATAGTCTGAGTTGAGCAACTGCGTCGTCCCTTTCGTGATCTACATTCGCTCCCAACCAGGGCCCGGACTCAAAGCACGGATGTTCTTGACCGCCATTTTGCTGAATGTGCAGCTGCCAACGGTCGGCTGGGCTGTATTTCCAATGGATCGCCCAGTTCCGGACAGTTGGTGACGGGGCTCAGAGTGTTCTGCGTGTCCCAACCCGCTATAACGCCGCAGGGGATTGTCATAAGGAGAGATTGAGCGACTACACGAGCCGGCTTTGTTCAACAGCCGCGCGAATAAAGCTCGCAAAAAGGGGATGCGGTTCGAATGGTCGTGACTTCAGTTCCGGATGATATTGCACGCCGATGAACCATGGATGATCTTCATACTCAATGGTTTCGGGCAACAAGCCATCGGGTGAAAGGCCTGAAAAAACGAGCCCTGCGGCCTCCAATTGATCTTTGAAGGCGACGTTGACCTCATATCGGTGTCGGTGGCGTTCATTGACGCTGTCGGCATTGTAAACTTCCGAAATGCGTGACCCTTTTTTGAGCGGGTGTGGATAAGCGCCGAGACGCATGGTGCCGCCCAAATCACCGGCGGCTTCGCGTTTCTCCAACTGATTTCCCTTTAACCACTCGGTCATGATGCCGACAACATTGGTGCCGTCGCGTTCAAATTCGCTCGAATTGGCGTCTTCTATGCCGGCCAAGTTGCGCGCTGCATCGAGAACGGCCATCTGCATACCGTAGCAAATGCCAAAATAGGGGACCCTGTGTTCGCGTGCGAATGTTGCGGCTTTGATTTTGCCCTCTGCACCGCGGGCACCAAAACCGCCGGGCACCAAAATCCCGTGCACTTTTTCCAGATGCGGTGACGGGTCTTCGCTTTCAAACACCTCTGATTCAATCCACTCGATATTGACGCGTGTCTGGTTTGCGATGCCGCCATGGGCGAGCGCTTCAATCAGCGATTTATAGGCGTCCTTTAGACCGGTGTATTTGCCAACAATGGCAATCGTCACATCGCCTTCTGGGTTATGGATGCGGTGGCAAACATTGTCCCACACTTCCATGCGTGGTTGTGGTGCCGGATCAATTCCAAAAGCGGCAAGCACTTCCTGATCGAGCCCCTCGTCGTGATAGGCTTTGGGGACGTCATAGATGTTTTTTACATCGAGCGCCTGAATAACCGCCGATTCTCGCACGTTGCAAAACAAGGATAGCTTACGACGTTCAGCTTGCGGAATTTCGCGGTCTGCGCGCACCAGCAAAATATCAGGCGCGATCCCGATCGACCGCAGCTCCTTTACCGAATGCTGTGTTGGCTTGGTTTTCAGTTCGCCGGCTGCAGGAATGTACGGCATCAGTGTGAGGTGAACATATACGGCGTTACCGCGTGGCAAATCATTGCCAAGCTGGCGAATGGCCTCCATGAAGGGCATCGCTTCAATGTCGCCGGCCGTGCCGCCAATTTCGCACAAGACGAAGTCGTAGTTTTCGTTCCCGTCGACGACAAATGACTTAATCTCGTCGGTCACATGGGGGATGACCTGAACGGTAGCACCCAAATAGTCGCCACGCCGTTCTTTTGTAATGATGTTTTGATAGATGCGTCCGGTGGTAATGTTGTCGTTCTGGTTGGCCGAGCGTCCGGTGAACCGCTCATAATGCCCCAAATCAAGGTCTGTTTCCGCTCCATCGTCCGTCACAAAGACCTCTCCATGCTGATAGGGAGACATCGTGCCGGGATCGACATTGAGATAGGGATCCAGTTTTTTCAACCGAACAGAATAACCGCGCGCCTGGAGGAGAGCCCCCAGCGCAGCCGATGCAACGCCTTTTCCAAGAGAGGAAACCACGCCACCTGTAATAAAAACATACCGTGCCATGGGATTTCAGCCCTAGTGTGAGTCCCTTGAATGCGCAAAGGAAAAATGCAGCTGAGCGTTTTTCGCACAAAAAAGCCCGACACTTGCAGTGCCGGGCCAAAAGTAATGTTTCGTTTCGGCGATCAGTTGGGCACGGCTGGTGCCGACGATTCGTTCCCGTCCGCACTGTCGGTCGGCACCTCTACTGCATCTGCCGGTGGTTCCGCTGGTGTTGGTGTTGCACCTTGCGGGCCGCCGAGCAAATCAAGAACCCCGCCCGATCCCGAAGGAACCGTTCCGTCTTCTTGTGTTTCACCGATGGAAGGAATTTGGTCAAAAACGTCACCTGGTGCGTCACTGTAGCGCGCCAAAAGGCCAAGCCCGATTGAAGTCGCGAAAAACGCAATGCCCAGATAGGTGGTGATGCGTGCCAACGGATTGGTCGCCGCGCGCGCCGCCATGAAGTTTCCGCCACCCCCGCCAATACCAAGGCCACCACCCTCGGAGCGTTGCAACAAAACAACAGCCACCAAGGCCATGACAATCATCAGGTGAATGACAATAAGGACGGTTTCCATCGAGATCCCTACTTAAAAATTTTGCACGCCATAAACGTATTAGTGGTCAAAGCCAAGTCGCCTGAGCGCAACTTTGTCAGGCCGCCTCACTTGCGATCTTGCAGATGGCAAGGAAGTCTTCCGATTTCAAGCTGGCGCCACCAATCAACCCGCCGTCCACATTGCGGACCGCCAAAATGGCTTCGGCATTGCTTGGCTTCAAAGAGCCGCCATAAAGAATGCGTATCCGCGAGCCCTGGGCTGAGTAGCGCGCTTCCAGTTCATCGCGAATGAACGCGTGCATGGTTTCGATATCCTGTTCGGATGGCACCAGACCCGTGCCAATCGCCCAAACTGGCTCATAGGCGACCACGATATTGTCTGCCGATACGTCTTCATAAAGGGAACCGGCGAGCTGTTTTTTTACGACATCGGTCGCCTGCCCTGCTTCGCGCTCGTCACGCGTCTCACCAACACAAACAATCGCAGTCAGGCCGGCCTTGGTGGCCGTCATCGCTTTTTTCATCACGACAATATCAGTCTCGCCATGGTCTGCGCGCCGTTCCGAGTGCCCGACAATTGCAACGGAGGCGCCGCAATCTGCTACCATAAGGGCTGCAATGTCGCCGGTGTGGGCGCCGCTGTCAGCAGCGTGGCAGTCTTGCGCCCCGATTTGCAAACTGGTTGTCGATGCGGTCTTTGCGGCCCGTTCGCACAGCGTGGCGGGAACGCAAATGGCTGCGTCGATTGCATCTTTGAACGCGTCTGCACCGGATGCGATCGTCTTGAGGGTTGGAAGATCGGCCGAACGGCCATTCATTTTCCAATTGCCCGCGATGAGCGGTTTGATATCGGGTGTCATACTTGCCTCCATGGTCGCCGGTGCGTTAGCGGCTTTCGGGGCGAAGGTGAAGGGGTTGTGCTTGCACTTGTTGGGCGGCAACCCTAAACGGAAGAAAAATTTGGGAGAAATGTCATAATGATGGACGCGCTGCGGTCATTGTCGCGCTCTTGGGTAGGTATAGCCCTGCTCGGTCTTCTCATCGCAGGCCTGTTGGTTTTCGGTGTCGGCCAGTCGAGTCAACTTGGTGGCAATGCCGTAGTGACGGCGGGCCAAAGTGTGGTGAAACCTGCTGAATACCGCTTGGCACATGAGCGCCAAATCAGCGCATTATCACAACAATTTGGCACAAGGCTCACACCGGAACAGGCGCGTCAGTTTGGGCTGGACAGCCAGGTGCTGAGCCAGATCGTGACCGGCGTTGTGCTCGATGAACAGGCCCGCGTGATGGGACTGGGGATTTCCGAGGCGCGCCAAGCCCAGATTATCGGCGATTTATATCCGGAATTTTACCGCTCCGATGGCCGTTTTGACCGGCAGCAATTGCGATTCGTTCTCAACCAGCAACGTATCAATGAGACGCAGTTTCTTGATTCCATCAATAGTGCGACGCGGCGTCAACAGATCATCGAAGCGCTGTCCGACGGGATCGTTGCGCCGGATTTCTTTATGGCAGAGCAACAACGCCATCGGGGACAGACACGCGATTTGGAACTGGTGGAGATTACCCAAAACGCCATTGCGGATATTGCGCCACCGACCGAAGAGCAATTAACCGCTTACTTTGAAGAAAATGCTGATCGGTACCGCGCGCCCGAATATCGTTCGGTCATGTTGGTCGAGTTGACACCGGAGGGCCTGGCAGAACCCAGCGAGCTCGATGCCGACTTGGTGCTTGCCGAATATGAAAGACGGATCAACAATTTCCGCCAAAACGAGCAACGGACCGTCCGACAGCTCGTTTTTCCTGATGGTGATGCTGCTCAAGCGGTACGTGATCGTATCACGGGAGGTGAAACGATCGAAGACATTGTTTCGGAAATGGGACGCAACCTCGAGGATGTGACGATCGGCACCTTTGCGCAAGCGGCGATGCCTGACCAGGTGCTGGCAGACGCGGCCTTTAGCTTGACCGCCATTGGCGATGTTTCAGAGGTTGTCGATGGTGCATTCGGGCCAGTGCTTGTTTGGGTGTCTGAAATCGTTGCCGAACAAACGATACCTTTTGAAGAGGTTGAGCAGCAACTACGCGAGCAACTGGCGCTCGCGGAAGCGAACGACATTTTGCTCAGTGTGAGCGATGCCTATGAGGATGCGCGTGCAAGCGGGGCGACCATGCGAGAGGCCGCCATGTCACAACAACTCACGGTCCTGAGCATTGATGCTGTGGACTCAACCGGCCGTGGCAAGGATGGTGAATTTGTTGATTTGCCCACATCCAACGAGTTACTGCGTGAGATTTTTACGGCTGACATTGAGACGGAAAACCCGCCGCTCAGCGCCAGCCCGGACGGTTTTATCTGGTACGAGGTAGCCGATATCGAGGACGAACGTGCCCGTACGCTTGATGAGGTGCGAGAGCGCGTTGCAGCGGACTGGACAATAGAAGAACGCAGCCGCCTTCTCGATGAGGCCGCAGGCGGCGTTGTCGTGGCGATCGAAAAAGGTGCAACGTCCGGCGAGATCTCCGAGGAAAATGACTATGTAGTAACCAACAAGTTCGGACTGACGCGCACCACTGACGATCCTGATCTGGGACGCGCGGGAGTTCAGGAAATATTTGGTCAGGCACCCAATGCGGTCGGTTTTGTTGCCGCGCCGGGTGGCGATAGACGCTTTGTTTATCGAATTACCGCGGTGACTGACCCGCTCGACACGCAGGCCGATGGCAACCTGCCCGATATCATCGCTCAGGGCATCGCAAATGACCTGTTCCAGCAGACGGTCGTCAAGCTGCAGAACGAGTTTCCGGTTTCGGTCAATCAGCAGGCCATCAACTTGGCTTTGGGACGGTAAAAATGGAAGACCTGAAAGGCTTCATTGCAACCATTGCCGACGGCCAGACGCTGAGCGCGGATGAATCGCGCCAAGCCTTTGACGTTATCATGTCAGGCGAGGCAACCCCGTCGCAAATTGGCGCTTTCCTGATGGGGTTGCGTGTACGCGGCGAAACCGTGGACGAGATCACGGGGGCCGTTTCCACCATGCGGGCTAAAATGACGCGTGTGGAAGCGCCGGATGGTGCCATTGATATTGTCGGGACCGGTGGCGATAGTTCGGGCACCTATAACATCTCTACAGCCGCAGCTTTGATCGCGGCGGGTGCTGGCGCGAAGATTGCCAAGCACGGAAACCGGTCGCTGTCTTCTAAGTCGGGCGCTGCCGATGTCCTGGCATCGCTTGGCGTAAATATTGAAATTGGACCGACCGTGATTTCGCGCTGCATCGAAGGCGCAGGCCTCGGATTCATGTTTGCGCCCATGCACCATTCGGCCATGAAGCATGTAGGGCCGAGCAGGGTTGAAATGGGCACGCGGACAATTTTCAACCTTCTTGGCCCGCTTTCCAATCCTGCCGGGGTGACGCGTCAGGTCGTCGGTGTGTTTGCACCACAATGGGTCGAACCGCTTGCCCGCGTTTTGGGCGCGCTCGGTTCTGAACACGTTTGGGTGGTCCATGGTGACGGTCTTGATGAATTCACAACCGCAGGCGAAACCAAGGTCACGCAATGGGCAAATGGAACGTTGAGCAGCTTCACCGTCAAGCCGGAAGATGTCGGCTTGGAGCGTGTATCGCTGGACGACTTGCGCGGCGGCGCGCCTGATGAGAACGCCATTGCACTGTCGGAATTGCTCGACGGCAAGCTCAGCGCGTATCGGGATGTGGCGTGTTTGAATGCGGCATCGGGTTTGGTCGTTGGTGGCCACGCCGAAAATTTGATCGATGGTTTGGCCATGGCCCAAGATGCGATTGATGGCGGACATGCCAAACAAGTCCTTGCTGACGTTATCAATATCTCGAACGAAGCTCCTTAAATGCCTGATATTTTAAGGAAAATTGAAGCCTATAAACGCGACGAAGTTGCTGAGGCTAAGGCTCGGACATCGCTTGCAACTCTGAAAAGCCGGATCGCAGACTTGTCGGTGCCACGCGGTTTTTTAAAGACTTTGGCAAACAAAAGGCGCCAAGGACAGTTTGGTCTGATCGCGGAAATAAAAAAGGCCAGCCCGTCAAAAGGCCTTATCCGTGCGGACTTCGATCCGCCATCGCTCGCTCGGGCCTATGAGGCTGGTGGAGCCGCCTGCCTTTCGGTTCTAACGGATACCCCTTCTTTTCAGGGTCAACCCGAGTTTTTGCACCAGGCCCGCGAGGCGACCAATCTGCCGGCCTTACGAAAAGACTTTTTGGTTGACGTTTATCAGGTGTATGAAGCGCGTGCTTGGGGGGCGGATGCCATCCTCATCATTATGGCCAGTGTTGACGATGGTTTGGCGCAGGATTTGGAAGACACCGCATTCGCTTTGGGCATGGATGCGCTGATCGAGGTTCATGATGAGGCGGAGATGGAGCGCGCCTTGCGGCTGAACTCTCAACTCATCGGTGTTAACAACCGCAATCTGCGCACCTTTGAGGTGGATTTGGCGGTGAGCGAACGGCTTGTGCAGATGGTCAATCAGGAAGATCATCTTCTCGTTGGCGAGAGCGGTATCTTTACAAACGCGGATTGCCAGCGCCTCGCCTTATCTAGGATTTCCACATTTCTCGTCGGAGAGAGTTTGATGCGCAAGAAAGATGTGACAGCGGCGACCATTGATCTCTTGCAAGGTGAGCGAATCGCCGAAACCCAAAAGATCGGCTAGAGTGATGCAGGGCTCGTCCTCAAACAATGACGGTTCCCTAACCCATCTGGGCGAAGACGGCAGCGCTCGGATGGTGAACGTTGGTGGCAAAGCCGATACCAAGCGCGTCGCTGTCGCTTCCGGTCGCGTTACAATGTCGGCCGATACACTTTATAAAATTTTGGCGGGAGACCTTAAGAAAGGCGACGTCATGGGGGCGGCCCGGATCGCCGGGATCATGGCGGCCAAACAGACATCGACCCTGATCCCCCTTTGCCACCCCCTCGCACTGAACAAGGTTGAGATCACCATCACCCCTGATCAGGTCAATACCGCCCTCCAGGTGACAGCAACAGTCGAAACACATGGTAAAACCGGTGTTGAAATGGAAGCACTCACAGCGGTCTGCGTTGCCTGTTTGACCCTATATGACATGGCAAAAGCCCTGCAAAAGGAAATGGTTATCGGACCTATCGTGCTGGAAGAAAAAACCGGCGGTGTCTCTGGTGATTTCAAGCGCGATGGCTGACGGTCCATTATCTCCCATGCTCGCTTATGAAGATGCTGTCGCACGAATTTTGGAAGCTACGCCAGTAACCGATAGAGAAACCATTCCCCTGGACAAAGCCGCCAGGAGAATTCTTGCTGCCAAAGTCTCAGCCAGTGTGGACCAACCGCCCCATGCGGTCTCATCGATGGACGGTTATGCCATAAGCTTGAGCGAAGCCGATCGCGATCCCAACCAGAGATTCGCGGTTGTCGGCGAAGTGGCGGCAGGCGATCCGCCCGGAACGGTAATAGTTGGCCCTGGGCAGGCAGCGCGCATTTTCACTGGAGCGCCCATTCCGGCGGGTGCTGATAGCGTCGTCATTCAGGAAAACACGACATCGCATCGAGATGGCACCATCACTTTTGAAGGCCCTGTCGTGGGTGGCAGTCATATCCGGCCCAAGGCTTATGACTTTTCCAAAGACCAGGAAGTCATTGAGGTCGACACAGAATTGCGTTCGGCCCATCTGTCCTTGCTCGCAGCGGCGGGCCATAGCGAAGTCTGTGTTGTTCGAAAGCCGAGGGTCGCCATCATCTCAACGGGCAATGAACTGGTGGCGCCGGGAAACAAACCGATGCCAGGTCAAATTATCGCGTCAAACGCCGTCGGTATTGGCGCGCTCGTCGAAAAATTTGGTGGTGAACCCATCAATTTTGGTATCGCGCGTGATGACCTTGAGGCGCTGACTACCGCCTTTATAAGCGCCAACGAACAAAAAGCCGACATCATCGTCACATTGGGAGGCGCGTCGGTGGGGGACCATGATCTCGTGTGTCCTGCGCTTGAAAATATCGGGGCGGTGCTCGATTTCTGGAAGGTGGCGGTGCGTCCCGGCAAGCCACTCATGTTTGGCCAATTGCGCGGCGCGCGCATTTTGGGCCTTCCGGGCAATCCCGTTTCAAGTCTTGTATGCGCCCATATTTTTCTCCAGCCTTTGCTTAAACGCCTGTTGGGGCAACCAGCTGTGGTTGCAATGAACATTGGCGTGCTCGATCAACCTCTACCCGGCAATGGTCCGCGTCGGCATTTCATGCGCGCGATGATCGTGGGAGTAAAGGACGGACTTACCCTCGTGCGACCATTGATGGATCAAGATTCCTCACTTTTGACGAATCTGTCATGCGCAGACGTGTTGATCAGTGTTTCGCCTCATCATGGTGAGATGTGCGCCGGGGCCCGGTGTGAATATCTGACGTTGGAATAGCTCAATACAAGAACATTTGTTCACGAATAATAAACACTTGCGGAACACATTGGGAACGCATAGGCTACATTTGTGTTTAGTTTTGATTCTGGGACGAAGTCATGTTGACCCGCAAACAACTTGATCTGCTGCTTTTCATCAATGAGCGATTGAAGGAAACGGGCGTTCCGCCATCCTTTGATGAGATGAAGGAGGCGCTTGATTTGGCGTCCAAGTCCGGGATTCACCGGCTTATAACCGCCTTGGAAGAACGCGGCTTCATCCGTCGTTTGCCCAACAGGGCACGCGCTTTGGAGGTTTTGAAGTTGCCGGACGCTGTTTCCCCATCCAATGTGATGCAGCGAGGCTTTTTGCCCAGTGTTGTTGAAGGTGGGCTCGGCAAGGCCCCGCCTCCGGTGCCCCTACGTAGCGCCAATGATGATTTTAGTTCGGAAACGGGTATTCCGGTCATGGGGAAAATTGCTGCAGGTGTGCCGATCTCGGCCATTGAACACCAGACGCGCAGCGTAGTTGTTTCGCCTGATATGCTTGGCAAAGGGGAGCATTATGCGCTTGATGTTGAGGGCGACTCAATGATCCAGGCGGGTATCCTCGATGGTGATACAGTGATCATCAAGCGCACGGATACAGCCAATCCGGGAGACATTGTCGTTGCATTGGTCGATCAGGAAGAGGCCACACTCAAACGCTATCGCCGCAAAGGCGCCTCCATTGCGTTGGAAGCGGCAAACCCTGCCTATGAAACGCGTATTTTCGGCCCTGACCGTGTAGATATTCAAGGCCGATTGATCGGCCTTATGCGGCTTTATTAATCTAGCCACCAGTCCTGGGGCGATAGGGTGCTAGGTTTCGGGCGGATCGGCTGAAGATTCGGTGGGCATGCCAGGGCCTGAGATCGCCCTTGATTGCGTATTTGACGTTCAGCGTTTCCGTTTCAGTGCCATTTCGGTCAGACTTTCGAACGCGATATATTTCGGCGGCGCCCTTCAAGGCGAGTGATTGCGCTGTGATGATCGTGGTGGTGGGTACTCGAGAGTTTCCAGCCTCGCACGTCAGTTGCGTAGGTGCGAAACTTTCGATGATCAAATCATAGCGTCCACACAGATCGGTGGCATCCCGTTCCGGGGTATCGATGATTGCGATATTGAGCGCCTCATGATTTTCGATTTCATACCGGGCTGTGCAAAGCCCCTCCCCGTCACAATGAAAGCGATTGGGCTCAGCGTCCTGCGCGGCTTTGGTCGGTTTCACATAGTGTTCCGGTTGAACCGCATCCGCGTGCGCCCACTGGTCGACCGTAAACCGATTTGGCCTGTTTCGATTGAAGGCCAATTGGCTTGGTCGCCCGCCAAAGCCGGGTAAAAACAACGCGACCTGACGTGCGTCCTCGGAGACGCGCAACAAGGGTGTTGGTGCATCATATTGGGGAATGAAGGCCAAGAATAATGGTATCACGCAGATGATGCGGATCCATGTCCGTGGCACGCAAATAATCACGAGCGCTGCCGAGAGCAACAGCATACGGGGCACACTCATCGCCCCGACAAGACCCGGGGACGATAGGGTGGCAAAATAATCTGCAATTGAGATTACCTTTTCGATGGAAAAAAACATCACGGGAAAGACAAACCCGTCCAAACCGAACGGCATGGCTGCCATCGCGATCAGTGCGGAGGGCATGGTGACAAAGGTGACCACCGGCATCGCTGCGACATTGGCAAATAGGCTGAGCGGCGCGATCCTGTGAAAGTGGTAGGCTGAAAAGATGCCGGTCGCGATCCCGGCAATGATCGAGGTGGCAGCCAGCCCTAACAGAACGCGAAACACGCCAACAAATGCTGAAAAAACGGGATGAACTACTTCTTCTTGACGCGATGGTCGTGACCGCGCGCGGTTGAGGATATCATAGCCGCCGATGAGCGCTAAGGTGGCCGCAAATGACATTTGAAAGCCCGGTGTGATGACCGCATCCGGCGCAAGCACGATGATGAGAGTGGCCGCTATGGCCAGATTGCGTTTGGTGAGCGCCGGGCGGTCGAAGCAAAGTGCCAATAACATAACTGATAACATGATATAGGAACGCTGGGTGGCGATGCTGGCTCCTGCCAGCATCAGGTAAATGGTGGCCACGCCAAGCGCTACGATTGCCGCCCATTTTTTGGTCTGACGCCGCGCGGCGATGGACTGGTCCGAAGACAGGATAAGCCGGATAAAGAACATCATTGTTCCGGCAACCAGTGCCATGTGCAAACCTGATATGGCCAGAATATGGGCCAGTCCGGTTCGGCGCAGGGCTTCTGTTACTTCTTCCGGAATCGCACTTTTCTTCCCGGCAATCAGCGCTGCAGCAACGGCGCTTGCCGGCCGATCCGGTGCATGAGCCACGATACGGTCGGCCAACGCCAACCGGATACCCGAAAGACCACCAAAAGGCGCGCGCCCTTCTGCGCTGATCATTTTTGGCGTTCCATAAGAAAAACCGTTAGCGCCATATCCGGCAAAATAAGCCTGAAAGGCAAAATCATAACCACCTGCCCGCACTGGCGCCGATGCTGCACGCAATTGCGCTGTGGCTTTCAAAATAGCGCCCGGGATCAGGGCAGGATTTTCTTTGCGGCTGGTAATGCGTACGATGTCGGGCGCGTACCGCAACCGCGGACGCTCGGTTTTGAGTATTTTGACCGTGTAGCGCGCTGCGTTCCCGGGTCGTCTTTCAACGTTGACGACACGACCCGTCACGGTTGTCACAACGGCAGAACCCATCATTGGCGTTGCTTGCCATTGCGTGTGCAGTTGAGCGATGAGCGCGCCACCCAGCCCCAGTGACAAAGCGACAAAACACAATCGCGGATACCAATAGTTTCTCACGGCAAACGCTAGCGCTGCGACAACCAATAATAGTGCCGGAACCTGATGACGCGCCGGCTCCACCGGAAGGGCGAAATACGCAGCGCTTCCGACAATCAAAAAGACGGGTATTGTGACGAATAGCGTTCCATATTCTGTTTCATCGACCAGCGCCTGGTTGGTCCGCGTGCGCAAAGTGGCGGCTGGCGTCGAAATGGCGCTGCGCAGAGACCTTTTGTCCGGCGCTTGAACGGGAAGCGTTTTGGGAGACAGCCCCGTTGGTTCACCGACCGGAGCACCGGGATGCAAGTCAACAGGCCACGCAGACGGTTGCGCAAAGGCAAGCCGCTCATCGACAGGAAGGCGCCCGTCGGCGTTTCCCGGCGACGTGTCAAAGCCACGCGCCTTTACCTGCGTCGTATCCGCCACGTTTAATCTGCCCCTGTGCCCACCACCATTATCGGACACTGAACAATCATCGTCAAACGTTGTTGATGTGGTTGAAGCCTCTGGCGTTTGTGTTAAGCCCCGCACCAATGCAGATGGATCGAAAGCAATGTCTCAAGAAATCGTCACACGATTTGCGCCTTCGCCGACCGGCTTCCTTCATATTGGGGGTGCGCGCACGGCGCTTTTCAATTGGCTTCTGGCTGAAAAGTCCGGCGGCAAAATGCTTTTGCGTATCGAGGACACCGATCGCGCACGGTTGACGCAAGAAGCGGTGGAAGCCATCGTTGACGGGCTGAGTTGGTTGGGTTTGAGCTGGGACGGAGATCCCATTTCCCAGTTTGAGCGTGCCGACCGGCATAGGCAAGTTGCCCAAACGCTTGTTGATACCGGTCGCGCCTACAAGTGCTACGCGACGCCTGACGAACTTGAAGACATGCGGGAGGCGGCGCGTGCTGCCGGTAAACAACCGCGTTATGATGGTCGCTGGCGAGACCGTGATCCGTCTGAAGCCCCTGTTGGTGTCGATCCTGTCATTCGCGTCAAATCTCCGACCGAAGGAAAAACGGTCATCCATGACCGGGTGCAGGGTGATGTGGAATTCCCCAATGAGGATCTGGACGATTTCATCATTCTACGTTCCGACGGTACACCCACCTATATGCTGGCGGTTGTGGTCGATGATAATGATATGGGCGTGACACACATTGTGCGCGGTGATGACCACCTCACAAACGCTGCGCGGCAGAAAATGCTTTATGACGCCTTGGGTTGGTCAGAACCCATTTGGGCCCACATTCCGCTCATTCACGGACCGGACGGCGGAAAATTGTCAAAGCGGCACGGTGCATTGGGTGCCGAGGCCTATCGTGCGATGGGCTTTTTGCCGCAAGCGCTTCGCAACTATCTGGTTCGCCTCGGTTGGAGCCATGGCGATCACGAAATCATGTCGCTGGCGCAGATGGTTGAATGGTTCGAGATAGATGATGTCAACAAGGGCGCTTCGCGTTTCGACATCCAAAAGCTGGAGGCCATTAACGGGCACTATATCCGCACATCATCCGATGATGAGCTGATAGAACGGATTTCGGATATTTTGCCTGTACTTGAAAATGGGGACACAATCAGTGCTGCCTTGTCCGGGACGAAAGGTGTGTGGCTTAAGTCCGCGCTTCCCGCATTAAAGGAACGCGCCAAGACACTTGTTCAGCTGTTGGATGGCGCAGGGTTTATTTTTGCCGATCGTCCGTTGCCGTTCGATGAAAAAGCCCGTGCCCTTGTTCATGACGACGAGGCCCAAACCCATTTGGCCGTCCTTCGTCAAAGACTGATGGAAACGGCTTCATGGGATCATGAAGCCATTGCCGGTGTGATGAAGGGCTACGCGGAAGAAACGGGCCTGAAAATGGGCAAGATCGCGCAACCGGTTCGCGCTAGCCTGACAGGCCAAGGTTCCTCGCCCGGCGCGTTTGATGTTTTGCTGGCCCTCGGCAAGGAAGAATCGTTGGCGCGCATAGGCGACCAATTGGAATTGTGAAATAATTTTGCTTGTATTGCTGCGTTGCAACGTTAGTGCTTTGGGCTAGCTTGTGACACCAAAGCAAATAGTTTAGCAACCGCGAAAAACCTTGTAATGCCAGCATTTTGCGCCGCTTGAAAAGCGGTGATGCAACGGCACAACCGGAGGGCCCATTATGTCTGACAGCAACGCAAAACTGAACACAGGCGGCAGTGAGTTCGACTTTGAAATCAAATCTGGCAGCACCGGGCCCAATGTCGTCGACATATCCAAGCTGTATGCGCAGTCCGGTATGTTCACCTATGATCCCGGCTTCACATCCACGGCGTCGTGTGAATCCAAAATCACCTATATTGATGGTGATGCAGGTGTTTTGTTGCACCGCGGTTATCCGATTGACCAGCTGGCTGAAGATGGAGATTTTCTGGAAACCTGCTATCTGCTTCTTTATGGCGAATTGCCGACGGCCACCCAAAAGTCTGATTTTGACCATCGCATAACCCGGCACACAATGGTGCACGAACAGATGCATCGTTTCTTTGCCGGCTTCAGACGCGATGCTCACCCGATGGCGATCATGTGCGGCGTGGCGGGTGCTCTTTCCGCTTTCTACCATGATTCAACAGATATTTCGGATGAGCACCAGCGCATGGTGGCGTCGATGCGCATGATCGCAAAAATGCCGACCATCGCCGCGATGGCCTACAAATACTCCATCGGTCAGCCTTTTGTTTATCCGCGCAACGATATGGATTATGCGGCCAACTTTCTCCACATGTGCTTTGCGGTGCCTTGCGAAGAATACAAGGTGAACCCGGTGCTTTCGCGCGCAATGGATCGGATTTTCATCCTGCATGCAGACCACGAGCAAAACGCGTCTACATCAACCGTTCGTCTGGCGGGTTCTTCGGGCGCAAATCCGTTTGCCTGCATCGCCGCAGGCATTGCCTGTCTTTGGGGCCCAGCCCATGGCGGCGCTAACGAAGCAGCGCTGAACATGCTGGCGGAAATTGGTACAGTTGATCGTATTCCCGACTATGTGGCCCGCGCCAAAGACAAGAACGATCCGTTCCGGCTGATGGGCTTTGGCCACCGGGTCTACAAAAACTATGATCCGCGCGCTAAGATCATGCAGAAGACCTGCCATGAAGTGCTGAAGGAACTGGGGATTTCTGACGACCCGATGCTCGATGTTGCTATGGAGCTTGAGCAAATTGCGCTCACTGACGAATATTTCATCGAAAAGAAGCTTTACCCCAATATCGACTTTTATTCTGGGATCACGCTGAAAGCACTCGGTTTCCCAACCAACATGTTCACCGTATTGTTCGCCTTGGCGCGTACAGTCGGATGGATCGCGCAGTGGAAAGAGATGATCGAAGACCCGGGCCAACGCATTGGCCGCCCTCGACAGCTTTATACCGGTGAGACGACACGCGATTATGTTCCCGTCGACAAGCGTTAGGTTGATCGAGCCTGAATGTTGAAGGAAGGGCTGAAGTATCAGCCCTTTTTTTGTGGTCGGCTCATGTTCAGCATCGTCAGCAGCGCGTCGGTTACGGTCTCATGGGGTGGATGTGTCAGGGCCATGTTCGACCGGACGAGGTCATACCCTTCCAAAACCGCTTGGCGCTTGGTGCTTTGCGGCGTTGCCAACTCTTCAAGCTGGCGCGCCAAAAGACCGGCGTTGATCAAGTGATCATAGTATTCTGAAATCACCACGCGGTCTGTAATGACGTTTGGCAGGGCCGCCGACCACGTTTTGATCAAATAGGTGAAGGGCTTCATCAACAAATCGGCCCTATAGATGCTCAAGGCGGGAACCTTGGCCAGTGCTAATTCCAAGAGCACGGTACCTGATGCTGCCAAAGCGGCATCGGCTTGCCGAAAGGCTTCTAGTTGAGCGGCCCTTCCCGTCACGACTTTGGGTGTCGCCCGGACATCCCAACGCTGCACATGGTCTTTAATCAACGAAAGATGTCTTTCGACCGCCGGAATGGTAATCGTAAATGGTGTTTTTCGTTCCTCCAATACACCGATCACACGCCCCATATCCGGCATGAGCGATTTGATCTCAGATCGCCGCGAGCCGGGTAAGAAGACGAGGTCTATTTCTTTGTTATCAAGGGATTTTTTAGTTTTGCGGCTGTGTATTGCCATTAAGTTTTCATCGGCCAACAAGCGGTGTCCGACATAGGTCGTCGGCGGTCCGCCCAGCGTCTGCATCACTTCCGGTTCAAACGGAAAGAGCGCAAACACATGGTCGATCGTGCCTACCATCTTTTTTGCCCGTTCTGGCCGCCACGCCCACACGGTTGGCGCCACATATTTGGCGATCTTCATATCTGGTCGCTGACGTTTCACGCGTTTGGCAACCCGGCTTGAAAAATCCGGGCTATCCACCAATAGAAGCAAATCCGGTGGATCGGTAACAAAGTGACGGGTGGCCAAACTCAGGTGTGACAGTAGTTTTGGCAATTGTGCAACGACCGCTGTCAGTCCGGTCAATGCGATATCTTCGGGATCAAAAAAACTGTTCAGACCAAGGTCTTGCAGCTCTCCGCCACCGACGCCAGACAGACGTATGTTGGCACCGGCAACCTCTTTCAGGTGACGAATTACATCAGCTGCCAGCAACTGGCCGGAAGCCTCCCCTGCAATAACGCCGATGTGGATGGTTGCGTCAGCACTCATGGTGTCAGGTCTGCCAGCTGGTCAGGATCAATGCCCATTAGTGTGATTTTATGCTGATCGGCGAGCTGTTTCGTCAATTCCAACTCGGAAATCAGTGAGCGGCCTGCATGAACGGCTACCGCTGTCAACTTGGCGGCTGCCGCATTCTTGATCGTGTCTGGTCCAATGGTCGGTAAATCGGCACGTAGATCCTGGCCGGGCTTGGCGATTTTGACCAATGCGCCGGTCCTGTTGGCCTGCAAGCGACCTTGCGTGCGCAACTGTGCGATGCGCTCGATCATCAGGTCAGTGCCCTCCGCGCCTTCCAAAGCCACCAGGCGGCGCCGGATCGCGATCGCTGCCTGCCCTGCATCCAACTTGCCCAATGCCAATGCGCCTGTTGTGGCGGTTTTTAGTGCCGTTTTTGCAGCTCGATCTGGTTTTGGTCCCGCCAAATGACCGGCCGGTGCAAGCAAGCTTGGCACAAGCTCATGGACGCCGCGAACGCGGATACCCGCATCTTCGATGATACTAATCACGCCGCGCAATAAAGCATCGTCGCCCGCGCGCAGCCTCGGGATAAGGCGCGCTGCGAACTTCAATGTGGTCCAATCAGGTATGAAACGATGAAGTTGCGGCCTGCCTCGGACGCCGCCAACCATAACAACATCGGTAACCTTGGCTTTCTTGAGTGCCGCCACCACGCGCCCTGGGTGTCCGGTATAGGCGGAAACAAAGTCAAAAGCCTCGAGATGCGGATCGGCCTCCCCTTCAATGCCGATTACGAACGGTGCGTTCCCTTCCATTTCGAGCGTTCTTGCCACCAGAAGCGGCAGGGCGCCATTGCCGGCAATGAGACCAATTCGACCCCAGGGCGCGTCCTCACCCAAGGGATCAGGCCTCGTCATCACTTTCGGTGCCGACGGTAAGGACACCTCTATCGCGCGGTGTGATGAACTTACGCTTGCTGTCTGACAAGATGAACTGCGCTATGTCCTTCATTGCGGCGGAAGCATCCGCGTTGGCGACAAACTGGGATGCATTGTCACGCAGTGTCTTTCCGCTGCCGGTAGTGAAAAGTTTTTTGACGCCATGACGAAGTGCGTGAATTTCTGAGCGCGGCATGCCGGAACGTTTCATGCCAATGATGTTCAAGCCACCCAAATGGGCCCTTCCACCGAGCGCCATTCCATAGGGGATCACGTCAAATTCGACCCCAGCCATGCCACCAATAAATGCATGGTGACCAACGCGGCAAAACTGATGGAGCCCTGAGCCACCACCCATGATCACACCGTCGCCAATGGTACAATGCCCACCGATCATGACATTGTTTGCAAACACCACGTTGTCGCCGACCAGACAGTCATGTGCAACATGCGAGTACGCAAGGAACATGCAATTGTCGCCAACGCAGGTATTAACCCGAGCGTCGGGCATCCCGCGATTCATAGTCACACCTTCGCGGATCACCGTGTTCTTTCCAACGAGAAGCCCGGTATCTTCACCCCTATATCCGACATGCTGGGGATCGCCGCCCAAGACCGCATGGGGATAAACGCGGCAGCCGTCGCCCAGCTCTGTTCTACCGGAAATAACGACATGGGACATCAGTTCTACGCCGTCTCCAAGCACCACCTGTGGCCCGATATGGCAAAACGGGCCGATTTGAACACCGGCACCAAGTGTTGAGCCATCCTCTACAATGGCGCTCGGATGAATTTCGGTTGTCGGGAATTTTGTTTCCAATGACTGTGCGCTGCTCATTTTTTCTGCTCTTCCGGTGAGACCATTGCCTGCACCTCAGCTTCGGCGACTTTTTCGCCTGCCACCATGGCCACGCACTCATATTTAAAAATCGTATTGCGCCGTTTGAGTTGCTTGACATGATATTCAAGCACGTCTCCGGGAACGACGGGTTTCCTGAATTTCGCCTTGTCAATGGTCATGAAGAAGACAAGACTTGGCATTTCGGCACCGGCATTGCGTATCGCGATGGCCCCGGCGGTTTGCGCCATGCCCTCGATGATCAGCACGCCAGGCATAATGGGTTCACCGGGAAAATGGCCCTGAAAATGGGGTTCGTTGAACGTGACATTTTTTACACCGATGGCACTGGTATCGCCGTCAATATCGATGATTTTGTCGACCAGAAGCAGCGGATAACGATGCGGTAGCAAACGCATGATCTCGTGCAGATCTGCAATTCCCAATTCAGCTTTCGGTTGTTGTGTTCCGTCGTCCATCAATATGTCTCAAGATTACTGGGCTTTTTTCTTGGAGGACGCCGTCAGTTTTCGCAAGGCCGCATACTGCCGGATGGCTTCCTGCATAGGCACAGCAGGTACTCCCCCCCACCTTTCGCCGGCAGGGATATCATTCATCAATTTGGATGCCGCCGCAAGTTGTACGCCATCTCCGATGGTCAAGTGGTCTGCAATGCCGACCCCGCCACCAAGCATACAGAAATTTCCAATTCTGGAAGATCCCGAAACGCCAACATGGCCCGCGATAACGGTCGATACGCCGATTTGGACGTTGTGACCAATTTGCACGAGATTGTCGATCTTCGTGCCCTGACCGACGCTTGTGTCCCCCAAAGTCCCGCGATCAATCGTTGTATTTGAACCAATCTCAACTTTATCCTGAAGGATGACGCGGCCCAATTGTGGCATTTTCTTCAATCCATCCGCGCGGGGAACAAAGCCAAAACCTTCTTGGCCTATCCGGACGCCCGGCGCCAAAACCACCGAGTTGCCAATCATGGCGTACTGAATCGAAACATTGTCACCGATATCGCACTCCCGACCGATCTTGCACCGTCTCGCGACAACAGTATTGGCACCAATCCTTGTGCCTCGACCGATTTGAACCCCATCGCCGATAACAGCGCCGCGCCCCACATGAACGTCTTCTTCCAATTCGGCCGTGCGGGAGACTGAGGCACCATTGGCCAAAATCGTAACATTCTCCTCGTCCGCAATCACGGGGCTGTTGCCGAGGCTTTTCGTGAAAAGGACCGTAAGGGCGTCCTGAAATGCGGCCTTTGGGTGGTCGGTGGGGATCGCGTCGATGCCAGCGGCAACTAAAATATCAACGTCGGAGGACTTGCATAGAACAGCCGCACAATCGGCCAAACCAGCGGCCAGCTTTTTTGCGTTTGCGCGATCCACAAACGTCAATCCACCCAAGACTGGCTCGTCGGCTTGGCAGATTGCATCGATGGGCTTGTCAGGTCGAAATGCGTCCGGCAAAGAAAAGTCGCCGGCCTTTGCCATCGAAGTGAGCGTTAAAGGTTCGGTTGGCGTATGGAAGTTGAAGTCGACCGGCACGCAAAGCCCCCGGTTGCCTTACCCCGACCCTATTGTCGGGGGGTGCAAAAGATATTTACGTCTTAAAACGCGCTCGAGACGGAAAAGCTGAAACGCTGCTCATTATCCGTCTCTTCTTTCAACAGCGGAAACGCGTAGTCCAAACGAAGAGGTGCAAACGGTGATTGCCAAATTACACTGACGCCTGCAGATGCACGCCACGCCATCTCATCGGTGCCGTCCACAATTTCCGTGCCAGGTGCCTTGCCAAACAGGGTCGCCGCATCAGCAAAGAACGCGCCTTTGAAACCCAGATCACGCGGTAGCGCCGGAAGCGGGAACTGCATCTCTGCGGTTGCATTGATGTATGTTGTACCGCCGATCTGATCCTTTGTTTCTTCACTTATCGGGCCAATGCCGTTGAACGCAAAACCGCGCAATCGGTTCGGACCAATCTTAAAGTTATCAAGTTCTGACACGCCATCGCCACCGAGACCGGTCACATTACCAGCGCCGACCCGAACCAAGCTGACCAATTCAGAGTCTTCGGAGAGCGTTTTATAGTAGCTGGCATCGGCTGTTGTCTGGATGTAGCGCGCATCCCCGCCAAGACCAGCGATTTCTTGGTTCAAGCGAACGAACACCCCGTTGCGAGGATCACTGCGGTTGTCGATCGTGTTGTAAGTCAACCCATAGTTGACTGATGACTTGACACGCGGGCTCCCAAAGCGTTCGGCAACAGCGGCGGGTGCACAATCGGATTCAGTGACGCCATCCTCACAGATATCCCCGTCGCTTTGGAGTGAGTATTCCTCCTGGACGTAAGAATAACCGGTCGTCGCGGTCAGATGGTCGTTCAGCGGCAATCCAAAAGATACCGAGCCACCTGTAGTCACTACATTATAGTCAGAGTCGTCAATTTCACTGCGACGTTGGAAGACATCAAAGCGCGCCGACATGCGGTAACCAAGGAAATAAGGCTCGGTAAATGACAAATTATATGTACGCGTATCGGCACCACCGCCACCGGACAGCGCGAGGCGCTGACCACGACCCTGAAAGTTCCGCTGGACAATAGAGGCTTCGAAATTCACACCAGCGGCCGTTGTCGAAGACCCTGTCGCATAACCGACAGCGCCGCCAATTTCACCTGTTGGCTTGTCGATCGCATTTACAACAATCACCACACGATCCGGTGCTGAGCCTTGGCGTGTGGAAATCTGGACACGTTCAAAGAAATCCAGAGCCTCAAGACGACGCTGGGCGCGGCGGACGAGGAACTGATTAAATGCGTCACCTTCAGCAACATCGAATTCGCGGCGGATCACATAGTCGCGCGTCTGCGTGTTACCGGTAATCTCAATCCGCTCGATAAAGGCCCGCTGACCCTGATCGACCACATAGGTCACATCAATCGCGCGCGTTTCAAAATTACGGTTGCCGACCGGCGTCACTTCGGCAAAGGGGAACCCGTTGCTGGACAGGCGCTCAGACATCGCAATCAGCGTATCTTCCACTTCTTCGGCGCTGTATACGTTGCCGCTGCGTGTTCTGATCGCGGATGCAAGTTGCTCTTGGCCGAAACCCGGAACTGTGCTGTCTATCTCGATCGCACCGAAAGTGTACCTCTCGCCTTCGTCCACTTCGACATTGATAACAACCGAACCGGTATCCGGGTCTACGCCGCCTTCTGACGAAATTACCCGAAAATCCGCATAACCGCGGTTAAAGTAGAACCGGCGCAACTGCTCCATGTCAGCGGCAAGACGCTGCTCGTCGAACACATCATTGCGCGAAATCCACGACAGAAGATTGGAGCGCTTGATGGACATAATGCCCTGCAATCGACGGTCGCTAAACGCATTGTTGCCCAGGAAATTGATCTGCGCGATGCGGGTTCTACCGCCCTCTTCAATGTTGAACACAACATTGACGCGGTTCTCACCCAAATCGACCACGCTTGCACTTACCGCCACATCGGCGCGACCAGTACGGCTGTAAGCCTCCTGGATGGCAATCACATCTTCATCCAGCGTTGTTTGCTCAAAGCGCTCACGGGGCGCGAGGCGTACAACCTGCGACAGACGATCATCCTTCAGCCGGCGATTGCCTTGGAAAAGGACTTGGTTGACGATACCGAACTCGGTGACCTCAACAATTAAAGTTCCGCCAGAAACACGGACGGATGCATCGGCGAACAGTCCGGTGCGAAATAGTGCCTTGACCGCGTCATCAACTAGTGACGGCGTGAAGTTCGCACCACTGCGGTAGCCAACAAAGTCGGCGATTGTCTGATTACCCACGCGTTGATTGCCGCGCACCACGATGCTGGTCACAACGGCTGCCTGTGCGACTGGAGCAGACGTGACAAGTGCCACGCTGGTTGCACCAGCAAGAGGGAGCGCCGTCAGTGCGGTCAATGAAAGCGCTCTCATTATAATCTTTGCCGCTATCATGCGGTTAAATCCCCATTGAAACCCATCGACTTATCGACGTCGATCCGACTCTCCATTTCCCTATTACAGTCTTTGTGCCCACACGCAAGCGTCAGGGTTAAAAACCGTTTACGTTCTTGGCTTTCGTGTCGTTTTAGCCACTGGCAGAGTGCGATCATGGTGAACCAAATCTAAATAAGGCGGGACTATTCCGAGGATAATAAAATGGAGACATCATTCCAGGTCGCAAAAACCATGAGACCGAGAATCAGTGAAAAACCAATACGATAGGCAAACTCTTGCGCATTCTCCGACAATGGTCGACCACGCACGGCTTCTGCGGCATAGAACATCAGATGGCCACCGTCCAAAACTGGCACAGGCAACAGGTTCAAAAGGCCGATCGATATGGACAAAACCGCGACCAAATTGATCAACGCAAGCCACCCAAGGGTGGCGACCTGCCCCGATATCTGAGCGACCCGAATAGGTCCCCCAATCTGGTCTGCCCGTTCGCGTCCCATAATTACGCCGGCAAGATATCCGCCCGTGCGACTGATGATGTAGCCGGTTTCCCTGAAGGCCTCGACAAACGCTTCTCCGGGACCGAAATCCTGCGTTCGAAAACTGGCATCTTCACGAGCCGCTAACACCCCAATCACTCCTTGTTCCATCTTGTTGCCAAAACGATCTTCGATTTCCAGTCTTTCAGGCGTCACCAGAATTTCAATATCGCGCCCATCACGTTTCAAAACCATTTTAATGGGCGTTTCGGCGCGCGGCCCCACATAGCGCTGCACGTCGGCGAAAGTTTCGACCGGCATTCCATCGAGTGAAACAAAGATGTCGCCCGGCTCAATTCCAGCCACCGCAGCGGCACCACCATCATTGACGGTGCTCACAACCGGATCAGCGATGGAGCGGCCCCAAACCGAAAAGATCAACGTGAAGATCGCAATGGCCAAAATGAGATTGGCCAACGGGCCGGCGACAACAGTCGCTGCCCGCCTCCAAACGCTTTTGTTGTGAAAAGCCTGCGCTTTTTCCTCTTCGGTCAAGCCATCGTCCATTTCGGCCTTGGTCGAAGCGGCATTCATATCGCCAACAAAACGCACATAACCACCAAGCGGTATGGCAGACAGCCGCCAGCGCGTCCCCGCTCGATCAGTAAATCCGAAAATCTCCGGCCCGAAGCCGACGGAAAACACCTTCGCGCCAATCCCGCACCACCGACCCACTAGATAGTGGCCAAGCTCGTGGACAAATACCACGATCATCAAGACAAAAAAGAAGGGAACGAGGACACCTAGGAGAAAACCCTGGGTCGAAAATAAGTTCAAAAAATCCATCAATGAACCTGCACAAGAATCCGCTCAAAAGTCTGGCGCGGAAGGAGTCAACCAACAGCGAAAAACGTATTTGCCGGAATAAGCCAATGTCCGGCGACTACACTTGACAACCACAATCCAAAGGCGGCGAAAAGAAGGCCATCGACACGATCCATGACGCCGCCGTGGCCTGGAATCAACCGCCCGGAGTCTTTTACACCGGCTCGTCGTTTAATCCACGATTCATATAGGTCACCGCATTGCGCCACCACCGACAGAAGCGCTGCCAGGCAAGCGGCGATCCATACCGGTGACAAGCCAAACGCCACATAGGTCAGCGTCGCGGCAATCATGGCAATGAAAAGTCCGCCAGCTGCCCCTGATATCGTTTTGTTGGGGGAAATCGCCGGCCAAAGCTTGGGTCCACCCAATGATCGGCCGACGAAATATGCACCAATGTCTGTGGCAAAGACGACAGCGCAAAGAAAGCAGATGGAGATAAATCCCGCCCAATTGTCGCCAACGCCGCGCAAATGGCCCAGCGATACCATCAAAATGGCAGCATAGAGCAACCCTTTGATTGATGCAGTTTGACCCAGTTTTATGGCGCTGATGCAGAAAAAAGCAGGAGGTATTAGGAGTAGAGCCCAAAACCACCAGCCACTTGCAAGCCACAACACCAAAGCCATAGCAATGATGGTGAGCGCACCGGCCAATAAAAGACGGTCGTCCAAATGTGGCATGCGAATGCCGCACCACTCGAACCAGATCACGCAACTTGCGGCGCACAAAAGGGCAATGAAAACAAAGCCGCCAAGCCATGCAGATATCGCAAAAACGATACCCAATACCAAGCCCGAAGCCAAGCGCTTGGGCAGGTCGCTCATTGTGCCGCTTCGCTGGCTGGCAAAGGCGCTACACCGCCAAAGCGCCGATCACGCTGGGCATATTCCATCAAGCAAGCGCCAAGTTCTTGCGCATCGAAGTCGGGCCACAGGCAATCGCAAAAGACAAATTCCGAATATGCCGCTTGCCAAAGCAGAAAATTGGACAAGCGTTGCTCGCCGGATGTGCGAATTATCAAGTCAGGGTCAGGCAGTGCCGAAGTGTCCAAATGGCGGTGAATGTCGGACTGTGTTGTTGCTTTGGCCTGTTCACTTGCCGGCATGGTCATCCGCTCGCGTAGAAGACTGTCGACAGCGCGTGCGATTTCATCGCGACCACCATAGTTGAAAGCGATGTTGAGATTTAATTTGGTGTTTCCATGCGTGCGGTTTTCTGCGGTCTCAATCAACGAAATAATGTCGGGGGTCAGGTTGGCACGATCACCAATCACCCGCACGCGCACCCCGTTCGCCACCAATTCTGCCAAGTCTCTGCGTATGTAAAGCCGCAGCAAGCCCAGCAAATCGCGTACCTCTGACGGTGGCCTAGACCAGTTTTCCGAAGAAAAAGCGTATAGTGTCAAATGCTGGATGCCAAAGTCCGGCGCCGCCTTCACAGTACGGCGCACCGCCTCTACGCCAGCTTTGTGGCCAAGCGTTCGCGGCATACCCCGAGCCTGCGCCCAACGTCCATTTCCATCCATAATGATGGCGACATGGGCCGGCGGTTCAACAGATGAAAAAGGGTCTGGGTTGAGCAATGGGCTATCCGGAAATTGATCAGCAAGCTTACACTTGCAGGATTTCTTCTTCTTTTTTCGTCAACAAACTGTCGATCCGATCGATGAAACCGTCTGTCGTTTTTTGAACCGTATCAGCCTGACTTCGGCTGTCATCCTGGCCCAAATCACCGTCTTTTTCCAACTTTTTCAGTGTGTCCATCGCATCGCGGCGCACGTGGCGTACAGCAATGCGGGCATTTTCCGCATATTGGTGTGCGACCTTGACCAATTCCTTGCGACGCTCCTCATTGAGTTCGGGGAGCGGGACGCGGACGGTAGAGCCGTCTGTCATGGGATTGAGACCGAGCGAAGAATCCCGGATTGCCCTTTCAACTGCACCAACCATGCTCTTGTCCCAAACGTTTACGGCAAGCATCCGTGGCTCGGGTACGGTCACATTGGCAACTTGAGTGATGGGGGTTGGCGCGCCGTAGGCTTCAACCGTGATGGGATCCAGCAGGTTTGCCGACGCGCGGCCCGTACGCAATCCACCCAAATCAGAGGTAAAAGCAGTGATGGCGCCTTCCATCCGGCGCTCGGTATCTGCCATGTCAAATTCTGTACTCATCCAATTACCCTCAAGACAACAACATGAAGTTGCCACTAATCATCTGAAACGATGGTGCAGCGCCCCTGCCCTTGCAGCACATCGACGAAACCACCTTCATTGTGAATTGAGAACACAACGATCGGGATTTTATTTTCGCGCGTAAGTGCGACGGCTGCAACATCCATCACCTCCAACCCGCGCGCCAACACATCATTGTGTGTCATTTTGTCAAAACGCGCCGCGTCAGGATGTGTTTTGGGGTCGGCCTCGTAAATGCCGTCGACTTGCGTGCCTTTCATCAGGGCGTCCGCGTTGATCTCTGCGGCGCGAAGGGCAGCTGCACTGTCTGTCGTGAAGTACGGGTTACCCGTTCCCCCGGCAAAAATCACCACACGCCCCTGCTCTATGCTCCACGTCGCTTTTCGTTGGGAAAAGCTTTCGCACAATTGAGGCATCGCGATGGCGGAAAGAACAACGGCATCCAAGCCCTGTTTTACCAGGGATGTGCGCAGCGCAAGCGAATTAATCACGGTTGCCAACATCCCCATGTGGTCGCCCGTGACACGGTCACCGCCACGCGAGGCTACGGCCACACCCCTGAAGATATTTCCGCCACCGATCACGATCGCAACTTGAACCCCCAAATCCACAGCCGCTTTTATGTCGGCGGCGATGCGGTCAGCCACTTCCACGTCAATGCCAAAACCCTGTGCACCCATCAAAGCCTCGCCTGAAACTTTGAGCAAGACACGCTTGTATTTAACGTTTTCAGGCATGGGAATCTGCAAATTTTGTTGAGTCCGTCAGGCGATACAACAAGGGCACCGCGTTGTCACGCGGTGCCCTTGTGCTAAGATAGTTTTACACGCAATTAGATCACCAATCAGCCTTTGGCGGCCGCTGCGACTTCCGCTGCGAAATCTTCTTCTTCTTTTTCAACCCCTTCGCCCAAGGCAAAACGCACAAACGTCGTGATTTTAGCGGGTGCGCCAATTTCTTTTTCAGCTTCTTTAAGCGCCTGCTCTACTGACATGTCGGGGTTGATCACGAAGGATTGCTTTACCAGGCAGACTTCCTCGTAAAATTTGCGCAAACGCCCTTCGATCATTTTTTCGATGATGTTGTCAGGCTTTCCGGATTCGCGCGCTTGTTCTGTAAAGATCGCTTTTTCGCGCTCGACGGCTTCCGGGTTCAGGTCGGTGACATCCACTGACATCGGGTTGGTGGCCGCAACATGCATGGCAATTTGGCGTCCGATCTTCGCGGCAGCGGCGGCATCACCCTCGGTCTCGATGCCTACCAAGACACCCAATTTGCCCATATCGGTCGCCGCGGCATTGTGTACGTAACTGGCAACCGCACCGGCGCTGACGGCGAGTTTTTCAGAGCGACGCAGGTTCATGTTTTCGCCGATTGTCGCCACCGCGTCCTTGATGGCTTCTTCAACGGATTTTCCGCTGTCTGCATAGGCCGCGGCGGATACCGCTTCTGCAGAACCGTTTGTTGTCAGTGCGACCGCCGCGACATTTCCAACGAGTTCCTGGAAGGCATCGTTACGGGCAACGAAATCTGTTTCAGAGTTGATTTCAACGACAACCGCTTCATTTCCTTCGCCCTTGACGCCGACAAGACCTTCGGCGGCCGTGCGTCCGGACTTTTTCTCTGCCTTGGCAATACCTTTGGAGCGGAGCCAGTCAATGGCCGCTTCCAGATCACCATTGGTCTCCTGAAGTGCCTTTTTGCAGTCCATCATGCCTGCGCCGGTCGCCTCGCGCAGTTGCTTCACGAGTGCAGCGGAAATGCTCATCTTGTGCCTCTTTTTTCTAGGTTTGGCAGGTCGGCTTGATCGCCGCCGCGCAAATGGGAGATTCTTTTGTTTGCAGGCGTTTAAGGTCGCCCTGTAACGGTAAAATGAAGGTGCGCAGGCAAGCAACGCACCTTACTTGTTTTATTGGGCCGCTTCGGCTTCCGGGGTGGCGGCAGCTGCTTCTTCAAGCAACGCTTCTTCCATCGGTGCTTCTTCCATGGCACCCACGTCGACGCCCGATGCGCCCTGTTGGCGCGCGATGCCGTCAATACAGGCTTTGCCAATCAGATCGCAGTAAAGCGAAATGGCGCGGGCCGCGTCATCATTGCCAGGGATCGGGAAGTTAACCACGTCTGGATCACAGTTGGAATCAACGATGGCGACGACCGGGATGCCCAAGCGGTGAGCTTCCTGAATCGCAATGGCTTCCTTGTTGGTATCAATAACAAACATGAGATCGGGAATGCCGCCCATGTCTTTGATCCCGCCGAGCGCACGCGTCAGCTTTTCCATTTCACGCTCAAGGTTGAGACGCTCTTTCTTGGTGAAGCCCTGTGCTTCACCGGCCATCAACTCTTCAAGTTTGCGCAAACGAGCAATTGAATTGGAAATCGTTTTCCAGTTGGTCAGCATACCGCCGAGCCAACGGGCATTGACATAATATTGCGCCGAACTTGCGGCTGCATCGGCAACGATTTCAGATGCCTGACGTTTGGTGCCGACAAACAAAACGCGACCGCCACCGGCAACCGTGTCCGACACTTTTTTAAGCGCCTGCTCCAAAAGAGGAACGGTTTGCGACAGGTCGAGAATGTGGATGTTGTTGCGGTCGCCAAAGATGAACTTTGCCATCTTGGGGTTCCAACGGTGGGTCTGGTGACCAAAGTGAACGCCAGCTTCCAAAAGCTGACGCATGCTGAATTCTGGCAGCGCCATTTCTTTTTCCTTTCCGGTTTAACCTCCACGGGGCATCAGCGGCGAACCGCAACCGGTGGCAGTGCCGGATTTCTCCCGGACAAAGCCTTTCCCCGTGTGTGGAATAGCCGGGCGCATAACGCTATTGGAAGCCAAATGCAAGCGCTGTGGGTTCAGCAGTCACTTTCGGGCAGAAGTTCAAGTTCTGTCAAAACACCCTTCAGCGCAAAATCCCCATAGTCCATATCGAGATCGCGCGTAATGCCATTTTTTAGCATCTTGAATGCAATCCGGTATTCGGGCGTACCTTCGCCCGACTGTTCAAAGGAATTGAAATAAGCGATCGAAATGTTCCGGTATTTGTTATCTGTCAAAACCGAATTGATAGCGGCCTCCTCATCGTCCGGTGCCGCCTCTTTTTCCGGGCCGACGACCACCGACGTGGTCATCACACTGTCACCCTCTTCGGAACCATCAAACATGGGCTGCTCAAAAAAACGGGCCCCTGCTTCCGCCCGGTCCAAGAGGTTCAACATATGTGCTGTCGGGAAAAGAGCGGGCTCCAACTGAAATGTGCCGCCATCGGGACCGGCAAGTTCGACTGTGATCCCACCATCTTCCACGATCGCGGTGCCTTCGATCGAGCGGTCTTCAATTTCATCGACAAATGTTTTCGTTACGAAACGGAAGAGGCTACCGTCTGCCGCTTCAAATGTGGTCGTCTGTTGGTCAGTTACACGGTTCGTTCCGCGCGTACCAATCTGCGTCACAAAACGAAAACTCGTCGTATATCCTTCGCATTCGGCGCCACGGAATTCGTACACCATTCTGCCACGCATCGTTGAAATGCCGCTGCGTTCGGTGGCGTCGGCCAGATCGACATTGTAAACAGCACGGTGGGGTTGCAAAGGCGCGGCCTGCGCCGGAAGTGTGCTGGCCACCGCGGTGGCTGCCACACAGAAAGAAAACAATTTCAAGGACATATTACATTTAATGGTCATATCGGCTAACTACTATACGCGTGGACGTGGCAGAAGCGAGGCGTAATCTGCAAGCTTCGTAAACATTTCCTACTCAGACGTGATTTTCGCAGGGGTTGCTTTCCATGACTGGTTCCGTTGAACAGCGTCTTTCTGAGATGGGCATCGTTTTGCCTGAGGCCACGGCACCTTTGGCCAACTATGTTCCCTTCAAGCGCCACGGTGACCTTTTGCTTACATCCGGGCAATTGCCGCTTCGGAATGGCTTGCTTTCGTCAAAAGGGATTTTGGGTGCAGATGTTGATCTGGCCACCGGACAGGACGCCGCGAAACAGTGCGTGATCAATGTGTTGGTGCTGGCGAAGGCTGCGCTGGGTGATCTTGATCTGATCAGGCAGATCGTGAAGATCACGGTGTTTGTTGCCAGTACCCCTGATTTTTCAGAACAGCATCTAGTGGCCAATGGTGCCTCGGATTTTTTGGTTGACGTACTGGGCGACGCCGGTCGCCATGCGCGGTCGGCTGTTGGTGTTCCATCGTTGCCCATGCAAGCTCCGGTCGAGATTGAAGCCATCATCGCCTGCCAATAATGATCCCTGCGCTTGCAACCCTGATTAAGAAACCAATTGCTCATCGTGGACTTCACGATGGCAACAAAACGGTTTTTGAGAATACGCGCAGCGCTTTCCAAGCGGCTATTGACGGCGGATATGGCATCGAACTAGACGTGCAAATTTCGTCGGACGGACATGCTATCGTCTTTCATGATGATACGCTTGACAGGCTGACTGCGCGCACCGGTCCGGTGCGTTTGCAATCGAGCCAAACCCTCGGCCAAACCGAAGTCGGCGTTGGACCCGACACCGCTGAGACGCTTGAACGGATCTTTGCGCTCATCGACGGAAAAGTTCCCATTGTTGTGGAACTGAAGGATAATGGCGAACGCAATGCGGATTTGGCCAAGAATGTCGCGACTTGCTTGGCAAACTATGCAGGTCCGGTTGCTGTGATGTCCTTTTCGCACAACCTGATCGGCGCCCTACGTCAACAAAAGGTAACCTGCCCGATCGGTTTGACAGCTGAAGGGATTGGTGTCCTGTCGCTTGACCAGCATCGGATCGCGCTAGACATGGGTGTCGACTTTGTATCCTATCATGTTCACGGACTGCCGAACGCTTTTGTGCGGGACGTACGCGCCATGGGCAAACCGGTCATTACCTGGACTGTGCGCAACCGCGAAGACGCGGAACACTCCTATGCGCATGCAGACCAGATCACATTTGAAGGGTTTCGACCTTAGCGCCAAATTTTGGCCCGATACCTTGTATGCCCGCTGCACTGCAGTATTTGTTTTTTTATGAGTTCAACAACCGCAACTGACAGCGCGAACGGCAACGGGGATGCCGTGTTCCATGTTCGCATCGCGGACAGCTTTGAAGATATTGAACAAGTGGCTTGGGACGGTTTGAACGGCGCCAACAAGGCCGCGGAAGGCGCTGCTTATAACCCGTTTCTTTCCTACGCATTTCTTTCGGCACTGGAAGAAAGCAGCAGTGCTGTGCGCGAAACCGGCTGGTATGGTCAACATCTTTTGCTGGAAGATGACCGGGGCAATCTGCTGGGTGGGGCAACCGGATATGTGAAATCCCATAGCCAAGGGGAATATGTTTTCGACCATGCTTGGGCCGATGCCTATGAGCGCGCCGGAGGGCGATATTATCCAAAGCTCCTGTCTTCCATTCCCTTTACGCCCGCAACGGGCCCGCGCCTTTTGACATCACCACAGGTGAATCCAGAGGCAGGGCGTGTCGCTCTCGCCTCGGCCATGGCACAATTGTCAGACAAGATGGGGCTATCTTCCGCCCATGTCACATTTGCCACCCAAGCGGATGTGGATGCGATGAAAAAATGCGGGTTTTTGCATCGGACTGACCAGCAATTTCATTTTCGAAATATGGGCTATGGTAGCTATGCCGATTTTCTTGAGACACTTTCATCGCGCAAGCGCAAGAACCTGAAGAAAGAACGCGAAGGCGCCAAAGCCAATCATATTGATATCGAATGGCTCACCGGCAGTGATTTGACGGAAGATGTGCTCGACACGTTTTTCACTTTCTACACCGACACTGGCAATCGAAAGTGGGGCCGCCCCTACCTGACGCGCGACTTTTTTTCGCTGGTTGCAGAAAGAATGTCCGATGATATTTTGCTCGTTATGGCCAAGCGCGATGGACGCCATATTGCCGGTGCGATCAATTTTGTCGGCTCAGACACGATTTTTGGACGCCATTGGGGCTGTATTGAACACCACCCGTTCCTGCATTTCGAAGTCTGCTATCACCAAGCCATTGATTTTGCTATTGAACGCGGGTTGAAAGTGGTGGAGGCCGGCGCACAAGGAGAGCACAAGTTGGCCCGTGGCTATTTGCCGGTGATGACCCATTCGGCCCACTATATCCCCCATGAAGGATTTCGAAACGCGATTGCGGACTATCTTGAGCATGAGCGGAGCGACGTGGAGAGGTTCGGGAAAATCTTGACGCGAGCGGCGCCGTTCAAGAAGAAGGATCCATCTAATCCTGCTGAAAGCTGATGCGATGACACCTTACGATAACGAGAACATTTTTGCGAAAATCCTTCGCAACGAGATTCCCTCCCATAAGGTTTATGAAGATGATGATGTGCTGGTCATCATGGATGTGATGCCACAAGCGGACGGCCATGCGCTGGTGATCCCCAAGGCCCCATCGCGCAATATTTTTGACGCTGACCCGATGACATTGGGGGCTGTGATCGCCACAACCCAAAACATTGCACGCGCATCAAAAGCGGCATTCAATGCAGACGGAATCACCATCCAGCAATTCAATGAAGCGGCGGGCGGGCAATCGGTTTTTCACCTGCACTTTCACGTCATTGCACGCCATGACGGTGTTCCGCTCAAAGCCCACACAGGTCAGATGGAAGAGCAGGATGTGCTTGCCAGCAATTGCGAGAAACTCAAAATGGCGCTTGCTGCACGTTAAACATCAAAATACATGCCTGCCGCCAGCCCCAGCAGACTGACGCCAACACCCACTGCAACTTTCTTGCCGACAGCGAGATATGCCATAAACCCGATCAGGGCAGCGGCAATACGCAGGCTGGCCTCAGTTTCGCGGCCCAACGCGCCCGACGGAAACACGATAAGCTGCGCAATAACCGCCGCCACAAGACCAGTGGCGATGCAACGCACCAAAACGAGCATATCGCTTTCATCTTTCAAGCGGTTACCCAGCAACACACCGGACCAACGCCAGATATCCGTCGCCAACCATCCGCCAACAAGAATGAAAGCCAGCTGCCAAGCGACGCTATCAAAGGCATCAAATGTCATGACGCCCACCGTTTGTGAACGAGATGGTATGTGAAAGCGAGACCACCAGCGATGATGCCGGTCAACAAAATGTTGTAGCCGGGCAAGATGAGATAGATCATAGGCGCGAGAACCAATCCGGACGCCATGGCGATATGCCCTGCCCGCTCGCGTGCCGAACCCCAAAGTGAACAAAGGAAATATGTCGGCGTAAGGAAGAAGAGGGTCGCCAAGACGATGTCGGGCAAGCTCGGCGCCAAAACATAAACGAGCGCAACAATCAAAGCGCAGGCTATCGTCAGGCTGATCGCAAAACCGGCGAAAAATACCGTGCGATGCTCGCGCGGCACATCACGCAAACGTTCCATGGAAACCACCCACGCGGTGATGGCCACGAAATGAGATAGAAACAGGAGAGTGATGGTTCTTGTCTTCGGCCCTCGCAATTCCGGGACAAGCGACCCAACCATGGGCATCAACCGGGCGGCCGAGAGTGTGACGGTTAAAAACGTGGCAACCAATCCAAAACCGGACTGAATGGCGGCCACCAATAGAAATTTCGAAGGCAATGCCCACACGATGAGGGTGATCAAAACCGTTTGCCAAGCGGGCAATCCCACCTCCCGGGCAAAACCGGCAAACCCTATGAATGCCGTCATCAGCACAATGGCCGGAATTGTCATCAACAAGCGCTGCCCAGCAAAGAACCAATGCAGGTTGCCAGGTGGTGCATCTGACGTATCAGGGTTGTTCGTCATGTTGGCGCGCTAGCACACCTGAACCTCTTTGACGAGGACTGGGAGCGCCAAGCAAAAACGCCCGGCGGACATCCGCCGGGCGCTTCAGATCGTGGTCGAATTGCCTATTTGCGTGGAACGCGTGGAACCGTGGACCGACCGGGCTTTTTATCATCGCCATCGTCGGTTTTCGGGGGCGCCTTCTTGGCCTTTGCAGCGGTCTTTGTCGCTGCAGCTTTCGCCTTTGGTTTGGCCGCTGTTTTGCGCGGTGCCTGCTTTCGCGGCTTGACCGGCACTTCATCAGCCATGGCGTCCAGCTTGAGTTTTTTGTCGCCAAGCTCATCGGTTTCCACCGTCACTTTCACGGTGCCACCATTTTTGAGCTTTCCGAACAGGACTTCATCGGCGAGTGGCTTCTTGATGTGCTCCTGGATGACCCGCGCCAGCGGCCGCGCGCCCATACGCTCATCATAGCCCTTGTCCGCCAGCCACTCGATGGCGTCATCCTTCAAATCAAACGTTACACCGCGCTCGGTCAGTTGTGTTTCAAGCTGCATTACAAATTTCTGAACGACCTTGTGAATAACCGGAACAGGCAGCGGTCCGAATGGAATGATCGCATCAAGCCGGTTGCGGAATTCAGGCGTAAACAAGCGATTGATCGCTTCCATGTCATCGCCTTCGCGTTTCTGGCTGCCAAATCCAATAGCGTTTTTCTGCGCATCCGAGGCGCCGGCATTGGTGGTCATGATCAGGACGACGTTGCGGAAATCGATCTGCTTGCCATTGTGATCGGTCAGTTTGCCGTGATCCATGACCTGCAACAGGATGTTGTAAAGATCCGGATGGGCTTTCTCGATCTCGTCGAGCAGCAGAACACAATGCGGGTGCTGGTCGACACCGTCCGTCAACAGGCCTCCCTGGTCAAAACCGACATAGCCGGGTGGTGCACCGATCAGCCGGGAAACCGTGTGGCGCTCCATATATTCAGACATGTCGAAGCGCAGCATCTCCACGCCCATGGAAGCCGCCAATTGTTTGGCCACCTCGGTTTTACCGACACCGGTTGGTCCGGAGAACAGGTAAGCCCCGATTGGCTTATCAGGTTCACGCAAGCCGGCACGCGCCAGCTTGATGGAAGATGACAAGGCTTCAATTGCCAGATCCTGTCCGTAGACTACCCGTTTGAGCTCTTTTTCAAGGTTCGCGAGAACCATCTCATCGTCTTTAGAGACAGTTTTCGGCGGTATGCGCGCCATCGTCGCAATGGTTTCCTCAATGTCAGTGACATTAATGGTCTTCTTGCGCTTTTCAGCTGGCACAAGCATTTGCCGAGCGCCCGTCTCATCGACCACGTCGATTGCCTTGTCCGGCAGTTTGCGGTCATTGATGTAACGCGACGACAATTCGACCGCCGACTTGATGGCATCGTCGGAATATTTCACCTTGTGGAAGTCTTCAAAGTAAGGCTTGAGCCCCTTCATGATTTCTACCGCATCATCAAGCGACGGCTCGTTGATGTCGATTTTCTGGAAGCGGCGTACCAGCGCCCGATCTTTTTCAAAGAACTGGCGGAACTCTTTGTAGGTAGTAGAACCAATGCAGCGGATCGACCCGTTCGACAAAGCCGGTTTTAGCAGGTTCGACGCATCCATGGCACCGCCCGACGTAGCGCCGGCACCAATTACCGTGTGAATCTCGTCAATAAACAGCACAGCGCCTTCTGTTTCTTCCAACTCTTTGACGACCTGCTTCAAACGCTCTTCAAAATCGCCGCGGTAGCGGGTGCCAGCGATTAAAGCGCCCATGTCGAGCGCAAAAATCGTCGAATTGGAAAGGACTTCCGGGACGTCGTTCTCGACGATTCTCTTTGCCAGACCTTCGGCAATCGCTGTTTTGCCCACGCCCGGATCGCCGACGTAAAGGGGATTGTTTTTTGACCGGCGACAAAGGACCTGGATTGTACGGTTCACCTCATCGGTGCGCCCGATAAGCGGGTCAATTTTTCCGTTTTCGGCTTTTGTATTCAGATCAACGCAATAGGCCGAAAGCGCGCTTTCGCCTTTTTTGCTGCCTTGGTCGTCAGCGTCGGTTCCTTGGTTGTCGCCTTCATCTGGCGCTCCAGACGGCGTGCGCGTCACACCGGCACCGGGACGTTTGGAGATACCATGTGCGATATAGTTGACCGCATCATAGCGCGTCATGTTCTGCTCTTGCAGGAAGTACGCGGCATGACTTTCACGCTCGGCAAAAATGGCAACAAGAACATTGGCTCCCGTCACCTCATCACGCCCAGACGATTGGACGTGAATCACTGCGCGTTGGATCACACGCTGGAAACCGGCTGTTGGCTTTGCGTCTTCATCGTAACCGGTGGCGAGATTGGCCAATTCGTTCTCAACATAGTCTGAGACCGTTTTTTTGAGCGCTTCCAAGTCCACGTTACATGCGTGCATGACGGCCGATGCGTCAGGATCATCAAGCAAGGCGAGCAGTAAGTGTTCAAGGGTGGCGTATTCATGCTCACGCTCATTAGCCAGGGTCAGGGCCTGGTGAAGCGCTTTTTCGAGCGACTGGGTGAAAGCGGGCATTACTTCTTCTCCATCACGCACTGCAAAGGGTGCTGGTTTTGCCTTGCAAAGTCCATGACCTGTGTGACTTTTGTTTCAGCAACTTCATAGGTAAAAACACCACACTCACCGACCCCGTGATTGTGAACATGCAACATGATCTGGGTCGCCTGATCGCGGTTCTTCTGGAAAAAACGCTCCAAAACATGAACGACGAACTCCATGGGGGTGTAGTCGTCATTTAGCAGCAAAACCCTGTAAAGGCTTGGTTTTTTAACCTTCGGTTTGACCTTGGTCGCGATGCCGATTTCGTTTTCGCCATCGCCACTCTCGTTCTCGTTACCACTGGAAACCGGGCCTGTGACCGGACCGAAATTGCTGCTCATAAACGCATCATTTTTTTTCAAGTTTGTCGTTAATCGCATTTCAGTTTCATTGCATTTGCAGCTTACTTAAGTCGGCATTCGGCAATTGTAAGGCCCGACGCGGAATGAACCCACACGGAAATGTTCTCGTGGGGATTAAATACGAAAAACCCGCCAGCGAAAACCGCAGGCGGGTCGTAAAATGACCACAAGTTTTGTGATAAGCTTACTTTGTTGTAGTCGGAACGATTGCTTCGAACGGCTTGTAAGCTTCTTTGGCGAGGTCTGTGTAGAGCTCGCCCATTTTTGTGGCTTGAGCAACAGCTGTTTCATACGCAGATTTTGCGTAATCCGTCTGCACTTCCATAGCTTTTTCCATGGACTTGGAAGCAGCGAGCTTTTCGAAAGCAGCAGCGCCGGTCTCATAAGCGTTTTTGGCGTAGTCTGTAGACTCAGCTGCGATCTCCTGCATGGATTTCGTAACAGCTGCGTAGGATTTCAGGGCATTGTCCATCATTTCTTTGTTGGACTTGCTCATGTCTTCAAATGCTTTCATCATGGCGGTATCTCTCAAGTTGCCGGGATCATATTTTTGCCTGCGCGGCAGGCGTATTCCCCATATAGTGTGCACTGCACAAAAATGCAACTAGTTTTTTTGCGCTGCACAATATGCGAATAATTTTCGGTAAATTGCCTTAAGGACGCCAATGTTCTGATAACCATAAACTGATTAGTAAGGGTGAGGGCATAATCTGCACGGCGTGGGCGACCACGTGTTGTGTTTGAGTGCGAGTATAAAAGTGTCCTTCCCTACCTTTCCCGCCTTATCTGGCGTCGGCGTCTGTCGCCTCACGTTTTTTCTCTTCATGTCAATTTTCATCGGCGTTGCTTCGGTTTCGCCAGCGCATGCCAATAGCAAGTATGCTGGTATTGTGATTGACGCAAAGACCGGCAAGACCCTTTACAATTATCGTGGTGATAACAAGCGTTTTCCCGCCTCGTTGACCAAGATGATGACGGTCTACATGATGTTGGAGGCTATGGAGCAAGGCAAGCTCTCGCGTAGCACACGCATCCAGATCTCACCCCATGCAGCTTCGATGGTGCCGTCAAAGCTCGGCATTCGCGCGGGTGGTTCATTAACCGCTGAACATGCTATCTACGCGCTCGTCACAAAATCCGCCAATGATGTTGCCGCCGCTGTTGCGGAGCATCTAGGTGGCACTGAAAGCGGCTTTGCCCGCATGATGACGGCAAAAGCGCGCCAATTGGGGATGAAGTCGACGGTCTTCAAAAACGCATCCGGCCTGCCCAACAGCCAGCAGGTCACAACAGCGCGCGACATGGCAAGGCTGGGGCTGGCCCTGCGTGAACACTATCCAGCTCAATATAAATATTTCTCCACTCGGTCATTTACGTATGGCAAGTCCACTTACCGGAACCACAACCGCCTCTTGGGGCGTATTAAGGGTGTTGACGGCATCAAGACAGGCTATACACGCGCGTCGGGTTTCAACCTTGTCTCGTCGGTACAGGCTGATGGCCGGTCTATTGTGGCGGTGGTGCTGGGTGGTCGTACGGGTGCGTCCCGTAATGCGCAGATGGAAAAGTTGATCCGCGAATATCTGCCCCGCGCCTCCAAGCGTGGCGCTGGTAATTTGATCGCCAAAAACGGCTCAACAAGCTTTAAGAGTGTGGCAAACTTGGCCACATTGTCCCCTTCCCGGCTGCCTGATCCGTACAAGAACCTGCGTCCGCAGATGCGTACGGACGATTTGACCATCGCTTCGGCCTATGCGCCGACCCCCAAAAGACCGTCAGTCGCAGTCGATGCAATTACAACTGCCACGACCAATCCCCGAACCGGCTGGGTCATTCAGATTGCTTCTCTTGAAACCCGTGGAGAAGCAATGGCTTACCTCAATAATGCGCAGTCTACGGCGCCGTCAATTTTGGGGGTCAGACAGGCCTTTATCGAGCAGTTTGACAAGAACGGCGTGCGCTACCATCGCGCTCGCTTTGCAGGCTTTAACTCAAAGTCAGATGCTTGGGGAGCCTGCGAACAGCTCAAGAAACACAATTACGCCTGCTTGGCGTTTGAGAGTTGAGGGGGTTCGGGACACCATATTTGTCCCGATGCTTTCTACCTGAAAAATTTTGTAATTGCGGATCAGGAACGATTTTTATGCAACGTCAAAAGAAAGTCCTTCGCCTCGTTAATCCGTTGAGCGAGAAAAGCGCTCCCACCAACGTCGGGATGAACACTTTGCATCAAACGGCGATGCGCCTTGCGGATATCAGCGGTCCCCGCCGACGGCTCAAGCCCAAGGATCTCGTAGGCCTCCTGCTCAGTCATGGCGCCCGGCTCAGCCGAAGTGGCATGCCTCGTTCCGGTGTGCGTCTGCACGTCGTCGCGCCATGTGGGCATACGGCGATCAAGGTACGCCTCTAGCAATTGGAGGCTTTCAAGGTCGCCGGATGCTTCGGTCGCAAAAGCCATCACTTCGCTGTCGCTCAGACTGTTCAATTCCTTGCCCTCATACTCGCCCTGCAAGATGAGCCCGTTCATCTCCCCAGTTGCGTGATCCAATTCCATTTCCAGCAAGGCAGAGCGGACTGTTGATCGTCGACCACCACCTCCCGGGGCTCTGATGACACCCCTTAAGCGCGAGTATAGTGTGTAGGCGAAGATGAGTAGCGGTGCACCAAAAGCGATCCTGCCCGTGATGATGAATACAGCACCCACCAGTGCCACTAATGCCGGTAATGCAAATCTTAGCTGTCCGGCGATTTTTTCCGCGGGCGTCGCCACAAAATACCAAATTCCGAGCCCAACGAAGCCAGCTATCGCGACAAGAGAAATTAACCAGTTCATTTATCGCCCCGCTTAGCGTCCGCCACCTTTAAGGTGCTCAATCAATACACGATCACTCTTGTGCCCTCTTGCGGTCAATGCGCGCAGTCCGCCAGTCGCATAAACCGCGATCGAAGACAGCAAGTCTTTCAAAACCTCGGGCGATTTCAAATCAAACCGAAACCAACCACCGTGTGTTAAACGGGCGATTTCCTTAAATGTGGTCTCGGTCATGCGGTCGTGACCTTCCTGAAACAAAAATACCGGAACACCCAACATGCCGAGTTCCCCAGCACGATGCCCGAGAGCGTCGGGGTTTTCCTCCATTGCATCACCGATATAGACCACAGCACTGATGGGTGTCTGCTTGTGCGTTTTTCGCGCATGGGAAAGAACTTTGCCGATTTGCGTTCGGCCTGCCTGACAGTTGATTTGGCTCATGCGGTTAGCGAGCGTTTTGCCGTCTCTGGCCCAGTCGGAAGCCCGGCATTCGCCATAACCACGAAAGAATACCAGCTGCATTTGTAACGGTGTTGCTGTGGATACAGCTTCAAACATCTGCCCCTGGATTTCGACGGCCAAATCCCATGTAGGCTGGCGGCTCATGGTGGCGTCCAATGCCAAAACGACCCTACCCTTGCCATCTGCCGATGGTTTAATACGTTCAGCGGCTGCCAAAAACGCCGAGATATCACCGGATGGTGATGTTGACACGTCGACGCGCTGCGACTTCTGCGTTTTTTGGATCAATGGTTTTTTGTCTGACATGCCAGTAAGATTGGGCGCTTGGACACCAATCGCAAGCACTTGCGACGATCAATCAGCAAAAACCGGCGGAAGTTGTATCTTCGGCTTTGCATTTCCCAGCCAGCGTCGGCGTGTTTCCTGGCGTCGTCGCCCACGTTCATTGATGGGAAGCCCCAACATTTCTATGAGCCTTCGTACCTCGGTGCGCGCTGCCTGATGAGACAAGGATACGTTGCCGGCCTGGTTTGTTGGTCGCGTGTCTAGCGCCGTCAGACCCTTGTGAAAAAATTCCCGAAAGACCACCCGCTCGCCAACGCCGTCGGCAAGCCGGTAGCCAAGCATCATGCCAAGTTCCCGTAAACAATTGTAGACACGCTTTTCATTGCGCGATGTGATCGCTGAAAGGCGATTGCGTACCACAACCCAATCCAGAAGCCCTTCGCCGTTCGCACGCCGCGCGCGCCTTGCTTCGCGCACGGTCAGCGCATAGTGGGTTGGCTCCACTATTTGGAATGAATCCGGGTCAATTTTCGCCAGCACATCAAAATCAATGAAACTGTCATTGATCGGCGTGATAAGCGTATCGGCATATTGATGAGCGTGTTTGGACAGCGACGTGTAAGAGCCCGGGGTGTCGATCACCACAAAATCATAGCGCGGTTCCAACTCGTCGCAAACCGCTTCAAAGGCCGCCAATTGGCACGCTGTGGTCAGATTTTCCGGATCATCATGCCACTCATGGGCCTGCGGCAAATGGTAATGAGTGGGAGAGCGCAGCGCTTTTTCCAAGCCTGATTGCCACTTTCGGCGGGCCAACTGGTAAGATGTGATCGTGCCTTGGCGAACGTCGAGATCAACAGTGGCAACACGAAACCCAAGATGCATCAAGCCAATGGCAACATGCATGCTCATCGTGGATTTTCCGGATCCACCTTTCTCGTTGCCAAACACAACAAAATGACACGCGTCATTCTTCCTCGCGCGTACGCCGACACCCGGCAATCCCTGAAAACGGACCATCAATTCCGCGCCTCACCTCACCCTGACGAGACTATAGCGTAAGCGGTTGCAGCTTGAAACGGTTGATTGGTTTCAAGACCACTGATTGGTTTCAATTTTTGGCAAATAAAACGTTACAGTAGCCCGAGTTCGGAAAGCTCGGCGCACATCTCAGCGGGCATTTCGTCTGCACCGGAAGAAACATCAGACAAATCCTTGGGCGCTTCGTTGGGTTTGAGATAACGCCAGCCCTGAAAAGGACGCTTTGGGACGTGTTTTGTGAGAACCGTGATCGGCTCCAGCACGATGTTGCATCGTTTAATGCCTTCATCGTCGACAAAGGGACGGATATCGACGACAGGCTGGCGACACTGAACACGGCCCTTGATAACCCAATAAAGTGAGCCCTGTCCGATAATATCTGCAGCTTTTTTTGGAAACATGCGGGTTGTGTGGAATTGTTCTCCGGGCAGGCCGTTCGCCCGGCGCTGGGCGACGCGAAAATCGATCCAAGCGCGCAAATCGTCGACGCTGTCTGCGCCCACACACAATTTAATGAGATGCATCATACGCCCATGGTTGGCGTGGCAGGATGTGAAAGGTCAAGTGGCGGGGTTATCTATTCACAGGCCGCGTGCTTCACAGACCTTGGCCGTGTTAACAATCAGTTACGTTCACAGCCAATCCGCCAAGGCTCGTTTCCTTGTATTTGGCGCTCATGTCCGCTCCGGTTTGCCGCATGGTTTTGATGCACGCATCCAGTGAAACAACATGCGCACCACTTTCTCGTACAGCGAGTGTGGCGGCCAAAACGGCTTTGACGGCACCCACACCATTTCGCTCGATGCAGGGGACCTGAACGAGACCTGCGACCGGGTCACATGTCATGCCAAGATGATGTTCAAGCGCAATTTCGGCGGCATTTTCAATTTGTTCCGGCGTGCCCCCCATGAGAGCGGCAAGGCCCGCCGCCGCCATCGCCGCCGCACTGCCTACTTCGCCTTGGCAACCCACCTCAGCTCCGGATATGGAGGCGTTGCTCTTGATTATCCCGCCGATCGCGGCCGCCGTCAGGAGAAACTGCCGAATGTCCTCCCTATCCGCCTTGCCCAGGAAAACATTTGCATATTTCAAAACAGCGGGAACCACACCCGCGGCACCATTGGTGGGTGCGGCCACCACCCGGCTACCGGCAGCATTTTCCTCATTAACCGCCATGGCATACACCGCAAGCCATTCATTGGCTTCCACCGGGTTGGGTGTGTTCAATCCCCGTTCAGCACCCAATTGATTTGAAAGCGCACCAGCGCGCCTTTGAACGTTCAGACCACCTGGCAGGACCCCATCAGCCATCAGGCCCCGCTCTATGGAGCTATCCATCGCTTCCCAGATTTCATCCAAAGCTCCGTTCACTTGTGACCGGGACCGGAACTTCTCCTCATTCATTCGCTTCATTTGAGCGATGGAGAGATCAGATGCGCGAGCCATGGCAAGCATCTGGCTTGCATTCTCAAAAGGGTATGGCACGTCTGATTTCCGGGTGGGATTGGGTAGCGGTGACCGCGCGATCAGTTCTTCTTCACGCCGTACCGTGCCGCCACCAATTGAATAATAAACACGCCGGAGCATAACCCGATCATGGGCATCCAATGCCTCCAGCGCTATTCCATTTGGGTGAAGGGGCAAGACCTCGCTTTTGTGGAAGACGATGTCTTGGTAAAACGCAAAGGCATAGCCCTCGTGCCCTGCCGGCGATACTCGGTCTGTGCGACGAATTTCACGCAGGCGGCTGTCCATCTCATCTGGATCAATGCGCGCTGGATCAGCGCCGTCCAACCCCAGTGCCACGGCCCGGTCAGTTGCATGGCCAACCCCGGTCAAGGCCAGAGAACCATAAAGATGCGCGCGCAACCGGATCGGCTCAACACCTGCCGGTCGCGGCCAATCTGGCGATTTCAACTCGTTCAGGAAAAGGCCGGCTGCCACCATGGGCCACATCGTGTGGGACGAGGATGGGCCTATACCAAGTTTGAAAAGCTCAAAAACTGACGAAAACATGAAGGTTGCATCCGTGGATTTACTTGATGCAACAGTTGATTGACAGTTGGACGCTAGGCCGGCGACTTCGGCTGGTCCAAAGCCGACATTTCCCTGTCAGGAAACTCGCCGGTCAAGACACTTTCGGGTCAGGACGCGGTCGCAGTCACCTGAGAGGCAATCTCGCTATGGTCGCTACCCACGAGGAAAACAATGGCGATGACCAATGCAAACCCGGCAAGCGCCCAGAACGTTACGCCCCATGTCGGCTTCGTAGTATTATCGTACATTAAATATGCCACCCAACTTGCGGCGGGTCATTAGCTTTGAGAGAGCGCCAACGCAACGGGAAAAGTCCCGAAAACGTGCTCAAAAGTTAACCAGCAAATGGGCTGGCAGAAAAATCATTTGGATTATCAGAGCCTTGGCTTTTGGCTGGGCTATTTAGTTATTAACAATTTAAGCTTGTCGTCTTTGAACTTGCCGAGACCGCATCAAACGTGTTTCTGCGAGAACATTGCAAATGAGTGGCATGATGGCGCGCAATTCGACCGTAACGACAATCAGACAGGCCAGCGCCGCTGACATTGGTCTGCTGCTCCTGATTTCCCTGATTTGGGCTTCTGCATTTGTTGCGATCAAAGTGGCCGTTCCAGCCGTTGGCCCCTTGTGGCTGGCGGCGATACGAGTGGCGATAGGTTGCCTGGCGGTTTTGCCGTTTGCCCTTCACGCCGGGATTGAACTGCCTAAAACCGCCACCGTCTGGCTGCTGGTTATTTCCATGTCGCTCCTCAATGTGGTCATCCCGTTCTTTCTCATCGCATGGGCCGAATTGACCATTGACGCAGGTGTTGCATCGCTGCTCATGGGTGTCGGGCCAATCCTTGCCCTCTTATCGGGTCATTTTTTCACATTGGATGATCGCATCAACCGATGGAAATTGATGGCGGTGCTATTGGGGTTTTGCGGCGTCGTGATACTCGTTGGTGGTGATGCGCTTTCCCAGTTGGGTGGGCGGCATACGTTGGCGCAGTTTGCCGCATTGGCCGGTGCATTGTGCTATGTGAGCGCAGGTACGCTCATCCGAAAGATACCGATCGGATCAGTGCGTCTCGCCTTTTTGGCGCTAGTATTAGGCAGCGCGGTGCTTCTTCCGGTTGCCCTCTTTTTCGATAGCGTGCCTGCGATGCCGGGACCGCAAGCCGCCAGCGCCCTTCTCTATCTGGGTATCGTTCCCACCGGCATTGCCTATGTCATGCGGTTCCATCTGATCAATACGGTTGGCTATTCCACTTTCTCACTATCGGTGAATTTGATACCGGTCTTCGGCGTCTTGCTGGGCGCCATTGTGTTGGCTGAGCGTCCAAGCCCGCAAACCGGGTTAGCGCTCGCGCTGGTGATCGGCGGGCTCTTTGTGGCCAGACTTGGTGGTAAAAAAGCATGATCGCACAGTCGGAAAAGCAACGCCGCATTGTCGCCATCGACATGGCCCGTGGCCTGGCTCTTGTGGCCATGGCCATTTATCACCTGACTTGGGATCTGACTTTCTTCGGGTATCTAGATCAAAGTGTCGCGACGACCGGCCCGATGCGGTGGTTTGCGCGCGCCATTGCATCTTCCTTTCTTTTTCTTGTTGGTGTCAGCCTTGTCCTTGCCCATAGCAAAAGCATTCGCTGGCCTTCCTTTTGGCGCCGTCTACTCTTGGTCACCGCCTGTGCCAGCATCATCAGTGTCGCAACATGGTTCGCTGATCGTGAAACCTTTGTTTATTTCGGCATTTTGCATCATATCGCGCTGGCCAGCCTGCTCGGCCTGGCGTTTGTAACCCTGCGCTGGCCGCTGCTGATCGTGTTGGCCTGCCTTCTGTTTCTTGCCGACTTTTTCTTTTCCAGCCCGATTTTCGACTCAGCGTGGTTATTGTGGACGGGCCTCAATACCGTGGTTCGCCCATCAAATGATTATGTGCCGATTGTGCCGTGGTTCGGTTGTGTTCTGCTGGGTATGGCGTTTGCCAAATCCCCGCTCTTTTTGAAGTCTACTCGACCTGGCCAAACCGCAGCTAGTCAGCCGTTGCAAAGCTTGCTGATATGGATGGGGCGGCGTTCCTTGCTGGTTTATATGGTTCACCAACCCATCCTGATCGCGCTGGTCTATTTGGCGACCCTTGTTGTGCCGCCACAATCAGCAGATGAATTTCCGCTACCGCCGGACCCTTTTCTGGATGCTTGCGAGAGCACCTGTTTGCAGACCTCCGGTGCCGACTTTTGCATTTCCTATTGTGCGTGTGTCGATGTGCGCCTTCAACAACAAGGCTTGAAGGCGGATTTGCTCGCTGGACGTTTGAGTGTCAACACGCCAGCCATTGTTGAGACAACACGGCAATGCACGGCCGATATCGCCGAAGCGATACAAGAGTTTGGAGATGACCAGCGATGACCGATCACAAACCCTATGCCGACAGACCCAATCATTTACCCTGGCCACCCATAATTTTGGTATTGGTGTTGGTGGCGGGTTACTTTCTGGGGTGGATGTTACCGACCGGCGTTGCGTTCCCACTTTGGTCGCAAACATTTGGCGGCGGCATCATTGTGCTGGCTTTGCTCATCGACGTGGCAGCCATGTATACGCTTTGGCGTGGCAAAACGACGATAATGCCAAACCAAAAGAGCGATCACCTTGTTTCGACGGGTATCTTTCGGTTCAGCCGTAACCCGATTTATGTCGCCAATGTCCTTTTGATCATTGGCTTTGCGTTTCGATGGAGCAATGCTTGGCTGTTGATTTTAGCGCCGCTGGCCGGACTCGCCACGCAGGAGTTGGCAATCAAGCGCGAAGAAGCGCATCTAAAGGCACAGTTTGGAGAAGCCTATACCAGCTACAAGAATCGCGTGCGACGCTGGCTATAGCGGCTCAATTGATACGAACGATTATGACGTTACACGCAGTTCAGCCAGCCGGTTCATGCAGGCATCTTCCACCTGGTCCAACTCACTGAGCGTATCTTCGATGTCCTTGCGCTTTTGGCGCAGTTCCGCCCTTTTGCTTTCAATACCTTCGATGATGCGATTGAGTTGGCCGGACTCGCCAGGTGGCGATTTATACATGTCAATGATGTCGCGGATTTCGGCGATCGAAAAGCCCAACCGCTTGCCACGCATAATCTGCTTGATCAGGACCCGATCAGACGGTCTGAACAAACGTGTTCGTCCGCGCCTGACGGGCTTGATAAGCCCTTCATCTTCATAAAACCGGAGCGTACGCGTCGAGATGTCAAACTCACGCGTTAGTTCGGTTATCGTGTAAAAGTCCTTCATAGGATACCAGCCGCATTCTTCGCCCCCATACCCTCTTAGAAAAACTCTTACGTAAAAGTCAATTTTTTAGGATGCGACTTTGGTCGTCATATACCGAACCAAAGCCCGGCAAACCCTAAAAACGCAAAGAAACCAACAACATCAGTGACTGTAGTCACAAAAACGCTCGATGCTGTCGCTGGATCCGCACCAAGCCTGTCCAGCACAAGAGGAATCACAATGCCGGCCAATGCGGCGCAGACCATATTGATCACCATCGCGACTGCGATGACGATTCCCAGCCCAAATGAGCCGAACCAAATGATCGCCACAACACCGATTAAGACAGCAAATAGCACACCATTTGCAAAGCCGACCAGGACCTCACGGCGAATGATCCTGCTTGAATTATAGATGTCCAGGTCTTTTGTTGCCAGCGCGCGCACAGCGACGGTCATCGTTTGTGTCCCCGCGTTTCCGCCCATCGAGGCAACGATCGGCATCAAGATAGCCAATGCAACCATTTGGTCGATCGTCGCATCAAAAAGGCCGATAACCGCAGATGCCAAGATTGCGGTTGCCAAGTTGACCAAAAGCCAGACAAACCGGGATTTGGCGGTGGAGATGACACTGTCGGAGAGTTCCTCGGTACCGACGCCAGCCAACTTTTTTAGGTCTTCCTCGGCCTCTTCCTGTATGACATCAACAACATCGTCGATGGTCAAGACCCCAACGAGACGCTCATTTTCATCCACGACAGCAGCCGACAAAAGGTCGTACCGCTCAAATAGTTGTGCCGCCTTTTCCTGGTCCATCTCGGCTGGAATGGCGTGACGTGTTTCGCGTTGGATGTCTTCAATTCGTTCCGGGCGCCCGGTCCGCAAAATTTTGTCCAAATCCACAGCGCCAACCAATCTGAATGTAGGGTCGATGACAAAAATCTGGGTAAATGATTGCGGCAGATCGTCATTATCGCGCAGGTAATCAATGGTTTGACCCACCGTCCAATAGGGCGGCACTGCCACGAAATCGGCCTGCATCCGCCGGCCCGCACTTTCATCTGGATAGTCTAGCGAGCGACGAAGGCGGATCCGCTCGGTAAAGGGCACCTTGGCCAGGATCTCGGCCTGATCATCTTCGTCCAAGTCTTCCAGAATGTAGACGGCGTCATCGCTGTCCAGCTCACGGACCGCGAGTGCAATTTGCTCATTGGGCAGCGCCGACACGATGTCATTTCGAATCGCATCTTCGATTTCAGTTAGGGCCGAGAAATCAAATTTATCGCCCAGCAGTGCGACAAGTTCCTGGCGCTCGCCCGGTTCAAGAGCTTCAATTAGATCGCCCAGTTCCGATTCATGAAGCCGAAGCACAGTATCAGCCAGGCTTTGTGCGTCGCCTTCTGTAATGCAGGCAAAAACGCGGTCCAAAAAATCCGCCCGAACAGCGCCATTGTCGTCATAAACGAGAAATGCATTGCCGACCGGCTCAGACTTTGCCTTGTTTTCGCGGGCGTCAACTTCCATGCTCGGACTTTCGGACGAGGTGAACCTAGTCGGAGTTAAACCAACCTTTCGCCATTGCAAGAGCGGAATTTCGCATCAGTATTTTTCAGGAACATTGTCGATGCCCGATGTGCCACCCGGCCCGCAGCGCAACACACGCCACAGCGTTAACCAACTACCTTTTATGAGGCCGTGGCGTGCAATGGCTTCATAGCCATATTCGGAGCATGTGGGGATGTGCCTGCAATTATTTCCGATAAATCCTGAGAGTGTCAGCTGATAAAGGCGTATCAGCGATGTTCCCAAGAGACGCCCGGGGGTTTTGGGCCATCGGCCTTCCCAATTCCGCGTTCTTCGATTAGAGCACATGGTCAATCACCGCGCGGCAACGGCTCGATATCCAGCTTGGCATAAGCTTCCAACAAGGCGTTTAAAACCAGCATGGTCGAGGCGTGTCTCGCCGGATAGTCCTTAACGGGTTCAAGATACTGCAGATCGGCGAACCGGCCTTTGGGCGCCCCGGCGCCTTCCTTGAGCATCCGGGTCATTTGAGCGTGCGCCTGCTCAATTTCATCACGCGAGGCACCAACAATCTGAGCCGCCACAGCCGAGGCAGCTGCTTGGCCCAGCGCGCAGGCTTTCACTTCATGGGCGTAGTCGCTCACGCGCCCACCGCTATCAAGTTTGATATCGACGGTTAGCTTTGAGCCGCATAGTTTTGCCTGTGCTGTGGCGGTTGAATCCGGATCTTCTAAGCGACCATTACGCGGTATATTGCCAGCCAGGGCGAGTAGCTTTGTGCTGTAAACCTCATTGATCATCGAAAGTTTCGTTCCCGCAAGGACTGGCCAATTTATCGATGCTACCTATATGATCGTCGCGTTGACACATACAAGCACCAGCCCGTAAATCTAGTCTGCTACGGATTGGGGTTTGGTCTGAACACCGTGCAAGCAAGCGCACAAATTGAAGATCGAGACGGAGTGAAAACGGCATGGATGCCATTGCAAACCCTAGCCCAACTGCGATTGATGAGACAAACAAGCCTTCAAGGGAAGAAGCGGAACAGGCTGTTTCTGTTCTGCTGCGCTGGATTGGTGAAGACGTCAACCGCGAAGGGCTGGTGGATACCCCAAGCCGCGTTGTCAAAGCGTATGAAGAGCTTTTCTCGGGTTATTTGAGCGATCCGGCTGACACGCTCGGCCGCACATTTGAAGAAGTAGCCGGCTACGACGATGTCGTTTTGGTAAAAGACATTCACTTTCACTCCCACTGCGAGCATCATATGGTGCCGATTATCGGCAAAGCGCATGTCGCCTACCTGCCTGACAACCGCGTGCTCGGTCTTTCCAAAATTGCGCGCGTTGTCGACATTTTTGCCCATCGCCTACAAACGCAGGAAACCATGACGGCACAAATCGCCACTTCCATCAACGACAGCCTGCAACCGCGAGGCATAGCGGTCATGATTGAGGCGGAGCATATGTGTATGGCAATGCGCGGGATCCGCAAGCAGGGATCCACCACCATCACAACCCGCTTTCTCGGTGAGTTCGACAAGCCTGAAGAAAAACAGCGCTTTCTGGATATGGTCGTGGGTAGACGCTGATTGCCATCGGCGCCAGCCCTTTGCTAAAGGCTGCCCATGGACGAGACCAAGTATTTTCCCCAGCCGACCGGATCCGACAAACACGAGTTGGAGGAAGGTACTCTTTTTACGCCGCGCTTTGGTGATGACGGCCTCATCGTGGCCGTGGTTCTGGACGATGCCACCGGTGCGCTTTTGATGGTGGCGCATATGAACGACGAGGCACTCAATAAAACACTGACCACCGGGACGGCTCACTATTGGTCACGGTCGCGCAAAAAGCTTTGGCACAAAGGGGAAGAAAGCGGCAACGTTCAAGTGGTCGTGCAAGTGCGCACCGATTGTGACCAGGACGTGATCGAACTTCGCGTGGTGCAAAAAGGCACCGGTGTGGCATGCCACACCGGGCGTTACAGCTGCTTCTACCGCCTCGTTGACGGCGAAGATGGCACTTGGTCGCTCACAAAAGACGAGACAATGCAGCCGCAGTTTGACCCTTTGAAAGTCTATAGCGAGTAACCTAAGCGGTTGCGATATAGCTGCGTATTTCCTCGGCTTCGCGCTCGACATCCGCGATACGTCTTTTCACGATGTCACCAATGGAAACGATACCCACCAACGCGTTGCCACGCACTACCGGCAAGTGACGAAAGCGCCCTTGTGTCATGAGTTCCATGAGGTCGGAGACAGTTGCGTCTTCCGAGCATGTCACCACATCGCGCGTCATGAGGTCAGCGACGTTTCGTTCCAAACATGCTGCCCCAAGCTCGGCAATTCCGCGCACAATATCGCGTTCCGACAAAATACCGTCGATGGACTGTCCGTCATCGCTCACAATAAGTGCACCGACTTTATTTTCGCGCAACGAGCGAACAGCATCCATAATGCCAATGCCCGACTTCAGCGTGAAAACCGATGTGCCCTTCTCGGCCAATATTGCTGATACATTCATGATGCTCCTCCTTTTTCACCATGAACTGCTTACAATGCGTTCAACTTCGCGTGATAGCAAGACCGATCATGTTGCTCTTTGATCAAAGTCTGTTGGCGGGCGATCGATTAGATCAATGAACAAAAAGCCGGCAAGAAGGCCACCAATGTGCGCCTCCCAAGCGATATTTGATGGACCGCCCAACCATCCCATACCGGTGACGAAGTTCAACGCCATCCACAAAACCAAGAATGAAAGAACGCCACGTTGACGCAATGCCCAAGTCGGCGGAGGCAGTTTCTGAGTAAATCCGGTACGCGCAACACGGGGGCGACGAAAACCAAAACGGGCGGCCGCACCTAAAAACCCTGACACTGCGCCCGAAGCGCCGATCAACGGCACCGGATCTCCCCAGTAAAGTGACAGATGCAAACCGGCGGCCGCCATGGCGGTTATGATCCAGAAAGCCAACGTGCGCACAAATCCCAACCTGTATGCCAACGGTGAGCCGAATGCGACCAGCCAAATCATGTTAAATGCCAAATGCATCCAACTACCATGAATGAAGGAATGGGTGACCAATGTGAGCCATGCGCCCAGGTCAAACTGACCGAGCGCGCTTGTATCAAAACGTAGCGGGATGAGCGCAAAATTGATGATGATCACATTTGAGACGGGCTGGCTTACATATTGCGTAAGCAGCAAATGGATGACTAAGCAAGCGGCGCACAACATAAGAAGTGAGGCCGGGATGTTGAACGCTGGCTCGTCCTTACGTGGCGTTTCATCTTCCGGCGGCATCGCGCGCCGTTCAGCGGTGTTATTGTTATCCGACAAGGTGACATTCCGTTTCCAGCAACAATCCGCCTTTGCTAGCGGGAATGGCGAATAAAAAAAAGGCCACTGGCTTGGTGCCAATGGCCTGGCGAGTCCCTGCTCACCCCAATCTAATGTGCTACGAAACGAGTGCTCCGCGTTGACACCTTAATGGCTGATTAACCGACAAATCTCAAGCATTGGATTTCATTAAGGTTAATATCGAGGCCGCATTTGTTAACCTTCGCGCCCGCATCTTAAGGCACGTTCCCTGCAAGACCTTCCAAAGACAACAAAAATCACTCGGTTTCTGTTTCAAAAGCGGACAGTTGCCCGGAGGCAGGATGCATGCATCATCGCGGGACACTACAATTGTTTCATTACTGGACACAGCAGCGTGGACGCCGCCCGGCACCTAAACGGGCCGACATATCGCCTGCGGCGATTTCCAATGTGCTGGGGAATACGTTCATTTTAGAGGGTGATACACCGGGGACGCGCTTTCGTCTGGCCGGCACGCGACTATGTAGCGTGTTTGGTCAGGAGCTTCGTGGATTGTCCCTGCCCGACTTGTTCACACCAAGAGACAGAGGCCTGATATCAAGGGCGGTCAATGCTGTTGCGCATGGCGGCAATATTGTGGTTGGCGAAACCGTGGCCCATAGCGACGACGACAAGCAGATCTCACTTGAGATTTTGATCATGCCGCTCGGTGATCAAAATGTGAGAATACTGGGTTCAATCCAGTTTTTGGAAGAGCCGTATTGGTTGGGTGCTACACCTTTGGGTAAAATGGAGCTTTTGACCCTCAAGCATGCTGACCCCGACAGCGAACTGGTTTCCCTGTCAAATAGACCGCCTGTCATGTTGCCAGAAGAACGTCCTCACGATGCAAGATCGCGGATCTGGCACATTCTGAACGGTGGCAAAGCATCAGTAACTGGTCAGGCAGCACGTCCGTCGCCTTTTTTGGTGATCGATGGCGGAAAAAAGGACTAAGAGATTCACTCCTTTAATACGCCGAAACGCGGACATCATTACCCACTGTTAACTCTCAGGGCTGTATCCTTTGTCAAGGAATTGGATGGGGTGCGACTCATGATTGCGGCAAAGCCGACATATAGCGGAGAAAGACGTCAACATCAGCGTGTTGGCGTTTCGATTCCTACACGGTTTATGCTTAATGATCGCTCTGAACATGATGGCGTAGTGACAGAGATGTCGCCTGCTACCGCCACCATCACATCAGGAGCGAGGCCTGAGCAAGGTGAGCGCGTTGTTGCCTATCTTCACCATCTGGGCAGAGTCGAAGGCAGTTGCACTCGTTCTTGGGATACGGGGTTTGCGCTTGACCTCAACACACCTCAGCGCAAGCGTGAAAAGCTGGCAGCGCAGCTAACGTGGCTCGCCAACAAAGACCTTCTCGATCTGCCCGAGGATCGTCGCCATGAACGTTTGCAGCCGCGCCATCCAGGTTCCATTCTCACCCTTCAAGACGGGCGCCAATATCGCTGCCGCATCATTGATTTGTCGTTGTCGGGTGCTGCACTCGGGCTGGCCGTTCGCCCTGCGTTAAAATCGCAAGTTTCTTTGGGCAGTATGCGCGGGCAAGTGGTACGACATTTCGACGAGGGCATCGCAATCGAATTTGCTCACGTTCAAAATCGGCAGAATCTTTCCGACTTTCTGGACTAAGCGCCCCCCTCGTCCAGCTTCCGTTTACGACCTTGGCTAAATTTTTATACAAATACAAATCAATTTCTCATCTAACTATCTGCAATTGCTGATTAAATTGCGCTTCCAATTTCCACGTCGCAGCAATCTCTGTCTGTCATGGTGCTCCTACGGGAGATCGGGTTATGGCGGAAAAGCTTTTCGGGGTTTGGGACTACAAGGCAGGCGTACTAGTGGCAGTGGTATCACTCGCCCTTACCGCTTCGTCAGCCCATTCGCGTTCATTCATGGAAGTGGCAGGCCGAACTACGCAGCCGGTCGGGCATTATGAATTTTGCAAGAATGCGCCCCGCGAATGCCGTTCAACGCGCAATAAGGGCCCGCACCGGTTAAATCGCGGCGATTGGCAGGCGATGGTTTCCATCAACAATCAAATCAATTCCACGGTCATTCCCAAAACCGACATGCAAATTTGGGGTCGCGAGGAACTATGGTCCTACCCGACATCTGTCGGCGATTGCGAAGATTTTGTTCTGCTCAAACGCCATATGCTGATGCAACGGGGCATTGAGGCTTCAAACTTGTTGATCACCGTTGTGCGCCAAAGAAACGGAGAAGGTCATGCTGTTCTTACCGTGCGTACGGATCATGGCGACTTCATACTCGACAATCTGACAAGTGAAATCAAAGCGTGGGAAGACACGCCATACACGTTTCTCAAACGCCAATCATCAAAACACGCCGGGCGCTGGGTCAATATCAGCGATCACCGGATGTCAGTTGCGAGTGTGCGATAGAACACAGATACCCGGTCGAGTCCCTACCCACCCATCCCCAGACCGGGTACGAGCCGGCTTCCTATGGAAGTCGGCTCACTTTTTAGGGTTTTGGCAAATAGCGAATTATATTTCGGTGAGGTTGGCTGAAAAACGCCTCGCGTTTTCGACATAGTGCGCAGCCGATGTTTTTAATTGGGCAACGGCGTTTTCATCCATTGTCCGGATGACACGTGCAGGAGACCCCACGATCAGGCTGTTTTCCGGAAAAACCTTGCCTTCTGTGACAAGTGCGCCCGCTCCTACCAGCGAATTGGGGCCGATCTTGGCGCCATTTAAGATGATGGCCCCCATCCCAATCAGGCAATTGTCGCCAATTGTGCAACCGTGAAGAATGGCACGGTGTCCGACGGTGCAATCATCGCCGACGAACAATGGGAATCCCATGTCTGTGTGCAGCACACAATGTTCTTGAATGTTTGAGCGCCTGCCAATTTCAATGGGCTCATTATCCCCTCGTAAAACCGCGCCAAACCATAGACTGGAATCCTCGTGCATAATGATATGGCCAATAACCTCAGCGCTGGGTGCGATAAATGCCGGGCCGCCATCCAAATCTCTCGGTTCAACTCCATCAAGGGCGTAGTGGGTCATGGTGCATAATCTCCCGGCCTGACCGATCAAACCAATGCTATATGGCTCAACTCCTGACATAGCATACCCAACATGGCTGCCCAGAAAAGTGTGATTGCGAAGCCAAAAATCGCGCCGATCGTGCTAGGTTGTTCTGCATCGATCAATTGTAGATGGGCAATACGGGCGCATACAATCGGCCCAACGAGCGCAAACCAAACGACAGATGCCACAATCCCATGTGCATTTACCGCGTACGGCGAGAAATCGACCTGCCAACCCTGCCAGGCCGCATGTAGAAAGTACAAGCAAAAGGCGACCGCAAATCCCGTGACCGGATATACCAGCATCGCTATCAACATTTGACCCACCCTGTTTACGGAACATTAACCGTAAGGCGTGCCTTTTTAAATTCCCCAAAACAACAAGCTGGTCACAGGGTTAATGGCTGCGTCTATTTCAAACACCGTAAATGAAAACCCACACGGGGGCTTTGTGGCCGCCACTTGGAATGCATTGCTTTTGTTTGGCACTCTCGGGATTTTGACACTTTCGCTTCTGGCTCTCGCCTATTTTGGCAAGGGTCCGATGCGGTCGGTTGGCTTTAGCACCGATCCAAATCCTGTTCAAATCGTGATTGGCAATGACGTCTACTCCATTCCAGAAAACATGGTACGACATCGCGGGCAGCGAACAGCGGGGATATCGGGCCGCGTTGAATTGATCGTACATTGGCCCAGTGGCGAAGGTTATAGTCCGGCGCGCCTCGCAGAGTTCGCATCGACTGATCCTGACATGGTCAACACTGTCTTGATCGGATTGTCCCAGCGTCATTCACTGCTTGATATGCAATCGCGCTTTCGTCCCGCATTATCGCGCGCGCTCGTCGACCAGAGCGTTGTGCAAATAGCGGGCGGCCTTTTTGAGGCTGAGCTTGATGCACAATATGGGTTTATCGACGAGACACTGGTATACTCAATCAGTTCTGGACCGGGTAGTGAACCGGCCTTTGTCGCGCGCTGCCAAGCCGAAAAGGCGGAGGAAGTGCTTCTCCACCCTTGCGAGTTGGACAGCTTTGTGGGCGTTTCAGGCGTTGCCCGTGTGCGTTTTGAGCGCGGTCAACTGAATGATTGGCGCAGCTTCCAGCTTTGGCTGGATAGAACCCTGAAAAGCTTCCTGCTAGAGGCTGGCTAAAGGTCTTCCAGATCAAAATCGAGGATGGACATGGAGAGGTCATAGGAGACCTCGCCTTCGTCCTCGATCCTTGTAACGACGCCAAGAAACTCTTCACCAAGATAAAGCTCGGCGGAATCAGCCAGTTTCGGCCGCGCCTTTACGGCCAAGTTGTCTTGACCGAATGTGTTTTTGAAAAACTTAGTCAGTTTGGACAGTTCTTCTGCTGTCATTTTTTTCCCCTCCGGACTTGCCGTCCGTCCATTATAGAAGCTGGTTCATAGCGCGTGATGGTTGATTGCACCCCGCTTCGCCTACGATCTTAGCTGGCACACCGGCAACTGTTTTTCTTGGCGGCACATCATTCAACACCACGGATCCGGCCGCAACTTTGCTGCATGCGCCAATGCTGATGTTGCCCAGTATTTTAGCACCGGCGCCAATCAGGACATCATCGCCGATTTTTGGGTGGCGATCTGCGCCCTCTTTGCCTGTGCCACCCAATGTAACACCGTGCAGGATCGAAACATTATCCCCAACAGCTGCTGTCTCGCCGACCACAAAACCAGTGGCGTGATCGAGGAATATACCGACACCAAATGGCGCTGCCGGATTGATGTCTGTCTGGAAAACCATGGAAGAACGGCTCTGCAGATATTGCGCAAAATCACGCCGACCTTGTTTGTGTAGCCAGTGCGCCAACCGGTGAGACTGGATCGCATGAAAGCCTTTAAAATAGAGCAATGGCTCCAGATAACGCATGCATGCCGGGTCGCGGTCAAAAACTGCCTGCAAATCTACACGCACTGCGCGCGAAAACGACGGGTCGGCAGCGATCATCTGTTGGAACGCCTGACGAATGGCATCGGCAGACACATCGCTATGGTCCAACCGCTCGGACACACGGTGTGCAACCGCTGCTTCGAGACTGTCTTGCGCTGTCACACATGTATGGAGCAAGGCCCCCAAAACCGGCTCGCTTTCCAATGCTTGCTGCGCATCGGCGCGAATGTTCGCCCAAATCGGATCGATTTTATCCGTTTGCGCGTGCTCGGAACGTTTGGCGGTCATCTCAGGCATTTTGCGCCTCCTGTTTGCCCCTGTGAAAACCAGATAAGCGGCTTTGCGTAATTATCAAACATGAATTTCGAGCAAACGATGCACTTTGCAATCACTTCAAATCAAGTTACTCGGAAAAAAGCGCCAGAACAGCCTCTTTGAACAGCTTGTCTCCGACGGCCAACATGTGATCGCGCCCTTTGATATCAAGGGCACTCGCATCAGTCATCATATCGGCTAAAGGCTGTGGTGCACCGGCAATGTCGTCCTTTGTGCCAACCGCAATGAGCGTTTTCGTTGATATCCGGGCTATCTGTGCCGGCGTCAACAAAGTGCGCGAAGCGCTTATGCAGGCCGCAAGAGCAATCCGGTCACTCCCGGTCTGATCGGCAAAAGCGCGGAACATCCGACCACGTTCGTGCGTCACATCATTGAGTGACGGCGCCAAAAGCGCATCGGCAATCGGGTCCCAATCGCCTACGCCTTCAACCATTCCAACGCCCAAGCCTCCAAACACCAGTTTGCGGACCCTTTGCGGGTGTCGGAGCGCCATAAACGCGGCAATGCGCGCGCCCATGGAATAGCCGATCACATGGGCAGAAGCGATGCCAAGATGATCGAGCAGAGCTGATGCATCATCAGCCATGACTTCGGGCGTATAGTTTTTGGGCGTATGGGGCTTGTCGCTATTCCCATGCCCACGATTGTCATGGGCGATAACCCGATAGCCTGCACCTTTGAGTGTATCAACCCAGCCGGGACCGACCCAATTGACTGTTTTGTTGGAGGCAAAACCGTGGATGCAAAGGACAGGAATAGCATCGTCGGGTCCTTCATCAAAAAACACAATCTTCACTCCATCGCGCACAAACTCGTCCATGTCCCACCCAAATCATCGGTCAAAGCGTCGAAAGACGTCTAGATATTTTGTGCGCATTTGGCTACCTGTCAGCCAACACGAAGCGGACGGAGAATGATCTTGGCGCAACATGCAGGCACCCCACATTTTAAAAACGATGAAGGCCATGAGCGCATCGAAATCGGCGTCAAGGAGTTCATGTGCGTGGGCGCGACGCCACCCTATGATCATCCGCATGTCTATCTGGATATGGGCGATGAGAACCAGATCGTATGCCCCTATTGTTCGACGCTTTATGTTTACAACCCTGAACTGGCGGCGCACGAAACTATGCCGCCGAACTGCTTTTTTGACGCGCATCAGGCTGCCTGATTGAGTTCGATGCTCCATGTCGGCGTTGTTGGTGGCGGCATTGCCGGCCTTACATGTGCGCTTGCGCTTTCAAAACGCGGACACAAGATTACACTTCATGAACGTGCCCCTGCCCTTGAAGAAGTCGGTGCAGGAATTCAGCTTTCACCCAACGCCGTCAAACCACTTGTTGATTTGGGCCTCTCCTCAGCGTTGAATGCGGTTGCTAGCGCGCCACGTTCCATTGATGTTTTCAGTGGAGCCGTCGGTAAAGCGATAGCATCGATCCCTTTGGGTAAGACTGCGGAACGGCGCTATGGCGCGCCCTATTATGTGGTTCATCGCGCCGATTTACAGCGTATTTTAGCCGAAGCCTGTAAACGTCAGTCCAATATCAAGATCCACTTGGGTTCACAGATTGGCTTGATAAACGAGCTCGACGATAGTGTACGCGTCGGCCAAGACGGTTTTGATTTTGTGGTCGCTGCCGATGGGGTCAACTCAACAGTTCGTCGGCAGTTGTTTGGCGTCCATGCCAAACCAAGCGGTCTTGTTGCTTGGCGCACAACATTGTCGATGGACCAAAGGCCGGACTTTTTTGCGCGCGAAAGGACATGCTTGTGTTTGGGCAGAAACGCACATTTGGTGACCTACCCCATTGCATCGGGTAAGGAACTCAATGCCGTCGCCATCCTGCCGGATGGCTCCCACCCTGTTGATGGGTTCGCGCGATGGCACGGCGCAATAACCTCCATTTTGAAAATCGGGGATTGGCTGGACTGGCCATTGAGCGGCGTAGCCCCGCTGCAAAGCTGGACAAAAGGTCGAATTGCTCTGATTGGTGATGCTGCACACGCGATGCTCCCTTTTGCGGCGCAGGGAGGGGCGATGGCAATCGAGGACGCATGTTCGTTGGCGGCCGCGATCACAACGAAAGACGAAATCGCTACCGACCTGTCGGCATGGCACAAAAGGCGCAAGGAGCGTGCCGAGGCCGTCGCTAATTTGGCACTACGAAACCGTTGGATTTACCATCTCGCCGGACCCCAAGCCTCTGCCCGTAATCTTGTTATGTCAGCTCTTGGCGCCGAACGGCTCTTGGCGCGGCAGGACTGGATTTACGCCTACCATTCGTGAATAGCCTTATGGCGCGATAATCCGAACTCAAGCGATTGCGTGATCGGCGTCCACACCCCGATCGCAACGCCAGCTTCACGCAGTCTTCTGCCCGTCCAGCTATTGCAGGTATTCCACGGACTGAACGCGCCACGGGATTTGTAAAATCGGTCGCCAAAACCCTGTGTAATGCCGCGCATTGGCACGTTGCTTGAAAACCAGGTTCCCAGTGCCAGGCCCAGTTGGCTTAGCTGAGTATTGCTAACGTCGATTGCATAAATACCTGGTGCTTCACTGAGCTTGCCCAGTGGGGTGACATGGATGACGCCTTCATCAAATGCCAGTGCCTTTGCTACGATTGGCAGGGTTAAATCCGAAACCGCAAGCAGGCTGGTAAACGCTGTTTTAGAACCCCAACCGATCGCAAAGAATTCTACCTGGCTGTGGTCGACAGGAAAGTGCGCAGCCTGAGTGGGCAGCATCTGCTGTGCGACGTTTTTCGGTACTGCGATATCACTGTGGAAGCCATTGCTTAGAACGTAAATGCGATGTTTTGGCGGCTCACCGGCAGTATCAGAACCATACGTTTGGATTGGCATAGCGCCGACAAACAACGCCATAATCAAAAAGAAACTTGCGCCGACAAAACCTACCAGAAATCGGCGCCACAAATTCATGCATTTACAACAGCTAGTGCAGTATCTGGCTCAAGAACAATTTTGTGCGCTCATGCTGAGGATTGTCGAAGAACTGATCCGGCACATTCTGCTCCACAATTTGTCCCTGATCCATAAAGATCACACGGTTTGCAACCTGACGCGCAAAGCCCATTTCGTGCGTTACACACAGCATGGTCATACCTTCTTCAGCCAAGCCCACCATCGTATCAAGCACTTCCTTGATCATTTCAGGGTCAAGCGCTGAAGTTGGTTCATCGAAGAGCATGATCCGCGGGTTCATACAAAGCGACCGTGCAATAGCCACACGTTGCTGCTGACCGCCTGAAAGTTGGCCGGGGTATTTGCTCGCCTGCTCCGGGATTTTCACACGTTCCAGGAAGTGCATCGCGCGCTCCTCAGCTTCCTTTTTCGGCATCTTGCGGACCCAGATCGGCGCCAGCGTGCAGTTTTCCAAGATGGTCAAGTGCGGGAACAGGTTGAAGTGCTGGAACACCATACCAACCTCGCGGCGCACTTCATCAATCTTTTTCAGATCGTTGGTCAGCTCAATGCCGTCGACAACAATCTGGCCCTTCTGATGCTCTTCCAACCGATTGATGCAACGGATCATGGTGGATTTACCCGAACCCGACGGACCAGCGATCACGATCCGCTCACCGCGCATGACTTTCAAGTTGATGTCACGCAACACGTGGAAATCGCCATACCATTTGTGCATGTCATTAATTTCGACAGCAACATCGGTCTCTGAGACCGTCATTTTTGAACGGTCGACATCCGTATCGGTGCCGTTTGACGCGACCGCTGCAACGGCGGCTACCGGCATGGCTGCAGCGGCTGCTTTTCCGGCAGCCGGTACACTTGTCTTCTTGGCAGGCTCAGCTGTCGCCTTGGGTGCTGCTTCAGCTTTGGGTGCAGCCTTTGGTTTGGGTGCCGCCTTGGCGGAGCTTGCTGCTTTCGGTCTGGCCGGAGCCTTGGGTTTTGCCGCGGCTTTGGGCGCAGCACTGTCAGCCTGCTTTTCCTCATCATAGGCCTGGCACTGACTGACCCAATCATCGCGTTCAATGCGACCTTTGAATTTCAAATTCTCATCGACCCAATCAATTTCAGGTTTTGTCCATTTGGCGACTTGCGAAAAGCGGTAGATGCCAAGTTCGTTCAAGACGCCTTCCAGCTTCGGACCGACACCTGAAATGCGCTTCAAATCGTCGGGGTTTTTCGGCTTGGCGACCTTTGGAGGACGTTTTTTGTTGGCGGATGTGCTGTTTGCTTGCTTTGCCATTTTTGCTCAAAGCTCCTAGGATTTGTGACCGGTGTCGAGCCTGCGCTCCATGAACATGGAGTAGCGCGACATGGCATAACAGAAGAAGAAATAGACGATCGCGGCGAAGGAATAACCGGTCAGTGACTGAACCGGCGATGACCATGTCGGATCGGTGAAAGACGACTGGATCGAACCAAGGAAGTCGAACAGGCCAATAATCAGCACCAGCGTGGTATCCTTGAAAAGTCCAATGAACGTATTCACGATGCCCGGAATGACCAGTTTGAGCGCCTGCGGCAAGATGATCATGCGAGTCATCTGACCCCACCCCAAACCAAGCGCCATGGCACCTTCATATTGTCCTTTTGGCAGGGCCTGAAGACCGCCACGCACCACTTCGGCCATGTAGGCCGACGAAAACAGTGCCACGCCAATCAATGCCCGCAAGAGCTTGTCGAATGTCACACCCTCCGGCAGGAAGAGCGGCAACATCACCGATGACATGAAGAGCACTGTGATCAGAGGCACGCCGCGCCAAAATTCGATGAAGACGACGCAAAAGAACTTCACAATAGGCATATCGGAGCGACGGCCAAGTGCCAACAAAATGCCGATGGGCAAAGAAGCCGCAATGCCTGTGACCGCAATCACCAAGGTCACGAGAAGGCCGCCCCATATGTCGGTATCCACCCGCGACATGCCAAAGTTGATGCCCAACACGAAGAACAGCACAAATAACCCGCCAAAGACGATGCCAATGGTCGTCAGAGTCGGCCCCGGCGGTGATTGTGTGCCCACCGCAAATGCATATCCGATCGCCAAGAAAATCACCGTTATGATTGCCAACGGTAGATACAGACCACCAACACTGAAGTTGCCACCTGTCAGAAGGATGAGGATGGCAACAGGCGCAATCAGCACCATGAAGATCAGGTTTTCACGCTTGAAGGGTGCATCGGGGATCAAAAGCGGTATCAGACCGCCGAAGAACAGAACACCGGCGATATTGACCCGCCACTGCTCTTCATCGGGGAACCGCCCATAGATGAATTGGTTTGCATAGGCGCCCACATAGGCCCAACAAGCCCCGAACCATTCGTCCGGTTGGGTGCCACCTTGAACCTCAGTTGCGCATGCGGCTCGATCTGTCCCCGAATACTGCGCATCAATGAAGAGGAACTGGATCATCGGCGGAATGATCGTCCAAATAACGTAGAGGCAAAACAGGGTCAGGATCGTATAGGGGATGCTTGAAAACAGATTTTCTCGCATCCATCCAACAACACCGGTCGACGTTGCCGGTGCTGCCTGCTGGGGCAACATCTCGGTGCGTACATAAGCGTTGCCAGGTCCGGTTTTTGCAGTGGTAGAATTGCTCATCTTATCTCTCCACCAATGCGACGCGTGCATTGTACCAGTTCATGAACGCCGACGTCAGGAGTGAGATCGTCAGATAGGTGAGCATGGTGATCGCCACGATCTGCGGCGCAAGACCTGTCTGGTTCAATGTGGTTCCCTGAAACACCGACACCAAATCCGGATAGGCAATTGCCACCGCCAAGGAGGAGTTTTTCGTCAGGTTCAGATATTGCGACGTCAGCGGCGGGATGATGATCCGAAGCGCTTGCGGGATAACCACCAGATTAAGGTTCTGGCCTTGGCGAAGACCTAACGCGTGCGCGGCTTCCGTTTGACCTCTGTTCACGCCCAAAATACCGGCGCGCACAATCTCCGCGATAAACGCTGCCGTATAGGTCACCAACGCTACGAGCAGTGCGATGAATTCAGGAATGACAGTCATGCCACCGCGAGGGCGGAAACCGCCTGCTACGGGAATATCCCATGTGAGAGGCAAGCCCAAAATGAGGAACACCAGAAACGGCAACCCTATGATCAGGCCAACGCTCGCCCAAAAGGATGGGAAGCGTTCCCCGGTCGCCATCTGGCGTTTATGGGCCCAGTTCGACAAAATCAAAGCTGCCACGATGCCAATGCCAAGGGCGACCGCTATCCAGACCGATCCGTCGCCCCAGACCGGCTTGGGCGCAAAGTAACCGCGGTTGTTCAAAAGGCCCAAAAAACCGAAATCGAAGCTATCTCTTGCTTGAGGTAACAGGCGTAAGACCCCGAAATACCAAATAAATATGTGCAAGAGTAGAGGGATGTTTCGGAAGAATTCAACATAGGCTGTCGCCAATCGATTGACGACCCAGTTTTTCGACAGGCGCGCAACGCCGATCAAAAACCCAAGAATAGTCGCGAAGAAAATACCCACCACCGCAATAATGAGCGTGTTGATCAGCCCAACAATATACACCCGCCCGTAGGTGGAAGCGCCCTGTTCATAGGCGATCAAGGACTGCGAAATGGCAAATCCCGCAGCGTTGTCCAAAAAGCCAAAACCAGTCGAAATGCCTGCCCGCTCCATATTGGCCAGCATGTTCCCAATGCCTTGCCAAAGCAGATACACGACCGCCACTGCGAGAAGGATCTGGAAAAGATAGGAGCGAAAAGTTGGGTTGTTCAGGAGTGCCACTTTGGGTGGCGCGTCAGCCCCGGTTGTGTTCACCCCGCCAGGAGGTGCATCTGTAACCGCCATCGATAGTCCCCGCCTCGTACGCGATGTCTGAGAAGGCTGGTGCCGCGGGCCCTACCGGAAGGGCCTCACTTTTTGCAGCAGCCGAAGAAAAGCCCGGCGCATAACGCCGGGCTCATAAGATCGCGACTAGCGAACTGGTGGTGCGTACTGCAGCCCACCATCTGACCACAGCGCATTGACGCCGCGGGAAATTGCCAATGGTGTTTCCGGACCAACGTTACGGTCGAAGATCTCACCATAGTTGCCAATAGCCATGATGACGTTGGCAGCCCAGTCGTTGTCGAGGCCGATAGCTGCGCCAAACTCGCCTTCGGTGCCAAGCAGACGCTTGATGGATGGGTTGTCAGAAGACTTCATCTCTTCAACGTTTGCCATTGTGACACCAAACTCTTCAGCGTTCAAAGTGGCGTTGTGGACCCACTTGACGATGTTGAAAAACTGGTCGTCGCCCTGGCGAACAACAGGGCCAAGTGGCTCTTTGGAGATAATCTCCGGCAAGACCTTGTGCGCTGAAGGATCAGCCAGTTTCAAGCGCTGCGCGTAAAGGCCGGATTGGTCAGTCGTATAAACATCACAACGGCCTGCGTCGTAAGCAGCAACAACTTCATCGGCTTTCTCGAATGCGACCAACTCATATTCCATGTTGTTGGCACGGAAATAGTCAGCCACGTTCAACTCTGTTGTTGTACCTGTGTTGGTGCAGATGGATGCGCCAGACAGTTCAAGCGCCGAGTTGACGGTCATGTCGGTGCGGATCATAAAGCCCTGACCGTCATAGTAGTTTACGCCGGCAAAGTTCAGGCCGAGTTGCGTGTCGCGTGACATGGTCCATGTTGTGTTGCGAGACAGAACGTCAATCTCGCCGGACTGAAGGGCCGTGAAGCGCTCTTTGGCAGAAAGCGGTGTAAACTTGACTGCTTCTGCATCGCCAAAGATAGCAGCTGCGATGCCTTTACAAAGATCAACGTCCATCCCGGACCAATTGCCGTCTGAATCAGGGTTAGAGAAGCCAGGCAGGCCTTGGCTAACGCCACACTGGACGAAGCCTTTTGCTTTCACGTCGTCAAGTGTTGCGGCTGATGCTGTGGATGCTGTCAAGGCAAGCGCGGCAGCGCCTAGAATGCCCGTGATAAGCGTTTTTGTCATATGAAGTGAACCTCATGGTTGCTCAAGTTGAATGGGCTTGAACGTCACAACACAAACCCTTACGGAATTTGCGCGTGACAACCTCCCTCCCGAGTAGGAGGGAATGACACTTTTGTGACGTGGTCAAGGAAAAATGGAGCGCCTGTGCCGTTAGTTTGGCCCAAATGTGCCGAATTTTAGTGCAACATTTCACCGTTTCTCAATTTGAGACACATGACGTAACGGCAAAGTGCGGCAGTTTCGGTGCCCATTAAGCAAGCAAGACAGACGCGTTGCTTGCTCTTACCTTCGACACAGCAGTAAACCGGAATTGCAAGGTGAGATTCGAAAGTTGACGATGGCCGACCAGAACAAAAAAGACACGCGCGGTATCAATACCAGGCTTGCTCATGACGGCTACGATCCAGGCGACTATTTCGGCTTTGTAAACCCGCCGGTTGTCCATGCATCAACCGTTCTATATCCGAACGCAGCATCCATGCGGAACCGCAATGTTCCCTATACCTATGGGACAGCAGGGACACCAACGACAGACGCGGTGGCACGCGCGACCGACGCTCTTGAGGGTTCGGCCGGAACAATCTGCGTTCCATCTGGTCTTGTCGCCGTCACTTTGCCGCTATTGGCTTTCCTGGGCGCAGGCGATCATGTTTTGATTGTGGACACCGTTTATTATCCCACACGCCGCTTTGCCGATGGCATGCTGACCCGGCTTGGCGTTGACGTCGAATATTATGATCCGCATTTGGGCAAAGAAGTTGAGAAGCTTTTCAAACCCAACACCAAAGTCCTTTTCATGGAGTCGCCCGCTTCCAACACATTTGAAATGAGCGACGTTCGCGCGTTGACTGCGGTGGCGAAACCACGCGGCATCGTGACGATGATCGACAACACTTATGCGACCCCGCTGTTCTTCAAGCCGCTTGAGCATGGTGTTGACCTATCCATTCACGCTTCCACAAAATACCCGGCAGGACATTCCGATCTTGTCTTTGGAACAGTGAGTTCAAACGAGGCATGCTGGCACAGGCTACGCGACAGCCAAATCCAAACCGGCATCTGCGTTCAGGGTGACGACGCCTACCAGGTATTGCGGGGCATGCGTACAATGGGTATCCGCCTGGAACGGCATCAAAAATCGGCGCTCGAAATCGCCAGATGGCTGCAAGGGCAGGATGGCATTGGACAAGTCTTGCACCCGGCCCTGCCCGATCATCCCGGCCACGACATATGGAAACGCGACTTTTGTGGCTCCAGCGGGATTTTTTCCTTTGTGCTGAGGGGCGCGTCCGTACCGCAAGTCGACGCTTTTCTAGACGCCCTTGAAATTTTTGGGCTCGGCTATTCTTGGGCGGGTTTTGAGAGCCTTGCCGTTCATGCACAACTTGGTGACCGCACCGTTTCCAAGCGCGACTATGGCGGCCCGGTTATCCGTCTGCAAATCGGTCTTGAAGATGTTCCCGATTTGAAGGCTGACATTGCCAAGGGGTTGGCAGCGGCCTCAAAAGCCTGACCATCGACCTTATCCGCCGCTCGGGAACTTGATTTGCGCTTTCATTGCCCGTGAACGGTCACCTGCCGTTTCAAATGCTTCGATCGCAGCAGACAAGTCGAATTCGTGTGAGATCAACGGTTTTACGTCAATGTCTCCCGATTGCATTTTGCGTACCGCTAATTCAAATTCTTCGTGAAACCTGAATGAGCCACGCAAATCCAGTTCCTTTGCCGTAATTTTCATCATCGGCAACTCCATGTCGCCACCAAGACCCAACTGAACAATCACCCCTCTCGGGCGCAAGGCAGCAATGCCCGCATGCAACGCTGGTGCAGCGCCCGAGCACTCAAAAAGTGCGTGGAACGTGCCCTTGCCTGTCGCGTAAGTCTCCAATGCGTCGGGTTGTGCTGCGACATTGATGACCCGCGTCGCCCCGACTTTTTCGGCGTACGCTAGTGGCGCGTCGCTCAAATCTGTTACGATGATTTCTGATGCGCCGGCGTCACGTGCGGCAAGGACACAAAGCGTACCGATCGGACCGGAACCGGTGATCAAGACCCGCTTGCCGTTCAAATCACCGGCCCGTCGCGCGGCATGCAAACACACGGAGAGAGGCTCGGCCATTGCAGCTTCGCCCGCGCTCAAGCCATTGGCGTGAATGCATTGACTGGCATCAGCAATGAGCACCTCCCGGAAAGCCCCCTGAATATGCGGAAACGGCATCGCAGATCCGTAAAAACGCATTTTTTCGCAATGATTGAAGAGGCCCTCCTCGCAATAGGAACACCGACCGCAAGGCCGCGACGGCGATACCGCCACAAGGTCACCTATTGCAAAACCTGAAACCCCCTCGCCAAGCGCTACGACATGGCCCGATACTTCATGACCGAGGATCATCGGCTCTCGCAATCGGATAGCGCCAAACCCGCCGTGATTGTAATAGTGCAAATCGGAACCGCAGATACCACCAGCTGCCAGCCTGACTTTGATCTGTCCAACCGCAATTTCGCCGACTTCGTAGTCTTCGACCCTTAGTTCTTTTGCGCCATGGATGATGATAGCTTTCAATTTTTCCTCCCACGCTATTGCCTACCCAAAGTCATGCCCTTTCGGCTCAGCGGGCCGTTGCAATTGTTATCGATAACATATAGAGAAAAACAACGCTGTCGAGTGTCAATTGGGAGGAGTAAGATATGCCGTTTTTCGACCTGAGTGGGCGTACTGCGCTGGTTACCGGATCATCTCAAGGCATCGGCCTTGCCCTTGCGAAAGGCTTGTCGGCTGCAGGCGCAAAACCTATCCTGAACGGACGCGATAAAAACAAATTGCAAGCAGCCGCGCAAAGCTTTGAGGCCGATTGTGAAACGCTTGCATTTGACGTCACCAATCATGACGAAGTCCGATCCGCGATTGACACTTATGAAGCCGAAAATGGGACCATCGACATCTTGGTCAACAATGCCGGCATGCAGCATCGCGCTGCGTTGGAGGATTTTCCGGCCGAAGCGTTTGAAAGGCTGCTGCAAACAAACATCGCTTCGGTCTTTCATGTCGGCCAAGCCGTTGCACGCCATATGATCAATCGCGGCGCTGGCAAGATCATCAACATCGCGTCGGTACAATCCAGCCTCGCGCGCCCATCCATCGCTCCCTACACAGCCACCAAAGGCGCTGTTGCGAACCTGACGAAAGGGATGGCCACCGATTGGGCAAAGCACGGCTTGCAATGCAACGCGATTGCGCCGGGTTATTTTGATACGCCTCTCAACGCTGCCCTTGTTGCCGATCCCGATTTTTCTGCTTGGCTTGAAAAGCGTACGCCTGCAGGCCGTTGGGGTAAGGTCGAGGAGTTGCAAGGGGCGTGCGTTTTTCTGGCTTCTGCGGCGTCGAGCTTTGTCAACGGTCAGACCATCTATGTGGATGGTGGCATTACAGCGTCTCTTTGATGGTCAAAAAGTTCGTTTTGATGGGTGTTGCCGGTAGCGGAAAATCTACCGTCGGTGAGGCGCTTGAAGCCTCTCTGGGCTGGGTTTACGTCGATGGCGACCATTTGCACCCGCGAGAAAACATCATCAAGATGGAACGCGGCATCGCGTTGACCGATGAAGACCGAGCGCCTTGGCTGGAACTCGTTGGCCGGGAACTGGCGCAGACTGAGGCCACCATTGCGATTGGTTGTTCGGCGCTGAAGAAAACGTATCGCGACATGATCCGCCGAGGCGCATCAGCTGATGTTTGTTTCATTTACCTTCAGGGTTCACGGCAGCTGATCGAAGAACGTATGCGGGCGCGCAAGGGCCACTTCATGCCGCTGACCCTTCTGGATAGTCAGTTCGCAGTGCTGGAGCCGCCGCATGAGGAACTGGCCATCACAATTGACATCAGCGGCGACCTCGAGGCCATTGTCGAGCAAATCACATCGGGCTTGGCGCGTTTAGGTTGAACGGTATGCGTTTAGCCAACCCAAGCCCGCTTCGACACTGCCGTGGCGCGGCTTGTACTCGGCGCCCAAATGCCCGTCATAGCCTGCATCTTCGAGCACCCCGAACACGTAAGGGTAGTTGATTTCACCCATATCAGGCTCACCACGATCATGAATGGCGGCAAATTGGACATGGCCGATATGGCTGATGTTTGCGCGTAACATCGCCTCGAGATCCCCATGCACGATCTGCATATGAAAGAAGTCATACATGATTTTCAAATTGGGAGCGCCGACCTCATTGAGCGTTTCTAGCGCCTGATCAAACCGCCAGCAGTGATAGTTGGCCACCGCGCGGGGGTTGAGTGGCTCAATGACAATCATCAATCCATGTTCTGCGGCCCGCTCGCACCCATAGGCGAGATTTTCCCGGTAGACCAATTCTGCTTCTTCCGCGCGCCCTGTCAGCCCCGCAACCGTGTTGATGTGGCGGGCATTGATGGCCGCGGCATAGTCAATCGCCTGATCAATCAGCGCGCGCGCTTCGGTCTCACGTCCGGCAATTGCGGCCAAACCAAAACATCCTTCAGGCCCGAGGGCGGTGTTGATCCCAAGCATATGCAAATCTGTTTCAGACAGTACTGAAGCGATTTCTTCTGCCGGATGTTCATAGGGGAAATGGCATTCAACGGCGTCAAAGCCTGCCAACTTTGCCGCCCTGATCCGATCTGGCAAAGGAAGGTCGACCCACAGAAAACCCAAATTGGCGGAGAATTTCATGCCTGGAACCCGGTTAGACAAAGCGAATGTAATTGGGAGCGGGCAAATCGAAAGTCTGACCAGTTGCCTTGATAAGGCCAGTCTGGATATCGCGACCAAACAAGGTCAAATTCGACGAATCCTGATTGGCGACGACAACCGCCTTCCCGCACGGCGTGATCGCAAAATGGCGCGGGAACTTGCCGCCGGTGGGCACCACATCAACGCGCTCCAATTGACCATCTTCGAGCACCTTGAAAATCGCCAAAGAATTGTCCCCGCGGTTCGACACATAAAGGAAGCGCGCATCAGGTGAGAGCTTGATCTCCGAGACGTAGGAAGTTTGATCCCGGTTCTCGAGGGTCGACACATATTGGATCGGAACGAGGCGTTTTTTGGTCTCGGACGGATCGCTGGCATCAAGCTTTGCGACGCAAACCGTGTTGAACAGCTCATTCGACACATAGCAGATGTCCATGGTTGGATGCATCGCCATATGGCGTGGACCCGAACCGGTTTCGAACGGAATGATCGTATCGTGGGTTAGCTGCTTGGTGTCAGGATCATAACGATACTGGAAAACCGCATTCTCGCCGAGATCAGGGATGAACACCCAATCGTGCCAGAAATGGGCGCAGTGCGCGTGCGGGCCGACCTGCCGGTTGGTCCAATGGTCTTCGCGATATTCCACTTGTCGCCATTGTCCGGGTTTGCGATACAACTGCTTAAAACTCTGGATCGTTTCGCCAAGCCTCCCGGACTCATCGACGTCGCAAACGTCGATAATCGCATCCCAGTAGTTGATCACGATGGCGGCATCTCTCTTAGGTGACAGCGCAAGGTAACAAGTGGATTTGCCTGATGCGTAATATGTGCCCAGCTCTTGAAGCGTTTTGTCGGCTGAAACTTCATATTGCACAACCATGCCGGTGCTTTTGATCGTTTCCACGATTGCATAGAGCATGGTTTCGTTCGGATGCGGGATCAGGACGGCGGGGTTCAAGACTTCTGTGGCAGTCAGTTCCGAGACGGTGCCATCTTTGGCCATACGCGCGGTATGGATACCGGTTCCTTCGGTGTGCGCGTATGGCTGGTGCGCCAAGACTGACTGGTCGGAATACGTGCCTACAAAAAAGGTATATTCACGATCCAATTCGATTTTTTCTACCTGTTCGGTGCGATCCAAAACATCATCAAGCATAAGGTTACCCCCTTCCGACAAATGGCATCCCGTTCGCCATTACGTTGATATTTAAAACATTTACATCATTGGGCAGGCCGGCCATGTAGACGATGGCATCGCACACCGGTTCGACGCCTATAACAGGCTCGGCCATCTTCGAGCCGTCAGGTTGCAGCACGCCCTGCGCCATGGCATCTCCCATCGATGATGAAATGTTGCCAAGGTCTATCTGCCCGCAGCAGATATTGTAACGCCGACCATCGAGAGCAAGCGACTTGGTCAAGCCCGTGATCGCGTGTTTACTGGTTGTATAAGGTGCTGAAAAAGGGCGCGGCGTAGTTGCTGACACTGACCCGTTATTAATGATACGCCCGCCACTTTCCTGTTTACGCATCTGTCCGAATGCGGCGCGCGCGCAATAAAAAGCGCCATTGACATTCACCGAAATCAATTTGTCCCAAATGTCTGTATCAAGCTCATCGCATGGGACAGCGGGCGCGGCGATGCCTGCGTTATTGAATAGAAGGTCAACACTGCCATAGGTGTGGACGGTCTTGGCAAAGAGGTCGTCCACCTGGGTCGCGTTGGCTACATCGCAGGCAAAACCCATGCCCGGGATCTCGAGCTTTGCCAGGGTCTCATCCAGACTGGCTTGGGTACGCCCCGCCACGACACAGGTCCAGCCTGCTTTGCTCAAGGCGATGGCTACGGCGCGCCCAATTCCGCCGCCACCACCGGTGACAATTGCAACTCTATTCATTTTGTCTCCTGCTATCCCTTCACCGCGCCCGCTGTCATGCCGGAGATAATCTGGCGTGACGCAAAAAGCGTGAAGATTAGCGGCGGGATGGAAAGCAACATGCCCGTTGCGAAGATCACCCCCCACTCCACGTTAAACTCGCTCATGTTATTGACGATCAGGATGGGAACCGTTTTCGTATCGCGGTCCGACAGGGCCGAGGCCAGAAGGTACTCATTCCATGCGATCCGGAAGGTAAAAATGGCGGCCGCAGCAAGACCCGGCTGGATCAGCGGCAGCACGATACGAAAGAACACTTGAAATGGCCCCGCACCGTCGACCCGCGCGCTCTCTTCAAGCGAGCGTGGTACCTGCACGATAAAGCTCTGCAAAATCCAAATGACGAATGGCAGGTTCATTGCGACATAAATCAGGATAATGCCGGAATGTGTGCCGGCAAGACAGACATCGCCCCGGCCGCCAAACGTCTCGCGGATCCATCCGCCGATCAGTCCGTCACGATCGAGACAAAACTCATTGTTCCAAAGACCGAAAACCGGCACCAACAGCACTGCAGGAGGCACCATGCGCACCATCAATGTACTCAGTGAGATCGTATCGCGCCCCATGAAGCGGAAGCGAACCAGCGCATAAGCCGCCATGCAGCCAATCACCAAAGTCAGCACCGTAGATATCAAGGCAATAATCAGCGAGTTGATAAAGGCGCCGCCGAATTTAAGGGCGCAAAAGTCCAGATGATCCGGTTCGTACCAAATGATGTCGCAAAGCGCGGTCTCGTAATTCTGGATCGTCGGCAGAAATATAAGACCTGTCGTTCCGCCGATGATGTCGACATCCAGCTTGAAACTGTTGACAAGGATCAACAGAACCGGGCCGACCGCCATGAAGACCAACATGGCTATCAGGACATAAAAGGTCGGATTTTGCTTGTCGTATGACTGGTCCATTTAACTGTCCTCCTCGGCGGCCATGCGCACGCGGTTAGAGCGCGCTTCCTGCCAGCGGGTGAAGCCGAACATGCTCACCGTGAGGATCATCAGCAGGATCAAAAGATAGTTCGACATCGCCGCAGCTTCGCCCAACTCGCGGAACTCGGTCGCCGTGCGCGAAATGCGCAGCGCTAGGATTTCGGTGGAAAGGCCCGGGCCACCTTCCGTCATGACAAGTATTACTTCCAGCACTTTGAAAGCATCGATCAGTCGGAGCAGTCCGGTGACGATCAACACCGGCATCATCAATGGCAGTTTGATGTGTATAATCTGTTGCCACGTGGTGGCCCCGTCGATCCGCGCTGCTTCCAGCGCAGATTTTGGGAGCGACTGCAGTGCTGCCAGCGATAAAATGAAGATGAAAGGCGTCCATTGCCAAATGTCGGCGATGATCACGCTCATCAGTGCATGTTGACCCAGCCAATCGACACCTGGGATACCAATACCCTCCAGCGTTCGGTTAAATGTGCCCACGGTCGGGTGATACATGTATCGCCACATGAGGCCGACCACGACCGGTGCAATCATCATGGGCAGGATGAAGAGCGTACGCAGGATCGACATGCCCCGAATATTTCGATCAAGGAGAAGTGCCAAACCCACGCCGATAAATATCTCAAAGGAAACGACAAAGAAAGCGAATGTGAGCGTGACGCTCATACTCTCCCAAAAATTCGGGTCGCCCCATAGTTTGATGTAGTTTTGTAACCCGACAAATTCAGCTTCGCCGATGGTTTGGCTGGGATCCCAGTCCCTGAAACTGCCCCAGATCATGTATGCCAAAGGATACATCAGGGCGATGGCCATAATCACAGCAGCGGGCGCCATAAACATGTAGGGCGTGAGCCTGTTGGCAATCTGGGCCTTCCGGCGAACAGGTCGGGCGCCAATTGCAGGGCGTGCGTTGACAGCATCGGCCATGTGCTCGCTCCTCCAGAATCAAGCTGCTTGGTTTGTCATCATCGAGGCGGGGAAACTCCCCGCCCCGGCTTTCAAAGCGGCATTTACTGCCAGGTGTAGTAGCCAGCTTCTTCCATCACAGCCGTTGTGCGTTCGGCCACGCCATCAAGAGCTTCCTTGATGTCGAGGTCTTCTGTCAGCACTTTGGACAGCGTGGTACCAAGATCGGCATTGATCTTACCCCATACCGGGATGATCGGGCGCCAGTCAGGATCGGCATATTTCAGTGCTTCACCGAAGGTTGCCATGTGCGGGAACTTGGCGTTCACATCAGCATCTTCGTGGGTCGAGAAACGTGACGGGTTGCCACCGGCCAGGGCCACCAGCTTGTCGCCTTCCTTGGAAGTGAGCCACTGCATGAGCAGGAAAGCGGCTTCTTTGTTCTCAGCATTTGACGGGATGCCGATACCAAAGCCACCGGTTTGTGATCCGCGTCGCGTACCCATGGGATGGAGCGCCCAGCCCACTTTGCCAACAACGTTACTCTTGGCCGGATCGTCAATCTGACCCGCCACAACAGTTGTGTCGAGGAACATAGCTGTGTCACCGTTCAAAAACGCGCCCAGTGCTTCGCCAAAGCCAAAGCTCTTGGCGCCCTCCGGTCCGCAGTCGACAATTTGTTTGAGTGCTTCGGCCGCTTTGACCCCAGCCTCATTGTTGACGATAGGGTTCCATGCATCGTCGAAAACGCGGCCGCCAAGGGGTGCCAGGTGCAAGAGGAACGCATGGCTTGCGTGGTGGCCGGATGCAGCGCGAGAGGCCAAACCACCCATGCCCGGCTCAAGATCCGGAATTTGACAAGCGAGCGTCAGCATCTCCTCGTAGCTTTCCGGAACCGAAAGGCCATGCTTTTCGAAAATGTCTTTGCGATAGCCAAGGATCGATGTTTCTGAACCATAAGGGATGCCGAAAAGCGATCCCGTCTTGCCTTCAAGGTAACCTTTGCTGCCCCCTGCGAACCCGATGTTATAAACATAACCATCAATCAGATCATCGGCATCGTAGGCCGGATCAGCCAATTTCGGGTTCATGAAATATTTGGCCAGGTTCTCCAGCTGGTCGGCGTACACATAGTCTGCCTTTGAGAAAACCACGTAGGCGATCAGATCATACTCGCCTTCGTCCTGTCCCAATTCAAGCGTCTGACGCTCCCGCATCTTCAGGTATGGAAGCTGGTCAACCTCAACCTCAATGCCCGTTTGTTTGGTAAATTCAGGCAAAATCTTGCGAACCGCATCATAGTGCGGGTGCGCCGGGAAGTTCACGATCAACGTGGTGCCTTCAAATTCGGCATAAGGATTGGCGAGCGCGGTGCCCATCATAAGTGCGGCGGCTGTCAAACCAACAGCTGCTTTTTTCAGTGAATTCAACATCTAGTTCCTCCCTAAGAATGTTGGTTAGATTGCTGTTTCGGTCTTGTGATCGAAAACATGGATGCGTTCTGCATTAACCTTGAATGTCAGCGTCGCTCCGAGCGCCATGGGCGTTTCGGAGTTCACCTCAACGGTAACTTTGTTGGATCCGCATTCGCAGATAAGAACTGACTGCGCGCCGATATATTCGGAAACGCGCACAAAGAGCTGAAGCGCTTCTTCTGGCGGTGCGGCTTCATTGAAGACCAAATCGGATGGGCGCAAGCCGATAATCACGTTTTGCGCGGCGTGGGCCTTGACGGCATCGGCCTTGGCGCCGACCAGCCTCAGCGCAAAACCGTCACCCACAGCGAAAACAGCATCGTTACGCATTTCGATTGTCGCATCGAGAAAGTTCATGGGCGGCATGCCGAGGAACCCAGCGACGAACTTGTTTACTGGTCGCTTGAAGAGTTCTTCGGGCGTTCCCTGTTGCTGAATATAACCGCCATGCATAACCACGATCCGGTCAGCGAGCGTCATCGCCTCGATCTGATCATGCGTGACGTAGATCATGTTCTTTTCGACACGCTGGCTCATTAGCGCCAACTCGGCCCGCATCTGTCCACGCAATTTGGCATCGAGGTTCGAAAGAGGCTCATCAAACAGAAAGATACCACTGTCCTTTGCCAATGCACGAGCCATGGCGACCCTTTGGCGTTGCCCCCCTGAAAGCGCGCCCGGTTTGCGATGAAGGAACTCTTTCAAGCCAACCATCTCCGCAACTTCAAACACCTTTTTGTCGATCTCGGCTTTCGGACGTCTTTGCAGTCTCAAAGCAAAAGAGATGTTTTGCGCTACGTTCATGTGCGGGTAGAGCGCATAATCCTGGAACACCATCGCCAGATCTCGCTCCTTGGGCTCCAGATGGCTCACCGGTTCACCGCCCACAAAAATCTCACCGTCCGACACCGTCTCCAAACCGGCGATCATCCGAAGGGTGGTCGACTTGCCACAGCCTGAAGGGCCAACGAAAACGGTGAATTCATTGTCGCCCATCTCCAAGTCGATGCCGTGAAGCACCTCCACTTCACCATAACGCTTTACCAGCTGTTCAAGATGGATAACGGGCAAGTGCTACTCCCAAAGCAAGATGCCAACAATTTCACTGACAGTGACACGATAGTTTGTCAGATGGAAACCCGTCTGGACAGTTATTGACGTTATCGCTAACGTAAACGCCATGACATCAACGACAAAGCGCCGGCAACGCACCGGCAAATCAGTGAAAATCGACGACGTGGCGCGCGCGGCAAACGTGTCGATCATGACAGTGTCGCGGGCCCTACGCGGTGTAGAGGGCGTATCTGAGGCCAAACGTGCGGAGATTTTCGAAATCGCTGAGCGGATGCGTTACCAGCCAAACTTGAATGCGCGATCCTTGGTTAGTGTTCAGTCAAGCCTGATCGGGATCTCGTTTCCCACACTGTTCAATGACGTATTTGCGGAGATGCTCGATGGCATGCGCCCTACCCTTGAGAGCGCTGGTTTTACGACGATTGTCACGACGCATGAATATGATCTGGCACGTGAACTCGATTGGATCGAAACCGTGCGATATTGGCGTCCGGCGGCAGTGGTGATGACCGGTGTCGATCATGATGCAAAGGTGCGCCGCGTGTTGCAACGCGACCAAATTCCAACGCTGGAACTCTGGGAACATACTGACGATCCGATAGACCTTTGTGTCGGCATCGATCATGAGCGGGCGGGCATAGAAATCGCCAACGCCATGATTGGATTAGGTTACAGGAAGCCCGCCTATGTTGGTTGGAACAAAGGCCATGACCAGCGATCAGAAAAACGCTTGTCGGGCATCCGCGCGGCATTTTCCAAGGCGGGCCTGGGCGAGGTGCGCACCGCGCGCACCGGTGGCACAGATCATTACCGTGCGGGTTTCAATGGTGTGAAGCGGCTGATCTCAAATCCATCGAGCCGACCGGACATTGTGTTCTGTCACTCAGATCACTTCGCCTTTGCGGGCATGATGGCGTGTCAATCCGCAGGTCTTGACGTACCTGAAGACGTTGGAATTGTCGGGTTTAACTCGCTTTCAATCAACAGTGTGCTTCCGCGAAGGATCACCACGGTTGAAACGCAACGCAGGGATATGGGCACCATTGGTGCCCGTCAGTTGATCGCGCGGATAAACGGGATCGCTGGCGATCTATCAAAACAGTTTGATGTGCAAATCAAATTTGGCGAAACCACACGCGTCCCAAGCACGCGATAGGAAATTGCCAACAACATGAACGGCCGCAAAGTCCCTCCCAAAATGTCCGATGTAGCGCAAGCTGCCGGTGTCTCGGTCATGACCGTTTCGCGCGCGTTCCGCGACAATGCCAATGTCAGCCGGCAAACCCGGCTGGAAATTCTAAAGATAGCCGAAGAAATGGGCTATGTTTTTGACCGCGCCGCGTCAGAATTAAGAACGGGCCGCACCGGCTTTGTTGCTGTCACCGTTCCTTCGCTCAACAATCCGAATTTTGCAGACAGTGTTCGCGGCTTGACCGATGGGCTATCTGCTAATGGCTTGGAAGTGCTCCTCGGCTACACCGATTACGATATCGAACGTGAAGAGACATTGATACGCCAAATGTTGCGTCGAAAACCGGAAGCTCTGGTTGTGACTGGCGGCACACATACCCCGGGAACTGTCGATGTTCTTGCGCGCGCATCTGTTCCTGTTATCGAAGTGTGGGATGAACCCAACGAACCCATTGACGTTTCGGTCGGATTTTCAAATGCCGGAGCCGGATCGTTGATGGCAGGTCATCTGATTGAAGGCGGGTACCAGCACATTGGCTTTGTCGGGTGTAGTCCGGGAAGCGACTATCGCGGTGAAGCGCGTATGCGCGGCTTTATGGAAACGCTAGACGCAAACGGATTGGAAACCCATCGAACAATCGAAGTCGGCAGGCCACCCATTGGCGCGCGCGAAGGCGTTCAGGCGGCCCGCACGCTTTTGGAGAAGTTCCCTGAAACCGATGCTGTCATGTGCGTTGCCGACTCGGTCGCATACGGCATGATCACCGAGTTTCAACGGGAGGGCATTTTGGTACCCGGTCAAGTCGCAGTTGCGGGCTTCGGGGCGTACGAGATGGGTGCGGTCGGCATTCCCTCCATGACGACGATTGATCCCAACGCCTATCTGATGGGTTCTTTGGCGGCGAAACGAATTGGCCAGGTTTTGGAGGGCAATCCCACGTCTTTGAAGCCGACCCATGTCGGCGCGACCCCCGCTTTGATCATTCGCCAATCAACGCGACGGGATCCCCGATAAATCTAATCCATTATCCACCGAGGATCAGAACACCGGCCAGTACAAACACCGCAATAAACACGGTCTCGGCGGTGATCAGCATGATAGCGGGGCCGCCGACATCCAGCATTCGCCTGATCGATGTTTTCATGCCGACCGCCGCGATAGAAATGAGCAGTGCCCAACGCGAAACCGAGTTCATCCCATCGACCGCGCCTTCAGGGATCAGGTGGAATGAGTTCAGCACCGCAAACAAGAGGAACATCGCGACAAAGAATGGAATAAGCGGCGGACGCTTGGCGCCATCTTTCATATCCGCTGCCGATTGTCGCATCACCAAAGCGATCACCAATACGACCGGCGCGAGCATTGTTACGCGCATGAGTTTGACGAGCGTCGCCGCCTCGCCCGTCTCCTCTGAGACGGAAAAGCCAGCACCGACGACTTGGGCAACATCATGGATCGTACCGCCCAGGAAAACGCCGCTTTCGCGGAAATCAAGATCAAGGACTGCCGCAAGGATGGGATAGGCAATCATCGCGACGGTGCTCATTACCGTCACTGCAAGAACGGTGAAAATCAAATTGCGTTCCGATTGCTCATTCTTGGGTAAAACGGCGGAGATCGCCATCGCAGCAGATGCGCCACAAATGGCAACAGAGCCACCTGTGAGCAAGCCAAAGCTGCGATCCTGGCCGAGGTAACGGCCAAGCATGACGCCAAACAGGATTGTAGCAACCACGCCGCATAAAACCAAAATCAAGAGCTGCGGACCAAGCCCGATAAGCAATTCCACGCTGACACGCGCGCCGAGCAAGGCAACGCCGAGACGCAAGATTGTTTTTGCGCTAAATTCGATGCCGGGCACGCATTGGCCTTCTTCTGCCAGAAAGTGAAAGGCGATGCCCAAAAGCAGCGCCATCAACATAGCCGGCGCCCCGTAATGCTCGGTCATGAACTGCGCCGTTATTGCAATAATGGTCGCGACACCGACGCCGGGCGCAATCCTGCGCGCACGGTCGCGCCAGTGTGCATACGTATGCTGGTTGTTGTTGTCCGAGATGTCCGCCATGCGCTTTCGACTTTGCTATCGAACGATGAGAACGGAACAAGGTGAACGCCGGGCCACGCGTGAAGCGGTCGAACCTAGGAAATAGTCCTCTATGCCCGGTTGATGCGAGCCGACCATGATGAGGTCGACGTCGTTTGCGCCCGCATAGCGCGTGATCTCTACGCCAGGTTTTCCGGTGATGACATCGCAAGACATGTTGGGCTTTCCGTCGACAATCGCCTCAAGACGTTCGCGTACCTTGGCCGAAACATGGTTTTCGGATTTGACCGTCACGAATTCCGATACGAAACCGGGCACATTTTCCAAAACGGTAAGCAGCGTCACCTTTCCATCATCTGCCAAAAGATGAAGGCAAGTCTCCAGTTTCTTGTCGACCAATGCTTCATGATCCAGCGCCACGGGGATAAGGATATGTTTGTACATCATTAAAGCTCCTCACAGGTTTCTGCCTGCGTTTCGTAGGCTCATGCAGCCATCGCTCTCGCGGCGTCCAGATAAAGTTTTGGCACGACAATACCGTCGGTTTTTGCCCGTTCAATGGATGTGGCTCGACGGCTTCCCGGCAGTCGGGCGCCGTCCATCACCTCGATAGCCCTCAAAATCTGCTCGATGCGACCCACGAATTCAGCGTGATCTTGCGGGTTAAAGGCAATCAGGAACTGCCCGGTTCCCGGCTTTGTGCCATCCGCCGTGAAAAACGAACCGGCATCAGCGCTGAAATTTGCGCCGGTCATGACCGACGCCAATATCTCCACCATCAATGCAAGCGCAGTCCCCTTGGCTTCGCCGACGGGCAACATGGTTCCAGCCAGCGCCGCTTGCGGATCCGTTGTCGGATGGCCGTCCTGATCCAGAGCCCAGCCTTCGGGTATCTCTTTGCCCGTTTTGCGGGCATTCATCACCTTGCCGCGCGCGACCTTGGATAGCGAGAGGTCAATCACCAAGGGCAGGCCGTTAGCGCGCGGTGCAGCAAATGCGATGGGATTGGTGCCGTAAAGGGGTTCCCGCCCGCCCCATGGCGCCATCGCGGCGGGCGCATTGGCAACCATGATGGCAACCAGCCCCTGTTCTGCCAGTCTGGCAACTTGTACGGACAGCGCGCCACAATGGTGCGAACGGAAAATGCCGGCGCTCACAACGCCCAGTGACTTGGCCAGCGGCACCATCGTTTCAATCGCCAGATCCAGCGCTGGATAGGCAAAGCCATACTCCGCATCGATTCGCATTGCGGCGGGTGCGGTATGCGTCACTTTTGGCGCAGCATCCGCGTTGATTTTCCCCGATTTTACTTGTGCCACATAGTCGTTGATCCGCGAGAAACCATGACCATTTTGCCCTTCAGCCTCGGCCGCAACAAGCGCTCGGGCGACAGATAAAGACGTGGCGGGCGGAACGCTGCAATGGCGGAACGCAGCGCTAATGAGCGCCTCGCCGTCATTTAATGATATGATTTGCGTCTCTTCTGTCATGGTCCGAATGAGGGCTGCCATGGACGGCAGCCCGCCTTTGTTCTATGCGCTCCGATAGAGCTTGGTCATCGAGAATTCACGGTGACCAAGCGCTTCGGCTGCGGTGTGACGGCCATTGGCTGTACGGCGGATCATATCGATCAAGGCGTCACCGGCCTCATCAATGGTTTGTTCGCGGCGCAAAATTCCCGAGACATCAACGTCGACATGCTCGCCCATCGTGCGCACAGTCCGCGGGTTCGCCGTGATCTTGATTACCGGCACAATCGGGTTGCCTACCACGTTGCCCTGACCAGTGGGGAATGTGTGGATTACCGCCCCGCCGGCCGCCATCAGCGTCACGCACTCCGCCGCAGCCGAAGAGGAATCCATGAAATACAGGCCGTCGCCAGACTTGGGCTGTTCAGCGGGTTCCAAAATGTCGATAAACTGCGAGGTGCGCCCAATCTTTTCCAGATTGCCGAGGGCTTTTTCCTCGATAGTTGTAAGACCACCTTCGATGTTGCCCTTGGTCGGCTGGCTGTCGGAGAGATCATCGGTCTGGTGCGCAAAGATCACATCATCCTGATAGGCCTTCCACATTTTGTACCAGCGCTCACCTACCTCTTCATTGATGGCTCTCTTTTGACAAATGTGCTCGGCACCTGTGATCTCAGACGTTTCGCCGAAGAAGCCTGTAATGCCTTCTGGCAAAAGCTTGTCATACATGTTGCCGACTGTCGGGCAGGAACCAAGACCGGTGGTGGTATCGGACTCACCACATTTGGTGGAGACCCACAATTCCTTGATAGAGCACTCTTCTTTTTCGACCTCAGTGGCCTTGTGCACAAAATCCTTGGCTGCCCAAGAGGCGGCGCGGATCGTCTCAAAGTCGCCTTTCTGCTCGATAGAGAATTCGGCGACTGCCTTGCCGGTTTCGCGGATGCCATCTGCGATGCGTTTGGTCCAACCGGGTTCAATCCCGATCACAACGACGGAGTGCACATTGGGGTTGGAGCCAGTCCCAATCATGGTGCGAAAGTGCAACTCAAGGTCTTCGCCAAACTGCAAGCGGCCATAGGCGTGCGGGATGGCGAGCGTCCCTTTGACATTATTAGCTACAGCCTCGCAGGCCGCGTTCGAAATGTCATCTACCGGTAGGATCAGGACGTGATTGCGGACACCCACGCGCCCATTTTCACGCCGGTATCCCTTGAAGGTCATGTTTGAATATTTCGGTACCATTTTTAAGATCCTTACCAGCGCTTGGTTTTGCAATTGTGTGTATGCAGATGCGCACCTTTGGGGATGTCTGCGATGATCTTGCCGATGTCTTCACCATACTTGATCGCCGTGTCGCCCTCCTTGAAGTCTTTTAGCGCGATCTTGTGACCGATGGGCACATCCGCACCCGCTGTCAGTCGGAAAGTCGAATTATCGTGGGTGACGCAGCACAGCATGTCAGTACCGGCGGTCAAACCTTCGACCACCACGACACCGACATTGTCGGCATGTTCATGGACAAGAAGATGGGGGATTTCAGACATTTCTGTCTCCTGTTTCAAGGATTGAGGATAATTTTGGGTGCGCCGACCAAACCGGCGCGGATATCGGCAAACGCTCTTGCGCCTTCGGACAGCGGTCGGGATTCAAACCAGTCAAGTGCCCCTAAACGCCCATCAAACAGAGCCGCGCAAGTGTCGCGAAAGTCCTGCATCGAGTAGGTATACGTGCCAATGAACGTAATCTCTTGGAGCGTCAGGCGGCGGATGTCGAGCCCGCCTTCGCCGCTACCAAGTCCGATATGCAAAATAACACCACCGGGGCTCGCGAGGGCAGAGGCGGCGGCGCGGGTTGCGGCATAGCCAACTGCGTCCACAACAAGCGGGATACTTCCATCATCCGGCGCATTATCAATGTCGATCCGGCAAGTTTGCGACAGATATTCGGCACGTTTGTCATTGGGCTCAGCAAGCGTGAGATGTTCGACACCCATAGCCCGAAGCGATAGTGCAGCCGCGACGCCAATGGCCCCGCCGCCAATCACATGGGCGCGGCCCATATCTGCGGGGTGAAGCTTTTCGAACCCGAGCCGCGCAGCGTGCCAGCCAACGGCCAACGGCTCAGCCAGCGCTGCCTTATCCATGCTGATATCATCGGGGACGGTGACCAGATTGCTGGGCGGCATCGCCACATACTGCGCGAATGCACCTGCGCGCGGGGGCATCGAAATGATTTGACGCGACGGACAGAGATTTTCGCGACCGGACCTGCTGGCCGCGCTGTGCGGATCTGTAACCAGCGGATTGATCGTCACCCGCTCCCCATCACGAGCCCCGCCAATGATCAAGCCTGCCGCTTCATGGCCGAGGATCAAGGGCGCAGGGCGTCGGTCATCATGGCCGAGATAGGCGTGCATGTCTGAGCCACAGATGCCAACGCTTTCAACACGGATTAGTTCCTCGCCGCCACCGGCGATGGGGTCGGGGGCGTCTTGAAACGCAAGTCTCTCCGTATCGGTGTAGACAAGGGCTTTCATTTTGCCGTGAACCCTCCGTCCACCATCAAGACCTGGCCAGTGACATAGTCAGATGCATGTGAGCAAAGGAACAACAGAGGCCCGTCGATATCTTTTGGTTCGCCGTTGCGCCCTACGCAGGTTTGCGCCGCATTGCGCGCTGCGCGTGCCTTGTCTGCAAAGACGGCGGCGGTCAGTTCGGTGCGGAAAAAGCCGGGGCCAATCGCATTGGCGTTGATGCCATTGGTTGACCAGGCTTCAGCCATGGCGCGTGTCAGCTGTGCCACTGCGCCCTTCGAAGCGCCATAGGCAATGCCGCCGGGAAAGGCGCGATAAGACTGCAGGGAAGCAAAGTTGACCACCCTGCCCCAGCCTTTTTCGGCCATCGGGCCAACCAGCATTTTACTCAGGAAGAATGGCGTAGAAAGGTTCAAGGACATAGTAACGTCCCACCCGTCGTCGGTCACATCATCTGCAGCTTCACGGGTGTTAATACCTGCCGCATGGACGACGATATCAGGCGACCCGAACGGCTTTGACACCTCTTCGGCCAAATCCGACAAGGCCGCACGATCTGCAAGATCGCATATCAAAGCGTGGGTATTGCCGTCCGTCTCTGCCTGCCATGCAGCAAGTTCAGGCTCCCGGCGCGCGACACCCACAACGCTTGCCCCGGCGTGCGCCAAGACGGTCGCAGACCGCCTGCCGAGCCCGGAACTGGCGCCCGTGACAACAGCGACACGGCCACTTAAGTCAAACAGCGATTGCGGAGCGAATGCATTAGCCATCGGCTGACAGTTCAAACTCCTGATCGGGGAAATATTTGCGCAGACGGATATCGGCGGTGCGGGCGTGCCCCTCCATGCCTTCCATTCTTGAAATGCGCGCGGTTGCTTCTGCGACCGGCTTTGCGCCCTCACGGGTGGCGCGCTGCCAGGTAACGATCTTCATATATTTATGAACCGACAAGCCACCAGTGTAAGTGGCGGCACCCGATGTTGGGAGCACATGGTTTGTACCGGACGCTTTGTCGCCAAAGGCAACCGTGGTTTCTTCGCCAAGGAATAGAGAGCCGTAACAGGATAGCCGCTCCAGCCACCAATCGAGATCTTCAGCCTGGACGGTCAAATGCTCAGGTGCATATTCATCAGACGTCGTGGCCATTTCTTCGCGGTCACCACACACAATCACTTCCGCATAATCACGCCATGCCGCTTCTGCGTTCTTGCTGTTGAGTTCGGGCAAATCCTCGATCATGCCCGGCACCAGTTCCATGACCTTTTCTGCCAAAGCTCGCTCATCGGTAACAAGCCAAACCGGCGAATTATAGCCATGCTCAGCCTGACCAACGAGATCGGCGGCCACAATCATCGGATCGGCAGAAGCATCGGCCAAAATGAGGCTGTCTGTTGGGCCGGCAATCATGTCGATGCCGACGCGGCCAAACAGTATGCGCTTTGCTTCGGCAACAAACTGGTTACCCGGACCCACCAGAATATTGGCTTCGGGTAAACCGAACAGGCCGTAGGTCATGGCCGCAACGCCCTGAACGCCACCCATTGCCATGATCTTGTCAGCGCCACAGACATGGGCGGCATAGATGATGGCGGGCGCAATACCCACCCCCGGACGCGGAGGCGAACAGGCCACAATGTGCTCGCAGCCAGCCACTTTGGCGGTTGTGACGGTCATGACCGCGCTGGCAACATGGGCATAGCGACCGCCGGGGACATAACATCCTGCCGCTTTTACCGGGATCGATTTTTGCCCGGCAATCAGGCCGGGAATGATCTCGGTTTCAAAGTCCGCGATCGTTTCTTTTTGAGCTTCGGCAAAGCGTTTGACATTGGCATGCGAGAACTCGATGTCGCGCTTTAGCTTTTCCGGTACGAGCGCGGATGCAGCGTCAATCTCTTCCTGCGTGAGGAGTGTGTTACCCTCATATTTGTCGAACTTGGCGGCATATTCCAGCGCGGCAACGTCGCCACGTGTTTCAATGTCAACCAGAATATCCCGTACAATCTTCTGCGTTTCCGAGGCGTCGCTTTTTGGCGTCAGGCTTGCACGCTTCAAATATTCTCGCGGCATGGGTCAATCCTATTTCAGAATTTCAGGGAGCAACGTGGTTGAGATTGCCGGCACGTAGGCGATGAACAACGTCACAACGAGCATGAAGAAGACAAACGGTATCGCACGGTAAGCGATCTTGAGGATCGACTCGCCGGTAATGCCGGACACCACAAAGAGATTGAGACCGAGCGGCGGGGTGATGAACCCGACACCGAGCGCCGTGATCATCATGATACAAAACTGGATCTCGTTCATGCCGATATTGTCAGCCAGTGGTTTGAGGATGGGTGCCAGGATCACGATGTTGGGTGTGGTTTCCATCACGCAGCCTGCGGCTATCAAAATGCCAACCATCATCAGGATCAGAACCCAAGGCTCGTTGCTGACAGACGTTGCCGCAGCGACAAACCCCTGAGGCACACCCATGATGGCGAGCGCCTGTGCCAACGGCAATGAAAACGCGATAATGGGCAAGATCACGCCATTGACCTTGGCCGAACTGACCAGCATGGCGGGAAAATCGGAAAAGCGAAGGGTGCCGAGCATGAAGCCCATGACGATCGTCACCACAACTGCAACCGCACCGGCTTCGGTTGGGGTCAAACGGCCCGAGAAGATACCGTAAAAGATGATGCCGGGCACAATAAATGCGTACCAACCGGACTTCAAAGCGGCGCCAAGGTTCGACACATATTCGGCAAACGAGATGTTGCCTCCGCCTTCCCAACCATAAAGGCGGTTCATGATGACATTCGTCGCCAGGATAGAGACGAGGATGGCCAATCCCGGAATGAGCGCCGCCAAAAAGAGTGTCGATGCCGAGATGCCCAAAACCAGACCGATGATGATGTAGGCAATGGACGGCGGGATCAAAATGCCCGTACAGGCACCGGCGGCCACCAACGCACACGCGTAGGGGCGCGGGTAACCGGACTCGACCAGGCGGTCGATGGTCATGCGCCCTACCGCGGCAGCCCCGGCCGCATCCGATCCGGAAATGGCCGCGAACATGCCGCACACCAACACCGTCGCAGAGCCGAAACCGCCCTTGGCGAATTGGGTGAGCGCTTCAGCCACATCAAGGAACTTTTTCGACAATCCGGTTCGCACCAGTACGTCACCGGTGAGGATGAAGAGCGGTACGGCTGTAAGGGCGAAATGGTCAATCCCATGAAAAAGACTTTCGCCGACCAGCGATAGCGGCAAGGCGCCTGACCAAAGAAGCATAAGGATCGCGGACGCCCCGATGGCTGCCCAAACCGGGACGGCCAACGCCACAAGAAGTACGAAAAGCAAGACGGGGCCGTAAAAGTCCCAACCGAGCTCAATTGTCTGCTGTTGAAGCTGATTCCAAAGCATTACGTCCCCCTCAGTCGAAAAGCTTGTCACCTTCGTAGACCGGGCGGCCGGTACGAAGATCTTGAATGTCACGAAGGAACGATTGTGCCAGGCGGTAGAGCACCAATGCGAAACCGATCGGCACCGCTGAAAGGAACCACACTTGCGAAATGCGCAGGCCGTGCGTCACCGAGCCGAATTTTGCTGACACGAGAACGGACTCAAGGGACCAGTAAAGCGCGATCACCGCAACTGCGGCCATCACCAAGTCGCCGAAGATGTAAAGCAATGCTTTCAACCTTGGACCTACATATTGCAGAATGACATCGATGCGGATGTGACCGCGTTCTTTGACGGCAGCAGCAGCTCCAATCCATGCAAGGTAGATAAATGAGTATCGAACGAATTCTTCGCCCCAGATCGACGAGTAGGCGAGCACCTCGCGCCGTACCACCTCAATAAACATGGTCGATACCAACATGACGTAAAATACCAAAAGCGCCCAGCGCTCTGCATTATCATCAAGTGTTTTCAAAAATGCGGGCATACTTCCTCCGTCCGCACGCGGCGCATCGGCCACGCACACCGTTTTTTGTCAGCAAATTCCGCGTGTGATGCGGTCACCACCGGTCAGCGCTTAAGCCAACCGGTGGGTCAATCAACGCTTAGGCGTCATGGACGTAGTAACGGCCCATTGTGCCCGCAGCTTCTTCAAGCTTGGCGAACACATCCATGGAACCGGCAAGATCAACCTTGAACTCGTTCCATTCAGCGCGTTGGTAACCGCCAACTTCCTGCCATTCGGCCAGCTGATCGGCGCTCAAAGAGTGGAATTCCACACCTGATTTTGTCAGTTCAGACATGGCGTAAGCACGTGCTGCTGGAACCTTAGCAAGGTTTTGCTGAGCAGAGACTTCGCCGGCAAATTCCAGGCCTTCCTGAACATCGGATGGTAGCGAGTTAAACCATTCAAGGTTCATGGAATAAACTTGGCTATCTGGAACCGCCTGCGTGAATGTCACATGGCTCAAAATGTCTGAGAAGCCGAAAACGTGCAACGCGCCAACCGACGGATCAAGCGCATCAGCAACGCCCTGCTTGATGGCAGATGGTGTTTCACCCCAAGCAACCGGCGTCGGATTGGCTCCGACCATGCGGTAGTACTGCTGAAGCATTGCAGAACCCGGTACGCGGAACTTGATGCCATCCAAATCTGATGGAGACAGAACCGGCCCTGCACCACCCTTGCGAACGGCGACGACGCGCGGGTCAATGACAATGTAGAAGAGTGCCTTAAAGCCCGACGCTTCAATCTTGGGATGAACTTCCGCTTTCCAGGCATCAGATGTCACAAGATTTGTGAAGCGTTGGTTCGCACCGCAGAAATAAGGAAGGTTGATCAGGTCCACTGCGCTGGCAAACGGCGCGAAGTTTGACAACGAGTGCTGCGCGCACTGGATCGTCCCGCTTTGGACGGCCTGCGCGAGCGCACCGCCGGCACCAAGCTGACCACCGGGGGCCAGTTTCACATAAACCTTGCCGTTGGTGGAGTTTTGAATGTTCTCTTTCAGGTCCAGCTGCATGATGGGATAACTACGTGATGCACCCAAAACATAAGCTGTCGCCAATGTCATAGTATGATCGGCAGCGGCTTCACGCTCACGCTCTTCCTGAGCGGTTTGCGCGGCAGCTTCATCAGACCACAAAAGGCCGCCTGCACCGGCAACCAGCGCAGCGGTGAAAGCACCGGAGCCTGTGAGCTTTAGGAAATTACGACGTTCAGCGAACGCTCGCTCCTTGAGTTCTTTAGTCATTTATTCCTCCCTAGTGACTATTTTCAATTTATTGCTGAGCGTCACGCTCTCTCTTCAAGATGGCAACGACAAATGCGACAGAGGCTATGCTCAACACAATCATTTCGCTTACACCCCCCATAAATGAAGCAGACGCGAGCGCGCCCAACAACACGTTGAGTACATAAATCGAAAAGATCAAACCGGCGATGATTAGGTACACGGGCAGCCCTCCCAAGCTTTCCCATAAGCCACTTGTATGTGACAAAATTTGACAATGCAAGCGCTTACATTCATATTTTTTGTAAAGTATCGTACCCGCACTACATTATAGGTGTTGCGTTTTGGGGGAGCCATGCGGCGCGAACACACAAAAAAGCGGCGATCTTTCCGCGCGCCTACCATCGACGATGTGGCGAAACTGGCGGGCGTTTCAACCGCTACGGTTTCGAGGTGCCTGAATACGCCCGACATGGTGAACCCCGATACCCGGGTACGCGTCATAAATGCTGTCGCAGAGTTAGGATACGAACCAAATTTTGGCGCGCGCGTGATGGCGGCCAAAAGGTCGAACACGATCGGCGCCATTATTCCAACCATGGAAAACGCGATTTTCGCACGCGGCCTGCAAGCGTTCCAGGAAGAGCTGGATCAGAATGGCTACACATTGCTGGTCGCCAGTTCGTCGTATCAAGCTGACTTGGAAAAGAAACAACTGCGAACACTTCTCGCCCGCGGTGCCGATGCGATGCTGCTAATTGGTTTTGCCCGTGGCGAAGAAATTTACGACATGCTGACCGACCGGCAAGTGCCCACAATTGTCGCCTGGTCCTACAAGCCTGAAGCGCAAGTGGCATCGGTCGGCTTCGACAACAAGGCTGCCATGCGCGAATTTACCGACTTCATTTTTAAACATGGCCATCGCAAGGTGGCGGTGATTTCTGCGCCGACTGCAGACAATGATCGGGCGGCGGAACGGGTCGCCGGCATAAAAGAGTCGGCGGCCGACAACGGTATCGACGTAGAAGAGCTTGATATCGTAGAAGTCAATTACTCCATCGAAAACGGAGCACGCGCCGCTCATGGCCTATTGACATCAGAAGATCGCCCGACCGTGCTAGTCTGCGGCAATGATGTGTTGGCGATCGGTGCACTCAAGGCAGCCCGAGACCTCAAACTGCGCGTTCCTGAAGATCTGTCAATAACCGGATTTGACGATATCGAGTTGGCCCAAATTGCTGACCCAGGCTTGACGACCGTTCATGTTCCGCATCGGGAAATGGGTCGCCGCGCAGCGAACCTCCTGATCAAAATGGTGGAAACATCACAGACGCCACAAAGCGAAAAACTGGCGACACGGATCGTCAATAGGGGAACGCTTGGTATGGCACCAACCAGTTGAAAATACCGACAAGACAGACTTTCAACTGGCACATCACGCCACCGATAAGAGGCTGCGTTAGCTTGGCAAGGCGTTTGATGCGCCTGCGCGAATATGGTTCACAAAAAAACGGCTGTTGATAGGTAATAAGGCCGCGCCGACAACCCGGGCATCAGCGCCTGCCGCACCGGCCAAAATTTCAGGCACAACGATTCCGTCTGAATTCAACTGCGTGATGGCGCTGCGTACTTTCAAGGTCAGGGCATCGCGCACCGTTTTTGGAAACGCGCCGTCAATGATCACAACCGGGAAGTCAATGACCGCGCAAACCGTCAACGTTGCGCGTGCGATTGCCGGTGCCGTTCGTTCAATCCAGTTTGATATGTGTGGTTCAAATATGTCCCAACTATCGGTCTGTTCCCACATATTTGAAGCATCGAGACCAGAAGCGGCGATGTCAGCCTCCAGAAAAAAAAGGGAGGCCGTGTCGATCAATTGCGCATTGGGGTTGTTTTTCGTTGCTGACGGCAGCGGGCCGAAAGCGGCGGCGTTTCCGGTCGGGCCGGTCTGGACTTTGCCGTTGAGAACGATTCCGCCGCCGATGAATGAACCAATAAAAAAGTAAGCGAAATCGTAATAGGCCGCGCCGCGGCCGATGGCGTGCTCGGCCACGCACGCACATGTTGCGTCATTGACAAGGATCGTTGAAAAACCGGTGCGCGCTGCAACGTCGGCGGCCAGATCATAGTTGCGCCAAGCTGCCATCTGGTCTTGCGGTGCACCCAAACGGTCAAGCCAGTTATAGAGTTCAAACGGGGCAGATATGCCTATTCCGAGTACCCTTCCCTTTTTGGCCAACGCAACAAGTTCGGCCAACCGTGTGTCGATGAATGACAAGATCCGTGAAGGCGTTGGATAGTCGTAGGTGACCTTGATGAGCTTACGAATATTGCCGACAAGGTCCATCAACGCCAAATCAGCCGAGCGCCGACCAAGTCTGAGCCCAATAGAAAACGCACCGTCGGGATTAAGCGCCATCGGCGTCGACGGCTGACCGACCTTGCCCCGTGTTACCTTTTGACGGCGAAGTATTTCTTCCGCTTCCAGGTTCCGAATGATTACAGATACAGCCTGTGCGGAAAGTCCGGTCATCCGGGCAATCTCAGCTTTCGAAAGCGCGCCATGCATGCGTATCTGAGATAAAACCAGCCGCTCATTGTGCGCACGGACACCCGTCTGGTTTGCACCAACAGGCTGTTGCACAAACCGATAATTTTGCTGCGCTGCACCGATATCAGCTGACAACCACTTCTCCTCCCGACCCCCAAACCTTTGCACACCCATTTAATAAATCAAGTTGATTTATTTATTGACAAGCCTGAGAAATTTGTTTCTCCTCACCGCGTCCATCATACACGATGGATCGATAATCGGCCTTTGGGTCACTGGGAGGAACTAATGAAAAAATCCGTACTCGCCGCAGCGGCGGGCGCTCTCGTTGCGTCTGTTGTTTCCATGGCTCCGGCTTATGCAGGTAGCCACAGCACCACCGTTTGCTTGATCACCAAGACAGACACCAATCCTTTCTTTGTTAAAATGAAGGAAGGCGCGCAAGCCAAGGCTGAGGAGCTTGGCATGACGTTGAAGTCTTTTGCCGGTAAAATTGATGGCGACCATGAGACACAGGTTCAAGCGATTGAAACCTGCATTCTTGATGGTGCCAAAGGCATCTTACTGACGGCCTCTGACACATCATCCATTGTACCCGCAGTCCAGCAAGCGCGCGATGCCGGTCTTTTGGTCATTGCACTTGATACGCCACTGACACCAATTGACGCTGCCGACGCAACGTTTGCCACAGACAATTTCCTGGCCGGAGAACTAATCGGCAAATGGGCCGCCGGCACACATGGGGATACTTCAACCGCCAAGATCGGCATGATGAACATCAACGTGTCTCAGCCAACCGTTGGCGTGCTGCGCAACCAAGGCTTCCTGACCGGCTTCGGCATTGATCTGGGCGACCCGAACAAGTGGGGCGACGAGACCGATCCGCGCATCGTCAACAATGAAGTCACCAACGCCAACGAAGAAGGCGGACGCAAATCCATGGAGAACCTTTTGACCATGGATGATGGCACCAACGTTCTCTACACGATCAACGAGCCAGCTGCTGCCGGTGCCTATGAGACACTGAAAGACTTCGGCAAAACCGACGACGTAATTGTTGTCTCTGTCGATGGTGGCTGCCCGGGTGTACAAGCCGTCGCAGACGGCGAACTCGGTGCCACATCGCAACAGTACCCCTTGTTGATGGCATCGCTTGGTGTTGAAGCGGTTGCAGCCTGGGCTGCGGATGGCTCCAAGCCTGAAAATTCTCCCGGAAAGGACTTCTTTGACACAGGTGTAGCGCTGGTGACCGACAACCCGGTCGAAGGCGTGCCGTCAATATCATCTGAGGAAGGCTTGGCCCTCTGTTGGGGCTAAACCCAAACGCTTTGCGGAGGGCGCGCATTGCGCCCTCCCACTTCGAATTTTCACGACTAGACCAGATTTGACAAGCGGCGCAGGCGTGCGATGCTTGGCTGAAAAAGCACAGGCACGACGGGCCGTGCAGGCGTTCTGGGGAGGACACCATGTCAACACCGCGACCGGTGAAGGATTACGAAAAGGCTCTCGAAGGCGCGACGGAGACCGTTGCAGAGTTCGAAGACAATCGGAGAGGCCTGATCGGTCGGTTACAGAACCTGCTTCATGTCAATCCGGCCATGGTTCCGCTGATTGTTTTGGTCACGTCCATCATCATCTTCGGGATGTTGATCGGGCAACGCTTCTTTTCGCCCTTTGCGATGACCCTCATACTGCAACAGGTGCAGATCGTCGGTATTGTTGCTGCCGCCCAAAGTCTTGTGATCCTCACTGCGGGCATCGATTTGAGTGTAGGCGCGATCATGGTTCTATCATCGGTTGTAATGGGTCAGATCGCGTTTCGCTATGGTCTTCCCGTCGAATTCGCCATTTTGTGTGGTCTGCTCGTTGGTATGGGGTGCGGTGCATTGAATGGTTGGCTTGTGGCCTACATGAAGCTTCCACCCTTCATCGTCACGCTGGGCACGTGGCAGATCGTTCTGGCGTCAAACTTCCTTTACTCGGCCAATGAGACCATTCGAAGTGCGGACATTGAAGAGATGGCGCCCTTGCTCCAAGTCTTCGGCACCAAGTTCCAAATCGGTGGCGCGACGCTCACGCTCGGCGTGATCTTCATGCTCGTTTTGATTTTCTCGCTCGCCTATGCGCTGAAACAAACCGCATGGGGGCGGCATGTGTATGCCGTTGGCGACGATCCGGAAGCGGCTGAACTGTCCGGCGTGAACGTCAAGGGGACACTCATGTCCGTTTATCTGCTGTCCGGCCTGATCTGCGCGATCGCAGGATGGGCGATGATTGGCCGGATCGGTTCGATCTCACCGACGGTCGGCCAGCTTGCAAACATCGAAAGCATCACCGCAGTAGTGATTGGCGGCATCTCGCTCTTTGGGGGACGCGGCTCCATCCTTGGCGCTCTTTTCGGAGCGCTCATCGTCGGGGTATTCACGCTGGGCTTGCGTCTTTTGGGGGCGGACGCACAATGGACCTTCCTTTTGATTGGCCTGCTCATCATCGCCGCCGTCGCGGTTGACCAATGGATCAGAAAGGTGTCGTCATGATGTCGGACAATACACCGGTTGTAGAGGCGCGCGGTCTGGTCAAACGCTATGGCCACGTGACGGCAATCGACCACTCGGACTTTGAGTTGCGCCAAGGCGAAATTCTCGCTGTCATCGGTGATAATGGCGCAGGCAAAACCTCGATCGTCAAAGCCATTTGCGGTGCTACAATTCCCGACGAAGGCGAGATCCGCATCGAGGGCAAGCCGGTGCATTTCACGTCACCCATGGATGCACGCAATATGGGGATCGAAATCGTCTATCAGACGCTGGCCATGTCCCCTGCTCTATCGATCGCCGACAATATGTTCATGGGACGCGAATTGCGCAAACCGGGTTTCATGGGCAAATATCTGCGCCAGCTTGACCGCGCCGCGATGGAGAAATTCGCGCGCGACAAACTCAGCGAGCTGGGCCTGATGACAGTACAGTCAATTACGCAAGCCGTTGAAACGCTCTCAGGCGGGCAACGCCAAGGCGTTGCCGTGGCGCGGGCAGCGGCTTTTGCCACCAAATTCATTATCATGGACGAACCCACAGCGGCGCTCGGCGTGAAAGAAAGCCGGCGGGTGCTTGAACTTATTCAGGATGTGAGGGCCCGTGGCATTCCGATCATCTTGATCAGTCATAACATGCCCCATGTGTTTGAAGTGGCGGATCGCATTCATATCCACCGATTGGGCAAGCGTCTGACGACCATCAACCCGAAGGACTATTCCATGTCAGATGCGGTTGCCTTCATGACCGGAGCCAAGGAGCCGGAGATGCAGGCTGCGTAAAACACCGTTTCGTCACCGTTGGCGTCAACAAATTGCATTGAATTCGAAGGATCATGATGGCTATCGCTGACCCCGGTCATATTAAGGCGGTCGTCTCAGCGATCAGTGAACGCGGAACGGACCGCCGCTTGTTGATTGCGATTGCTGGCCAACCGGCTTCGGGCAAGTCAACTTTGGCCGAGGAAATTGTCGCTTCCCTCAACGCCAAGGCAAAATGCACATCCTGCCTTGTCCCCATGGACGGCTTTCACCTTCATAATGACATTCTCGATCAGCGCGGATTGCGGGCTCGAAAAGGTGCGCCTGACACGTTTGATGTCCATGGACTGATCGCATGCGTGGGACGCCTTCGACGCCAGGATGAGGATGTCTATGTGCCCACCTTCGACCGACAAAAAGACATGGCCATCGCAAACGCGCGCTGTGTGCCAACCTCTTGCCAGGTGGTCGTTCTCGAAGGCAATTACCTGCTCCTGGATCAGAAGCCTTGGGCGCAACTCAAGGATATGTTTGACATAACCGTTCGCCTAAATTTGGAAACAGCGCTGCTGGAGCAAAGGCTCATCCAACGCTGGCTCGAAAATGGCTTGCATCTGGAAGCTGCACACGCGCGTGCGCGATCCAATGACTTACCCAACGCGTTGTTGGTATCCGCGAAAAGCCAATCGGCTGACTTGCTGCTCACTTGAGAAACCCCGCGCAATCAACTTGATGCGTCTGTATGCTTTCAAGCCTCTCGAATGGGCGTTTCATGCAAAAACTCCGTCAGGTTTCGATTGGCTTCGCGGTGAAGCCAACTGCGGAAACGGCGCACATGTACCTTGTGGAGTGAGTTTCTGGCTCCGCCGACCCAAACGGCATTGCGGACGAGCTTGAAGTCTTTACCAACGGGCACCAAGTTCCCTCTCTCAATGTCATCACTGACTGTCAAATGGCGCACTAGGGCAATACCCAACCCCCGTTTTGCCGCTTCGCTGGAGAGTTCTCCCCCTTGCAGGCGCATACACCCAACATTTTCATCATCCTTACAATCCCCCACCCATTCCGACCAATCCAACAGCGGATCGAGATCGTTGACCAAGGAGGAGGAAGGCTGCGCTGCAAGATCGACTTTTCCGTCATTGTCCTGCATGAAACTGGGGCTGCACACCGGATAAATCAGATCGTCACACAAGGGCTCAAGATGGTGCATGGGCCACGATCCGTCCCCCATGCGCAGCACCACATCAATCTCGTCTTTGTCGATATCGTCGAACGCCTGCGTCGCGGTCAGTTCGATCTCAACGGTCGGGTCGGTGAAACGATACTCGGCAAGGCGCTGCAACAGCCAGCCTTGCGCTATCGACGAGGTTGTCGAAATCAAGATGCGGTTCAGGCTGGAGTTGAGGGCCTCTTCGTCCAGGGTGCGCACCAGGTCTTCAAATGTTTTGGACACGGCTTTGAAAATTCTCTGCCCGCTGTTGCTCAACTTCAAGCCACTTCCATGGCGTTCGAACAGCTTCAAGTTGAGTTGTTCTTCGAGCGAATGGATGTGCCTTGATATCGTCGTGTGCGATACGTTCAGCTCCTGTCCGGCCTTTACGGCGCTACCCAAGCGCCCCGTTGCTTCAAACGCGGTCAGCATCTTTGTGGATGGAACCGCAGAAGTTCGTCTGTTTACGACCATGGCTAAGCACCTTTAACGTCTTGAAGACCGTAAAAGCCGCTGCGGATCGCCTCCCATTTCGAAACCGCTGTGCAGTGCACAAAAAAACGCACACAAACTTTAAAAATTTCGGTCTGTTCTGATTATCCTGAATATGACACGTTCCGTCTTGAATATTTTATACACGCCACGACTGTTTTATGAACATTACACTCCATCACTAAATGTATTCATAAAACATCAAATCTTATATTTGTTAATATCAGGGGCTTCGTATATCTTATGAAGAACGATCAACTTCCGGTTATAATTGTAGGAGCCGGTCCAGCCGGCCTATATGCGGCGGCAAGACTGGGAAGTCTGGGCACCAAAGTTGTTGTCCTGGAGCGGCTGATTAGCCCGTCAAAACGGGGTTCCAAGGCACTTTGTGTCCAATCAGACGTGCTCGATCTGCTAGACAATGTCGGGTGCAAGTCTGCCATCGTTTCTATGGGTTGCCAGTGGAACATCTCACGCACCTATGTTGGTGAAACTGAAATCAGAGCGACCAAGTTTCCCGCCAGCGAAACGGGCAGCCCAGCCTTTACAAACCTGCCGCAGTGGCGCGTTGAGACGGAGCTGCGCGAAGCCGCGCTGGCGACGGGAAATGTCGAACTAATCTGGGGCGCGGAACTGATACACATTACCGATCCCGATAGCGACATTTCCGAAAGCGTCACGGCGACCTATGATGTCGACGGCCAAAACCATCAGATCACCGGCGCCTACCTTTTGGGTTGTGATGGCGTTCGCAGTACGGTGCGCAAATTGGCTGGCATTGACTGGCTTGGCAGGGTCCATCAAGACCGGTTCCTGATTGTGGATGCAAAATTCAAAGCCGATTGGCCCAAGGAACGCCGTTTCTGGTTCAACGCGTCATCGAATGCTGGCAGACAAATTGTCATTCACCCTCAGCCGGGTGACTACTGGCGCATCGATTGGCAATTGTCGCCCGACAGCGATCCGAAAGCTGAAATCACCGAAGAACGCATTGTACCGCGTATTCAGATGCTGGCGGGCAATGTTCCGATCGATGTGGAGTGGGCCTCCACTTACCAGTTTCACCAGAAATATGCTGAGCGGCTCAATGTAGGTCGGATCTTCCTGCTCGGAGATTCCGCCCACGCCCTCCCCCCTTTCGGTGCCCGGGGCATGAATTCCGGCCTGCAAGATGCAGAAAACATTGCATGGAAGCTGGCTTACGTGATGTCCACACGGGCTGATGCCTCTTTGCTCAACACGTTTCATGAGGAGCGCCACCGCGCGGCCAAGGAAAACATCGAGATCACCGGCGCAACGATACGGTTTATGGTGCCACCAACGCGGCTCCATCGTTTTTACAGAAACAATCTCCTTCGCGTCTCATCTCACTATCCGCGCCTGAACCGATTGGTGAACAGCGGGAAAATGTCCGAGCCAACGTCCTATCAAGGATTGTCCGCGTTTGGCGCTTCAACAGAATTTGCCGTCAAGACAGGCGAATTGATGCCGAACTTTGCGGTTCAGCGCTCCTTTGCGCGTACCCTTTCTTCACGCGGCTTCAGCATATTTGTCCGAATCCAAAGCGTCACCGAATTGCAGCGCCTTGAGCTTTCGCGGCACCTCCAGGTGATCCCTCTTGAGGAAGAAATAATCGTCGGACATCCAGCGCTTGAGGAGGCGATGCTTCGAAGAGGCGTTACCGCGATCATCACCCGGCCGGATGGTTATGTCGCCGACCAGCTTTACGACGACATTATCAGCGGCGCTCGCCTTGCCCTGCACCGTTGCGGTGTCGAGGTCAGCGACATCGCAACCCCAACCGCAGTTTCAACCCAAGCAGCCTGATGGAATGAATCATGTCCCTAGCGATTAAAGATATCGAGTTTGTTGGCCCTGACTTTGAAAAACTGGTGAACCTTTTCAAGGATCGTTTATCGTTTCGCACGATCCGCGAAAATGGCAGTGAACTGGTGCTTCAAAATGGCGGTGCCATTGTTCGCCTGGCAGCGCCGGGAGAAAATGAGACGCTGGTCGCGCGACACGGCACGTCGATAAAACAGGTCAGTTTTATCGTCGACAGCGTGGAAGCGACCGTAGAGCGCGCGAAAAAGGCGGGCGCAAAAGTCCTGTTTTATTCCGCCTCGAACGCGTCGATCGAGATTTATCCCGGTCTTGTTCACCAGATTTGGAGCGACAGCTCTGATCACGAACACTTCTATAGCGACACCGTGGGGTTTGACGTTCTGGCCATCGACCATTTGGCCATATGCCTCCCGGAACATGAATTCGGCCTCATCACCGACCGCTATCGCGACGTGTTTGAGCTGCACACAAGCCATGAGGAATATGTGGTCACTGGCGTCAGCGCGATGAATTCAGTCGTTCTGACAGACGAGAATGAGGCCACCAAGCTGGTTTTCATGCAGCCGCAAGACGGCCCCAAGAAAAGCCAAATCCAGACATTTATTGACGAGTTTGGTGGCGCAGGCGTGCAACACATCGCTTTTCAGGTTCAAGACATCGTCCACAACGCCAATTGGATGACGCACAATGGTCTTGAAATGCTGCAGGTGCCGGCGACCTACTATGACGAATTGGGCGCGGAAATCGCCGATCTACCCTATCCGCTTGATGCGCTGAAAGGCTCCAACATCCTCGTCGACGAGGACAAAGGCGGCCAATTGCTGCAAGCCTTCACCAAACCGGTCTTCGAGCGCAAGACGGTCTTTATCGAGCTTGTGGAGCGGCGCGGCAGCAAAGGTTTTGGTTCCGGTAACATCAAGTCGTTGTTCAAAGCCGTTGAACGCGAAATGGCGCAACAGGTACAGCGGTAGGTGCAACGTGGAAGCTTTAGCGACACTTGGGAGCGCCACGCCGCTCAGCACGGCCATTATCGGCTTTCTGCTGGGTTGGTCGGTTGCATGGCCGCCCGGACCGGTGAACATGGAGATTGTGCGGCGCGGCAGCCTGCACGGCTTTTGGGCGGGCTACAGCCTGTGCCTTGGCGGCGTCGCAGGCGATGCGATTTGGGCGCTTGCGATCTTTCTGGGCACGTCGGCGCTGGCGGTGATCCTGCTTGACTCGGGCGCCCTGATCTATGTCAGTCTTGCGATCCTTCTCATACTTGCCTGCCATTACCTCTATCAGTCCTTTAATGATTTAAGGCTCTGGCAGAGCGGTGTAACCACCGTCGAGGTTCCGGCGCTCAAGAGCACCAGAAACGGTTTTTTGCTCGGCCTCTTGCTTACAACGACAAGCCCATGGAGCATTGCTTTTTGGCTCGGCGTCAGCGGACTTGTTGATCATGATGGCGTGACCGCCACCTCCGTGACGTTACTCATTTTCATGATCGTCTTGGGCGCTGCAACGTGGGGGCTTGTCCTGTCCACCGCCGTCTATCCGTTGCGCCCATATCTGCAAAAAACATCCTGGCACGGGATCGCCAAAGGTCTGACCGGCCTGTTCCTGCTGTGGATTGTGATCAGCCGGTTAATTGTCGAGTTCAACTAATGGGGACGATTATGGAAAATCGACTGCCTATCAGTACCTACCCCTCGCCGCATCCCGAATATGCCTGGCTCGACGGTGAATTCGTCAAGTGGGAAGACTGCACGGTTCATGTTCGCACCCAAGGCGGATTTTTCGGTGCCAACGTCTTTGAAGGTCTACGTGCCTACTGGAACGATGATCATCAGCAACTGTATATGTTCCGCTTGGCTGATCATCTTCGTCGGCTCGAACAATCCATGAAAATCATGCGGATGGCAGCACCATTTTCCTCCCAGGAGTTGGCGCAGGCGGCAGCCGATCTCTTTGACAAAATTGGCTTTCAACAACATGCGCAGGCCAATTTGGTGGTCTATTTTGGCTTTCCCCGTCCCGGTGATCCACTGGCCAGCACCACGCCCACAGGTGCGCATATAACGGCCGTACCGATGGGACGCTCGCCGATGACCGAAAACGGGATTTCGGCAGGTATCAGCGGATGGCGTCGTCTTGCCGATGACACCATGCCGATACGGATCAAAATCGGCTCCAACTATCAAAACAGCCGGTTGGCGCAAAATGAAGTTGTGGCCTCCGGTTATGACATGGCCTTGTTGCTCAACCGTAATGGCAAAGTCTGTGAAGCACCCGGCGCCTGCATCTTTGCAATGCGTGATGACCGGCTGATCACCCCGCCAACGGATGCAGACATTCTGGAGAGCATTACCCGCGATTGCGTTATCGAAATCGCCAGGAAGAAGCTCGGACTTTCGGTTGTTGAGAAGGATATTGACCGGTCCGAACTCTATCTTGCTGATGAAGTTTTTATCTGCGGTTCAATTGCAGAGATCATTCCCGTGACAAGCGTGGACGGGATTCCCATCGGAACGGGCGGCGTCGGTGACGTCACAAGCAGCATTCAAAAGGTCTACTTCGATGCCGTGGAATGCCGTGTTCCGGAATTCGAGCACTGGTGTGAACCCGTGTTTTACCCTGAAACCAAACAACTAGCAGCTGGAGGTAATCAATGAGCCACTCGGAAGCTATCCTGGATTTTGCGTCGGATGTACATGCGCTTACGCCGGGCCTTGGACTGAACAACGGTTTAGGCATTCGCACCGGCGAACAATATCGCGACGGCTTGCGTGACGGGCGTTCCGTCTGGCTTGCCGGCAAACAAATCACAGATGTTACAAAAGCTGATGGTTTTAGAGGTGGCGTTGACACGCTTGCGGACCTTTATGACCTGCAGCATGACGCCACCCATCAAGATCGTATGACGATCCTTGATGATAGCGGCACCCGCATCTCGGCGAGTTATCTCGCACCGCGAACGAAAGAAGAGCTCTTTCTCAAGCGTGAGAATACTCAAATTTGGTCGGATGCAACTCTGGGCTACATGGGACGTTTTCCGGATTTTTGTGCCAACCTCGTCGTTGGCCTTAAAAATGCGATCCCTTATCTGTCCAAATTTGATGAGCAGTTGGCGCATAATGCCGGTCAATATCTTGATTATTGCGCTCGCAATGATTTGGCACTTACCCATGCGCTCAATGACCAGTTCTTTGACAGAACCAAGTCGGCCAATGATCAGCACGATCCAAATTTGATCCTGCGTGTGGTCAAGGAAACCGATCAAGGGATTATTGTGCGCGGATTGAAAAACCTGGCCACGCTGAGCCCGCTTTGCGATGAGGCCATCGTTTATCCGAATCGCCCCCGGAAAGAAGATGAGGTGGATCAGTCGCTGGCGTTCGCAATACCGATGAACGCGCCCGGACTGCATATCATTTGCCGCGATGCCTACGGCGCGCATCGTGACAAGTCTCGCCTGCCGCTATCAACCCGCTTTGACGATCTCGATGCCACATTGATTTTCGATGATGTGACAATCCCGTGGGAACGGGTTTTCATCTACAAAAATCCCAAGCTGGTTTCGCAACTTATTGGCCTGATCAACCCACCATGGTCAGGATATGTCACGCTTATTCGCGTGATATCGAAACTGGAGGCCTTTGCAGCCGTTTTGGAACTCTTGTGCCAGTATGATGGCAAGTCCGGTTTCCCGCCGATCACGACCAGACTGGGCGAGATTGTCAAAGATATTGCGGTTCTCAAAGCATGCCTTCGCGCCATGGAGGAAGATGCGGAGATCACCGAGGCTGGCTATCTGCGACCTGCGGCAAGCGATGCCTACCGGCTCTTTGGCGTTGAGGCGTCTGAGCGGGCGGTTCAGGTGATGGAAGATGTTGCGGGAAGCGCCCTTATTCCAACCGGTAGCGAAGCAGACTGCGCCATACCCGGCATCGGCCATCTGGTGGGCAGTTGGTTCAAGGGAGAGTCGCCTTCCGTTGATCGGCAAATGCGCCTGATGGCGTTGGCCGGAGACATGAGCCAGTCGAGTTTTGGTGCCCGTACGCAACTCTATGAGCGGTTCCATATGGGTGCACCGGACATGATTAAGCAGCGGCTTTATCGAAACACGTCAAAGGATGACTGGATCAAGCGGATCGAGACCTTTATCGACGGTTTTTGATCTTTAGGGAGAGCCGTCATGGGCATGATGATTCAAGGTGAATGGACCGAAAGTACCAGCGACCCGCGTATGCAGGATGGAAAATTCGTCCGCCAAGCATCGCAGTTTACCAGAATTAAGTCATCGGCTCCCCCACGCCCACGTCCGGGGCGTATTCATCTGTTTTCATCGTGGAGTTGCCCCTGGTCGCAACGAGCCATGATTGCGCGCAACCTCAAAGGCCTGGAAGGCACTATCACGATGAGTGGCGCCTGGGGCCCTCGGATTGAGGGATACTCGATCAGCAATGGTGACAGTTATCCGATCCCCGGCGCCGGCAAAGAGGCCCGTTTTCTTCACGAGGTCTACAGGCTCAGCCTGGCAGACTATACAGGCCGGGTTACGGTGCCCGTCTTATGGGACGCGGACAATCAGGAGATCCTCTCCAACGAGTCTTCTGACATCGTTCGTTGGTTCAATATGATCGGCGATGACACAGAGAATACGCCCGATCTCTTTCCGATTGGTTCGCAAGAAGAAATTGAGATACTCAATGCGAAAATCTATCACGGCCTGACCAATGCGGTTTATGAAGCCGGCAATGCCGAGCGGCAGGATGTCTATGAGGAAAAGGCTCGGCTCGTTGCTGAAACGCTGCTTTGGCTGAATGAGCATTTGAGCGACAAGACATACATTCTCTCAGACGCGATAACGGTCTGCGATGTTTATCTTGTTCCCTCCCTGCTCCGCTTCACGGCGATTTATGAGCAGCTTTTCAAGTGTAACCTCGTGCCTTTGCGTACCCTGCCGAACGTTTGTCGGTACGTGCATGATATGATGGAGATTGATGCCATTCGCAAAACTCTCGATCTGCCTAAGGCGAAACTTGGTTATTATCTGGACAAGAAGCTTAACCCGACCATGACCATTCCGCTGGGACCAACCGAATTGGAGTGGCGAACCGGCTGACAGACTTCAGGGGCAATCCAACACAACAGGTTCATGAGAGTGCCAAAATGGAGACACTTGGGTGCCCGGTCGGCTTATGCCGTGTGCGCACCCTTAAGTCTGAACTGTAAATTGCGATCGATTTCAGGAGTATGATGATGTACGAGACAGCAACTATTGCAGACTTCCAAGTACCAACCATGGAACCGGCGATAGCCAAACATGTCGCCGTTATCGGCGGCGGGTTGATGGGTTCATCGGTGTTGCGTGCGTTTCGCGCGTTCGGTTGCGCGCACAGGCTGTCAGTGTATGACAATGATGTCATTACGACCCAAAAGCTCAAACAGCTAAAACTTGCCGACCAGGTAGCTTCTTCGATCGCCGAGGCGGTGCATGAAGCAGACGTCATTATTCTGGCCATCCCTATTCGCGCATATGCGCCCACGCTGGACGTGATCGCGCATGCCATTTCGCCTGATTGCATCGTCACCGATGTCGGCTCGGTGAAAGGATCGGTCACGAACGCTTTTAGCCAAAAACTACCGAAGGACGTATTTTGCATCCCGGCGCATCCTATCGCCGGACTGGAGAAATCTGGCCCCGATGCAGGCACCAAAACCATGTTCAGTGACCGCTGGCTCGTTATCACCCCCTCTGCCGATTGCCCGGAAGCCCGCATTCAAAAATTGAAAAGCCTGTGGCAGAGGGTGGGTTCCAATGTCGCCGTCATGACACCTGAGGAGCATGATACGGTGATGGCTGTCACCAGCCATTTGCCGCACCTGCTTTCATTTTGCATGATGATGACGGCCGCCCGCTATGAGCAGAAATCTGAGCGCGGCTATATGCAATACTCTGCGGGCGGATTTTCGGATTTTACCCGCATTGCCGCGTCTGACCCAACCATGTGGAAAGATATTTTACTCGAAAACAGCGATAACGTATTATTGGCGGTTGAAAAGTTTATAGAAATGCTAGACCAATTCAGCAACAGCGTTCGTACCGGTGACGAGAATGCTTTGCTTGCTTACATGCGCGAAAGCAACCTCGCCCATAGAAACGCTTTTGGGGCCAAAAATACATAGGGGTAAATATGCTCAAGCCAGCCATCACCGATCAAACCATTTTGGACGAAATTATCAACCGCTGGAGTTCAAAACGTTTTTCAGAGAAAACTGTCGACCCTGACCTGATCAATCAAATCCTTGAGGCTGCCCGCTGGGCGCCATCGTCCCGCAACGGTCAGCCATGGCGTTTTATCGTTGCCGAGCGCCAGAACGAGGCGTTCCAAAAAATTATCGATTCCATGCCAGAATCAAATTCAAATTGGGCACAGCGTGCCTCCAACCTATTGGTCGCCAATGTCTATCGGCCGGAAGGTCAAGACAATCCAACGGCGGAGTATGATGTCGGGCAGTCGGTTGCTTATATGGTGTTACAGGCCACAAACTTAGGGCTTTCAACCCACCAAATTGGCGGCTTTGACCGCGAGGCGCTGGCTTCGAAATTCGAATTGGACGCCACGGTTGCTCCCCTTGTTGTCATCGCAATCGGGTATTTTGATGAAAACACAGCTTTGCCGGAACATCTCATGAAGCGTGAGATGGCCGCCCGCGCCCGCCATCCCATCAAAGACCTTATCGTTGAGTGAAGACACTTCGGTCCCGATTGATCATTTTCGGGACCGTTTCCACACCTTTTAAGTTTGCTTGGCTCGGCTAAAAGGAAGCGGAGACATCTTGCCGTTTTGCAGATGAAAAAGTCCTATTGGTTGTCTTTTGACGCATGAGCAGCTGAGCGACAGTGCTCACCCTTCAAGACTGAGGATGCGGGACAAGTCTTGGATGGACAAGTCTGCCGGGTTGGCCTTCATCGAACTGCTGTTTTGGGCCAAAGTAGCTATCTGGCGGGTATTTTCACCATCCAAACCGAGATCTGAAGGACCGCGCATGCCGACATTTCTCACCCAACTGGAAAGACGCTCAAAACCGGTACTGCCCCGATAACCGGCAAAGTGGCGCGCTAGTAGCGCCTCTATTTCATCCAGCCTTTCAGTCGATTGGCCTTGTTCTTTCAATTTTTCGCGGTTGATCACGAGCGCGGGCACCAAAAGTGCGGCGCAGATTTCACCGTGCGCCGCACCGGTAATGCCGCCAACCACACCGGCCAAACCATGCACAGCGCCGAGCCCCGCATGCGAAAGCGCGATGCCACTCATGTAGCTTGCATAGGCCATCGCGTCGCGGGCATCTGGATCTTCTCCGTTCGCCAATTGGCGAATGGCGACAAGGGCGGGCTCAAGCGCTTGGCGTATGATGGCGTCGGTAAATGCGTTTGCGCGACTGCTCACATAGGGTTCGATAAGCTGCGTAATAGCATCCAATCCACTCGCCAGCGTTATGCTACGCGGGCAACCCTCGGTCAGGGCAGGATCGACAATCGCCAAGTCTGCCAACATGCGCGCATCGCGGATGCTCACTTTGCGGCCGTGTTCAGGAACGCCGATAACGGCGTTTTTGGTCGCCTCTGCTCCGGTGCCGGACGTGGTCGCAATGGCGATGAACGGCAATGGTTCTGCGTCAATCGGCTTACCCTCGCCCACGACTTCCAGATAGTTGAGCAATGGCTTTTTCGTTGCAGCAAGTCCGGCAATTGCTTTGCCAAGGTCGATGACAGAACCGCCGCCGATTGCAATGACGGGGGCGAGTTCGCCGCCCCGCGCGACTTGCAGCGCGGCTTCAAGCGCGATGATGTCCGGCTCGCCAGCACAAGAAATGGACCTGTAGCCGTCAAACAATTCCAAAAGCCATGAAACCCTCTGCGGGTCAGCGCCGTGGACGATCAACGGATTTTTGTAAGTGCCGAGAAGGCCTTCAAGGGTTTGCTGTGCTTTGCCTCGGCCGAACACGGTGCGCGTGGGGAGTTGTATGTCAAACGGCACCATGGTCTTCGGACCCTTTTTCAAAGAACCGGGGCCCGAAGGCCCCGGCAATCATAGCGGTAAACTTACTGCCAAGATTGGATGAGTTCGTCGTAAGAAACCGTCATGGGCTCTTCGTCTTCGTTCTCGATCTTAGCGTAAGGCGCGCCCTCTTGTTCGAACCAGAAGGCTGCTTCTTGTGGCTCGTTCATGACCGGACCGATATCACCCTGGACGCCGGCACGCTCAAGACGCTCAAGAACGCTTTCCTGCGCTTCACACAAAGCATCAAGGGCTTCTTGAGGTGTTTTTGCACCAGACATCGCGTCACCAATGTTCTGCCACCACAGCTGTGCCAGACGTGGATAGTCCGGTACGTTGGTGCCGGTTGGTGACCACGCGATCCGTGCTGGTGAGCGGTAGAACTCGACGAGACCGCCGAGCTTGTCCGCGCGCTCAGAGAAGTGGTCGGAGTTGATGGTTGACTCACGAATGAATGTAAGACCCACATCGGACTTCTTCAGGTCGACAGTTTTGGATGTCACGAACTGGGCATACAGCCACGCTGCCTTTGCGCGATCGACCGGTGTCGACTGCATAAGGGTCCAAGAACCGGCGTCCTGATAGCCAACTTTCTGGCCTTCTTTCCAGTAAACGCCGTGCGGTGACGGTGCCATGCGCCACTTTGGCGTGCCGTCATCGTTCAGAACGGCAGCCGCTCCGTCGCCCACCATGTCAGCGGTAAAGGCTGTGTACCAGAACATCTGCTGGGCAATTTGACCCTGCGCTGGGATCGGGCCCGCTTCACCGAAGGTCATGCCAGCAGCTGTTGGTGGTGAGTACTTTTCTAGCCAATCAATGGCTTTTGTGACGGCATAAACGGCAGCCGGTGAGTTGGTGGCACCACCTCGCGCGACACAAGAACCAACAGGCTGTGAGTTAGCGTTGACACGAATACCCCACTCATCGACTGGTAGGCCGTTTGGCTCACCAACGTCACCCATACCAGCCATCGACATCCATGCATCGGTATAGCGCCAACCGAGCGACGGATCTTTTTTGCCATAGTCCATGTTGCCGTAAATGTCGCCCTCAACACCCATGTGGCTCAGATCACGACCCGTGAAAAACTCGGCGATGTCCTCATAGGCAGACCAGTTGACCGGAACACCAAGGTCATAACCATAAGCTGACTTGAAGTCGGCCATGTTCTTTTCGTCAGTGAACATGTCGTATCGGAACCAATAGAGGTTCGCGAACTGCTGGTCAGGCAATTGGTATAGCTTGTCATCGGGACCGGTGGTGAATTGCAAACCAATGAAATCGTCCAGATCAATGGTTGGCAGTGTGACGTCGGCGCCCTCGCCCGCCATCCAGTCTGTCAGGTTTCGCACCTGCTGGTAACGCCAGTGCGTGCCGATCAAATCGGAATCGTTGACATAACCGTCGTACACGTTTTCGCCGGTTTGCATTTGAGTTTGCAGCTTCTCAACCACATCACCCTCACCGATCAAATCGTGCGTCACCTGAATGCCGGTGATGGCTGAGAAAGCCGGGGCAAGGACCTGGCTTTCATACTCGTGTGTCGTGATGGTTTCGGAAACCACATTGATGGACATGCCCGCAAAAGGCGCGGCAGCATCCACAAAAAACTGCATCTCCGCTTCCTGTTCCTCACGGCTCAGGACAGACAGGCCACCGATCTCATTGTCGAGAAACTCCGCGGCTTCTTCCATGCCTGCGTAGGCAGTATTGGCTGCGAGCACTGACGCGCAAAGCGAAAGAGCCGTTGTCGTTGATAGATATTTCCTCATGTATTTCCTCCCTGAGGGTTTGATGGCACCGTCTCCTCAAACGGCACCGGGGTCGAACCTAGACGTAGCGGAATACCGCTGCGGCATAGATCGCGCAAACGATCAGCGCGCCCCATTGGGGCCCGCTGATCAATCCAAGCCAGCCCAGATTGATAAAGGCTGAACCGAGAAGGGTGATGAAAAGCCGGTCGCCGCGCGTCGTCTCGATGCGCAGAACGCCGGTTTTGGGTGTTTCGGGAAACTTGATTGCCAAGATCGTGAAGACAACCAGCAGTGACGCGATCACCGCAAAGAAGATCGCTGTCGGCCAGGTCCATGCCATCCATGAAAGGTCCATGCCGTTCACCTTCCTGATCAAACCCGCCCAAGGGCAAAGCCCTTGGCGATGTAGTTGCGAACAAAATAGATCACGAGCGCTCCCGGGATGATTGTCAGCACACCGGCGGCAGCCAAAACGCCCCAATCCAAGCCGGAAGCAGAGACTGTACGCGTCATCGTCGCGCCAATTGACTTGGCGTCCACCGACGTCAGTGTGCGTGCGATCAACAACTCAACCCATGAGAACATGAAGCAGAAGAATGCGGCCACACCGATGCCTGACGCGATCAGCGGCATGAAAATCTTCACAAAGAAGCGAGGAAATGAGTAGCCGTCAATATAGGCGGTTTCGTCGATTTCTTTGGGGACGCCGCGCATGAAACCTTCAAGGATCCAAACAGCGAGCGGCACGTTGAAAAGACAGTGAGCCAATGCAACCGCTATGTGGGTGTCGAACAAGCCGACAGATGAATAAAGCTGGAAGAATGGCAACACGAAAACCGCCGGCGGTGCCATTCGGTTGGTGAGCAACCAAAAGAACAAATGCTTGTCACCCAGAAAAGAGTAGCGAGAGAACGCATAGGCAGCGGGTAGAGCAACGGCCAAAGAGATGATGGTGTTCATCACCACATAGATCAGCGAGTTGACATACCCCATGTACCAGCTCGGGTCGGTCAGGATCGTTACATAATTCTGGAACGTCAGCGTCTGCGGATAGAGCGAAAAGCCACCGAGAATTTCAGCATTGGTTTTCAAGCTCATATTGACGAGCCAATAGATCGGCAGCAACAAGAAAAGCAGGTAAAGACCCATCACTACCGCATTGGAACCGATGAGTGGTGTCGACCGGGTTTTGCTTCGCGTTGTGGCGATGACGCCGCTCGTCGCAATCGTTGTATCGGCAGCCATTACAGGCGCTCCTCTTTGTCGAGGTTGGTCATCACGGTGTAAAAGACCCACGAGACCAGAAGGATCACCAGAAAGTACATCAGCGAGAAGGCTGCGGCGGGGCCTAAGTCAAACTGGCCGATCGCCATTTTCACCAAGTCAATAGACAAGAACGTTGTTGCGTTTCCGGGTCCACCACCAGTGACCACAAATGGCTCGGTATAGATCATGAAGCTATCCATGAAGCGCAAAAGGATTGCAATCAAAAGGACGCCCTGCATCTTCGGCAATTCGATGTAGCGGAAAATCGCCCAGCGGCTCGCCTGATCGATCTTGGCCGCCTGATAATAGGCGTTCGGGATTGACTGGAGCCCGGCATAGGCAAGAAGCGCCACGAGCGATGTCCAATGCCAGACATCCATGACGACGACCGTGATCCAGGCATCAATCGGATCGTTTGTATAGTTGTAATCAATACCGGCGGCATCGAGCGCATAGCCAAGCAGGCCGATGTCGACGCGTCCGAAAATCTGCCAGATCGTGCCCACCACATTGAACGGGATCAAAAGTGGCAGCGCCATAAGCACCAGACAAAAAGACGCCCAAAATCCCTTTTTCGGCATATTGAGCGCGATGTAGACGCCAAGCGGTATCTGGATGGCGAGGATCACCGCCGAGAAAATGATCTGGCGACCAAGCGCATTGTGAATCCGCTCAGATGTCAGGATTTCTTCGAACCATTCCAGTCCCACCCAGAAAAACTGATTGTTGCCGAACGTGTCCTGCAGTGAATAATTCACCACTGTCATGAGCGGGATGATGGCCGAAAAAGCGACGAGCACCAAAACCGGCAGGACAAGGAACCAGGCTTTTTGATTAACAGTCTTTTCCATCACGCAGCCTCCCCAAGGACCCGCCACTCATCGGCATATACGTTGACCCGATCCGGATGGAACGCGACGCGCTTCATATCCGTGTCCACCGGCATCCCCTCCGGTACGACAACATTGATATCGTTGCCGAAAAAGTCGGCCCTCACGATGCGATGGCGTCCAACATCTTCGATCCGGCGAATATTCACCGGCAAGCCTTCCTTGTCTGACAGGGTCGCAAACTCCGGGCGCACACCAATCTCAACGTCGCCGCTCAGGTTCTTGTACGACTGACCAAGTTCAATACTTGTCCCATCAACATAGGCATGATTTCCATCGACTTTGGCCGGGATGACATTCATGCCGGGCGAACCGATGAAATAGCCTACGAAGGTGTGTGCGGGCGTTTCAAAAAGTTCTTGTGGCGTGCCGATCTGCACGACTCGCCCATCATACATGACCACCACCTTGTCAGCGAACGTCAGCGCCTCGGTCTGGTCGTGCGTGACATAGATCATCGTATGACCGAACTCGCGGTGCAGCGATTTTAGCTGGGTTCGAAGCGCCCATTTCATATGCGGGTCGATCACGGTCAGCGGTTCATCGAAAAGGATCGCATTGACGTCCTCGCGTACCATGCCGCGGCCCAGTGAAATTTTCTGCTTGGCATCTGCTGTTAGTCCCCGCGCCTTGCGGTTGAGCGTCTCTTCCATGCCGATCATCTTGGCAATCTGGTCGACACGCTTGGCGATATAGGCGCTATCGGCACCACGGTTCTTCAGCGGAAAGGCCAAATTCTCGCGCACGGTCATTGTGTCGTAGACAACCGGAAACTGGAATACCTGCGCTATGTTCCGCTCGGTGGTTGCGGCGTGCGTTACGTCTTCTCCATTGAAAAGGATCGATCCCTGCGAGGGCTCCAAAAGGCCGGAAATGATATTGAGAAGGGTTGTCTTTCCACAGCCAGATGGGCCCAGCAGCGCATAGGCTTCCCCATCGGCCCACACATGGTCGATTTCCTTCAAGGCAAAGTCTTCTTCGCCCTTTGGTGAAGGGAGATAGCTGTGTGCGAGTTTGGAGAGTTGAATTTGTGCCATGGACCTACCTCACGCCGCTTTCGCATAGGATGCGGCAGCGACCAGCGCACCGGTTTCGCCAAACACATACACATGTGCCGGATCGAGATAGACGTCGATCATCGTACCGATTTGAAGGTCGCGTATGCCGTGCACAACTCCAACCCATCGGTCATCATGGTGATCCATGTGGACGAATGTCTCTGAGCCAGTAATCTCGGTAACCGCGATTTGGCTTGAGAATTCCATCGCTTCAGGCGTGTGTTTCTCCAACTCGACATGGTTGGGGCGGAAGCCTGCCATGTAGCGACCATCGGTCAGGTTTGCCAATTGACCGGCTGCCGCGCAGGACTGACCATCGCCAAACATGATCTTGTTGCCGACCTTTGAAATCTGCAGAAAATTCATCGGTGGATCGGAAAAAACACGCGCGGTCGTCGCATCAACGGGGTTGCGGTAGATGGTGGGCGTCGGGCCAAACTGCGTCACCCGGCCTTCCCAAAGCGTTGCCGTGTTGCCGCCAAGAAGAAGCGCTTCTTCCGGCTCGGTTGTCGCGTAAACAAAGATTGAGCCCGCTTCTTCAAATATCTTCGGAATTTCGATACGCAACTCTTCGCGCAGCTTGTAGTCGAGGTTGGCCAACGGCTCGTCGAGCAGAACCAGGCCAGCGTTTTTGACAAGGGCGCGCGCCAGCGCGCAACGTTGTTGTTGCCCACCGGACAGCTCCAACGGTTTGCGGTCGAGCATCGGCGACAGCTTCATCAAGTCAGCGGCCTTGCGAACAGCTGCATCGATATCACCAGCGCTCAGTCCGCCAATGCGGATGGGCGATGCTATATTTTCATAAACGGTCATCGACGGGTAATTGATGAATTGCTGGTACACCATTGCGACTTCGCGATCTTGAACCCGAACACCCGTGACGTTCTTTCCTTCCCAATGAACAGCGCCGGTTGTCGGCTTATCGAGACCAGCCATGAGACGCATAAGGGATGTTTTTCCAGACAGCGTTGGCCCCAGAAGAACGTTCATCGTGCCTTTTTGCAACGTAAGGTCAGTTGGAAAGATGTGGGTTTGACCTGCAACCACCTTGCTGACGTTCTTTAGCTCCAGTGTCATGCCTCTCCTCCCAGGACGCGCTTACTCGGCAGCAATGCTTTCGTTGCGCATAGGCTCTCGGCCATCCATCCATTCTTGAAGTTTTTCTTGCTGGGCATCATCAAGTCTTAGCCCAAGCTTTGTGCGGCGCCACGCCACATCATCGCCCGTCAGTGCAAATTCGTGGTCCATCAACCAGTTCACCTCAGCCGCATACAAGCCGCCACCAAAATGTGGACCCAGATCATCTTTCGAACCGGCACCGGCGATAATTTCCTCTGCCTCTGTGCCATAACCACGCACCAATCGGCGTATAACATCTCTTTCGAGCCACTGTGTTTTGGCGGCCAATTCATCGACCAGTTTGTCAAACTGATCGACGGCAAAGTGGCCGCCTGCAAGTGGAACGCCGGCCGTCCACGGCGCATGATCATTGCCGAGCAACGGCTGTAATTCGGCAACAGCGCTTTCAGCCAAACGGCGGTAAGTCGTAATTTTTCCGCCAAAGACATTCAAGGCCGGAGCCCCGCTCTTTGTGTCCAAAGACAATACATAGTCGCGGGTGGCAGCCGTCGCCGACGACGCACCATCGTCATAGAGCGGGCGCACACCGGAATACGTCCACACAATGTCAATTGGCGTCACCGGTACTTCGAAATATTTGGATGCAAACGCCAAAAGATAATCGCGTTCTTCATCGGTGCATTCCGGCTTTTCATGAAGGTCAGTGTGCTCAACATCGGTTGTGCCGATGAGCGTAAAATCATTTTCATAGGGGATCGCAAAAATGATCCGCCCATCTGTGCCCTGAAAAAAGTAGCATTTGTCATGCTCATAAAGCTTGCGGGTTACGATATGCGATCCGCGAACGAGGCGCACGCCCTCGGACGAATTGTTCCGTGTTACGCCCCTAATAACGTTCTCGACCCAAGGCCCGCCAGCGTTCACCAATGCGCGCGCGGTCCAGTTTTTGCGCTCACCTGTCTGGGTATCCTCGGTCGTTACATGCCAAAGCTCATCTTTGCATTCGGCTGAAATCACCTTGGTGCGGGTCATGACGGTAGCACCGCGCTCATGCGCATCACGCGCGTTCAAGGAAACCAGGCGCGAATCTTCGACCCAGCAGTCCGAATACTCAAAGGCCTTTTCAAATCTGGGCTGCAGTGGCCCGCCCTCAATGCTCCCTGACAGGTTCAAAGTTCGCGTGCCCGGCAGTATTTTTCGCCCACCCAGGTTATCGTAAAGAAAAAGCCCGAGCCGTATGAGCCATGCCGGACGGCGCCCTTTCATCCAAGGCATAACAACCGACAACAGCCGGGATGTGGGCGTCTCGCTTTCAAAGCGCATGTCTTTGTGAAACGGCAGCACAAAGCGCATTGGCCATGAAATGTGCGGCATAGCCTTGAGGAGTACTTCTCGTTCGATCAATGCCTCGCGCACCAGTCGAAACTCAAAATATTCCAGATAACGCAAGCCGCCATGGAAAAGCTTGGTCGATGCCGAAGACGTTGCCGACGCAAGATCATTCATCTCGGCAAGAGCAACGGTCATGCCCCTGCCGGTCGCATCACGCGCAATACCGCAACCATTGATTCCACCACCAATGATGAAAACATCAAAAATGTCGGCTGCCTGGCTGCGCTGCACCTTAAATCCTCCCTGTCCCAAAGGTGCCACTCTCCGAAAATATATGCAACTTATTTTTGCGCGTTTTTTTTCGTTTTGGCTCAAGTTGAGGATATCATAACGAAAAATAGGGCAATATTTTTCGAAAATACGCGCTTCAATGCGCCTTGAAATTAAACGTCAAACAGCTTCGCCAGAGACGCCCCACTTTGCGCGTTTGTGGACAAAACGCGCTAAAACGATAATTTGGCACGCAAAAATGAAAAGGGATAGGCTTGGCCACGCTTAGAAAAAACGAGATCCTTATGCTGCTGCGCACCGAAGGAAATGCGACGGTCGATTACCTCGCCGACCATTTTGGCGTGACGGTTCAAACAGTACGGCGCGATTTGAGCGACCTTGAACAGGAGGGCCATATCAGCCGTGTCCATGGTGGGGCGACCCTGCGCGGCGGTGTTACCAACATCGAATATGATGAGCGGCGGGACCTTAACGCGGCCGCCAAGGAACAGATCGGCAAACTTGTTGCCCAACACATCCCGGCAAACACATCTTTGTTCATCAATATCGGGACGACGACAGAGGCCGTCGCTCGAGCCTTGCTGGATCATGAGAGTTTAACTGTCGTGACCAACAACATGAATGTTGCCAACATATTGGCTGGCAATCCGCAATGCGAGATCATTGTTTCCGGGGGTGCCCTGCGGCGAAGCGATGGCGGGTTGGTAGGCGACCTTGCCACCCAGATGATTGAGCAGTTTAAAGTCGATATCGCGATCATCGGCGCCTCGGCGCTGGACGAGGATGGCGATCTTTTGGACTTTGACTTACGCGAAGTGCGGGTTTCCAAATCAATCATTCGCCATGCAAGACGCATATTTCTGGTGACCGACGGCTCCAAGTTCGAGCGAACCGCGCCTGTGCGGATTGCTTCCCTGTCCGATCTGCATGCAGTTTTCACTGACCGGATGCTGCCGGGCGATCTTTCGCAGCGATGCATTGAGTGGGATACCGAGGTTCATACGGTCAGCCATGAAGCTTGAACGCGCTTTGGCACCAAAAGCGCCCCGGCGTCCGGCTGGCGTCAACCATGAATTCGATACCCCTTTCCGACCAAGACGGTGGTTTACGGAACACCTCTGGTAAATCAGGGTTGTTACTGAGAATGCGCCGAAGGTCATTGGGCATAACTAATTCCATTCCCATGGGCCAATCGGGTTTAAAGCCCTTAAGGTCATCTCGATCTATCAACGGCATAAGCTGCAGCGCAGAACAAGCTTCAAGCCCTTCGGCCATAACGCCATCGACTATGACTTAGGGCCTAACTGCTCCCCAACGAGCATCCAACGATCATCGACACGAACCAAAATTGCTGTGCCCCTTCCTGAACCCGAAGCTTTGCGCCCGCCAATGACACCTGCCCAATGGAATTCAAACATGTAGGCGGCGCTATCTGCCGTCTCTAATATCCATTGAACATTATCTATCCGATATTCTTCACCCTTTATAGTATTGAAGTTGTGTTCATATGCGCTTTTGATCGCTTCCTTCCCATCGAGCATTGAGCCGTTTGAAAAGATCACTTTCGCATCATCGCTGACCAGCGGCGCGACCAAATTCCAGTCCTGAGTGCCGAGGGCAGCTTCGTATTCTACTACAAATGCACTGGCAGACATAAATACATCTCCTTGTTGGTTGACATAATCCACGACCTGCTATTTGTTGATATTATCAACTTAATAGGTTCCATGGCTTAAGGCAATCGATGCCGATTTGAGTTTCCAATGAAAGGTTCAAGATGGCAAATGAACTTGGCGCTGTGCATGTTGCTATTGTTGGTGGCGGATACGTTGGCGTCGAACTTGCTAAGGCGCTCGAAAGCAGCATGCGGGTCAGCCTGATCGAGCGGGCTGATGCCTTCACCCATGCCCCTGCCATGATCCGCGCAATGGTTGATCCATCTCTGCTTGATCAGGCGTTGATCCCCTATGATCGGCTGATGTCCAAGGGGCAGTTCATAAAGGCTGAAGCAACCAGCATTGATGATGCAGGTGTTACCCTGTCGGACGGAACCAAGGTCGCGGCCGACTACATCGTTTTGGCGACGGGTTCTGGCAATTTACCTGCGTTCAAATCGGCTACGGGCGACATTGCAGGTGTGCGGACCGCAAACGCCGCCTGGCATAGGGCGCTGGTTGACGCCTCTTCGGTTGCGATCATTGGTGCCGGTGCTGTTGGCACCGAACTTGCCGGAGAGATCGCGAGCGCCATGCCCGGCAAGTCCGTCAGTCTGATTTCCAGCGATGAGGCCCTTTTTCCGGGGTTCCCGCAAAAGCTGGGCGCATCTTTGGTCAGCAAACTGCGGGCCATGAGTGTTGATGTGATCCTGGGCGAACGCGCCACAGAGCTTCCCGATGGAACAGCGCCCGGTGGCGGGACGGTCACGCTCTCGTCTGGTCGAACGATTGCGGCCGATCTGATTGTGCCGGCGGTTGGCGCACGTTTGAACATCGGGCTGGCCGACACGCTTGCCGACGTCAAACGCGCCGCCGACAAACGCCTGGTCGTGGATCAATGGATGCGTCCGTCGTCGCTGCCCAATGTGTTTGCGGCCGGTGATGTCGCCGACAACGGCGACCTCATGACGATCGTCGCGGTTTCGCGCCAGGTCCCTTGGCTTGCGAAGCTTTTGAAGGCAGTGGCTGCCGGGAAATCCGTCGAGTCCCAAAGCCCTTACAAACCTTGGGGAAAGGCTCCAATCCTCGTGCCCCTAGGCCCCAAGCGCGGCAGTTCCTTCCTCATGATCGCGACCTTGGGGGATTGGGTTACCAGTATGATGAAAGGCCGCGATTTGTTTATCGCAAAATACCGAAAACTCCTCGGCCAAAGTTAAGCGCGAAAAGTGGGAGGATACCAGTGAATGGGCCTCGCACCAAAGACGACTCAAAATACGGAAGCGTGACACGATTTGAAATTTAGGTGCGACGGGCAACCCCAAGCGGCGCGCCCCTTAAACAAAGGAAAGTGAAATGACCAAGGCAAGACTCATCCCCTATTTAACCGCCGTTACGGTCTTGGCTTCGGCCCAAGCCGCCCTAGCAGAGGCGCCGATGTCGGCCACCGTGTTGGAGTTTGCGGACCCAACGACGCTATTTGTAGCCGACAGTGCCGGTGCCGCGATCCACGCCTACACGCTGCCCGAGGCCGAGGCTGCGACGGACTCAATCGCCTACACGTTCGAAGGCTTCAGCCGGGTGCTCGCCGACACCTTGGGTGTTGCCGAGGCCGACATCACGTTCAACGATCTTGCCGTCAATCCGGCAACAAAGGCCGCCTTCGTCTCGCTGACCGCTGGGTCCGTGCCGACCGTTGTCATGGTCACGCCAGACGGCACGATCACGTCGCTTGATCTGGCGTCTCTGCCAGCAACCAGCACAGAGCTTTCTACCACGCCCGATGATGGGGTCACATTTTGGCGCGACATTCCCTCTGCATCTTTAACCGTGACCGACTTGGATTATGCTGACGGCACCTTGTTCGTTTCGGGCCTGTCGACGGGCGAGTTCGCATCCACCCTCAACCAGATCCCTTACCCGTTTGGCGGCGAGGCCACGTCAACAAGCGTCGAGATTTACCACGCGGTGCACGACCAAATGGAAACCCGCGCGCCCATTCGCGCGATGGAGATCGTCGACCTTGAAGGCGTCCAGACCATTGTCGCGGCCTATACATGCACGCCGCTGGTCACACTGCCGACGTCAAGCCTGACTGACGGGGCCCATGTCACCGGGAACACCATTGCCGAACTGGGCTATGGGAACACGCCGCTCGAGGTGCTGTCCTTCGATGTCTATGATCAACAGGGCAACGCGTCGCCATTTGTGATGGTTGTCAACCGCGAGCTTCAGGCCAATCTGATCCCGCTTGAGGCCGTCTCCGCGGCTGCAAATGCGCCCGGGCTGGCTGAACCCGTTGGTCTAGGCGCGGTCGCCGGGGTGGACACAACTCCGATCCCGATGAGTGGGGTCTATCAGGCGGCAGATCAGGACCCGCAGTTCCTCCTCGCACTCAAACGCAATCTCGACACAGGCGCGATGGATTTGGTGTCGATCCGAAAGGGCGTCTATCTGCGGCTCAGCGACTTTATCTCGGAATATGACTTTCCCGATTACGTCTACGCAGAGAACGAGGCGGGTCAGGGCATGCGTGGTTTTCACAACCTTCTCAAAGGGGAAGAAGGCTTCCCTGAGTTGATCGAGTAATGCGCCTGCTCTTGGCAATCGGACTCGCCGCCACTTTGGCGGCGGGCCCAGCAAGGGCCTGCGAAACCCGACAAACCATAGTCTCGGAGGTGTATCCAACCGGTGTGGCCCTGCCTGAAAACCTGTTGCGGTTCTACATCTACTTTTCGGACCCTATGGGACAGGACGACATCTTGCCCGCCATTGACCTGTTGGATGCCGAGGGCCAGGTGATAGACGGCGTGTTCCTGCCGAACCGGTTCGATCTATGGTCCGCAGACCGCACAAGGCTGACGCTTTTACTTGACCCCGGTCGCGTAAAAACGGGGCTGGCGGCCAATCTTGCCATGGGGCGTGCTTTGGTCTCAAGCGAGACATATCAGTTGCGGGTATCCGAGGGTGCCCAGGATGCGACAGGCTGTCCGCTGGCCGCGGCCCACCGCGTGACATTCAAAGCTACAAAAGCAGACGTTTCATCGCCAACGCCCGCAGACTGGCAGCTTACCATCCCTCTCGTCGGTACACGCTTGCCACTAGTCGTCATACTTGATGGACCGGTGGATCATCTGTCACTCGCCTATCGGCTCCGTGTGATTGGCCCGGATGGCGCGCCAGTGCCCGGGCGCATCGGCTTGGATGAAGCTGAAACAGTGTGGCGGTTCACGCCGAGCGTACCTTGGACAGCTGCTGCCCATCAACTTGCCATCGACCCTATGCTGGAAGACTTGGCCGGAAATCGCCCCGGGACATTGTTTGACCAGCCCAAAGACGCCCCAATCATGCCGTGGGTGTCCCGCCTCAACTGGACCCCGGCACAGCCTTGAAGCAACCAGACCAACAATAATGGACGCCGTCAGTGAATATCCTTGCCTTCGCCGCCAGTAACAGCCGCCAATCCAACAATCGTGCTTTGGTAGAAGACGCTGCCGGGCACTTTCATTCCAATATCCTGACGGGTGCCGAGATTTAATTGCTGAGGCTCTACGAATTTGAAATGCCGATCTATTCCATCGACCGCGAACACGGCGGCGGCATCCCCGCGCCCGCGCAGGCATTCCATGACAAGATTGGTGTCGCCGATGCCATCCTTGTTTCCTTCGCTGCGCACAATGGTTTTGTGACTGCGGCGTGAAAGAACATCTTCGACTGGATGAGCCGGATTGAAACGAAGCTGTGGCAGGACAAGCCCGCGGTCTTTCTTGCTGCAAACCCGGGCCGACGCGCGGGTGCTAATTTGCTCGTGCTGCACTTTGGCACAGACCCGCGCGGCACGCTTGGAATCAGAGCTAATGTGCGGTGAAAGTAACCAAGAGTATGCCAATGATATGGCGCAAACACGATACGAAGGGCCTCAAATTCTCCTCCGCGTCATCGAGATCGGGTATCGCTCGGTCCTCAACCATCCCAAAATGGTGGAGTTGGTCATCGCGCAATGCTTACGCTGGCCGGGCGTTAAGTGTCTGCAGTTCGCTGAGCGAATTGCGGCTGGTGCAGCAGATCGGAAAAACTTAGAACCATCGGAAGGCTCCTCTAACAACTCTAATCTGCCTACTGAGCATACTAGCCTCGATTCGAACTTTCTGTCCAAAACGTTCGCAGAAATGGAGAACTGGAGCGACATGTTGCGCAAAGACGCGGCCGTTTTGGAGGCTCTGCGTTCAGCCTCAGAGGGTGACGACAAAACTACCAGTCGGTCCAGTCTTCGCCGATCCCAAATGCGGGGGCCGTCGAGGTGATTGGCGCAAGTGAAGTGTTTAAAGCCGCAAGCGCTGCCAAAACGGTAGCCCCTCAAAAAGCGCCGCTTGCCAAATCCAAACGACAAAGTGCCTCCGCGAGTTCACCGCGCGTGACTCTGCGCCTGACGGAGGCCGAACATGCGAAGCTGGTTGAGTTGGCGCATGGCATGACTTTGAGCGCTTATATCCGGGCTTGTCTGTTTGATGGTGATAAAGCACCGCGCAAGCGTAAAAAACGCGAGCCCGTCAAACACGAAAAGGCCGTTGCCGAATTGCTCGGACTGTTGGGGCAATCGAGGATCGCGAACAATCTCAACCAGCTTGCCTACGCGGCCAATACCGGGTCGCCGCTTCTTGATGACGAGACGCATGGGATGATCACGGAAGCCTATGATCATGTTCGGTTCATGCGCTCGCGGCTGATTGTGGCGCTAGGACTGGCCGATCAATCCTCTGTCGGGGGGTGATCCCATGATCCTCAAAGGCAGCCAACGTGCCGGTGCAAAGCAACTGGCGCATCACCTCTTGAACACACGAGATAATGATCATGTCACTGTCCATGAGGTCTCAGGCTTTGTAACTGATGATGTTGTTGAGGCATTCCATGAGGCGTATGCGATCAGCCGAGCGACGCGGTGCAAGCAATACCTCTTTTCGCTGAGCTTCAATCCGCCGCCGCAAGAAAGTGTGTCTATCGAAGCATTTGAAGATGCCATTGCCCAAGCCGAGACGCGTCTGGGTTTGAGCGGCCAACCGCGAGCCATCATCTTACATGAGAAAGAAGGCCGTCGCCACGCGCATTGTGTGTGGAGCCGTATTGATGTCAATGCCATGAAGGCGGTTCACATGTCCCATTTCAAACGCAAGCTGACAGATTTGTCGCGCGAGCTTTATCTTGAACATGGGTGGCAATTGCCACCGGGCCTGAAAAACAAACAGGATCGTGACCCGATGGCGCTATCCTTGGCAGAATGGCAGCAAGCCAAACGTGCCAAAGCCGATCCGCGCGAAATCAAGCAAATATTTCAGGAATGCTGGGAGCAATCCGATGGCCGGGGGGCGTTTCAGGCGGCGTTGGCCCAACATTGTTATACCCTCGCCCGTGGTGACCGACGTGGGCATGTGGCTGTTGATCGGCGGGGAGAGGTCTACGCCGTTTCCAAATGGGTTGGCGTCAAAGCCAGGCAGGTGCGTGACAGGCTTGGGCCTATCGATAGCTTGCCAAGCGTGGATGACGTAAAGTCAGATCAAGCGAGACTTGAAAGCGATAAACTAAAGGCATTCGCGGAACAGGTTGAACAGGCCTTTGCGGAAGCTTCATGCGGGTTGATGGCCAGACGTGCGGTTCTCGTGACCAGACAGCGAGAAACAAGGCGCAAATTGAGAGAAAAACAAGAACGCCGAAAGCTCACGGAAACACAAAAACGTGCCGCCAAACTTCCTACCGGACTGCGAGCATTGTGGTTCCGGCTGACAGGTCGCTATGCGAAGGTGAAGGCAGAAAACGAACGGGAATTTGAAGCCTGCCGCCAACGTGAACGGGATGAATGGCAAAAGCTGATTGATCAGCAACTGAGCGAGCGTCGGCAATTGAAGGCTGAGCGGGACGATGCGAAGGAACGACATCGCCAAACCAAGCAAGAACTCACAAACATGAGGCTTGAGACAAAAGCGGGTTCGCCAGATGCCCCAACAACGTGGCAACGATCATCAAACCCTCGAAGGCGACGGCGCAGGCAACCGGGCTAAGAGTTAAGTGGCTTCTTTAATAAAAATGGCTGGGCGGACAGCGGGTCACTCAATTGTGTTAACTGTTAAACGCAACAGCCACGCCGCCCGTCAACGCCCCGCCTTACGCCATCCAGCGGCATAGGCTTCTGCTTCACCGCAAAACCAGCGTTCGCCATAGCGGTGGTTGATGATTGTCTCGGCGTAGCGTTCTTGGCCCGGCACATGAAATATTTTGTCGCCGCTACCAATGCTGATGTTGCCCTTGATATTGCATACGGTTTTCAGGCGGGCGGGAACGAGTTTTTGGGCTTCCGTTATATTCACCGGCCCTGACCATTGGCTGATAACCGCGCCTGAGGCCGCGGACGCGCCCAAAAGCATCATGATCACGAATTTACCTGGCCCCAAACTCATTCCGTCAGTCTAGCGGATACGGCTTAACGGCCGATTGCAGTTGGTGGTGCATTCTTAATTGAGCGAGCGTTGCTCAACGGTTTTCAAGAGTTTGGAAACACTCATCCGGCGGTGCTGGCACCGTCGGCAAATTTATTTTTTGGGTAAAGAGCCCGCGTTTTTCCTCGCGGGCGCTTCAAATCTTATACATCGGTTTCGTATCGGTCTTTGACTTCGAGCCAATTGTCGATGACAGCAACGCCGAACTGGTCGGTGTAATCCTTCATGGGGAACTGCATATAGGGCAAGTCCCATGCATTCTCTTTAGCTTTGCGCTCGCCCTCGATGCAGGCCGCCAAAATGTTCCGCTGGACTTTGCCAGTCGATGTCACATGGGCACCGGCGGTGGCTTTGCCAGCTACCTGATCGACCAGAAGATTGAGCGTGTTCTTGTCTTTAACCAAATCAAGAAAGGTCTGGTCGGGCGTCCAGTAGTTGCGCATGTCTGTGCGCATGGATTGGCCGAGCGCCTCGACCCATGTCGACCCACACGGCAGGCATTCGGCGACAACAAAACTCATGATCCGCATGACTTCTGAATCATCGAGCGTGATCAGTTTTGCCAAGACCGCATGACCGTCCCGCAAAATGCACCAATCACTTGTGCGGGGTACAATCGTTTCATGGTCTTCCGGCCCGTCATCAAATACTTTCTTGATGCCAAGCAATTGCCGGATGGCTTCGCGCTCGGCTTCAAACTTGGCTTCGGCTTTGTTGGTTGCCAGACTTTTTGCGATTTCCGGCTTCGATGCTTTTTGCGGGTCGGCGTTCACCCTCCACAATTCAGACCCCGCAACGATCTGGGCGACACACAAACGCAATGCCAAGCCCTGATGGTTCAACAAATCGGTACGCACGGCGCTATGCCTGTGCAGATCAAGATAGTTCTGCGCAGGCTTGGACAGTTCCGGCTTGTGCTTGGGTGCAGCTTTCCCCTCACCCTCTGTCGCGGCCTTGTGCAGCTTCTTTGCCTCGGCTGATGTGAGATAGGCTTCATGGATCGTGACTGATCCGTCATGACCGATTTCAAGAAAGACTTTGCCGCCCTTCGACTTGGCGCGTTTGGTCATCTCCCAAGAATACCAGCGCTCGCCGATCTCCTGCACGATAATTTCTTTCCATCCAGCTTCGAGATAGTCTGATTTTAGTTTCGCGATGGCGGTGTTCTGGAGCGACCAGAATTGTTCGACATCGTCAAAGTAGGATTTTTCGCCAAACAGGTCGGAGACGATGTTGCCCGTGTACTCGGACAAATCAAACAGCGCATTTTCCGTGGCAATCTCGGCACCGCCAAACAGCCAGACTTTAAGGGCGCGGCCTGTCGGTGGATAGCCTTCATCGGATTGCGAAAGCGCAAACCACTCCTTCTGCTGTTGCTTGGTCGCCATGGTGAGAGTGCGCAATGTCTCTGGGCGGATATCGCCCTTTCGATAGGCATTCAGGATCGGCGTAATCAGATTGGCAATCGCCAAGCGCTGTTTGACCAAACGCTCTGTCACACCAAACATCGCCGCAATGTCATCAACGCTCTTGTCCTGTTTGATCAACGCGGCAAACGCCTTGTATTGGTCGATCTCGTCCATCGGCAAACGGGCGATGTTTTCTACAAGTGATGCTTCGACCGCTTGCGCGTCATCGCCTTCATCCATCACCAGACAGGGCACGGGGTCGATGGTGTCGGTTTCCGCAATCTTGGACAGCGCATGAAATCGCCTTTGACCTGCAATGATTTCAAATGTCGTATCTGATCCGTTCGGACGCACCAGCAAAGGTTGGATGATGCCAAGCGATTTTATGCTTGGCACTAGGTCATCGATGTCCTTTGCGCCCTTCTTGCGCACATTCGTCTTGGCGGGTTTCAGGTTGGTCAGTTCAATATGTTTCAGTTCCATGATGTTCCTCCTTCATGGGTTTTTGGGTTCAATGGGTGGGTGATGCCGTCAGCATCACAGAGCGTCCGCCGTACAATCGAGTTCAAAGGTCAGGCGCTCGGTGATCGATGACGAGCAGGCCGTCAGATCACCGTCAGAACAGATCGAGTTGGTTGCGCCGCACTTCATCAAAGAGCCCGATGTCGCAGGGCTTTTGAACGCAAGGCCGATTGGGTTGCATCGGCAGGGTCGAGCGATGCTCAAGCCGTTCTTTGGTTGTCACGGGCTGATAGCCTTGCACCACAAACTGCTCGCCGATGGCGGTCTGTTCTGTTTGCAAAGACTGCAGATTCTCTCGTGTCGGGGTTGGTTGCTGTGTCATCGCCATGCCCTCACCCGCACCGATAGGCGTAGCGGATGCCAGCGATTTCGATCATGGCGTAATCACAGGCCAGATCACGGGCGATGGCTTCGTGATCAATGTAAAAGCGCAAGCGCTCAGGGATATCACCGAACAATCCTTCATCGACAAACTGCTCGGCAACGTCTTTCAGACTGTCGACCTCGTAGAGATCGACATCGAATTCGTCGGGATGATCATGGGCGGGATCGAAGGCATAACCGCACTCACCGACGGCAACGATAAAGACGCGCTTGTCGTGCTCGTCCCAATCTTCGGCGGCGTTCAGATATGCGGCAAAGCTGGACTGATACAGCCCCCACGCCTTGGCGAGTTGGCAATCGATATCCTCGCCATCGATAAACTGGATTTCAAGTTCCTCGACCACACCGCCGAAATCGTTTCGGCAGGTCTTGGCCTTGGCGGCATACTCCTCGGCATCATCGAAATAGAAGCCGCTTGCGGATATGTCATAGGGTTGTGCATGTAATTTCGGCATGGAAACACTCGCTTTCTGTCAAAGGTTCAACGAACGCGAGGTCAGAGCCGTGTCGGTCTTCTCGGCGATTGCTTCCATCGCCTGTCAGACTGAGTGAATTCCTGACGGAAGTTCACTCTACCCCGCGCATGAACCTCTGCCCAGCGGCGAGCGGCCAAACCCAAAATAACAAAAAAGCCAGCGCGTCATAGACGGGCCGACACCTATGGCCGTTCGATCAAACACCGGGGATGGGTCAATGACTTTTGTGGGGGACCGCTTGGGATGTCTCGGCGATCAACTTGGAGCCGTCAGACATTCTTGCGGGTAAAAGTCGTTGACCCACAGCCGAAGGCGTCGCCGGTTTTGATGTAAGCTGGTGAGAAGGTTCCAAGCGCGTCCCAACGCGCGAACACAGAGAACAAGCGGCAAAGCCGCACCGGCTATCCAGTCAGGGATGGAAGCCGAATGGCCGAGACTACAGGCTCGGTTTACGACAGCCCGGCGCGCGAAAGCGCGGACAGCAGAGACATTCACAATCAACTTTTCCAGAAGACCAAAATCGCAATAAGGGCGGGAAGCGAACTTTTGCCGCGAGAGCGAGCTTTGCCGCAAGATTACCGAAAGCGGACGTTCGCGTCGGTGAAGCCACCTAGGAAGGTCGCCATTTGACGGGCGATTTTTTAAGCGCAGGCTGCCCAGAACAGACTATTTTTAGCTGAGGAGTGTTCGTAGGTTTTTGTTGAGCAATACGTCCACCTCGTCATGCTCCATGTTATACAGGTTTGCCAATCCGTCTCTCGCTGGCCTCACATCGGCCGGCCCATCGGCTGTTGCGGCGTCATCTGTAAAGGGACCGTCCGTCTCCGTCAGTATGCGATCTCTTGGCAGCGACCGCACAAGCTTCGCGGACCGTTCATTCCCGAACATCGCGGCGTTTAGCGAAAAGTAACATCCCATCTCACTGGCACGACGCGCTTCCGCCGCCGAACCGGTGAACCAATGTAGAACGACCCGCCCCATGCCTCGCGGCAGTCTCGCTTCGATCATGTCGAGGACAACCTTCGCGCAGCGGACGCTGTGGACGGTGAGAATCTTGCCCCGAGCCTCGGCACACGCGCTGAGCACCTCGCCGAAAACCATTTTTTGTTCATCAAAAGAGGAATAAAACCTCCGGCCAGCATCGAGACCCACTTCGCCAACATATCGTGTGGACGGAAGGTAGTCTTTCCAGATCGACAATTCCTTAGCACGTTCGGCGACAAGCTGCGGATGCAAGCCAAGCGCGGCCCTAACATACTTCGTCCGATCAGCCAGTTCCTTATTGCGAGGGAAGGCTTTCGGCGTCGTCGTCACCGTCAGCGAGAAGACCCGCTCCCGTTCGCGCTGCGCTACGGCAGCAGCGTGATCGGGGTAGAGGTCCAGGTGGCAGTGGAGATCGATCAGCTGCGTTGATTGATGAACGCTACTCATAGCGGTGCGGTTCTAACATCCGTCAGTATCGCTCCTACTTCTTGCAGGCCTCTGCGATAAACCTCCGCATAGGCATCGATCCTGTCAGGGTGATCGGACAAAGGCCCAGGCTTGTGGATGAGTACTTTCGCGAGCTCGGGCCGCTTCGCCAATCGGCGAATTGCCAACTGAAAGGACCGGACCTGTTGGCCTTCGGCTTGGCGTGTATCCAACGTGTAAGCCGTGAGATCCGGGAGGCCGTAGTCTGTTGGATCGTTGCCTGCGAGTGACGCCCGCCGGATCAGACAGGGAAGGCAGTATCCACAATGTCCTTGTGGCTCACCCTTCCAACGAGCCTTGGCCGGCGACGAACAAGACAGGGAATGAATCACGGCATTTCGCAGCACGTCCGGATTTGCACACTCGGCAGTCATCTCGCCCTTGGTCTTATCCCAATAAGGATTGACGAGTTCGCCGTCTATTCCGAGCGCGTCCAACAGTTCGTTCCAGCGCGCCATATAGAAGGGATGCGTCGTCCGAGTGCTCAATGCACCTAACCGTAGTGGGTCCAGCGGTACGTTCAGTGCAATGAGACCGTTTTCAGGAACCCGCAAGATGAACCTCTTCCCGAGACCGGCTCCGGCCGCGACGCCGAGGGAAAAGAATAAGAAGGACCGCCCTCGCGTCGTACTTTCGGATTCCACGCTATCGATCAGACCATCCCCAAACGCCATCCAAATTCGCAATCGATCGAACGACGAGTCTGGATAGGCCTCCTTAAGGACATCGTAGCACTGCTCTTGAGACTTGCTGACCGCACCCTCGCCAGCATGACTCACCAAAAGTGGCGATCCACCTTTCTCCAAATTGTCGATCGCGCCGATCAAGCTGTCGAGGCCACCGGAGAACAGATTCACTGCGTCAAAAGGCACCGGCAATAGCGGTTTCGGTCGCGGCTTCGACAGAGTCGCGAACTTCTTCGGTCGAGACCTAAACCCGATCTGCCAACGATCCCCCGTTAGGAAATCGAGAGCCCTTTTCACGATTGACGACGCATCAGTCCACAATCGCGGATCGCTGACCGGCACGACCAACCTAATCTCTCGCGACCAACCGTCCTGAGACTCCGTCGAACGCGCGATCCGTGTATCGGCCGCATGGATGTGCGCAGCGAGTACCATGAGGTCAATCGCAACCTCACCTAGCGCGAGATTTAGATCGGCCATGTCCGAGAGTGCGTAACCGATGCCATGTCCGAGGCGATCGCCAATCAAGAGGTCGAGCTCGGACATCTGTTCGTCGCTCGCCGCCGGGACTTTTACCACATCCTTCGGCCCGAACCGTCCTACAAGCAAATGGCGCCTAATGACTCCGCCTCACTCACACCCAACGCTTCCAGCATCTCGAAGGCCGCCTCATACACGCTATCAACGAAGCCCGAGACCTGATCTTGCAATAAGTTGCCGATATCGACCCCAGACGCATTCATCGCATCGCTCACGCCGCGCTGGATAAATTCCGACAACTGGGCCTCGATCCGTTCAACCGTTCGGGCATCCGAAGGCATCGTCACGACCCTGGTGCCGATATCGTTACAAATTCGAGCTTCGATCGCGTGCGACGCATAGAGTTCGAAGACAGTCTGAATCTGTTCGGAGGTCAGACCGTCGATGTCCGTGATACCCGCATCCGCGAGATCGGCGATCGTTTCGATGAACGCATCGCGAGCGATGCCCTCATCCACCGACCCACCATCAGGACAGATGTAATCAGCGAGGCCGGCGAAGACCTCTTCCACAGGTCGGCCCGCAAGACTCTCCAAATTCAGTGATCGAAGGGCCTCACGGACTCCGTTCGCATTCGCATTGCCGAGGAAACTGACGAGTCCCGAAGCTGTGCTACGAGATGACCCCATCCGTCTGGCCGCGGATCCCGCGCCCCCGGAAGATCGCGAGACATATTGTGAGACCGCGCGCCCGAGGCTCCGGCGATCACTCCCACCCGATCCAGCGAACCTCGTAAAATTGCTGCGCGCCGACCGAAAACGATCGCCCGTCGGCGGCGCGACTATGGGCGGTCGTTCCGCAGGAGCAGCAGGTGGTGCTTCAGGCGCGGCGTCGGGCGCATTGCTGTCACCACCATCGGCTGGCGTGCTATCTCCGTCGGATGCATTCCCATCGGTCCCGCCATCACCATCAAGCCAACTGGGAACCAGGGGCGTTCCGCCCGATGCTCCTCCGAATGCGTTGGAAGTTCCCATCAGCGACCTTTCTTACCCGTGCGCGTCGCCGCGCTGGCGGCCGCTTTGAGGGCCGGTCCACCGCTATCGGCCCAACCACTCATCAAGCCATCGAGCCGTGCGACGAACTCGCCGTCTTTGATTACTGCGGACCAGCCAGTCGCAGCCCAAGGTCCACAACGATCGGCGGGCAAGCTCTCCAGCATGTCGAGTAAATTCGCCTGCAGAAAATCATGCGCGCGAACCAATACCGTCATCCCTGCCACGCCTGCGGGTTCTGTCTCGAAAGAGTCACCGCCCATGATCCGCCCACGCAACTCTTCAAATACTTGGCCGGCTTCGGCAGGAGCCAGTTGTCGAAGCTCCGCCTCATACGCTTGGACAGCCAGTTTCGAGGCCATCAACTTCTCGACCACGGCACTCAAGCGTCCGAGAACCGATGCCGCACCGAAGTAATCCTTCCGATCCTTCGCTACAAACAGATAGGGGCGCAGATCTTCTTCTCCGATCTTTGGGGAGAGCTTCGCCCAGGACCGGATAGCGTCGGAGCCCCTCCATTCGGCGAGCATCGCGCTGTCGGGGTCCGGATCAGAATTCTTGCGCGCGCCATCTAGTGTCGAGATCTTCGGTCCTTTCTTGGCTGAATTTTTCGATTTCTTCGCGGCGCCATCATCGGCCTCCAAGAGCGCTAGATCTTCACACCGGCCGTCCTCATGCTTCGCGGCGGCGCTGGCGATCTGATCGAACAAGCGCGACATGAACCGCTCGGCCAACATCAGCTTCGCCAACACCGGCAGCCTCACATCGGAGCCGAACCCGCGCGCCTGCGCTGTCTGGTTCCGGAGCAGAAGAGTGTTCAGAAATCGCTTGATCTGCCTCGGATTGCCCTGCGTGCCGCTCGCGAGAATGGGGCCAATCTGGTCGCTCAGAGTCAGAGCATTGGAGACACCGTTCCCGAGGTCGCCTAAAGTCTCTTTCACCGTCGCAGCGTCGAGTCCGCCGGCCTGCCATGGGCGTTCTAGCTGTTTGCGTGCGACCGCGATGAGATTTGCATATCCTTCGTGATCTTCGCCAAGCTCCGCCCCGATCAGCAGCAGCGTCACATAGATACGGGTCTCTGTCTCACCCAGAGCCGGAATGCGGAAGGGAACCTGGATTAGCTTCTCGAGATAGTTGCGTGCATAATCTCGCGGTCCCGTCGTATCGGGTAACTCCGGGAAATGCTTTCGTACGGAATATTCGATCATCGCCTCGTCCGCCGCGACAATGAACGCGGTACGATCAGTAAATACAAACAGCCGAATGGCTTCCAGCGTCTCTATCGCGATATCCGGCAAACACCTATCAAGGTCGTCGATCAGAACGACAAGTTGTTTGACACCTGCTTTATCGAGCAGATCATCGAAGGCTCTCCGAAACGCACTGATCTCTTCAGGCAAACGCTTCGATTCGTCTGGCTTCAAAAGCCCCTGAACACCGTCGAGCGCCGCGTTATAGTTTTCTTTGGTTGCAAGTTCACTAGGATCGTCGAGCAAGCCTTTTACGCCCCCGACGGCGGCGCGTATCTGGTCGGGTGTTGGAATTCCGGACAAGGCGGTGAACGCGAGGCCGCCGCCATGTCGTGCAACCTTGAGCCAGTCGATCCGTTTGAAAATATTCTTAACAGCTTCGTCGGCTTCGGTGGCCAATGAACGCTGCTCGATCAGCTCAGTAACGATCCCTTCGATAAGCGCGATCTTCGCATCCTCAAAGCCTTGGAAACGCCAGCCATTGAATTTGATACAAAGGACGTCTTCGCTGTCGCGCAATGCGTCATCGATCATCTCCAATACGCTCGATTTGCCCGCGCCCCAATCGCCATGCACGCCTAGCGTTACGGCCTCGTCGGGTCGTTTCGCGAGCAGGTTGATAATCGTCTTGGCGATTGCCTCATTGTTGAGGAGATCCACCTTCGTTTCATTGTCGGTTAGAATCAAGCGGTGGCACCTTTCCCAAAAACATGGTCAGATTGCGACTGTTAATCGATCAGCTTATGGTAGTTGTATATCACGCAATAACAACAATAAGTATAGCAATACTTTTACCAGTATAATGATCGCCCCATCCGACATCATAGTCGGTACGATCTGAATACCAATATATTTGAGTTAGTCAGTTGCAGATATTTCTCAAGGTTTAACGTCGCCTCGGCGAAGGCAGATTGGCGAGAGGTGGTCTGGAGCGATTTCGAATGTACTCAGGCTGTTGCGATACTTGCGCTTTCGACGTCTCAGTCCCATCCTTTATGTATGGATTTGATTTACCACATAAACTTCGTTAGACACGGTAAGTGGATGGTCAGTGGATACAAGCCCAAATTAGCGCTTGGCGATGTCATCACGCGTGAAGGCTAGATTCTTGGCATCTGGCGAGTCGTTGGCTTCGATCACAAACACGAATATTCTAGTGGAAGGTATGAATTCATCTCAAATGGGGAAAGCGCTGTGAAGTTCGCAGAGGATTTTGCGATGCTCGATTCTCGTACCAGTCGTGGGTTTGCTCTATCAAACCTAACTCGAACCATCCGCGAGTGGCACGAAAATGAATAGTGACAAAAATTTGGTGACGATTGCTTGCTTAGGTTGGGGGTCGTTGATTTGGGAGCCGGGTGATTTACCTATTTCTCATGAATGGCGAGAAGACGGGCCAATGCTACCGCTTGAATTCGCGCGAAAATCGAGTGACGGTCGCATGACACTTGTTGTATGTGAGCAAGGTACGGTGTGTCCCACACTTTGGAACACTCTGACATCCTCTTCGCTAGAGGAAGCGCGCGATGCACTCGCGAAGCGCGAAGGCCTTACCAAGCAAAAAGAACGCAGCATTCTGGACTGGTTCTAGCTCATCGGGGCACCTTGGTACTGAGCTAGTTGAAGCTTGGGCGGATGACCACGGCCTCGCAGGTGTCGTTTTGACCGGCCTTCCGACAAAGTCGCCAATCACGGAACGGAATAACGATCATCCTTCAGTTAGAGATGTCATCTCGCATCTTGGGGGTCTTGAAGGAGATTCAGCGAGGCGGGCCGAAGAGTATGTTCGCAGGGCCCCAATCCAGATTGCAACTGCATTCAGAACCCACATTGTCGCGGAGTTTGGATGGGCTAACGGACACTTCAAAGATATGAAGGCCAAGGTTTCCTTTTGGAAGTCGCAATGCGGCATTGCTCATCAAGGTCAATTCCCGCAATGGGCCGCAAGCTAAAATGGCAAATGTGGGCGGGAAGTGTGAATTCGCTGCGTGTGCGAGCCAGGCCTGCTGTTATGGTGAAAGCAGACATTCATCAACCGCGATTTCACGGCTCTGCTCTGCACCGCCGCAAGTCCGCTCCGAGCCCATCCAAGACCTTGGCCGCTTCCCTGCACATTGGTGCTATCGGCCCACTCCGGACTTTCAGTCGTTGAGTTTGTGGTTCTATAAAGCGGACATTGGTTGCAGTGCAACTCGATGAGCACGCTCAATGACGGCCACGCGGACAAAACGGGCGTTGCGATCCCCAACGGCCAAGTTTGCGCACAACTTCGACGCATCAAGACCTCCCTTGGAGCTGAGGTTACGCTGAGAAGTGGCTGTATGACAGTCAACCGGCAAGGGCAGCAAAGTCCCGCATTGCCGAGCGTCACCATCCAGCTTGGACAAGTGTTTTTTGGGGTGTCTTATTCATTAGCAAAGTCAAGAGGTCGAAACCGCCCAAGGATGCCCCCAGGCCTTTTTCCCTTCTGAGTCCCGTAAGATCAGGCGCGCCCAACTGCCCGCAAAGCGTTCAAGGGGCAACATGGCGCGCGTGATACCGGGCCCTTCGACTTTTTCTTGCGCGGCACCGCGGCCCACAAGCCCGATGAAATCCACCGGCGAGCACTCGACAAACACATGCGTGCCATTGGTTTCAACGTGGTGGATCTCAGGTCCAGTGGAGCCATAGAAATGGCCCGATTTCAGCGCCGCCAAAAGGGCCTCGGGCGTTCGTTCCTTGGCCTTGACCATCGTCCAGCCAAGCCCCGCGTCGCCACGATAATAGTGCGCGTCATCCACGGCAATGGCTCCGACCGAGCGCCCAGAAGTCATCATCTGATCTAGGAGGTATCCTCCGCCCTCCCGGCCCATGGCGTCACAAACAGCATTGAACACATCGACCGCGTGAATACCCTCGGGCATGGATTCCCCATCGCGGATCGTAATGCCGTACCATTCGGGATGGGGAAGCGCCACGAAGGCCCCCGCATCCAGAGCGCGCTGCGCCAGGGCAGGGCCCGTTTCATCATCGGGCGTCGGCGCAAAATCAAGCGGCAACCCAACGGCGAGGATATGCCAGATATCACCGGCTTCGGTTTCGCCAGAATGCACCTCTGCGCCGAGTATGGTTGTGAAGTCTTCGGCGCGATAGCCCGAGGTATCGGTCACGGGAAAGCCATACACCTCACGGAAGTGGTCACTCAGGCAGATGAAGTCATAGCCAGCGGCGCGGTAAAAGGCACAGACGCGTTCCGGCGACATGTGCCCATCTGACCGTGTCGAATGACAATGCAGGTTGCCTTTGAAGAATGCGCCGTCCGCGCTGAAAGTCTCAAACATGATGTCTGTCCCCGTTGTTGGGGGTCAACTCGCACTGCGATGTCACAACCTCATGATGATGGCCCACACAACCAGGGACTTTGCGCGTCAGTTTGTTGACAAACTGCCAAGTTCGCTTGCGCCGGACCTGTGTCAGTATTCGTAGGCGACACAGTCGGCGCGCCATACTCCCTTTGAGACCTGAAAGACTGTTCCGTCTTCAGCAAGGTTCGCGCCAATTGTAGCGTAGACGGGTTGCGTGCGCGGGATTTGAAGCATGACGGCCTCATGTTCCGTTGGGAAACGACAGGTCAATTCAGAAAAATCACGCTTATAATGCGAAATACCGTGTTCTTCTAAGGCGCGCGACACACTGCCTGTGCGCGACAGGGACTCATCAATTTCACCAAGGCGGTCCTTCACGAAATAATCGAGGGACATGGCCACCGGGCGGTCATTCACGTGCCGTAGTGTCTGCGTCAGTTTCGTCCGTTTGCCTTGACGCTGTCGCATACGCTTCGCGACATCGGGGGGCATTCCAATGGTCTTAGACGATTGAAAAGACGACGACGCGGCATACCCTAAGGATCGGATCATATCGCCGAACACCGGGGACTTATTGTCCAGGCGCAACCGAATGGTGGGCATTGCGACGCGGAAGCCTTTTCCCTGCCAGCTTTGCGCGCGGCCCTCCTTGCATAAACACTCAAGAACCCGGCGCGCGCCATGCGGACGCAGTCCTGATTGCTTTGCAAGACCTGAGATTGTCGGCAGATCATCTCCGGGTTCCAGCCGACCGGCCGCAATGTCCTGACACAGGGCGCGATAGACGTCTTTCCACTCTGGAGCCGGTACGTGGGGTGATTCCATGGCGTTTCTCCGCAGTTGGCCGTAGCGTACGACAGGCGCGTAACATCCTTGTGGCAGACGGGCCGTGCGGCGCTATCCCTTAGGGCGACCTCTTGGAAAAGGTGCCAGCGGCGGGGTCCAGCGCTGCGATGAGACTGGCAATTTGCACGATAGCGGATCTAGGCCATGGACTGTCCAATTGACGGTATCCTTGCCGAGTTCCAGCGTTCCCCAAGCGCCTGCCGGAGCGCCCCCTGTCGTGAAGCTTTCGGTCAAGGACTGCTGCGTCAGATGCGTCACGCCGTTTACCTGAGTGACGGTGTTCCAATGCACGTGACCAGACAGAAAAACCACCGGGACGCAGGCTAGCGCCAGGGCGTGCCGGACGCGTGGTGCCTGTGGGTAGGTCGCAAAGGCGGGATTGGCCTCGAAGTAGTAATTGCCGGTCTGCGCATGCCCCGAGACGGGTACGTGACTTAGGATCAGCGTTGGCTTGCGCGCCGCCGCAACAGTGTTCGCAAGCCAGAGGTAATCGCTTTCGGGCAAATCAAAGCCGCGATACTCGTCTGCCCATGTGATCTGCGCCTCCGCGCGCCAAAGAACGATCTGCCATGCCCCTGCATCAATCACTTTGTTCGAGAGGTCTTGGCCCATGATCTCGGCATTCTCGGCCACCGACAGATGATATCGGTCGTGATTGCCACAAATGTGGTGCACCGGGGCGTCCACGGCGCCGAAGGCCTGCGCCACATCGCGCATCAGCGCCACATCCGTCGCGTGGTCGGCATCTGTGATCCGGTCGCCCAAGTCAAAGACCAAGTCCGGCGCTGCGGCGTTCACCTCTTCGGCGAACCGCGCCATCAGGTCCATCGCGGCGTCGCCGCGTTTGGTATGGGAGGGCGCGCCGTGGTGAATATCTGTGATGATCGCAAGTTTCATATCGAAGGTCTTTCTGTTGTGCGGGGAGAGAGCGCGGCATAGGCCGAGAGGCACACCAAAACCATGCCCAGGGTCATGGTAAGCGTCGGCACCTCAGAGAAAATCGCGTAGCCAAAGAGCGCCGCAGCCAAAAGGCGGGTGTATTCCACCGGCGCCAAGGCCGAGATGTCACCCAAGCGATAGGACGTGACAAAGCACCATTGGCTGATCGAGCCGAACACCGCCATGCCGGCGATCAGCCAAAGCGTGCCGCCATCAATTGGCTGCCAGGTTTGGATGGCTGGGATCAGAAATACAGCAGAGACGCCCAAATGAGGATAAAGCATCATGCGCAACGTGGGCTCGGTCGACGACAGCTGCTTGACCACCACCGTCATCATCCCGCCGAGCAAGGCGCCAACCAGCCCCACCGCAGCCGCCAGCATGGGGATATCCGCTGCGCCTTGAGGGTCCAGCGCCAGGACGACGCCGACAAAGCCCAATACCGTCGCGAATAGTTTTCGGCCTGTGATTTTCTCGGACATGAACGCCGCAGCGAGCCACAGCATGAAGATGCTTTTGGAAAAGGACAGCGCGCTGGCGAGCGCCAAGGGCATGTGCGCGATAGAATAAAGCCAGCATGTGAGCGCCGCGATGGCTAAACCTATACGTGCCGCGTAGAGTCCAAACCGCCCCTCCGGCATCAGCCCCACAGGCACAAGGGCGAAGAGCGGCAGCGTCAGAAGGATGCCGCTGAACGTCCGCAAGAAGATTGTCTGCGGCAGCGACAGTGACTCTTGGCTCAGCTTGAACGTGGCCATCATCGCCGCGACGCTGAAGCCGCTTAGAGCCAACAAGAGCCCTGCCAGAAGCTGCCTTTGCCGGTGCGGGATTTTGATTTGGGCGTCGCGCGCATCGAGAATGAATGTAAGAATATGGTGCGACATCGTCTGCGCGACAGGCCTTCTACCAGGGTCAAAGGATTGGAAAGCGCGGGCCTGGTATTCTGTCGCGCGAAACCTCGTGTGCTTAAACCCACACGCAAACTAGGCATATCGCAGACACGTCACAGTTTTAGAACATGGCACGCATGGTCGATGCGATTGTCACGCAAACCAAGCGGGTTTGCGTAAAGCTTTTGCAATACATGCTGCACTGCGGCTGGGCGTCATCTACCTGTTAATCTCGCACGACACGCTCGGTCCAAGAAAACCGTGCCTGCGCCCTGTTTCCGACTTTTTCAGGAACGCGCGCAAGCCAGCAGGAATTCGGGGGCACGTCCGCATGTCTTTTATACTGATCCGCACCGCGCGAGCGATCCTGACGATGATTTTCGTGGTGACGGCCGTGTTTTTCGCCAGCAGGATATCTGGTAACCCAATTGATATCATGTTCCCGGAAGGGTTGAGCCCTGAGGAATACGCCTTTTGGGAAAGCTATTTCGGGCTAGATAAGAGTTTTTTCCAGCAATACATCGCCTTTTTTCGCGGTCTGACGCAGGGCAATTTTGGACTGAGCCTGACAGAGTTTCGCCCGGTAACCGAGATCTACGCCGAGCGTTTGCCCAATACGCTCCGACTTTTTGGCAGTGCGTTCTTACTGGCCGTGGCTGTAGGCCTGCCGCTGGGGATTTACGCGGCGGTAAACCGGGACAAACCGATCTCAACAGCGATCATGGCCGTGGCTTTCTTTGGGTATGCAATCCCGAACTACATCCTTGCGATTTTCATGATCCTGATCTTCAGCTTTTGGCTGCATTTGATGCCCTCGTCGGGAAACATGACCTGGGTCCATTTCGTGATGCCCACAATCACGCTGGCGATGGCGATGATGGCCTGGAACATCCGCTTCACCCGTTCATCGATGCTCGAAGTCCTCAACGAGGATTTCGTGCGCACGGCCCGCGCCAAGGGCCTGCGAGAAGCCATCGTGGTCAACAAACACGCCCTGCGCAACGCAATGATCCCAATCGTGTCAAATCTTGGACTGCAAGTTGCGGGCTTTGTCGGTTGGGTTGTCCTGGTCGAGGCGGTCTTTGCCTTGGAAGGCATCGGCTCGCTGATTGTGCGCGGCGCTTTGCTGCGCGACTTCGCCGTCCTGCAATTTGGCGTGATCGTATGGGCGGCGGTGGTGATCGTCGCCAACCTCATTGTGGATATCATCTACGCTGTCCTGGATCCGCGCGTCCGGATCGCCACTTAAGGAGCTCGGCTTATGGCCACCATTGATATCGAGTACAGCCAAGCAGCCCCTGGCAAGCGACCAAGTTCCAAGATTTGGAAAGCGGTGAAAGACTCGAACTGGTTGATCAAACTGTGCTTTGTTCTGCTGTTCGCATTGATCGCTGTCGCGCTTCTTGCGCCGGTTCTTGCGACGCATGACCCCAACTCACAAAGTCTGTTGTCGCGGTTGCGCCCGCCGATTGGGTTTGAGCGGTACAAGGAGGGGTACCTTCTAGGCACTGATGAGCTGGGACGCGATCTCTATTCCCGGCTGCTTTACGGTCTACGGTTCACGCTTTTGATTGCGGTTATCGGCTCGATCATCTCCATGCTGATCGGCTCGACGATTGGGATCATCTCTGGCTATGTCGGCGGCTGGGTGGACAACGTCCTGATGGGACTGGTGGACATCCAGATCGCCTTCCCCTTCACACTGATGGCGTTGCTGGCCGTGGCGGTCTTTGGCACAGATCTGACGATCTTTGTGATCATTATTGGGCTTGCCGATTGGGACAAATATGCGCGCGTGGTGCGTGGGCAGGTTCTGGCCATTCGCGACGCGCCCTATATCGACGCGGTGCGGGTGACGGGCGCGGGGGCCTACCGCATCATTCGACATCACATGCTGGCCAACATTGCTTCGCCGATCATCGTGCTTTGGACCTTCGGCGTATCGAACGTGATCTTGTTGGAAAGCTCGCTGTCGTTTCTGGGCCTCGGCGTGCAGCCGCCCACAGCGACGCTCGGCTCCATGACCGGCTTCGGCCGCGACTACCTCGCCTCCTATCCCCATATCGGACTTGTGCCCGCGCTGATGATCCTGGTGATCGCGCTGGTCTTCCTGCTTCTGGGCGATTGGCTCAGGGATACGCTGGACGTGCGTTTAAAGCGTCAAAACTAAGAAAACGCTTCGGGCCGTCCTCTCCGTCAAGATCAGCCGACCCGAAGCAGCAATGAAACATCATCACTAAGGAGACATCTGCCCGATGAACCGTCTTTTTGCAACAAGCGCTGCTTTGGCGCTTCTGACTAGCACGGCCGCTGCCCAAGAGCTGACAGTCGCGACCGCCAACCTCTCTGCCTATATCGATCCGGGCGCAGACCACTCAAACGTGGGTTCGCAGTTTTACGTCAACTCGATGGAGCCACTTCTTTTTAAAGATCCAACCTCGGAAGAGAACATCTTTGAGCCGGGCCTTGCCACATCATGGGAGATCACCTCGCCGACCGAGATGGTGCTGACCATTCGCGAGGGTGTGAAGTTCCACAACGGCGAAGACATGACCATGGAAGACGTGGTGTGGAGCCTTGAGAACATGATCACGCCCGGCTACCCGGCGCGGATCGAGCGCTCGAAAGAGTTCTTTGGCAATATCACCGGTGTCGAAGTGATCGACGATGTGACGCTGAAGCTCATGTCTGATAAGCCTGAGCCGCTCTTTGAGCTGATCCTGGCCGCTCAGCAGGCGATGATCCTGCCCAAAGATTATACGATGGGGCTGACGGGCGACCCCAATGCCACCGAGGAAAGTGACTTCATCGCTTTCCGTCAGGCACCCGTGGGCACCGGCGCATACAGTTACGCCGAGTTCACCCCCGAGACGCGCATCGTCTGGGAACGCTTTGACGACTATTGGGGCGACAAGGCACCGTATGAAAAAGTCACTGTCCGCCGCATCCCTGAATTGGCCGCGCGTATCACGGCGTTGGTGAACAACGAAGTGGACTTGATCACCAATGTGCCGCCCGATCAGCTGGACGTGATCAATGGCACGCCCGGCTTCAAGACTGCGGGTGGGGTGACACCTCTGTTCCACCTGATGTACTTCGGTGGCGGCGACAAAGGCGAGATCATCACACCAGAGCTGCGCAAAGCGATGGTGCTGTCGGTCGATCGCGACCTTTTGAACGAAGCTCTTTGGGGTGGTGCTGCAGTGGTGCCGTCCACACACACCTATCCTCAGTATGGCTCTTACTTCACGCCGGATATCGAGACGTTTGAGTACGACCTAGCGGAGGCCAAGAAGATCGTCGCAGACAACGGGCTCGAGGGCACCACACTGCCATTCTACACAGACCCGGTCTACTACACCAACGGTCTGCTGGCGGCTCAGGCCATGCAAGAAATGTGGCGCGAGATCGGCATCAACATCGAGCTTAAGGTCGTCACCTCATGGAACGATCCTGGCACCCCAGGTGGTTGGGGTTCGCCCGACCAGATCCACAACTGGTCCAACCCGATGTATTTTGCTGACCCACATGGATCTTTCGGCAAGATGTGGTCGCCAGACGGCGCGGGCATGACCCGTGGCCTGTGGGATCCGTCCATCGGCATGGAAGAGTGGACCAAGCTCTACGACGCCTTCCGTTTTGAGACCGATATCGACAAGCGCAACGCGGCCTATGAGGTCCTGATGGCGGAGGTCAAAAAGGACGCGCCGTTCCTTGTGCTCTACCAGCCGTTTGAAAGCTGGGGCATGCGCGAAGACCTCGATTGGGCGCCGTATCCGGGCCACATCCCTTACGTTCTGGATTTCCGCGCCGGCTACATCGGCGACGAAAAGAACGACATCAACAAGTGACACATGACGGGGCGTCCAATCGGGCGCCCCTCTTTCAATCTGTTCAGAAGGAAAGACCCATGAAAACTCTGCTGACCACCACCGCTCTTGTGCTCGCCGCAGCCACTGCGCAGGCCCAAGAACTCAATGTTGCAGCCGCTACAATGGCGGCAAATCTCGAACCCGGCGACGCTGGCTCGAACGTGAACGCCCAGTTCTGGATCAACAGTTTCGAGGCCTTGATCGACAAAGACCCGACCACAACCGACGTCGTGTTCATGCCTGGTCTGGCCACCGAGTGGGACATCGTTTCGCCGACCGAGATCCGACTGACCATCCGCGAAGGCGTCAAGTTCCACAACGGCGACGACATGACGATCGAAGACGTGCTCTTCACGTTTCGGAACATGAAGGACCCGGTGATCGACAAATACGCACGCGAAGCGTCGTACTACTGGAGCAACGTCGACGTCATCGAGGCGGTCGACGACACAACGCTGCGCATCACCTATCACCGCCCCGAGCCGTTGATGGAGATGTTCCTCAACCGCTTCAACAACATGATCATCCCCAAAGACTATCTGATGAGTCTGAGCGGCGATCCTGAGGTGGCCGAGGACAGCGACTATATCGCCTTTGGTCAGGCGCCCGTCGGCACGGGGCCCTACAAGATCACCCAGTTCACGCCGCAGGAACGCATCGTCTACGAACGGTTTGACGACTACTGGGGCGAAAAGGCACCCTATGAGAAGATCACGGTCCGCCTGATCCCCGAGACAGCCGCCCGCATCACCGCCCTGGTGAATGGCGAGGTCGACCTGATCACCAACATTGCCCCCGACCAGCTCGCGACGATCGACAACAACCCCGGCACACGCACCGTGGGTCTGCAGACGCCAATCTTTCACGTCGTCTTCTTCGGCACGGGCGAGCGCAATCCCAAGATCACGGCGCCACTCCGCAAGGCAATGATGTTGGCCGTGGACCGTGATCTGATCAATGAGGCGCTCTGGCTCGGCAAGGCCGGTGTCCCCTCGACCCACAGCTTCGCGCAGCAGGGTGCGTTCCACACACCTGACCTGGTGACGTTCCGCCACGATTTGGAAGAGGCCAAGAAGATCGTTGCCGAGCATAACCTTGAGGGTACCGAGCTGACCTTCCACACGCACCCGGTGTACTACACGAACGGGGTGCTCGCCGCGCAGGCCATGCAGGAGATGTGGCGCGAGATTGGCATCGATGTGAACCTCAACGTCGCGGTGGAACGCCCGTCCGGCAACGAGCGTGAAGTCGCGAACTGGTCCAACCCGCTTTACATGACCGATCCTCATGGCGGTTACGGCTATATGTGGGCACCAGACGGCCATGCGCTTTTCTCGAAATTTTGGGAGCCCTCGATCGGCATCGAGGCGTACACCAAGCTTTACGACGCTTTCCGCTTTGAGACCGACGTCGAAAAGCGCAACGCCGCCTTTGCCCGTGTGATGGCTGAGGTCGAAAAGGACGCGCCCTACTTCGTCAAGTACCAGCCCTATGAAAGCTGGGGGATCCGCGACGATCTCGATTGGGAGCCTTACCCGGGCCACCGCGCCTATGTGCTCGACTTCCGCGCCGGCTACATCGGCGACGCAAAGTACGGCATCACCAAATAAGCACGCAGTCGGGGGCCGGATGCGGCCCCCGGCACCCTTTAGGAGACATGCCCCATGACCGATCCAATTCTTTCCGTTCAAGACCTGCGCGTCGCCTTTGGCGCGGGCGAAACCCGTGTGGAGGCTGTCAAGGGCATCTCCTTTGACCTTATGCCCGGCGAAACGCTGGCAATTGTGGGCGAATCCGGATCGGGCAAATCGGTCTCGGCCATGTCGACGATGGCGCTGATCCGCCAAGCCGGCGGCGAAATAGAAGGCGGCAAGATCATTCACGATGGCCGGATCGACATGGTCACCGCCTCGGAGCCAGAGGCGCGGGCGATCCGCGGCAACGAGATTGCGATGATCTTTCAAGAGCCGATGACCTCGCTCAACCCGGTCTTTACCGTGGGCGAGCAGATCGTCGAGCCATTGATCACCCATTTGGGGCTGAGCCATACCGAGGCCAAGACACGCGCGCTTGCCGCGATGGACGAGGTGCGCATCCCCGAACCCGCGCGGCGCTTCAACCAGTATCCGCACGAACTTTCAGGCGGCATGCGCCAGCGGGTGATGATCGCCATGGCGCTGGTGTGCGAACCGAAGATATTGATCGCCGATGAACCCACGACAGCGCTCGATGTTACCATTCAGGCGCAGATCCTGTGGCTGATCAAGAAATTGAAATCCGACCATGGCACCGCGGTGCTGTTCATCACCCATGATCTTGGCGTGGTGGCTCAGATCGCGGACCGCGTGGCGGTGATGCAGACTGGCAATCTGGTCGAGGTCGGCACCGTTGCGCAGATCTATTCCGCACCATCGCACCCCTATACGCAAAAGCTGTTGTCTGCTGTGCCGGTTCTGGGCACCGCGGCGGTCAAGGCAGCGGTTGAGGCGTCGGAACACCCGATGCTCGCGCTGGATGAGGTTTCGGTCCGCTACCCCGTGAAAACGGGCCTGTTGCGGCGAGTCACCGCCGAGGTGCTGGCGGTGGACCGAGTGTCATTCGAGATCCCCAAACGCACGACCCTCGGTCTCGTGGGAGAGTCCGGCTGTGGCAAGTCTACGATCTCGCGCGCGATCATCGGGCTGGCGCAGCCCACATCGGGACAGATCTGCGTCGACGGCACCGATCTGGTCACCCTAACGGATGAGGAGCGGTTTGCCTTTCAGCGCAAGACCGGCATCGTGTTCCAAGATCCGTTTGCTGCGCTTTCGCCGCGGCGCAGCGCGTTTGAACAGATCGCCGAGCCGATGGTCATCCACAAATGGGGCACGCCCGAAAAAATCCGCGAGCGGGTGCGCTGGTTGCTCAACCGTGTGGGCCTGTCGGATCAGCATCTGGACCGCTATCCACATGAGTTTTCCGGCGGCCAGCGGCAGCGCTTGTGTATCGCGCGCGCCTTGGCGTTGGAACCCGAACTGGTCATCGCCGATGAGCCGGTCTCGGCCCTGGACGTATCGGTGCAAGCGCAGGTGCTTGAGCTGTTCTCAGAGTTGCAGCGCGAGCTGGGGCTGACATACCTCTTCATCAGCCACGATCTAGCCATCGTGGAGCAGGTCAGCGAAACGGTGGCGGTTATGTTCATGGGGCGTCTGGTGGAATATGGTCCGTCCAAAGCGGTCCTGTCGAACCCCGCGCACAATTACACAAAGAACTTGCTGGCTTCGATCCCGGTTCCGGATCCCAGCAAGCCCATGGCTACTCCGCAGCTTTATGAAGAGGGGCGCAAATCCCCGATCATGCCGAAAGGCGCGGTCACCGAAGTGCCAACCATGAATGCCGTCGGGCCGCAGCACTTTGTGGCAGCCTAAAACCGTCCCGAAGCTCGAAGCAGACACTATCCTCCTCCGCCCAGTGTGCTTGGCGGACGCGCCTGCGTTGCAAACGCATTTCAACAATTGGAATGTCATCAAGTGGATCGGGAATGTGCCGTGGCCTTACCCCGAAGATGGCGCGCAAAGCTACATCAGTCGTCGCTTGGAAGATGCGCAAAGCAGCGAGATATATTTCTGGGGCATCTTTCTGAAATCCCAACCAGATGATCTGATCGGTACCATCGAATACCGGTTCTTCGAAGACGACGACGAAAACAGGGGCTTTTGGCTGGCCGAAGATCACTGGGGCAAAGGCATCATGACAAGCGCGATTATCCTGACCCAAGACTATGTTTTCTTGGAACTGGGCAAACCGAGGCTGTTGATGCGGAGCCTAGCGACCAACCTTGCCTCCAAGGCGATAAAGGACCGAACCGGGGCACGTGTGATTGGGCAAAGTTATGGTGGCTACCATGATGGCGAGCAGATCGAGGACGTTTGGGAGGTCACGCCTGCCAGTTGGCAAGCCGCCAAAGCCAAGCTCAGGCTGTGACCTAGCTATTTCGGAGCGCGGAACGGCTGCTCGACCACCCGGAAGTATCGATGGCCTTCGCCCCGCGTCCAGTTGCGCAGATCCATGTTAATCATGTCTTCAGGCTCGTGCATCTGCACGGAATAGCGGTCGCCGCTGAAATTGAATTCAAGGAACCCAACCCAAGGCCGGCCGCCAAACGCGTCGTGACCGCTTTGCATGAACGCGACCCCGGGCGCCCAGATGTGCGTGATCCCGTCAAAAATCATGCGTTTGTCCTTGTGAAGATGGCCCGACGCGACAAAGCGCACATCCGCGTATTTGAACAGACTGAGATAATCCGCACGCGGTTCGGGCGTAACCGTCGCCGAAGTGGTCGCGTCTTCCTCGCTAGGGTCATTCGCAAAGAACGGAACATGCGTGAACACGCCAATTGGGCCGTCATGCTTCAAGGCTTCAACTACCATCGCGCGCTGCTCTGCCTCAGCGGCGAAGCCGCTTTCGAACAGAAACGGGTTCAGCCCTATAAAGCGCCAATCGCCGTGGTCGAAATGCCAAAAGTCGGCGCCTACGCGATCGAGATATTCTTGGCGTCGCTCGGGGGTCATTTGCTGTTCGGCACCCGATGCTGCGGGTGAATAGCCCATGTCGTGATTGCCCGGGGTCACTTTTATCACCGGCGCCGCGAGCCGCTGCATTTGAGCTGCAGCAAAGTCGAGATCCGCAGGTGCATCTGGCCCGTTCAACGACAGATCTCCTGTGACGATTGCAACGTTTGGTTGCAACGCGTTTGCGGCTTCCACGGCGACATCAAAGTTGTGGAAGAATAGGGGGTGGGTTTGACTGACATGGGTGTCAGAGAGCAAGACCACGCGAAAATCTGTCATGCGACGAAACTCATTGGCAAGAAGGTTTAATTTCTATGGTCCGTGGGCGACACCACATTAGCATGACACCAAAGGCGCACGCGCGTTTGAATCGGCATTGTCACGAAAGAGTCACGCGAAGTCGGTGGCTTTGCAAATGGCCCCAAGTTGGAGGGAATTGGCCTGACACGCATTGCAGGACTTAGCGAGCGAAGGAGAGCCGCGCAGACAAGGCCTAAATCGCCATCGTGTTTCGTCCATCGGTGCTACCGAGTCATGGTCGTGACATGAGTCTTGAATCTGAAAGACTGTGCCCGCCGACCCACAATCCGTCTTATCCTGCAACGATGACCACTATCTTTTGCTTCGTAAGTGGAGTGCGGTGTAAGCTCGCCTGGTCTGCGTTCAGCTGAGGCTGTGTGAAAACTCCGGATAGGTATGCTTATGGCCAAAGACCGGAGGCAGGCATGTCGGGATATATTGAGGGGACGGACCGCAGTCAGGCGACGCTTTTTCCGGACCGGCTTGAAGACTGGATCGACGAGGACAGTCCGGTGCGCGTGATTGACCTCTTTGTGGAAGAGATCGATCTTGGGGAAATTGGTTTCCTGCGGGCGGCGCCGCCGCAGATCATCGGAACGTTCGACTATGCCTATCTAGTCTCCGCTGCCATCTGGGGCTTCGTGTTCTTCGCGGAACGGCCGGACGGGCTGAACGTTTTGGGCATGGCCTTGATAACGGTGGCTGGATTGTTAGTCGCTGAACGCGAAACCGAGCCGGTTACCATCCGCGAGACAAGCTGATTTCGTTGAAAGCGGACCTTGAGCCAACCGCAGTAAAGTCTGAATTCCCGTCATTCACCTGTATAAACTGGTGCGCAACCACGAATGGCCGCTTTGGAGAAGTTTGGCTGCCAAACACGAATGACAGCTATGGGCCGAAAGCCGTACCACAACTTGAACGAAGCTAACTTATAATTTGGTACGAACAGGAGAGCATCGGCAAAGATGCGTTTGTCCCGTTGACCGCCAGGCAATTCGATACAGCGAAACGCCGCGAAGGGTGTACGAAGAAAGCTTGGCGATCCGCGCGCCGTCCGGGCCGTACTGGAACGTCACCGCCTGCCCGCCGCCGTTGGGCGTGACCGAAGCCAGCTTGTTCTGCGCGTCCCAGACGAGCGTGCGCGTGCCATCGCTGACCATGTTGCCCACTCTCGTCGATTGTTCCAATCGACTGCCGGGCAGCGGTTCGCATCATAGGTAAAATCACGCACGCCCTGCGGCCCGCTGATGCGGGTTTGCGCATGCGGGCTCACGACGCCGAGGCCCGATGCCGGGTAGCTGTAAAGGCCGAGCTTGGAGTTGGTGACGATGTTGCCCAGATTGTCATAGCCAAAGGTCTGGTCGAGCGCATCGTCGATCAGATTTTCGGCCGCAATCAGCTCATCATAGCCATTGTAAGTGTATTCCCATTTGTCTTTCAGGCCGGAATGGGACGTGTGATTGGTCTGGCCGCCCGCGCCATAGCCCTCACCATGGACGGCATCGATCCGCCCCGTGGGCCCGCGCGTGTAAGAAACATCTTGCAGCGTGCCATTGGGTCCGTGCGTATGGACACGGGTCAGCCAGCGGCGTTGGGTGTCATAGGTGAAGTCCGTGGTGACGCCGTTAAAGTAGCGGATCTGGCGTGTGTCGCCATTGGCCTCATAGTCGATCAGGTGACTTCAATGTCTAAAAACTCTAGCGAGATTTCCCCAAAAGAGGTCTCTAAATAACACTTCCCAACCTGAGAAAACTTACACTCTGCGCTTTCAATTATCACGTTGTAGAGCTCATCAGCGATTTCGAGACCCGGCTTAAAAGTAAAGTTGGTGACGCCGCGAAATTCTACCATCCGATGCACACCGCTATCATCCACAAAGTCAAAATCAAAAGACCGTCTGCGCAGATCGATGACTGGCCTGATTGAATTTACACCCTGCAAATTACGGTTCAAAAAATCAGCCGCTGATTCTGCATGCATCTTATTTTCTCTTCCTGTTGTTTCTGAAATTGTTACGAATGATGTTCACAATGTTCCGTGTTGGCTCTCGTGTGAGACTCATATGTGTCGATGTTCTGTTACCAGAATAGTTTCCAAACTTATCCAAGCCAGTTTTGGGACCGCTCACACGGAAATATGGGTGCGTTCGCTTTCCTCCGCTATACATCATGCGTACAACGTAGTTTTTGTTATCACGTACATTGACGGTTACTTTCCAACCATCGCCCCTAGCTGCTGAGACCTTTCCTCCAGTTTGGGCAGCAAGGCGATCTGCCCATACCTTAACTATGTCTACGCCGGTTTGCTTCCGAATCAAATGTGGGGCTACACCTTTCGCTTCCAGCTTCAGCGCCATATTCACCCGGGCTCTTGGAAGTTGAGACCATTTCCCGTTAAGCTCTTTTGTAAAGAACGGGCCGCAACCACCAACGCCGCATTTGGCATCCAACTGCGCAACCTCAATTTCGTCTTCCTCCTCGCTGCTAGTGGATTTTTCCTCGTCATCATGAGGACTTACGGAATCGTCACCATTAGTACGACTGTCATCTTCCTGCTCCTCTTCTTGGCCAGTCCTGCTGTTGTAAGCATGCCCATTCGGATCGCTTTTATTCACCGGATCATTGGCCGAATACGCATAGCGGTTGGTGCCAACCCCATCGATGGTGGGGTCCCAATCATCGGGGCTTATAAAGCGGCCGATGGACGGGTCGTGATAACGGGCATTGAGATAGATGAGACCCGTTTCGGGGTCATGCCTTTCGCCGATGTATCCTTTCGTGGCGGCGCTGGAGGGGGTGGCGCCGTCCGATGTGCGTTCGCCAAACGGGGCATAGACGGATTTTTCAATCGCCTGACCATTATCGTCGCTAACGACGCGCACGGAGTTGAGATGATCGCGGTGCAGCCATGTGGTTTGCAACCCTTCGATTTTGATGTCCGCATGGGGGTACAGGAGGAACGTGCCATCCGGGGCGATCTCAAAGTCGGCATCGGCATAGATGCGTTTACCGGTGAAGGATGACAGCTTGGCGATGCGTGATCCGTCCGGGCCGTACTGGAACGTCACCGCCTGACCACCGCCGAGTGGCGTCACCGAGGCCAGCTTGTTCTGCGCGTCCCAGACGAGCGTGCGCGTGCCGTCCGTGACCATATTGCCGTTCGCATCATAGGTAAAATCACGGATGCCCCCCGACCCGCTGATGCGGGTTTGCGCATGGGGGCGCACGGTGCCGAGGCCCGATGCCGGGTAGCTGTAAAGGCCGAGCCTGGAGTTGGTGACGATATTGCCCAGATTGTCGTAGCCAAAGGTCTGGTCGAGCGCATCGTCGATCAGATTGTCGGCCGCAATCAGCTCATCATAGCCATTGTAAGTGTATTCCCATTTGTCTTTCAGGGCTGAATGGGCAGTCCAGTTGGTCTGGCCGCCCGCGCCATAGCCTTCGCCATGGACGGCATCGATCCGGCCCGTGGGGCCGCGCGTGTAAGAGACATCCTGCAGCGTGCCATGGGGCCCGTGCGTATGGACACGGGTCAGCCAGCGGCGTTGGGTGTCATAGGTGAAGTCCGTGGTGACGCCGTTGAAGTAGCGGATCTGGCGCGTGTCGCCATTGGCCTCATAGTCGATATGATCGATCAGGCCGGGGATGGCGATCAGATTGCCTGCCAGATCATAGCGCCAAGGCGTATTGTCAAAGCCGATCTGGCGCAGATTGGTCAGTGTGTTGGGGTCATTGTCCGGGTGCTGATAATATTTGCGCCACGTGACAACGCCCGCGCGGTCCCAGCTGGTCTCGCTGACATAGGAGGTGCCATCAACGCTGGTGATCTTGCGGGCCAGATTGCCGCGCCGATCATAATCGTAAGCATGCGTGCCATGGGCGTTGGTGGCGCTGGTTAGCTGGCCGAGATTATGGTGGCCGGTGCGCGCTTC
>JBCBMZ010000002.1:0-553109 GCA_039822005.1 Pseudomonadota bacterium | reverse complement strand
CAAATACGGTCGCAAGTTCGGGGTGGTTGATGACTTTGGCGTTTTGGGTCGAAAAAATCCCTATCGGCTGTCGATCAATCCATTTTCTGCCGGTGTGACAGGCGCACTCAATGGCACCGATGAACTCATGTTTATCAATGAAAACTTCGCTCATGCGTTGGTGCAGGAACCAAAGGACGATTCCAAAAACTTCTATTGGCGCGAAACACCGCGCTCATTGCTCGATCTGGGCCTCAACATTCTGCTGCGCCAGGATCACCGCTTGGCCACGCCGGGCGGTCTGTCGTCCTTCCTCAATGATCCATCCATGTGGAATGCGGCCATAGAAGTGGAAGCCGATGATGAAACCTCACCGCTTCGCACGGCTGCGCAACAAGCGCTCGAAATGCGTGACTTCAATCCAGAACATTGGAGCCAGCACATTCAAGCGGCACGAACGGCGCTGAAGATTTTTTCGTCGGGGCCGCTATCACTGGCAGGGCGCAATGCGGACATCACCCATGAAGAGCTTTTGCGGGATAAATGGATCGTCTGTTTTGTGAACCCCGCGCGTTATGCCGAACGGCTGGGCGCTTACTTCGCGCTGCACTTCCTGTCGCTCTTGGAAGCGCAACTGACGGGCAAGTTTGGTCAGGCGGAATATGTGCTTGATGAATATTGCAACGCGCCGCTGAAAAACCTCGTCACCAAAATCACGATTTTTAGGGCCTATGGCGCACGGGCGCATTTTATCGCGCAATCGCGCTCAGATTCGATCAAGCAATATGGCGAGAAAGAAACCCAAACGCTCATCGAAAACTGCAGCGTCGTTCAGTATCTCAAATTCTCATCGATTGATGAGGCAGAGCGCGTGTCCAAAGCCATGGGTGAAACCCTCACCATCAATGAGAGTATCAATTACAATTCGGACAAGTTGGAGTTCTCCGGCGGCTTCAACACCGGAAAAGATCGGTTGCTGACGGCCAATGAATTGATGTCACTGCCCGATGATGAACAGGTCATCTATATCGCAGGCGTTGGCTGGATACACTGCAGGAAAATCCGCCAGAATAATCTCGCGCCAACCTGTCATGATCTTGGCATCAATCCGCTGGAAGGCGGACGGCTAGAACCGAAGCCACTGGTCACGCTACCTGTTCCCGAGGTGCCATCGTGAAGCCGAAGAAGCCACGTCTTATTCGGGTCGCTTACTTCCTGTGGGTGGTGGTGCCGCTTGCCCTGTTTGGCGCATACCAAGCTTGGGGCCTGCCGCACCTGATCTTTCGCTATGAGTTCGCCGACAATGGTGACCGCTACAATCCCTACAAAGAACGCTGGTATTACACCTGCACCTTTGTTGGGCCGTATGGCGAGTTCACGGTGGATGCGAAAAACAGGAAATGTGGGTTTGTCCGTCTGTTCAAGAAACCAGCGGCGGCATCTGCGACTTAGAGATCCGCAAAATCGTCTTCGTTCAATGGCGGCAACGGTCCGAAGAAAGACGAATCCCATTTGAGCTTGTAGCGCTGTTCAATCTGGTCGGCGGCCATGGAACGCAGGTTTGACAGCATCACATGCTGGGTCACCCCGCCTTCGGCAATCCTTGCATCACATTCGGTCTTTGGCGGTAATTCCACGGCATGGGCCACAATCGCCTGCCAGAAGGATTTGTAGTCCAAACCATCAAGCCAAGCCTCCAAGTCGTTGGAACTTCGAAACGTTCTGATGGGGTAATGCGGCATAGGTTCAGAATATCAAATCCGCCCGACTAAACGCAAACAATCCGCCCGAACCTGCACTCAGCCTGTGCTTCAACGCTGTCATCATGACAGACGATATTCGAAAAGACCTCCAAAAAACCTTTGAGCATGCTGGCAAGCGACGCTCGATCTCAGTCAGTATGAATGATGCGGAACACACACAGTACTTTGAGCTCCAGCATCAAAACCGCATGGACTTGATCAACGTCGAAAAGCAGTACCGCGAAGAGTACAGCATCCGTGTGGCTGAGGAAACGCGTCGGCTCATGCGGAACGACGGGGCAAAAACGCGCGAGCACAAGCCGACCTTCCATAGGGATGACCGCTTCAACGGCCAAAAACTCATGCTTCAGGCGCGTCGCAATGTTCACAGGCAACATCAAGAGCATGTCGAAGCCGTCAAACAAGCGGGCCGTGAGCGGATTGACCAGTTCTTTGATCGTGTCGAAAGACGCAACGCTGAGCGCGGCCACGCCAAAAGCGATTTTAACCGCGCCACGGATCGCCGCTTAGGCCAAGGCCGACGCCAGTCTGACCATGTGCGGGCCCAGAGCCAGTCCCTCAATAGGGACCGCTGAGCCTGAAACTATCGAACAAAACGGCAGGCAAAAACGCAAGAAAATGAGCCAGTTAGCAAGTGTATTTAGGGATATATTCCTATATAATGCACACCCTCAAGTCTAACACAAACGAAAGGACCCAAGACATGAATAAAGACGTGAACAGCAACACAAACCAAACCCGCAAAACGGGATCGACCCGTCAAACAACTCAAACCCGGGATGATCCGAGAGAAGGCTTTTCCGCCCGTATCCTGACTGACCCTCAATTTGAGGAAGCCATCGCCATTACTGGCATCATCAAGTCAGAAATCCACCGCTCCGGTGCTTTTAAAGAAAAGCTTGGCGATTATGCCCATGCGTTTGCCCGCACCAACGCGTTTGATGCCTCTCGCGCTGAAAGCACATTACGTGACATCTTCCGGGCCGAGCATGGCATGACCATGAATGAGATGCGCGAAGGTCTGCGTGCCAATGAAGATGCACTGGACAAAGGCCCTGAGCTCACGGAACGCGCCCTTATACAGACCGATGAAATCGGAGCGCTTGTCGAACAAGGTGAGCGCATGTCGTTTTACCGCGCCTATGAACAAACGGCGGGCGAACTGGCGGGTGAATTGGAAATCAGCAATGCCGGTGCCAAACGCCTGATGACAGAGGCGTTTCGCGACGCCCATGGTTCTGAACTTTATGAATGGGGCAAGGAACTCGACGAAACGTTTTACCGGCCGCAAATCGAAGCGGAACGCGAAGCCCGGCATTCTCAGACAAAACAATCCAATGTTGGCGAGGGAAAAACACGATCCTATGGACGCAGTGACCGCACAGGTTCATCAAGGCAATCGGCATCGGCTAGTAATGGCGGAACGCGTCGGACATTGGCCCGAACCGGTCCCAGCCGGTGAAGCCCATGAAACAGCCTACATCGACATCAAATTCGCAACCGACGGAACTGGATGAATGGCTATCCTATCTTGATGAGGTGGATGGGACGCTTGAACAAAAGCGCGAGCTTATTGAAGCGCTCTGGCACATCATTGTCTCTTACTGTGATTTCTATTGGGAGACGAATGCGAGCGGCGGCATGCCAAAATTGGCGGAGATCATTGCCCATATGATCGCCGAAGGCTCTGACGTACCTATAGCGAGTGAGCGCGGCTCGTCTCTCCCGTCCACTAAAAAGGAGTTCGAGGGCGCATCACCATGACGACCAGCCAACAACCCAAACAAGCGGTGATCTACTGCAGGGTCTCGACACGCACGCAAAACGAAGAAGGCCACGGGCTTGAAAGCCAGGAGACACGCTGCCGACAGCATGCCCATCAAAAAGGCTATGCTGTTGCAGCGGTGTTCCCGGACACGATCTCGGGTGGCGGTGACTTTATGAAGCGCCCCGGCATGGTGGCGCTTTTGTCGTTTCTGGATGCCCAGCCCGACGAACGCTTCGTGGTCATCTTCGATGATCTCAAACGCTTTGCCCGCGACACGCGCTTCCATCTCGACTTACGCGAAGCGTTCCGCAAACGCGGCGCAACTATCGAATGTCTGAACTTCAAGTTCGATGAAACGCCCGAAGGTGAGTTCATCGAAACCATCATGGCCGCGCAAGGGGCATTGGAGCGCAAGCAAAACGGACGCCAAGTCGCCCAAAAGATGAAAGCCCGGATGGAGAACGGCTATTGGGTTCACAACCCACCCGTTGGATATTTTTATCAAGAGGTCAAAGGCAGGGGCAAAGTCCTGCACCATCATCCGGTATTGGCCCCCATCATCAGGCAAGCCTTTGAAGGATACGCATCGGGCCGTTTCGGAAGCCAAGCGGAAGTGAAACGCTTTTTGGAAAGCTTCCCCGACTATCCACGCAACTCAAAGGGCGAGATTACCCAGCAACGCGTCACGGAAATTCTTAGAAGCCCGATTTATACCGGCTACATTGTCTCTGAAAACTATGGGATTGATTGGCTGGAAGGCCAACATGAGCCAATTATCAGCGTCGCCACCTTTGAAAAGGTTCAGGAACGCCGTCAAACATCCACCAAGGCCGCCAAGCGCAAGAATATAGGCGATGCGTTCGCCATGCGCGGGGTGGTCTCCTGCGCCTGCTGTAGCACGCCCCTGCGCTCTTCCATCTCCAAGGGCAATGGCGGCCACTACGCCTATTATCTCTGCCAAACCAAAACCTGCAACCAGTATGGCAAGTCCATTCCACGCGACAAGCTGGAAGGCGACGTCGGAGAATTGCTTTCAGCGTTTCAACCGACACCCAAGCTCATGAAACTGGCAACCGCCATGTTCAAGAAAGCATGGAGCCAACGCGTCAATCAAGCCAACGACATCGTCAAAACCGCCAAAGAGCAAGTCATCCTCATCGACAAGAAAATCGACCGGCTTTTGACGCGCATTGTCGAAGCCACCAATGAAACGGTGATCGCTTCATACGAAACAAAGCTCAGCCAACTTGAAAAGGAAAAGCGCCTCATGACCGAAAAATCCCAAAACCAGACCGAACCACCCGGCACATTCGACGAAAAACTAGAACCAGTGCTCCAATTCCTCGCAACCCCCCGGAAACTATGGGATTCGGGGCATACAGGACTGCGCCGAACGGTCATCAAACTGGCCTTTGCAGGCCAAATTCAATATGACCGAAATAAGGGTGCTAGAACCCCCGAAATCTCCTTGCCCTTCAAGGCTTTAAGGGCTTTTTCGGAGGGACAAGTCAGGTTTGGTGCCCCCACACGGACTCGAACCGCGGACCTACTGATTACAAATCAGTTGCTCTACCAACTGAGCTATAGGGGCTTGCGTGCGCAATTAGCACAAAATGCGCGCGTGTAAACGGTTTTGGTGCACCTTTGCTTAATCGGTTCACAACCATTAGAGGTTTTTGCAGCGTTTCGTATAACCTGGGTTTTGGATGATGAGTGAACAGCCCAATATTTGCTTTTTGTCTTCTGATGCCGAGAACGCCCAACAGTCGGCCACTGCGCTTGCCACCCGTTACGGCAATCATCCGCCAGAAGATGCAGATATCATTGTCGCGCTGGGCGGAGACGGCTTCATGCTCCAAACCATCCAGCAATTCATGAACACGAGAAAACCTATCTATGGCATGAACCGCGGCACAGTCGGCTTTCTCATGAATGACTATATCGAAGATGGCCTGTACGAGCGCATCGCGGCGGCGCAAACCGAGCTGATCCGTCCGCTTAAAATGCGGGCCGTTGACTCTGATGGTCAAGAAACGAATGCGTTGGCCATCAATGAGGTTTCGCTGTTTCGCCAGAGCTATCAGGCGGCGCGGCTTGAAATTGAAGTCGATGGGAAAGTACGTCTGGATGATTTGGTCTGCGATGGTGTGATGGTGGCAACGCCGGCCGGATCAACGGCCTACAACCTTTCGGCGCAAGGTCCGATTATCCCGATTGACGCCCCGCTACTCGCATTAACACCCGTGAGCCCATTTCGCCCCCGCCGGTGGCGCGGTGCGCTTCTTCCCAACAGCGTGAAGGTAACCATCGCAGTTCTGGAAGCTGAAAAGCGACCGGTCAATGCCGTCGCCGATCATACCGAAGTCAAATCCGTTCGCCGGGTCGATATTTGGGAAAGCCGCGAGGATATGGGCAAAGTCCTGTTCGATGCCAGCCACTCATGGGATGAGCGCATCCTCAATGAACAGTTCAAATACTAAAAAGACCGCCCGCTCGAAGCGGACGGCCTGGCTAACCACTCCTCAAAAAGAGATTACATAGCCGCTTTAGGAAGGATCACTTTGTCGATCACATGGATCACGCCATTGGATGTCTCGATGTCGGCTGTAACAACGTTGGCATCGTTGACCATGACGCCATTGTCCAGGTCGATCGTGATTTCTTCGCCCTGTACCGTCGCTGCCATCATGTCGTCAGTCAGATCCGTTGACATGACTTTACCGGCCACAACATGGTAAGTCAGGATGGCGATCAACTGATCCTTGTTTTCAGGCTTCAGCAGTTCTTGAACTGTATCGCCTAGAGCCGCAAATGCGTCGTCAGTTGGGGCGAAGACAGTAAATGGCCCCTCACCCTTCAGGGTGTCGACCAAGCCTGCGGCTTGAACGGCTGCTACCAGTGTTTCAAAGTCGCTGTTACCTGCGGCTGTATCAACGATGTCTTTAGAGTGACCGCCAGCAATAGCAGAGCCTGCAATCATGATAGAAAGAGCTGTACCTGCGAGTACGGTTTTAAAAAAGTTCATCTATTGGCTCCTTGAAGCAATCTTCAATGTTGGAAGGTTCGCCGACATTTGTGTCGGTGATAGTTTTTACGTCGTTGGCGCCAACCGGATCGGGTCTGATCATTCAAGTTAAGTTGAACGGCACATACAAGATTAAGACTGGAAAATCCCACTGGCTGCCTTAGGCGGCCAATCAAGTAAATTACCATGAAGAAACCCAAGGAAACTTGACTTTTCAAAGACCACACCGTACCGCACGCCTACAAGCGTCGTCCGGTGTGGATGTGCGCATCGCAACCCATGCGATAGGTTTTCATTGGTTACTTTTGCTGATCTTCCTTTGTCACCCAAGGTGATCAAAGCTGTCGACGAGGCGGGCTATACCAGCCCCACCGCCATCCAGGAAGCGGCGATTCCGCATGTGGTCGCCGGCAAGGATGTCTTGGGCATTGCGCAGACTGGCACCGGGAAGACGGCTTCTTTTGTTTTGCCGATGATCACACGGCTTGAAAAGGGTCGCGCGCGCGCGCGCATGCCGCGCACACTCATCCTTGAGCCTACCCGTGAGTTGGCGGCGCAAGTTGACGAGAACTTTCAAAAATATGGCAAGAACCACAAGCTGAGTGTCGCCCTGTTGATTGGTGGCGTCTCCTTCGATGAGCAGGACCGCAAACTGGAGCGCGGCGCGGATGTTTTGATCGCCACCCCCGGGCGGCTGCTCGACCACACCGAACGCGGCAAGCTGCTTTTGAATGGCGTCGACATTTTGGTGATCGATGAAGCTGATCGCATGCTCGATATGGGATTTATCCCTGACATAGAGCGCATCGCAAAACTGATCCCATTCACCCGCCAGACACTGTTCTTCTCTGCCACCATGCCGCCGGAAATCACCAAACTTGCGGATCAGTTCCTGCAAGCGCCGGTGCGTATCGAAGTGGCGCGCGCATCGTCGACAGCGACGACGGTGGAACAACGTATCGCCTGGTGTGGATCGAAGGATTACGAAAAGCGCGATGTACTGCGCCAAATCATCCGCGCGCAGGATGATCTTAAAAACGGCATCATTTTTTGCAACCGCAAGAAAGATGTATCGCAGCTTTATCGCAGCCTTGAAAAGCATGGATTTTCAGCTGGCGCACTGCATGGGGATATGGACCAACATTCGCGCACCATGATGCTGGACGGGTTCCGCAACAACAAGATCCAACTGCTCGTTGCCTCTGATGTTGCCGCGCGCGGGCTCGATATCCCCGATGTGAGCCACGTCTTTAATTTCGACGTGCCCATTCACGCAGAAGACTATGTTCACCGCATCGGGCGGACCGGACGCGCCGGTCGTTCAGGCAAGGCGTTTACACTAGTCGACAAGGCCAGCGCAAAATATCTCGCTGCCGTGCAGACATTGATCGACAAAGCCATTGATCCGCTTGAGGGTTTTGAGACCGCGCCAAGTCCGTCAGAGGATGCGGAAAAGGACAATGGCAAACGTTCTCGAAAGCCGCGCCGTGAAAAGATCAAACAGCAAAATGCCGACAATGCGATAGCCGCTGCCAATGATGATTTGGCACCTGACGAGACGCCGTCGGCTCATGAAAACAGAAAAAAACGGGCCAATGGTCGCGATAACCGCTCCGACATGCCGGTCGGTTTTGGCGATGAAATTCCAGCTTTCATGCTGATTGGACGCTAAATTTTCGTCGGCTTTGTGCGTCTGGCGGCTCCCAATGCCATGTGCGCCCATCTGCTCATTTCTTCAGGGTCATCCAGTGCGCTGTCAGGCACTTGCCAGTAGGGCATGAGTGTCGCGTTGCCGCTTTTTGGATTTTCATAGGCCCAACGTATCATCTCGGCTGATTCATACGCCGGGGCGCATTGATCATCGCCTTTGACCATTATTCGGCCCGATTGCACTGCGGCGATGATCATGCCGTCCGCATAGATCCCCTGCCCTCCAAACATTCGTTTGATGGTGATCGGGCCAACACTGGAAAAAAGATCGTGCAGGAATTCATCGTCCATATGACGGTCAGTTTTTTACACGGTAGTCACGGTGGCACGCCCCGCAGGTGTCGCCGAGCGTTTTGAAGCGCGCGACGATAATTTCGGGTTTTGCCTGATCCAACGCCGCGCGCTCGAGCTCGCGTGCCGCATTCTCCATCGATCGCGACAATTGCGCGAAATCGTCAAACTGCTCCCAAATCAACTCGGCCGCTTCGGATGGGGCAGACAGGTCTTTCTGGCGAAATTCGGTCGGCACCCGCGCTGAATGGCCCTCTATCCGATTTGCCGCCGCGCCGATCAAGCCGTAACGCAACTGCTTGTTGCGCAGGGTCGTCGATATCGCCTTCATGTCATTGGCGATAGACTTCATGGCGTCCATTCGGGCTTTAACAGCGCCCGTCGCACCCGAATGGGCCAAAGCTAACGCGGAAATGCCCATGCATGCGCCCGCCATGCAAATCAGCATGATTGCTTTTGAACCGCTGGCCCTCATCTCAAAGCGCGCCGCGAGCCTCAGCGAGCTCTTTGAGATCAGCAGGTTTCAGCTCAACCGATTCACCACAACCACAGGCAGACGATTGGTTCGGATTGTTGAACACAAAACCGGTTCGCAATTTGGTCACTTCAAAATCCATTTCAGTGCCAAGCAAATAGAGCATCGCCGACGGGTCCACCCAGATATGCGACCCATTATGCTCGATATGGTCGTCCTTCGGATTAGGCTCGGTGACCAGATCGACGGTATACTCCATACCCGCACAGCCGCCCTTTTTGATGGAAACGCGTACACCTTTGGCGCCCTTGTCCGCTTTGGTAGCGACGATTTCGCTGACACGATTGGCAGCAGCATCTGTCATGGTCATGATTGCAAAAGCCATCAATACAGCCCCACCGCGATTTGTGCTTCTTCGCTCATGCGATCCGGCGTCCAGGGCGGATCAAAGGTCATCGTGACTTCCACATCCATCACACCTTCAACGGTGCGCACCGCGTTTTCCACCCAACCGGGCATCTCGCCCGCAACCGGGCAGCCGGGCGCGGTCAGTGTCATCTCGACCTTTACCGTACGGTCGTCCTCGATATCGACCCGGTAAATCAGCCCGAGTTCATAGATGTCCGACGGGATTTCGGGGTCATAGACGGTTTTCAACGCCGCAATGATATCGTCGGTTATGCGCGCCAACTCCTGGCGCGGGATGGCGCTTTGCCCTTCAGCCGGCGGCGCGGTTTCCACGGCCTCGGTGTTTTCAACGCTATTTTGATCTTCCATCATGGGCGCACCATAGCAGGTTTGTGTCAGGCAAAAAACATCCGTGCCTTGTCGAGCGACTCAACAAGTTTATCCACCTCTTGGCGTGTATTGTACATGCCAAAACTCGCCCGACATGTGGAGGTCGCACCGAAACGCTTCAAGAGCGGCTGCGCGCAATGGGAGCCGGCGCGCACCGCAATGCCTTGCCGGTCGATCACCATCGACACATCATGGGCATGAATGCCTTCCAACTCAAAGGAAATGATCGCACCCTTTTCCGGCGCATTGCCGATGATGCGGATGGCGTTGACACCGTCCAGTTGCTCATGGGCATAGGCGCGCAAATCGGCTTCATGGGCAGCAATGGCATCACGGCCAACGCCTTCCATATAGTCGAGCGCCGCCCCCAAACCGATTGCCTGCGCGATCGGTGGCGTTCCGGCCTCAAAGCGGTGAGGAGGTTCATTGTAGGTGACGCCCTCTTCGGTGACCTCGACGATCATCTCGCCGCCGCCCTCATAGGGGCGCATTTCTTTCAAGCGATCCATCTTGCCGTACAAAACGCCAATGCCCGACGGGCCGTAAACCTTGTGGCCAGTGAAACAGTACCAGTCGCAATCAAGGTTGCGTACATCGACCGGCATGTGCACCGCGCCCTGCGATCCATCGACCAGCACCGGAATATCGCGGGCATGGGCCATGTCACAGACTTGCTTGATCGGCACCACCGTCCCCGTCACGTTCGACATTTGGGTGAGCGCGATCAATTTTGTACGGTCCGTGAGACGCTTTTCAAGCTCTTCGATATGAAACTGGCCATTCTCATCGACCGGCACCCAAACCAGTTTTGCGCCGTGGCGTTCGCGCAGGAAGTGCCAGGGTACGATGTTGGAATGGTGCTCCATGATGGAGAGAACGATTTCATCACCCGGCTGGATGGTTTCAGCCAAGGCATTGGCGACAATGTTGATCGCGTGCGTGGTGCCTTTGGTGAAAACGATCTCGTCTTCCGAAGCGGCATTCAAAAAGTGCTGCACCTTTTTGCGGGCCGCTTCATAGGCATCGGTCGCGCTGTTGGACAAATAGTGCAGGCCGCGATGCACATTGGCATAATTGTCTTCATAGGTGTTGGAGACAGCGTCGATGACCTGACGCGGCTTTTGTGCGGACGCTCCATTGTCCAGGTAGACCAGCGGCTTGCCGTAAACTTCCTTTGAGAGGATGGGGAAATCCGACCGGATTTTTTCTACATCATATGTCATATGGTCAGCCGTGCGCCTCGAGCCACGCGCTGATGCGGCCTTCCAGGGCTTCTACAAGCTGCTCGTTGTCGAGTTCTTCGACCAGTTCATCGACGAAAGCTTCGACCAACAAGCCGCGTGCGGTCTTTTCTGAAATGCCGCGCGCCATCAGATAGAAAAGATGATTTTCGTCGATTTCAGCGACGGTCGCCCCATGGGCGCAAATCACATCGTCGGCGAAAATTTCCAGTTCGGGCTTCACAGAAACGCCAGCTTCATCAGACAGCAATAGCGTGTTGGCAGCCATTTGAGCGTCCGTTTTCTGGGCGATCTGTGCCACACGGATTTGGCCTTGGAACACCGCCTGCCCCTTGCCGGTCACGACGCTACGTACGGTTTCTTCCGAGGTCGTGTTCGGCACCTGGTGATCCAGTACCAGCGTTATGTCGCAATGCGTCTCATCACCAACCATGTTGACGGCACGGAAATCAAGGTGCGAATTTTCACCGGCGCAGCGCGCGTGCACTTCCTGACGGATCAGTTTGCCGCCAAAGTTCGCGATGAAAAGATTGACTGTTGCACCGTCGGCGATGTCGAAAACCAACTTGGCAAGACGTGAGGCGTCCTCACCTTCTTCCTGCACAACAATCCAGTTGACAGTGGCACCATCTTTAACCGTCACATGGGTCACGGAGGTCGTCATGGCAGGGCCGGCGCTGAAAGAGCGGTCAACGAAGGTTGCCGACGCCTTGGCGCCGATAGCCGCTACGTGCCCGCTATGGGCTTGCGTGTCGGATGTGCGTGTTTGGATTTCTATCGGTTCAGAGAGTTCAACATCATCAGAGACCGCCAGACGGTAACCGCCGGAGACAAAAGCTGCATTGATCTGCCCTATGGCATCATCATCGCCAAAAAACTCAGGTACATATCCGCCAACATCGGCACCCAGCGCATCGGCGATCAATTCCACATTGAGGCCATCCGGCTGGCCCGATAACTGTGCCACGCCATTTTCGATAGATAGAATATGCGAGCCATCAAGGATAGCGGACATGGCAGCAGCCGATTTGCCGTCACCCGTTGGCAGGCCCGCCATCAAGCGCCGCAGATCGGTATAATGCCAAGCCTCTACCTTTCGCGTGGGCAGACCATTGCTTTTGATGGCCTCGATCGCGGCATCTCGGGCATGGATGGTATCGGCATTGCCGGGCAGCGCGTGGACCTTGTCGGCGAAAGCGGAAACGAGTGCCTCTTCGACCGCCGTCAGTTTTACCGGTGCGTTCATTGATGAATGCTCCTCTGCTTCAGGCGGCTTGAGCAATGATGTCGGCATAGCCCTCGGCTTCCAACTCTTTTGCCAAATCCTTGTCGCCTGACTTCACGATCTGGCCCTTTGACAAGACATGGACGCTATCGGGAACAATGTAGTCGAGCAGGCGCTGATAATGGGTGATGACGATGGTCGCGCGGTCTGGCGAACGCAGCGCGTTCACGCCTTCGGACACGATTTTCAGCGCATCAATGTCGAGGCCGGAATCTGTTTCATCAAGCACGCACAAAGACGGGGCCAAAAGCTTCATCTGCAGGATTTCAGCGCGCTTCTTCTCACCGCCGGAAAATCCGACATTAAGCGGGCGCTTAAGCATGTCCATGGAAATGTTGAGCGTGGCCGCCGCTTCGCGGACGGTCTTGATGAAGTCCGGCGTGGAAAGCTCATCTTCACCGCGCGCCTTGCGCTGCTCGTTCATCGCCACTTTCAGGAATTGCATCGTGGCAACGCCTGGAACCTCCATAGGATACTGGAACGCCAGGAAAATGCCAGCCGCTGCACGCTCAGCTGGATCCATCTCAAGGATGCTCTCGCCATTATAAAGGATGTCGCCTTCGGTGACTTCATAGTCATCACGGCCTGCCAAAACGTAGGAGAGCGTCGACTTGCCGGAACCGTTCGGCCCCATGATGGCAGCCACTTCACCGGCTTTGACCGAAAGATTCAGTCCGTTGATGATCTGCGTATCTGTCTCGGCGATTTTCGCGTGTAAGTTTTTGATTTCCAACATTTATTTTCTCCAGCAGCGCAACAGCGCCATATTCATAGAATGGTTCTGCGAGATCATGGACAGGGGCGACCGACCCATTGATCAGCCATGCCACCGCGTTGGCAGCGCCACTTCCAACCATGCGCGACAAGTGTGTATTGCCCATCTTCCGTCGGTTTGAGCATGAACCGCTCCCAACCGCCGCCAACGCTATCATCTGCATAACCGGTTTCGATCACATCGACTATGAAACGCGTTTGCTCAGGAATGAAAGCGTTGATCATCCGAACGTTGATTGAGAGCTCAGGCCGGCCCTCATCTTCGCTCGGAAAAGCCATGTAGCTGTCGCCAAGAACCGCGACTGGCGCCGCGACAGTAACCGCTTCCGGCGTTTGCCAAACCATAAAACCTTCAGGCGTTGGCAGGTTGTCCGCACCGGCCGCAACAGCGTTTAGCGCAACAGCGCAAACCACCGCTCCACCAAGGCAAAGTCCAAAGCGCTTATGCCAATATGCCCTTAACATTGCCGTTATCAGCCCACGGAACCTTCAAGACTAATGCCTATGAGCTTTTGCGCTTCGACTGCAAACTCCATCGGCAATTCCTGAATGACTTCTTTCACGAAGCCATTGACGATCAGCGCAATCGCCTCTTCTTCCGGTATGCCGCGCTGCATGCAATAGAACAGCTGGTCCTCGGAGATTTTCGACGTCGTCGCCTCGTGCTCAAACTGCGCAGTTGCGTTGTTGGCTTCTATGTAAGGCACGGTGTGTGCGCCACATTCATTGCCGATCAGTAGCGAGTCACACTGCGTAAAATTCCTGGCATCCGCCGCCTTGCGGTGTGCCGATACACGTCCCCGATAGGTATTCTGCGAACGACCCGCCGAGATGCCCTTGGAAATGATCCGGCTCTTGGTGCGTTTGCCCAAATGGATCATCTTGGTGCCGCTATCTACCTGTTGCGCGCCATTGGACACCGCGATGGAATAGAATTCGCCCTGACTGTCATCGCCGCGCAAAATGCAGGACGGGTACTTCCACGTAATCGCCGATCCGGTTTCAACTTGAGTCCAAGAAATCTTTGCCCGGTCGCCCCGGCAGTCGCCGCGCTTGGTCACGAAGTTGTAAATGCCGCCTTTGCCGTCAGCGTCGCCCGGATACCAGTTCTGGACAGTTGAATATTTGATCTCGGCGTCTTCCATGGCGACGAGTTCGACAACGGCCGCATGCAACTGGTTTTCGTCGCGCTGCGGTGCGGTACATCCTTCCAGATAGGAAACGTAAGCACCCTTTTCGGCTATGATCAGCGTACGCTCAAACTGGCCGGTGTTCTTTTCGTTGATCCGGAAATAGGTCGACAATTCCATAGGGCAGCGCACGCCCTCAGGCACGTACACAAAAGAACCATCGGTAAAAACAGCGCAATTGAGCGCGGAATAGTAATTGTCAGAAACCGGCACAACAGATGCCAGATATTTCTTCACCAACTCGGGATGTTCGCGGATCGCTTCAGAGATCGGCATGAAAATTACGCCGGCTTTGGCCAATTCTTCCTTGAAAGTTGTTACGACCGAAACAGAATCAAAGACCGCATCAACCGCCACTCGGCGCTCTTGTACACCGGCCAGAATTTCCTGCTCGGCCAGCGGAATGCCCAACTTCTCATAGGTTTTGCGTATTTCAGGATCGACATCGTCGATGGTTCTCGGACCATCCTGACCTTTCGGCGCGGCGTAATAATAGATGTCGTTGAAGTCGATCTTCGGGTAATCAACACGCGCCCAGTCGGGCTCTTCCATGGTCAACCAGCGCTTGTAGGCGTCCAAACGCCACTCAAGCATCCACTCCGGCTCGTTCTTTTTGGCGGAGATGAAACGTATGACTTCTTCCGACAGCCCTTTTGGGGCTTTGTCCGTCTCAACAATTGTCTCAAAGCCGTACTTGTATTGGTCGACATCGATCTTTTTGACCTGATCAATTGTTTCCTGAACAGCAGGCATGGACAGCTCCCGAGGCGCATATATCGTTCGTTTAAGTTATGTTATGCATATAGCGCGTTTTCCAGTTTTGAAAAGTTCTAAACTAGTAAATATGACAATTTTAGGCAGGTTTATTGCAAGCGACCTGCACGAGTGGCAATTTTCACGAAAACCTCGAGGAAAGCATCCACATTTGCCCCGGTATTTTGCAGGCCGAGCGACAACCTGATCGCGCCTTCCTCACACTTCACACCCATGGCTTTAAGGACATGGCTGGCCCCTACCTTTCCTGAAGAACACGCCGAACCGGGCGAGGCCGCAAAACCAGCTATATCGAGCGCGATTTGCAATGTCTCGGCTTTCATTCCCGGCATGGTAAAAAACAGGGTATTGGGAAGCCTTGGTTGGTCTTGGGCATGGAAAACGGCCTCCGGTGCGATCTTAGAAATACCCTCTTCAAGCCGGTCGCGCAGCGCAGCGATTGCGCTCCAAGAGCCGATCTTTTGAGCGGCAATTTCAGCGGCCGCGCCAAACCCAGCGAGATTTACCGGCGACTCCGTCCCCGACCGGTGGCCGCGTTCCTGCCCTCCGCCACGAATGAGCGGCATCGGCATCATCAAATCGGAAAAAGCCACGAGAGCACCGGCCCCCTTTGGACCGCCAATCTTATGTGACGAGACAATCACATAGTCCGCAAATCCCGATGAAACATCAATGGGCACACGCCCGACGGCTTGGACTGCGTCCACCACAAAGACACCCCGGTGTTCTTTCACTAGGCTGCTGATCTCCACTATGGGCTGGATGACCCCGGTTTCATTATTGGCGTGATGACACACCACCAGCGGCAAACCCGCGCCGTAATCATGCGCTGTCAAAATCTCTTTGAGCGCACTTTGATCCACCAAACCATCTTGGGTAACCGGGAACAATGTCCGCTTGTCCGGCGCAAAGCTTCCGCCGTCCAGCGTGCAAGGATGATCCGCGGCGCAAACATACAAATGGCTCATTGAGACCGGCGACCGCCCCATGGAGTAATTGGGCGTCAACGCCAGAGCTGCTGCTTCCGTTGCGCCGGATGTAAACACCACATGATCGGGATTGGCGTTTAACAGTGCGGCCACCTGGCGGCGAGCCTTCTTAACCAACGCCCGCGCTGCTCGACCCTCGGCGTGCACCGAGGATGGGTTTGCATCGATTTTCAAGGCGTCAAGCATCGCCGCACGTGCCTCGTCCGCCAAGGGCGCCGAAGCATTGTAATCAAAATATATGCGCGATTTTCCGGCCATTCACTCTGTGCCACTCAACCGAATTACGGATTTCCTTGAAATTTGCAGGAGCAAACCCTTATGACGGGCGCAACGTTACCTATAGAATTGTGGACACCGCAGCAATCAGCAAAGATGCCGCGTCCTGTCCCGCCAATAAATGTGGAGAGTTTATGCCCGAAGTCATTTTCAACGGCCCGGAAGGTCGTCTGGAGGGTCGTTATCAGCCTGCTGCGGAAAAAGATGCACCTATCGCCATGATATTGCATCCCCACCCGCAATTTGGCGGCAACATGAACAATCCCATGATCTACAATTTGTTTTACATGTTCCAGGAACGTGGATTTACGACCTTGCGTTTCAATTTTCGCGGTATCGGGCGCAGCCAAGGCGAGTTCGATCATGGCGCAGGTGAATTGTCAGACGCGGCGGCTGCACTAGACTGGGTACAATCACTTCATCCGGAGGCAAAATTCTGCTGGGTTGCCGGCTATTCATTTGGCGCATGGATCGGCATGCAACTCCTGATGCGGCGTCCGGAGATTGAAGGGTTCATGTCCATCTCCCCGCAGCCGAATATTTATGACTTCGCCTTTCTGGCACCATGCCCATCATCCGGCTTGATTATTCACGGCTCTCACGATCGTGTGGCGCCGCCCGAGGCAGTGCAAGGTTTGGTAGACAAGCTACACACGCAAAAAGGTATATTGATAACGCAGCGTACCATGGAAAACGCGAACCACTTCTACCAAGGCCACGAAGATGAGCTTTTGGAAGAATGTGCGATGTATCTTGATGCGCGCCTGCGCGGAGAGCTGGTGCCTGACAATGTCAAACAACTCGTTGGCAAGCGTTGACACTTTAAAAGCTGCGCCACATCCAAGCGGCGCGTAAAACAAGACGATAAAACAGACGCGGCGTAGTTAAGCGCCGCTCCAATCTGCGTATCTCATAGTTGATTTATCCACCCCAATAACCGATTTAGAAATATTTTTTCTGCAATTAAATAAACTCTAGACTGACACGCAAATACTCATTTTTTCCGCTCCGTTCGCCTGCAAACCGAGCCAGCCAACAAACGCCGACCATGCGAAGTGAAAACTACGCTAAGCACCTGTTATAAAAGCTTTATTTTTATCAAAAATGCAACGGACGCGCTATGCCCTGAGCGTGGTGGCGATATGTTGCGGGCCGCCCTGGGTCAGCATTACTCTTGGCCCGCCGCGCGCAGAGCAAAACAACCAGTATTGAATGGCGCTAGACCGAATCACCCGGCTTTTCGCTAGAATTTAGCTCTTAACGACACGCTTCACGAATGTCAGCGGCAGATACCGGCCAAATAGTCGACAATTTTCACGCTAGTAACCTGCTTTTGTAGGAATTAATGCCTGCTCTCGCCGCCAATTTATATTTCTCCAAATTTATCAATTATTTTTGATATAAAATAATTGGATTTTTTTGAAAATCATATTTCAAAAAAAGATCATATTTATTTATTTATAGAATATTCACAAATATTAAAGCGGTTGTATTCATTTTGAAAAGCATACAATCTTTTTAGGCGCCTAGTATTCGGCGCTAAATATTTAAAAACAGGAGCATTGAGATGAAAAAAACATCAGACGTCGTTGTGAAGCCGCAGCCAAAGACAGAAATGGGCGGCGGTCTGTCACCTATCCGCATCGCGGTCAAAGGTCAGCCAAAAACAGAAATGGGTGGCGGTCTTTCACCTGTCACGAAGTAAATTGATTTTCTGGCAGGCGGTCCCAACCGCCTGCCCTTTTTTATTTAGGTTTGATTGCAATGACGAAGACAGTCTCGGTGTGGAAAGCATATTCTGGCGCGCCAGCCATTCGCCGCGCGGAAAAAAGTGCTGCGGGCACTTTACCAACAGGCGCATTTCAATATTGCGAAGCGATGCGGACGGCCTCGTCTTTTGGCTGGTACGTGTACGCACCGAAAGACATATCGCTCGTCTTCGACGGTCGGGAAGTTTTTTATTATGAGGATGGTCAGTGGTACCCGCTAAAATCCATCAGTTTTGAGGACGAGTTTCGAGAAAAATGGCGTTCGCAGGCGCCTGTAGATTTGCGCGATTATGATCCGCCCTTCATGTCCGAACTTTTTGTACCCGGCGCCATACAAATCTGGTCCGGTTACTTCGTGGCAACCACCGAAGAGTGGTCATTGCTTGTTCGCCAACCGGCAAACTATGATATCCGGAGCTCGTTTACGACATTTGAAGGCTTGGTTGAAACGGATCGATTCCGCCCTTGGCCGCTCTTTATCAATATCCGCCTTTTAACGACCGATCGTGAGATTTTTATTTCGAAAGAACGGCCCTTGTTTCAAATGCAACCAGTGCCGAGAACGGCCTACCAAGCGTCGGCTTTTGAAATGGACGTCAATGATCAACTGGTTGCCGACGATCAGTCCATTAACTGGGATGGTGTTCGCCATACAGTTCGTAAAGTTGAGAACAAAGAAACCCGCAGGCCTGGTAGCTATGCGGTTGGCGCTCGAAAACGCGTCGCCTGAGTTTTTTCTTAAGCGCTCACCCTTTTGGCGCTTTCCGATTGAGCGCGGCTAAACATCCACCAAGTAAAGCAGACAGTCGCCAAGAGCGAACCCGCCAATGTGAATGCGGCACTGGCGGTTTTGGCATATTCCGCCGCGATCCCGAACAACACGGTTAGCAAGAAAGACAGGAAATAGGCCAAAGCGAAGAACACCCCGAGGGTAACTTCCTTTTCAACGCCAAACCGATCGCTAATAAGTGCCAGTGATCGCAAGATTGGCCCGGCATGAAAACCTGACAATATGCCGATGGCGATCAGGGATAAAATAGGCGCAAACCCCAGTGAAAACAAAAGAACCATGGCGGCAAACAATGCGGTGCTCGCAATGACCTGAAAATCGTACCAGCCAAGCCGATCCGACAGCAATCCGGTTAAGGGCACCGAAAAGGCCGTCAGCCAGTAACAAGTGCTGATGATTTGCGCCGAATGGGTAAATCCAACCCCCGCTTCTTGCAGGAAAAGCGGGCCAAAAACGCCGATATTGTTGATGACTGCATTGATTACGCCAAACGAAAAAGAGACAAGAAGCAACTGGTAGACGAATGGGCGGTCACGCAACGCAGCAGCAAAATCGGTTTTGGCCAGCGGCTTGGGCGTCTTTTGGCTTTGGCTATCTGGAACCCAAATCGCGGCAACGACCCATAGCATGGCGAACGCCAATCCTATGACACCAAGGCCCACCATGCCTCCCCAAGCGCTGTATAACGAGGGCAAAAACACAAGCGCCAAAGAGAAGCCAAACGGCCAGGAACAGATGTAGATCGCCATGGCTGTTGCCATGTTCTTGCGGTCAAAAACCTCGGCCAGAATGTTTGCGATGATCACGGTGATCAAGGCGGCTCCGGTCCCGGCAACGACCCTGGCAAGATACTGCATTTCCGCCGATTGACCGAAAACGGTTATGACGGATCCCGCTAGCATGAGCCCGACGGACCAATGCATGAGATGTTTGGCACCCCACTTCAGCGCCGCAGCGCTTCCTGGCAGGCTTATAATGGCACCAGGCAAGGCGAAGCTTGCAAAGATGACACCATAGTAGAACAGGCTAATACCGAACCCGTCGATAAAATCACTGGAAACAGCAGCAATGGACTGAAATTGAACCCCTGAAAAACATCTTATCAAAAACAAGATGCCGAGAATCGACCATTTCCTTGGATGTCCGTTCATCGCCCTGCCCGAAACGACTATTCTTGGCTAATCTAAACAGTGATTCGCTCAAGTGTCGCGTATATTCTTCAAGCCGCGATGTTTTCCACAATCCGCGTCGTCAGGTAATCCACCAAAATTTTGGGGTTTTTCGCTCCATATCGTCCGGCCGCGGATCGCGGCCACTTACCGCGGCAAGGACAAGATCCCCCCGGTGCACGGTTCCTCGCATCCGGTCGTTGACGGGTAGGTCAAAGCGAAGCCTCTCTTGGCGCGCACTGCCAGATAAGCCCAACATTGGGCCTCCATCGCATCGCTATCGAAGCCCGCTTCATCGGCGCCGGCGACATGAGCATCGGGGAGAAGCCGCTTGAGCGCGTTCATCATCGCCGCGTTGCGCCGACCGCCGCCCGAGACAATCCACTCGTCGGGTGGTGCCAAAGCGAAAGTGCGCGACCGCGCAATCGCGCGTGCGGTAAATTCCGCCAGTGTTGCCGCGCCGTCGGCGGTATCTGTAATCCGCATCGGAGATAGGGAAAAATCATTCCGATCCAGTGATTTGGGTGCATTTTCTTCAAAGAAAGAGTCAACGAGATATTCGGCAAGTATTTCTTCGTCAGGTTGACCGGCCAACGCCAAAGCCCCGCCATCATCAAAGGGTTGATTTGTGTTGGTTCGGACCCATTGATCAATGAGCGCGTTGCCGGGCCCGCAATCAAATGCAATTGGCGCATGGTCAGGATTGGTGAAGGTCACATTGGCGATGCCGCCAATATTCACAAACGCCCTTGTCTTTGCGTCATGCGCAGTCCTGGCGAGCGCATTGTGGTAGGCTGGTGCAAGGGGCGCGCCTTGTCCGCCATTTTTCATATCATTGGCCCGCATGTCCCACATGACCGGGATTCGGATCGCATCGGCTAACAACTGACCGTCGCCCAATTGCACGGTAAAACCCAGATCTGGCCTATGGACGATGGTCTGGCCATGGAAACCGACGATATCTATCTGTTGGGGATCGATGTCTTTTTCGTTCAAATACATCTGGAGCGCATCGGCGTGCCGCCGGGTGATTGCCTCTTCCAAACTAAGCAGGTCGCCCGGGCGGTCCAAACGATCACCGATGGATTGCGCGGTAACAAGGGCTTCATTCAAGCGCTGCACAAAGGTCGCATCGTAGGCGATTTCCATGGTTGGCCCAAACTCTAGATGGGCGATTCCGTCGGTTTTGATCAACGCCAGATCGATACCGTCCATGGACGTGCCACTCATAAATCCTATTGCCGTCTTGATCTTCGCCACGCACTCCTCCATGACGCCGGAACTCTACAACTAGTTGATGCAACAAAGAACATGGCGTCCTACAAGTCCGATTTTCTCAATGTGCTCGATGAGCGCGGTTTTATCCACCAGTGTTCCGATTTTGACGGCTTGGATGCCTTGGCGGCAAAAGGCGAGGTTGTCGCCTATGTCGGTTATGATGCCACGGCTCCCTCACTGCATATTGGCAATTTCCTGTCGATGATGATGCTGCACTGGCTTCAACAGATGGGCAACAAACCGATTGCGCTCATGGGGGGCGGCACCACCATGGTGGGCGATCCGTCCGGTAAGGACGAAACCCGCCCCATCCGCACCATCGCGGAAATTGAGGACAACAAGAGGTCGATCAAAGGCGTATTTGAGAAGGTCCTGCAGTTTGGCGAAGGTGCCACGGACGCGCTGATGGCGGATAATGCCGAATGGCTTCTCAAGCTCGGCTATATCGACATGTTGCGCGATGTCGGTCGCCACTTCTCCGTCAACCGCATGCTGACGATGGATTCCGTCCGCCTTCGTTTGGAGCGTGAGCAGGAGATGAGCTTCATCGAGTTCAACTACATGATTTGCCAATCCTACGACTATGTGGAATTGGCGCGGCGCTATGGATGCAATCTTCAGATGGGTGGTTCGGACCAGTGGGGCAATATTGTCAACGGCGTTGACCTGGGCCGCCGGATGGGCACTCAACAACTATACGCCTTGACCACACCACTGCTCACGACAGCATCAGGCGCGAAAATGGGCAAGACGGCGCAAGGCGCGGTATGGCTCAATGCCGAACAGTTTTCGCCATGGGATTTTTGGCAATATTGGCGCAACACGGAAGACGCCGATGTCGGACGTTTCCTGAAATTATTCACAACGTTGCCGATGCCGGAGATAGCCAAGTTGGATGCGCTACAAGGCGCTGAGATCAACGAGGCCAAAAAGGTTCTTGCGACGGAAGCCACTGCCCTATTGCACGGACGCCAAGAAGCGGAGAAAGCGCTTCAGACCGCGCAAAAAACCTTCGAGCAGGGTGCGGCTGCCGATACGTTGCCGACGATCAATGTCGCGACCTCTGATCTTTCAAGCGGTATGGGCGTGCTGACGCTTTTTGTCAAGGCAGGGCTTGCCGGTTCTAACGGCGAAGCGCGCCGGCACATCAAGGGCGGCGCCCTCAAGCTGAACGACAAACCAATTACCGATGACAAATTGACCGTCGACGAAACGGCGCTTGTCGACGGATCCATCAAACTGTCGATGGGCAAGAAAAAGCACGTGCTGGTCAAACCGACCTGAAGCTTAGCGGAACTCGAAAATATTTCTGAAAATCCCGGGTGCGATGACACTCAGCGGGTTGACGGTGACGCGGGGGCTGTCGAAATCACCGGCAAGGAGAAACGTCACCCCAATTAACCCGCGTTCGCGACCGTTGCCCAGAACCAGTCCGAGAATGGGTATCTCGGCGAAAGCCGAGTTGAGCCCGTAAGCTGGAAGGAAAGTACCGGTGATACGAGTTTGGTTTTCCTGATCAAAGACCCGTCCCTGCATTGAAAAGCCAACCACAGGACCGCGAATGTAGGCCTCTGAAACGTCGAGTGTGCCTGTTCCAAAAGTCAAATTGGCAACACCGACATCAAATGGGACTTCGCGCAAATCGAGGTCGCGATTGAGGGCCTCGCGTAGACTGCCACGCTCGTCCCGCCTTGTACTGACCAGCCGATCCAGTGCTGGCTCATTAAAAATGCGGAAATCGCGAATTTCGAGCGGCCCAGTCAAATCACCATTTGAAACCGCCTTCAGATCGAGACCCAAAGCACCGCCTTGAATCTGCCCATAAAGATCGACAAAGCGGAGGAACTCCCCTGCGTCAAATGCCTCAACGCGCATGCGCCGGTCAGCGCCCTGCCCGTTCAAGGCAACTGAAAACGGCATGCCGCTCGCCCCGAGGCCGGTCACCGAGAAGCGCTCCACGCCCCCATTGCGCACCCGCGCTGAGGCGACGACGTTTCGCATGGTTTCGCCGTTGAAGCCTGCGACTGTATCAAACCGTACATCGACATTAACAGGTGTTTGGTCAGCTGTTTCCGCGCTGGCCTGCAGTTGATCGCGTACATGGCGGATGAGCGCGCGCAAATCGACAGTCGATCCGCTTACGTTTACATCGTAACGCTCACCATCGCGCTCAACGCGCAAACCGAAACTGTCGCCGGGATTGAGTGAAACCTGGTCAAATTGGGCCAGTAACAATCCTACCTGGTCCACCTCCAAGCGCCCGCGTGCGCCGAAACCGTCGCCATCAAGCACAAACTCATTCAATGAAGTGCGGGCGTCGGTCTCGACCAAATCAAAGGAAATCGACGCTGGAATGCCGCGCCCTTTCTGCCAACCTATCCATGGCAGAACGAGCGTTGAATCAACCAGTGATGCATTGACCTGCAGACGCTCTTCGGAACCTTCAACAACCGTCGGCGTTACGCCAGTCAGCATTATTTCCAGCCCTGGAGCCAACAATTTGCGCGATGCGTCGTCAAGTTGCAGTTCGACACGCTGCTCCGGAGCCACATCGGCCCCGGGGAAAGGAATTGTCATCGCCATAGCCGCATCGAACCCATCCATGTTGCCCGCAACGTCGATGATCGCGCGCTGCGGGGTGACATCAATGGTCCCCTCCAATCCAGATAACAGGCGCTCCTCGATCGCGGCTTTACTCCCCGCGTCTTGAATACTGAGCGCAACGCTCCAATCCGGGTCGGGGATGTTGGGTTCATCGAACCCGTTGAGGGCAAAATATAATTCGATATTGCCTTTCACCTTACCGGTCAAATCCGAGGGTTCAAATGGGTAGTAGTTCTGCGCCTCAATGGGGCGCAATTGAATGATCTCGCCGATGGCATCAGCGTTGCCCTCGATTTCCCCACCACCACGTGCCATCACAAACCCCGCTTCATCGGGTGGTTGGATAACGAGCGTGGCGTTGCGGGTGATCGCTGAGCGACCAGATGGCAGGAAGATGTTACCCTCTTCCAAGTTGAGCGTTGTGATGCGGTCGGCGTAGACAATGTCGCCGGAACCATCGCGAACGGGAGGCAAATCGCCGGTAAGATCAAACCGAACGCCTTCCACAGTCATTTCAATGCGGCTGTCGCCCAAAAGTCGCTGATCAGAGCCTTCAATCCGGCGGCGCAGCGGTTCGGCGATTTGAAATCGGCTTCTCAAAACCTGGCCGCCAGCAAGATTATTGAGCGTCCATCGACGCGCTTCACGCGCGACTGTTCCGGGCCACAATTGCTTCAGACCGGTCACGCTCATGTCCTTTGTCGATACATCAAAAAGCGCAACGGGCGGATTGTCGGCAAGAGCGATCACACCCTCGGAGGTGGCGTAGCCTTCGGAGGTGTCCAATTCCAGATTGGTAAAGTCTAGCAATCCGGTCGCTGGGGTAAACGACCCTTGGACGCGGCTGGCAAAAGTCAGTGGCGCTTCGGGAGAATCTTCCGGCTCGATGCGGCCCCGGTTGAAGAGGACTTCGAACTCAAGTGGCAAAAAGGCCTGAAACTCGCCTTCGGTAGCGCGATCCGGCAAATCACGCACCCTGGCCGAAACGATGGCCGATGAGCGCCCAAATTGCCATAGGTCGCGTTCAAGCGTCAGCGAGTTGTCATCGAACTCATAGGTCAACCGGCCACCGCCGCGCAGCGGCACGTAGTCATCATCAGACAGCTTGAAGGACAGATCGTCCGGCGTAAAACTGACCGACAGCTGTTTCTCATCGCCTGCAAAATCATGCCGCATACTGACTTTCAGATCTAGGAGCACTGGCAGAGGAGATGCCTCAGGCTCATGATCATCCATATTGTCGGACAAGAAGGTACGCAGACGTTTCACCGGAAAGACAACATCCTGGGCTGTTGTCTCCAAAGCAATAACGCCATCATTTTCGCGCTGCGCCGTGGCATTGAACACAACGGTTTGACCCGCCAAATCCGATAACGATTTCACGGACAGTTCGCCCGCCGCTAAACGCGCTTGGGCCGATTGAACAACAAGCGTGTCGCTATACTGATTGGCTGGCAAAATGGCGTGGCTGTCTTTTACTGAGAGCCGCAGTGGCGCCTGAGCGCGCTCACTTGCGGCAAACGCATCTTCCAATTGGTCGGAGATCGTTTCAAACCATTGCGGGACACCGGCCAATGTAATTTGCTCGGGTTTCTGGTCTGACAAAAGCGGGCGGGCCGACGCGATATCCAACTGTGCGCCTTCAATGGCCAGTGATGAGAATACCGGTGTCCCCAATGCCGATTTAATCAAATCCAAATTGACGGATAGACGGTCGACTTTTGCTATGACGGTATCGGTTTGCGCGTCGAAGATCTTAAAATCCTCATAGCGAACCCCAAGGCTCGGCGGCCAGGAGAAACCGACCTTTGTGCTCCCGGTCGTTAGGGAAAGCGGTTCGGGAACCGATTGAGCGAGAGTTTCGTTGGCGCGGGATGCCAGCGCGCGGTCAAATACGCCCAGTTGTACGGAGCCAACACCGAGAACCAAAATTCCGAGAAATACGGAGAATATGCCAAAGGCCAGCCGCCCTCGCCTGCGCTTCGCGCGCAAGGGACGGCCCGGCCTGACCGGACCCCGCGCCATACCACCGTGAGACGGTAGACTGACCAGAGAGCGTCTGGCGGTCTTCCCCAACAATATCCGCTTTGGCTTCAAATCCTACCCGCGCTGCTCGTCTTTTATCGGCATCATCAATTCATGCGGCACCCATGGACTACAATAGCTATTGCCATATATCTAGCATCGGCTCACACAAGTTTATCAACGAACACAAATAGGACGTTTTAGAATGACCGAACTCGCTGTCGGCAGCATGGCACCAGAGTTTTCCCTACCCGCTGATGGGGGCGAAACAGTGGCTCTTTCAGCCCTGAAGGGTAAAAAAATTGTCGTTTACTTCTATCCCAAGGATGACACGCCCGGGTGTACCAAAGAGGCGATCGCATTTTCCGGTTTGTCGGCAGATTTTGCCGCGGCGAACACTGTGATCATAGGCGTTTCTCCAGACACTGTCGCCAAGCATGACAAGTTCAAGGCAAAGCACGACCTAACGGTTTTGCTGGCTGCCGATGAAGAGCGACTGGCGATCGAAGGCTATGGAGTTTGGGTTGAAAAAAGCATGTATGGGAAAAAGTATATGGGTGTCGAGCGCTCGACGTACCTCGTTGACGAAGAGGGTAAAATTGCCCAAATCTGGCGCAAAGTGAAAGTTCCCGGACATGCAGAAGCTGTTCTCGAGGCGGCCAAGGCGCTGTAAGCAGACAAGTTCAAATGCCCAATAGTCTAAGACGGGCAGCCATCGCTGCGCTGTGCGCTGATGATCTTGATGACAAAGTGTGCCTTACGCGCCAGGCCAAATCCGACTGGCAGGCTCAAAAGCTCTCGCTGCGCGACCCTCGCGATCCGGCAATACCCGAATATCCTGGTCGTCCGCAAAAACCTGATCTGGTAGCGCCCACCGAGGTCAAAAAACGCGCGTTGAAAAGCGAAAAAGGCCGGATCGCGCTGCTCCACGCGCTTGCGCACATTGAACTGAACGCAATTGATCTTGCGCTGGATATTGTCGCCCGTTTTGCAACAGAGCCCGTGCCGCGCAGCTTTTTTGATGGCTGGATGGGCGTGGCCGATGATGAAGCCCGACATTTCACCATGCTACGCGCACGATTAAACGAGATGGGGGCCGCCTATGGCGATTTGCCCGCCCATAACGGCTTATGGGAAGCGGCACGCGAGACAAGTGAGGCCCTGCACGCGCGATTGGCCATCGTCCCTTTGGTTCTGGAAGCTCGCGGTTTGGATGTCACACAGCCGATGGTTGAGCAGCTTAAAAACGTGGGCGACCCAAAATCAGCCGACATCTTGAACATCATCTATGAAGATGAAAAGACCCATGTGGCTGTTGGTGCCAAATGGTTTCGTTTTTACTGTCTGCGCAGCGGCGATAAACCTGCTGAGGCCTTTCAAGCCTTGGTTCAGCGTCACTTTCGCGGTCCGCTCAAACCACCCTTCAACGAATTGGCGCGCGCCGCCGCCGGTGTAACGCCTTCATTTTACAGATCGTTGACAGCGAGTTCCCGCAGCTAGACTCGCGCGACCGCTGATCGGTTATGACCTTTGACACAAGCATTGCGTCACCCCTTCCACGGTTTGTTAACCCTAACGGCTCATTAATGAGGTGTCTTTTATTACAAGCGTGCGTGAGTGTCCGATGGCCCAAACATTTGGAAAACGCAAACAGCCGCATACGGTGATCATTGCCCGCGGCGACAGCATCAACCACTTTCAGATCAGGCCGTGGATGGCCGCCTTGGCGTTAGCTATCATGCTGGCCGGCAGCGTCGGTTATCTGGGCGCGACCGCCTACCTGATTTTCCGCGATGACATCATCAATGCCAGCCTTATGCGCCAAGCGCGTATGCAACATGCCTATGAAGACCGCATTTCCGCTCTGCGTGCACAAGTGGACCGGATCACATCTCACCGCCTTCTGGACCAACAATTTGTTGAATCAAAAATTGCAGAACTGTCCAGCCGCCAGGATGTTCTGGCCAAACGCGCTACATCGATAACGCCACTTTTGGAGCGTGCGTCCGGCCTGCAGGGTGTCAACACCTTGCCCGGCGTGCCACCCCTTCCCAAAAAACGTCCTGGCAACCAAGCGGACGAGCAAGCCGTGTTGATAGACGACACGCTGACCACAGGGGCTGTTGAAGCCAGCGCGGCTGGCTTGGCACCGCTTAACGATGTCCAGGCCCGCCTTGCGGAGATAGAACAACGCCAGCTTTGGGAAATTGCCAATCTGACTCAGGCGGCACAAGAAACACATGCTGACATGATCAAAACTGCCAAAGCCGCCGGCCTTCCGGTTACGGCAGTTGCAGGTTCGGCCACAGGCGGCCCGTTCATTCCCGCCGCCAAAAATGAGGCGTCAGAATTTGATGTTCGTTTAGCTGAACTCGGGCTGGCGCTGGAAACACTCGATGCCGCACGCGCTTCGGTTTCGGCATTCCCCATTGCACACCCGGCACCGGGCAAATCCATCACAAGCCGTTATGGCAACCGGCGCGACCCTATTATCGGGCGCACGGCGTTTCATGCAGGCATTGATTTTCGCACCCCTACAGGAACACCTATCTACGCAACTGCCGCTGGAACGGTGACCCAAGCCGGACGTCATGGCGGCTACGGCAAACTGGTTGAAATTCAACACGCGAATGGGCTGACGACCCGATATGCTCATCTCAGTCGTATCCGGGTCAAAAAAGGGCAAAAAGTAGCCGCCGGCACCCATATCGGCGCCGCCGGAAGTACAGGCCGTTCGACCGGCCCACATTTGCACTATGAAGTGCGTCGAAACGACAAACCAACCAATCCGATGACCTATTTAAAGGCTGGAAACAGTCTCAAAAAGTATGTGAATTGATGCCCTCAGTCCGGGACTGCCGCGTCTATTACGCGTAGCTGCGGAATTTCTCGCCCATTAAATCGGTTGACTGAAACGGTTCCGGCAAAGTGCATCAGATCGCCATTACCGTTGAGAAGCCGATTTCCCAAGGGACTATCGGCTGCACGAAACGCGATGGCGTCTATGGCCCGCGTCCCATGCCCCGCCAGCGATAATTTGATATGTCCATTGCCCACGATTTTTGCAAAGCGAATTGTGTGATTTGGAAACGCAAACACAGGTTGATCATGGCCTGCCCCGTAAGGCCCCACCTCATCGAGGCGTGAAATCAGTTCGTTGGTCACGGCACCGCTGGAGAGCGCGCCGTCAACTTGTAGAACTGCATCAGCGGTCAGTTGTGTGATTGCCTGGCCTGCATGGTTTTCAAAATGACTGCGCAGCGCGCCGATTTGCGTTTGTTCGACAGTCAGTCCAGCTGCCATGGAGTGCCCGCCACCCTTGACGAGAAAACCGTCATCAACGGCACTACGCACGAGCTTACCGATATCAAACCCCACCACAGATCGCGCAGAACCGGTCCCCTTGCCATTTTGGTCAATGGAAATGGCGACGGCGGGCCGGTTGTAGGCCTCTTTGAGACGCGCCGCGATCAATCCCACGATCCCCGGGTGCCAATCCTTGCTGGCGACGACAATAACCGAAGGCGGATTTTGCGTTTCCATCTCGCCCGCGACAGATGCTTTTGCCTCGTCCACCATGACTTGCTCAGCACCTTGGCGTTGACGGTTCAAATCGTCCAATTGTGCCGCCAGTTTTTGCGCCTCGTCGACATCTTCTGTCGCAAGCAACCGCGCACCGAGCGAGGCATCGCCAATACGACCCCCGGCATTGATCCGAGGCCCGAGCACATAACCAAAATGATAAGGTGCCAAAGGCTCGCCAATTCGCGCCGCCGACGCCAATGCTACCATGCCGGGGTTTTTCCGGTGACGGGCAACTAAAATCCCTTTTTTGACGAAGGCCCGGTTCAATCCGGTAAGTGGCACGACATCACAGACTGTCGCCATCGCCACCAAGTCAAGGTAACCGAGCAAATCGGGCACCCGACGATCACCTTCTTGCTTGAGTTGGCGGGCCGTCTCGACCATCGTCATGAAAACCACACCAGCAGCACACAAATGGCCAAGACCGGAAAAATCATCTTCGCGGTTTGGATTAACGATGGCGGTTACCTCGGGCAGATCGCCCCCGATCTGGTGGTGGTCAATAACGACAATATCGCAGTGCTCGGCGTCTACAGCGGAAAACGCTTGTGCTGAGTTGGTTCCGCAATCAACCGTGATGATGAGGCTTGCCTCTTGAGACAACGCTTTCATGGCGGTGGGATTGGGCCCATAACCTTCAAAAATCCGGTCCGGAATGTGAACTTTAACCTCCAAGCCGAAAGCACGTAAGAACCTGGCCAAGAGTGCCGATGATACGGCACCGTCAACATCATAGTCGCCGAAGATGGCAACGGGTTCATTTGCGCCAATCGCCTTGGCTATGCGCTTTGCTGCAACTTCATTGTCCGTGATCGCACGCGGATCCGGCATTAAGTCGCGCAGCGTTGGATCGAGGAACTTGCGAACCTCATCTGCGTTGACGTCCCTGCCCGCCAGAACACGCGCAACGATATCGCCCACATCACTTTTTTGCGCGATTTCCAGCGCCGTATTGGCCTGCCTTGGTGACAAGCGTTCAATCCAACGCTTACCGCTCAGCGATTGTTTTACGTCCAAGAATGTCCGGTGAGCAGAAAAGTCCATGCGCCTATGTTCTGCCGCCGCCAAACGCCGTCAAGCCTGCCCTAATTGTTGGGATCGAATTTTTCGACATCCAGATGACGGGCAATGATCTCACGCACCGTGCGTGATTGCGAGCGCATGACGATGGTTTCTGTCTGGATGAAATTGCGCGCAAACCGCACACCGGAGAGCAAATTGCCATCTGTCACACCGGTAGCCGCGAAAATTACATCGCCGGAAGACATCTCATCCATGGAGTAGACACGGTTTGGATCATCAATGCCCATCCGTTTGGCACGCTCGACTTTTTCAGGCGTATCGAGGATCAGCCGGCCCTGCATTTGCCCTCCGACACAACGAAGTGCCGCAGCGGCAAGAACGCCCTCTGGCGCACCACCAATACCCATGTAGATGTCGATACCCGTCTCATCGGCATCAGTTGTATCAATGACCGCAGCCACATCACCATCACCGATGAGCCGGATCGCCGCGCCGGTCTCGCGCACATCGTTGATCAATTTCGTATGGCGAGGCCTGTCGAGGATGCATGCGGTCACTTCATTGACTGGCACGTCTTTGGCACGGGCAATTGCAAAAATATTCTCAGCGGGCGTTGCGTCGATGTTGACGAGATTATCCTCAAAACCGGGGCCGATGGCAATTTTCTCCATGTAAACGTCGGGCGCATTCAGCAAAGTGCCCTTTTCGGCAATCGCGATGACGGCCAGCGAATTGGGCTGGTTCTTTGCGCAGATGGTTGTGCCTTCCAGCGGATCGAGCGCGATGTCAACGTGAGGACCTTCACCTAGTCCGACCTCTTCGCCGATATAGAGCATAGGCGCTTCGTCGCGTTCGCCCTCACCGATCACAACCGTGCCTTGAATGGGCAGGCGGTTCAGTTCTGAGCGCATGCCGTCGACGGCGACCTGGTCAGCGGCCTTTTCATCACCGCGGCCACGCAGACGCGCCGCCGCCACAGCGGCCCGTTCCGTGACCCTTGCCAATTCAATCGATAGTTCGCGTGTCAGTGCCGTTTCTTGCCCAAGCATGATGTTCCTCGACCGGTTGTAATGCCCAAGATGGATGATTCGCCTCGTTGGGGTACCCGAACCGTCTAACACCACAGGTGACTTGTTGATGGAACCCACTGCAGCAAAAAGAATTCAAACGGGCGCCAACAGAACGTTTGCCGGCAACCGATCATGCCGCTCGTTCAATGCGTATAACTTGAGGTGGTGACACCAAATGGCCGTCCGTGTTCATGGCCCGCATGACCTCCCGGATCGCACTCTCGGTGGTTTCATGCGTGATGAGGATAATGGTTTTCTGACCATCCCCATTGCCCGCTCCACGTTGAACGATCGATTCAAGGGAGACCTCATTTTGCGCCATGCGCGTTGCGATATCCGCAAAAACGCCGGGCTTGTCATGCACAATCATGCGGATGAAGTAACCACCTGAGTGGGCGCGCATGCGGGCGCGCACGTACGGTTTCAGGTCGGCAGCCGGCGTTCCCAGCGCGGGCGCTTGCTGATGCCCAGGTTTGGACTTGGCAATGTCGGCGATATCACCGATTACCGCAGAAGCGGTTGCATCACCGCCTGCGCCCGGCCCAGCCATCAGCAACGATCCGACAACATCAGCTTCAACAGCAACTGCATTGGTCACACTCTCAACCTGCGCAATGACAGAGCTTAGCGGTACCATGGTGGGGTGAACACGTTGCTCTATCCCCGTGTCGGTTTTTTGCGCGACACCCAGCAGCTTGATTCGATAGCCAAGTTCACGGGCTGCCTCGATGTCATCGAGCGAGATGTTGGATATGCCCTCCATGTAAATTTCGTCGGCAGCAATCTGCGTGCCGAAGGCAATCGACGCCAAAATGGCCAGCTTGTGCGCAGTGTCATTGCCTTCAATATCAAATGTCGGATCGGCTTCGGCATACCCAAGTCGCTGCGCATCCGCCAAACAATCGGCGAAGCTGATCTTGTCGCTTTCCATACGGGTCAGGATATAGTTCGCCGTCCCGTTCATGATCCCGTAAACCCGTTCGACTGCGTTGCCGGAAAGCGACTCACGCATCGTCTTGATGATTGGAATGCCTCCAGCGACGGCCGCCTCAAAGTTCAAGATCACACCATTGGCTTCTGCCATTTGCGCCAACGCCACGCCATGCTTGGCCAATAGTGCTTTGTTGGCGGTCACCACATGCTTGCCAGCCTTCAGCGCCGCCTCCACGGCTTCACGAGCCGGGCCTTCGTCGCCGCCAATCAACTCCACAAAAACGTCAATGTCATCGGAGGTCGCCAGGGATGTTGCATCATCGGCCCAATGAACGGATGACAGGTCAATACCGCGATCCTTTGTCCGATCGCGCGCCGTGGCACCTGTCATCGCGATGGAGCGCCCGCACTGAGCCGTCAATCGCGCGTTTTTCTCACCAAGGATACGGACAACTGATGCCCCGACCGTGCCAAGCCCGGCGATCCCCACGCGCAAGCGGTTGTCCATTTTCATCTCCGAATTTATTCTTGTTGGCGCACCCGACGGCGCAAGCTCCATTCCGCCGTCCGCATAAACCTATCGGGCGGGGAACGAAACCACATTGTGCATGCTTGTATCCGCCGTTGACAGGAAACGCCGGATATTACGGGCCGCTTGACGGATGCGATGCTCGTTCTCGACCAGCGCAATACGGACATGGTCATCGCCATGCTCGCCAAAACCGATGCCCGGCGCGACCGCCACATCGGCTTTTTCGATGAGAAGTTTTGAAAACTCCAAGGAACCGAGGTGACGGAATTTATCCGGTAGAGGCACCCAAGCAAACATGGTTGCCGCTGGCGGCGGCACCTTGAAACCGGCATTGTCAAATGCCTGCACCAACACATCACGGCGGCGGTGATACACCTCACGCACCTCTTCGATATCCTTGCCATTACCGTTCAAAGCCGATGTTGCGGCGACTTGGATCGGGGTGAACGCTCCATAATCGAGATATGATTTGACCCGCGCCAACGCGCCAATCAGACGTTCATTGCCGACCGCGAAACCCATGCGCCAACCGGGCATCGAAAAGGTTTTGGACATGGATGTAAATTCCACGCATACGTCAATCGCACCTGGCACTTGCAGCACCGATGGCGGCGGCGTGTCGTCGAAATAGATTTCCGAATAGGCCAGATCGGAAAGCACGATCAGATCGTTCTTGCGGGCAAATGCGACAACGTCCTTGTAAAAGTCGAGGCTTGCACAATAGGCGGTCGGATTGGACGGGTAGTTCAGGATCACAGCAAGCGGCTTGGGGATGGAGTGGCGCACCGCTCGTTCCAGCGTTCGCAAGAAATCCTCGTCTGGATGCACTTGCATGGACCGGATGGTTCCGCCCGACATGATGAAGCCGAACGCGTGGATCGGATAAGTTGGATCGGGACACAATATAACGTCGCCTGGCGCCGTGATGGCCTGCGCCATATTGGCAAAGCCCTCTTTGGAACCGAGCGTGGCGACCACCTGCGTATCGGGATTGAGTTTGACGCCAAAACGCCTGTCATAATAATGCGCTTGCGCTTTACGAAGGCCCGGAATGCCTTTTGAAGATGAATAGCGATGGGTACGGGGGTCTTGAACAACCTCGCAGAGCTTATCAACGATTGACTGAGGGGTCGGCAGGTCCGGGTTTCCCATCCCCAGGTCGATGATATCGCGACCTTCCGCACGCGCAGATGCCTTCAGGCGGTTGACCTGCTCAAAAACGTAAGGCGGCAGCCGTTTGGTCTTGTGAAACTCTTCCATCGATCAATGTCCCCGGGGTGATCGCGGCGGTATAGCGACATTGATTAAAAAAATCGAGTATTAGCTGCGTTGTTTGCTCACAGTGCGCCAATTTGGCGAAGCGCATCGCGCGAATGGGTGCGCGCGAGGTTTTGCAAGAATGCCAATTGCTGCTGGTATTGCGCGGTGGAAATTGTGCCGCCGTCATGCTGCGCACGCAATTGCGCCATGTATGCAGACAGGCGTTCCTGCTCTTGCGGTGTAAACTGCTGCAAAGACGGCTCGCGTTCGTCATTAATGTTCGGATATGTGCCGGTATTTCTCAGCACAACATTGGGCACCAGATCATCGTCCGTCACCGCTTGCTGTGGCGTAGCTTCACCGGTTGAAGTGGTTTGGGACGCGGTATCGGCGGCAACGGGCGCCGGTTGAGTGCCTTCGGGCACCGCAGGCGGCGGCAACAAGGACTGTTGTTGAACGGGCGCGACGGTTCCCAGCGTCGTATCGATACCGGAAGTGGAATTGCAACCGGCAAGCGCCAAAACAGCGGCAAAAACGAGTGCGCGACATGCGCCGCGGCAAGATGTTAGCCGATTTTGAAGTCGTAGCACGTTTTGCACCTCAATAAGCCTTGAGTTCGACGCCTAGCCTTTTATCATGTCGGAAAAAAGGTGGCTGCTGGTAACTGGCTGCTTACGGGGAACGGGTTGTCATGGCGTCGGATCATAAAGCGCATGAGCGCAAGCGGCAAGAAACCAGCGTTGAACAGGGCGCCGAGCAAAACCCGCTGGAACCCTATATCATTAAAGACCCTGAGGTCTTTTCGAAAAATTTGGCCCGGATGATAGAAGCTGCAGGTCACGCGGCGGCCGAATGGATCCGCCCGCGCGAAACCGGTCAATATCGCGACACACTAGCGGATCCGATGGCCGACATGACGAAGACTTTTTCGAAAGTCTCCGAATATTGGCTGTCCGACCCTCAGCGCGCACTTGAAGCGCAGACACGGCTTTTCTCCGGCTACATGGACATCTGGTCCAACTCCATCAAGCGCATGGGCGACGCCAGTATCAATGAAGCAGTGCCCGGCGATAAGAGAGACAAGCGCTTTGCCGATGACGACTGGCGCGAACAGGCGTTTTTTTCGTTTCTGAAACAGGCCTATCTCGTAACAGCGGACTGGGCACACCATCTGGTTGACGACGCGCACGGGCTTGATGACCACACCAAGCACAAGGCAGAGTTTTACATGCGTCAGGTGACAAACGCCCTGTCCCCGTCAAACTTCATCGTATCCAACCCGGAAGTTTTCAAGGAAACCATTGCCACCAATGGCGCCAATTTGGTGTCCGGCATGGAAATGCTCGCTGAAGACATAAAAGAGGGCAAAGGAGAACTGAAGGTTCGCCAGGCTGACTACAAACCCTTTGAGGTTGGTGAAAATATTGCCACCACACCGGGCAAAGTTGTTGCGCGCAATGATTTGGTCGAAATTATCCAGTTTGCACCTTCAACAGAAAATGTCCTGAAACGACCGCTCCTGATCTGCCCGCCATGGATCAACAAATATTATATTCTGGACCTCAACCCGGCAAAATCCTTCATCAAATGGGCTGTAGACCAAGGCCACAATGTCTTTGTGATCTCTTGGGTCAATCCGACACGCGAACATGCTACCAAGGATTGGAATGCCTATATTGATGAGGGGCTGGCGTTTGGGCTTGACGTTGCCTGCGATGTTTCCAAGGCGCCCGATGTCAATGCGATCGGATATTGCGTGGGTGGCTCGCTTTTGTCGGCGGGCATGGCGCTTATGGCGCGGCGCGACGATAAACGTGTTGCAACCGCGACGCTTTTTACCACTCAAGTTGATTTTGTGAACGCGGGCGACCTGAAGGTATTTGTTGATGAGGAACAACTCGCGGTTCTGGAACGGCGGATGCAGGAAGAAGGCTATCTGGACGGCTCGAAGATGGCGACCGCTTTCAACATGCTTCGCTCAGGCGATTTGATATGGCCTTACATGGTCAACAATTACATGAAGGGAAAGGAACCCACGCCTTTTGACCTTCTTTACTGGAACGCCGACTCCACGCGCATGGCAGCAGCCAACCACATCTTCTACTTGCGCAATTGTTATCATGAAAACAACCTGGCGAAAGGTAAGATGGTTCTCGACGGGGCACCAATCTCTCTTAAGGACGTTACCATCCCAATCTATAATCTAGCGGCAAAGGAAGACCATATTGCCCCGGCGCTGTCTGTATTTGAGGGATCTAAGTGCTTTGGCGGCGATGTCACCTATGTACTCGGCGGTTCGGGGCACATTGCGGGCGTGGTCAATCCGCCAGCTAAGAACAAATATCAGTTTTGGACCGGCGGGCCTGTAAAAGGCACCTTTGAAGAATGGTTTGAACAAGCAATCGAGACGCCGGGCTCGTGGTGGCCGCATTGGCATGAGTGGATCCGGTCGCATTCCGATGAGGAAGTAAAAGCGCCTGCAAAGCTCGGCAGTGGCAAGTTCAAGCCAATTGAAGATGCGCCCGGCACCTATGTAAAGGCCAAGGTACAGGCCTGACGACAAGTGCGGTTTCCCTCACCCTTGGTTCGCGCCAAGCTTGTAAGACGTTACAAGCGCTTTCTGGCCGATTGCATCCTGGAGGATGGTCGCGAGGTAACCGCTTCTGTTCCCAACACCGGTTCAATGATGGGTCTAAGCACGCCGGGCATGCTAGTATATTTGTCCGTCAACGATGATCCGAAACTGAAATATGCCCATCGACTGCAGTTGGTCGAGGCCGATGGAACCCTTGTTGGCATCAACACCGGTTACCCGAACAAGCTCGCCGAGGAGGCGATCACCGGAAACTTGATCAGCAATCTGGCGGCCTATCGCACGCTCAAGCGCGAACAACGCTATGGCGAAAACTCACGCATCGATCTTTTGCTGGAAGATGAAAAGCTTGGCCGTGCTTATGTCGAAGTCAAAAATGTCCATTTGATGCGCCAACATAGATTGGCGGAGTTCCCCGATTCGGTCACCAGCCGCGGCGCGAAACACTTGCACGAGCTGGCGCAAATTCGATCAAAGGACACGCGCGCCATTATGCTGTTTGTGATCCAGCGCGGCGATTGCGAGCAGTTTTCGCTCTGCCGCGACCTTGATAAGGTTTATTGCGGGGCGTTTGACATGGCGGTCGCGGCTGGGGTTGAAGCCTATGCCGTTCAGTGCCACATCTCGCAAACGGGTATAATCCCCCACAAACTGATCCCGATCCGCGAGGACATATTGCAGGGCGGGAACTAAGACAGGTCGCTCATGGTTACTTACCTGGATGCCAAAATCGCGCCATTGAAAAATACCGGCCAAATCCGTCTGCACGGTGAAGACGGGTTTCAAGGCATGCGTAAAGCCGGTGCTCTTGTCGCCAAGGCGCTCGATGAAGTTGCACCCATGGTCGTGCCCGGCACAACGACACAAGCCATTGACGAGTTTCTTTTTGAATTCGGGATGGATCACCACGCAGTGCCTGCAACGCTTAATTACCGCGGCTACACCAAATCCTGTTGCACCTCGGTGAACCATGTAGTGTGCCATGGGATCCCCAATGACAAAGCGCTGCGGGAAGGCGACATTGTCAACATCGACATTACCTATGTTGTCGATGGGTGGCACGGCGATTCCTCGCGCATGTACCCGGTCGGAGAAGTCAAACGCGCCGCTGAACGCCTTTTGCATGTGACATATGATTCGATGATTCAGGGGATTGCGGCTGTCAAACCGGGCGCTCGGATGGGAGCCATTGGCGCAGCTATTCAGGCCCATGCCGAAAAAGAACGATGCTCGGTTGTCCGCGACTTTTGCGGCCATGGCATAGGTCAACTCTTTCACGATGCGCCCAATGTACTGCACTATGGCAAGGCATCGGATGGGGCCGAAATCCGCGAAGGCATGATTTTCACCATCGAGCCGATGATCAATCTGGGGCGTGCTCACGTCAAGATACTGGCAGATGGCTGGACTGCGGTCACACGCGACCGCAGCTTGTCTGCACAGTATGAGCATACGGTTGGCGTCACACGTGATAGTTGCGAGATTTTCACACTCTCGCCTGGCGGCCTTGACACACCGGGCATATCGAACAATTAGTTCGTAACAGTCGTATGCGGGGGCGCGCGACTTTTCATTTTGAATTCGACTGCTAGGCGGGGCATATGCGTGGTCGACGAAAATCGAGACGAAGATTCTGAAAACGCGTTCCGCGATGAGCGCGCGGCGTTGGGTCTGGATCAGCAAAAATCATCCAAAAAAGGAAAGAAATCCGGCCTCGGCATGGATAATACTCCCTTTTACCCGCATGGCGGCCATAGAAAACGGCTGCGCGCGCGCTTTGATAGCGGCGGCGTCAAAGCGATATCCGATTATGAACTCTTGGAACTGATTCTGTTCAGAAGCTTGCCACAAAGGGATACCAAGCCGATCGCGAAGTCATTGCTTGCCCGATTCGGCTCCGTTGGCGGTGTGATCGGTGCTGATCGCGAACAATTGATGGACGTGAGCGGTGTTGGACCCACAGTGGCCACGGATTTGAAAATCGTCCATGCAGCAGCAACCGAGGCGGCGCGCGGTGCCGTCAACTCACGGCAAGTCTTGTCATCATGGAGCGCATTGTTGGAATATTGCCGCGCGGCCATGGCGCATGAAAGCCGTGAGCAGTTTCGTATCGTGTTTCTTGATAAAAAGAATGCACTGATCGCAGACGAGGTGCAGCAAACCGGGACCGTTGATCACACGCCGGTTTATCCACGCGAAGTGTTGAAACGCTCCATTGAGTTGAACGCAACGGCCATTATTCTGGTTCATAACCACCCTTCCGGTGATCCGGAACCATCAAGGGCTGACATTGAAATGACGGCACGTATCGTAGAGGCCTTATCGCCGCTCAATATTGTCGTGCACGATCACATCATCATCGGCAGACATGGCCATGCGAGCCTGAAAGGTCTGGGGCTCATGTAGTTGGAGCCCCTCATTCGATTTCATCGACGTCAACATCGTCGCCACCATGCACCTTGTGGGCGAGTGCTGCTTCCATGAACTTGTCGAGTTCCCCGTCAAGGACATCGCTTGGTGCTGTCGATTCAATGCCGGTGCGCAAGTCTTTGACAAGTTGATAGGGCTGCAGCACATAGGAGCGAATTTGGTGACCCCAGCCGATCTCCGACTTGGCATCAAATTCTGACTGGGCCGCTTCTTCGCGCTTCTTCATTTCCAAATCGTACAGACGCGCGCGCAGCGCTTTCATGGCATTGGCGCGGTTCTGGTGCTGAGATTTTTCAGACGATGTTACAACAATACCCGTTGGCAAGTGGGTGATCCGCACCGCTGAGTCCGTCGTGTTAACGTGCTGTCCGCCAGCTCCTGATGAACGATATGTATCGACCCGGATATCCTTGTCCAAAATCTCAATATCCACATTGTCATCGATGACCGGATAGATGCCGACTGAAGAAAAAGATGTGTGACGCCGGGCATTTGAGTCGTAGGGCGAAATGCGCACCAGCCTGTGGACGCCTGTCTCTGTCTTCAGCCAACCATAGGCATTGTGGCCCTTGATCAAGAGGGTCGCTGATTTGATGCCAGCCTCTTCGCCAGGTGTGAAATCTTGCATTTCCACCTTTAAGCCGCGGCGTTCCGCCCAGCGCGTATACATACGAAGGAGCATGTTGGCCCAGTCCTGGCTTTCAGTTCCCCCGGCACCTGAGTGCACCTCAAGATAGGTGTCGTTGGGGTCCATCTCGCCGGACAAGAGCGCTTCAACCGACATTTTCTCGATCTCAACGGTCATACCGCGGATTGCATTTTCCGCATCTTCGACCGTGTCGCGATCCCCCTCTTCTTCGCCCATGGCGATGAGTTCGATGGAATCATCAAGCGTTTGGTCAAAATCACGGATCGCTCCCACCATAGCCTCGAGGCGCTGGCGTTCCTGCATCAGCTTTTGGGCTTCTGCCGCGTCGTTCCAAAGGTCGGGGTCTTCTGCACGGCTATTGAGATATTCCAGGCGCTTTATCGACTGATCCCAGTCAAAGATGCCTCCTCAGCAGGGCTATGTCCTGCCTGATGCTGTCGGTAAGCGTTGCGATTTCTGCGCGCATATTATTTCCGAAATAATTTTCTTTGTTTGGCGGTTCAATATGTGACGCCCGCAGCGCTGTAAAGCGCTGTCGGGCAACGTCAGGCACTGTGACTAGAAAAGGCCGCCAGCACCCTCTTGCGCCGCCTCCAAAGAGCGCGGTGAAACAAACGGCTGTTCCGCAAACAGCGTGTCACCAATGACCGAATAGGAATCGGCGGGGCCGGTTCCGGGCTTGAAAGCTTCGACAATCACCTCACCGGGCTCACCTGCCGGACGCATTCCCGTTTTCCGGTTTATGGATATCAACGTCATACCCGCGGGCGGCACGAACTCCAACGTGGGATTGTCTTCCAGCGCCGAGCGCATGAACTGCTCAAAAATCGGCGCGGCCAGCTCGCCGCCGGTAGAACCACGCCCCATCGGTGTGGGCGTATCAAAGCCAACGAAAACACCCGTTACCAATTCCGGCGTATAACCCACAAACCAAGCGTCTTTTTCGTCATTAGTCGTGCCGGTTTTCCCGGCAACGGGGCGCCCCAAATCTCTCAACGAGGTGGCTGTACCCCGTTGGACAACGCCTTCCATCATGGACGTAATTTGATAGGCGGTCATCGGGTCAAGCACGATTTCCCGGTTGTCGTCGATGACCGGTTCGTCCTGACCGATCCATTGTGTGGCGTCGCAGCCAATACAGCCGCGATTGTCCTGCTTGAATACTGTGGCACCGTAACGGTCCTGCACACGGTCAATCAGCGATGGCTTGATTTGCCGTCCTCCATTGGCCAGCACAGCAAAGGCTGAAACCATTCGCAGAACGGTTGTCTCACCTGAACCAAGCGACATGGCCAAAACCGGCGAAAGATCGTCATAAATCCCGAACTGTTCCGCATAGTCGGCGACCAGTTGCATGCCCATATCCTTGGCAAGGCGAACCGTCATCAGGTTCCGCGAGCGCTCAATGCCTTGGCGCAATGTCGACGGCCCTACCCCGTCACCGCCACCATAGTTTTTCGGCTCCCAGACTTCCCCGCCAGACACAATGCTGATCGGCGCGTCCAAAATCACCGAGGCAGGCGTGTAGCCATTGTCCAAAGCAGCGGCGTAAACAAATGGCTTGAACGAAGAACCGGGCTGGCGGAAAGCCTGCGTCGCGCGATTGAACTGGCTTTCATAGAATGAAAAACCACCGGCCATGGCCAAAACGCGGCCTGTGCGCGGGTCCATGGCAACCAAAGCGCCAGACACTGCCGGGACTTGACGTAGGGAGAATAGCCCTTCGGTTTCAGTCCTTTGAACATGGATCACATCACCGGGTTGCAAAACTTGGGTGATGTCTTCGGCGCGGGCACGCCCGTCGCTCGTGCGCAATCGAAACGCCCATTCCATATCATCAATCGTGATCTGACCCGTCTCGCGCTGTGGATCCACACCGTCAATCAGTGTGGCGGGTTGCAGACCAATATTAGCACCATCATCTCCAACGCCGAGCACCACGGCCACTTGCCAATCAGGCACATCGCGCATGCGTTTGGCTTCGGCCAGCGCCGCTCCCCAATCACCTTCAAGGCTGATGGTTTCAGAGGCACCGCGCCAACCCCACCCACGGTCAAATTTCAACAGACCATCCTGAAGCGCAACGCGGGCCTTGTTTTGCAGGCCGGGATCCAACGTGGTGCGCACGGACAATCCGCCTTCGTACAGCGCGTCATTGCCGTACCGGTTTATGACTTCCTTTCGGACTTCTTCGGTAAAATACTCAGATGCGAAAACGAAATCGCCAGACCGGCGGAAATTCGCGCCAATCGGCTTTTCACGGGCACTTCTTGCCTCTTCAATCGTCACATAGCCATTGTCGACCATCCGGCCGATAATCCAATCTCGTCGTTCGGTAGCAGCTTCAACATCGTCGATAGGATGGTAGTTCGATGGCGCTTTGGGCAATGCGGCCAAATAGGCAGCCTCGTGCAATTCCAGCTCGGTCACCGACTTTCCGAAATAGGTCAGCGCGGCTCCGGCGATGCCATAAGCGCCCGCCCCGAAGAAAATCTCGTTGAGATAGAGCTCGAGGATTCGGTCCTTGGAATAGGCTTGCTCAATGCGGAATGCCAGCACCGCTTCCTTGATTTTGCGGTCAATGGTGCGGTCGTTGGTCAAAAGGAAGTTCTTGGCGACCTGCTGCGTGATAGTCGATGCACCTACCAAACGGCGGTTGTTTCGCAGATTGTCGATGTTGGTTACCATCGCCCGAGCCAACGCCAGGAAATCGACGCCCTGATGTCGGTAGAAATTCTTGTCTTCCGCAGAAAGGAATGCTGCCTTGACGCGGTCCGGCACCGCCTGGATGGGCAGGAACAATCGCCGTTGGCGGGCAAACTCGCCCATCAATTGACCATCAGCTGAATAAATCCGCGTGGTCACCGGCGGCTCGTAGCTCTCCAAGACCTCGTAGTCAGGCAAGTCTTCGGCCAGATCGCCAACATAAATGACAAGGGCCGCGGCAACGACCAAGAACGCCACGATACCAATCCCAAAGAAATAGCCGAGCAGCCGAATCATCTTCTTTCCTACCGCCTCAAGGCGTTTTTTGCCCGTTTACAATGCCACAGTTAATGATTGTACGCGCCCCTGCAAAGACAAATTGTGTAAATGCCCAAGCCTGAAATGCTACTCTAACTCTTTCAGCGCAACCTGCCGCCCAGACATGGTGCCGAATTCGCTGATGGCCTGTGCCAATTCCAAGGCCACATTTTGTCGCCACTCAGGGTCTTGCAGTTGTTTTTCATCTTCACGATTCGAAAGATAGCCAAGCTCAACCAACACCGATGGTACATCGGGCGCTTTCAACACAAGAAATCCGGCATGGCGATGCGGATTTTTATTGGTTCGCGTCACTTCATTGAGGTGATTGATGGTCAAACGCGCAAACTGGACACTCAAGCCGACCGTCTCACGCCGCGCCAAATCAACCAGAATGTCTTCAACCTCGCTGACAGCCCCCTGATACTCAATTCCGGCGATCGTATCGGAGGCGTTTTCGCTGTTGGCAAGCTGGGCTGCGATAGCGTCTGACGCCTTGTCGGAAATGGTGTATACTGTGGCGCCACGCACGTAGCTCTCGCGCACAGAATCGGCATGAAGCGAAACAAACAACTGTGCGTTCAACTGCCGGGCGATCTGAACCCTGCTCTTCAGTCGGACGAAAACGTCGTCCTCTCTGGTCATCTCAACGCGAATATTGGCATATTTTTCCAACTCTTCACGCAATGACTTGGCAAAATCGAGCACGATTTCCTTTTCTTCAACGCCGGAAACACCAACAGCACCGCTGTCGATGCCGCCATGACCCGGATCGAGGACAACGGTGAATACCGGCGATGCTTGCGAAATGGGCGCGACCCCAAGCCTGTCAGACTTGTTTACCCGCGAGACGACAGACGCAGTCTTCATCATGTCCAACCGTTGCTGTGCAAAAGTGTCAGCGTCGCTGCCGCGATATTCGACCACGACACTGTAGGGCAAACCATCGCCGGCATGTTGTCCGCGCACGCTGCGCACGGAAAACGGCGCGGCGAATTCGAAGATCATGCGGGAGTGGGTCGCATCCATATCGCCGTAGCGTAAGTCTTTCGCCAGGCCGGTCAGCGATTTTTCATGGTCTAAAAAGCCAAAAACAACACGATCAGTATCCAACACCAACCGCCAAGGGCTTTCCAGCAGGCTGTGGGTCACGTCAACCGGCTTGTCGAAATCAATAATGATGCGTCCTGCCTGATCATCACCTACGGCCAAAACGCGGGTCGCAATTGGCAATTCTTCCCCTGCCGCGACGCAGGCAAAGGGGATCACTTGGCCCAAAAGGACAGCGCACAGCAACAAAATTTGGCGAATGAAGCTTGGCATCAACGCTATATACCTGAAGATGATTGGCTTGGATTATAAATCTGCCATGGTTAACCACCTATTGCCGCGTTCATATGCATGATATCAAGGCAACAATTTGCTTGCGCTGAACGGAACGAACACATACTTCTGTAAAGTGCTGCAGATTGCAGTCAAAGGATTCCGATGCACACCCAAAGCCGTGCTGAGGTTCAACCGCATCGCCGCCAACAAGGAGCTGGCCTGCGGTATGCTTCAACAAAGAAGCAAACGCCACCGGCCGGAAAGGCCAAAGAGAAACAGTTAGCCGATCGGACGTCGCAGTGAGACAGACGGTAAATGATAGGAACAGCGCGAACACGCCCACCAAGTGCGCTTCGTGGTCTGCGTTCCGTGACGTGATCGGCATCCCAAAAACAGAACCGAAGACCCGCAATCGACCGATAGACATGGCGATAGCAAGACCAGCAGGCAGTCTGATAAAAGATTTAGCAGACGCAACTCTTGCGGTTTTCCAAGCGGGGTCTCGGCGTGAGACTTATTTATGTCCAGCAAAATGCTCATCGACGCCTCCCATCCTGAGGAGACACGTGTTGTCGTAACAAACGACAAAAGACTTGCCGACTACGATTTTGAATCTGAACACAAGAGCCAGCTGCGCGGCAATATATACCTTGCGAAGGTAACGCGCGTTGAACCTTCGCTACAGGCCGCCTTTGTCGATTTTGGCGGCAACCGACATGGCTTCCTGGCGTTTTCTGAAATTCACCCCGACTATTATCAAATTCCCCTTGCCGACCGTCAGGCGCTGCTTGAGGAAGAAGAGGCTTTTGCCAACGCTGAAGCCGACGAGGAAGAAGAACAGGCAGAGAAGGAACGCAAAGGGCGGCGCAGACGGCGGCGCCGTGGCCGTGGACGGCGTTCGCAAAACGCGGATGTGCCTGATGCAGAGCCGGTCGCCATGGAGGCCCTACTCGCCGCCTATGAGGCGGGCGATGGGTTCGACAATGAACTGTCTGACAACCAGACCATGGCCGCTGACGTTGACGATGACGGCGACATGGCGATCACTGAAGAGCTATCCGACACTGATCCCATCGACGGTGAAGACGGCCAGTCGGAAGATGATGACAGCAATGGTGACGATTTCGACGAGGTCGGCGAAAGCGATGACGCGCTCGAAGTCAGCCAACCACGTCGCCGCGCACCCAGACGTCGCTACAAAATCCAGGAGATTATCAAACGTCGTCAGGTGATCCTGGTTCAAGTTGTCAAGGAAGAGCGGGGCAACAAGGGTGCCGCGCTCACGACCTATCTATCACTCGCCGGTCGCTACTCGGTGCTGATGCCCAACACGGCGCGTGGTGGTGGTATTTCGCGCAAGATTTCCAATGTCAGTGACCGCAAGCGTCTCAAGGATGTGGTTAAAAAGCTGGATGTGCCCAAAGGGATGGGCGTCATTTTGCGGACCGCCGGTGAGGACCAATCGGAAGAAGAGATCGTTCGCGACTATGAATATTTGATGCGCCTGTGGGACAGTGTCCGTGATCTGACTTTGGCTTCTACGGCACCAGCGCTTGTCTATGCGGAAGGCAGTTTGATCAAGCGGTCGTTGCGCGATCTCTACAATCCTGGCATCCGCGAAGTCCTGGTTTCCGGTGACAGCGCCTATGAAGAGGCCAAAGAATTTATGGGCATGATCATGCCCGAAGCCAAAGGCATCGTGAAGCGCTGGCGCGATGCGGCGCCGATCTTGGCCAAGACGGGCATGGAAGATGAACTTGATCGCCTCGTCCAGCCGCAGGTCACGTTAAAGTCGGGCGGTTACCTGATCATCAACCAGACCGAAGCCCTGGTCGCCATCGACGTGAACTCGGGCAAATCGACCAAAGAACATTCGATCGAAGAGACGGCGCTGGCAACCAATTTGGAAGCGGCCGAGGAAGTCGCACGCCAATTGCGTCTTCGTGACTTGGCCGGCTTGATCGTTATTGATTTCATTGACATGGATGAAAACCGGAACAACCGGGCTGTCGAGAAAAAGCTGAAAGAAAGCCTGAAGACAGATCGCGCCCGTATTCAGGTTGGTCGCATTTCGCACTTTGGTCTTTTGGAAATGAGTCGCCAACGCATGCGTGCCAGCGTGCTGGAAAGCACGATGACCGTTTGCCCCCATTGCAACGGCACCGGCTATGTTCGCTCCCCGCAGGCGGTGGCGCTTCATTTGCTGCGTTCCTTGGAAGAGCAATTGACTCGCAATTCCAAATTCGACCTCAGCGTCAAGACGCCGGTGGACACCGCGCTTTATCTTCTCAACAAAAAGCGTGAGACCCTTACCGAGATGGAAGAGCGGTTTGGTGTCAACGTGAACATCGAGGCCGACAACTCCATCGGCGCGGAAATGTTCACGGTCGATCGTGCGGGCTCGGCGAGCCGAACACCGCGCGCCAGCACTGCCATTGGTATGGGCTATGACGTGGAAGGCGACGTTGAAGATGTGGACGTGGAAGACGTCGATACGCGGCCGTCTTTTGATACGAACGATAACGAGCAGGATGAAGATGATGGTCGCTCCCGCAAGCGCCGGCGCCGGCGGCGTGGCGGCAAAGGTCGCGACAGACCTGATGGGACTGAAGTTGGCGAGACTGAAGCCGCGGCACCAGATAGTGAAGCTGCGGGCGATGATGAGGAAGAAGGTCGCAACGGGCGAAAGCGCCGCCGCCGTTCACGTGGAAAACGAGGCGGGCGCAACCGGCGCGATGATCGTCAACATATGCCTGCGGCAGAGCCAGTTGGCCCGCTTGCAGACTTGATTGCGGCACAGGCGCAGGAGACCGAGCAAGACGCACAATCAGACACAGGTGTCGAACCCGAAATCGTGATTGAGGCAGAAGCGCCCGTGCAAGAGACGCCCATCAGCGAAGCAAATCTGGACGAAATGCAACCGGAAAACCTCGTACGTGAAACCGATGAGGCCCCCAAGGACACAGAGGCAGAAGGTATAGAAGTGGCATCGCGAACTGATAGCGGTGATACCGAAACGTCGGCGAAATCCAATGGCGATGATGGGGAAAAGCAAACTCGGCCCCGCGCTACGGAAGCCAACCTGAACCTCGACGTGAAACCGGTTGTGGTTTCGAGCGCCAATGGCGATGGGTCAGAAGAAGAAAAACCGAAAAAACGGGCCGGATGGTGGTCCCGGCGGAACTTCTTCTAAAGGCATGTTATTTTCCGACAATGTTTGGCTGCCCGTTCAACCTGGCAGCCAAGCTTCGATGCGATCGAGTGCCTCCGTAACCTCTTGTGTGCTACCACAATAGGATAAACGCAGGCGTGCCCCGCCATTGAACGGGTCGAAATCAATACCGGGTGCTGTCGCTACGCCGATTTCGTTCAGCATACGGTGCGCAAAGCTCATCGTATCATTGGTAAACCGGCTGGCATCGAGCCAAGCGTAAAAGGCACCGTCCGGGGGAGCGGCAAAGTCCAATCCCATTGCGGGCAACCGTTTCAGCAGCATTTGACGATTTGTGCGGTAAACTTCGCGCGCTGCCCTTAATTCGGCTGGCGCATCAAATGCCTTGGTAGCGGCGATCTGCGAAATGTCGGGCGGACAGATGTAGATGCTCTGCGCCAAACGCTCGACGGTGCGAACCAGGTTTTCGGGCAAAACCATCCACCCTATCCGCCAACCGGTCATGTTGTAGAACTTGGAAAATGAATTGATGATGATCACGTCATCGCTGAAGCGTAGCGCGCAGACATCATCGCCGACATGATTGAGGCGGTGGTAGATTTCATCTGAGAAAAAAACGATGCCATGTGTTTGGCAAAAGGAAACGATCCGGCCCAGAGAACCTTCCGACAAAACCGACCCGGTCGGGTTCGCGGGACTGGCCAAAAGAAGTATTTTGATCGGTCTTTGCGCATGTTCGGCCGCCAATGCATCCAGATCAAACCCACCATCGGGCGCTTGAAGTTCAACGCATTCCAGCGACAACGCTTTGACAATATTGCGATAAGCAGGATAACCCGGCGCAGTGATCGCCACCCGGTCGCCCGGTTCAGCGGCTGCCAAAAACGCCAATGAGAACGCAGCGGAAGAGCCTGTGGTCACTGCCACACGTTCGGGGGAGATGCTCAATCCATAGGCGTCGGTGTAGTGGGTGGAAATCGCTCGGCGCAATTCATCCCGGCCCAAGGCGTTGGTGTAGCCCGTTGTTATGTTCATGGCTGCTGCGGCGGCAGCCTCACGCACGATTTGCGGTGGTTTAGAAGACGGTTGGCCAACGGCCAAAGAGATGATGTCCGTCCCCTGCGCGGCCAGCTTGGTGGCAGACGCCAAAATGTCCATGGCATGGAACGGCTCCACGACACTTCGAGCTGAGGGATATACCTCGGTCATCGTCACACCTATTTTATCGCAAAAGCGCCCTATTTTATGCAAAGACGCTTTTTCAAAAGCGGGCAACCGGTTACCACTTCAAGGCTCGTCGCCTTACTAGGACAGTTCATATTGCGCAACGCACTAATTACATTAGCATTCACGCTCGTCATCACATTGGTGCAGATCAGCGACACATTTGCGCAATCACGTCGCCTGCCAATCGTGCGCGACGCGGAAATCGAAAAACTGATGCGCGATTATGCGCGTCCTTTGATGCGCGCCGCCGGCGTCAACCAAAACCGTATTGATATCGTTCTCGTCAATGATCGCTCATTTAACGCATTCGTTTCCGGGCGAAAAATCTTCATCAATGTGGGCGCTATTGTTCAATCAGAGGTCCCAAACGAATTAATTGGCGTGATCGCCCACGAAATCGGTCATCTGGCCGGCGGTCACCAAGATCGATTGCGCCAACAGATCGACCGTGCGCAAACAATTGCGATCGTGACTGCAGCCATAGGTGTGGGGGCCGCCATCGCCGCAGCTGCATCGGGTGCCGGTGAAGCCGCCGGTGCCGGGGCTGGCCTGGCGGCAGGCGGCAGCGAAGTTGCCCGGCGCGGTTTGCTTGCCTATCAGCGCACGGAAGAATTGGCCGCAGACCGCTCAGCTATTGATTATCTCAATGACACCGGTCAGTCATCAAAGGGAATTTTGACAACTTTTGAACGCTTTCAAAAAAGGTTGGCGCTGCGGGCCACACAGCCCGACCCTTACCGCATCAGCCATCCCCTTCCCCGTGACCGATTGGCATCGCTGGAAACCCTGGCCAAAAACAGCCCCCACTTTAATAAAAAGGACAAACCGTCTCTGGTGGAGCGCCATGACCGCGCGCGAGCGAAAATATTGGCTTATCTTTACGGCGCCGCGGCGACACGCAACACTTTCAAGGAAAAAGCCGGATCGCTGAGCGCGCTTTATGGCGAGGCGATATCGACACACCTTTATGCCAATCCGCGCGACGCTGTCGCCCAGATGGACGCGCTGATCCGCAAGCGGCCCAATGACCCTTACTTCTATGAGATGAAAGGCGAGATGCTCCTGCGCGCCCAGCAGGTGGATGGCGCAGTTGCTGCCTTTACCAAAGCTGTTGAATTGAGCCGCGGCGAAGCACCGACCATACAAGTCGGGCTGGGCCATGCGCTTGTGCTCGCCGGGGACGAGCGTAGCTTGCGCCGCGCAGTCGGTGAACTGGAAGTGGCCATTGCCATGGACCCGGTCAATGCGCGCGCCTATCAACATTTGGCGATGGCGTATGGCCGCCTCGGCGAAACGGGCAATGCAGAGCTGGCAACCGCTGAGGCACACTTCCACAGCGGACGGCTGAAAGAGGCCAAACAGTTTGCGGCCCGCGCCAAGCGCCGTTTCGAAAGAAATAGCCCACAATGGTTGCGCGCCGATGACATTTCTCGTTTTGAGCTACCTAAACGCCGAAGGCGATAACGCGCACCGCGCATTTGGAAGGAACTTTTAGCCGTGAAAAAACTTCGTTTTGCCCACCTTGCCAGTGTGGCTGCTCTTGCAACCGCCTTGAACGCAAACAACGCATTTGCGTTTGATGAAGTCGAAAAGGACGAGATTGGCGAAATTGTTCGCGAATATTTGCTGGCGAACCCCGAGCTTCTCATTGAAGTCCAGGAGGTTTTGGAGGAGCGCGCGGCGCAAGAGGAAGAGTTGGCACGGATCGCTGTTATCCAGTCATCGGCCGAAAACCTGTTTCGCGATTCAGCCGACCCTGTGCTGGGCAATCCGCAAGGCGACGTCACGGTGGTCGAGTTTTTCGACTATAATTGCGGCTTTTGCCGACGTGCGATGGCAGACATGCAAGCTATCATTGAGGCCGATGAAAATGTGCGGTTTGTGCTGAAAGAGTTCCCGATATTGGGGCCGGACTCGATTGCGGCACACCAAGTTGCGCTGGCTTTCAACAAAATGTCGCCAGCTCAATATGGTGATTTCCACACACAATTAATGAACTTTGACGGCACGGCAAATGAGGATGTTGCGGTGCAGATAGCCGTTGATCTCGGCCTTGAAGAAGACGCACTGCGGGAGGTGATGGCGGACCCGACACTTTCCAACCCGGTTCAACGCACATATGAATTGGCCGAGGGATTGGGGATTGGCGGCACACCTTCCTACGTTATCGGCGACTCGCTGGTTCCCGGCGCACTCGGCGTTGACGAACTTCGCGCGCGAATCGCAGAAGCCAGAGCCGCAAACTAAGCGCGCATAGCAGCCAATTTGGTCGCGAATGCTGATTTGCTGGGCGCAATCATGCGAAACACTTGCTGTTTTTCGCCTTGGGCATTACTGACGCGCGAAGATTTGAACCCCGAAAGTGTTTTATGGCGCGCCCGCTTCTCGTGCTCAACGGCCCCAATTTGAACCTGCTTGGACAGCGGGAACCGGAGACCTATGGCCGTGAGACGCTGAAAGATTTGGAAGCGCATTGGTCAACCGTGGGTACCTCATTCGGCTTTGAAGTTAAAAGCCTGCAGTCCAACCATGAGGGCGTGCTGGTTGATGCGCTTCAAGAGGCAGGGGCTGCGCAAACCCCTGTAGTCTTCAATCCGGGTGCCTATACTCATACTTCCATCGCGTTGCGCGATGCGATTATCGGTGCACAAGCACGGGTTATTGAGGTTCATATCTCAAATATTCACGCGCGAGAACCTTTTCGCCACTATTCCTATGTTAGTGCAGTAGCTGTCGGCGTGATCGCCGGGCTCGGCACAATCGGATATGATTTGGCGATCCAAGCGCATCATACCTACCTGACAAGAACACAATAAGACCGGGATCACGAGCGCAACATGTCTGTGAAAAAATCCGCCACGATCGATACAACCACCGTCAACGAGTTGGCCCATATTCTCAGAGAAACCGACCTTACCGAGATAGAGGTGGAAAGCGGCGATATGCGCATCAGGGTCTCGCGTGAAGCGCCAGCGCAGTATATTCAGTCGAGCGCGCCCGTAGCAGCGCCTGCCCCTGCCGCCGCTCCGGTGCCATTGGTTGCGCCTGCTACTGGTACAGTTGCAACCGAAATACCCGCGGCATCTGCAAGTGGGCATGAGGTGCCCGCTCCGATGGTGGGTACCGTCTATATGGCACCTGCACCGGGTGCCGATGCGTTTGTGAAAATCGGATCAAGCGTCAAGGAAGGCGAAACACTGTTGATCATCGAAGCCATGAAAGTGATGAACCAAATTCCGGCGCCAAAGTCCGGCAAGGTTGCATCTTTCCTCGTCGACGATGGTGATCCGGTCGAATATGGTCAACCGCTCCTCGTGATCGAGTGAGGGGACGAAACTGATGTTCAACAAGGTTCTGATTGCCAACCGCGGTGAAATCGCATTGCGTGTTTTGCGGGCGTGTAAAGAGCTTGGCATTTCAACGGTCGCTGTTCATTCAACCGCTGACGAAGATGCGATGCATGTGCGCTTGGCGGACCAAAGCGTTTGTATTGGCCCTCCTGCTTCACGCGATTCCTATCTCAACATCCATCAGATCGTCGCTGCCTGCGAAGTTACCGGTGCCGATGCCGTCCACCCCGGTTATGGTTTTTTGTCGGAAAATGCCAAATTTGCAGAAATCCTTGAAGCGCATGAAATCACCTTCATCGGCCCGACAGCCGAACATATCTCGGTGATGGGCGACAAGATTGAAGCCAAAAAGACCGCCTCAAAGTTCGGCATACCGGTCGTGCCCGGATCCGATGGTGGCGTAACCAACGCCAATGATGCCAAGCGCATCGCGGCTGATATTGGCTATCCTGTCATCATCAAGGCCGCTGCCGGTGGCGGAGGCCGCGGCATGAAGGTTGCCAACTCAGAAGCCGAACTCTCGGTGGCGCTCGACACGGCGCGCACCGAAGCGGGCGCCGCTTTTGGTAATGATGCGGTGTATATCGAGAAGTATTTGGCCAAGCCCCGGCACATTGAAGTGCAGATTGTTGGCGATGGTATCGACAAGGCGATTCACTTGGGCGAGCGCGATTGCTCCCTGCAGCGCAGACACCAGAAAGTCTGGGAAGAAGCCACGTCTCCGGCCTTGAATGCTGACAAGCGCGAAGAAATCGGAATGGTTTGCGCCAATGCAGTTGCGCATATGGGTTATCGCGGTGCTGGAACCATCGAGTTCCTATACGAAAATGGCGAGTTTTACTTCATTGAGATGAACACCCGTTTGCAGGTTGAGCATCCGGTGACTGAGGCCATCACAGGCATTGATCTGGTGCACGAGCAACTGCGGGTTGCCGCTGGCCTGGGCTTGTCGACCACGCAGGATGCGATCACCTTCAACGGTCATGCCATCGAGTGCCGGATCAATGCCGAAGATCCGAGAAACTTCACTCCGTCGCCTGGCACCATCACGCATTATCATGCGCCCGGCGGCTTGGGAGTACGTGTCGATTCGGGTGTCTACGCCGGTTACAAAATTCCGCCCTATTATGACAGTCTGATCGGCAAGCTGATCGTTCATGGGCGCAATCGTGTTGAATGTATGATGCGTCTCCGTCGGGCACTCGATGAAATTGTCGTCGACGGCATTTCCTCAACATTGCCGCTTTTCCGTGATTTGGTGGATAATCCCGACATCGCCAATGGTGATTATGATATCCATTGGCTGGAGAAGTACCTCGCCCATGGCAACACGTGAACAGTCCAGTCCGCAGCAGGCCATCACACCTCAGGTTCTTTTAAAAGCCTATTCGATCGGCCTTTTTCCGATGGCCGAGAGCGCTGACGATCAAACGGTGTTTTGGGTTGAGCCGGAAATTCGCGGTATCATACCTTTGGATGATTTTCATGTGCCGCGTTCACTTGCCAAAACACTGCGTCGCGAGCCGTATCATATTACTGTCAACTACGCCTTCCCCCGTGTACTTGACGCATGCGCTGATCCGGCTCCGGGCCGCGAAGAAACCTGGATCAATCCGCTTATTCGCAAACTGAGCGTTCAATTGTATGAGCTTGGCCATGCCCACTCTGTGGAAGCATGGGACGAAAATGGCGAGCTGGTCGGCGGGCTTTATGGGGTTTCTTTGGGGCGTGCATTCTTTGGCGAGAGCATGTTCTCACGGGCAACCGATGCCTCCAAAATTTGTCTTGTCCATTTGGTCGAGCGGTTGCGCGAACGCGGATTTACTCTGCTGGACACGCAGTTTACCACCGATCATCTGGAGCGGTTCGGGGCGATCGGCATACCGCGCGCCCAATATGAAGTGCTGTTGCAGGAAGCGCTTATCGGTGAAGCAGCCTTTGATGACCGGGTTCGGCCCAAACGCTAGTTCTGCGGCGGTGGCACTTCGGATGATGAGCTGCAGCCTTTGAGCCACACATCATAAATGGCGTGTTCAACGGCATTCAGACCCGGGCTATCAGCAAACATCCAACCGGTAAAAATGCGACGGATGCGTTTGTCGAGGGTGATCTCATCAACCTCAACAAAACCGGTTTGCCCGGGGTCTTCGTTGATCGGACGTGAATAACAAATGCGTGGCGTTATCTGCAGAGCGCCGAACTGGACCGTTTCGTTGATATAAACATCAAAATTGATGATACGGCCTGTGATTTTGTCGATACCGGAAAAGACCGCTACCGGCTCTGCCTTACGCTCTGCATAGGCATTCGAAACCGCGCCAAACTGCGTTGCAACAACGGTTACTGTGAGTGCCAAAATGAAACGCCAACCCATCATGGTCCACATCATCTGATACAAATTTGCGTTGGATGTGACCGCCACATCGTCAACAAACTGTTAAGGGCGGGAATGTGTCAAGGGCGAGCGGTTCATGCGCCCGGCGTCCATGCATCATAATCACCGGTCACCTGCGGGCGGCTCTCGGGACGCAGCATCGATCCCTTGGGACGATAAGCTGCCGATGAGCCGGTCAGGTTCGGCAAGTGATCAATTTCCCACTCCCGGCGCTTATAATCTTCGTCCGTCGGCGGCGTGTCGACGCGGTGATGCAACCACCCATGCCAACCCGGCGGCACCGCAGAGGCCTCAGCATAGTCAGCAAAGATCACCCAGCGTCGCTCTGCGCCGTCAATGTCTTTCCCGCCGCGATAATAGATGTTGTCCAGGTCATCTTCTCCAACGCGTTCGCCAAAACGCCAAGTGTGAAAACGGGTGCCGAGTGTTTGACCATTCCACCATGTAAAGAATTGCAGCAGGAAATTTTTCATCGAAACCACCGAGCGATTTGGTGATCTTATGCAGCCACGTCATTTTATACGCAAGGGCTGAAATGAAACTTGAATATAGACACAGGTCGCGATCAAGACGCATAGTTGACCATCCCAAAAACTTGTTGACCAGAGGAACGCATGAAACAGACGATATCAACCGCCGCCGCCATGTTTCTACTCACGGTCACTTGCGCCCAAGCGCAGGATGGACCGGTCGGCATTGCATTTGTTCAAGCACCGGAACAGGGAAGTGGCGTTGCCACAGGTCCCAATCCGATCGTGGCATTTGAGCGCGCTCGGGCGCAATGTATGGAAAGCGGCGCAGCGGAAAGTGACTGCTTGCGTACCAATTGGTGTTATCCGGCCAATTGGTCCATCGACATTTTCGCGCAGCATCGCGAAGGGATCCACTGGCATGAGATTGTTTGCGGTCTGCACTCGGAAAGCGCCGCACGTGCCACGGCAGAAGCCATCTGCAATATGGAAGAACGGGAGTTTCTGATCGAATGTTCGCTGGTTCAACTCTACGATCCGACCGGCAATGCGATGATCGAATATTGATGTGCGGGTAATGGGTTAGCCGACGAATGAGTGAGATTCAGAATTTTCTGCCGGGCATTTTGCTTGCTTATGGGGCTTTTCTTGTTGGGATTGCGAGCCCGGGACCGAACGTCTTGGCGGTTATGGGCACCTCCATGAGCGTTGGGCGTGCGCAGGGGCTGGCGCTGGCCATGGGTATCGCAGCCGGATCGCTGACCTGGGCTTTACTGACGGCCATTGGCTTATCTGCACTGTTGACCCAATACACCCATGCGCTTGTGATCATAAAACTCTTTGGTGGTGCCTACCTGCTTTACTTGGCTTACAAAGCCTTCAGGTCAGCCGCTTCAGCGCATGATATTGAGGTCAAAGCGCTTGAAAGCAGCAACACGGGGGCTTTGGCGTATGCCATGCGCGGCTACACCATTCAAATGACAAATCCAAAGGCTGCGCTCGTTTGGATCGCGATCATTTCGCTTGGCCTGACGCCACAAGCGCCGGTCTGGGTGGCGGCTGTAATCGTTGTGGGCACTTTCATCCTGTCGGTAATCCTGCATGCACTCTACGCGCTCGCTTTTTCATCGCCTCCGATGGTACGGCTCTATGCGCATGCGCGCCGAACGATCCAATTTTTGCTTGGCAGTTTCTTCGCATTTGCCGGCGTTCGCTTGTTGCTAAGCCGGACGTAAACGTCAGCGCATACGACCATCGTGCTTGGCTTTGCGACCGGATACGCGGGCACGCCAGAGTTTGAAACTGGAAAGCTTCAACTCGGAACGCATGAGTTTTATGACGTCCTTTTCAGCCATCCCCGTCGCGCGCTCAATGGCGTCGAACGACGTCTCATCATCCCAGGCCATGGCTACAATTTCGCTTTGTGTAAAGTCGGGTTTCGAGTCGGCGTCAGTCAAAGCAAGCACCGATCACCAAATCACCTTTTCCATGATGATCGCCGGTATGCCTGAACCTTTCACGCCGCAATCGGGCGTCGTGCCGACCTGCTTGAAACCGTTGGTCTCGTAGAATTTGACGGCGCGGGTGTTGGCTTCTTCCACTTCAAGGCGAACCTTGCGCACGTCCGGGAAACAGGCTTCCGCTTCCACCAGCAGTTTTTCGCCAAGCCCCTGCCCCTGCTGGGTCGGGCGCACATATAGCTGATGCAGCATTGCGGTTTCATTATCCGTCTGGCTGACATAGGCCATTCCGGAAATCTCAGCTCCGTCATCGGTGACGATGAACTCTGAGCGCGGTTTGGTCAGCCGTTGTTTGAGCGAATCCACCGAATGCCAAGCTTTGGTCAGCTCAGCCACTTTATCATGACCATAGATGGAATCGTATGTGTCATGCCACGTCTCGGTCAACATTGCCGAAATGACGGTCAGATCATCGCTAGAAGCGGTGCGCACCCACATCGCTGAATACTATATCGTCCTATTTGCGTTGCAGTCAGTCTTCCACATCCAGCTTGGTTTTGACAAGAGCCTGAACCGCCTGCGGGTTCGCCTTACCGCCGGTGGCCTTCATCACCTGCCCGACAAACCAGCCCGCGAGCTTCGGATTGTCTTTCGCCTTTTCCACCTGCGCCGGGTTGGCGGCAATAATTTCATCAACTGCCGCCTCAATCGCGCCAGTATCGGTGACCTGCTTCATGCCGCGTTCTTCAACGATGGCCGCCGGGTCGCCGCCCTCGCTCCAGACAATCTCAAACAGATCCTTGGCTATCTTGCCGGAAATGTCGCCGGACTTGATCAAATCAATGATGCCGCCAAGCTGCTTTGGAGAAACGGGGGTGTCTTCAATGGATTGGCCCGCTTTATTTAACGCGCCCAGCAGATCATTGATCACCCAATTGGCTGCCAATTTGGCATCGCGTCCGTCGGCCACTTGTTCAAAAAAGTCCGCCGTTGACTTTTCTGCCACCAACACGCTTGCATCATAAGGGCTGAGGCCCGCCTCAACAAATCGATTGATCTTATCATCAGGCAATTCCGGGAGTTCCTTGGCCAGCGCTTCGATGAAGGCATCGTCAAATTCCAGCGGCAGCAGATCAGGGTCCGGGAAATAGCGATAATCATGCGCTTCTTCCTTGGACCGCATGGACCGGGTTTCGCCCTTGGTCGGGTCAAACAGCCGTGTTTCCTGATCGATCGAGCCACCATCTTCCAAAATCGCAATCTGGCGGCGCGCTTCATATTCGATGGCCTGACCGACGAAACGAATCGAGTTGACGTTCTTGATCTCGCAACGCGTGCCAAAGTCACCGCCCGGCTTGCGTACGGAAACGTTCACATCTGCCCGCATGGACCCCTCATCCATGTTGCCATCGCAGGTGCCCAAATAACGCACGATCTGACGCAGTTTGGTCAAATAGGCCTTTGCCTCATCGGACGAACGAATATCGGGCTTGGAGACGATTTCCATCAGTGCCACGCCCGAGCGGTTCAGATCGACAAAACTCATCGTAGGGTGCTGGTCGTGCATGGATTTGCCAGCATCCTGTTCAAGATGCAGGCGCTCCACGCCGATCTCCACATCCTCGTAATTGCCCTTCTTGTCGGGGCCTACCGAGATCATTACTTTACCTTCGCCTACAATGGGCTGTTTGAATTGGGATATCTGGTAGCCCTGCGGCAGGTCCGGATAGAAATAGTTCTTCCGGTCGAAGATCGAGTATTTGTTGATCTCAGCCTTCAAACCAAGGCCGGTACGTACGGCCTGTTTCACGCACTCTTCATTGATAACAGGCAGCATGCCAGGCATCGCCGCATCAACGAGCGAAACATTATTGTTTGGCTCCGCGCCAAAGGACGTCGAAGCGCCTGAGAACAGTTTTGATTCCGACGTTACCTGCGCGTGCACTTCCATTCCGATGACAACTTCCCAGTCGCCTGTGGCGCCCGGAATGAAGCGTTTGGGATCTGGGGTACGTGTGTCGACGAGGGTCATAGATCTTCCGCGGTTGGTTGTATTTCCACGGCGCTCTTGCCACCATCCTTGCCACGCGGCAAGCGCCAATCATTGAGCATTCATGAATTGACCTATGTCAAAGCCAACCCCGGTGCCGCATGCCAAACAGGACTTCTCCCAACCATTGCCGGACCAGTCTTTATGACGGTTCGGCTTTTCTTACGGCATCGACACCTCGGTGCGCTGACCAGTTCCGATGGACACCATCTCTTCAATGTCCGCGTATTGACCCTTTTGCCGATGATCATAAGCAATCAAGCCCAGCGCAAGACCTAGGGGCACGCCCGATAGAACTTTGCCGAGTATTTCGCGGGCGATCTCGATTTTCGTCTTGCCGTCGAACTGGCCCCACATGGAGCCGGAAGCGTCCATCGCGATAATCGCCTTGTCAGCAGCCATTGCGCTCAAACTGCCAACGAGCAACGAGACCGACACCGCGAAGATTTTTAACAAAACCCACATAGTCGTTCTCTCGCTCGACATCGTCAGCGATGCTAGCGAACGCACATGAAATGTCCTTGGTTCAGGTGTTTGGCTGGCGTGAAAAAATCACCACCATTTCGTTGCCGTGAAGCGGCCTGCCGCCTGCTCGATCACATTAGCGGTGCGGAACAGCGTCTCTTCGTCAAACGGCTTGCCAATCAGCTGAAGCCCGAGCGGCAAACCTTGGCTATCAAGACCCGCAGGCACAGAAATCCCCGGCAAGCCCGCCATGTTGACGGTCACCGTAAAGACGTCGTTCAAATACATCTTGACGGGGTCAGCCGCCATGTCCTTGTCGCCAATCGGGAATGCGGCAGATGGTGTTGCAGGTGTCAAAATCGCATCGACGCCGTCAGAAAATACCGTCTCAAAATCCCGCTTGATGAGCGTGCGCACTTTTTGGGCACGCAGGTAATAGGCGTCATAGTAGCCTGCCGACAGGACATAGGTCCCGATCATGATGCGACGTTGCACTTCGGAGCCGAAACCCTGCGCGCGTGTCTTTTCATACATATCCGTGATGTCATCGCCCGATACACGCAAGCCATATTTGACACCGTCATAACGCGCCAGGTTAGAAGAAGCTTCGGCAGGAGCGACGATATAATAGGCCGGCAGTGCATATTTGGTATGCGGCAATGAGATATTGACAATCTGCGCGCCGGCATCCTTCAGCCAAGCAATGCCTTTTTCCCACAGCGCGTCGATTTCTCCGGGCATGCCATCCAACCGGTACTCCGCCGGAATACCAATCTTCATTCCCTTCACCGATTGGCCAATGGCGGCTTCATAATCCGGCACAGGCAGATCAACCGAGGTTGTATCCTTCGGATCAACGCTGGCCATTGAATTCATCATGATGGCGGCGTCGCGCACATCCCTTGTGATAGGGCCTGCCTGGTCAAGCGATGACGCAAAAGCCGCGATCCCCCAACGCGAACAGCGACCATAGGTCGGTTTGATACCGACTGTTCCGGTCAGCGCTGCGGGTTGGCGAATGGACCCGCCCGTATCGGTTGCCGTCGCTGCCGCGCACAGGTGCGCAGCGACCGCTGCTGCCGAACCGCCCGAAGAACCACCGGGCACCAGCGGTGTGTCATCCCCTTCCGCCTTCCAAGGGTTGGTGACCGGACCGTAATAGGACGTCTCATTGGACGAACCCATCGCGAACTCATCCATGTTGAGCTTGCCCAGCATCACCGCACCATCGCGCCACAGATTATCAGTGACGGTCGATTCATATTTTGGCTTGAAGCCGTCGAGAATATGAGAACAGGCCTGCGTGTGATAGCCCTCGGTACCATAAAGGTCCTTGATCCCAAGCGGAATGCCTTCCAGCGCGCCAGCCTCACCGCCTGCCAGTTTCTCGTCCGATTTGGCAGCCCAATGGCGGGCATTGTCGGCAGTCACCTCAACATAGGCATTGAGCGGGTCGGCGTCGCCGCCGATGGCATCCAGATAGGCGCCGGTTAGCTCAACGGCAGTGATTTCTTTGGCCAGCAGCTTTTCACGCGCTTCGGCGATCGTTAGGGATGTGAGTTCAGTCATGCTTTAGGAAAACCACATAAAATATTGATTATTCGACAACTTTTGGCACCAAGAAGAAACCGTCTTCCGCCGCAGGGGAATTGGCGGTGATATCCGCGGCCTTATTACCATCGGAGACGCTATCGATGCGCTTTTTCATATCGACAGCAACAACCGATGTCATGGGTTCAACGCCCTCCACATTAACCTCGTTGAGTTGCTCGACAAACCCCAGGATTGTGTTGAGTTCACCTGTGAGTTGCTCGGCATTTTCATCGGTGACGGCAATGCGCGCCAGACGCGCAACCCGCTTTACCGTTGCTGTATCAACAGACATTACGATGGCTCCAAATCTTTTGCGTGGCTATAGGCGCGCGTTGAACAAGGCGCAACCTGCTCATGATGTTTGTGCGGCAAGTTCGCGGCGAACATAGCGGCCGACGGATGCCATAACAATAAGAGTGGCGGCGATACCGATGCCCAAAAAGAGGAGCTTAATATGAGATAACTCCCCGCCAACAGCGCTGCTTGCGCTTTCAAATACATGAATTTTGGCGATTGTGCCGGGGATAATGCCCAAGCCTGAAGCCAGCAGATAGTCCCGCGGCCGGGTTTGCAGCATCCCGAACATGTAGTTCTGCGCCGCAAACGGGACGATGGGCGACTGACGCATCAGGAAGACCAGCCAGAACCCGTTTTTCATCAGCGCTTTTTCGATGCCTCGGGTGACGGGATAGCGCGCGCAAAACCAGCCTACATGTTGATGAAAGAAGTGCCTCCCAATAAAGAACGAGACGGTCAGCCCGACAAATGCGCCAATGCCGGTCACAAGAATCGCGCCGTAACCGAACGCCAAGACTGAGATGAATGTCATAAGTGAAGCCGGAAATGCGATCATTGAGCCGAGCGCATAAAGGAGTGTGACCAACACCGCGCCCCCTATACCCCAACTGCGAACGCTCTCGCCTAGTGAAGCGATATTGTGTCCGTTGAAAATCGACATGGCGGCATTGGATAGCCAGATCGCATTCTCACGCACTGTCATCGAAAATGGCGTATCAAAGAAAATCGCGACAATGGTCAAACCGATGATCACCCCAAAAGCGATGGCTAAGATCGATTCGCGGCCGCTGGACATTATGGCTTTACCTGTTCACTTAAGGGCGAGCTGTAGCGGGCTCGTTGCCCGCATACAACGTCAAAGGCAGGATGACATTGTCCCCCATAAATGAAGCAACCCGAATTGTTGACGTGGTTGAGATCAAAAGCGTCTTGGCTGTGGGCCAAACCATTTGCGGCCTCGATCTGGGCACCAAAACCATCGGCATTGCGGTCTCCGACCCGGACCTGACGCTTGCAACCCCGCGGCCGGTCATCATCCGTAAAAAATTCACAGTCGACGCGGAAAAACTGCGTGCACTCGTAGAAACAGAAAAGTGCGGTGCGATCGTCATCGGGCTTCCGCTCAATATGGACGGAACTGAGGGGCCGCGGGCGCAGGCTACCCGGGCATTTGTTCGCAATTTGGGCCGTGTCATTGCCCTGCCCGTCGCATTTTGGGATGAAAGACTTTCGACGGTTGCAGCAGAGAGGTCACTTCTGGAGCAGGATGTCAGCCGCGCCAAGCGTGCCCAACGCATCGACAGCGCAGCCGCCTCATTTATCCTGCAAGGGGCACTGGATCGTGTCTATTCGGCTGGCGACGGCGACACTTGAGTTTCTGCCGCGTCCTTTCGAGCATTGCGGGCCGACCACCAAGCGCGAATATCTTTGCGGCGACGGAAGCCGTAGATCGCGAAAATCAACAGCGAATCGACGATGCAGGCTTTGACCAGCAATCGAACCAATTCGGCGCGTTCAATGCCGGTGATATGCGCATAGACATTGAAAACAAAATCATGCGCCTCTCGCGACAGCATCGTGAAGCCGAAATTGATGTCGTAATAGGAAAGGCCGAACCAGATCCAAATGATCGACATGGGTACGAGCCAGAACCAAAAAATATAGCGCATGAGGTCTCCGCCTGCGTTCAACTGTTCCCTGCCTACCCTGAGCCAAAGATGTTGCACGGCGGGCGAGAGTGCAACGTAAACCATTTGTTAAGGTTAACGGCCGGCACGCAATTTGACGGATCGCGCGCGGCGCGTTAGCCGCCCTTTTTTAAGGTTTTACTATGCTCGCCGTGTTCTCATCCATTATGCCCATCTTCCTGCTCATCCTGTTGGGCAATTTGCTGCGGCGTCTGCCGCTCTTCGAAGGGGGATTTTGGCAAGGATTGAACCGGCTCGGCTTTTACGTTCTTTATCCGGTTCTTCTGTTTACCTCGATTTATCGTGCCAATTTTGAACAGTTGGATACGCTTTCCATTGGCCTAACCTTCATGGTCGCCCTCACATTTATGGGTGTGGTTACGTTGGCAAGCTGGCCATATTTCAGGTCGCAAGGCATGCGCGGGCCGCAATTTTCTTCGATCTTCCAGTCGAGTGTTAGGTGGAACGGCTTTATCGCGCTGGCCATCGCGGATGCGCTCTATTCGCCCGAAGCGGTAGCGTTGGTTGCGCTGATCATGGCGGTGATCATTATCCCCATCCAATTGGCGACCATCAGTGTCATCATTGCATTGTCAGAGACAAAAGACGGCAAACGTCCGCCGCTGTTGCGAAATCTGGCAACAAATCCGCTGATGCTGGCCGTTGCCTTGGCAATTTTGCTCAAGATCATACCGTTTGCCCTGCCGGAGTTTGCCATGGGTACACTGGACCTTCTGGCGCGGGCCGCCCTCGGCATGGGTCTTTTGGGCGTTGGGGCAGGCCTTCTGCTGGATGATTTGGCGCATCCAAAACTGTCTGCCTTTTTGCCCATTGCACTCAAATTGATCGTGCTACCCATTCTGGTCGTCAGCCTTGGCCTGGCCGTAGGTATCGGCGATGATGCACTTGTCTTCATGGCTTTGTGCGCGGCCATGCCAACCGCCATGAACGGATATGTGGTGGCAAAGGAGCTTGGCGGAGACGCCCCTTTCTACGCCGCAGTCGCAACGCTGCAAACGGCGACATCGTTTTTTTTCCATCCCCGCCGTTTTAACCCTGACCGAGCGCTTTTCCGGTGGAGGCTGACCTGTCTCCCTTGCGGGGATCGGTTTTTGGCCGTAAGCGACCAGCTTGAGATGACAGATGCCCACAACTTTGCGCCTTTTGCGCAACGCCATTTGATCGGCCTGAAAGGGCTGCAATACCCCGATATTGAAAACCTTTTGGAACGCGCTGATGCGGCGGTGGAACTGTCACGTCAACGCGAGAAGAAACGCACCGTCTTTCGCGGCCTGACACAGATCAACCTGTTCTTTGAGGCATCCACGCGAACGCAAGCCTCGTTTGAACTGGCAGGCAAACGGTTGGGCGCAGATGTCATGAACATGTCGGTCGCTTCATCGTCGGTCAAAAAAGGCGAAACCCTTCTCGATACCGCGATGACATTGAACGCGATGCATCCCGATATTCTGATCATTCGACATTCATCGGCCGGCGCCAGTGCACTGCTCGCACAGAAAGTCGAATGTTCAGTGGTCAATGCCGGCGACGGGGCGCATGAACATCCCACGCAAGCCCTTCTGGACGCCTTGACCATCAAGCGCCACAAAGGGCGCCTTGACGGCCTGGTGGTGGCGATTTGCGGCGACATACGCCACAGCCGCGTGGCGCGTTCCAACATTGTCCTTTTAAATACAATGGGCGCGCAGGTACGTGTCATAGGCCCCTCCACCCTCATGCCACCAGGCATTGCCGACATGGGTGTGCAAGTTTTCCATCGCATGGAAGATGGCTTGAAAGAATGCGATGTTGTCATGATGCTTCGGCTGCAGCGCGAGCGCATGGCGGGCGGTTTTGTGCCTTCGGTGCGCGAATATTTCCGTCACTTCGGCCTTGATGCGGCAAAACTGGCGCTTGCCAAACCCGATTGTCTTGTCATGCATCCCGGTCCGATGAACCGCGGTGTCGAAATCGCCTCAGACATTGCCGATGGGCCGCAAAGCGTCATTGAAGAGCAGGTCGAAATGGGGGTTGCTGTCCGCATGGCCGTCATGGAAGCGCTGCTGGAAGCATCGGAAAGGGTCGCATCATGACACCCGACGGTGCACCAAGAGCTTTTTTCAACGCCCGCCTTATCGACCCATCGCGCGATCTGGACGAGTTGGGCACGTTGATCATCGCTGATGGACGGATTGTTGCCTGTGGCGCTGACGCAAACAATCAAGGTGTTCCCGGCGGCACGCAAAGCCACGATTGTCGCGGGTTGGCCATAATTCCCGGCCTGATCGACCTTCGGGTCCACATTGACGAACCGGGCGGCGAACACCGTGAAACCATCGCATCGGCCGGACGTGCAGCGGCTGCCGGCGGTGTCACGTCGATGGTCATGATGCCCGACACCAAACCGGTAATCGACGATGTTGCACTCGTTGAGTTCATCATGCGCACGGCGCGCGACAATGACACAGTGCGCGTTCTGCCCGCCGCTGCGCTGACCTTGGGACTGGAGGGCCGGGAAATGAGCGAGATCGGCAATCTGTTGGACGCCGGTGCGGTTCTTTTCAGCAATGGACGCCAGACGCTTCGAAACGCCGCTGTCATGCGACGTGCCCTTACCTATGCGCGCGACTTTGGCGCGGTCGTCGACCATGAAACCGTTGATCAAGACCTGGTGGCCGATGGCGTGATGAATGAAGGGCTTTTTTCTTCTTGGCTCGGTTTGCCAGGTATCCCGCGAGAGGCCGAGCTTCTGCCGCTGGAACGAGATCTGCGGTTGGCGCGCTTGACGGGTGCGGCCTATCACACGGCAAAAATTTCATGTGGCCTGTCAACCGCAGCGATCGAAATGGCCAAAGATGAGGGCTTAGACGTAACCGCTGGCGCTTCGATCCATCATTTGACGCTGAACGAGAATGACATTGGCGAGTACAGGACCTTTTTTAAGATGTCCCCCCCTCTTCGCTCGGAGGACGACCGACAGTCGATGATCGAAGCCTTGAAAGACGGAACGCTCGATGTGATTGTCAGTGATCATGATCCCCAAGATGTTGATACAAAGCGCCTCCCTTTTGCGGAAGCAAAAGACGGCGCTGTGGGTTTGGAGACACTTTTGAGCGCGGCACTTCGCCTGCACCATGATGGATCGGTTCCATTAAAGACAATCATTGGAGCCTTAACCTTTAAACCGGCCAAGCGCTTGAAACTTGATTCAGGAACACTCCAGCCCGGCCGACCGGCTGACTTTGCCGTTGTCGACCTGGAAAAGCCCTGGGTCCTTGATCCGGCCACGCTCAAGTCAAAATCCAAGAACACGGCATTTGACGGAGCGCGCTTTACAGGACAAGTGCAGGCAACCTATGTGGCAGGCCGCGAATTGTTCCGGCTTGTAGAGAGCGTTTGATGGACAACAGCGTCGTTCAAATCATCATCTTTGCAATCGGTGGGTATCTTGCCGGTTCAATTCCATTCGGATTGCTGCTGACGCACGCGGCAGGACTTGGCGACATTCGCAACATCGGTTCCGGCAACATTGGCGCAACCAACGTGCTGCGCACGGGCAACAAATGGCTCGCAGCACTGACGCTGCTCTTAGATGCGATCAAAGGCATGATACCGGTCATCATCGCAAAACATTTCTCGCTTGAAGCGAGCCTTGCAGCGGGCCTTTTTGCCTTTCTCGGCCATCTTTATCCGGTATGGCTCAAGTTTAACGGCGGCAAGGGTGTGGCGACGTTTGCCGGTATTTCGCTGGGCTTTTCCTGGCACATACTGGTTCCATTTGCGGTTACCTGGATTTTGGTCGCAATCATAAGCCGTTATTCATCGTTGGCGGCGTTAATGGGTTCGGCGTTCGCCACAATCGCCCTATTCTATGTAGGTGAGTATGAGATTGGCGGTCTTTATGTTTTGCTGTTCGCGCTTATAGTGTGGAAACACTGCGCTAACATCGAAAGGTTGCGGGCGGGAACAGAGGGCAAAATCGGGCAAAAAGGCTAGGGCAGGCCTTTGCCCAGGCAGGGGCAAAAAAGTGGGGCACACGAATGATGCGGACGGCGCGGCGCGCTCGATGCAGTTTGAACTCGATGAGAAACAACGAATAGCGTGGCTCCGGTTGATCCGCTCAGAGAATGTTGGCGCGGCGACCTTCCGCGATCTCATCAATCATTGCGGCTCAGCACACGTGGCCATTGAGATGCTGCCGGAATTGGCCAAGCGCGGCGGAAGGCTGTCAAAGGTCCGTATTGCGACGCTGGCCGAAGCGGAGGCGGAGCTTGAAGCGGTTTCACGCCACGGTGCGCGTATTGTCGGCATCGGCGAGCCGACATATCCGCCTTTGCTCAGACAGATGGAACACGCGCCACCCATGATCACCATTCGCGGCAACAGCCGCGTCTTCACCCATCCGGCCGTCGGTATCGTCGGTTCGCGCAATGCGTCGATGGTGGGCATCAAAATGGCCACCAAATTGGCCTCTGATCTGGGCAATGCGGGGTTTGCGATTACGTCGGGACTGGCGCGCGGCATCGACCGCGCTGCTCATGACGCCGCGCTTGCGCGGGGCACAGTGGCAGTGCTGGCCGGCGGAATCGACCGCCCCTATCCACCGGAAAACCTCGACCTCTTGCGGCAAATCGAAGAAGACGGAACCGGGTGCTCCATTACGGAACAGCCCTTTGGCCTCGAGCCTCGCGCCCGCGAATTCCCCAAACGCAACCGGATCATCGCCGGGCTGTCCATCGGACTGATTGTGGTCGAGGCGGCGACCCGCTCCGGCTCACTGATCACTGCGCGGCTGGCCGGAGAGATGGGCCGCCAAGTGTTCGCCGTGCCCGGATCGCCCTTGGACCCTCGCGCTGCGGGCACAAACGGGTTGATACGCGACGGCGCGACGCTTGTGGCGAGCGCAGAGGACGTTCTGGAGGCTATCAATCCGACCATAAACCAAGGCGATGGCACCCACGTGCAAGCATCACTTTTGGAACCCGATGATACATTTACTTTACCACCACCGGAAAGCGTACGAGATGAAATACTGTCCCTTTTGGGCCCAACACCCACCGATATGGACGATGTCATCGCTCAAACGGGCGCCAAGCCCTCAGAGGTTTTTCTGGTGATTCTCGAACTCGACCTGGCCGGCCGCATTGAGCGCCACTCAGGCAACCGCGTTTCTTTGATTTAGATGCTTTGGCTTAGTGGTACGATCCGGGCGCTGTCCACGGGCTATGTCGCTTGCCTCAACATAAGCCATTTCAATAAGATAGGTCAGCATGTCGTATCGTTCAGCTTCCGCCATGGTACGCATTTCGCCTAACATGGATTGGATGTAACGTAACCTTTCCATGCGCATTTTTCTAATGTCATTGCGTTGCATCATGTGCCCTCGTAGATGCTCAGTTTGACCGCCCTGCCACTTACGTAACATCTCAGGGTTGTATATCAAGTAACATCTTTACTTAAACGGGAGAAACGGCCGTGCGTTTTGCCGCATACAATAGACGCAAGAATGTGGACTACCCTTGACCTGATAGCGTCGGGCCGCCATGTGTCGGCGCTGAAGCGGCATATTTAACCGCAATGGATATGGAATTTCATGGAAGTCGTTGTCGTTGAGTCGCCTGCCAAGGCGAAAACAATCAACAAATATCTGGGTCGAAACTACAAGGTGCTCGCATCCTTTGGACATGTGCGTGATTTGCCGGCCAAAGACGGCTCGGTCAGACCCGATGAAGATTTTGCCATGTCATGGCAAGTGGACACGGCCTCCAACAAGCGCCTCAACGAGATTGCCAGCGCGGTAAAGGACGCCGATGGCCTGATCCTGGCGACCGACCCCGACCGTGAGGGCGAGGCGATTTCCTGGCACGTGCTGGAAGTTCTGCAAAAGAAAAAAGCGATCAAGGACAAGCCGGTCAAACGTGTTGTGTTCAACGCGATCACCAAAAAGGCCGTCACAGACGCCATTGCTGATCCGCGCGACATCGACGCGCCGCTGGTTGATGCGTACCTTGCTCGGCGGGCATTGGACTATCTGGTTGGCTTTACCCTTTCACCGGTTCTTTGGCGCAAATTGCCCGGTGCGCGATCTGCCGGACGTGTGCAATCTGTCACTCTTCGTCTGGTCTGTGACCGAGAAGTTGAAATTGAGAATTTCAAACCGGAAGAATATTGGTCCGTCATCGCCACGTTAAAGACGAGCGATGGTTCAACTATCGAAGCAAAACTGTCTGCGTTCGACGGCGAAAAAATCGGCAAAATGTCGGTCTCCAACGGCGAACAAGCCGATGTCATCAGAGCGATGCTTGAAAGCGCTGACTTCAAGGTGACGTCGGTCGAGGCCAAGCCCGTCAAACGCAATCCACCGCCCCCTTTCACCACGTCCACCTTGCAGCAGGCCGCATCGGGCAAATTGGGCTATGCGCCAGCACGCACCATGCAAATTGCACAACGCCTTTATGAAGGCGTTGACCTTGGCGGCGAGACAGCCGGCTTGATCACCTATATGCGGACCGATGGCGTGCAGATGGCTCAAGAGGCCATCACTGCCGCGCGCGATGCGATAGGCGCCAAATTCGGTAGCCAGTTTGTACCGGCCAAGCCGCGTGAATATTCATCCAAGCAAAAGAATGCTCAAGAGGCGCATGAAGCGATCCGCCCGACTGATTTCACCCGTTCACCAGCAGAGCTGAAGGGCATTCTAGAGGACGAGCAGTTCAAACTTTACGAGCTGATTTGGCGTCGCGCGATTGGCAGCCAAATGGAAGCGGCGCAAATGGAGCGTACAACCGTCGAGATCGAAGCGGTCGGCAAAGGCAAGACCGCCGGACTTCGCGCAACGGGCACCGTTGTTACGTTCGAAGGTTTTTTGGCCGCTTATACCGAGCACAAGGATGATTCAAAACGCGAAGAGGATGATGATAGCGACAAGCGACTGCCGCCATTATCGCAATCGGACCGGCTTTCGCGCGAAAAAATCACTGCAGGCCAACATTTTACCGAACCGCCGCCGCGTTACTCCGAAGCGTCGCTGATCAAAAAAATGGAAGAGTTGGGTTTTGGCCGGCCTTCGACCTACTCGGCAACGCTGTCTACACTCAAAGACCGTGAATATGTGCGCCTTGAAAAAAGAGCGCTGTACCCGGAGGCCAAAGGCCGGTTAGTCACGGCTTTCCTGCAGGATTTTTTCGAACGCTATGTGGAGTACGACTTTACCGCCAGCCTTGAAGAAAAGCTGGATCTGATATCGGACGGCAAACTGCTTTGGAAAGACGTTCTGCGGGACTTTTGGAACGAGTTTTCTGCTCAAATTGACCAGACCAAAGAGCTTCGTATCACCAATGTCCTGGATGCACTCAATGAGCGACTTGAGCCATTGGTCTTTCCAGTGCGGGAAGACGGGTCCGATCCGCGGATCTGCCCGAAATGCGGCAACGGTCAACTCAGCTTGAAACTGGGTAAATTCGGCTCATTTGTGGGTTGTTCCAACTACCCGGAATGCAGCTTTACGCGTCAACTCGGCCAGGAAGGTGACGGTGACGGCGCAGACCTGAACGACGGCCCGAAGGTGCTGGGCAAAGACCCGTTCACGGACGAAGAGATTACCCTGCGAACAGGACGCTTTGGGCCATATGTGCAGCGCGGCGAAGGCAAGGAGGCCAAACGGGCAAGCTTGCCCAAAGGCGAAAACTGGAAGCAGGAGGCCATTGATCACGAAAAAGCTCTGGCACTGCTTGCTCTGCCCCGCGATATTGGGGAGCATCCCGAGACCAACAAAATGATCTCGGCAGGCATCGGCCGCTATGGCCCGTTTGTCCTTCATGATGGAACTTATGCCAATCTGGAAACGGTGGAAGACGTCTTTACGGTTGGTCTCAACCGCGCAGTCGCGATCATCGCAGACAAGGCTGCAAAGGGGGGCGGCCGTGGGCGCGGACAGGCAGCGGCGGCGCTAAAAGAGCTTGGCGAGCATCCGGAAGTCGGTGGCCCGATCACGGTTCGTGACGGTCGCTACGGCCCTTATGTCAACCATGGCAAAATCAACGCCACCATACCAAAGGGTACCGACCCCATGTCAGTGGACCTTGCCACTGCCGTCGGGCTGATTGCCGCTCGCGCTGAAAAAGCGGGCAAAAAGGTAACGGGAACCAAGAAGAAGGCTACCGCCAAAAAAACAACCGCAAAGAAGGCTCCGGCGAAGAAAAAGACGACGAAAAAAGCTGAAACAAATGGCTAAGGCGGCCAAGCCACGTGGCCTGCCTTCGCGCGAAACCATTATGGCCTTCGTGCGCGAAAACCCGCAATTGGCGACCAAGCGCGACATTGCAAAAGCCTTTAACCTGAAGGGCGATGACCGCGTCGCGCTCAAACACTTTCTCAAAGAACTGGAAGCCGACGGGGTTTTTCAACGTCGCGGCAAGCGTTTTGCGGAACCCGGTGCACTGCCGCCGGTGGCTGTCTTAAGTATCACTGGCCGGGACAGTGACGGCGGGCTGATTGCAAGACCAATCGAATGGGATGAGGTCGAAAACGGCCCTACCCCCATCATCACCATTTCCATGCCAAAGAAACCGTCAGCCAAGCTGGTCATTCCAGGCGTAGGCGACCGTGTATTAACGCGCATCGGCCCCATGGGTGATGATGGCCGCTATGCAGGCAAAGTCATCAAACGGCTGGAGAAACGAAAACAGGCCATTTTGGGCGTCGTACGGCGCGCCAGCGACGGATACCGGATCGAGCCGACCGAGCGCAAGCAAGACGAATTGACGGTTTCCCGCGATGGTTTGGGCGACGCGAAACCTGGTGACTTGGTCGAGATCAGCATCGTCAAACACGGCCGGTATGGCCTTGCCCATGCCAAGGTGGAAAATGTCATCGGGTCGCTTTCGTCTGAAAAAGCAGTGTCGATGATCGCGATACACGCCCACGGCATTCCGCATATCTTTCCCGAAGAGGTGACCGCAGAAGCCGAGCTGAAACAGCCCTTGAACAAAACTGATCAAGGCCATGAGGATTGGCGCGATGTCCCGCTCATCACGATCGATCCGGCGACGGCGAAAGATCATGATGATGCGATTTTTGCCGAACCGGATGAAGCTCCGGACAATCCTGGCGGCCATGTTGTCACCGTCGCCATTGCCGACGTGGCGCATTACATACGCCCAGGGTCGGCCATGGATCGTGAAGCGCTCAAACGTGGTAATTCAGTCTATTTTCCAGACCGCGTCGTGCCGATGTTGCCCGAGCGCATCTCCAATGACCTTTGCTCATTACGAGAAGATGCAGACCGGCCTGCCATGGCGGTGCGCATGGTGTTTGACACTCAAGGCACCAAAATTCGACACAGCTTTCACCGCATCTTGATGCGCAGTCACGCCAAACTTGCCTATGAGGAAGCGCAGGCGGCGATAGATGGCGCGCCGGAAGGTCGTGCCGACGATCTGCTGGACAACGTACTGAAACCACTTTGGGCAGCCTACCGGTGCATGCTGAAGGGTCGACAAGATCGAGAGCCGCTGGAACTGGATTTGCCGGAACGCAAAATCCTCCTCAATGAAGATGGCACCGTTGAGCGCGTTGTCGTTCCTCCTCGCCTTGATGCACACAAGCTGATCGAAGAAATGATGATCCAGGCCAATGTGTCGGCGGCGGAGACGCTGGAAAGAGCCCGACAGTTGTTGATCTATCGCGTCCATGATTCGCCGGCACTCGCCAAACAGGAGGCGCTGCGCGAGTTTCTGCGTACGCTGGAAATCCCGCTCGCTCGTGGTGCCCAGCTTCGCCCGTCGGTTTTCAATGCCATTTTGGGCAAAGTCTCGGGTACGGATCATGCGCCACTGGTCAATGCGGTGGTGTTAAGATCACAAAGCCAAGCGGAATATGCACCCGACAATTATGGGCATTTTGGGCTCAATCTGCAGCGCTATGCACATTTCACCTCACCTATTCGACGTTACGCTGACTTGATTGTCCACCGCGCACTCATCAATGCGATGAAACTCGGTTCGCAAGGTGACGGCCTGCCGGATTTGGGTCTGGATGAGTTGCGCGAAATCGCAGGACTGATATCGACTTCGGAACGGCGTGCCGTCAATGCCGAACGCGATACGGTCGACCGTTTGATTGCTGAACATCTCCACACACGTGTGGGCGACGAGTTTGACGGGCGCGTGACAGGCCTTTCAGGTGGTGGCCTGTTTGTGACCATCGAACAGTTTGGCGCAGATGGTTTTGTGCCCGCGGCGACTTTGGGGGATGAATATTTCCGCCATGATGAGGGGCTTCATGCGATGGTTGGTGAAGTTTCGGGTCAGGGCTATCGCTTGGGCGACCCTGTTGTCGTCAAAATCGGCAGTATACAGGTGCTTGCAGGCTCCATGCGGTTTGAGATGATTTCAGAGCCGCGCGACTTTGGCACAGGCATAACATCTCGACACAAGGCCCGACGCAGCGCTAAAGGCGCCCGGCGGGCCTATGCCCGCAAAGGGGCGGGACGAACTCGAAAGCGACGGTAAATTGACAGACGCTCAGATTTTTGGCGCAGTTGAACAGGCAAAAAGGCCGCTGTGGCGTTCAATGGCGCGAGGATGGGGTGGCAAGTGCCCGGCTTGTGGTTCGGGAAAGCTTTTTAGTGGCTTTGTCGCGACCGTTGATCATTGCGACAATTGCCGCGAGCACATTGCACATCATCGCGCCGATGACCTGCCCCCTTACCTGAACATTTTTATCGTGGGCCATGTGATTGTGGGCGCCATGCTAATCGTCATGCAATTCACTGACTGGAACCCCTGGCTGCATTTGGCGGTTTGGGGGCCAGCAACGGTTTTGATGGCCCTTTTGCTGATGCGCCCGCTCAAGGGCGCTGTCATTGGCCTTCAATGGGCAAACCGGATGCACGGGTTTGGCGGTGAAAAAGCCTTTACAGCTGATCCGACCGTGTCCGAATTTACGGATCATGAGTAAAAACACAGCGGTCGACTTTGATCCCCGCCACAAAGGGACAAGGCACAAAAACATGCGGCCCCAACCGGCTGCAAGCATCATACTGATCAAACGATTGCCGATCGGCCCAAGCTTCCTGATGGGCAAAAGGGCTGATACGCTCGCTTTCCTTCCCGGCTACTTTGTCTTTCCCGGTGGTCGCCTAGAGCGTCAAGACCGAGCCAAAAGGGCTCGACATGCCATAAGCGAGGAAAAGTTGGGCACACTCGGGCAGCCCCTGGCGGCCTGTGCATTGCGGGAACTGACAGAGGAAACCGGCCTGACAGCACCTGAGAATATGAGACTTAATTATGTGGCACGCGCGATCACGCCACCTGGCCATATCAAGCGGTATGACACGCGCTTTTTTGCAGCGCTCGTCGCCGAAGACTATGGCCCAAAGCACACCATTTTACCGCTGGACAATGAGCTCGATCCCATCGACTGGTTTGCGCGCCGCGACATTGAACCGGACATGATCCATCGCATCACGAACCTTGTTCTTGATGAAGTGGAAAAACGTCTGGCACTCGCGCCGACCCTTGAGAATGTCGCGCTGCCGGTGCCCTGTTATCGCTTTCGCCATGGCAAAGCGGTCGTAGAATATGACTGACGCTTGACATTCGCGCGCTGATCCTTATTCAAGCGGAGATCGAGGCGCGGCCAACCCGCGCCCTTTTCTTTTTCAAGCTGAGTGAGCGCCATGGCCAAGGCAACAACAATCAAAATCAAGCTGCAGTCCACTGCAGACACCGGCTTTTTCTACGTTACGAAGAAAAACAGCCGCACCATGACCGAAAAAATGGTCAAAACAAAATATGATCCGATCGCGCGTAAGCACGTCGAATTCAAAGAGACAAAAATCAAGTAAGCTTGGTTTTATCGCTTTTGAACGCCGCTGTGGAAACACTGCGGCGTTTTTTATGCGGCGTCTGCGATGACCTGGTTTCGGCCAGCCTCTTTTGCGGCATATAGCGCTTGATCTGCTTTGCGAAGAATTGAAGCCGGGTCGGTTCCGTCTTTCTTAGCCAACGTGGCAACGCCGATGCTTGTCGTTAACTCAATCGTGCGGCCATCGTTTAGCTTAAACGGCGCGTCCGCCACGCCTTCCCGCAGACGCTCCGCAACATCTTGCGCCAGAATAGCCGAAGTGTCCGGCATGACGATCACAAATTCCTCACCGCCATAGCGACAGGCCAGATCAATACCGCGGACGCTGGCGCGCAGGCGGCGCGCAAACTCGCGCAGAACGTCATCGCCCGCTTCGTGACCATAGGTGTCGTTCACCTGTTTGAAATGGTCGATATCGGTAATCAAAAGCGACAGAGCCCGTTCACGGTTCACTGCGCGCTCAACCAGCGTTGTCAAATGTGTATCGAGATAACGGCGATTGTGCAGACCCGTCAGCCCATCGGTGACGGCCAGTTCAATAGACTCCGCCAAGTTCGCTCGCAATCCGTCATGATAGCGCTTGCGCCGGATCTGCGTGTTAAGGCGTGCCAGAAACTCATTGGGATCGACAGGGCGGACCATATAGTCGTTGACGCCAAGCTCCAACGCTCTGGCGATCAGGGCATTGTCTTCTGTGTCGACCGACAGGACGATGGGCAGAAAGCGCGTGTGATTGTTGGAACGCACCTGGCTGACAAACCTGAGCGGATCGTAATCGGGCAGTTCCGCAGCGACGATAATACAATCATGATTGCCTTGTGCGGCCATCGTCAGTGCTTCGCGGGCTTGCTTGACATGTTCGGCGTGGGCATGACCGCGCATGGCGGACATGAACCGGTCTGCGGATGGCGTGCGATGGTCGACGATCAGCACATGAGGTAGCTGGTTTGCTGCGTCACCCTTGTTTCCCAGTAACTCACGTAACGCGATATCCCTCGTGGTGTTGGCACGTAAACGCAATTCATCGGTCAGCATCTTGAGGCGTACGAGACTTTTCACGCGCGACATCAATTGCATCTCGTTGACCGGCTTGGTCAGGAAGTCGTCGGCGCCCGCCTCAAGGCCCCTCACCCGATCTTCCATTTGATCAAGGGCCGTCACCATCACGATGGGAATATGCGCGAGCGCCGGATTTCCCTTCACACGTTGACACACTTCAAAACCGTCAATGCCAGGCATCATGATGTCCAGCAACATCAGGTCGATGGGTTCATTGTCGAGGATAGACAGCGCTTCGGCACCATTGGACGCGGAGAAAACTTCAAAATAGTCGCGCTCAAGCCGTGACGTCAGTAGATCGACATTCACTTTTACATCGTCGACAACGAGTATGCGGGCAGTCATGAGCGAAACATCTCCGGCCAAATCTGACCGCCGATGGGCGATCACAAGTCGCCAAGATACGACTTAATGGTTTCAATAAAATTAGGAACAGAGATCGGTTTGGAAATATAGCCTTCACATCCCCCCTGGCGGATGCGCTCCTCATCACCCTTCATGGCGAAAGCGGTCACCGCAATGACAGGGATAGAATGGAGGTCATCATCGGCTTTGAGCCATTTGGTGACTTCCAAGCCTGAAACCTCGGGAAGCTGGATATCCATCAAAATCAGGTCAGGACGATGGATGCGCGCCAAATCCAAGGCTTCCAGACCATTTTGGGTGCGCACTGTATCATAACCGCTGGCCTCGATAAGGTCGCGGAAGAGCTTCATGTTCAGCTCATTGTCTTCAACGATCATGACCTTTTTCGTCGACATGAATTTTCTCGTTTAACCCATCTTGAGCGAATCAACCCGCTTGCCTCTAGTTTACGCCAGCGCGATAACAGCGATATACCCCTGCGCACCAACGAAAGCTTAAACCGATGGTCAAAAGTCCAACGCCGCATGATGACGCAATCGCCACTGCGGCGCTTTCATGGATCGCAGCCGACGGAGAACAAATCAGTCGTTTTATGGCTCTAACGGGTATCGAGCCCGATCACATCCGCGCTGCTGCGTCTCAGCCCGGTTTTTTGGCTGGCGTGCTCGAATTCCTGTTGGGCCATGAACCGACACTCATGCGGTTTTGCGAAGAAAATGAACTCGCCCCCGACACTGTTCAGATGGCCCACATGCGTCTGGCTGGTGCCCCGGTTCCCGGGCCCGGCGACTTTGTGTGAAGTAAAAGAAGGCCCTATGTTGCAGCGGTGACCTACCAACATCCAGTTTCAGGTTTTTGTCGTGATTGCCTGACGCCGTCGGTGGCCGATGAGAATAGATGCCGCCAATGCGGCGCACCGCGTATGGTGCGTCACGTCGAGTTGGATGAACTTTCCATCGCCCACATCGATTGCGATGCGTTCTACGCCGCCGTTGAAAAGCGCGACAACCCAGACATTCGCGATCAACCTGTCATCATTGGCGGGGGGCAGCGCGGCGTCGTTTCCACTTGCTGCTATGTCGCGCGCACCTATGGCGTTCGCTCGGCCATGCCGATGTTCAAAGCGCTCAAACTGTGCCCCGATGCCGTGGTGTTCAAACCGGACATGGCCAAATATGCGGCGGTGGGACGGCAGGTGCGCGAGCAGATGCTATCGCTGACGCCTCTCGTCGAGCCCATTTCGATTGACGAGGCCTTTCTTGACCTTTCCGGCACGCAGAGACTACACCATGACACGCCAGCGCGAACCCTGGCAAAGCTCGTCAACAAAATTGCCAGGGAAATCGGCATCACCGTGTCCGTTGGGCTCTCGTATTGCAAGTTTCTGGCCAAAATCGCGTCAGACTTTGAAAAGCCAAGGGGATTTTCTGTCATCGGCCAGGCGGAAGCACTTTCGTTTTTGGCCAACAAACCCGTGACGATGATATGGGGCGTTGGCAAGGCTTTTGCAGCTTCCCTCGAACAGGACAATATCCGTACAATTGGCCAGCTTCAGACGATTGAAGAGACCGATTTGATGAAACGTTATGGCGTTATGGGGCGACGTCTATATCGCCTGTCACGCGGCATGGATGATCGTTCAGTGACACCACGTACCGGCGCCAAAAGCATCAGCCATGAGACAACATTCAATGAAGACTATAGCGACTTGGGGAAACTGGTGCCCGTGTTGCGGGCCTTGAGTGAAAAAGTGTCGGAACGGTTAAAAGCAAAGGAACTGGCGGGGCGTACGGTGGTGTTGAAACTCAAAACGGGTGACTTTAAATCCCGCACACGCAACCGCGCGCTCAGCGACCCCACGCAATTGGCTGACCGTATCTTCCGAACCGCCTTGCCGCTTTTGGAAAAAGAGGCCGACGGCACAGCCTTCAGGTTACTTGGCGTGGGTGTTTCGGATTTCGACGACCCCGATCGTGCCGATCCCGATGATCTGGTGGATGTCGGTTCCGTCAAGCGCGCCAAAGCGGAACACGCCATCGACGCGCTTCGGGGCAAATTTGGCGACCGCGCGGTGGAGACAGGCTATACATTTGGTACCGGCAATCGAGGCAAACCCGGCAAGGTGGATGAAAGTGAGTAAGCCGACGGCCATTCTCATCGATGCTGATGCTTGCCCGGTCAAGCAGGAGTGTTATCGCGTGGGCGAACGTCTTTCCGTGCCCGTCGTCATCGTCGCCAATTCTTTTATCCGCACACCCGATCAGCCCGGCATTTACACAGTTCGCGTGGGCGACGGTTTCGATGCGGCCGATGATTGGATCGCCGAAAACGCCCACCCAGGCTGTGTTGTGATCACCGCTGACATATTGCTTGCGGAGCGGTGCTTGGAAAATGGTGCGCAGGTGCTATCAAACAAAGGCACGCCATTTACGCATGACAGTATAGGCTCCCAAGTGGCCACACGCTCGATCATGGCCGATCTGCGCGCGGGTGCTGTTGGTGAAAACATCGGCGGCCCGGCGCCATTTTCCAAGGCTGACCGGTCGCGCTTTTTGCAAGCGCTGGATGGCGCGGTGCGGCGAGCGATAAAGAACCCCTAAACCGGTGGCAAACCCACCGCCGCGCGGCCCTCATCAGTCTTGAGAGAAAAGTCAGTGCCAAGGTAGCCATCAGCGCCTGCTCCAGCGAGCCAGGCAATGGCTCTCGCCACCCATTCCGGCGGGATGTGCACATCAGGATCCAGTTGGGAAACCGGGTTGATGCCCGATGCTTTGATGTCGACCTGCATGTTGGTGGCCACCGTGCCCGGCGAGAGCCCTACGGAGCGAATGCCTTTGTCGCCATATTCCTTGTGCACCATCGCAGTAAGCATTTTTACCGCAGCCTTGGTGGCGCAATAATGGCTCCAGCCCTCCAGCGGCGCATTGGCCGCACCGGAGGAAATGTTGATGATGGTGCCGCTCCCGGTCTGCAGCATGACAGGCAACACCGCGCGAACAACGTGGTAAACTCCCTTCAAATTGATATCGACGACCGATGACCATTCTTCAGGATTTGAATCTGCCAAACGCGCTATGGGGTTGATTACGCCTGCATTATTGACGACGAGGTCAATGTCCCCAAACCGGTTCCTTGCCGCATCAACCAGGGCTGACGCAGATGCATAATCGGCAACATCGCAATCCTTTGCGAGTGCTTCGCCGCCCGCTTCACGAAGCTCCGCCACGATACGTTCAATGTCTGACAAAGACCGGGCGGCGAGCACCACATTCCAGCCGTTGGCCGCCAAATGCCGTGCCGTGGCTTCACCGATACCGCGCGATGCACCGGTTATCAGCGCCGTTTTAATCGCATTCATAGCAACCCCTCAAATACTGGTTCCCGGCTAAACCATCTCGACATCGACCACGCCATCAATTGCCTTGATGGCTTTGGCAATCGGCGGATTGATGGTGTAATTACCGGAAAGTTCAATTTCAACTTCACCTGCCCCTTCGGGTTTGATCACGACAAGCGAAACCGGGCTTGAGCCGCCTTTACGAAGTTGGCGGGAAATGGAAGTTGTCGGGGCCGCATCTCGCACGAAAATGCGAAGCAAATGAATGCTGCTGTCGCCCGCGCGTTGCTCAAGTGGCGTCAGCGTATTCAATATCACGCTCAATTGGTCATCATCTCGCTCACGCACACTGACGGTCAAAATAAAGTTTTTTCCTGCTTCAGCAATGTCACCATACTGTTCCAGCTGGTCGGAATACATCACCACTTCATATTGGCTCGTCGCATCGGACAGGGTGAGAACCGCCATTTTGGAGCCGGTACGCGTGCGCCGCACGCGCTTTGAGACAACGGTCGCCGCCAAACGGCCCGCGCGTGCGCCCTGTTTCATACTGGCAGAAAATTGGTTCCACGACTGAACGCGCATTTTTTCCAGCATCGACGCATAGGCATCGAGTGGGTGGGCCGAGAAGTAGAACCCAATGGCCTGCATCTCCTTCATCAGCATTTGGTTTTCGGTCCATTGTTCCGTCAGCGGCAGATGCAAGCGTTCCGGCTCGACCGCCGCTGAACTCCCAAAAATGTCGCCCTGACCGCTTTCAGCCTGCTGTGCCGTTCTTTGGGAGAGGCCGATAATCCGGTCGATACCTGCTACCAAGGCAGCTCGGGTATGACCGAAACAATCCAGTGCACCGGCGTTGATCAGGCTCTCCAAGGTTCGGCGGTTAACGACCCGCGCGTCAATCCGCTGGGCGAAATCCTCCAAGCTTGCAAATTTAAGATCACCGCGCACCTCAACAATGTGGTCAACCGCCGCCTCGCCGACCCCCTTGATGGCAGCAAGGGCGTAAAATATCTTGCTCTCGCCCACCTCAAACGGCCGGAACGAAGTTTGCACCGAAGGTGCTTCGACACTGATCCCCAGACGCTGCGCGTCGCGGCGATAGTCGTTCAGCTTATCTGTGTTGCCCATGTCATAGGTCATCGACGCGGCGATGAACTCAACCGGATAATGGGCTTTCAAGTAGGCGGTATGGTAGGAAACGACAGCATAGGCGGCAGCGTGAGACTTGTTGAACCCGTAGTCGGCAAACTTGGCCAACAGGTCGAAGATACCGTTGGCCTGCGTTTCGGTCAGGTCGCGCTCCTTGCATCCATCAACAAAGCGGACGCGCTGCTTGTCCATTTCCTCGCGGATTTTTTTGCCCATTGCGCGGCGTAGCAAGTCCGCTTCGCCCAGCGAGTAGCCCGCCAGTTCCTGCGCAATTTGCATGACCTGCTCCTGATAGACGATCACCCCTTGTGTCTCTGCGACGAGGTGATCGATCAAAGGATGGATCGAGGCAATTTCCTCCTGGCCGTGTTTGCGCGCATTGTAGGTCGGAATATTGTCCATCGGGCCTGGGCGGTAGAGAGCCACAAGCGCGATAACATCCTCGATACAATCAGGCTTCATCCCCAAAAGGGCTGAACGCATGCCCGGGCTCTCCACCTGAAAGATGCCGATGGTGTTGCCTTGGGCCATCATGTCATAGGTCGGCTTGTCGTCGAACGGGAGCGTTGCCAAATCAAGATCGATGCCACGACGGCGCACGAGTTTGACAGCTGCGTCCAATACAGAGAGTGTCTTGAGACCCAAAAAGTCGAACTTGACCAAACCGGCTTGCTCAACCCATTTCATATTGAACTGGGTGACCGGCATATCCGAGCGCGGATCGCGGTACATCGGCACGAGCTTGGACAGTGGTCGATCTCCGATCACAATGCCCGCTGCGTGGGTCGAGGCATGACGGAACAGGCCTTCCAGCTTGAGCGACATATCCAGCAGTTGACCGACGATAGGTTCGCGCTCGCGCTCCTCATTAAATTTCTCATCGCCCTTGATGGCCTCTGCTAACGTCGTGGGATTGGCAGGGTTGTTCGGCACGAGCTTGCAAAGGCGGTCGACCTGCCCATAGGGCATTTCCAACACACGGCCCACATCGCGTAAAACCGCTCGCGCCTGAAGCGTTCCAAACGTGATGATCTGCCCGACCTGATCGACGCCATATTTTTCCTGCACGTAGCGAATGACTTCGCCCCGCCGGTCCTGACAAAAGTCGATATCGAAGTCCGGCATGGAGACCCGTGCCGGATTGAGAAAACGTTCGAAGAGAAGTGAAAAGCGCAGCGGGTCAATGTCGGTAATGGTCAGCGACCACGCCACCAGAGAGCCTGCACCTGATCCCCTGCCAGGCCCTACCGGAATGTCTTGGTCTTTTGCCCATTTGATAAAGTCGGCGACGATCAGAAAGTAGCCGGGAAATTTCATGTTCTCGATGATGGCCAGCTCATGCTCCAGACGCTTTTCATAGTCCTCGCGACTGTGCCCTTCGGCCAATCCATTTATCTCAAGACGTGCGTTCAGACCCTCAAGCGCTTGACGCTTCAACTCGTCGGATTCGGTTTGGTCAGCCTGAACAGCCGTCGCGCCTTCGGGAACTTTGGCGAAACGCGGCAAAATGGGCTTGCGTGTCGAAGGGTAGTAAGAACAACGCGTGGCAATCTCCACGGTATTCTCAACCGCTTCGGGTATATCGGCATAAAGTGCCACCATGTCGGCTGCCGGTTTCAGCCAATGGTCTGGCGTTAATTGCCGCCGATTGTCGTTGGAAAGCACTTCCCCATCCGCAATCGCTATCAGCGCGTCATGGGCTTCATAGTCATTCTTCTTGAGAAAATGGGCATCGTTGGTGGCAACGAGCGGCAGGTCGAATTGATAGGCGAGCTTGGCGGTCTCTGCCTCTACATGCCGATCGTAAGTACCATGACGCTGCAATTCCACGTAAAGACGATCATCAAACAGCGCCTTCAGACGATTTAGCCTGTCACTTGCGATCGCCATATTTCCGTCCGCGATCGCATGGCCGATCGGGCCGTCCGGCCCACCGGTCAAGCAAATGACACCTTCTGTCTTGCCTGCCAGCCAACCATCTTCAATCAACGTTTCGCCGGTGTCCACCGGCTGCAGATAGGACTGGCTCACCAGTTCGACGATGTTGGCGTATCCGGCCTCAGTCGCTGCAATCAACAAGATCGGCGACGATGTTCTTTTACTGCTTTTGCTGGCACCGCCACTGTCAGAAGTTGTAAATTCTATCGCCAACTGGCAGCCAATGATGGGCTGAATGCCATCGCCAGACGCTTTGACCGCAAACTCCAAGGCGCCAAACAGGTTGTTGGTATCGGTGATGGCGATGGCAGGCGCGTCATTTTCCGTGGCCCACTTGATCAGCTTTTTGAGCGGCAGCGCACCTTCCAACAAAGAGTAGGCACTGTGAGTGCGCAGATGAATGAACGAGGCAGATGACATATCCAACATTTCCAGCAGCGCGCTTCGGAATCAGCGCGAAAGCTAGATGATGAATGGGGCCGCAACATGTGTCGAGCCCGCGGTTGGTTCATCCCCACTATCCCAGACAATCCATACCGGGCCTTCTAGCTCGGCCGGGAACCCCAAATCCCCGAATAGCAGACCTAGGCGAGAAAACTGAGGCAAGTAGTCAACGAAATGACGAAGGTGGCTACAGACAGGAAAGAGGCGAAGTCACGAACGAGTTCAATCATGGGATCAGTCTCCATATTCGGTTTCTGATCTCATTATGTTCTTGTCATGTTCCATTTGCAAGAGGCGGAACAAAAAAAGAACTTTGTCATCTAGGCATGGTAAACAACCGTTTAACCTGTCACAATTTCATGGGCGCCAATTGCCCTTCTATCAGGGTGACAATACGATCCATCTTGGACGCCAACGCGTGATTGTGCGTGGCAATCAATGTCGACAAACCAGACTGACGAACCAAAGCTTCCAGCGCGTCAAACACATAGGAGGAGGTTTCAGGGTCAAGATTGCCAGTGGGTTCATCCGCTAGCAAAACGAGCGGCGCGTTTGCTACCGCGCGGGCAATGGCAACACGTTGCTGCTCACCACCAGAAAGTTCAGCCGGCCGGTGTGCGGCACGTGGTTTGATCCGCATATAGTCCAGCAACTCGAGTGCACGCTTGTTGGCTTCACGCACGCCCACGCCCCGTATCATCTGCGGGATCATAACGTTCTCGACTGCGGAGAATTCGGGCAGCAAGTGGTGGAACTGATAGACATAGCCGATATCGTTACGGCGTCTGGCAGTACGCTTTGCGTCGTCCAATCCCCCACAAGCAACGCCACCAAGCACCACTTCGCCGCTGTCTGGACGTTCCAACAGGCCAGCGGTATGCAGCAGCGTCGACTTTCCAGCCCCAGACGGCGCAACAAGAGCGACCATTTCGCCGGGCTCAATCGTAATCGAGGCACCGCGCAACACTTCCAATTTGCGGTCCGCTTCGTAGTAAGCGCGGTAGATATTGTCCAGGACGAGGGATGCGGTCACTATTCGTACCTCAACGCTTCGACCGGATCGAGGCGCGCCGCGCGAAAGGCTGGCAGAATGGCTGCAAATAAGGCCAACGCCAGTGCCAATCCGACAGCGGCACCGGTTTCCGAAGGATCAATGCGCGCGGGAATATCGGTCAGAAAGCGCACGGTCGGATCCCAGACCTGTGTGCCGGAGAGCCAATTGATCAGGCGTTGGATGCCCTTGATGTTCAGGCACACCAACACCCCCAACAGCAGGCCGGCACCGGTACCGACCACGCCGACCCCTGTACCGGCCATGATAAAAATGCGTAATATGGCAGACTGCGGCGCGCCCATTGTGCGCAGAATTGCAATACCCCTGCCCTTCTCCTTCACTAGCATGATCAATGATGAAATGATGTTGAGTGAGGCGACAATGATGACGATGGACAAAATCATGAACATCGCGTTTCGCTCAATCACCAAAGCTGAAAAGAAGGCGCGGTTTCTCTGGCGCCAATCGGTTGAGTAAAGTGGCCGTGCCGCCGCCTCCTCGATGCCAGCTTGGTACGCGTCCACTGAATCGGGATCTTCGATAAAAACCTCGATCAGTTGCACAACACCTTCCTTGTTAAAATAAAGTTGGGCTTCCTCCAGAGGCATGAAAACAATGGAAGAATCATATTCTGACATGCCCATATCGAAGACGGCGGTAACTTCGTAGGATTTCACACGCGGGGTTGTGCCAAAGGGTGTCACGTCCCCTTCAGGCGAAACAAGGGTGATCAAATCTCCGGCGATCAACCCGAGATTTTGAGCCATGCGAAAGCCAATCGCCACGCCTTCACCTTCGCGAAAACGTTCCACAGAGCCTTCCTGTATGTTTTCGGAAACCGTGCCCAACCGCTCAAAATCGTTGACCCGTATGCCGCGAACCAGCGCACCTGTGCCGGCGCCTACAGCACCCGACACCAGCGCCTGACCTTCCACCAGCGGAACCGCCTTGACGACACCGGGCGCCGCCTCGATGCGGTTCGCGACTTCTTCATAATCATCCAGCGGCCGCTCAATCGGCGTGATAAAAATATGACCATTAAGACCAAGGATCCGATCGAGCAGTTCACCGCGAAATCCGTTCATCACCGCCATAACGATAATCAGCGCCGCAACGCCAAGGGTTACACCGACAAGGGAGATGATGGTGACGATTGAGACAGCTGCCTCCTTGCGCCGTGGCCTAAGATAGCGCCATGCCACCATGCGTTCGTAAGCGCCAAAGGGTGCGGCACCGGTAGAAGCGTTTGTGTCGACGCTCAGCTCAAGTGCTTCTGCGCTTGTGTTTTTTGCACTCACCGGATCAGTCACCATAGGCCGCGGCAATTTTGCCTAGCGCGTCGTCCAGCGACAGTTCCATTTTTTCGCCCGTTGCCCGCATTTTCACTTCAACCATTCCGTTCTTGACGCCGCGCGGCCCCACAACCAATTGCCATGGTGCGCCAATTAGATCGGCAGTCGCAAACTTCGCACCAGCGCGCTGATCGGTATCATCAAGCAATGGGTCAACCCCTGCCCTTACGAGCCCTTCATAGGCCCGCTGGCTCCAATCGTCACAATCGGCATCGCCCGTTTTCATATTGATGATCACGGCGCCGAATGGAGCAACGCTTTGTGGCCAGATGATGCCATCATCATCATGGAAAGCCTCAATAATCCCTGCCACCAAGCGGGACGGGCCGATCCCGTAGGAGCCCATTGAAACCGCGACCTCTTTACCATCCGGGCCCATCACTTTGGCGCCCATGGCTTCCGAGTATTTCGTACCAAAGTGGAAGATGTGACCCACTTCAATACCGCGCGCAGACAGCTGCGACGCTTCTGGCAGTTCAGCCCACTGGGCCTCTTCGTGCATTTCATCGGTCGCCGCGTAAGGTGTTGTCCATTTGGACACCATGTCGGCAATTGTCGCGTGATCGTCAAAATCCAAATCCTCCGACGGCACCGTCATATCGAGGTAGCTGCGATCACAAAACACCTCTGACTCCCCGGTGTCGGCCAGGATAATAAACTCGTGGCTCAGATCACCCCCGATGGGGCCCGTGTCCGCCCGCATCGGGATGGCTTTGAGACCCAGGCGCTCAAAAGTGCGCAGGTAAGCAACAAACATGCGGTTATAGGCAGCGCGCGCGCCCTCATAATTGATATCAAATGAATAGGCGTCTTTCATCAAGAACTCACGGCCACGCATCACGCCAAAGCGCGGGCGTACCTCGTCGCGGAACTTCCATTGTATATGGTAGAGGTTGAGCGGAAGGTCCTTGTAGGACTTGACATAGGAGCGGAAAATATCCGTCACCATTTCTTCGTTAGTGGGCCCGAAAAGAAGATCACGCTCATGGCGATCAACGATGCGCAGCATCTCTTTTCCATAATCATCATAGCGACCGCTCTCGCGCCACAAGTCGGCGGACTGGATCGTCGGCATCAGGATCTCAACGGCCCCTGCCCGGTTTTGCTCATCGCGGATGATATCGTTGATCTTTTCAAGCACCTTCTTCCCAAGCGGCAACCAGGCATAAATACCTGCCGCTTGCTGGCGGATCATACCCGCGCGTAGCATCAAGCGGTGCGATACAATCTCCGCTTCTTTTGGATTCTCTTTTAGAATCGGGAGGAAAAATTTCGACAGACGCATGGTTTTCCAAAAGCCGGTTAGAGGCGGCAAGATTCGCCGCCAAGCATGGCTATCACTTAAATGGGCTGAATGGGGAAGTGAAGCACCTTATTGGCATGGCCAATCGCTTTAATCATGTGGTCTAAGCAACGTATATTAAAGCATTTTTTTGCAGTGCAGCACATAATTGATAGTGACAAGAGTGTGACAGAGCGCTAACGTTTCGGCGACGTTAGATTGTTTAGGCAATATAACGCCATGACGGGTCAAAGTCTTGGGAGGATATTGATTTTGCGGCGCTTTAGGGCGGCCGCCTCTCCTTTGCGGTTGGAGAGTAAAATCAGCCCGTCGTGAAATGGCAGGATGCAAATCCTGCCATTTCTTTTTTGTGGTTTTTCGCTCAAAAATCGGCAGCTCAAGTAGTTCAAGTAGTAAGGTCAGGCCCCGGGATCGTCGGGCACGATACTCGGGATATCCATCACGCCCCAGCCATTAATGACGGTCAGCCAATAAAAGACGCAAAAGACCAGAAACGCTATTCCCGTCGTCAGCAACAGCTTCAAACCGAGGCGCGGATTAATCGGCGCTCCCGATTCGGTGCCCAATATGACATCACTGTCCTCGGCCTGACTGCGCACGCCAAGCGGCAGGACGGTGAAGAGGGTCACCCACCAAATGATGAAATATATTGCAAAGGCGGAAAGCCATCCCATCGCTAATTATACCTGCTCTAGTTCGATGAGCGTTCCATCGAAGTCTTTGGGGTGAAGGAAAAGTACAGGCTTGCCATGTGCCCCAATCTTTGGTTCGCCGTCACCGAGCACGCGCGCGCCTTTTTCCATAAGGTGGTCGCGCGCGGCAATGATGTCGTCGACCTCATAGCACATGTGATGCATGCCGCCCGACGGGTTCTTTTCCAAAAAAGCGGCAATCGGCGATTGCTCGCCCAACGGCTCAAGTAACTCCGTCTTGGTGTTCGCCACGTTGACAAACGCCACGGTCACGCCGTGTTCGGGTAGTTGCCGCGGCTCCGAAACGCTTGCGCCGAGCAAATTAGCATATGTGCGACTGGCTGCCACAAGATCCGGCACGGCCAAAGCCACATGATTAAGACGTCCTAACATGGCGCTCCCTATACCCGATCGACCATAATTGTTGTCAGCGGCTTTTTGCCCCACATATCACGCGCTTTTGCGCGCACCGCACGCGATACGCCGTCTTCAACCAAATCCAAGTCCTTGCGCCGGGCGCGCGGCATGCTCTCCACTGCGCCGACCACCGCTTCGTAAATCTGATCTTCAAAGTCCTCGCCCCGCTCATCCTTGAGCGGTAGTCCGATTGCCACGACCTGCGGCTCTGTGGCGATTTCCAAGTTCTTGTCGAGCACAATTGATACCGCAACATGCCCGGCAAAAGATAATCGTCGGCGCTCGGCAACACCGGTTTGCGTCTCGTCGCCAATAACACTGCCATCTTTGAAAATCTGACCATGTGGCACGTCACCGATGATCTCAGGCGCACCCGGTGCCAGTTTGACCAAATCACCATTGCGTGCATCCATGACATCGGTGATCTGCCCTTCACGCATCAATTTGGCATGCGCGGACAGGTGCGCTGCCTCACCATGGACGGGAATACCGATTTTCGGTCGCGTCCACTGATACATTTCGCGCAGTTCGGCCCGACGCGGATGACCGGAGACGTGAACCAACGCGTCGCTGTCCTCGATCACCTCGATACCCATGTCAATCAGGCGGTTTTTCGTTTCAAGGATGGCCTTTTCGTTGCCGGGGATCGTACGCGAGGAATAGACAACCGTGTCGCCGGCGGTAAGCGTCACATCGCGCATCTCGTCCCGTCCCAGCTTTGCCAACGCCGCCCGCGGCTCGCCTTGTGATCCGGTGAGGATCACCACGACCTTGTCACGTGCAATATAGCCGAACTCATCTTCTGACAGGAAGTCCTCGACACCGTCCATATATCCAAGTTCGGTTGCCACATCGACAACCCGTTTCATTGATCGGCCCAATAGCAAGGTTCGGCGCCCAACTGCCTGGGCGGCTAATGCGATCGAGCGAATTCGCCCGACATTGGATGAAAAAGTGGTGACTGCGACACGACCCGTGGCGTTCGAAATCACTTCCTCCAAACCTTTTGAAACATCAACTTCAGAGGGTGAAATTCCCTCGCGCATCGCGTTGGTTGAATCGCAGATCAGCGCCAGCAAACCCTTATCACCAAGCGCACGAAAGGCATCGGCATCGGTCAGTCCGCCCATGGCGGGAGCTGGATCGTTTTTCCAGTCACCGGTGTGAAGCGCTGTCCCCAGCGGCGTCCGAATGGCAAGAGAAACAGGTTCGGGAATGGAATGGGTCACATTGACAGCTTCAATATCGAAGGGACCAAGCGAAAATTGCGAACCCGCACCAAAAATTTGGACGGGCACCATGCCCGTACCACGTTCGCCTTGGGCTTTTGATTCCAGCATGCCCGCCGCAAATGGTGTCATGTAGACGGGCAGCGAAGCATCGGATGACAGCCGCGGGTAAAGCGCGAGCAAAGCGCCATAATGGTCTTCGTGGGCGTGTGTAATGACGATCCCAACGAGACTATCGCGGTTGTGTTCAAGAAACGAAATATCCGGCAGAACAAGATCGACCCCGGGCAGATCGGGCCCCGGAAAGGTAACCCCGCAGTCAATGATCAGCCATTGGCGTTTGTCAGCCGGACCATAGCCATAAAGCGCCAGGTTCATACCGATTTCGCCGACACCACCCAAAGGCGCGAACAGGAACTCAGACATTCATTTTCCTTAATTGGCGATCAGTTGAAAAACACATCGCCGGCTGTGATCGTTTTTATCGCGCCGTCCGCCAACCGCAGTTGCAAACGCCCTTGGTCATCCAATGTATCAAATATGCCGCTCATGGTTTCATTGGCAAGATGAACCGCAATGGGCCCCCCAATCCCTTTCGCGGCCGAGATCCATTGGCGGCGGACTTTGGACACAAAACCCGGAGACCCTAAATCCCGAACGACCTCGTCGGCATTGATGGCCAGATTGTAAAATACCGTGACCAAGTCACCGGTATAACCGTGCTCTTTCAGATGCGTCGCCGGATAGGGCGTGTCTGCCGGATGGCTGACCACATTTAACCCAATCCCCACGATCAGGCCGGACGCGCCGCTGGCAGCGTGTACATGCCGTTCAAGCAACAGGCCGCAACATTTTGCGTTGTCAATCAGCACATCGTTTGGCCATTTCAGATGCGTATTGCCACTGGTCAAAGCCGCGACACATTTTTGGACAGCTGTCCCGATCGCCAAAGGCATAATGGCGAGGTTTTCGTCTGGGACACCCGTCACATCCAGACACAGCGACGCGTAAAGATTGCCCGGTGGCGAAACCCAATTGCGTTCACGCCTGGCCCGACCCAGGGTTTGTTCACCTGCCGTCACCCAGTGTCGGTTGGCGGCTGCTCCCTTTGCGCTGAAGAACAGGGCCAGTTCGGCATTGGTGGAACCTACCGCATCGACATGCGCACTCATCCACCCTGGCAAGATTGGCAATGGATGGAAGGAGAAATTTTGCACGTAACCTATCAGAAAAAGGTCTGCGCGGCCGCTTCCGCGTAAACAGCCAAAGGCGCGCCGAAGATGATATAGCCGATCACGAATATGCCAGATGCCACCATGACCAATCGAAGTTCATTGGCTGTGGGAACGAAGCGGCCGACCGGCTCGTCAAACCACATGATCTTGACGATCCGCAGGTAGTAAAACGCACCGATAACCGATGCCAACACACCGATAATCGCCAGCGGCCAAAGGCCAGCCTCAACCGCTGCCAAGAAAACGTACCATTTTGCCCAGAATCCAGCGAAAGGTGGAATGCCAGCCAGCGAGAACATCAACGCGGTTAAGATGGCTGCCATCAACGTGTTATTGCTGGCAAAGCCAGCCAGATCATCAATCTGCTCCACATTGCCCTCATCTTTGCGACGCATCGCCAGAATGAAGGCAAATGTACCAAGCGTCATTACCAGATAGATGGCCATGTAAATCGCCACGCCCTGAACGCCCTGAACCGTGCCGGCGGCCAGACCCACCAGTGCATAACCCATGTGTCCGATTGATGAATAAGCCATTAGGCGTTTGATATTGCCCTGGCCGATGGCTGCAACCGAACCCAGAAGCATCGATGCGATGGCGATAAAGACGATGATTTGTTGCCAATCGGCAGTGGCCGGTCCAAAAGCGTCAACCACGACACGAACCAGCATCGCCATGGCCGCCATTTTCGGCGCTGCAGCAAAAAAGGCGGTCACCGGCGTCGGCGCGCCCTCATAAACATCGGGCGTCCACATGTGGAACGGCACCGCAGAAATCTTGAATGCAAGACCCGCCAGCAGAAACACAAGTCCGAACAAAAGTCCCAACGACCTTTCGTCCTGCCCGGCAACGGCTGTGGCAATCTGAGCAAAGTCTATGGTGCCCGTGAAACCATAAATGAGTGAAATGCCATACAACATCATGCCGGACGACAGCGCGCCCAGCATGAAATACTTCAGGCCCGCTTCAGTGGAACGGCCGCTGTCGCGGTTGATGGCAGCGATGACGTACAGGGCCAAAGATTGCAGTTCCAGGCCCATATAAAGCGTCAACAGGCTGTTTGCCGAAATCATCAGCAGCATACCAAGCGTCGACAGGACGATCAGAACGGGGAACTCGAAACGGTCGAATTTTTCTTCACGGGCAAAGCCCACAGACATGATCAATGCAATCACGGAGCCGACGATGGTCAGCACCTTCATGAAGAAGGCGAACGCATCATGGACATAGGCGCCGTTAAACGCCTCGCCGCGCTGATCAAACAGAACCATCCATGCCAATGTCGCAATCAACAGCGCGACTGTGAGCGATGTGACCAGCGAATTGGCCCGCTCTTTGTTGGCGAAGACACCGATCATCAACAGTACCATTGCGCCCACCGCCAGCATAAGCTCGGGAACAATAATGATGAGGCTTGATGATAGTTCTTCAGGGGTCATTTTTGTCTCAATCACTCGACCGTGGCGGCCAGACTGGTCGCCTGTGCGGCCTCAAGCGCCGCTTGATAATCGTTTAACAGGGCGGCCACGCTCGGCCCGACTACATCCAGAACCGGCGCCGGATAGACACCAAAATAGACCACTAGCACAGCAAGCGTCATCAACATGGCCCGTTCGCGCAGGTTCAAATCCATCATGGATTTGAGTGTTTCCTTTTCCAGAACACCGAAGATGATCCGGCGGTAAAGCCACAACGCATAGCCAGCAGAGAGGATCACGCCGGTCGTTGCGAACACAGCAAACCATGTGTTGACCTGAAACAGGCCGATGAGCGTTAGAAATTCACCGACAAAACCTGATGTGCCCGGCAAACCCACATTGGCCATGGTGAAAATCATGAGTACAAGCGCATAGGCCGGCATGTTTTGCACCAATCCACCATAGGCTGCGATTTCACGCGTGTGCAAGCGGTCATAGACGACCCCCACGCAAAGAAATAGCGCGCCCGAGATCAGGCCATGGGAGAGCATTTGGTAGATGGCCCCTTCAACACCCTGCGCATTGGCGGCGAAGATACCCATGGTCACAAAGCCCATATGCGCCACCGATGAATAGGCGATCAGCTTTTTCATGTCGCTTTGCATCATCGCCACCAGCGATGTGTAGATGATCGCAATGACAGACAGAAGGAACACAATCCAAGCCAGATCGGCAGATGCCAGGGGGAACATGGCAATCGAGAAACGAATGAAGCCATAGCCGCCGAGCTTCAACAGGATACCAGCCAGAATAACGGAGCCCGCGGTTGGCGCTTCCACGTGGGCATCGGGGAGCCACGTATGCACCGGCCACATCGGCATCTTGACGGCAAATGACGCAAAAAAGGCCAGCCACAGCCAGAACTGCATTTCGGCCGGAAAATTATAGGCCAGAAGTTCGGGGATCGATGTTGTCCCGGCTTCCCAATACATCGCCATGATCGCAAGAAGCATCAATACGGAGCCGAGCAACGTGTAGAGGAAGAATTTGAATGACGCGTAAACGCGACGCGCCCCGCCCCATACGCCGATGATGATGAACATCGGAACCAAGCCAGCTTCAAAGAAGACATAGAACAGGACGATGTCGAGCGCGCAAAAAACGCCGATGACCAGTGTCTCCAAAAGCAGAAACGCAATCATGTATTCTTTGACGCGATTTGTTATCGTTTCCCACGATGCCAAGATACAGAACGGCATGAGAAACGTTGTCAGAATGACGAACAACATGGAGATGCCGTCGACGCCCATCCGATAAGTCAGCCCGCCGCCAAGCCATTCGGCTTCTTCTACGAACTGGAAGCCCGGATTGGAGTAATCAAAGCCAAGCCAGATTGACAGTGAAATAAAGAACGTGAAGACCGTGGTCAGCAACGAGACCATACGGATGTTCTTCAAGCCCATCTCGCTGTCTTCGTTGATGAAGAGGAGAACCAACAAGCCGACCAGAGGCAGGAAGGTGATCAGCGAAAGGATAGGAACGCCGGCCATCAGATTGATCCTCCAAGCATGATCCAAGTGACAAGCGCTGCAACACCAATAATCATCGCGAAGGCGTAGTGATAGATAAAGCCGGACTGCATTTTTGTGGCCCTCGCCGTCAAATCAGCAACCCGTGCGGCGACACCGTTTGGTCCAAATCCGTCGATCAACCATCCGTCGCCACGCTTCCACAGGAAGGTTCCTAGGCGCTTGGCCGGGTTGACGAAAAGAAAATCATAGAGTTCGTCGATGTACCACTTGTTCAACAGGAAATTGTACAGGTGAATGTTCCGCGCCGCCAAGGTAGCCGGGAATTCGGGGCGCCGAATGTACATATACCAAGCTGCGACAAAGCCAATGGCCATCACGATGGCTGGTGACCATTTCACCCAGTAAGGCACTTTGTGGAAGGTATCGAGGATCTTGTTGTCCGGGCCGACAAACAACGCTGTGCGGAAGAACTCGTTAAACCAGCCGTTGTGATGTTCGCCATGACCGACAAAAGCTTCATGGAAGGCCACGCCTGCAAAAAGCGCACCAGCTGCCAGCACATATAGGGGAATGAGCATTACCGGTGGTGATTCATGGATGTGAGACATCACATCGGCAGTGGCGCGGGGCCGCCCATGGAATGTCATGAAAATCAGACGCCATGAATAAAAGCTGGTGAACAGCGCCGCCACAACCAGCGTGACGAATGCAAAGCCGGCAGCAGGGTTCGTTGCCACAAAGGCGCTTTCTATGATCGCGTCTTTGGAGAAGAAACCGGCGGTGCCGATAATGGTCCCGGGAATACCGAGGCCCGTCAACGCGACTGTGCCAATGATCATCATCCAATAGGTCGCCGGAATATGCGTACGCAGACCGCCCATCTTGCGCATATCCTGCTCATCGCTTACCGCGTGGATGACCGAGCCAGCACCAAGGAACAATAGTGCCTTGAAAAAAGCGTGTGTGAACAGGTGGAAGATGGCCGCGCCATAAGCGCCGATGCCTAGCGCCACGAACATGTAACCGAGTTGCGAACAGGTCGAATAGGCGATAACGCGCTTGATGTCGTTTTGCACCAACCCGACCGTAGCGGCAAAGAAAGCCGTTATGGCGCCAACAATGGTGACAATGGTCAGCGCATCGACTGACAATTCGAAAATAGGCGACATGCGCGCCACCATAAAGACACCGGCGGTCACCATGGTCGCGGCATGAATGAGCGCGGAAACAGGGGTTGGGCCTTCCATCGCGTCCGGTAGCCATGTGTGCAGCAGGAACTGCGCGGATTTACCCATCGCCCCCATGAAAAGTAAGAGACAGACAATGGTCAGCGCGCCGCCACGGGTTAGGTCATAACCCAAGAAGTTCAGGACGATTTCTTCAGCAGCACCGGACGCGACAACAGCTGCCCCTTCTGATGCCGACGTTGCTGCTGTGTGCATCATGTCGACCGGCGCGAACTGGGCGGCATTGGCGAAAATTGTATCGAAATTCACCGAGCCAAAAAGCACAAAGACGCCGAAAATACCGAGCGCGTAGCCAAAGTCACCGACCCGGTTGACGATGAAAGCTTTCATGGCGGCGTTGTTCGCCGACGGTTTTTTGTACCAGAAACCAATCAGCAAATAGGAGGCGACGCCCACACCTTCCCAGCCAAAGAACATCTGAACAAGATTGTCGGACGTCACCAGCATCAACATGGAAAAGGTGAAGAACGACAGGTAGGCAAAAAACCGCGGACGGTGTGGATCGTGATGCATGTATCCTATGGAATAAATGTGCACCAATGCCGAGACAGTGTTGACCACCACGAGCATGACAACTGTGAGCGTGTCGATGCGGAATGCCCACGACACATCCAGATTGCCCGACTGGATCCAGCGCAGTACTTCCACCGTGCGTGGTTCAACATCGGAATAGCCGACCTGGAAGAATGCCACCCAAGACAGGATCGCAGCGATGACCAAAAAGCCGGACGTGATGTACTCGCACGCTTTGGCGCCGATGTGGCGGCCGCCGAACCCGGCAATCAGCGCACCCAAAAGCGGGAGAAATACGATCAAATGATACATGTGCTAGACCCCGATCAGCCTTTCATCATGTTGACGTCTTCGACCGCGATGGAACCACGGTTGCGGTAGAAGACTACTAGGATGGCAAGACCGATAGCCGCTTCGGCGGCCGCGACGGTCAACACAAACAGCGCAAAAACCTGCCCGACCAGATCCTGTAGGTGCGCTGAGAATGCGATGAAGTTGAGGTTCACCGCCAACAGGATGAGTTCAATGCTCATCAAAATGACAATGACATTTTTGCGGTTCAGGAAAATGCCGAAAATGCCAATGACAAAAAGTAGGCCGGAAACAGTCAGATAGTGGGCAATAGTCACGGTCACGGTCAAATGCCCTTCCCTGATTCAACATCGACAAGTTCCATGGCTTCTTCAGGCGTGCGGCGCACTTGAGCCCCCATATCCTGGCGCTTCACGCCAGGTTTGGGTGGCCGAAGCGTCAGCACAATCGCGCCGATCATCGCCACCAGCAAAACCATGCCGGCGATCTGGAAGAACAGGACAAAGTCGGTGTAAAGAATGTCACCGAGCGCAGCGGTATTTTCGCGCGTTGCCGGGTCTGGCGTCGGGAGAGCCACATTGTCCGGCTTCTCGACGGTGAGAATATTGCCGCCGACAACAATCAGAATTTCAAGCGCCAACACAATGCCCACAAGCAAACCTATCGGCGCATAGTCGAGCATGCCGCGTTTCATTGAGGCAAAGTCAACATCGAGCATCATCACAACAAAGAGGAATAGCACCGCAACAGCACCAACATAGACCACCAGCAAGATCATGCCGAGGAATTCGGCGCCCGTCAGCAGAAAGAGCGCAGCGGCATTAAAGAAAGTCAGGATCAGGTACAACACCGAATGCACTGGGTTGCGCGACACAACCACCATCACAGCACTTGCGACGGCAATGAATGCGAACATGTAGAAGAAGGCCGCGCCCAGTCCGGTCAACAGCATCTTTTCCCGATCCCTTCGTACGGATTGAACCGCTTCAACCCACTTTTTTGCTTGCGCTGCAATAACCCGATGCGGCGCAATGTCCAGTGCTTCTTTCGCTCACCGAAAGGGTGAGTCGAGTGCGATGTTCCGCGCGATCTCCCGCTCCCAACGGTCTCCATTGGCGAGCAGCTTGTCCTTGTCATAGTAAAGTTCTTCGCGTGTCTCGGTGGCGAATTCGAAATTCGGGCCCTCAACAATGGCATCCACCGGGCAGGCTTCCTGGCAAAAACCACAATAGATGCATTTGACCATGTCGATGTCGTAGCGCACCGTGCGCCGTGTGCCGTCATTGCGACGCGGCCCGGCTTCGATCGTGATGGCCTGTGCCGGGCAGATCGCTTCGCATAATTTGCATGCAATGCAGCGTTCTTCGCCATTGGGATAGCGGCGCAGCGCATGCTCACCGCGAAAGCGTGGCGAAAGCTTACCCTTTTCATGCGGGTAGTTCAGCGTCGCCTTGGGTGCGAAAAAGCGCCGCATCGCCAGCCCGAAGGCCGTGACGAACTCAAGGAGCAAAAGCGATTTGGCGGCCTGTGCTATGGTACTCATTTTCTATGCCCAACCCGTGATTTTCAGGAATGCCGCGGTTGCTACAACCATGAAGAGTGAAATCGGCAGAAAGACTTTCCAACCAAGGCGCATCAGCTGGTCATAGCGATAGCGCGGCACGATTGTCTTCACGATGGAGAACATGAAGAAGACCAAGCAAAGCTTGAACACGAACCAGAAGACGCCCGGCACCCAAGTGAACGGCGCAAAGTCAAACGGCGGGAGCCAACCACCCATGAATAGAATGACAGTCAACGCACACATCAACAAAATCGCGATATACTCGCCGAGCATGAACATCATGTAGGGGGTCGATGAATATTCGATCATGTGGCCGGCGACCAACTCGGATTCGGCTTCAACAAGATCAAATGGCGGGCGGTTGGTTTCCGCCAAAGCCGAGATGAAAAAGATCACGAACATGGGGAACAGGCCAAGCCAGTGCCAATCCAGGAACGAGTTCGGCAGGCCGATCCAAGTGCCAATGCCGTCTTTTTGGGCCAGTACAATGTCGGTCAACGACAGAGAGCCCACCAGCAACAGGACGGTAACGATCACAAAGCCGATAGAGACTTCATACGACACCATCTGCGCTGCAGAACGCAGTGCGCCAAGGAACGGATATTTTGAGTTGGAGGCCCAACCGGCCATGATCACCCCATAGACCTCAAGCGAGGAAATGGCGAACACATAAAGGATACCTACATTGATCGTGGCCACCGCCCAGCCTTCATTGACCGGAATCACAGCCCATGCGGCAAGCGCGAGCACAGCCGAAATCAGCGGCGCCAAAAGGAAAATCCCTTTCGATGCGCCCGATGGAATGATCGGCTCCTTGATGACAAATTTCAAAAGGTCGGCAAACGACTGAAGCAAACCGAACGGGCCGACAACATTAGGTCCGCGACGGCTCATGACCGCCGCCCAAATCTTGCGGTCGGCATAAAGAATGAACGCGGTAAAGACCAGCAGCGCCACAAGAAGCACCAAAGACTGAATGACGATGATGAGGCCGGGCCAAATGATGGTTTCAAACATGGTTCCGGTCTTTCCTACTCAGCCGCCTGCGGCAGCTTGCGATCTTTCGCCAGTTGCGAACATTCGGCCATGACCTTGGATGCACGGGCAATAGGGTTGGTCAGGTAAAAATCGGAAACCGGCGACTGGAAGCCAGCCTTGTCCATTTTGCCCGCTTTGTCCGCCAGCACTGCGATATCACCTGTATCGCCTGCTGCGATTTCATCCAGGTCAGCCAAATGCGGCACAGCATCATACATGGCAGCGCGCAAAGCTGTCAGCGAGTCGTATGGCAGTTTTTGGCCGACAACGTCGGATAGCGCGCGGATGATGGCCCAATCTTCCTTGGCCTCGCCCGGCGCGAAAGCGGCGCGCTGTGTCATCTGAACGCGCCCTTCGGTGTTGACGTATGTGGCTGATTTTTCAGTGTAGGTGCTCGCCGGCAAAATAATGTCGGCGTGATGTGCGCCCACGTCACCATGCGTCCCGATGTAGATGGTCTTCGCACCAGTCTTGCGCTGATCGAGCGGCAATTCATCGGCGCCAAGCAGCAACAGGACATCAGCATCGGTTACCATCTTAGCGGCGTCCATGCTGTCTGCGCCCGGCACAAAGCCAATATCCAAGCCACCCACGCGTGATGCGGCAGTGTGCAGGATGGCAAAACCGATCCAGTCGTTGGAAACAGCGCCGTAGGTCGTCGCAATTTTCGCAGCTGTGGCCAGCACGGCTTGTCCATCATTTCGGGACAATGCGCCCTGCCCGATGATGATCATCGGCTTTTTGGCTTTTTTCAGCTTCGCGGCAAACTTGGATTTGCCATCCACAACTTCCGTCAGCGTCGCGGGACCAGCGCCCAAATAATCATAGTCGTAGCGTAAATCGCCGAGATCATCGCCAATCACGCCAATGGCAACGGGAGCCGCACGCCAAGCGCGGCGGATACGCGCGTTCAGGACTGAAGCCTCAAAACGCGGATTGGCGCCGACAATCAAAATGGCGTCGGCCTCATCAATCCCGTTTATGGACGGATTGAAAATGTAGGAACTGCGACCCAGCGACGGATCAAGCTTTGCGCCATCCTGACGGCAATCCACATGGGTAGAACCGAGTTTTTCCAACAATTGCTTGAGCGCAAACATCTCCTCAGTGCCGGCCAAGTCACCGGCGATCGCGCCAATATTTTTGCTTGCAACACCATCAAGCGCTGCTTTCACGGCCTGGAACGCATCGCCCCAAGCGGCGGGTTTCAACTTCCCATCCGCGCCCTTGACATAGGGTCGATCCAAACGCTGTGTGCGCAGACCATCCCAGATGAAACGGGTTTTGTCGGAGATCCACTCCTCATTAACATCTTCATTGACGCGCGGCATGATCCGCATGACTTCCCGGCCCCGCGTATCAACACGTATCGCCGAACCAACCGCATCCATCACATCGATGCTTTCAGTCTTCGTCAGCTCCCAAGGCCGCGCCTGAAAGGCATAAGGACGCGATGTCAATGCGCCCACAGGGCAAAGATCGATCACATTGCCCTGTAGTTCCGAAGACATGGCCTCTTCGAGATAGGTGGTAATTTCGGCGTCTTCGCCGCGACCGATCAGCCCCAACTCAGAAATACCGGCCACCTCTGTCGTGAAGCGGACGCAGCGCGTACAGTGGATGCAGCGGGTCATGATCGTTTTGACCAGCGGGCCGATATATTTGTCTTCAACCGCGCGCTTGTTTTCCTGGTAACGCGATGAATCTATGCCGTAGGCCATGGCCTGGTCTTGCAGATCGCACTCACCGCCCTGATCACAAATCGGGCAGTCGAGCGGGTGATTAATGAGCAAAAACTCCATCACACCTTCCCGTGCCTTTTTGACCATCGGCGTGTTGGTGAACACTTCCGGCGGCTGACCTTCCGGGCCGGGGCGCAAGTCTTTCACGCCCATCGCACAGGATGCAGCCGGTTTGGGCGGGCCGCCTTTGACCTCGACGAGACACATGCGGCAGTTACCGGCGATCGACAGGCGCTCGTGGAAACAAAAACGTGGGATCTCTGCTCCCGCTTCTTCGCATGCTTGAAGGATCGTATAGTGGTCGGGGACCTCGATCTCGTTTCCGTCTACTTTGATCGTCGCCATGTTTGTTCTGTTCCACTGTCAATCACGGGCGCCGACGCACATTACATGACCGTTCGGACGTTTCGCCCGAACGCAACACCCGATCACGTGCAGGGTCGCTATTGCCAACCACGGCCAGATAATCAAGTCGATCTTTAGCCCCAATCGACTTTGTCAGGCGATTTTGTTGGTTTCGGCACGACCATGCCGTGATTGTTCCCTGCGCGTCCAGCTTCGGTCTAAACCGTTTTCTTCAACACCGCCAATCGATTACGGCACACGTTCCGGTTTAAACGGTCAATCGCTTTCTTCGCAGATGCAAAAGCGGAAAGACTCAACGCGGCTCTTTACCAAACACCCTGACATATTCCTCGCGACCACCGCGCGACAGGGCGACAGCTTGCGCAACCCATTGCTCGCGTTCGATTCGACCGGAAAACCGCAAATGCTCGTCAACCCAAGCGATATCTTCCGACCCCCAGGCTGCGATTTGTTCATAGTGCCAGATACCCAGACTATGCAGTGTCTCTTCAAGTTTCGGCCCCACGCCGGCGATGAGTTGAAGGTTATCGCCTACGCCGTCGAGGGGCTCTTTCAGACTGCCCGGCGCTGCCGAAGAGACACCCAGAGCTGATCTTCCGGCGCTCAGAGGCACAACGTTGCTCGGCTGCTCGGGCGTTCCGATCAAGCGTGCGATGGCGGCCTGATCATCGGACCGGGTCGCAGGTCCTGACGACTGTGGATTTTCATCCGGCACATCTGCGCTGACCAACACGCTGCCAACCCGCAACGCCTTTTTACCGCCGGCGTGTCTGGCTAATTTGGTGATCGCCCTCATCGCTCTCCTGTGGCGCTTTTGGACCTTTTTTGACGAATTGCCCTCGCGCGCGATGCTGTCGACAGATGCCAGAGCGCAGGCGTAACCGGCCCAAAGTGCCGGCCTTGCCGCACCGCTCACCACGCTCTCATACCCCGTCAGATTTTGAAGACCCGATCTGAGCTTTTTCAACGCTCTTTCGGATTTTGACGCTTTCTGCTTAGAGCCCTTGGACTTTTTCGTTTTAGACATCAAACCTCCTTCGCCAGCACAGCATTGACAAAAAACACGGCACTCACTGGATGAATGCCGTGTCACAATACTGTCATTTTGTGGAAAAGCGAGCCGCGCCCGGGCTAACCCCAAAGAAACTTAACGCGGTTCTTTCCCGAAACGCTTTACATATTCGTCGCGACCACCGGTGGCCAAAGCATCGGCCTGCGCCAACCAGTCATCCCGGTCGATACGACCCTTGAACTGAAGATAGTCATCAACCCAGGCGATCTCATTTGGTGTCCAGCCGGCCACTTGCGCAAACGTCCAAATACCCAAATCGTTAAGAACCTTTTCAAGTTTTGGACCAACACCAGCGATCATTTTTAGATCATCGACGTTTTCCGGCTTGGCGATGGCTGTTGGCTTCGAGAAGTCTTCCGGCATTACGTCTGCGGCGGGAACTGAGGCAACCGGCGCTGGCTTTGGTGCCGGTACGGGCGCAGATTTCGGTGCAGGTTCAACTGCTTTGACGACTGGTTCGGCCCCGCTTTTTGCAGGCTCAGCGACCTTTTTGGGAGCGGACGCTGGTTTTGCTCCAGCCACAGTCTTCGCAGTTGGCTTGGTCGCCGCTTTGGGCTTGGCCTTTGCGGCGGGCTTTGGCTTGACTGCAGGCGCAGCGACTTCTTCACCAAACCACTCGAACTTGGCAAAGTTAAACGCTGGCGCAGGCAAAGACTTGCCGTAGCCCCAGTCGAACTTCATCGGGTTAACGCCATCAACAGACATGGGGGCAAATATAGACGAACCCTTGGTCGCCTTCTGCGCTTTCACGGCACCATCCATGGCGGCAGTCATCCAACCAAACCAAGTGCCCAGAGCTGCAGATGCAACGCCGGCAGTAACAGCAGACCCTGCCGCACTTGCGGCCATCGGATGGGCCGCCAAATTGCTGACGCTGGAAACGGGTGTGACGGGTATTTTTGCGAACTCAAACGATCCCATCATGGACTGCGTCGTCTTTTGCATTTCCTCTGCCATAGGCATCATGGCCGCAAAAGGATTGTTCTTAACCAACGCTTCTTGCATTTCTTGATAAGCCTGCATCATTAACAGGGACTCCTTCCTGATCCGCTCACGGAAATGTGCGCATGATTTTTGCACTGCACACTCACTTTGTGCATTGCAGCATAGTTTTTCAGAAAATGCTAGTTATTTAGTTCAGGCGGCGAAACTCGCCCTCCGCCCAAGAAGATGCGGAACCTTGAGAGATTGCCCAACCGATATTGGGGCCTGAATCAAAAGACATATTTGTGCACTTGCAACGGGTCAGTCTGACGCTTGTGCTTGTTAGCCGAACCGAGTTGGAGTTATCGACGGCGACCTCACCCGCATCGGCGCTGGCACGGTCGAAGCAAACCCTGAATTCGTTACCAGCTTGCCGGAGTATCAAGTCGTTCTCATCAACTTTCAAAACGCCTTCGCGGCGCCAAGGCGTCCAGTCGGCGCCACGAGAGATGGGCGCGCCCGCGCAAATCAGTTGGCCTTTTAAGGTTGTGGGATCACTCGGCACCAAAAGCACGGCAATCGCGGAAAGTAAAATTCCACCAAGTGCATAAAGAACCGACCTTACCATTCGCCCGGAACCTTTGCGTCTAACTACTCAGCGGCTTGCAGCACTGGCTGAGTCTCATGGGCATTGCGCGAAAACTCATCAATCCGGCGTTCAATTTCCGGGCGGAAATGACGGATCAAGCCCTGAATGGGCCAGGCCGCTGCATCGCCAAGCGCGCAAATGGTGTGGCCCTCGACCTGTTTGGTGACGTCGAGCAACATGTCTATCTCACGCTTTTGGGCATTGCCCGTCACCATGCGTTCCATCACGCGCCACATCCAACCCGTGCCTTCGCGGCAGGGTGTGCACTGGCCGCAGCTTTCATGCTTGTAGAAATAGGCCAGCCGCGCGATGGCTTTGACGACATCAGTTGACTTGTCCATGACGATCACTGCCGCCGTGCCGAGGCCGGACTGCAACGCACGCAGAGAGTCAAAATCCATCGGCGTGTCGATGATTTCTTGCGCCGGGACCATAGGCACCGATGAACCGCCGGGTATCACAGCCAACAAATTGTCCCAGCCACCACGAATGCCTCCGCAATGCTTGTCGATCAGCTCTTTGAACGGAACGGACATGGCCTCTTCAAAAGTGCAGGGGTTGTTCACATGTCCGGAAACGCAAAAGAGCTTGGTCCCTTTGTTTTTTTCAGCACCGAAGGATGAAAACCACCCTGCCCCGCGGCGCAAGATGGTGGGCGCAACAGCAATCGATTCTACGTTGTTGACCGTGGTCGGGCAGCCATAAAGACCGACATTGGCCGGGAATGGCGGTTTGAGGCGCGGCTGGCCCTTCTTGCCCTCCAGCGACTCAATCAACGCTGTTTCTTCACCGCAAATATATGCACCCGCGCCATGGTGGACGAACACATCCATGTCCCAGCCGCATTTGTTGTTCTTACCAAGGAGGCCCGCATCATAGCACTCGTCGATGGCAGCCTGCAGCGCTTCGCGTTCGCGGATATATTCGCCACGAACATAGATATAAGCTGTGTGCGCCTGCATGGCGCAGCCGGCGATCAGACAGCCCTCTATCAGCGTATGCGGGTCGTGCCGCATGATATCTCGGTCCTTGCAGGTCCCCGGCTCGGACTCATCGGCATTGACAACCAAATAGTGTGGGCGTTCACCCACCTCTTTGGGCATAAATGACCATTTGAGACCAGTCGGGAAACCAGCGCCACCGCGCCCACGCAGATTGGATGCTTTCATCTCGTTGATGATCCAATCACGGCCTTTTTCTACCAACGCTTTCGTACCATCCCAATGGCCGCGCGCCATCGCACCCTTGAGCGACTTGTCGCGTATGCCGTATATGTTGGTGAAAATCCGGTCCTTGTCCTGAAGCATTCCCATGATCAACGAGGCTCCTTGCCGAAGACTTTGACATATTCATCGCGGCCGCCCTTGGCGAGTGCGGCAGCTTGTTTGACCCAATCATCGCGCTCAATACGACCCTTAAAGCGCAGTTGACCATCAACAACTGCTATATCGTCAGCCGTCCACGCGGCGATTTGATGAAAGTGCCAGAATCCGAGCGAATTGAGTGTCTGCTCAAGTTTCGGGCCGACACCAGCGATCATTTTCAAATCGTCTGCCTCGCCCTGCGGCTTGTCCATTCTTAACGGACCATCGCTTTTGCCTTTTGCCGCACGGCCCGATGCCGTCGCCGCGATCTCCATGGTCGGATTGCCGCCGGTGACTTTTTTCTTGGGCGCAGATTTTGGTTTGACCGTCGACGCACCTTTGACGTTTTCAAGCACGGTGCCCGGGTCTGCACCCAGCGCCCCTTTCATGATTTTCACGCTCTTGGCGGGTTTTGCATCCCTGGTGGATGGCGCTTCATCAACATCAATGGCGTTGAGTCTAGTGTTGATGGCGCTTTCCTGAACGCCTTTGACCTTCTTGGTTTTTGGCGCGACTGTGGATGCTGTCGATGCCAGCTTCATCGTTGCATTTTCGCTCGCAACAGGCTCAGCAGGCTTGGCCGTCTTTTTCTTTGGTGTTGTTTTCTTTTTGGGCGCTGACGCGACAACATCGTCAAGCAGGGTCAATGGGCCGCCAACCGGCGCTGAATAGATGCGGTCGATCTGCGGACCAGGCGTGATGGTATCGCCTTTGCCCGCTTCAAACGCGTTGATGATTTCTTCGAGGCGCTCGGGCGTCAGATCTTCAAAGGTATCGCGTCCGATCATAACCATGGGTGCATTGACGCAAGCGCCTTGGCATTCAACCTCTTCCCATGACAGCGTGCCATCACCGTTGCGCTGAAACTGCTGTTGATTGATCTTGTTCTGGCAGACTTTTTTCAAGTCTTCCGCACCGCGCAGCATGCAAGGCGTTGTGCCGCACACCTGCACATGGGCTTTTGTGCCGACCGGCTGCAGCATGAACTGGGTATAAAAAGTAGCCACTTCCATCACGCGAATGCGCGGCATGTCGAGCATCTCCGACACATGCTCAATGGCTGCTTTGGTGACCCATCCATCCTGCTCCTGTGCGAGCATCAAAAGCGGGATCACGGCGGATTGTTGCCGGTCCTTGGGATATTTTTTGATCCAAACCTTCGCCTCCGCCGCTTTTTCGCGGTTGAACTTGAAGGCATCGGGCTGAACGGCATCTTCTGCCAAACGACGAACGGACATTAGCGGTCCACCTCACCAAACACGACATCGAGCGACCCAAGCACCGCCGACACATCTGACAGCATGTGCCCACGGCACAAGAAATCCATGGCTTGCAGATGCGCATAGCTCGGTGCGCGTAACTTGCAGCGATAGGGTTTGTTCGAGCCGTCGGAGACCAAATAAACGCCAAACTCGCCCTTCGGCGCTTCGACGGCGGCATAGACCTCGCCTGCGGGCACCTTATAACCCTCGGTATAGAGTTTGAAGTGATGGATCAGCGCTTCCATCGACTTCTTCATCTCACCGCGCTTGGGCGGGACGACCTTGCCGTCGGTGTTTGACACCGGTCCCTGCCCCTGGGGGCTCAAGAGTTTGTCGACGCACTGGCGCATGATGTACGCGGACTGGCGCATCTCTTCCATGCGGATCAAATAGCGGTCGTAACAGTCGCCATTTTTGCCGATTGGAATTTGGAACTCCATCTCCTCATAACACTCATAGGGCTGCGACTTGCGCAAATCCCAACGGGCGCCGGAACCACGCACCATGACACCAGAAAAACCCCATTCCCACGCATCGCTAAGCTCAACAACGCCGATATCGACATTGCGCTGCTTGAAGATGCGGTTGTCGGTCAAAAGACCATCGATCTCTGTCACAACATCGAAAAACGGATCGATCCAGTCACCAATGTCCTCAATGAGCTTTTCCGGCAAATCCTGATGAACGCCGCCGGGTCGGAAATAGGCAGCGTGCAGGCGCGCGCCACATGCGCGCTCATAGAACACCATCAGCTTTTCGCGTTCTTCAAAGCCCCAAACGATCGGCGTCAACGCACCAACATCGAGCGCTTGCGTACAAATGTTCATCAGGTGGTTCAGAATTCGGCCGATCTCTGAGTAGAGGACGCGAACCAGTTGACCACGCTTGGGAATTTCCAATTCCAGCAGGCGTTCAACCGCCAAAGCATAAGCGTGCTCCTGGTTCATCGGCGACACATAGTCGAGACGGTCAAAATATGGGACGGCCTGCAGATAGGTCTTGTTTTCTATCAGCTTTTCCGTACCGCGATGCAAAAGACCGATGTGCGGATCAACGCGTTCACAGACCTCACCGTCCAACTCAAGCACAAGGCGCAATACGCCGTGCGCGGCCGGGTGCTGCGGGCCGAAATTGATGTTGAAATTACGCACATTGTGTTCGGTCATGAAGCGCTCCTTACGGGCGCGTGTTCGGTCAATGGTGAATGGTCAATGGTCACGTGACTTGTTCCAATGAGCGCACATAAGTGACCAAACGCTTTCCCAGCCGGGCGGTCGCATGGAGCGACCCAGCCGCGATATCGGCTTTGATAAAGCCCAGCCTTGCGGACAATTCTATCTGGGTTTCCAACTCTTTCAACGACCCTTGGGCCATGCGCAAAAATTGGATGAAGGGCTTTCGCTGCGCGCGCCCGAACCCTTCTGCAATGTTGGACGGGATGGACACGGCGCTGCGCCGCATCTGACTGACCAACCCGTAGGTTTCGGATGGCGGGAAATCCGCTGTCAGCGAATAGACCACCTCTGCAAGGGACATGGCCTCCTGCCAAACGGTCAGATCGCGATAGTCCTGAATGGATGCTTTTTCTTGTGCCATTCACCATTGACCGATTACCAATCACTTTTCAGCCTTCTCATCGCCGGGCAGCACATAGTCGGCGCCTTCCCATGGGCTCAAAAAATCAAAATCGCGGAATTCCTGGCGCAGATTGACGGGCTCATAGACCACGCGTTTGACCTCATCATCGTAGCGCACTTCATAATAGCCGGTCAGCGGGAAATCCTTGCGCAGCGGATAGCCGTCAAAACCATAATCGGTGAGCAACCGGCGCAGATCCGGGTGGCCGGTAAACAGGATGCCGTACATGTCATAGGCTTCACGCTCGAACCAGTTGGCACCCGCAAATACATCACATGCGCTGGGCACCGGCGTATCTTCATCCACCTGCACCCGCAAACGGATACGCTGGTTCAGTTTGGGCGACATGAGATGATAGACAACGTCAAAACGCTTTTCGCGGCCCGGATAGTCCACACCGCAAATGTCGATCATGTTGACGAATTGCGCCTGCATGTCGTTTTTGAGCTTGGCGAGAACCGCAGCGATATCACCGACATCCACGAGCACGTTGAGTTCGCCAAATGACACGGACATGGCGATATCCATGTCGGCCAACACATCGGCAACCGTGTCCTGCAATTCTTCGATTGTTTCAGCGATCTGCGCCATGCAATCGTCTTTCTTCGTTTGCTTCGCCGCGACTAGCGCTCAATGGTGCCCGTGCGGCGAATTTTTTTCTGCAGCATCAAAATGCCGTACAACAGTGCTTCGGCTGTTGGCGGACAACCGGGTACATAAATGTCAACCGGCACGATACGGTCGCAACCGCGCACAACGGAGTAGCTGTAGTGATAGTAGCCACCGCCATTGGCGCATGAGCCCATGGAGATCACATAACGCGGCTCGGGCATCTGGTCGTAAACCTTGCGCATGGCCGGCGCCATTTTGTTGGTCAGCGTGCCTGCAACGATCATCAGGTCTGACTGGCGCGGGGAGCCGCGCGGCGCCACACCAAATCGCTCTGCATCATAGCGCGGCATGGACGTGTGCATCATCTCAACAGCACAGCATGCCAAACCAAATGTCATCCACATGAGCGAGCCCGTACGCGCCCAATTGATCAGCTCGTCGGTTGAGGTGACCAGAAAGCCCTTGTCGGCCAGCTCATTGTTCATCTCGCCGAAAAACGCATCATCATGGCCGATCGGCCTGCCGGTGCCCGGATCAACCAGCCCCTTGGGCTGCGGTGCGATTAACGTGTTTGAAGACATTTGTTCAATCCCAATCCAACGCGCCTTTTTTCCATTCGTAAATGAACCCAATGGTCAAGACGGCCAAGAACACCATCATGGACCAAAATCCGAACATGCCAATGTCGCTAAATGACACGGCCCAGGGAAACAGGAACGCAACTTCCAGATCGAAAATGATGAACAGGATGGCGACAAGGTAAAACCGCACATCAAACTTCATGCGCGCATCATCAAACGCATTGAAGCCGCACTCATAGGCCGACAATTTTTCCGGGTCTGGCGCTTTGTAGGCGACGATAAAAGGTGCGATGAGCAGCGCCAAACCGATACCGAGGCTGATCAAGAAAAATATCAAAACTGGCAGATAGGATGCAACAACAGCTTCCATGGGGTATCCCGATACATTTTGAGCGCACCACAGAGCACGCCACCGATCTCACCGGTGTATAGCTGCTTCGCACGCTGGTGCAATATCGCCTGGCAGCGAAAATGGTGGGCTTTTTACGTAATTAGCAGCCCGATCCCTTATAAAACCAACACTCGCCTCCAGGACCGGCGACGTCGCAACACATGTGGTGTGACGCGTGACTGCGCTCCCGTTTCCCACTTTGTGATAGCAATGTTCACAGTTCCTACCGGAAAAAATGAAGCACAAAAAACAAAACGGAACTCAATGATCCAGATTTAACTGCAACCACAGGATGCATTTACCTGCCGATAATATCCTCAACCTCTATGCTTCAATATAAATGAATGGTTATTGGCCGGTTTTGAATATTGATCACGTGTTCCTTCGCGATATTTGTGGCGCTTGCGGGAACTGTGCTTTCCCCTTGTTAAGTGCTCGAATGCAAGTGCTCGAAGTGAGAAGATATTGAACAAAAGACTTTTTTGCGATCTTGGGCCGTATCATGCTTGGCTCAATAACCGCTCATACTGCTGGCGACGTTGGCGCTCGCTTTCGGAGCGTGGAGACCGCCTTGGATGGTCACGTGTACTGGATGGCAATTTCCTTTCGGCACGGCCACTGGGCCTTCGAGACCGCGCATTTCAGCCCGAGCAGACAAGCCTGCCTACAAGACAAACCTGCTTACAAGACACACCTGGCGATTGGCGGACTTTTTGTGAATCATATTTATTGAAACCAGCCGTGCGATGTATTGTGTCCTTCGATTGATAAAATAATGTCACCAAATATATATTTATTTATTATATGTTCTATTCATTTCATATTTTATTCCTGGCATTATTTATACAATAATGTATTTCTCTTCATCGGCAATTACGCTAATAATTAAACTGGAGTATATAAAATGAAAATAAATAAACTATTCTACACCATGCTGTGCAGCGCGATGATTGTTTCAACTACCAGCTATGCCGATACAGCAATTGATACTAGCGATGAAGCGGCCTGTAGAGCTCTTGCCGTGATTATCGGTTACGATCCAGATGAATGTAACAGTGATCCGCTTGCACCTAAAAAGAAAGTCGACAAGAAACCACCTTACATCTACAACTAGTCATCCACCGCATCACGCAAACGCACAGACTACCACCAAGCATTGACACCGCTGCGAGCAGCCAGACTTGTCAAATACTTGACTGGCGTTATGGGATTGCAGGCTGGCCGCAAAGCTGGCCTGCAACTAAAATCGCAACGCAAAATAGATCACCTCCTGTAAGAAACAGAATATTTTTTTATATTTTTTTATTTTTTTTTATTTTTCCCAATATTATAATCTTTTCAAATTTTTATATTGACATTGAATTTAATTATTTTATCGTTTTTACTGTGATTGAGCGCCGCTTGTCACAATTTTGTAAAACAGGGAGATATTTTATGTCAATGAAAATTTATTCTGCAGTATTGGGATCTGCACTATTACTGTCTACATCAGCGTTTGCCGCTTATTGCAGCTCTGAGTTCTGTGGCCAATACCCCTCGGTTTGTGCTTATATGGGGTGCCCAGGATATTAGAATAAATGCTGGCCGTGAATAATTCACGGCCTCATTTTTACAATTTTATCTCATTTTTGCAGTGCTTTCGGGTGTATTTTATCTGTTATACAAAATTTCCAAACACCACCCAATATTTGATTGGGTTAGGAGTGCCGTGATAATTTTGTAACCACTTAGCCAACATCGCAAAAAGGTTTTGGCGTGGAAGACTTTTAACTCCTTAAGTGGCGTTACTGCCGCGCATTTATGCACACAAATTCAAGCAAGTTAGTAAGCGCAAGTAACGGGGGTCGAACCCGCGTCCTCCGGCGTACCAAGCTGAAGCGGGGCATCAAATGACGAAGAAACCGGCTCTGGCTGCGATGGGCACCTCTGTGGCATCGTGTCGACTTTTAGTCATGCGCTTGCCCGCTAGGCGTCTGCCCGACCAAATATAAATCGCGTCATTATTGTCCAGCCGCGCCTGGCCGATAATTTTGAATTTGTGCTTTCAGTCGTCGTTTCACCTGATCTGTTCTTTTCCGCTTCCATATTTATCGATCAATTTTTCGGGTGTAGATTTATAGCATTTTTATATATTTCAAATGTGTCAATTTTACTTTACAAATATATATGTCAATTTAGTTATTATTAATCCATTTCATAAATCGATGTTAATTATTGCAAAGAGAAGCACCTTAGGTTGTATATTTGCGGTTTATCATTTTCCTATGGTTGTAATTCTCTATAATTATCGTTTAGATTTTATCTTTAGTTATTTTTTTTCATTTTGGCACAATTTTTAATTGACTTTAACCCACTGGTAGGTAATTCTTTTATGGTGGAAGCAATATAGCCTTTCCGCTATAAAATTGGGAAAAACACAATGTTTAATAAAATGCGCTCGGCCGCCTTGGGTGGCGTACTTCTTGCTACTACAACTACCTATGCATTAGCTTGCCCAACTAATACTTGGTGTTTTGCGAGTCAAAGTAATTACACTGTTTGTCAATTGATGGGCTGTCCAATGCATTGATGGGCTGTAATAGGTAAATAAAATTGCTGGGCTGTTGACTGCGGCCCAGCAGCAACTTTCGCCTGGACACTTCAAAGTAGCGGTTTTTTGATGCCTCCGCTATGATTGCTCATAGCAACGACTCTTTTTTATAATATTTATTGAATGGGTACAGTCGTTTTATTTGTGGCTGTCAGCTATGCTCGCATCTATTGTGTCTTATGCAGCGTACTGCGCACGATGATACCAGTTGTACGGCGGTGAAAGTGCCATTTATGCCGTGATGGGCTGCCCCGTTGATAAAAATAATTGCTGGAATTTTGATTGCGGCCCAGTGACCAACGTCATGCCTATATTAACCAAGAACGTAGCAAATAAGATCGGGAAAAGTGGCGCAAGTGACGGGGCTCGAACCCGCGTCCTCCGGCGTACCAAGCTGAAGCGGGGCATCAAATGACGAAGAAAACGGCTCTGGCCGCGATGGGCACCGTCATAGACGAAACAACCACCTTTGCTGGAGGGTCCTGCACGACGCGTTTATGCAAAGGGGCCCCAACAATTTGCCTGCAGCAAGGCTGCGCACCGGATATTTGCTTCAAATGAAGTGAGCATCTCAGCATGGCCCGACGCCCTCTCCCCGCCCTGGTACGCATGGATGCGCATTAAGCTGATCGCTTGATGCATGAAAGAAATATTCATGTGTGTAATATTTGCAGACGGCAATAGTGCAAATTTAAGCACCTAATTCAGCCCAGTGCGCGGGTTTACACTGATTTTAAATGCGAGGAGCCGTATTTCATATTTAATAGCGTTTCATTTGCATTATATTCAATTTTCTTTTGCATTTTTATATATATTTATAATCACAATATTTCATTATTCATATTTTTCGATATTATATTTCCAATGGCAATAATGCCATTATTCAAAATAGGATGACAATTATGATGACTAAATTATTTGCTGTCGTATTGGGTAGCGCTGTATTGGTTTCTACGGTTGTTTATGCCAATGACTGCCCACCTTCATATTATTGCAGCGACAATCCAATGGTTTGTGTATATATGAAGTGCCCTTTATTGTATTGACCTGATTACACACATTTTCAGGGTCGGTCGCCCTCGCAATAGGTCCGCCAGTGCGCCCAGCAGCCTGTCGCCGCACGGACCTTATTAGTAAAAAGCGTGAGAAAGAGTTGACATTCATTTCTCACGCTCCACCTCGTATGATCAGGGCAGGCGTTAAATATCACGCGATGAAGCGATAAGGGGCAAAATGGTTAATTTCGAAAAATTCAAGGTCGGCAAGCACAACAATGTGCCTAACAGGCACTAAGGTGCGTTCGTGCGATTATTCGCGCACACGCGGAGTCGTGTTCGCTTAAATATATAACGCACTATAATCTGTTTTCACATTTTTCATGTTTATGGATGTAATTCTATGCATATTTGTATTGTTGGAGAATTCCGATTGATATAATCTTTTATTTGGCTGATATATCAAATTCCAGCAGTTATTTTTTGATCACGCATTATTCCCCTGTGTAATTTTTCATTTATCACTTAAATCATACCAAGTGATGTCTATATTGAACGACAAAACATTTGTCTGTTTTCGTTTACATCACTTCTCGTCAATACCATTTTTTGGGCGTCTATATCTTTCGCATTTTAGCTCTTTATTTTTATTAAAATGCACTAAATAGTTGCTTTATTCAATCACTGATTGTATATATTTCATTTTGTTTCGTTTTGGAACAGTTTTATATTGACGCAAATTCGGTTCGCGATAGGTTTTCTCTTGAAGGGCATGACGCCTTTCACATTTTGAAAAAAAAGGGAGACATGAAATGTCTAAAAAACTTTTTGCTGCGGCACTCGGCGCCGCCATGCTTTTCTCAACAGCAGCCTACGCTGGATTTTGCGATCCCGAATACTGTGAGAAATATCCGGAGGTTTGTTTAATTATGGGTTGCGGCGACGGCTGATAAATTAAAGGGCCGTGAATATTTCACGGCCCGGCCATTAGCGTTATATTTAGTATATTATGCCTTAGATGTAATTTTTATACACACCAGCCACTACCGGTTGCGCGTGTGAAACTGCGTTCAGTTTGCAACCGTTAAGCGAACACCGCCAAGAGGTTTTCCGGCTGACTTTTTGTACCCACTTCAGTGAAGTTATTGCTGTGCATTTATATGCACAAATTTAAGCAAGTTAGTCCGCGCTAGTGACGGGGCTCGAACCCGTGACCTTCGGCGTAGCAGGTTGAAGCGGAGCGGCACACTCAAATACCCCTCAAACAAATACCCATCAAATATGCCAGGCCACATTACACATGCCTGAAGTTCAATGACTGGCAAGACAATGCGATCTTGGCCAATGCTTGAAGAGCCTGCACTCCACAAAAAAGGGCCTATCCAAATTATCAAACCTTCTGCGGCCTGGCGCGGAGATCGTGAAATTTTCCGTTCACTATAGATCATTTTTTTGGATTGATAGGTGGCGCGAGTGACGGGGCTCGAACCCGCGACCTCCGGCGTGACAGGCCGGCACTCTAACCAACTGAGCTACACCCGCGCACCACATCTGCTGATCAGCAGAGTGAGCGGACATCTAGGCTCATCGTCACAGGGTGTCAAGCGCGACCGGCGATGCATTTCGGCTTTTTTCAAAGGCGCCCGACCCGGTTAATTTACGGCCTTCAGGGGCTTGCGCTCGCGCGTATGCTTGCGTAAAAGCGCTCTTCGATCAGGGCGATTAGCTCAGTTGGTAGAGCGCTTCGTTTACACCGAAGATGTCGGGAGTTCGAGTCTCTCATCGCCCACCACGCCCAATTCGCGGCAGCGAAATGGGCAAGCCGCGGAAGCGATTGCGTAGCAAACGCGTGCGGCACCTGCTAGCATTTCTTTCGGTAACTTGACCAAACCCTGTCGGGGCTTCTCGTCAATCGCCAAGCAATTGCCTGCCAGCCTCGCTTTGCTTCACGCAAATGCTCGAGTTCGTTCCTCTGATCCAAAACATATATCCCTGCGTGTATTTATATATACAAATACTTATAGTTTATTTTATCAATTTAAATTATAATAAAAATATCTATTCGTATAGAATGAAAAACATATAATTTATTATTGACCCGCCAACCGGCGTTGATATTTTGCTAATGCGCAATAACGCATGTTTACACAAACAAGAAGTCAATATTATGTTTAATATCAGAGTCCTCGCGGCTGCTATCGGCGTCGCTATTGTTACGGCGACGGCGACCTGTGCACAAAATGGTTTTTGCGCGCAACCATGATGCGTAGATAACCCTCACATATGATATTTGGCGTACAGTAGAAGCGTTTATTCTTCTGGGTAAACATGAACATCAATGACTGTAAGGAGACAATTCATGTCAAAAGTCAAATTCTTCGCCGCGGCGCTGGGTGGCGCACTACTCATTTCCACGGCAGCCTATGCGGCTGGTGGCTGCCCCAGTCAGGATTTTTGTATTGCTAATCCAACTATCTGCTTGATTATGGGATGCCCGTTCTGATTCATCTCTTGTTTTGCCGGTCATTCAAAATTGGTCGGCATTCTCTATCTTGGGCAAATCCCTATTTTGGTGCTTGCGGGCCGGCAAAAAATCATCGGTCTTTTCAATTGTTTAAATCGAAATTGGTTAAATTGCCGGTAAAGCGCCTTTGAGGGGTCGGATTTCACCACTCACAGAACAACCGCACAACGGCCTTATATTTCGCCGTAATTCGCGCTAAGCGTCTGCTCAGAAACTGATCGACGGACGATTTCAGACTATGCATGCGCTTTTCTCCGGCATTGGCTTAACCAACTTGTACCGCTTTGTTCTTGGCTTTAGCCTCACCGCACTCATCGCGCTGGCTGGCTGTGTATCCACTGACGATCTCGTTGCTGACTTAACGGTTCCCACCTCAAATCCAGCCAAATATGCCGCGATTGTCGTTGACGCCAAGTCCGGTAAGGTTTTGCACAGCGCTTATGCCGATGAGGCGCGCTATCCGGCCTCCCTTACAAAAATGATGACCGTCTACATGATGTTTGATGCCATCAAGGCTGGCAAAATGTCACTGGAAACGCCCATTCCCATATCAGCCTATGCGGCCGCGCGGCCCGCATCAAAACTCTATATGAAAGCGGGGAGTTCCATCACTGCGGACAAGGCGATCCGCGCTCTCGTCGTCAAGTCGGCCAACGATGTTGCGACAGCAGTTGCCGAGCATTTGGGCGGCACCGAAGAACAGTTTGCCCGCCAAATGACGGCACGTGCGCGCAGCCTCGGCATGTCCTCCACGGTCTTCAAAAACGCATCCGGCCTTCCCGACCCCAACATGCGCACGACTGCGCGCGATATGGCCAAGCTCTCACTGGCGCTGCGCCGCAACCACCGGGGCTATTATGGCTATTTCGGGCTCACACAGTTTGAATATAATGGCAAAGCCATAACAGGCCACAACAAGGTGTTGGCTGGTTACGCGGGCGCTGACGGCCTGAAAACCGGATATACACGCGCATCTGGTTTCAACCTGGCGACATCCGCCGCGCGCAACGGGCGTAGTGTTGTCGCGATCGTCATGGGTGGCGACTCCGGCGCGAAACGTAACCAGCATATGATCGAATTGTTGGACGTTTATCTCAACTAAAAAGCCGCGCAACGGGGCGCGGCTTTTTTACGACGTCATTTAATGCGGCAATGCTCAGCTGTTAACGGCGTCTTTCAGGCCTTTGCCCGCTGAGAATTTGGGCACACGCTTTGCCGGAATGTCGACGGGTTGACCTGTCATCGGATTGCGGCCGGTGGTCGCGGCGCGCTGTTGCACCACAAAGTTCCCAAAGCCCAGGAGACGCACATCGTCGCCACCTTTCAATGTTGATGTGATCACATCAAACACGGCGTCCACAGCTGTGGCGGCGTCGCCCTTTGCCATTCCTGTTTTCTCTGCAACGGCAGCAGCTAGCTCGTTTTTGTTCATTTTGTTTCCCTCCAAGGTATCCGCTAGGCGAATCGTGAACCGATTTATCGTGTTACAATACCGTTAAATTGAGGAAACGCGGCGGTTTGCGTTGCCAAACCCTGCAATTGAAGGGTTTTTCAACAGAAACGCCGCCCGAAGGCGGCGTTTTGGACACTCAACTTTGAAAAAACCGGGCCGTTAATGCGCCAGATTGGCCGGATCGCTCGAATCAGCCATGCGCATGTCGGCAGCGAGGGCGTCCTGCTCGGTCCACTCTATCGCGGTCGGTTGCTCCACCAGTGCATGTTCCAGCACCTCACCGATGTGGCTGACCGGGATTATTTCCAGTCCGTTTTTCACATTGTCCGGGATGTCGGGCAGATCTTTTGCATTGTCTTCGGGTATCATCACTTTCGTGATGCCACCGCGTAGCGCAGCCAGCAACTTCTCCTTGAGACCACCGATCGGGAGCACCCTGCCCCGCAGCGTGATCTCTCCGGTCATTGCAATGTCTTTGCGAACGGGAATACCAGTCAGAATCGATACAATGGACGTTGCCATGGCAATACCGGCAGAAGGCCCGTCCTTCGGCGTTGCGCCTTCCGGTACGTGCACGTGAATGTCGCGCCTGTCGAACAATGGCGGCTCAACGCCGAAGTCGACTGCCCGTGAGCGAACATAGGACGCTGCCGCGGAAATCGATTCCTTCATCACATCCTTCAGGTTTCCGGTCACCGTCATCTTGCCCTTGCCGGGCATCATGACACCTTCGATGGTCAAGAGTTCCCCGCCTACTTCCGTCCAAGCCAAGCCGGTGACAACGCCCACTTGATCTTCGTTGTCAATTTCTCCGAAGCGGAACTTGATCACGCCGAGAAACTCGTCAATGTTTTCAGGTGTCACCGTGATGGACTTCTTGTCGGTTCGCAGGATTTCCGTCACCACCTTGCGCCCGAGTTTCATCAACTCACGCTCCAGGTTTCGGACACCAGCTTCGCGTGTGTAAAGCTGAATTGTTTTCCGAACGGCATCTTCGGTGACTTCAAATTCGCCGGGTTGAAGCGCATTGTTGGTTATCACTTTGGGTAGAAGGTGACGTTTGGCAATCTCCACCTTTTCATCTTCGGTGTAGCCGGCAATGCGGATGATTTCCATACGATCCATCAAAGGACCGGGAATGTTGAGCGTGTTTGCTGTCGTGATGAACATGACGTTCGACAGATCATATTCCACCTCAAGATAGTGATCCATAAAGGTCGAATTTTGTTCCGGATCCAGCACCTCAAGCAGCGCTGAAGATGGATCGCCACGAAAGTCCATACCCATCTTGTCGATCTCATCGAGCAAAAAGAGCGGATTGGCTTTTTTGGCTTTCTTCATCGACTGGATGATTTTGCCGGGCTGGGAACCGATATAGGTGCGGCGGTGGCCTCTGATCTCAGCCTCATCACGCACACCGCCCAGTGCCATGCGCACATATTCCCGCCCTGTCGCCTTGGCGATTGACTTGGCCAGAGATGTTTTACCGACACCTGGAGGGCCGACGAGGCACAGGATTGGCCCCTTGAGCTTGTTCTGGCGTTTTTGAACGGCCAAATATTCAATGATACGTTCCTTGACCTTCTCAAGCCCAAAATGATCGCCGTCCAGCACCTCCTGTGCCAGATCAAGATCATATTTGACGCGAGACTTCTTGCCCCACGGAATGGTCAGCATCCAATCAAGATAGTTGCGCACCACGGTCGCTTCAGCGGCCATCGGGCTCATTTGCTTGAGCTTTTTGAACTCAGCATCCACCTTTTCGCGCGCTTCTTTGGAGAGCTTTGTTTTGGCGATACGATCTTCCAGTTCGGCCAGTTCGCCGGCACCTTCTTCGCCGTCACCCAGTTCCTTCTGGATCGCTTTCATCTGCTCGTTCAGATAATATTCGCGCTGCGTTTTTTCCATCTGGCGTTTGACGCGGCTGCGGATACGTTTTTCCACCTGCAAGACGGAAATCTCGGCTTCCATGTGGCCCAGCGCCTTTTCAAGGCGCTCCTTGACCGAAAGCGTCTCCAGAAGTTCCTGCTTTTCGTGGATTTTGATCGCCAGATGCGATGCCACGGTATCGGCAAGCTTGGCATGGTCTTCAATTTGACCAAGCGCACCCACAACGTCCGGTGAAATCTTTTTGTTCAGTTTCACATAGTCTTCAAACTGGGCAACGACGGATCGTGCCAGGGCAGCCACCTCAACCTCCGGCTCGGCATTTTCAGCCACCGGTAGCGCTGATGCTTCCATGAATTCTTCACGATCGGTGTACTGATCAATCGAGACACGGTTTACACCTTCCACCAGCACCTTAACCGTGTTGTCCGGCAGTTTAAGCAGTTGCAATACATTGGCGAGCGTGCCGACCTTATGGACCTGCGAGGCCGCCGGATCATCATCGGCCGCGTCCATCTGTGTGGCCAGAAGAATTTGACGGTCATTTTCCATGACCTCTTCCAACGCCCGTATGGACTTTTCACGCCCGACGAAAAGCGGGACGATCATATGAGGAAACACGACAATATCGCGCAACGGCAAAACGGCATAAAGCCCGTCCTGACCGCCCGGCTGCGTTTCCTTGTTGATAGCATCTGACATGCGATCTTTCCTTTTGCTGCCCGCTGCTAAGACGGGCCTGTTGTGTCACGTACCCTGTGGTCCCGTGACCGCTTGATTTTGCAAGCCTTCAATAGTTGATGCACCCTACGGCGCATTTCAACCCAACTGTCCTGCAAAGCTTTGCGCTGGCTATTCAGATTCGCAACGAGCAAGTGCCGGTCCAAACGGTCCGTTCACAAGCTAATGTCACCATCGCGTGAAAACGCCCCGTTTAGGCGCTCTCAGCCGTCGCCTCTTCCGACTTGTCGCTGTAGATATAGAGCGGACGAGCGCCGCCAGCGACCACTTCGTCGGAGATCACGACTTCGCGAACACCCTCCAACGCTGGCAATTCAAACATGGTATCGAGCAAAATCGCTTCCATGATGGACCGAAGGCCGCGGGCACCGGTTTTGCGTTCGATTGCCTTCTGGGCAATCGCCGACAGTGCATCTTCATGAAATGTCAGCTCAACATCTTCCATCGCAAAGAGACGCTGATATTGCTTTACAAGCGCATTCTTTGGTTCGGTCAGGATCTGCACGAGTGCCGGTTCATCCAAATCTTCCAACGTTGCCAAAACCGGAAGTCGCCCGACAAACTCGGGGATCAAACCATATTTGACCAAATCTTCAGGTTCTACCAACCGGAACAACTCACCGGTATTGCGGTCTTCCGGCGCCTCAACGGCGGCAGCAAAGCCTATTGACGTTTTGCGACCACGATCAGAAATGATTTTGTCGAGCCCGGCAAACGCACCGCCACACAGGAAAAGTATGTTTGCGGTATCAACTTGCAAGAACTCCTGCTGCGGATGTTTGCGTCCGCCCTGCGGCGGCACTGCGGCGACTGTTCCTTCCATGATTTTCAACAATGCTTGCTGAACGCCTTCACCGGACACATCGCGCGTGATGGACGGATTGTCCGACTTGCGCGAAATCTTGTCGATTTCATCGATATAGACAATACCGCGCTGCGCGCGCTCAACATTGTAGTCAGATGCCTGAAGTAGCTTCAAAATGATATTTTCAACATCTTCACCAACATAGCCGGCCTCGGTCAATGTAGTAGCGTCGGCCATGGTGAAGGGAACGTCGATGATACGAGCCAAGGTCTGCGCCAAAAGGGTTTTGCCGCAACCGGTTGGGCCGATCAGCAAAATGTTGGACTTTGCGAGTTCAACATCTTCATTTTCTTGCGCATGCGCCAAGCGCTTGTAGTGATTGTGTACTGCAACAGACAAGATGCGCTTTGCATATGGCTGACCGATTACGTAATCATCGAGGACGCCCAATATCTCCTGCGGCGTTGGCACGCCATCACTGGCTTTCGCGACAGATGATTTGCTCTCTTCGCGAATGATATCCATGCAAAGTTCGACGCACTCATCGCAGATGAATACGGTCGGGCCTGCGATCAGTTTGCGCACCTCGTGCTGGCTCTTGCCGCAAAACGAACAGTAAAGTGTGTTCTTTCCGTCTCCAGAACTGGTGCCGCCAACTTTGCTCATTCAAGCTTTCCTTTCGCTGCCCACATCAAACCAGATGCCAGACAAAATGCAATCCATAGGGCTGTGCAAAACCATTCGAGAGTAAATTTGCGCTAACGCGCAATGATTCTCCCATCGTATCGAATCGGCAATGAACAACCTGTTAAGTACGAAAACCGGCAAAAGGGGCAAAAATTCGCCCGCAATATACCCAATACTTCAACCCAACGATTATGATTCGCCTTCGGTACCTTCGCGCGAGGCGATCACGCGGTCGATCAAGCCGAATTCTTTGGCCTCTTGTGCCGTCATGAAATTATCGCGCTCCAACGCACCTTCAATGGTTTCATAGTCATTGCCGGTGTGTTCCACATATATTTCATTCAGGCGACGCTTCAAACGCTCGGTGAACTTTGCATGGATCATGATGTCGGTCGCTTGGCCCTGGTAACCGCCTGAAGGCTGGTGCACCATGATATTGGCGTTGGGCAACGCAAACCGCATATCCTTGGCACCAGCGGCCAAAAGCAGGGAGCCCATGGATGCCGCCTGCCCCGTACAAAGCGTTGAAACCGGCGGTTTGATGAATTGCATCGTGTCGTAGATCGCCATACCGGCGGTCACAACGCCCCCTGGCGAATTGATATACAATGCAATCTCTTTTTTAGGGTTTTCAGCCTCCAGGAAAAGGAGCTGTGCGCAAACCAAAGACGCCATTCCGTCTTCAATGGGTCCGGTGATGAAAATAATCCGCTCTTTCAGCAAGCGCGAAAAAATATCGTAGGCGCGTTCGCCACGGTTGGATTGCTCGACAACCATAGGAACCAGGTTCATGGCAGTTTGGTGCGGATCGCGCATGGATTAGCCTTTTATTACTGTGAGAGCGCACGCGGTTGCGCGGCGGGTCGGAATCGAATTTGACACCCTAAATAAGGTGCGCGAACGCCCGTGTGCAAGACTCGCAATGCGTTTCATTGCGATCAAGCTGGCGTTAAAGTCCATTCAGGGCCGCAATTTTCGTAACGGACCAGTGTCCATGAATGCAATTTCTACCATTAGCCAATCGCCGCGCGACAAAGACTTTGTGCAGGATCCGTATTCGTTTTACGCGCGCATGCACGCGCAAAACCCGCTCTTTTTTTGGGAGGAATATGGCAAGGTCGCGCTGGCTGGCTTTGGTGCCGTTGACCGGGTCTTGCGCGACCGCCGCTTTGGCCGACAAATCTTGCATGTGGCCAACCGACAAGAGTTGGGCTGGCCGGAACGTCCCGCGTATCTCCGCGATTTTGATCGCATTGAACGATATTCCCTGTTGGAACTTGAGCCCCCGGCCCACACCAAATTGCGCCGCTTGATCACCAAGGCATTTGTGTCGCGGCAAGTGGAGACCTTGCGATCAGCCATAAGAACGACTTGTGAGACGCAACTCAGCAAACTGAAGGGCTCAGAAGTCGAACTCCTGCGCTCCTACGCCATGCAGGTGCCGCTGATCACGATATGCAATTTGCTTGGCGTTTCCCATGATCATGGCCAGCAGTTACTCGATTGGAGCCATGCCATTGTGCGCATGTATGTCCTCAACCCCACGCAGGAAGAGCAACTGGCAGCCAACCGGGCTGCACGTGAGTTCGGCCAATTTCTTGAAACGGAAATTGAGCGCAAGCGCGCCGAACTTGGAGATGATCTTCTTTCTGCGCTCATCGCGGTAGAAAGCGAAGGCGAACAACTCACGCTGGACGAACTCATCTCGACCGTCGTCGTTTTGTTGAACGCAGGGCACGAGGCCACGGTTCACCAGTTCGGCAACGCGGTCAAAACCATCTTGAGCGGCGACCATGATCCGGCAGCGCTATTTGCAACGCCGGAAAAATCTGCAGCGACAGTAGAAGAACTCTTGCGCTTCGACGCACCGCTGCACATGTTCACCCGCTACGCGCTTGAAGATCTGATCCTCGAAATCGAAGACCAGTCTATCGGCTTGAAAAAAGGCGAAGAAATAGCGCTTTTGTTGGGCGCAGCCAATCGCGACCCTCGTGCCTTTTCAAGACCGCAGCGGTTTGATCCGACGCGTGGCGACCAAAAGAACGTCACATTCGGCGCAGGCATCCATTTTTGTATCGGTGCGCCGCTCGCCCGGATCGAATTGCAGGAAATGCTCGCAGTGCTGTTCGAACAATGGCCGGCAGCGAGACTTGCCGAGACGCCGCACTATGCCGACGTCTACCATTTTCACGGGCTCGAAACGCTACGCGTTACTTGACGTCTAGCAAACTTGCGCACCGCATGCACTGATCGCAAATGTCGTATCAGGTTCGGTGCGCGCGCCATCAAATTGGCGCCCGTCGGTACATTGGGCGCGCGCTTCATAAGTGCGACGACCGGCAACACCGCTTTCGCGCACATTGACATAATACTCAACATTGCACTCCTGCTCGTCAGCAAGCTGAGCGCCCAAATTGTCGAGCCAAGCGGGATCGGTGGATTGGGCCAGTGCTGCAAAAGGCAGCGCGCAAAGGATACCCAACAGCGCAATACGGTTTATCATGGTGCACACCTCTTCATACATTGGCGACAGTGTGCACCCATAGTGATCTGGCGCATTGCGCCAGATCAAACTTGCCGGGGATCAGGCAGCCTTTGCGAGCGCCTGATCAATGTCAGCGATAATGTCGGCCTTGTCTTCGATACCGATGGAGACGCGGATTACATCGTTGCCGGCACCAGCCGCATCGCGCTGCGCATCGGAGAGCTGGCGGTGCGTTGTTGAAGCCGGATGAATGACAAGCGAGCGTGTGTCGCCAATGTTGGCTAGATGCGAGAACATGCCGAGGCCCTCGACAAACTTGACGCCGGCATCGTAGCCGCCCTTCAGGCCGAACGTGAAAACAGATCCGGCACCATTGGGCAGATATTTTTTCTGCAGCGCGTTGTAGTCGTCGCCTTCAAGGCCCGCATAACGCACCCACGAAACCGCGTCGTGCCCTTGCAGATACTCGGCAACCGCCAACGCATTATCGCAATGGCGCTGCATGCGCAGACCCAGCGTTTCCGCGCCGGTCAAAATTTGGAACGCGTTGAACGGTGAGATGGCCGGGCCAAAGTCACGCAAACCCAAAACGCGGCAGGCAATGGCAAAGGCGATATTGCCGACAGCCTGATGCAGCACAACGCCGGCATACTCTTCGCGAGGTTCGGAAAGCATCGGATATTTTCCCTTCGTCGCCGACCAGTCGAACGTGCCGCCATCAACAATGACCCCACCCATAGAGTTACCGTGACCGCCGATGAATTTTGTCAGGGAGTGCACGACAATGTCAGCACCGTGCTCGATGGGACGCACCAAGTAAGGGGTTGCCATGGTCGAATCCACGATGAGCGGGATGCCATGCTTGTGGGCGATGGCGGCAATCTTTTCGATGTCTGTGATGACACCGCCCGGATTGGCAAGGCTTTCACAGAAGATGGCTTTGGTCTTGTCATCGATTTGCGCTTCGACGGCATCGGCATCGTCCATATTAGCCCAACGCACCTGCCAGTCAAAGTTTTTGAACGCCTGTCCGAATTGGTTGATCGAACCGCCATACAGGCGTTTTGACGCGATGAAATTCTCGCCAGACTGCATGATAGTATGGAAAATCAAAAGTTGTGCCGCGTGGCCGGACGCGACGGCCAGTGCGGCGGTGCCGCCTTCAAGGGCCGCGATCTTTTCTTCCAGAACCGCCTGCGTGGGGTTCATGATCCGGGTGTAGATATTGCCGAATTCCTGAAGACCAAAGAGCTTGGCCGCATGATCTGTGTCACGGAACTGGAATGCTGTGGTTTGGTAGATCGGCGTGACCCGCGCGCCGGTGGTTGGGTCAGGCTGGGCGCCCGCATGAATGGCAAGTGTGTCGAAACCTTGTGACATTGGAATATCCCTCCGCGATTATGTTTCCAGCCTTATGTTTCAGAACACACCAGCACGCAAAGAAGTTTTTTGTCAGAGGGTTAGTTGAGCTGGAATGAAATTGCGCAAAAGGGCCCATGGCGCGCATTTCGGCCCAAGCCAAACAGGTTTTTGCACGCTTAGTCGCCAAGTCCGGCGCTTCGGCCGCCACGATCATCAAAACCTAAGTCCGGGAGGTTGCTGGTTCTGTCATCAGTCATGCGCATGCGTTGCGCAGCCGGCTCATCGACATCACTACCGTCAGAAATCTCACTCGCGCCACGTGTGGTACCACGCTGTTCCTCGGTCATGCGCATGCGCTGCGCAGCCGGCTCATCGACATCACTACCGTCAGAAATCTCGCTCGCGTCACGTGTGGTGCCGCGCTGTTCCTCGGTCATGCGCATGCGTCTCATGTCGCTACCCAACTCATCAACTGAGCTAACTTCTTCAATACTTCTTTTGTCAGCCATCTCAAATCCTTTGAATAATAATTGCAGTTTTTAAATTCTTGTTTTTCGCTATTGTTTCAGGACATGCCCGCCCAGCGCCGCAGCTGGTTCTCGGCATGTCAAATTTTTCGTGCCAGCTAAAAACATATTGGTGAGTTGGTGCAATTTTAAGGCCGCCGCCCCGCGGCACCAAAAGCAATACGCTATCACCGCCAAACGTGCGAACGGCCGAAGACCAGATCAATCGGATAACGTCATTGTTCACTTATCGAAAACAATATTTCAATTTTCGCGGGTATTTCATTTGCATCGAGTTCGTCCGATATGAGGCATCAAGAAAAAGATGAAAGGCGTTGAGCTATGGCGCAGAAAAGTCTCGGCGAATCTGGCACCCGCGTTGGACACGGACATCTGAAGGTTTCAGATCTAGAACGCTCGGTCCGCTTTTACCGCGATATCATCGGGATGAATGTCATGGCACGCTATGGCAATCAGGCGGCTTTTCTTTCTTTCGATGATTACCATCACGATCTGGGTCTTAACACATGGGACAGCACTGGCGGGACGCCGCCACCGCCGGGTCACACTGGCCTGTTTCACGTGGCCTTTCTCTATCCTGACCGATCGTCGCTTGGCCAAGTCATCGACCGCGTCCGCCAAGCGGGCTACAGACTGACCGGCGCATCCGACCACGGCGTCAGCGAGGCGGTTTATCTGAATGACCCGGATGGCAATGGGTTGGAGCTTTACCGTGACCGCCCACGTGAAGAGTGGCCGCGCGATGATGCGGGCAATTTGCTGATGTACAATGTGCCGCTCAATGTGGAGGCCTTGATCGAGGAAGGGTTGGGCCAAGCCTAAATAAAGGAAAAATGCACGGCCACATTTGCAACAATTCCTCCAACTAAAATTTCGGCCCCAACTGAGGATTGCCAAGCCAAGCTTCTACTTTGATCGGATACGTCACATATCGACTAGGTTATTTCGCTACGCGAACTGCGCTTCGATATGAAGAGGCGCTGCAAATCAATTATCAAAATAAATACGGGGCATCGGAACTCGACGACGAACCTGACAAGTCACCTGAGGCTGAAAAAGAGCGGACGGCTTCCGCTGCAGGGGCAAATGACCAATCTGCGGCACCTGAAGAAAACGGGTACGCAAACTACAAACCAAGTTTTCGCGAACGGGTTGCCGCATTTGGCAGCGCGGTGTGGCGGGCGGCAGTTGATACTGTAGAAATGCATACCACACATAGTTTAACCCCAACTTGGGTTAATCTAGGGGACGAGCTCGGCGGCAGGCGGCCGGTACAAAACCAAGTGTCAGATAAAAATGCCTATGGTGCAGCCAGACCCAAGTTGGATTACGATTTCGCCGATCGAGACCTTGAGGGCGAAGATGGATCGCTGCACGATTCAAAGGTCAATAAAGAGACGAGCCGCGAATTGCAGCAAAACGACGGGGTTGCTTACGCAAGCTCAATTGAAACGAATGAAAGGCAACCCGTACATCGTGAGCAGCCGACTACCGACACACACATTGAAGTAGTTTGGGACAACCGTTCCGCTGGCAATTCAAACACAGTCGCGGCGGCAGTCGGTGAATTCAGCGCCGCACTTGACGAGCGATCCAACGAGCGCTCTCGATAGACTACCAGTGCTGGCGCGCTACTTTTGCATCGGATAAAATTACCCAACAGCAAACAAGCAGCCATCGACCAGCTCGGCTTTGGGCTCATCGACAAGCTCTATCTCAGTTTCAACGACGTTTTCTGGGATGTAGGCAAGATGTGGATTGTCACTCCGCAAAACGATTTACTGCCGGGCCAGTTCAATCAATGGCTCGATTTGTACTCCTGCCTTGGCGAACCGATCGTGTTGGCATTTAACGGCGCGCAACCTGCCAAAGACCTGTCCGTGCTTGATGATGAGGATATTGTGGCAAGGGGATTAAAGATCCTTCAGCTCACTTATCCCAACGCTAACGTACCCTAGACGCCGAAAAGTGGGTAAAACCTGGCTGATTGCTTACATTTTCCGCTTTTGCCCCATTGCGAACACGCTTGTTGGGCATTGTAGCGGATAAACTTTATGTCTTTTTCAAGTCCGTAAACCCAAGGACACCCCGTGATTTTTGTAAGTCCGTTCACGGCTGTTCGTGCAGGCTATTTCGTCGGTCGTCTGTACACGCGCTACCAGGAGGAAATCTCCGCCGGAAAAGAAACGCCGGCGGAAAGTGATGGTGCGCGCAGCAACGAAGCCGCCGACAGCGGCAAAGATGGCACAGAAGTTGAACGCGATACTCATCAAAATACGGACACCAGTGAGCGCTCCAGCACCGAACAAAGCGCCGGCGTCAACGACAAGGCTGGCATCGACTGGGAGACTTTTAAAACGTCTGCGCAGGCACATGCGCGTGCGTTGGGCAATGCCAGCTATCGCGCCGCCGTGGATACGGTTGAGCTTAACATCACGCAGGAAGTCAAAAACTATGTGGAGCGCAAGTTCGGGTCGGAAAAAAATGAGTGGCAGGAAGGCAAGTTTGTCAATGAAGGGGGCGACTTTGAAGGTGAAGACAAAACCAATCACAAAGTGACCTATTCATATCTCGACAAGGGGCGCGACGCGTTCAACAGTTTCGTGGAAAAGAGCAAGGAACTGGCTCAGACAGGCCGTGAAAAACTGGACAGTGCGATTGCCGCGGGTCGCGAACAACTGGACAGTGCGATCACTTCAGCCCGCGAATATCTGAACAGTTTTTCCCGGTCATCGGAAGAAAAGCCGGACTATAGCGCCAGACCGACAGACGACATGTTCGTTGATCCCCATGAAAGTATGGAAAACTGGGATCCCGGTTCGAGAAGCGACAAGGGCAGAACTGACCGCGATGACTTTTCTCAGCGCGAGTTTGAAGATTTCGATGGCGACTTGTTGGAAACGATCGGCCTTGGTACGCTGGATAACCGCGGCAGTCGTACACATGCCAACGGTCGCTAATGGTCCGTTACTGGCCGGATCAAACCATTTTACACCAATGCCAAGACGATGAGCCCGCACACGAGCAGCCCCGCCAATACGACGGGTACTGTCTGGCGCATGATGGCCCCTTCCCTCCCGACCAAGCCGACCGTCGCGCAACCGGCGATGATGTTGTGCGGGGCTATCAGGTTGCCAATTGCGGCGCCAACACCCTGTGCGGCAACCATCGCAATATTGGGCAAGCCGATCGCGTTGGCTGTCGAGAGCTGAAAATCGGTAAAGAGGATGTTGGATGTGGTGGCCGATCCAGACACAAAAGTACCCAGCGATCCGACCAGTGGCGCAAAAAGCGGCCAAACGGCGCCGGTTAGCGCAGCGGTCTGCGCCATCGTGTCGATCATCCCCGTGTGCACCATGGTGCGCGAGAGGGCCAACATGAGCACTAGCGCGATGCCCACAGGCAAGAGCCTTTTCAACGCTGCGCCGACCGATGGCAGAACCAGACCGGATCGCCCAAACAACAATGCACCAAACGCAATAGCGGCCATCATCAGTGTACCGGGATGATAAAGGGGCGCGAAAACGCCGGAAAAGACATCAAACAGGTCCCATTTGAGAGCGAGTCCGTTCAACGACTGCTTGAGTGGCGCGATAAGCCGGGTCAGCAAGATCAATACAACCAAAATAAAGTAGGGCACCAAATCCGGTACGAGCGGGCGCAACGGGACCGGCCGGATCGCAGAACGCGCGCGCAAAATGGCGAGAAACGCAACGACACCAATCAAGCCGCCGGCGAGCGCAGGCAATTCCGGCCCCGTGAACCGGGCCAGCGACAGATAGGGAACCATGAAGCAGACGGCGGCGAGCGCTGCCATGATGAAGTCGCGTCGTTCGAGCGGCCGGTCATCAGCCATACGCATCAACACGATCAAGAGGCCCAACCCGATGATAATATTGATGGCGGCAATCATGCCAGCCAGCGGCGTTGCCTCCAACCCGCTAACGTCAATTTGAGCGATGGTGGGCGTACCAACCGCGCCAAACGGGACACCGGCCGCATGCCCCACCAATGCCATGGCAACGGCCCGAACGGGTGGAAACCCCACGCCTACCAGCAAGGGGGCGGCCAAAGCGACCGGCGTGCCAAAACCGGCAGCCCCTTCAATAAACAGCCCGAAGAACCAGGCAATCAGTAGGGCTTCAATCCGGCGATCATCGGTAAAGGAAGCCAGTGTTTCGCGAATGCGCTGGATACCGCCGGAGCGCTTTTGATATTCAAACAGGATGAGCGCGGCCAGAATAATCCAAAGGATTGCAGCCGTTGAGTGGGCGGTTTCGGCGGCAATACCTGCCACCACATTGAACGGATCAGGCACTTGATCGGTTGCAAAACCAAAGACCAGGAGCGCCATTATGGATGCCGCTACAAGACCCAGCGCACCAGCGGCGGCCGCAGACCATCCAAGGCCCGCCATGGCGACAATCACAAGTATCAAGGGCGCGGCGGCAGAAAGCGCGGTGGTGAAATCCAGTTCAGGCACGCGTTCAGCCCCCCTGCTTTAAGCCCTCGTTACAAACCCAGTCTTGGCATTTCGATTGCCGGACAACGATTTTGGACGACTTTGATTCCCGCCGATAAAAGCCGCGCAGCGGCGGCATCGTCGCGCACATCCAACTGCGTCCAAAACACGTCCGGCTTCCATGGCAGTTCAAGCACGGCATCCGCCAAGTCGGAAACAAATTGCGAGGCGCGAAACACATCGATCATATCGACTGGCTTGGGCAAATCGTGAAGCGAAGCATAGGTCATGGCCCCGTTTATGATTTTTCCCGCGTGGCCCGGATTGATCGCATAAACCTGAAAGCCCTTTGACACCAAAAAGCCGGTCACACGATGCGATGCGCGCGCCTCGTTGGGCGATGCTCCCACCACCGCGATCGACTTGGTGCTGGTCAAAATCTTGCGCAGATCATCGTCGGTCATTCTTTGCTCCAGTCAGGCATGCGTTTTTCAAGAAACGCTCCGATGCCTTCCTTGCTCTCACCATGCAGCATGTTTTGCACCATCACCATGGCCGTATGATCATAGGCGTCGCGCAAATTCATATCCGCCTGCTCATAAAATGCGCGTTTGCCTATCGTCAGTGTGGATTGTGGTTTGGCTGCAATGGTTTGCGCGTATTTTTGCATGACTTGATTCAGATATTGCCGCGGGACAATCCGATTGACCAAACCAAACTCCTTGGCGGTCGATGCATCGATGGTTTCGCCGGTCAGCAGCATTTCCATGGCCTGCTTGCGGTGCACGTTCCGGGTCAACGCCACCATGGGCGTGGAGCAGAACAGCCCGATATTCACGCCGGGCGTGCAAAATGCAGAGGTGTCGGTGCAAATCGCCAAATCGCAGGAGGCAACGAGTTGGCAACCTGCTGCCGTGGCAAGCCCATCAATCTGCGCGATGACGGGCTTGGGATTGTTCACAATGGCTTGCATAAGTTCGGCACACAGCCTGAACGTTTGCGCGTAAAAGGCCGCACCTTTGTCATCGTCTTTCCGATGCGCTGTCATTTCTTTCAGATCATGACCAGCGCAGAAGAGCTTTCCCGGATTGGCGGCCGCCAGAATAATGACCCGAACGTCATCAGAGGTCGCCGCTTTGTCGATCTCGGCCTTCATCTCCTCCATCATGGCGATGGAAAGCGCATTGGCAGGTGGGCGGTTCATTTCCAGCCGAAACACGCCTTCCTTTTTATTGACCAAAACCAAAGGCGCGTCATTGGAGTTGTCAGCCTTGAATATCTCTTCCATAGGGGTCTCCGCTTTATGTTTTGATGACGAAAGAGAACGGCACATGCAAGAGCCCGTGACCCAAGGTCTTGATGCTCCGGTGATGACAATTGCGGATATTGAAGCCTTTTTGGAAAGCGAATTTCCACAGGTTCATCAGGATGGCCGCGTTTTCACCGTGGAAGATGTGCGACAAGGCGCGGTGACCTACCGGCTGACACCCATGGAACGGCATCTGCGTCCGGGCGGCACGGTCTCCGGGCCCTCCATGTTCGCGCTGGCCGATGTCTCAGCCTATATTTGCATTCTCGCTCACATTGGCCCGGCCAAGCACACCGTGACGACCAATATGAACATCAACTTCATGCACAAGCCGGAGCCGGGCCCGCTCGATTGCCATGCGCGGCTTTTGAAGCTCGGCAAAAGGCTGGCCGTCGTGGATTGCCTGATCGTCGATACACAAGGGCGGACTGTCAGCCAGGCAACCGCAACATATTCGATACCGAATGGGTAAGGTATTATAATACCTTATTACTTAAATCCCTGATATATATACATTTTCTCTGAACTCCTTTGCGAGTGAGGTATTGACATGGCTCTGTCATTCCTCTATCAGCCCGCCTTCCGGCAGTGCTCTTGTGCTTGCCGGTGTTTTTTGTCGGCCCGTCCGACAATCCAAGCAACAAAAAACGCCCGCCGGGCCGCTTTGAGTGGCGATGGACGGGATCGACCTGAATGAAGGAAAATGCCATGCGAACCTTTTCGCAAAAACCTGCCGATGTGCAGAAGAAGTGGCTGCTGATTGACGCCGAAGGCATGGTCGTCGGCCGCCTTGCCTCGATCATTGCCATGCGCTTGCGTGGCAAGCACAAGCCCACATACACGCCCCATGTCGATGATGGCGACCATGTCATTGTCATCAATGCTGACAAAGTTGTCTTTACCGGCAACAAACGCGCGCAGAAGAAATATTATTGGCACACCGGGCATCCGGGCGGCATCAAAGAGCGCACTGCAGATGCGCTTTTGAACGGCCGTTTCCCTGAGCGTGTCGTCGAAAAAGCCGTCGAGCGCATGATACCACGCGGGCCCCTCGGCCGTCGCCAGATGAAAAATTTGCGCGTCTATGCCGGCGCCGTCCATCCGCACGAAGCACAACAGCCTGAAGTTGTTGACGTCGCTTCCATGAACTCCAAGAACAAGAAGGCCTGATAAGAAATATGGCTGAAATTAACTCCCTTGAAGAACTGGGCGCAGCAACCGGCGTTGTTGACGCACCATTGGAAAACGCTGCTCCGGTCTACACGCAAAAGCTCGACGAACAGGGTCGCGCTTATGCCACCGGCAAGCGTAAAGACGCCGTAGCCCGCGTCTGGATCAAGCCGGGCACCGGCAAGATCACCGTGGAAGGCGAACCGAAGAAGCGCGAAGTACGTGCCAAGACACGTAAAGAGCAAGCCAAAGCCAACAAGGCACGCGACGTCTCTGAATATTTCGCACGTCCGGTTTTGCAGATGATCGTCAAGCAACCGCTGGTGGCTGTGAACCGCGAAACACAATATGACGTCGTCATCACGGTAACCGGCGGCGGCCTTTCCGGTCAGGCCGGCGCTGTGCGCCACGGTATTTCCAAGGCGCTGACCCACTATGAGCCTGAGCTGCGCTCAACCTTGAAAAAAGGCGGCTTCCTGACCCGCGACAGCCGTGTGGTCGAGCGGAAGAAATACGGCAAGGCCAAAGCCCGCCGCTCCTTCCAGTTCTCCAAACGCTGACCTTTTCGATATCGGATTTCAAAACGGGCCTTTCGGGGCCCGTTTTTTGTGCGTGCAGAAAATACTTCGCACAATTAGCGCGCGAGCCATTTGCATCCCTTGGCTGTATATGTAAGACCGTCATCGTTAAACGGGACTTAACGATAAAAATCGGGGAATTCAGATGGCAAAAACGCCACCACTCATGCATCTGCCTATAAGTACTGCCGAAAACGGCTTCTACAAAGGGTTTACAAAAGACGTTACAATTACTGGTAAAATACTTGTTGGCGCTCTAATTATCTGGGCGATTGCTTTTCCGGAACAGGCGGGAGCATTTCTCAGCTCAATTAATTCTTTCATTCTAGCGTCTTTTAGTTATTGGTACGTCTATGTGATGGCGTTTTTCGTCATCATTTGTTTCGGGCTGGCGTTACTGCCGGTTTCTGGTCGACTCAAGCTCGGGCTCCCCGATGATGAACCAGAGTTTTCCAACTTCTCATGGTTTTCCATGATGTTCGGTGCCGGCATCGGCATTGGAATGCTGACGTTCGCTACCGCTGAGCCAATGTATCACTTCGCCAAGAACCCGGCGACCATACAGGGGTTAACCGAGCCAAGCACTCTCGGCAATGTGCGCGATGCCTATATATGGTCGTTTACCCATTGGGGATTTGCAGCGTGGGCGGCCTACGCCATTGTTGGTCTATCGCTCGGTTATTACTCCTATAGACGCGGATTACCACTTACTATTCGCTCTGGCCTGACGCCGCTTTTCGGCAAATCACTCTCTGGACCTTTGGGCCATTTCGTGGATGTCGTCGCCGTTGTTGCCACCGTGCTCGGCGTTTCGCAGACGCTTGGCTTCGGCGTGGAACAGTTCATATCCGGGCTTTATCGCATCGGCTTTGGCGAATGGCTGTATGTGACGGCTGAAGATGGTTCGAGATCAGCATCTAATGCTGCGATCATATTTGGCTTGCTTGTGATCATGGGAGCCTCGACGCTTTCGGCGCTATCCGGTGTCGGCAAAGGCATCAAGTGGCTTTCCAACATCAACATGGCGCTCAGCTTTTTCCTGTTGGCGTTCTTCATCATTTTCGGCTCAACGGTGTTTGGCTTTACCGCCTTGTTTGTCGGGCTGTTTGATTATGTTGTCTCCATTCCGGGCAACCTGTTCACCGTTTGGCAAACTGACGGAACGGAAGTCGGAGACGCGCTCGCCGGATGGCAAGGTGGCTGGACCATCTTCTATTGGGCTTGGTGGATTGCGTTCGCTCCGTTTGTGGGTGTCTTCCTCGCGCGTATCTCCAAAGGACGTACTGTCCGGGAATATGTACTGGGCGCGATGTTGATCCCTGCCATCATGTGTTTTGTCTGGTTTGCTCTCGTGGGTGGTACGGCCATCGACCTTGAGTTGAGCGGTGAGGCAGCTGGAGCCATCAGTGGAGCAGGCCAAGCTGATCAATTGTTTGCGATGCTGTCCGTCATTTTACAGCCAACCATCGCTTGGCTCATGTCTATTATCGTGGTGATATTGTTGCTGACGTACCTTGTGACCTCTGCCGATAGTGCCGTATTGATCATCAACACCATTAATGCTGCCGGTGACGAAGGCCCCAAAGCAAGACCCCATATTCTGTTTTGGGGTGCAGCGTTGGCCTTTGTGGTGGGTGGCCTAATTATCGCGGGCGGTCTCAGCGCCATCCAAACAGCCATGGTCATCGGTGCCCTACCCTTCAGCTTCGTCATGTTCCTGATGGGTGTGTCCTTGATCAAAGCCATTTGGTTGGACATCCAACGCGAGAAAGTCGGCACGCCGACGACTACGGAAGATCTTGCAGCGGTCCAACCGGCTGAATAGAGGCCCGGACATCTTTTCGAAAACCCCGGTCCATGGCCGGGGTTTTTTTCATTTCACACATGCAGCAACTCATCCAATGCGGCCCGTTAAAACGTATAGGAGGCAGTTATAGACGGAGATACCATGCTCAACCGCCGTTCACTGCTGACCGCCTGCGCCTCAGCCATCATGCTCACCGCTTTACCTGCGCAAGCGGCTCAAGAAGTAACCGCGCAGCAAGCCTATCAACTTCTGCAATCAAACCCGGATATTGTGGTGCTCGACATTCGCACGGGTCGTGAGTTCCGCTCCGGCCACATTGAAGGGGCGATCAATATCAACTATTTCGACCGGAATTTTCGCGATCGGATCGCCGAGCTGGACGGTTCAAAAACCTACATCATGCACTGTGCAGCCGGTGGTCGCAGTGATGCCTCGATCAACATCTTGCGAAATGCGGGACTGACCAATGTCTACCATATGGGCGGCGGTACGTCGGAGTGGAAACGCGAAGGCCTTCCGCTGGTGCGTTGAATTTCATTGCCAATGACGCGTGAAAGCTGTTGAAGGCGACGGGACTATCAACGCTTTGACAGACAATTATGGCCAACAGCACCATCGATCATGCCTTTATCGCCCGTGGGTTGACCGGCGCAGCCGCCGACCCCACCCATGCGGGTGCCCTCTCCTTCATGCGGCGCAAATACACCAAGCAGCTCAAGAATGTGGATGTGGCCGTGATGGGCATCCCGTTTGATGCAGCGGTGTCAAACAGGCCCGGCGCACGTTTTGGACCGCAAGCCATCCGCACGGCGTCAGCGATTTTTGACAATGATCCGCAATATCCTTTCGGCATTGATCTGTTTGAGATGCTGGCCGTGGTCGATCGTGGTGACATGCTGCTCGACTATGGCAACCATGCCAAGACACCCGCCGCGATCGAACGCGAAGCGAAAAAAGTGCTGGCAGCGGACGCGTTTCTGTTGGCGCTGGGCGGAGACCATTTTGTCACATGGCCGTTGTTGAAAGCCCATGCCGCCAAGCATGGCCCTCTTTGCCTGATCCAGTTTGATGCCCACCAGGACACTTGGGACGATGATGGCAAGCGCATCGACCATGGCACCTTTGTGGGGCGCGCCGCCAAAGAGGGCATCATTGATGTTGGCACGTCAATCCAGATCGGCATCCGCACGCAAGCGCCGCAGGACTTTGGCATTAAAATGTTGCCCGGTTTCGATGTTGACGAACTTTCGGCCACAGCGATTGCGGACATGATCCGCGCACGCGTTGGGGAACGTCCGGCTTATTTGACCTTTGATATTGATTGCCTGGACCCCGCCTTCGCGCCAGGTACCGGCACACCCGTGGCGGGCGGCCCCTCCAGCGCCAAGATGCTGTCTGTCATTCGCCAGTTGGGAGATGTGAATATGGTGGGGGCAGACGTGGTGGAAGTGGCCCCCGCCTATGATCACGCCCAGGTAACAGCGATTGCGGGCGCAACAGTTGCGATGTATTTGCTGGGGCTATTGGCAGAAAAGCGCGCTGCTTCTGTTAGAAACTGATTCCGAAAATATCGGCAAAACATTGAAATGACAGCAAAAATCTTCATTGATGGCGAACACGGCACGACCGGACTGCAAATCCGTGAGCGCTTGGAAGCGCGTGACGATCTGGTGCTTTTGTCACTGGCCCATGAAGACCGCCGGGACGCTGGGAAACGCGAACAGCTTTTAAAAGATGCCGACATTGCGATCCTGTGTCTGCCGGATGATGCCGCACGCGAGGCGGTTGCTTTAGCTGCCGACAGTGGCACCCGCTTCATCGACGCGTCCACCGCGCATCGCACCCATCCAGACTGGGTTTACGGGTTCGCCGAAGCCGAGCTAGGCCAAGCGCAACGGATTGCCAAGGCGCAGTTCGTCTCCAACCCCGGCTGCTATTCGACCGGCGCCATTGCCATTTTGCGGCCTCTGGTTTTGGCCGGCCTTTTGCCGACCGATTATCCGGTGACCATCAACGCGGTTTCGGGGTACACCGGCGGCGGCAAGCAAATGATCGCGCAGATGGAAAACACGGATGCACCCGACGCCATCCACGCCCCCTATTTTGCCTACGCATTGACCTTGGCGCACAAGCATGTCCCCGAAATCATTTCGCGATCAGGCCTGACCCGTCGCCCGATTTTTACACCCAATGTGTCGAGATTTCCGCAAGGCATGCTGGTGAACATCCCCTTGCATTTGGATCTGCTGGCGGGCGAACCCTCCTATGCGCATGTCCACCATGCCCTGGCGGATCATTATGTCGACCAAACCATCGTTGAGGTCGTGGCGTCGGATGGCCTGCCGTCAAGGCTCGATCCGACGGAATTGGCCAACACTGACCGGTTGAGGATTTATCTGACGCACAACACCGGGGCGGGCCACATCAACATCATCGCCTCGCTGGACAATTTGGGTAAGGGCGCCAGCGGTGCTGCGGTGCAGAATTTGGACTTGATGCTCAGCTGATCTCCCAGCGCATGTCAATGCAATTATAAGTTGCGTCATCCGCTCACTAATAACCAAAAGTATAGTCCGACTATGCCGGATGGTGGGTTTCAAAAACTCAGCATCGGGAGACTACATCGTGACAACTCCAGAAGCCGGAACCGGCAGTTCCGACGCGACCTCAACATATGAGGCAAAAGAAGCCAAACTTACAGCCAAGTGGGAGGCTTTGGTCGAAAAGGCGGAAGCCGCCGAGGCCAAAATCGGGCAATGGGCGGACGCGCATCATTTGAACGGCGAACAAAAAGCAGCCCAACTGACGGAAAAATGGCAACAATTGCTGGAAAAGGTTGAAGCTGTTGAGGGCAAATTGAACGCCCTCATCGAAGACCCTGACCATAGTGAGCGTAAGGAAGCGCGTCTTGCCGAAAAGCTGGAAAAGCTCATCGAGAAGGCCGACGCCGCAGAGGCCAGGATTGGGGAGCTTGCGGAAAACCACCAACTCAAAGGTGAGATGAGGCAGGCACAGCTTACCGAAAAATGGCAGAACCTTGTAGAGAAAGCTGAGGCCGCCGAGGCAAAGCTCAACGATTGGATCGAAGAGAACGGGCCGACTGAACCAGAACCCATTTCTTACGATGCCTCTACAAACACCTACACGGTTGCGATTGGCGTTAGCGCAGAAGATCTCAATGTGTTGATTGCAGAGGCGCCGCCCGGTGCAACGATTTTCCTTTGTGACGGAACGCATGAGTTTTCCGAAACGCTCATCATCGCGCGCGACGACATTTCGTTGATCGGCGAAAGCGAATCGGGAACGGTTTTCAACTTCACATTTCCCCACGGTACCGGCGGCAATGCTATCGAGGTCATGGGCGGCGCCAAATCCGAAGTGACGTCACTTTCTCAAAGCGCCGAAGAAGGTGCCACTACCATCATACTTGCTGATACATCCGACCTTGCGGCAGGGGATGTTATCTACATAAGCCAACCCAACACAGAAGAGTATCTTTTGGAAAATGGTTGGGACAATGTTTCCATGGACGACGCAGAAGACCGACCGTTTCGTGAGTTTATCGTGCGGGTTGAGGAAATAGATGGAGACATCGTGACGCTCTCCTCGCCCCTTCCCTATACATTTGATCCGGACGAGACCACGGTTTCGACCATCGACTTGTTGGAGGGCGTTACCCTCGGCTTCTTCACCGTGACATCGGGCATTGATGGCGAACCAAACTATTTTGACTTCGTCAACACCCATCCCGAGTTTGAAGACACCGCCGTCATTTTGATCAACGGTGCTGATGGTATCTCCCTGACCGGTATTTCGATCCTCGATGCGCCGAGCAATGCCTTTGAATTTCGAACCACACTCGACCTGATGGCGCACGATATCTATGTGAATGGCGCACACAATCTCGGTGGCGGCGGTAATGGTTATGGCATCGAACTGGCAGAGACTTTTGGTGCCACGATCTCTGACGCCGAAATTTACAATGTTCGCCACGCTCTTCTTTTCTCTTCATGGAGCGCAGAGACCGGCAATTTCATCGGTATCACAGCGACCAACCGCGATGTGAATTTTCACGGCTCCCCAGACCTTGGCAACGTCATCATCGTCGGCCAGGGCATCATGAACTACGACACGAGCCAAGATACATCAGGCGGAAATGGCTATTGGGACATTGTGGGCGAAGGCGGCTCAAAACACGCAAACACGGGCTTCTATGACGACAATAGCGTCGTCTTTTCCTATGCAGAGGGTTCCGACGGTTCGGAGACCATTTTTGGCGCTGATGGAGGCGCATTCCTAGACGGCAACGGAAGCCAGGACGTAATCTATGGTGGCGCAGGCGATGATTTGCTGATGGGTGGCACATCGCGCGATTGGCTGACAGGCGGCGGTGGATCAGACATCTTCGCCTTCGCAGTTGGCGATGCGTATGACACCATTCGTGACTTTGACGCGGGTGATGATAGCATCTTGCTGTTCGGACACGGCCATCTTGCAGACTTCGCCGCGTTGGAAATTTGGCAGGATGGCGCTGACACCTATGTGCGCTATGGCTCCAACAGTACGATCATTTTGAGCGATTTCACAGCCGGCGATCTGACAGCGGACAACTTCATTTTCGATGCGTCACAGCAACATCTTTTACAGCTACAGCAAGACTATCTGCTGGCAGCTGGCTAGTTGAATGCAAAATAAGAACCTTGGCCGCCGACGCTCAATCGCCCGGTGGCCAAGATCCAATTTTCGCGCTTAATTTTCGTGCGGTCTGTAAATTGCAGAAATGGCGACCGTTGCGCTGCAGCTGACGACGGGCGTGTTGTCTGGCATCTGGATTTCGCAACCTTATCGTAACACTTCATTGAAAATCCGGTTGCCGTCAGGATGTGATATACTTTCTGATCTTTCGAGCTCTCAGTCCCTTTGAATATTTCCGCGCCCAAAAACACCCGAGCAATATACTTTGTGGAAAGCGCCAAAATCTATTTGAATCACATTTTCCATATGTACCCAAAGCAACTCTTCACACTGGGCGAAAATACGCTTGTATTTTTAACCAATTCACATAGCCTCAGGAATTACGGGACCGTAGCAGAGGATGATATGTAGCGGTTTGCGGCTCTTTTGCCGAGAACACGCAAGAATACCACATTTAGCGACGGAAGTGCCCGCAAAGGGGATCGATACCCTAAATTTTGTGAGACGATAAACCAGAAATTGCCACAAAGTTGATATGAAATTCTTTCCGAGCTTAAATGCACGCGATTTCAATCTACGCAGAACGGGAAGATGAAAATTTTAGTTGGGGCAAGTCAGAGGGCGCTATTTTCGGAACTTCCGGCTTCGGTCGCTTGTGTGGTCATCGCGGCGATGATTTTTGTTTTCAAGGGCTTTGAACTGGGTGCCTGCATCCCTTATCCGCAGTTTGGTTCACAATGGACGGAATATTGCCCGCTTCCCAATGCGGCGATGTGGCCGCTTATCGCCGGCGCTGTGATTTTCCCGATGATCACACGCATGTTCCGCAGTTATGGGCTCGACCCATTTAACAACAGCCTTTTGCTTTTGATTGGATCGGGCTTTGTAACGGCATTATTGCTCCCATTGGTCCTCCCCACCATCATGCCGGACACGTTTTTGGCTGGTATCATCGCAGCGCTGGTCTTTGTCAGTGCAAAGAACGCCTATCTTTCAAGGGTATCTGAAGTGCCGGAACGGGAAGAGCGTGAAAAGACCAAAGAATAAACGTTTCGTCAGTTGCCGGCCTTAGTTCACTTCAAGCAGATCAAACTTCTTCTAAACCGGGTGACGGTGCGGCTTGCCGCTCATCAGGGGAAGCCCCCCACCCGCCATGGCGCGCCAATGCGCGACAGTGAATGCGAAAATGGCGAATGCCAGACCTTGGTGCACCAACGCCCAAGAGAGCGGTACGGCTAACACAAGCGTGATAATACCAACGCCCGCCTGCGCCGTCATAAGGCCCAACAATACCAGGGCGCGCCAGGCATGGGTCGAGCGGGGTGCATAGCGCCAGCAGGCCGAAAAGTGCATCAGCGTCACCGCAAATACCAGATAAGCGCCGCAGCGATGGGCAAATTGGACATAAGCGGGCGTTTCAAACCAGTTCTGCCACCCAAGCGCATCATCCCACATGATGGCAGGTGGCAGAAAACCACCATCCATGGCGGGCCATTCGTTGAAGACCAACCCGGCATCCATGCCGGCAACCATCGCGCCCATCCAGATTTGCAAAAGCGTGAGACCGACCAGAACACCGGCGGCTTTGTGGGATGACGCGGTGAGCTTCAAATCATTTGCATGGGGCGCAAGACCCCGCGCCGTCCAGACCATCAGCCCCAAAATGAAGGCGGCCATCGTCAAATGCGTTGCCAGGCGATAATGGCTGACATCCACGCGTTCCGTCAGACCGGAAGAAACCATCCACCAACCGATGAAGCCCTGAAAACAGATGAGCGCGAAAACGGTCGACGCTTGCAGCCGCATGCGCGGGTCGATGCGGCGCGTCACCAAAAAGAAGATCAGCGGGATGCCGACGACCAGCCCCAGGAACCGGGCCAAAAAACGATGGCCCCACTCCCACCAATAGATGAATTGGAACTCGGCCATGGACATGCCCTTGTTCTGCAGCTGATATTCCGGGATTTGGCGGTATTCTTCCAATTCGGCCTGCCATTGCGCTTCCGTCAAGGGTGGCACGACGCCGTGGATCGGCTCCCATTGGGTGATGGATAGCCCGCTGTCAGTCAGCCGCGTCGCGCCGCCGACCACCACTAGAGCCAAAAGTACCAAGCATGCGATGTAGAGCCATCGGCGCACCACCGCGCGGTTGGCAAGTTCGCGTGCTGCACTTGATTTTTTGGCAGCAAAGCTGACTGCTATTTCGGTTGTCGTCAAATCGGTCATGATGGTGCTTCGTAGCCCCACTCGCCAAAAAATCGCAAGCGCCGTCTTGTCGCAATCGTCGCATGACGCTTGGCAATTGGGCCTTTGATGCTACATCGCACATGTAAGAGGTTTTGATATGCACCCATCTCTCAAATCATTCATCGGCATGGTTGCGCTTGTCGCGCTCGTCGTCATCTATTCGCTCGTCGCGATCACCATCGCCACCTACCGGCTGGCGGAAGCCCCTTGGTATGTGCATCTGGCCTTTTTTGGCATCTCCGGCATCCTGTGGGTTGTCCCCGGCATGTTTATTGTCAAATGGATGGTCAGGCCGCCGGAAGATGGCGAGGTGAAGTAGAGGCTCGGTTTGGGAATGCGAGCCAATCGTTGGTGACTGCTATGTATTTAGCTTTCACTCAACTGCCCTTCAGCGCAAAGGTCGGCTGGGCGGACAAAGCTGCCAATTCGCTTCGGTTGCGCCAAGGTCTGCTTTTGTTTTGGCCGACGCCAACGGTAGCGTTGGTTAGACACCAAATTGGTGCCGATACTCTGAGGCTGAAACACCAGTGATACGCTGGAAAACCTTGCTGAAAGCAGAAGGGTCCTTGTACCCGACCTCCCAGGCGACCTGGTCCAAAGGACGGTTGGTCAGTTCCAGAACACCGCGTGCTTTGGCCATACGGGCCTGTTGGATGTACTCGGTGGGGTTGAGCGAAGTCGCTTTGGCAAAACGGCGTATGAAGGTGCGCTTTCCCAAATGCGCTATATCGGAGAGATCGTTGAGGTTCAGTGATGCAGTCAAGTCAGCGTGGATATGGTGCTGGACCCGCAGGATCGCCTCGTCTCCATGATTGAAATCCGGGATAAACTCGGTGAAAGGAAGCTGCGTGGCCCGTGGCGGCTGAATGACCAGAAAACGAGCCGTTGAGAGCATCGTGCTCCGTCCAAAGAGGCGTTCGACAAGGGTCAAGCCAAGATCGGTCCAGGCCAGGATGCCGCCTGCTGATATGACGTCGCCATCGTCCAACACCAGATTTCGGTCGGCAACCTCAATGTCTTCGTAGCTTTTTGCAAGGTGTTTGGCGAAAGCCCAATGCGTTGTCACACGCCTGCCTTGAAGCAATCCGCTTTCGGCCAAAACGAACGCCCCGGCGCAGATCGAACAAACCCGGCTGCCCTCTTTGTGTTGTGAGCGAAGCCACGCAGCCTCTTGTGGCATGGGCTGCATCTTATCCGGCATGACGATGCTGGGCGGAGTGATCACGTAATCCAAGTGATGTGTCAGGTTCGGATGGGTGTCCCAGACGCACATGGGCTCCCCACCTTCCTTGGCGCGCCAATGCGTGACCCGAACCTGTCGCGGGTTGTCGCTATCTGCCCACTCGCCCGCAATCCGGAACAGATCGGTAAGGCCGTAAATCGCGGATAATTGGCAGTCGGGGTAAATCAACAGGCCAATCTCGCAAATCCAGTCTTTTTTCATTTCTGTCACTTTTGAACTTCTTTTTGTCATTTGTGACAATCGTAGATAAGCCTCCAAATTGCAACATTGGCGTCATCGAGCAAGCAACGAGGAGCCGATGACCACCATGCAAAACGAACCCACCAGACTTGCCGTCTTGCAGCAGGGTTCAGCCACCAAGTTGCTCGCCGCGATGCCTGCCTCGCTTGCGGCTCAAACTTTTACTCAACAAGAAGGAGATATCTCTATGTCAACTATTGAAACACGTGACGGTACCAAAATTTTCTACAAAGATTGGGGGCCGCGTGACGCACAACCCATCGTTTTTCACCATGGCTGGCCGCTGAGCGGCGACGACTGGGACAATCAGATGTTGTTCTTCCTCGCAAACGGTTACCGCGTCATCGCACATGACCGCCGCGGCCACGGCCGCTCGGACCAGACAGACCAAGGTCATGACATGGCAACTTACGCAAATGATGTTGTCGACCTAGCCGCGGCACTGGATCTAAAGAACGCGATCCATATCGGTCACTCGACTGGAGGTGGTGAAGTCGCAGCCTACGTCGCCAAAGCCGAACCCGGCCGGGTAGCCAAGGCAGCACTGCTGGGAGCCATCCCCCCCCTGATGCTGAAGACCGACACCAACCCGGACGGTGTTCCGATTGAGGTATTTGACGGGTTGCGGGCAGGACTGGCTGCCAACCGTGCGCAGTTCTTCCTCGACGTACCGTCAGGTCCCTTCTACGGCTTCAACCGTGACGGTGCTGAATTCAGCCAAGGCTTGATCAACAACTGGTGGCGTCAGGGCATGATGGGCAGCGCATCTGCGCATTACCAGTGTATCGCTGTCTTCTCCGAGACCGACCAGACCGAAGATCTGAAAGCGATGAATGTACCGACGTTGGTGCTTCATGGCGACGATGACCAGGTGGTGCCAATCGCGAACTCCGCGGAGAAGGCGGTCGAGCTTCTGCCGAACGGAACGCTGAAGGTGTACGAAGGTTTGTCACACGGCTTCTTCGCAACACACCCCGATTTGGTCAACGCGGACCTGCTGGAATTTGTCCAAGGCTAACCGGGGTTCGGTTTAGAAGTTTGGGCGGGCCGATATGCCCGCCCAAACCAATACGGAGCCATCAAAATAACATAGCAAACTTGGTGCGAACCACGTCCTTAGGGCTGCGCAAGATCGTATCAGATCACGGCCAAACAGGAGAAAGACCCATGACATCCGAATTGAACAGAGCAGTTTCAAATAACACTGTAAACGGGCTCGAGCTGGCGCTCGTAAGCACGGCCGTCGCCACAGCCAAAGCCCAGAATTTTCACTGGAACGTAACGGGCATGGCATTCGTCCCGCTACACGCCCTTTTTGAAGAGATTTATGCAGAACACTTCGAGGCGCAAGACACCTTTGCAGAGCGGATCAGAATGCTTGGCCGGATAGTCGACGGACGCCAATCTGAGCACTTGAAGAAATCGGTCGTTGCAGAGGCCGACGGCGCGAAGAAGCCCAAAGAGATGCTCCTCGATTTGGCATTGGACCAAGAGCGTTTGTCGGTCTTGTTACTGCAACTGGCATCAGCTGCAGACGAAGAAGGCGACGTCGTGACAAATGGATTGGCGATTGAGCGCGCACACAGCCACGACACATTCGCGTGGAAACTGCGGGCGCATTCGACCTGAAGAGGTTCGAACGCCAATTCAACTAAAGTGAGATTCAAATGCTTCGGCGCATTTTGTGCCGAAGTCGCTTGGGGCCGGAATTTCGGAGATCATTTTGTGCGTATTCCGAAACCGGTAATTAGTTGCATTGCGGAAAATCGGAAAAAGGGGCTCTTTGCGGGCTTCCGCTTCAACGCGATGTCGATGGAGCGAGCTTGGCATTGTCGGCCCAAAGCGGACTTTCAGCCGTTGATCTTGTTGTCCACAAAGCGGTCCTTCGTTGCAGTTCAGATGAAAATACGTGCTCAACGTTGGCTGAGTGGAAAAGCCGGCATCCGAAAAATCAACCAACACCCTACTTTCGCTCGGTTAGCCAGGGTTCCTTCGAGCTGTTCTCAATCGAACTTGTGAGGTAGAAAGTCAGGTATGTCTTTCACCTTTAAACAGGCTCGATACTTCGTAAGTGTTGCTGAAATGGGATCCATCAGTCGAGCTGCTACCAGCCTGGCTATTTCTCAATCGGCAGTCACCGAGGCGATCAAAGAGCTGGAGGCCCATCTGGGCGTGAGGCTGTTCGACCGGCGTCGCCGCGGTGTTGAGATGACCCACGACGGCTACGTTTTTCTTCGTCATGCCAAAGCCATCTTGGCAGAAGTTTCGAATGCTGAAATGAAGCTGGCCGACGATGCCGAACTCTCGGGTGCCTCGCTCAATATTGGTATCACGTCTTTGACCGCAGGGTATGTGCTGTCAGATATTCTCTCTCGATTTCGCCGAGCGCAGCCACGGGTCCAAGTGAGCGCCATGGAAGATACCGGCGAATACCTTGAACACCTTTTGATTGGCGGTGAACTGGATGTCGCCGTCATGATCGTTTCCAATCAAATCAACGCTCAGGCGCTGCATTCAGAGATTTTGACAATTTCTCCATTTCGACTCTGGTTGCCGCTTGGGCATCCATTGAGCGCTCAGGAAAGCATCGGCGTCGAAGATCTCAGTGGCGAACCACAGATTGTCTTGGAAGTCGATGAGATGCAGGGAGAGGTGATGCGTTTGGTTTCTAGTTTTCCGGACAGTCCGCGGATCGCATTTCGCACGAAATCGGTCGAAGCTGTTCGTTCGCTGGTTGCCAGTGGCGCAGGCGTCGCCTTGCTCCCCGACCTTATCTATCGGCCTTGGTCGCTCGATGGTGAACGGATCGAAAGTCGTGATGTTTCGGGCCGGTTGCCAGTTGTTCGAGTAGGATTGGTCTGGAGGCGAGGCGCGGCCATTCCGGAAGCAACGCAGGCGTTTCTTCAAGTTGCGCAAAGCTACCACACCCAACGATTGCGTTAAGTTATCAATTTTTCCGATATCATATTTCTAAATATTGAATTTGCCTTGGTCAAATATCTGATCGAGTGTGTTTTCCCAGCATCATAGCAATGAGGATATGAGAATGACGCATGTGTTGAAGACCGCCACCGCACTTGGCCTAGTTCTATCAATGGTCTCACAGTCTGTTGCCGCTGGAATGATCACCGAGTTGGGCGAAGGGGAAGGCGAGCTCAATATCGTTGCCTGGCCTGGCTACATTGAGCGCGGCGAAACCGTTGAAGCCTTTGACTGGGTCACCGGTTTTGAAGAAGCCACTGGATGCATGGTGCAGGTTAAAACCGCGAACACCTCAGACGAGATGGTAGCGCTAATGAATGAGGGTGGGTTTGACCTCGTCACGGCATCGGGCGATGCATCGTTGCGGATGGTTGCTGGTAATCGCGTTCAGCCGATCAATCCTGACCTCATTCCCAGCTGGGGCACGATCGATGACCGATTAAAGGAAGCGCCATGGCACTTCGTTGACGCCAGCCATTATGGCACTCCGTATATGTGGGGCCCTAACATCCTTATGTACAATACCGAAGTTTTTGGCGACACACCGCCCACGTCCTGGAATGTTGTTTTCGCGGAGATGAATTTACCGGATGGCGGAAGCAACAAGGGACGTGTGCAAGCCTATGACGGCCCGATCCATATTGCGGATGCCGCGCTGTACCTGATGACCCATCAACCCGAACTTGGCATCACATCACCCTATGAGCTGAATCAGGAGCAATATGACGCTGCCCTTGATCTGTTGCGGGTGCAACGTACGCTGGTGAGCCGATACTGGCATGATGCATTCATTCAGATTGATGACTTCAAAAACGAAGGCATGGCTGCATCCGGTTCATGGCCATTCCAACGCAATCTGCTGCAAGGTGACGGCGCCCCAATAGCCTCGGTATTTCCAGAGGAAGGGGTCACAGGCTGGGCTGACACCACGATGATGCATGTTGATAGTGAGAACCCCAATTGCGCCTATTTGTGGATGGAGCATACACTTTCATCCAACTTGATGTCGGATCTTTCTGTTTGGTTCGGTGCCAACCCAGCAGTGCCAGCGGCATGTACTGACGGGCGCGGCATGCAAACTGCCGAAGGGTGTACTGCCAATGGTTTCGATAATTTTGAACAGGTGCGCTTTTGGACAACGCCGGTAACACGCTGCGACAGCCAAGATGAGTGTGTTCCCTACTACCGCTGGGTTTCAGACTACATTGGCGTCATTGGCGGTCGTTGATAGCGGTCGACACCAAACGGATAGGGCACGGCCTTGAGCACCATGAGCCCAAACGGGACGTTAGCTGTAGAGTTGAATGCTGTTTCGCGACACTTCGCTGATGTGCGAGCAGTCGACGGCGTTGAATTAGGTATTAATGAGGGCGAGTTTTTCGCCCTCCTTGGACCGTCTGGATCAGGCAAAACCACCTGCCTCAGGCTGATTGCAGGGTTTGAACAGCCGACATTTGGGACTGTCTCGATATTCGGTGAAGATTCCACGCAGGTGCCGCCGTATCGGCGCCCTGTAAATACGGTGTTTCAGGATTACGCGCTATTCCCGCATCTAAATGTCTTGGATAATGTGGCCTATGGGCTGATGGTTCGCGGCGAAGCAAAGGCGTCTCGACTGTCTGCGGCAGAAGAGGCGCTGAATTTAGTCGCTCTTGGTGGCTTTGGCGCGCGTAAGCCATCACAATTGTCTGGTGGACAGCGTCAACGCGTAGCTTTAGCGCGGGCGCTTGTTATGCAGCCGAAAGTGCTATTGCTGGACGAGCCATTAGGCGCGCTGGACCTGAAACTACGCGAACAAATGCAGTCTGAACTTAAGGTGTTGCAGCGCCGTCTTGGCATCACCTTTATCTTCGTGACCCATGACCAAGGCGAAGCTTTGTCGATGTCGGACAGAGTTGCGGTTTTCAATGAAGGCAAGATACAACAAATTGGTTCGCCTCAAGAGGTTTATGACCGGCCAAACACCCCTTTTGTCGCCGACTTTGTCGGCTCGTCAAATGTGTTGCCGCCTACTCTTGTTTCCAAGCTTACCGGACACGAAGCTTATGCCAGCTTGCGGCCAGAATCTATCCGGATTGGCAATGGGCCACTTAGTGGAAAAGTGGTTGAGGCTGCTTTTCTTGGGGCAGCAACAAGACTTGAAGTCAGAGCCGATGAGACTGTGCTGAACATACTATTGCCCAAGGGAGTCGAGGTTCCAAATACCGGAGCAACCGTGAAGCTGCACTGGGACCCAGACGCCCTTCATCTTATGGTGGGCTATAATGGCTGAAGCTTCACTCGGTGCCAGGCTGTCCGACACTCTCTGGCGCCGACCAAACGTAATGCTGCTTTTGTTGGTCCTCCCGCCTGTACTTTGGCTTGGCATTGTCTATCTTGGGGCGCTTTTTGCACTGTTGGCTCAAAGCTTTTTCTCGATCGATGAATTCTCTGGCCTTATCCGGTATGAATTCACGCTAAAGACCTATGGAGAGCTCTTTCGGGCCTCCAACTTTGATATCCTGGTGCGGACGCTTTTAATGGCATCCGCAGTGACAATTGCAGCAGCAATCGTTGCATTTCCCATAGCTTATTATGCTGCGCGATACGCAACTGGCCGGTGGAAGGCTGTATTCTACTTGGGTGTAATGCTGCCGCTGTGGTCCAGCTATCTGGTTAAAGTCTACTCTTGGAAGCTTATCCTTGCACAAGAAGGTATCTTGAACTGGCTCTTTGAGACGCTCCATTTGTCGTGGGTCCTGGAAGCCTATTTGGCCATCCCGGTCGTCGGCGGAAACTCGTTGTCGGTGAGTTGGACCGGTACGTTTCTAGTTTTTCTTTATGTCTGGCTTCCGTTCATGATCTTGCCTGTGCAGGCGGCATTAGAACGCGTTCCGCCTTCAATGCTGGAAGCGTCTGGTGATTTGGGCGCTCAACCCAGCCAAACGCTCCGACATGTGATCATTCCGCTGGCGCTACCTGGCATAATTGCAGGCAGCATTTTCACATTTTCTCTTACGATGGGCGACTACATTATCCCCCAAATCGTCGGCACATCGGCTCGCATGATCGGTCAAGCGGTTTACCAGTTTCAAGGAACGGCCGGAAACATTCCATTAGCAGCGGCATTTGCCGTTGTCCCTATAGTGGTCATGGGCGTCTACCTCACGTTAGCCAAGCGCGCTGGAGCGTTCGATGCACTCTAAAGCTTCACTTGGCCTCAAATTGGCGGCGATAGGAGGGCTTTTGTTTTTGCACCTCCCTATACTCCTTATCTTTATCTACGCCTTCACGACGGAAGATCGGAGCTACCAATGGCCGCCACCCGGGCTCACGCTCCAGTGGTTCGAGGTCACTTGGAACCGTCCTGATGTATGGCAAGCTATGGGTTTGTCGTTGAGGGTGGCGTGTTTCTCAACGGTGATTGCTCTGGTGCTTGGAACGCTTTGTGCAGCAGCAGTGGCGCGCTCGAAGTTTTTCGGACGCGAGACGATATCGCTCCTTGTGATCCTGCCGATCGCGTTGCCGGGAATTATCACCGGCATCTCTTTGCGCTCAGCTTTTAGCATTGCGGACATTCCATTCAGCACCTGGACCATTGTTCTCGGACACGCCACTTTCTGTATCGTTGTTGTTTACAACAATGCCATTGCTCGATTCCGCCGTACTTCCGGCAGTCTTGTCGAAGCCTCAATGGACTTGGGCGCAACCTATTTCCAGACCTTGCGGTTCGTCATATTGCCAAACATTGCCACCGCACTTTTGGCCGGCGGTATGTTGGCTTTTGCGCTCAGCTTCGATGAAGTCATCGTCACCACGTTCACCGCGGGGCAACAGCAAACGCTTCCCATTTGGATGCTCGAAGAACTGGTTCGTCCTCGCCAGCGGCCCGTAACCAATGTGGTCGCCATGATCGTATTTCTGGTGACCTTTCTACCAATTCTAGGCGCATTTTACTTAACCCGGGGGACTGAGTCGGTTTCCGGGCAAGGCAAATGAACGGGACTAATTGAGAACCTAAAACAACAAGTTTTGAAGGACTTGAAGGGAGAAAGTCGATGGATACCAACATGCTGATCGGAAGCACCTTCGAACCTGGCACCGAGACGGAAGAGACGGTTCTGAACCCACGCACGGGGGAGGCTATCGTTAAGATGCCTGAAGCCAATGCTGACCAAATCAACAGAGCCGTCGCCGAGGCCCGCACCGCATATCCGGCTTGGGCAAAAACGACACCAGCCGAACGTTCAGAGAAGCTCCTTGCGATTGCAGACGCCGTTGAGGCCAATCTCGATGCATTGGCCGCGCTGGAAGCACTCAACTGTGGCAAACCAATTAACGAAGTGAAGAATGAAGAAATTCCGGCTGTTGCCGATTGTTTCCGTTTTTTCGCAGGTGCGGTTCGCAACATGCACGGCCCTGTAGCAGGCACCTACATGGAGGGGCATACCTCAATGATCCGCCGCGACCCAATAGGCGTGGTCGCATCGATTGCCCCTTGGAATTACCCCATCATGATGATGGCTTGGAAGTTAGCGCCCGCACTGGCCGGCGGAAACACGGTCATTATGAAACCAAGTGAACAAACACCACTAACGGCATTGGCCTTTGCGAAAATCCTTGCCGACATCCTGCCGCCCGGTGTTGTCAATGTGATTACCGGACAGGGCGGTTCAGTCGGCAATGCGCTTGTGAACCACCAAGGCATCGACATGATCTCGATTACCGGTGACGTGGCGACGGGAAAAAAGGTGCTCATGGCCGCCTCTAAAGGCGTTAAGCGTACGCATCTGGAACTTGGCGGCAAAGCACCGGTTATTGTCTATGGCGATGCTGATCTCGAACGCACGGTCGACGGTCTGAAAGCGTTTGGCTATTACAATTCAGGGCAGGACTGCACTGCTGCCTGCCGGGTGTATGCACATGCGAGCATCTATGACAATTTTGTCGCTGATCTAACCGCAGCCGCCGCGAGCATCATCTATAATGCTGACGATGACACGACAAACGAGATACCCCCACTGATTTCTCCCCGCCAGCGCGATCGGGTTGCAAGTTTTGTTGAGCGTGCTGCAGAGCAGGCGCATATCGAAATCACGACGGGCGGCAAGCCTGATAGCGGCGCTGGATACTACTACAAACCGACAGTCGTCGCGGGTGCGAAACAACTTGATGAGATTGTTCAGCGTGAAGTCTTCGGACCGGTTGTTTCAGTAACCAGATTCACTGACGATGACCCGGTTGTCGATTGGGCAAATGACAGTCCTTATGGTCTGGCGTCGTCTGTATGGACCTCCGACATCGGCAAAGCGATGGAAACGTCTGCAGCTCTTCAGTACGGGTGTACATGGGTGAATACCCATTTCATGCTCGTTAATGAAATGCCACACGGCGGGTTGAAGCAATCTGGCTATGGCAAGGACATGTCGATGTATGCCTTAGAGGATTATACCGCCGTGCGGCATGTGATGATCGCGCACTGATCGTCGAAAAGGTTTTGGGAGAACGTCTGATGGTTGGCGTGGTTCTTTGAGATAGTTCCGGCTTTGCACGTGCAGGAGGCTGTTTCAAAACCCGATAAATACCTGTATTGGCTCGAAAAGAACATAAATCTGCCTGGTGTAATGATCGCTTCGGGCTCCAACCAGCCATTCACCGGGTCGCACAAGCTTTCTTCCGGAGCACGATTACGCCTCAAACCGTTACCGTCAGACGACCGAAATTCGAGGCCGGCACCGTGATCCCGCTCAGCATGGTGCGCACATAATGGGCTCGTTGGTAGTTGCCGTTGACAGACACGCGCGGCAGGGCGTGCAAATGGTCACCATGGTTGGATTGCAAAAGACCGTGGCGCGTGGTGACGGCGGATAAGTAACCCGCCTCTTTGGCCAGCTTGACTTCGCGCTTGCCCACGGCGAGCGTGCTGCCATAGGGGTAGGCAAAATGCTTGGGACGGTTACCCAGTTCCAGTTCCAGAACCCGCGCGCTCTCGGCAATTTCAAAACGTGCCTGCTCTTGTGGCAATCGGGCGAGATGGTAGTGGTTGAGCGTGTGCGCGCCGATGGTGCACAGCGGGTCCTTTGCAATCTCGCGCAGTTCCGACCAGCTCATGATCGCGTCTTGTGTGTATCGCACTGGATCGACGGCATAGGCGTCGGCCAAATCACACACAAATCGTCTCTGGGTTTCCTCGTCCAAATCCTGCGTCAAATGATCGATCAGATCATTGTAGACGGCCAGTTTCTGGTTGCGCGTTTTGCAATCAACCGCCACCCGCCCTTCCGGCGCATTAAACGCAATGCGCTTTTGCTTTGAAATCACCGTCGCCAAAATGTCCCACCACAAATGGGCGGTTCCTTCCACAAAGCCGGGACACACATAGATCGTGTAGGGTACATCATGGGCGCGAAACACCGGCGCAGCTGCCACCATATTATCGCGATACCCATCATCGAGCGTCACAGACAGGAAACGCTCATCACCATGGCCGAGACGCAAACGATCCACGCATTCGTCCACGCTGACGAATTTGAAGCCATCGCGCTTGAGAGAGATGATCAGCCGGTCCAGAAAGTCAGCACGCACGCACAGGAAATTGTTGATCCCGGCTGTATTGATCGGGGGGCTGACGCGGTGGAGCATCAATATGCCGCCCTTCCCGCCAAGCAACATGCGCGAAAGGAAGGTCATGCCGGTCGCCTGTGCGCCCACCATGAAAATTTTGCGCATCAATGTTTTGTTTACCATGCAGACCAACCGGGACGGTACGCGCGTGAATTTCCGCTTAAAAACAACGAAATAGATACCTCAATCAGCAACCCTATGGGCAAAGGGTTGAAACATGGTTGAGCTTACGAGCCGCGAACATTCTTATACGGGGGGCAGCCATGCGCGATCTGACGCACGGCTGCGTCTGGCGGTTGTTTGCGATCGGGATGCAGCGCTTTCACGGCTGACCGACATTCCAAGAAGCTGGGTGCATTCGGCTTATCAAGATCCACGCCTTTTGAGCCTTTGGTTGGCGCGGGAGGAGACCAAGCCGTTTTTGATCGAGTTTCCAACACCGAGCGGACCGGTTCTTCTGCCATTGCAAACCTATGATGATTGCACGGCCCGATATATTGGTGGGCGGCATGCCAATGGCAATTTTCCCATTGGTTCGTGCGAAGCTATCAAGGCGCTAGGCATTGTCGACCGGCGTACGCTCCGCTTGGCCTTGCACCGCGAACCTTCGACGCCTTGTTCCCTGGTCTTGGAGCGCCAACTGGCAGAAGCGGGCGATTTGGCAAACCCTTTTGTGGACAACCGCTCGGCGAGAAGTCCCAATGTCGCGCTTTCGCTCTCGATTGCAGACGGCTTTGATGCGGTACTGGCTGAGCGCAACGCCAAGCGAATGCGCAAGAAAGCGCGCTCATCGCAGCGCAAGCTGGAAGAAATCGGATCGGTGGCATTGGTCGTTGCCGACGGTCCGGAACAATCCATCTTGTTGCTGGATCGTTTCTTCGACCTCAAATCGAGACGTTTTCAGGAACTCGGCATTTTCGACGTCTTTGCGGACGCGTCCACCCGTCAGGTTTTTCGCTCTTTGTTCGCAAACAAAAACCAAAATACTGACGGTGCCTACCACACTATTCACGCGCTCTGTGTGAACGAAAAGCCGATTGCCGTAATTGGGTGCACCGAATTCGGCACCCGCGTGACGGTCGAATTTGGCGCTTTTGACAATGAATTTGCCTTCGCCAGCCCTGGCGACCTTCTCTTCTTTCGCACCATCGAAAATTACTGCGCTCAAGGCTTTGAGATATTTGATTTTGGCATTGGTGATGAAGTCTATAAGCGTCGCTGGTGTGACATCGAAACTTGGCAGGCTGACACTTTTGTAGCTGCCAACTTTCGCGGCCAATTGATTGCCATGGCAAATGACATACGCACCCACACGGTGCGGGCGCTCAAGTCCAACCCAACGCTTTGGGCGACGGCAAAGAAACTGCGCAAAAGCCTGTCCGGCTCGTCCCGCAGCCATCCAAAGGCCGGTTAGGCAAAGACCCGTTGACGAACCGGGTTGTCGTACGGTTCCGCGGCGTTGTTACCGCCTTCGCCGACGATCAACAGTATATCGTCAAGGCCAGCCGCCATCATCTCATCGACTGTGCGTTTTGCTTGGCTACCGGGATCCCCGATGACCGACAAAACGAGCTCGGTTTGATCGCCCATGAGCGTTTCCAGAGCCTCTACTCCAGCGGACCCGCAATCGACCAAAACGATATCATAGGCACTCTCGAGGGCATTCATGATCGTGGGCAAACGCGCAATTGACCGCGATGCCAATTTTGCGTTGGCGCGGCCGGTTGGCAGGACATGGGCCTGCGAATTAAAATCGCCGTGAATGACATCACTATAGGATGCATTCGACACCAACAGATCTGTCAATCCGGCTGGTCGACGATCAACGCACATCTGGCGACCGGATGCATTGGCGCCTGTCACATCAACGAGGATCGTCCGCACGCCCTGCGCCGCCACTGCCCGGGCCAGCGTTACCGCATTGGCCGACCCGGCCAACCCATCGGGCGAAACAACGAGCGCCCGCGAAGCACCACGGTCAATCAGTTCGTTTGCCACAGTCTCGGCAGCATACTGTTCATCGTCCAATTGATGCACCGGCTCTTCCGGTGTTTCCATGGATGGTGCCGCCGACGCAGCTTGCGCGTCACCGCTTTTAACGGCTGACAAATCTTCCTCGAAGGTCGACCCGGCGTTGACGGGCACCATCGCCCTGCCCGACAGAAGCTCGGCCATCAGCGTATAAAGTGACATCAGCACGACTGAGCCAACAAAGATGCCGATCACTATGGGGATCAACTTTGGGAAATGAACTTCAAACGGAACGGTCGCACCGGAGATCATCCGCGCTTTAGCCGGTGCATACTGACCTTCGTCACGTGACTGCGCCTCACGAAACCTTACCAAATAGGTCTCCAACAATTCACGCTGTGATGCAGCCTCACGCTCCAGTGCATTCAGCTCAACGGCTTGGCTATTGGCGCGAGCCGAGGCGGCTTTAAGTGTATTGAGATCGCGCTCCAGCTCAGTTTCACGCGCCTGAGCGATGTTGGCTTCATTGCGAAGACCAGCCAGCACCTTGCGAGCCTGGCTGCGGATCTGGCCATCCACATCGGCCAGTTGCGCGCGGACCGCCTTTAAGCGCGGATGGCTCGGCAGCAATGTGGTTGATAGATCCGCGGCTTGGGCATTTAACAAGGCGCGCTGACCATTCAGGCTGCTGACCAGCGGCGACGCAATGACATCGGGCAACGTATCTAGGGCAGCGCCAGCGCCAAGCGCGCCTTCGATCGACCGCACGCGTGCTTCCAAAGACGAGCGGTCTGCCCGCACGCGCGACAATTCGGTCGATAGTTCAGAGAGTTGCTGGGTTGCTAGCACTTCGTCATTTTGACCGACAAACAACTCGTTGGCTGCGCGATAATCGGCGACACGGCCCTCGGCGATCCTCACGCTTTCCTGCAATTGTTCAATCTCACGGGCAAGAAACCGGCTCGCCTCGCTCGTGCTTTCCAAACGCGCACTGCTCTCAATTGTCACATAGGCTTGCGCCAAAGCGTTGGGGACATCAGCCGCCAATTGCGCAGAAACAGAGGTAAACTGGATCACGATCACCCTTGACTGCTCAACGGTGAACACATCGAGACGCTCTCGCATCGCCTCCAACACCCGCTTTTCAACGGGAACGCGCGACGGGTCACCGATAATACCGAACATGACCAAAGCGGTCTTGATGGCGCCCATGCCCTTTGTTTCATCAAACTCGGCATATTGCGCCAGATTCAATTCCTCAGCCACCCTCGTCAGCAATTCGGTCGACGTGATAATTTCAACCTGGCTGGCCACATTTTCCGGATCCACCCTATCCTGCGGCGAACCATTGTCATCTTGAGGCCGGGTGAAGATCGTTTCGCTGGTTTCGATGAGAACACGGCTGTTCGCGCGATAGGTGGGTGCCATCGTGGCAAGCAAAAAGCCAACCAGTCCTGTGACTATCAACGAAACAAGGAGGATTTTCCACTTGTCTCGCCACAGCGCACCAAAGAGACGAACAATATCAATATCGGCATCAACGGATGCACGGCTGCCGGCACTCATGTCACTCAAACTCCGAACACAACACGTAACTTGACCCGCATGGTAAACCCGCATGGTAACCAACGGGTAAACTACCGTGATGGATCGCTTTACCGCCCATTAACCCTAACAGAGCGATAACAAGGCAATTGTGCGGGAAACCGATGTGAGTGCCATGTTTGCGTTTTTGAAATCCACCCGGGCCATTTGTGCCGCTCTCGCCCTTGGCGGGCTTACAGCCTGCACGGGCTATCAACCCGCTCCACCTGCATTTCATGACATCATCAACCAGCCATATGTGCTTGATGCGGGCGATGCGGTAAGGGTCACCGTTTTCGATCAGGGGGACCTGACCAATACATATGCGGTGGACAAGTCCGGTTACATCTCATTTCCCCTTGTCGGCCAAGTAGCGGCACGCGGGCGCACCGTCCAACAGATGGAGGCGGCCCTTGCAGCACGTTTGAGCGCCGGGTTTTTGCGTGATCCCGATGTGGCCGTTGAAGTGTCGACCTACCGCCCGATCTTCATCATGGGCGAAGTTGGCGCAGCCGGGCAGTACGCGTACTCGCCGGGCATGACGGTGCAAACAGCAATTGCCTCTGCGGGCGGCTTTAACGTGCGCGCAAACCAAGGCAGCGCGGACATCACCAGACAGATAAACGGCCAGATCATCACGGGACGGGTCGCCATATCGGATCCGATCATGCCGGGCGATACGATCTATGTGCGCGAACGGTTGTTCTAAAACACCATGACTTCGGGCAACCGGTTGCGCATCGTTCACATTATGCGCGCGCCCATGGGCGGAGTATTTCGCCATGTACGCGACTTGGCGTTACACCATAAAGCGCTGGGCCATGACGTCACCATTATTTGCGATGCTCCGAGCACGCCGGGCTACAACGAAAACGGCTTGGCTGATCTTGTGGAAACGGCAGGGATCAACGCTCACCGCATTGCAATGCCGCGTTCGGTGGGATTAGCGGACATTCGCGCCGGTCGCAACGTACTGAAATTGTTAAAGAAGATCAGTCCGGATGTCATTCACGGCCACGGCGCCAAAGGTGGAGTATATGGGCGGGCCGTGGGCAAACTTGCTTCCGGAGGCCGTAACGTCGTTCGCGCCTATTCTCCCCATGGCGGCAGTCTGCATTTTGACCCAGCTTCGCGTATCGGAAAACTGTATTTTGCCGCAGAGCGCATGCTGGAACGACAAACAGATGCACTCATGTTCGTTGCCCAATATGAGCAAGATACATATAGGGCGAAAATCGGCGAGCCCACTTGCCCTTCTCACATTATCTATAATGGCCTGGCAGCAGCCGAATTTGAACCGGTCACCACAACCAGCGACCCCTACGACTTCGTGTTTATCGGAGAAATTCGGGAATTGAAGGGCTATGATCTTGTGATCGAGGCCGCCAGGCGGCTCGTGGACGGCGGCCTGACAAAGGTCCGGGTGTTGATGGTTGGCAGCGGACCGGAGCAAGCTGATGCAGACCGGATGATTGCAGAAAATGGTCTGCAAGATGTCATCGACCGCCATGGCCTTATGCCTGCCCGCAATGCACTTGCAAACGCGCGATGCGTTGTGATGCCCTCACGTGCCGAGGCCATGCCCTACATTGTCTTGGAGACACTGGGCGCCGGTATGCCAATCATTGCGAGCGCGGTGGGTGGCATTCCCGAGATTTTTTCCGGCACAGATTCCAGACTCATAAGACCTGAAGTCGACGCTTTGGAAAACGCCATGCGCGGGTTCCTGGAAGACCCCGCGCCGTTGCAAGCCTCCATGCCCAAGATCGACACCCTCAAAGAACGTTTTTCGTCCGAAGTCATGGGCAACGCCGTCATGGACGTCTACCAAAAAGCCCTCGCCAGCTAATTTCGCTCGGCGAAAACGTTTTTTAATGATGGTCCGGTAGGGTGCCCGCAACTGACTATACGGGTACGTGATGAACGACGTCGATCCAAAACTGCGCTTTAGCGCTTCCAAAGTCCGTGAATTTGACGATGGCGAGGAACTCGTTGTCAAAGATACTTCACTGAGTGATCTGGCCGAGCGAATCGCTCAGGAATATGCGCGCGAAACCGTTTCACCGGCCATGGTGAGCGGCCTTTTGAGGCTCGGTGAGATTGCCGCCATTGCACTTTTGGGCGTTGCGATCATGTTTACCTATGTCGGCGCAGGGTTTGGCATACCTTATCGCTACGTCGGCGCGGCGTTTGCCGGCGGTTGCCTTTATATGGTCTTCGCTGAAGTCCTCGATGCTTTCACCATTCGGGCCATCCGCAACACGCTTAACACATTCCCGCGAATCGCCTTTGCGCTTCTCGGCGTGTTTTCCGTGTTGGCACTGACGGCGTTTTTCCTGAAAGTGTCGGAAGAGTACAGCCGTGTCTGGTTCGGCTCCTGGTTTCTTGCCTCGCTCTTTGTGCTGGCCCTCCTGCGCTTGCTGGTAAACCACCGCGTGCGAAAATGGGCCCGAAACGGCACGATCGAACGCCGGGCAGTGATCGTTGGCGGCGGCGAACCGGCTGAAAAACTTGTGCGCGCTTTGGAGCGTCAACCCGATAATGACATACGGATTTGCGGTGTTTTCGATGACCGCAATGATGACCGCTCTCCTCCGATTGTCGCTGGCTATCCGAAACTTGGCAATGTTGAACAATTGGTCGAATTCACCCGCCGGGCCCGCATTGGCATGCTCATCGTCTCGCTACCTCTCAACGCGGAAGATCGTGTTCTGCGCATGCTGAAAAAACTCTGGGTGCTTCCGGTAGACATACGCCTTTCTGCGCACGCGCACCGATTGCGCTTTCGTCCCCGCACTTATTCCTATGTCGGTAGCGTACCGATGTTTGACATTTTCGATCGACCGATCCGCGACTGGGATTCCGTTGCCAAACGCGCGTTTGACGTGTTCTTTTCGATTTTTTTTATTCTGATGTTGTCGCCGATCATGCTGGCTACCGCACTTGCGGTGAAGCTGACGTCCAAAGGCCCGATCATCTTTGTTCAAAAGCGGCACGGCTTTAACAATGAAATCATCAACGTATACAAATTCCGGTCCATGTATGTCGATCAACAAGACAAGACAGCCAAGAACGCCGTGACAAAAGGCGATCCGCGCGTCACGCCGGTCGGCCGTTTTATCCGCAAGACGTCGATTGATGAGTTTCCGCAGTTTTTCAACGCACTACGCGGGGATCTCTCCCTCGTCGGCCCGCGCCCCCATGCCATGCATGCCCAGACACATGACAAGCTCTATGGCGAAGTCGTTGACGGCTATTTTGCCCGTCACCGCGTGAAGCCCGGGGTGACCGGATGGGCGCAGATCAATGGATGGCGTGGCGAGATCGATGTCGATGAAAAAATTAAAAAGCGCACCGAGTTCGACCTCTATTATATCGAGAACTGGTCTTTGCTGTTTGATTTAAAAATCCTGTTTCTCACGCCGATCCGCCTGTTGAACACGGAAAACGCCTATTGAGCGCGGCCAGTTTCAGCGTTGATCTACCCGCCAAGAACCGCGCCATAGCCGCGGCGCTGTCTACCATGGCGCTTTTTGTCGGGGCTTTTCTATCGGGTTTCGTCATCAATGAACCGGCACCGTACGAACTGTTTATGGCCATGCTCATCCCCGTGTGGGCCTTGTTTGGCCTGCGCATTCCACGGGCAACAGCGCCCCTGATAATCCTCTTGGTGGTGTTTAATATTGGCGGCGTCATCTCGCTTCTCGTGCTACCAAACATCGCCAGCCAGCTGATGTATGTGCTGGTCTCGTTCTTCCTGGCATTCACCTCGATCTTTTTTGCAGCCGTGATTTCCGCCGATCACCGGCGACTGAACATCATCATCAACGGCTATCTGGCAGCGGCACTTTTGACCGCAAGCGCCGGCATCCTCGGCTATCTTGGTCTTCTCCCGGGTGGCGAGGTTTTCACCCGCTATGGCCGTGCGCGCGGCGTCTTTGAAGATCCAAATGTCTTTGCTCCGTTTTTGATGCTGCCAACGCTCTACTGCATGTATGGATTGATGACTGGCAAACTGGCGAGCCTTTTACCGAGACTGGTCATGACACTGGTTCTTCTGCTGGGTCTGTTCTTGTCTTTTTCGCGCGCGGGCTGGGGCATGCTGATCGTCTGCACCGCCATGCTGGCCATTTTGACAGTTGCAGCAAGTGGTTCCAACCGATTGCGCTTGCGTGTCCTGATCATGGCCATTGTTGCGGTATCAACAGCGCTTGTCGGCCTGATGATCGCGTTACAGTTTGACGTTGTGCGCGATGTTTTCACCGAACGCGCGCAACTGGTCCAGAGTTATGACGGTGCGCGTGAAGGTCGCTTTGCCCGCCACTGGATCGGCTTGAAAATGGCACTGGAACATCCGTTCGGCATTGGCCCACTTCAGTTCGGCCAAATCTTCGGTGAAGACACGCACAATATCTGGCTCAAAGCCCTGTTTGATTATTCATGGGTCGGCTTTGTCGCTTATGTCCTATTGGTGTTCTGGACGATCGGAATTGGCTTGCGCATCATGTTCCGCAACCGGCCTTGGCAGGGCTTGCTCATGTGCGCCTGGGTTGTTTTCGTCGGCCATACGATCATCGGCTACGTCATCGATACCGACCATTGGCGTCACTTCTTCCTGATCCTTGGCATGATTTGGGGCTGCGTAGCGCTGGAGGCGCGTTGGCAGGCAGGTGCCAAGTCTCCCTGACATGCTTGTCGAGTAGCCGCAATTCTGCGATGACCGCGCAAAAGGGTGAGCGCCATGAAAACCATATCGAGCGTCGAAGAACTTGAGGAAATCTACACAGCGGTCAATCCGCTTTCTCTTGAAAAAGTGGCCGGCCGGATGACACCTCTCTATGCGCGTTTCATCGAGGCATCACGACTGGTGATTGTTTCAACGGTTGGACCTGAAGGCACAGATGCAAGCCCGCGTGGTGACAATGGTTCAGTCGTTTCCATCGCCGATGAAAAGACGATCCTCATGCCGGATTGGCGCGGCAACAACCGGTTGGACACGCTGAAAAATATCGTTCGTGACAAGCGGGTGAGCCTGATGTTTTTCGTTCAGGGTGCCAACAATGTTGTTCGGGTCAATGGTACGGCCGTCGTCACGGATGATCCGGCGATGACCGGGCAATTTGCCAAGGGTGAAAAGCTGCCGCGTACGGTCATTCATGTCACGATCAACGAGCTTTACTTCCAGTGTGCCAAAGCGTTGATGCGCGCTGGCGTGTGGGACCAAGAAACACCGCGCCCCGATGTGCCGTCCGCCGGGCAGTTCCTGCAAGAGGCCAAGGAAGGTTTTGACGCTGACGGCTATGATGCGGGTTACCCCGCCTACGCAGCGGAACGCATGTGGTGAAGGTTACAGCTGAGCTTTTTAAAGCGCGGACCAATCGGTGTGCCGCTTTACTTGAAACTCCCCGCCATCGACGAAGTGGTTTGCCTTCAATTGATCCAACAATTTCTCGTTTGGCGTTACACTGCGTGCGTCGATGAACTCCAGGCTTCGACACGTAAACAGAGCCGACCTTTCGAGCTTGTAGGGTAGCTGGTGGGTTGTCGCGACGATCAGGCGGTCGGCTTGGACCTTCTCACCAGCCGCCAACAAAGAGGCCCCGTTCTCCATGAGAATTTTACACACCGCATAGGGCACGGCGTAGTCCGGCTCGGGCGCATTGAAATCGGGATATTGGAAAACGCCCAGCTGATCGCCCAACGCACTTACCATCGCCGCTATTCGGTCGTTCCACTCCGGTGCGGAAAAGTCGCCAACAAGCGCAACTTTGAGCTGCGTGGGTTCTTCCCGCTCAGGCCTGATGAAGCCGGGCACCGGGTAGAGCGCGCCTTGTACGCCGGTGCGCCGCGACAGATCGTCAGAATTCTTGTTATAGTAGACCTCACCCATCAACCGATAGTTCTGCCGCACACCAAAGGCGATTGTTGTGACATGGGTTCTTTTGGCGTAGGAGAGCGAGTTTTCGATCACCGCCGCCAGTGACAGGACGAGACCAGGCCGAACGGTGACATGGTGTGTGTCGGCGCGCGCCAGTCCATGGGCGCGATTGATGCGCAAATGCATCTCGGTGTCACCGGCAATCCGCGTTGTGTCCCATCCACCCATTGATCGAACAAGGTCGGTGCCCATGAGCGCAGATGGCCATTCTTCATGAACCAACCCCGATATGGATCTTCCGACTTCCAACGCCCGATTTTCAGACGTCAAGCGCAATCGGCCCGCCCAGTGGTAAAGGCGATCACTGCCCATTTGCGTTTCTATCGCGCAGGCAAATTTATCGGGATGAGACCAGTCGTCACCACATTGCACGCTGACAAAATCACCGGTCGCTTCAGCAAGCGCCGTATTGCGCGCAACATAGCCGCCCATGTTCTTCAACTGGCGGATCAGGCGAAACCTTTTGTCACCCGCGCATATCTTCGCGGCAATATCCGCGGTGCCATCGGTACTGCCATCATCAACGATGATGATCTCTAGATTTTCATAGGATTGCTCGGCAAGGCCCCGTAGCATCCCGGCTAACGTCTCCTCAACATCATAAACCGGGCAGATGACCGTGATTTTCCCGCGATCGCTTGGCTTGATGGTGGACACCGATTTTGGATCAGCTGCGAGATTGGCCACTGAAAAGGGCTGGCTCTCATCGAAAATACAGACTTGCCTGAGCCCTGCGGCACGCCACTGCTCATTGAGATAGGCCAGTATCGGATGTTCATTTGGTCGCGTGGAATAATCGTCCATTTGACCGCGAAGAATCGCCGCGCGGATTGGCATGCTCAATTGCTTGGCCGGACCGGACGGCCATTTTTCATCGATCAACTTTCGAGCCGGCTCAAAAGAACCAAGAGCCGCATGGGTTTGCGCCCGAAGAACCTTGACGGCCAACTCCCTTTTGCCTGTAAAAAAATGAGGCAATACAATCTGATCAACATAGTGCCGGGCGCGGTCAAACTCACCTTGGCGATAATACCAATAGGCAAGCGTGGCGCTGGCCCGCCCCGGAACCGAACGGGTCAAAGACTTTTTGTCACCGGCAATCTTTGAAAGGCCCTCAATCGACGCTTCAGGGAACGAAGAGAAGAGACGCGTGGAAAAGAACTCGACCCGCTGACGCCCACGCTGATTGGCCGGTAAAAACTGATTAACGCTAAAGCCTGTCAATCGATCCCGAGAGAAACTGTTTCGACAAAACCGGTATATATTGGTTGCCCAGACAGCGACGCCCGCCCCTCATCTGTTTCGACTGGTCGGAGCGGCGGGATTCGAACCCACGACCCCTACACCCCCAGTGTAGTGCGCTACCGGGCTGCGCTACGCTCCGACCGTAAAACCGCTATAAGCACGGATGCGATGGGGAGCAAGCCTCAACGCGCCTGATCAAGAAGTCGCTTGCACTCAAGCAGGTCAAAAAGAGCCTCCTGCAACAGAACCCGGTTCTCACCGGACAGTTCTGGCGTGGAAGGCGGCACAGACTGGGCTGCCTCACCAGCACCTGCTGAGCGACCCAAATTGAAAATGGCCCGGTTTTTGGGCCGGGCCTGACCAACAAGGACGTCCGGCTCGTCAAGGTTGGGACGGGCTGGTGATGGCGGCTTTTGTTGCGGTTCGGGTTGCGGTGCCGGGGCAGCCGCCTTTTGTGCCATTTGCTCAAGCGCGGCAGCATCACCGGCGCCGATGGCAACCACAAATTGGACACCGCTTTCGCGCAGGATTTTTTGCACACCTTTGATTGTGTAGCCTTGATCGTAGAGCAGGTGCCGGATGCCGTTAAGCAGGTCCACGTCCGTCGGGCGATAGTACCGACGCCCACCGCCACGCTTGAGCGGCTTTATCTGCGAGAAACGTGTTTCCCAGAAGCGCAGCACATGTTGGGGCAGATCAAGCTCGTCAGCGACTTCACTGATCGTGCGAAAAGCGTCCGGGCTCTTATCCAACTTTCCACCTCATTTCTTTTATGCTTTGCCGTTTATGCGCTGATAGCCCTCAATCACGCGCTGTTTGAGAACATTAGACGCTTTAAACGTCACCACCCGACGGGAGGAAATCGGCACCTCCTCACCGGTTTTGGGATTGCGGCCAATACGCTCGGTTTTGTCTCTTACCTGAAATGTTGCAAAGGAAGAAAGCTTAACGGTTTCACCGCGCGCAATCGCATCACAAATTTCATCAATTATCATTTCGACGAGCGTGGCGGACTCTGTACGCGAAAGCCCCACATCGCGGTAAACCGCTTCGGCCAAGTCCGACCGCGTAACAGTCTTATCCCCCATGATGGCTATTCCCAGTCCATTCGTGAAAGAAAGCTAGACAAAAAACCTTTGTTAATCAAGGAGACAGCGTCAAAAGCCGTGCAACAATATCACTACCACCGCAGCAGAACAGCACCCCAGGTAAACCCGCCGCCCATGGCCTCTAGCAGCACCAGATCGCCTTGCTTGATTCTGCCATCCTTGACGGCGACGTCCAGTGCCAGCGGCACGGATGCAGCTGATGTGTTGCCGTGCTGGTTGACAGTAATTACAACTTTGTCCTCGGCGATACCCAGTTTCTTGGCTGACGCTTCAATTATGCGCCGGTTTGCCTGGTGCGGTACAAACCAGTCCACAGCATCGGCTTCAATGCCGGCATGGGCAAACGAATCCTCGATCACGTCGGTGATCATGCCAACGGCATGCTTGAAAACTTCGCGGCCTTCCATGCGCAAATGACCGATGGTGCCGGTAGTTGAAACACCGCCATCGACAAACAGTTTCTTCTGGTGAGTGCCATCGGAACGCAGCTTGGCAGCAAGAATACCGCGGTCAGAGGTCAGGCCATTGCCTTCCGATGCCTCTAAAATGACCGCCCCTGCCCCATCACCAAAGAGCACGGCAGTGCGTCGGTCAGTCCAATCCAAAATGCGCGAAAAAGTCTCTGCGCCTATGACAAGGACACGCTTTGCCATGCCGCCGCGAATGTACAGATCAGCGGTGGTGATCGCGTAAACAAACCCCGTACACACCGCTTGGCTATCGAATGCCGCGCCATGGTGCATACCCAGACGCGCTTGGATGTTGACCGCCGTCGCGGGAAACGTGTTGTCGGGTGTGGATGTTGCCACGATAATCAAGTCGATGTCATCAGGTGTCAGGCTGGCATCATCCAGTGCGGCCCGTGCCGCTGCTTCGCCGAGCGACGCCGATGTTTCATCATCCTCAGCGATATAACGCTGTTGAATGCCCGTGCGCTGGCGTATCCATTCGTCTGATGTTTCGAGCTTTTCTTCAAGCGCAGCATTAGGGACACAGTTGCGCGGCAAAGCGCTGCCCACCCCTGCAATCCTTGACCTCAACATGCCCTATTTCTCCTGTAGGTCGACGCCCGTTGTGCCACTGCCCGTGCCGCGCCCCTGGCGTGTATGGAACGCACGGATATCCTCGCTGATATGCGGCAAGAGCTCGTTGCGTATCATATCGTGCCCAAGATCAACGGCGGACGCGAAACCCTCTGCATCCGCACCACCATGGCTTTTGATCACCAGACCATTCAGGCCGAGGAAAACGCCGCCATTGACTTTGCGCGGGTCCATCTTTTCCCGCAACCGACGAAATGCGCCCCGCGCCAGCAGATAGCCAAGTTTGGCGGCCAGGGTGCGAGACATGCCCTGGCGTAGATACTCGGCCAATTGCCGCGCCGTACCTTCTGCCGTCTTTAAAGCAATGTTGCCTGAAAAACCTTCTGTCACAACGACATCAACCGTGCCCTTGCCCAGATCATCGCCTTCGACAAAACCATGATAGCTCAGATTGTCCAGTTCAGCGGTTCGCAAAAGACGGCCTGCTTCGCGCACCTCTTCCTGACCCTTAATCTCTTCAACACCCACATTCAGCAAGCCGACTGTCGGCTTGGGGTTTTCAATAATGGCACGCGCCATGGCGGCACCCATGACCGAATAATCCACCAATTGCTGCGCATCGGCACCAATATTGGCACCGACATCCAAAACCACACTCTCGCCGCGCAACGTTGGCCACAAAGCGGCAATGGCGGGGCGTTCAATATCGGCCATCGTTCGCAGGCAAAAGCGCGCCATGGCCATCAGGGCACCGGTGTTGCCGGCAGAGACACATACGTCGGCCTCGCCCGCCTTGACGGCCTCGACTGCCTTCCACATCGACGACTTCCAGCGCCCGCGCCGAAGCGCTTGACTTGGCTTATCGTTCATTGAAACAGCCACATCACAATGTACCACTCGGCTCACCCCTTCCAGATCCGGAAAGCGGCGCAGCGCTGGCAACATCTGAGGTTCTTTACCGAACAGAACAAACTTTTGATCGGGGTGTCGCCGCAAAGAAATGGCGCACCCAGCCAGTATGACGGCAGGACCGTGATCGCCGCCCATTGCGTCGATGGAAATCGTGGTCAATGACACATCCCGTTAAAGCACCCACACGTTCTTAAATGCGTTTCATGGCGCGATCTTGTTTTTTGGAGGGTGTAAACCGCTTCTTGGTAAGCCCGCAAGCGTTAGCTGAAGGGTTTGCCGCGTTAAGTATCGTTTGCGCCGTCATTTTTTAGCTTGGCGAGGACAGCAAACGGGTTTGGCTTGTCTTCTTGCACCGGCGACCCATCGGCTGCAAAATTTGTTTTATCAGCCAAATCATTTGATTGTGTCGATCGCGGATAGGGATCAATCGACAAGGCAAGGAACTCATGAACGACCCCTCCGATGTCAAGTTCAGGTGGGGTAAACATTTCCGGCGCATCATCGCTTTCGGGATCGATCAGGATCGCATGCGTGTCATTGTCAGCTGTTTTGCGCGAGAGCTTCGACGTGTCAGGGATAAACAGCGCGTCGATGATCGCCTCAACGACGCTGACCATGGGTTCGAGCGTTAGGACACAGGTTTGTTTGACGTTTGCCGTCAAGGGCCCTTTAAGACGCACGCCATCGCGCTGCCAGCGTGTTACCGTCACTTCCGCGCGAAGGCCGCTCACCGACAAGACGTCCAATTCATCGGCGAGCCTTGCACAATCGTCTGCATCGGGTTGTAGGACTATTGTGCGACCCTTGGTGGGAAGCGACGACACATTGATCGGATGACTTATCGGCGAACCTTCAAGCCGCAGGCTTTCCCTCAGCAATTATTCATCTGCCTTTGTTTTTTCCGCAACGTCACGGGCAACCAGAAAAGACAATTGCCCGCTCAACATGGCTTCTTCTGTGATAGTGGTCATATTATCGGCGGTTTGAAGCGCATAGCGCGCCAGCGTCTGATCGTCCAAATTGAGTGGCGCACCAATATCTGGCGGTGTGATGTTGCGTTTAATCGCCTGCGCCAACGAGGCTTCATCGCGGGCATCCAGCGCTTGCCAATAGGGGCCCATACGCCCGTAAAACATTTTGCCAAGTTTTTTCATTCGCTTCGGGACGCCTGCATCGCCCACACCCAGTTCTCGGACCGAATGGTCAATATCCTTAAAGAACTCGTCAACCACATCCTGCTCAAGAGACTTAACCGCATGAGAAGCTTCACGTGTCCGATAAAGGAACAAGATGACGTGCAGGCTGAGGCTTTCATAGCGCCCCAGCGGCGTATCCGGCACGCCCCAATCAGCAAAAAGCGTTGGCTGGCGCGCGGCCGTGACGATGGTTTCAAACGTCTGATCCACGATAAGCGAATTGGTGTTCGCCGCTGTTGGTCGAAACAATGACAGAATCATGCCTTAATTCACCTTAAATGGTCGAAGCCGGTTGTAGCGCCAAGCTTGAATGCTCGGGCTTGCTGAGATAGCGAAGTATCGGTGTCTATGACATTATCAACGCTTGGAGACAAATTTGGCAGCTCATCGGATGAAAACAAGTTTCTTGCGCACTTGTGTCGCGCCTTTCATTCTTTTGGCAGGCGTGGCTTTGGCTGGATGCTCGGTCAATGACGCGCTGTCCACGTCAGAGACCTTTAAACAGGGTTATGTCGTCGACGAGCAGACACTTGCTTTGGTTCCACCGGGATCTAGCCGCGAACAGGTCCTTTTGTCACTCGGTACACCGACCACGACCAACGCGCTCGAGAATGAAGAAGCCTTCTACTATATTTCGCAGACACGCGAACGTCGTGCTCAATTCATGAAGCCGAAATTGGTCGATCAGCGTGTCTTGGCGGTTTATTTTGACGAAGAAAACAAGGTGAACCGTATTGCCGATTATGGCGTCCAGGACGGCAAGATTTTTGATTTTATCTCGCGCACCACACCAACCGGTGGCAAAGACCAAACATTCCTGGCCCAGATATTGTCGGGCGGTTTACGCGGCAGTGCGTCAAACATCCTTGGCGGGGGTTAACGGCGCTTGGGCTTTTGAACCAAACTCAGCTCACTTGAAACCAGAGCCCGCGGATGGCTCCGCAGGCTCTGCGCCAGCTCGATATGGTGCACGGGGGACGTGATCAGGCTGGCGTGCCCCTAAAAGCGGGGGAAACGACCCTATTGATTGTCTTCAATGACCGCCTGCAACTGCGCCAATGCCGCTGCGCCGTCACCCATTTCGGCGTGAAGGTCACGCAGCTGGAAACGGATAATGTTCCGTTCGGCTGATTTTTCAGGAAATTTCTCCAGCATGGCGGTCAGCATTTCAGCCGCCTTGGCCTTTTCACCGCGCGCTTCATGAATTTCGACAATGCCTTCAACAGCAAAGAAGACAGCCGCCTCGGGACGCTTGGCAAGGTCGATATATTGCTCAGCCAGCGCCAAATAGTCGTTGAGTTGATCAACCTCTTCATCCGCATGGGCGGGGACGGTTACAAGCGTTGCAACACAGATCGTTGCGGCGATGATCAGTTTTTTCATGTCAGGTCCTTTCGGTTTTGTATGGTGCGAGGCCTTCTCGCAACGTTTGGGTGGCCCGGTGCAGATGGGCCTTTACGGTACCTTCGCGGCAGCCGAGAATGTCAGCTGTCTCTTGGGTATCGAAACCTTCGTAAAAGCGAAGCAGGACGACTTCGCGCTGGCGGATGGGCAGCATGGCAAGGGCCTTGGCCAAGTCACGCAACGCATCTGCGCGCTCAGGATCGGTGGCCTCATCGGCTTGCTTTTCGAGCACCTCATTGGCGTCCTCTGCGCCCCAAAATCTCCGCCTCTTGCGGGCATGTTCGCGCGCCGTGTTGATCGCCAGTCCATAAAGCCATGTAGTAAAGCGGGCATTCGGCACGGCCTTCAACCGGCCTGACCCAATCTTGAGGAACACATCTTGGACGATGTCCTCTGCGGCCTCACCCGATTGCAAAACACCCCACCCCAGCCGGTACACAAAGTGGCGATGGCGCTCAAAAAGCTCAGCCAGGGCGGCTCTGTCGTCTGAGGCTCGCGCAAACAATTGCCAATTAGTGTCCATCGCCAACATTTTAACTCAACCGTTTGAAGCTGTTGGGCGGGACGGCATGCTGAAGGACGCCGGAAACTGCCTTGCGCGGGTGAAAACGTGCGAACCGACGCTGGCCGTTGGTGCAGCCGGTGCTGCCAACGTTGGCAAAGACGTTGCGAGCCTTGATGGCGGGATCATACCCGGACCGCCGCCATTCACGATGGTCAACGCGAACAAGGCCACTGCAACCGTAAGGGATGCCGCGATGGCGAATGAGGCATAGCGGACCGAATTAAAACGCCTGCGGGCTCCAGCTGAGAGCACGCCTTCATGTTCCAGCTTGCCATAAGCGGCCTTTGTGTGACCCAGCAGCGCTTCAAGCTCATTGATGTCGTTTGTTCCATCGGTCATCGTTTTTTCCATTCTTAACCGTGAATGTCTTGACGGCGCTGATTGGTTTACACCGATTGCCCATTTTCTTGATCTCAATGTCAGAAACGAAAAAACCCGCGGATCACTCCGCGGGTTTTAACATGGGATTTTGCAAAGACGGCTTAGTGTGCGAGCACAGCCAAGAGCAACAACGCAACAATGTTGGTGATCTTGATGGCCGGGTTAACCGCCGGACCTGCTGTGTCCTTATAAGGATCGCCCACCGTATCGCCGGTCACCGACGCTTTGTGCGCCTCTGAACCTTTTTCGTGACGCACGCCATCCTTGTCCACAAAACCGTCCTCAAAGGACTTTTTGGCATTGTCCCAGGCACCACCGCCTGATGTCATGGAAATGGCCACAAACAAGCCGTTGACGATAACCCCGAGCAGCATTGCACCGACCGCTGCAAACGCTGAGGCTTTCGATCCTGAAATCACCAATACACCGAAATAGACCACCAGTGGCGCGAGCACCGGCAGCAGTGAAGGGATGATCATTTCCTTGATCGCAGCCTTGGTCAAAAGGTCCACAGCGCGGGCATAGTCCGGCTTGGACTCGCCCGTCATGATGCCCGCGTCTTCGCGAAACTGACGCCGCACTTCCTCAACAATCGAGCCGGCTGCGCGACCGACGGCGGTCATGGCAATACCACCAAAGAGGTAGGGGATCAGACCACCGAAGATCAGACCTGCCACAACGTATGGGTTGGACAGATCAAATGAAATCGTACCCATGTCGGCAAAGTAGGGATACTTCTCGGCGTTGGCCGCGAAGAACTCAAGGTCGTTTGAGTAAGCCGCAAACAGGACCAACGCACCAAGCCCCGCTGAACCGATAGCGTATCCTTTGGTAACTGCCTTTGTGGTGTTGCCTACGGCGTCGAGTGCATCAGTCGATTTACGCACCTCGGGATCGAGACCGGCCATTTCCGCAATACCGCCGGCATTGTCGGTTACCGGGCCGAAAGCGTCGAGCGCGACAATCATACCTGCGATGCCGAGCATAGCGGTGACCGCGATGCCGGTGCCAAACAGTCCACCCAGTTGATATGTCGAAATAATCCCCGCCACGATGACGATGGCCGGTAGCGCCGTTGATTCAAGGGAAATCGCAAGACCTTGAATGACATTTGTACCGTGGCCCGTGACCGACGCTTGTGAGATCGAATTGACCGGACGCTTGTTGGTGCCGGTGTAATACTCGGTGATCACTACAATAAGTGCGGTCACGACCAGACCAATCAAGCCGCAGTAGAACAGGTGGCGACCGATAATCTCCTTGCCATCGATGGTTCCGATGGTGTCCCATCCGATGGTGAGGGACGTTGCGGCACCAAGTCCAATAACCGAAAGGATGCCGGTTGCAATCAGGCCTTTATACAGCGCGCCCATGATCGAGCCGTTTGAACCCAAGCGTACAAAGAACGTGCCGATAATGGATGTCAACAAACACGCGGCGCCGATGGCGAGCGGGTAGAGCATCACATCTGCCAGAATGTCGGTACCGGTAAAGAAGATGGCACCGAGAACCATGGTTGCCACAACTGTCACCGCATAGGTTTCAAACAAGTCGGCCGCCATGCCCGCGCAGTCACCAACATTGTCACCGACATTGTCCGCAATGGTGGCCGGGTTACGTGGATCATCTTCCGGGATGCCAGCTTCCACTTTGCCAACCAGGTCACCGCCGACGTCAGCACCCTTGGTGAAGATACCACCGCCCAGACGAGCGAAGATGGAGATCAATGAAGCGCCAAAGCCTAACGCGACGAGCGCATCGATCACTATACGATCTTCAGGAGCCAGCCCCATGAGCTCGACCAGGATCCAGTAATAGACGGCAACGCCCAAAAGCGCGAGACCGGCCACCAGCATGCCCGTGATTGCACCGGATTTGAATGCGATGTCCAACCCACCGGAGAGTGAATGTGCGGCAGCTTGCGCGGTGCGCACATTGGCGCGCACGGAAACGAACATGCCGATGTAACCAGCGACACCGGACAACACGGCACCAACCACAAAACCGATGGCAGCGGTCAGGCCCAGCAACAGCCATGTGGCAATGGCAACAATGACGCCAACAACCGCGATGGTTGAATATTGACGATTGAGATAGGCTTGAGCACCTTCGCGGATCGCGCTGGCGATCTCTTGCATACGTGCGTTGCCCTGATCTGCAGCCAACACCGATTGTGTTGCCCAGATCGCGTAAAGAACGGAAACGAGACCGCACCCGATCACCGCGAGAAGCAGCATTTTTGTTCCTCCATGATGGTATTTCCCGATCAGGAAACACGCATTTCCCTAATTGCCGCGAAAGGGCCAGCCCCGACACGGAACGGCGCGACCTATGACGGAAGGCCGCCGGAGGGTCAAGCACCGAGATGTAGCGCCCACAATGGTTTGACCACGGCCTAGGCCGGTTGCACGCTTCGGCGGGACGCCAGCGTGTGCAAAATGAGTGCAAGAAGGCAGATCGCGGCCACGGGAATGAGAATCAAACTGATTGCAACCCAACCCGATTGCGCCGTTTCACCAAATGCATTGAGCGTCGCGCCGGACATGAGTGAGGCGAATGCCACCGTTGAGAACAGGGCGAAGTCGTGAACGCCTTGCACCTTGTTTTTTTCCGAAGCCCGGTATGTGTCGGTGATCATCGCCGTTGATCCGATAAATCCAAAATTCCAGCCGACACCGAGCAAGATCAAAGCAAGCCAGAACTGCCACAGTTGGATACCGGTCAACGCCACCAGACCACAAACCAAAAGGATGAACAGGCCGGTTCCGACAATTGCTTCCTTGCCAAAGCGCGCGATAAGGCGCCCGGTGACAAAGCTTGGCGCAAACATCGCCAACACATGCCAGGAAATACCGAGCGTCGCCTCGTCAATTGACAATCCACAACCGACCATCGCCAAAGGCGCGCCCGTCATCATGAAGGACATCAGAGCATAGGTTGTGACCCCGCAGGCAAACGCGATGATGAAGCGCGGTTGCCTAATGATCACGCCGAGAGGGCGCGCATCGCCAGAAACAGTCGGGTCGGCCGCCGGCTCTGCGCCCGGCGGGGTTGCCCTTAAAAACATTAAAATGATGACGCCGGCTAAACCGAGGAACACGACGGCGAAGAAAGCGCCGGCAAATTCAATGGGCGCCATCATATCGCGCGTCATAATGACCAGCTGAGGCCCAATAATGGCCGCAAACACGCCGCCCCCCAAAACCCAAGCGATCGCTTTGGGCTTGAAGTCCGGCGGCGCGGCATCCGCTGCGGCAAACCTGAATTGTTGAACGAACGCCCCACCAAGTCCGACAATAAGAAGGGCGGTGGCAAAAAGCCAAAAATCACCGCGCACAATTGCCAGACCAGCCAGCGCTCCACCGAGGGCAGTGATGAGTGACCCTGTGATAAATCCGTTTTTTCTACCCACCGCGCGCATGAGTAGCGCGGCTGGCATCGCGCCAAGAGCAACGCCAACAGTAAAGCCTGTTACTGGTGCGGTTGCCAATGCTTTGTCTGCGCCCAACAGGTAATCGCCGGCGAGTCCGCCCATGGAAATGGTTACGGGCGCGGCAGCACCGATCACAGCCTGCGAAGCGGCGAAAATCAACGCTGTGCGCTTGGCCTCCTCCAGATGTCCACTGCGCTCAATCGTCATAACAATTTCCGTTAGCTGCGGTGTTCGCGTGCGATGCGGTCCAACACGGCATTGACTGTTTTCGGCTCGTCGCCCGCGTCATAAAAGGCGTTGGCGATTTCGACATATTCGGAGATGATTACGGCTGTTGGGACATCTTTACGATGTAGCAATTCGTATGTGCCACCGCGCAGAACGGCCCGCAATGTGCCATCAAGGCGAGACAATGACCAACCATCAGCCAACGCGCCGCGCACGATGGGGTCGATTTTCGTTTGCTGTTCGACCACGCCGGACAAAAGTGAGCGGAACCAACTGGCGTCAGCGGCAGCCAGTTGCATACCGTCCAATTCCTGACCGAGCCTGAAAGTCTCATATTCGGCAGCGGTTTCGAGAACGCCCTGCCCCGACAGTTCCATTTGAAAAAGCGCCTGAACAGCCGCCAGACGTGCTGCGCCTCGTTTGTTGACAGTTTGGACCGGCTGATCACCCATCAGGCAACGCCAAACTTGTTTTTCAACTCAATCATTGTGAGCGCTGCTTTGGCGGTAAAGCCGCCTTTGTCTTTGCGGTTACGGTCGGCGCGATCCCAAGCCTGGTCCATATTCTCAACCGTTATGATGCCATTGCCAAGCGCCAGATTTTCAGCGACCGACAAGTCCATCAAAGCGCGCGCGGACTCATTGCACACAATATCAAAGTGATAGGTTTCGCCGCGGATCACCATGCCAAGAACCACATAACCGTCATATGGTTTTTCGCCATCAAGCGCATAGGAAATAGTGGCAGGCAGCTCCAAGGCACCCATAACCGTGACAACGTCATAGGTCGCACCGGCTTCTTCCAGCGCCACTTTCGCTCCCTCAAGGAGGGCGTCCGACAAACCGTCGTAAAACCGCGCTTCAGCGATCAAAAGGTGGGGCATGGTTTCAGCCAGTTCCGAATTGTTGAAGGGCGCGCTTAGGCCTGTTTTTCCAATTGCGCAAGGCGATCCACGTAACGTTTGACATAGCGCGCCAGCATATCAACTTCCAGATTGATCAGGTCACCAATGGCGACTTTGCCCCACGTGGTCACCTTTTGGCTGTGTGCTATCAAAAGCACATCAAAGACGGCATCATTCACGCTGTTCACGGTCAGCGAGGTTCCGTCCAACGTAATGGAACCTTTGGGCGCAATAAAAGGCGACAAATCATCAGGCGCCTGCAGAAAGAAGCGCCGGGCATCCCCCTCGTCCTTGATGTCAATGATCTTCGCCACGCCGTCGACATGGCCCGATACCATGTGCCCGCCATATTCATCGCCAGCCTTCATGGCACGTTCCAGATTGATCATGCTGCCCCTGTTCCAACGGCTTGCATTGGTGAGCCGAAGCGCCTCTTCCCACGCCTCCACTTCAAACCAAGGAACGTCATCATCCTTGCCTCGATTAACGACCGTCAGGCAAACACCCGAACATGCAATGGATGCGCCAATATCGATAGATTCGGGCTCGTAGGCCGTCTTGATCCGGAACAGTTTGCCGCTTGGCAACTCGCTTATCCGGGCAACAACTCCCATGTCAGTGATAATTCCGGTAAACATCAGCGAACCCGTTCATAGTGGTGTGCGACATCATCGCCATAGCGTTCCTGCCCGATTGGGGCGAACCCATCGGGTAAATTGTCCGGTGTTACCGACGATGCAAGGCCTTCTTCGCCGATTTCTCGAGCCGACAGGATCAGTGTCATGCGATCCACCAGATCCTCGTCGAGAAACGAAACTGCCAGGCATGCACCGCCCTCCAAAAGCACCGATTGCGTCCCCATCGCCCCCAAATCTTCCAACAGCTCCGGCAGAGCAATCTCACCTTCATGTTCGGCGCAAGCGATGATGTTCACACCCGTGGCGCGCAATGCATCAGCCTGTTCGCCGTCGGGCACACAAGTCGCGATGGATGTCTTGATCTGCCGTGATGTTTGCGCAAGTTTCGACGAGACAGGCAATCGCGCCATTCGATCAACTATCACACGGTGTGGCGAGCGCTTTTGCAGACCCTCAATGCGCACATCAAGCGATGGATTATCGGCCAAGGCGGTGCCGACACCAACCATGATCACATCATGCTCTGCGCGCATTTGGTGAACATGGCGGCGGGTCTCCTCGCCTGTTATCTGTACATTCCCCTGCCCTTTGATGCCCAGCATGCCATCGGCACTCATGGCAAGTTTTAGCGTGACACCGCTGCGTTTATACGCTGACCGAATGAGATAGGCCCAAAGGACGGAACGCGCGTGGTTTGCTTCAACGTCGGTATCAACCACCACGCCGCCATCGCGAAGGATCGCAAATCCTTTTCCGGCGACGCGCTCGTCGGGATCCGACAGGGCACATACAACCCGCGCAATACCGGCATCCACCAGCGCGCTGGCACACGGCGGTGTGCGTCCATGGTGCGCGCATGGCTCGAGCGTCACATAGGCGGTGGCTCCTTTGGCAGCACTGCCGGCTTCGGCAAGCGCCTGAGCTTCCGCATGGGGCCGACCGCCTACCGCCGTTACCCCGCGCCCGACGATCATATCATCCTTGACGATGATCGTCCCCACCGAGGGGTTTGTGGCGGTACGACCGAGATTCTGGCGCGAAAACGCGACCGCTTCACGCATATATCGCCGGTCGATGTCAGTCGTCATGCGAGCCGTCTATATCGCGGATGGGTTTGCCGCCATTTTTGGAAATTTCACCCAGCAGTTCCCGAAAATCATCGGAATTGGAGAAATCCATGTAAACCGACGCGAAGCGTACATAGGCGACATCGTCCATGCCCTTTAGGACTTCCAGCACGAGGCTCCCGACATCATCTGCATGGATATCTTGCTCACCAGACGCTTCCAACTGGCGCACAATGCCGGAGACGGCGCGTTCGACACGGTCCTGATCAACCGGGCGTTTTCGCAAAGCAACTTCAAAGGAGCGTGCAAGCTTGTCGCGGTCGAACGGCACCTTGCGACCGTTGCGTTTGATCACGTTCAGCTCGCGCAGTTGAACACGCTCAAACGTGGTGAAGCGGCCGCCACAGTCGGGGCAGAACCTGCGACGGCGGATGGCATTATTGTCCTCGGCAGGACGGGAGTCCTTCACCTGGGTGTTTTCGTTGGAGCAATAGGGACAGCGCATAACCGGCTAGTGAATGCTCAGTGATGAATGGTCAATGGGTTTTCAACCGAACCATTCATCATTTTGTTTTTACCAGATCGTCAAAGGTGCGGATAGATCGGGAACCTGTCCGTCAGCGCAATCACTTTGGCTTTGACGGTAGCCTCAACATCGCGATTGTTCTCTTCGCCATTGACTTTGAGGCCGTCCAGAACTTCCGTGATCAGCTCGCCTACCTGCTGAAATTCGGCCGAACCAAATCCGCGTGTTGTGGCAGCAGGTGTTCCAAGTCGGATACCGGACGTAATCGCCGGTTTTTCCGGATCGAACGGCACGCCATTCTTGTTGCAGGTGATGTTGGCGCGTCCCAGTGAAGCTTCGGCAGCCTTACCCGTGATGCCCTTTGGCCGCAGATCAACGAGCATCAGGTGATTGTCGGTACCGTTGGAAACGATATTGCAGCCACCTTTTTCCAGCGTCGCGGCTAAAATCTTCGCGTTCTCAACGACCGAACGCATATAGGACTTAAATTCCGGGTTGAGCGCCTCGCCAAACGCAACCGCTTTGCCCGCGATCACATGCATCAACGGGCCGCCTTGAATGCCAGGGAAAATCGCCGAGTTGAACTTTTTCGCCAACGCCTCGTCATCGGTGAGAATCATGCCTCCGCGCGGGCCACGTAACGTTTTGTGCGTCGTCGTTGTTGCCACATGGGCGTGCGGGAACGGGCTTGGATGCACGCCGGCGGCAACAAGACCGGCAAAGTGTGCCATGTCCACCAGCAAGTAAGCGCCCACTTCGTCAGCGATCTTGCGGAATGCTTCAAAGTCCCAGATGCGGCTATAAGCGGATCCACCGGCGATGATGAGTTTGGGCTCATGTTCGACGGCTAGCGTACGAACGTCATCCATATCAATAATGCCGTCCTGCTGACGCACACCATATTGGATCGCGTTGAACCATTTGCCGGACTGGTTGGGCTTCGCACCGTGGGTCAGGTGGCCGCCTGCATCAAGGCTCATGCCCAAGATGGTATCGCCCGGCTTGATGAGCGCTTGGAAAACGCCCTGGTTGGCCTGCGAACCGGAATTGGGCTGAACATTGGCAAATCCGCAACCGAACAGTTTGGTGGCGCGTTCTATCGCCAGTTCCTCGGCAATATCAACAAACTCGCATCCGCCATAATAACGACGGCCAGGATAACCTTCCGCATATTTGTTCGTCATAACCGAACCTTGGGCTTCCAACACGGCGCGAGAGACGATGTTTTCCGACGCAATCAACTCAATCTCATGGCGCTGACGGCCCAACTCCTTACCGATCGCATCGGCAATGGCCGGGTCGGTCTCAGCAAGCGAGTTACCAAAGAAGCTGGTCGAAAAAGACTGGGCGGCTGCGCTGTCGTTGGACATGGAAAAATCCTTTTCTCCGGGCGATGATCAAAGCGCGTCCTTACACGCCTTGCCGCAGCGTGTCAGCATACTGCGGCGTCAAATCACACCGGATTTTGGCAATAAATTGCTCAGAGTGTTTGCGTCAGACGCAATACCGAGACCCCATCGCGTCCGTATATATCATCACGGAAGTGGACCACGCCAGCATTGTTAGACCAGGCGCTAACGTAGACAAAATACACCGGCACCTCGACCGGGACCGCAATCTCGGTGTTGATGCCACTGGAAATAACCTGCTCCATGCGACGGCGATTCCAGGTTGGATCGGCATCCAGCAGCCAAGTGGTCAATTCACGAATGTTATGGACGCGCACACAGCCGGACGACTCAAAGCGCAGGAACTTGCCAAACAAGGATTGCTGCGGCGTGTCGTGCATATAGACAGCGTGCGGGTTGTAAAAATTGATCTTGGTCGATGACATGGCGTTGATTTTGCCGGGGTCTTGGCGGAAGCGCAGATCGACAGCTTCCTCCGTTGACCAATCAATGATTTCAGGAGGCACTTCATTGCCTTGATTGTCGAAAAGACGGATCTTGTTGCGTGTCAGGTATGTGGGATCCTTACGCATCAAAGGGATGATATCCTTGCGGATGATCGATTTCGGCGCTGTCCAGTATGGGTTGAGGATCACCTCATGGATTTTGGATGAAAGGATCGGCGTCTGCCTGTCGATCTTCCCAACGATCGCCTTGTGCCGCAACTCAACACGGTCATTGCGGACCGCCTCAATTTCAGCGGCGGGGATGTTGACCATCACATAGCGATCACCAAGGAAACCGGACATGGCGCGCAAGCGCACAAGGTTTGTTTCCAACTGACCCAAGCGAACGTCGGCGGGCACATTGAGCGCCTGCAGCGTGTAGTTGCCAACAACGCCGTCAGCGACCATGCCGTGGCGTTCCTGGAAGCGCTTGAGCGCGCCATCGAGAAAAGTGTCGAATGTTGAACTGTCACCGGCGTTTTGTGGCAAGTCGCCGGAAATAATCAGCCGGCGGCGCAGTTCATTGACGGCATTGTCGCGAACGCCGACCTTAAGTGCTTGTGTCGCATTTACGCGTGGCCAGCCACCGCGGGCAACAATGTTTCGGTGCTGAACCATCGCCCCTTCAACATAGGAGGCCGTTGGCGCAGACAGGATCGGCAGGCGATTGTTGACCGCTGCTTTGTTGCGAGAACCGGACGCATCAAATTGGTCATCCCATGCGCCGCGTTGCGGTGATTGGAGAATGTCCACCACTGACGTCTGCGCGGCAGCCGCGTTGGCAACGGTCAAGCCGGCCGCGGATGCCAATGCGCTGCGTAAAAACTGACGCCGTGTTTCTTTTGTAAATCCAGTCATGTCCCACTCGCGTATGTGTTTGTGGATATGGCGATTGAAGCTAACACCGTCAACTTAACAAACCGGAAACCATAGTCACGGTTTCGCGAGGCTTAGAAAGTCAACAATGCTGAGTGCCCTGATCATAACATATGTCACCACATGTGTCGCTTTCACAGGAATATGGCTGATTAATGTCATGACCCGGAACGCCGGCGTAATCGACTATTATTGGGGTCCGGGCTTTGCCGTGATCGGCGCCACGCACTTTGTGATGCGCGGCTCGGCTTCCATCTATGAGATCATGTTTCTGACCGCAATCTGCCTTTGGGCATTTCGTTTGGCTCAGCATTTGGTGCGGCGCCATCATAGCATGCTTGAGGAAGACGGGCGATATGCGGCCATGCGTGAAAGTGGCGGGCCTCATTTCTGGTGGGTCAGCCTCTTTACGATCTTCCTGCTGCAGGCGACGCTTTTATGGATCATCGCCGTACCGGTTCATCTCGCATTTGGCCGCGAGGTACCGGCCAATGAGGCGGGTGTTTACATCGGATTGGGCATCTTTCTCATCGGTTTTTTGTTTGAATGGCTGGCCGACTATCAACTATCTGTCGGCAAAAAATCCTACGGAGCCGGTGAGCATGCCGCACCGCTCTTTCGCAGTGGGCTTTGGGGAATAAGTAGGCACCCAAACTATGTGGGCGAAATGATCCTGTGGTGGGGCCTTGGTATCAGTGCTTTTGCGATGTCGGGCAACCCCCTGGTGCTCTTTGGACCATTCCTATTGTGCACGGTCATGATCGCAATTTCCATACCATTGACCGAACAGCATATGGTGCGCACACGCCCCGCTTATGCCGAATATCAAAAACGCGTACCCATGCTGGTTGCCTTGCGCGCCGGCACCGGGACCAGTGCGACCGCCCGCGAAATGCGCTAAGCCCCACCAGCGGATGTCCGCACTTCAAAGGCCGCCCCCTTAAGTGGAAGCGGCCGTTTTTTTGGTTTTAGGCGTATATTTGTTTTCGGACGGCCTACAGGCGGTAAAGGATCGTGTCGTTCCAGAAGCGGTCAAGGCGCTGCATGGCGCGGTTCATCGCTATGAATTCATCAGAACCGATACCGCCAACAGCTTCAATGGATGAGATGTGGCGATCGTAAAGCGCACGCACCACGGCTGCCACTTCACGGCCCTTGGGCGTCAAACTGATGCGTACCGAGCGCTTGTCGGCACTTGACTTTTCATGGTTGATGAAACCCATTTCGGTCAGTTTTTTGACGTTGTAGGAAACGTTTGAACCGAAATAGTATCCTCGGGAGCGCAACTCACCCGCCGTTAGTTCTTCATCACCGATGTTGAACAACAAGATTGCCTGAACAGCATTGATATCGTTGCGACGCGAGCGCTCAAACTCATCCTTGACGACGTCCTGCAGCCGACGGTGGAGACGTTCTACCAGTTGCAAAGCCTCCATATAGAGGTTGCGGATGGCATCCTTGCTTTCCATAGCGCCTTGATGCGCTACCAAATGACTCTCGTTTCTCATTACGCACTCACTGTTTTTGGGCGATGTATTCTCGCCTTGTGAGGGCAATGTAGCCGATACGAATAAAATTCGACTTAAACGTGAGCGTTAAAAAACTCTCAATTTCCAATGCGTTTTGCCCGCTATCGGGACATGGATTCGGCAGCGACGTACCGGCTGTAGACCAGATAGCCAGCAATTAGCGCGAAGGCAAACAGCAGAGCCACGTCTGCAATCACCATGGACAGGCGTTCTCCGAATGTTGCCGGTGCCATTAGGTGGACAATGATCTGCACCAACAAAAGGCCCACCCAGATTGCAACGCCCCAGCGCGCGCGCAACCAAAGCCCCAGCATCGCCACCGGGAACAGCGCCGCCATGGCCACGTTGAGGGCAGAAACAGGAACGGTCGCCGTGCCCAATGCCGCAACGCCGTAAAAGTCAGAGGCGCCACTTAGTCCGGACCAATAACCAACCGACGAAATCAGGCACAAGAGCGAGACCAACCGCACAAACACCAGGTAGACCCGTTCAGCGCGACCCGCCTTGGTGATGGGTTGTACTGTGTCCAAAACAATCGACATTCAACCGGTTCCCCGTCTATTGGTTTGATAGCGCATGGCAAAATTGCATGTTAGTGGCAACCAAAACCGACCACCGGAGGCATCAATGCCCAAAGCTAAAGCGCTCAACTTACCACGACGCATGCGGCGATTGCGAGGCAGCGCATGGGTTCGCGACTTGGTTCGAGAGACAAGTCTTACGCCGCATGACCTGATTTGGCCGATCTTCATTACCGATGGAAACGACAGGCGTGAAACCATCGCAGCGATGCCCGGCGTTGAACGCCTAAGCGTGGACTTGGCCGTTGAGGCGGCAAAACGCGCCAACAAACTCTCAATTCCCGCCATCGCTACTTTTGCGCAGGTTGATCATGCGCTCAAAGACGCCAATGGCAGCCACATTCTGCAGGCCGACAACATCGTCAACAGGGCAACACGCGCCATCAAAGACGCGGTGCCGGACATTGGCATCATCACCGATGTCGCGCTCGATCCTTTTACCTCTCACGGCCATGACGGCATTTTACGAGACGGGATCATCGTCAACGACGAAACGGTTGCCACGTTGGCGCAAGCGGCTGTCAATCAGGCGGAGGCCGGTTCTGATATCATCGCCCCATCCGACATGATGGACGGGCGTATTGGCGCTATTCGTTCCGCCTTGGATGAAGCAGGTTACCAACATGTGGCGATCATGTCGTACGCGACCAAATTTGCGTCCGCTTTCTACGGCCCTTACCGCGAGGCTATCGGGACGTCTGGTTTGCTAAAGGGAGACAAGAAAACCTATTACATCGATCCAGCCAACGCGATGGAAGCGATGAAAGATGCGGGTCTGGATGTCGATGAGGGCGCTGACATGCTGATGGTCAAGCCGGGACTGCCCTATCTGGATATATGCCGCCTGCTCAAGGACGCGTTTGCCATGCCAACCTTCGCCTATCAGGTGTCAGGGGAGTATGCGATGATTGAGGCGGCGGCAGCCAATGGCTGGATTGATGGCGAGCGGGTCATGCTGGAAAGTCTGAGCGCGTTCAAGCGCGCCGGGTGTGATGGCGTCTTGACCTATTTTGCACCGCGCGTGGCAGAAATTCTCAACGGTTAGTTTGATCCAGCCAGATAACTGCTTAAATAGAGTTCATGACGAGTTTGACCGCTAACACTCAAGATGACACCCGATTTTCAGACAGGGCACTTTTTGATTCTGTTCGGACACGCCGCGTTCTCGCGTTTCTGCTGGATTATTTTTTCATCTTTCTCCTGTGCATCCTCGCGGTGCCGCTGGTTGCCATCTTCGGAGTTGCGACGTTCGGCTTTGGCTGGCTTCTCTACGCCATTTTGGCCCCGACCGTTGCGCTGACTTATATTGCCTGGACCGTGGGTGGACCCAAGCAGGGCACGTGGGGCATGCAAGTAATGGATCTTTGCCTTGTACGCTATGACGGGCAACCGACCGATTGGGTGACCGGGGTCGTTCACGCGGTTCTTTTTTGGGTGATACATTCGATTCTCACGCCCGCGATAGCATTGATCGCGCTTTTCACCCGCCACAAGCGCTTGCTCCATGACATTGTTCTGGGGACAGTTGCCGTGCGCAGGTCACAGTTTTCTGCCATCAGTGAATAGACCAAACAGTGACACTTGACCTTTGAGTGCAACAGGCCAAACTTGTTGCGATTGGCCATCATTGACGCGCATGACAAAACACTCGACGAAGACACCGCAGTTCTTTTTGACGTCACCGTCGCCCTGCCCTTATCTCGACGGGCAGTTCGAGCGGAAAGTATTCACGCATCTTGTCGGCGATAAAGCTCCTGAAATGAACGACCTGCTCACGCAGGGTGGCTTTCGGCGTTCACAAAACATTGCCTACCGCCCCGCATGCGAAACCTGCCGCGCGTGTGTTTCTGTTCGCCTGTTGGCCGATGAGTACGAGCCCACAAAGTCTCAACGGCGCATCGCCAAGCGCAATAGTGACCTGATCGGCATGGAACATGTGGCTGAACCATCATCGGAGCAATATGCCCTTTTCCGCCGTTATCTTGACGCGCGGCACCCGACGGGGGGCATGGCCGACATGACGGTTCTAGACTATGCGATGATGATCGAGGACAGCCACGTCAAAACGCGGATTATAGAATATCGCCTGCGTGATGTGGACAGTTTCATCACCGGCCAATCAAAAGGCGACCTGGTTGGAGTCGCTCTTTCTGACATGATGTCTGACGGATACTCGATGGTCTATTCTTTCTTTGATCCCGAACTGCCGGAGCGCTCACTTGGCACCTTCATGATCATGGATCACGTCGCCCGGGCCCGATCCAAGGGCTTGCCACATGTCTATCTGGGTTATTGGGTCGAAGGCTCGCAGAAGATGAATTACAAACAGAAATTCATGCCGCAAGAGCATCTCACCGGCGATGGGTGGAGCCGTTATTGCCCGACGAATCCGCCCTTGACGTAAACAAGCGGATCGCGGGGTGTCGACGCAAATGCCAGAACACGCCCTATCAGGATATCATGATCACCTGCCGAGACAATCTGCTCCAACTGACAGTCGAACCATGCAACGGCATCCGCCAGCATCAAGCGGCCGGTCATGAGCCTGTCAGCGGGCACGCCTGCAAAACGTTCAGCGTGCGAGCCCCGTGTGAACTGCATGGCCGTCTCCCGTTGATCAGCGGCCAGAATGTTCACGGTGTAGCCGGCACTTTGGGTAAAAGCGGGATGGCTTCCGCTTTCCTTGCGGATCGACCACAACACCAACGCCGGATCAAGCGATACGGTGTTAAACGAGTTGCAAGTCATACCGATATCAACGCCCTCATGGTTGGCCGTCACAACGGTAACGCCCGTGGCGAAACAACCCATGGTGCGTTTTAACTCCGCCTCGTTGAGTACACCAATGTTCAAATGGGCATCTGCATTCATCGTACTCAGCCTTTCTCTTTTTTCTGCGGCCTGGTTCAAAATCAGGGCACTTCCTGACCAGCGGCCAGCGTCCACAATTCAAACCAAGTCTCGCGGTCAATCTCTACTTTCAGTGCGTCACCGATATGTCGAATACGCTCAAGCGTGTTGGTCCCGATGATAGGTAGGATTTTAACCGGGTGAGCCAAGAGCCAAGCGATCGCTACCGCGTCGGCAGCAACCCCATATCGACGGCCAATCTCCAGCAATTTCGGCATCACCCGCTTTGAAATTTCATGGTTGGGAATAAAAAGACTGCCGCCTGCCAATGGCGACCAGGCCATGAGCGGATCACCATCCTTTTGTGCTCGAGCCACTTGTCCGTTCGTGAACGCATCTCGCGAAGCCAGCGATATCTCAATCTGGTTGGTGAGAATGGGATGCTTCATGGCCGATTGCAAAAGGTCGATATCCCAAGGCATGAAATTGGATACCCCGACGCCATTGATCTTGCCTTCGTCGATCAATGCATCCAGCGCGGCACCTGTCTCATGGTGATCCATCAGCGGGTCGGGGCGATGTATCAAAAGCATGTCAATTACATCGACGCCGATATGATCAAGCGAGGCATCGACCGATGCGCGAATATGGGCCGCGCTGGTGTCGTAGTGCTTGACCCGCCGCTTCGGGTATTTTTCAGACATGAGCATGATGTCACATTTGGTGACGATCTGCATACGGTCTTTCAGCTCGTGGTGCGTTTTGATCACACGCCCGAAAAGCGCCTCGCAGGCATAGTCACCATATAGATCGGCGTGGTCGAATGTTGTGATGCCGTTTTCGAGGCAAATCTCGATCTTGTCGCGAATGTGCTTTTCAGATGTGTCCATATCGTCAGCCAAACGCCAGACACCATAGATCAGCCGCGAGAACGAAGGTACACCGTGGCCAAAGTCCACCAATTCCATTTCACCGCCAGTCATCAGCGTCTTTCTCCTGCGCCAAGCGGGGTCGCCGGCATCTCATTTGGTACACGGCCATAGACTTCCGGCATGGAACACGTCTTTAGATGTGGCAAAACCTTTTCTCCGAAGATTTTGCACTCATCAAGGTGGGGGTAGCCGGAGAAGATGAAAGCACGAATGCCCATCTTTTGGTAGTTTTCGATCTTGCTCATCACCTGATCGACAGAGCCAACCAACGCTGCGCCACAGCCGGAGCGGGCGCGCCCGACACCGGTCCAAAGGTTCGGTTCCACATAACCGCCATCGTCGGCTTTTTCACGATTGGCAGCCTGCAGCGAAACCCCATAATTTTTCGCATCCAACGCCCTGCCCCGGATTTCCGCGCCCTTGTCATCATCGAGCTTGGACACGAGGTGTTCGGCGTAGTCGCGCGCTTCAGCTTCGGTGTCGCGCACGATCATGTGCACCCGCAAGCCATAGTCCAATTTGCGGCCATGCGCTTGTGCCACCGCGTGCACATCGCTCATTCGTTTGCGCAAGAGCTCTTCGGGTTCCGGCCACATCAAATAGATATCGCATTGCGCACCGCACAATTCCAGCGCCATGGGCGAGTAACCGCCAAAATAGAGAAGCGGGCCACCATTTTGCTGATAAGGGCGCACGGGATCGGTGTTTAGCCCCTTGAGCTGATAGATCTCGCCCTCGTAATTGATCTCATCTTGCGTCCAGGCCTGACGCAGGATTTCCACCACCTCATGGGAACGCTGGTAGCGATACTCACTGGAGGCCTCTTCGCCCGGAAACGGCGAAGAGATGACATTGAGCGTCAAACGGCCTTTCATCACGTGATCGACGGTTGCCACGGCGCGAGCCAACATTGCCGGGTGCACCTCGCCGCAGCGGATCGCCGCCAACATATTGATGCTTTCGGTAAGTGGTGCCATCGCCGAAACAAACGACCAAGTGTCTTGTCCCACCTGATAAGAGGATGGGCAAAGGATGTTTCGAAAGCCGAGCTTGTCGGCTGTTTTGACAATCTCGGAGGTATGCTGAAAAGACGAGCGCAGATCGCCCTCGGGCACGCCGAGAAAGCGATAGTCATCGGAACAGATGGGCGCGAACCACGAGACTTCAGCAGCATCCAGATCAGCGGATTTGACCGGCACGACGGTCATCGGCAATTCTCCCGTTCATCATTTTGTTTTTGCCGCACTTACGTTAGTAGTTGGGCTCGCTTAACGGCTGAAATAGCAAGACTATCGGGGTATATCAATAGTGAATGAATTTGGGCCAACCACCCTTCCCATCTACATCCAGATCACAGAATTGCTGAGCCGAGAGATTGCCGCTGGTGTCTGGCCGGACGGCACGCGGCTGCCAACCGAAGCGGAGTTGGCTGCACAGCTCAATGTGGCGATCGGTACGTTGCGCAAGTCACTGGCCATTTTGGAACAACGCGGCCTCTTGGAGCGCATTCAAGGATCGGGCACCTATGTGCGGAGAAAAGCCAAGACCGGCGCGATCTATGAGTTTTTTCGGTTGGAACTCAAGGCCGGCTCTACCGGGCTACCGACAGCCAAAACGCTCGCGGTCGACAGGCTGCCCAATCCGGACTTTTTGCCTAGCTTCGGCGACGGCTCCTCAACCCATGCATGGCGCGTGCGTCGCCTGCGTTATCTCGGCGATACGCCGGCTGCTTTGGAGGAAATCTGGTTCGATGCCCGCCATGTTGATGGTTTAAGCATCGATTCACTGGGTGACTCCATGCATCTGTTTTACAAGGAAAAATTGAGCTTCTGGGTCGCGCGCGTGGAAGACCGCGTGTCCGCTTCCCCTTGCCCGTCCTTTTTTGACGACCAACCGTTTGACCCCGGCGCACCGTTCGGCTTTGTTGAACGCATCAGCTGGGATCAGGCGGAAGTTATCGAGGAATATTCAAGGAATTGGTTTGACCCGGAGACGGTAGCCTATGTTGGCCGGTGGGTTTGAAAACGCTCTGTCAGTATATCCTCATACCATTCGATCGCCTCGTTCTGCCACTTCGCAAAGCCCTCATTCTGCGCGACTTGCGTTTGCGTGCCGGGTCGGCCGATGAGGTGGCCATAGTAGGCGTGCCATAGGTCAAAAATCTCGCGGGTGACTTCCGGATGGAACTGTAGGCCGAGCACCTTGTTGTCGTAGGAGAAGGCTTGGTTGGGATGGAGCGTTTGGTCTGACCTCGCCAGCAGCGTCGCGCCATGCGGCAGTTCCCAGCCCTGCGCGTTGCCATTGAGCGTCATCATGCTTGTCGGCATAAAACCATCGGCTGGCGACCGCGTTTCATAAAAGCCCATCGAGAGCGCTTCCGGGTCGTCGCCATAGTTCACTTTTGCACCCAAAACATGCGCGATCATCTGGCTACCGAGGCACACCCCGATCAGCGGGACGTCTTGCCTCATCGCCTGTTCGATCAACGCGAATTCATCGGCCAGATACGGCCATTTCTCATGCGCGGAGACCATTTGCGGCCCGCCCATGACCAAGACGCCTGCCTCGCCACCCGTAACCTTCGGCACCGGATCGCCGTTCCAGGGATGATGCACACGCACGTCAAATCCTTGCGCGACCAGAAATTTCTGGCCCGCGTCCGGCGGCGTGTCCCAATGTTCGATGATGTGAACAAGGCGGCTCATAAGCCGCGCGATATCATTTGACGGTGCGTTTTGCCAACCACCGGCGCCAGCTTTCGGCTGTGCCATTAAAGACGTTCAGGTCAATCTGTGTGGAGACGCCTTTGGACAGGCCGGTGCCTGAATACTGCCAGAAAGCAAACTCGCGGTTCGGATAGCGGCCCTTGGGGTGTTCAGCGACCGATCGCAACCAGAAGGAATAGTCTTTGAACTGGCCTTGCAGATTGTCCTCATAAAAGTCCGGCGTCACATAGATAATCGGTTTCACGCCATAGTGGCGCTCGACAATATCGAGCCAGACTTTCATCTTGGCCAGTACCCGCGCCCGCGATGGTTTGGTGGGGCAAGAACGCTTGTTGCCGTACCATTCGACGTCAAGTACCGGCGGCAGTGAACCCGCCTGTTTGGGCACATGGCGGATGAACCATTTGGCCTGTTCTTCGGCGGACCGGCACCAGAAGAAGAAATGATAGGCCCCGGTGGGGATGCCAGCAGCCTTGGCCGCTTTCCAGTTTTTCATGAACAGGCGGTCAACATGCTTGCCGCCTTCGGTGGCTTTGATGAAGGCGAAGTTCGCTCCGTTACGACGCAGCGTCTTCCAATCAATCTCAGCTTGCCAGTGGGACACATCCACACCGTGCACATCAAACGGGTGCGGGGCCGCACGGCCAAAATTGACCGGCTTGGCGTCACGGAAGCGCTGCGGATAGACCTTTTTGCCGGCCCATGGGTTTTGCGCCGTCGTCGCGCTGGTTGGCGCAACGGGCATGGGCTGCTGGTACGCATTGTTGGCGCCTAAAAGACTGCCCACGTCATCGGATCGCTGCAATTGCGCGCCCGCAATGGAAGATGTGACTTCGGAAGATGCGACTACACGGCTTGGCACCGGCTTGGAAACATCCAGCGCGTCAACTTTGGATGATGACTGGCAACCCTGCACAGCAAGCAGGGCCGTAAAAACAACTGGGAGAACAAGCGATCGCATAACCACCAACGCAAAACAAAGACGCCCCAAGCGCCCGACCGCCGATGGTTAAGGGATAGTTGTTGCGAAAGAGAAAATTTGAATGGTTAAGGCCGTCTAAACGCAATGGCCAGCTGTATGAGTTGACAAGCCGCCCCGCACATGTTGATCGGACGCTCGAAACGACGCGCACTATTCTGTTCCATACCGAGGTAGCTTGTCGCTGCCATGGCAATGATGCCAGTCCAGATCATAAGCTTTTTTGTTCATTCAGCCCGCCTTCTTTTCCGGATAATGCGGCAAATTGATCATGGGCTTTCAGTATGCAAGTTTTAACGAAGTCCAAACTCCGTTACGTGTCTCACCAACCCAGTTTCTGTATGACGAAATCGACAATGGACTGCCCGTCTTCCAGCTCTGACAAGCCGTCAACGCCCATACCGTAGGGAGATATGACATGCACATCACCGACTGCTAACTCGATCCCGAAAAAATTTGTATTGATCGCCACCACAGCGTCGACATCTTCGTTCTTTTCATAAGCGAGATACTTCGCGATTTCCGCGCCGGTGGACACCCCGGCGAGCACAATTCTGTTTGCGTCTACACCCCATGCGGATGCTTGACTGCGGATGAAGGCCAACGCTTTTTGCGCCTCATCAAAAACGTGTGGCAAGTATTCGGAAGATCCAATCCTTTTAAAATCATGTATCGGTGTGTAGTATACTGCAACGAGTGATACACCACGATCTGGAAGTTTAATAAATTCAAGCCAATCGACACGCAATTTGCCATTACTTTCTTGGCCATTGTTGGCAAAGAATATGACAACCGGCGTTTCTTCGTTAGCGTCTTCGGGAAGCCAAACGAACAACATGGACGCGTCGCTAAAATACTGAGTTTTTATCGACGGCATCTTCATATTTAACCACAAACCCAAGGGCCACTTAAAAGCGGGGACTATCGCTTGTATTGGTCGCGCGTTTTTTTTCATGTTTTCGAAAAACCGCTCCACCGAATCGGTCTCTTTGCGTGTGATTTGGCCGTCACGGTTCCTGTCGAACAGTTGAAATCTATTTTGCTCACCTCTGCGTCCAGTACTGTATTCGCCCCACTCGACTATTCCGTCGCCATTTTTGTCGTAGCGTTTAAACGACCGCCAGTCGGAACCGTTTGCAAATGACGGTAAACTTGTGGCTGCCATCGCCATTATGGCGACGCAGATAACGCCGATGTGCTTCATTCAAACCAATGCCTTTGCTGATTGGGTTTATGTTGCGTAGTTCGGGTCATCATAATCAGCGTACATGGCAACAAGGCGATCATGGCAGATTACGAATGATAAAAATGGGCAACTACATGCTTGCGTTTCAGGTCGCTTCGGGCACGCAATGCACAAAAGCAAAGTTCGCGCCGCGATTGTGAGTTCAGGCCCCAAACGTTTGGCCCACCGTGCAAAACGAGAGCTGGGCATGGACCATATCATGGCCAACTGCATTTATGTTTCCAAGGCGAACAGATTTACCGGTCAGGTGAAAGTCGAAGTAGACAACAATCACAAGTCGCGTGCCTTAAGCGTGATCCAGAAAAAACTCCGCGTTGCACCGGAAAGGCCATCATTGTCGGTGACACGCACAATGACGCTGAAATGGCGAAAACAGCCAACCTCTCCATCGGCTTTCTAGTCCGCAGTGAAGAGGCCCGAGCCTCTTTTGACCACAACATTGATCGCGAAAACCTGCGAAGCCTCAACGCATCAAGTGTGGTCAATGACATTATGGAATTACAACTCAGGTAGGCACAATCAGCCTTCCTGTTCGTCCCATCGATCACCAGTTCAATTGCTTGGCCACCACATCAACGATCGTTTCGCCAGCCTTCAATTGCGGCAGTCCACTCACTCTGCTGCCATATAGATGGCACTCCATGCCGACTTTTTCGCATTGGTCATAAAGCTCTTGGGCGTAGCTGGGGTGATGGGTTTTATCTGTTGGGCCTGAAAGGGTGTAGAAGAACATTTCGGGCGCACCAGAGCTTAGCTCATCAATCACCAATTCAATACCATAGGGTGTCTGCAACGCCAGAACTGCCTCGACATCTTCATTCTTGGCATAAGCCAAATATTGCGAGATCACCGTTCCGGCAGAAGATCCAGCCAGCACAATACGTTCGGGGTCGATGCCCCACTCGTCGGCCTTGGAGCGGATGAAATCGAGTGACTTTTGCGTTTCAGCAAAAACAGTGGGCAAATGTCCCCATGCGCTATCGGCCTTGATGTCTCTTTTAAGCGGATAATTGACAGATGCGAATGCCACACCTCGCTTGGGTAGATTAACAAACTCGCGCAGTTTGATTCTGCGTTTGTCACCGCCCACGAAACCGCCACCGTGAAAGAAAACGACAATAGGCGCTTCCCCGCTTGCATCTTCGGGCAGCCAGATGTCCAGTTTGGACCGATCGAACGCATCGCTATAGGCGATGTCGGCAATCGTTGGATTCGTTTGCGCGCCACCTTTTGCGCGCGCCTTGTTTTTTGCAGTTTTGCGCGCAATGGACGCTTCATCGGAGGATATCCGGCCATCATTGTTGGCATCCAGACGTTTGATCCGAACGCGAAGGCCTTCGGACAAACCATCGAGCTCGACGAACCCATCATTGTCTCTGTCGAGACGCTGGAACATGCTCGTCGTATCTTGCGCTATTGCGAGGGTTGTTGTCACGGCAAACGCCGCCAAAGCCGTCATGGTCACTAATGTCTTTTTCATTTGCAACTATCCGTTTCGCTTAACTGTCTGACTGAAGAACCCAAACTCCCGGTATGATAAACCATTGATTGAAAATGCGGCGTTACTGCGATTGCAGCAATTGCGGTTAAGTGAACTTTTGTGTGCGCTTGCGACACAAATCTGGTGAGCGCTCAGGAGACCAAGGCCAACTTGCCGACCCGGGCCCAACAATGCGCAGGCTCAGATCACCAGCCCAGCTTCTCGACAACGACGTCCATGATGGACTGGCCCAGTTCTAGTTGCGGCAAGCCACTCGCCTTGCTGCCATAAAGGTAGCAGTCCATGCCGACGACTTGGCACTGGTCATAGAGCCTTTTGGCATAACCCGGGTTGTGCATGTTATCGCGCTCACCGGAGATCGTATAAAAAAACATGTCGGGCGCGCCAGCAGAAAGTTCGTCGATCACCATGTGTACCGAAAAGGGTTGCTGTATCGCCAAAACTCCTTGGACGTCTTCACGGTCAATGTAGGCAAGTTGTTGTGAAATCATTGTGCCGGCCGATGCACCAGCAAGAACCATACGGTTTGTGTCCACGCCCCATTTGGCCGCATTGGCACGGACATAGTCTAGTGCCTTGGCGGTCTCTTCAAAAACAGCCCCCACTGTCTTGCTGGGACCTCGTTTGTTGATATCAGATCGTAATGGGTATCCAACTGACGCGAAGGCAATTCCTTGCGATGGCAGGTCAGGCAAATTGGTCATCTTGACCATATCCTTGCTACCAGCAACGAAGCCTCCGCCATGGAAAAACAGAACGATCGGCACTGGTTTGGCGGTATTTTCCGGCAGCCAAACATCCATCTTGGAGCGTTCATAGGAATTGCTGTAGGCTGCGTTTTGGATCGTTGGTGGATTTTTACCTGCACCCATCTTTCTGGCATCGCCCTTGGGCGTGTTCCCCCCCATGGCGCTACGCAATTGTTGCGCTTCTTCCATGGAAATGCGTCCGTCGCCATCAAAGTCCGCCTGTGATGCCCTTTGCGCGATCTGATCCGGCAAATCGCCTATGTCGATGTAGCCATCGCCGTCATTGTCGAATTTTTGAAACATCGGCATGGACGATTGCTCATTGGAACCGGTCGGCATTTGGCCCCTCAACCTTCCCATCATGCCACCGCCCATCATGCCACCGCCTCGATTGGCACCCATGGAAGAACGGGCTGCCGTTGCCTCCTCTAGTGAGATCAGCCCGTCACTGTTGGCGTCCAGCCTTGCAACCCGCTGACGGAAACGTTCCGGCAGATCATCCAGTTGGATAAAGCCATCATTGTCGGCATCGAGCCGTTGGAACATCGGTGGTGCCTCTTGCGCGAGCGCCAGTGCCGCCGTTGCAAAGAAGGCGGTAAGCGCTACAATTTTCATCAAACTCTTGCTCATGATGGATCTCCGATCTGGGCAATTGAAGAGACTGTTTACGTTGCGAGAAAACGTCATCGTCCGCAGCAAATGCGGCGTTACCGCGCCGTCTGGAGTGCGACAGAACTCACTTTTTGTGTATCGGTGCAGGCAAATGAGAGACTGCCTGAAATTGCGCGGGTTGTGCACTTGCCAGGCTACCAACCCAGCTCCTTTCCCACCACATCGAGTATCGTTTCTCCCTCGGGCAGGCGCGGCAAACCGCTCGAGCGACTGCCATAAAGATGGCACTCCATCCCAACTTCTTTGCATTGACCGAAAAGCTGTTGCGCATAGCGTGGGCTGTGCAAGCGGTCGCCGGGTCCAGACAGCGTATATAAGAACATTTTGGGGGCGTCGGTACGAAGCCAATTCTGGGCGGGCCTCAGAAGAAACGGTTGCTGTATAGCCAGAACCGCATCGACTTTCTCACCGTCCGCATAGGCGAGCTTTTGCGAAATCACGACACCCGCTGACAGGCCCGCAAGCACAATCCGGTCGGGGTCAACACCCCAATCATCGGCGTTGTCGCGGATAAAATCCAAGGCCGTGGCGCTTTCCTTGAATATTGTTTTCAAACTGGCGCGCTTGCCCTTTACCGATTTGTCGGATCGCAGCGGATAACCAACGGACGCAAATGCGACGCCGCGCTCTTTCAAACTGTGAAGGACATTAAAGTAGATGGCATCCTTGCTGCCAACAACGAAACCGCCGCCATGAAAAAAGACCACCAAAGGCACCTTCCCGGTTGCGCCTTCGGGAAGCCAAACATCCATTTTCGACCGCTCAAAAGCCGAGCTGTAGGCGATGTTTTTATAGGTTGGCGGACTGGCACCAGAATTACTCTTGCCAAATCCGATCGCGGCACGCCCTTCATTGGCTTCCTGAATGGAAACTTGCCCGTCATCATCAACATCGATCTGAGCAATCCGGTCACGGACAAAAGACGGCAATGCGCTGAGCGAAATCAGACCATCTTTATCTCGGTCATAAAAGCGGAAGATCGTGGGTGTTTCTTGTGCCAGTGAAGCACTGGTCATCACGACCAAAGTCATGATCGCCAATAGAATTGAACGTTTGGATTTCATGGGCATAATCACCTTTTTCATGTGATTGTTGCAGCCAAAACTGAGGCCCTGTGTAACGGTAGAGAAATGTCTAAAATTGCGGCTTTACTTGGGGCAGTAAACCGCGAACATGTTTCAAAAAGTTTCGGTGTTACGCCAGCCGAGATACATCAGGGCGGAGAGTTTGATTGGGAACAATGACACGATCTCTCCAATAATGCTTTGGAAAATGCTCAGGCATTTCATGTCGTTGTCGTGCTGCAGGATCTAAGACGCACCAATGAGGTGCTACGCGTCAGCCCTCAAACCGGCCATTGCGCGGAAAACCTTTGGGCACCATACGACCGGCGCCTGCCCTGACACCCATCCACTCGAGCAATTCCTCATGCGGCTTGGTGAAGGTGCGGCCCGAACTGTCAACCCACTTGAGACCCTGTGCCAGCGCAAACAGTTGAATGTCCTTGATGCCGCCGTCCTTGTATTTTTGAAGGCGCACGCCCTTTCCGCGTGTCATTTCCGGCACTTGATCCAACGGGAAGATCAGCAACTTCCGGTTTTCGCCGACGACCGCGACATGATCGGGTGCCACACCATCACTGTCTTCAAGGAAACGGCAAAGACTGGCCTCGTCGGGCAGCTTCACATTCATCACCTGCTTGCCCTTGCGGGTGTTGGCTGCGATCTCTGCTTCCGGCACGACAAAACCGTTACCGATGCTTGACGCGATCATCATTTTTCGGCCCGGAATGTGCACAAAAGCGGTGACGATATCGGCATCATTGTCCATGTCGACCATGATGCGGATCGGCTCGCCATGCCCGCGCCCACCGGGCAGGCGGTCAACACCCAGCGTGTAGAACTTGCCGGTGGTGGTGAAGACCAACAGCTTGTCTGTTGTGTGGGCATGGAAGGCGGTTTTGAGCTTGTCGCCTTCTTTGAAAGAGAGCGTCGCGAAGTCAGCCATATGGCCCTTCATCGCGCGCAGCCAGCCTTTTTCAGAGACGACGACCGTCACCGGTTCCTTTTCGATCATGGCTTGCGCGACAGCTTCCAGATCGATTTCGCCGGCCTCGCCAAAGTCGGTGCGGCGTGCGCCCAGTTCGGTGCCTTTGCCGAAACGCTTTTTGGTGTCTTTGATCTCAAACGCGATGACGCCCCATTGCTGCTCTTCAGAAGCCAGCAGCTCTTCGATCTGGTTTTTCTCTTCAGTCAGCATGTCGAATTCCTTTTGGATTTCGACTTCTTCGAGCTTGTTCAATGCCCGCAAACGCAGGTTCAAAATCGCATCAGCTTGAACTTCGGTCAGATTAAAGACTTTGATCAGCTCCTGCTTGGGATGATCCTCAAAGCGGACAATCCGGATCACCTCGTCAATGTTCACATAAGCGATGAGGAAGCCAGACAACACTTCCAAACGCTTTTCGATAATGCCGAGGCGGTTGCGCGAGCGGCGCTGCAACACCTCGCGGCGGTGATCCAGCCATTCGCGCAAAATACCACGCAAATCCATCACTTGCGGCACGATTCCGTTCGACAAGACATTCATGTTGAGCGGGAAGCGGTTTTCCAACTCGGTCAGCTTGAAGAGCGACTCCATCAGGAGTTCCGGGTCGACGGTGCGTGACTTTGGTTCCAAAACGATGCGCACATCTTCGGCGCTCTCATCACGCACATCTTCCAGCATCGGCATTTTCTTGGCGATCAGAAGCTCGGCTATTTTCTCGATAAGTTTTGATTTTTGCACTTGATAGGGAATTTCGGTGATGACGATTTGGTAGCCTCCGCGGCCCGTCTCCTCCTTTTCCCAACGCGCACGAACGCGGAAACCGCCGCGGCCGGTTTTGTAGGCGTCCAAGATAGACGCCTTGTCTTCGACGATGATGCCACCGGTCGGAAAGTCCGGGCCAGGCACCAGTTCTACCAGCTTTTCAATGGTCGCATTGGGGAACTTGATCAAATGCAGCGAGGCGTCGCACAATTCTTCCAGATTGTGCGGCGGTATGGACGTCGCCATTCCCACGGCAATACCCGATGACCCGTTTGCCAAAAGGTTCGGGAAAGCGCCCGGCAAGACGATGGGCTCTTCATCCTCTTCATTATAAGTGGACCGAAAATCAACGGCGTCCTCATTGATCCCTTCAAGCAACAGCGTGCCGATCTCGGTCATGCGCGCTTCGGTGTAGCGATAGGCGGCGGCGTTATCGCCATCGATGTTGCCGAAATTGCCCTGCCCGTCGACTAGCGGATAGCGTACGGAAAAACTCTGCGCCAAGCGCACCAGAGCATCATAAATCGCCTGGTCCCCGTGCGGGTGTAGGTTACCCATCACGTCGCCCACGATCTTAGCACACTTTTTGTAAGCGTTGGTCGGATCAAGGCGCAGCAAGCGCATGGTGTATAAAATACGCCGATGTACAGGCTTCATGCCATCGCGGGCATCGGGAAGCGCGCGGTGCATGATCGTTGATAGCGCATAGGAAAGGTAACGCTCCTCGAGCGCTTTGCGCAGATCTATCGGCTCAATGCCATCGCCATTGCCGTCGCCGCCATCACCTGACGGGGGTTTTGTCGTCTCAGCCATATATGTGCGTTAGCTGAGCACCCGATTCGCGGCAACATTAGGGCCGGTTTTCCCACCTATTGCTCGCGAAAAGCCAGCGCGAGCGAGTCCGTGATCGGCCGTGACAAATATTCAAGGAATGTGCGCTCATCGGTGGTGATCAACGCATCGACGGGCATGCCGGCATAGACCTGATCTTGTGTCACCTGCGCAGGCAGTTCATCAATGCTGAGCCGCACCTCATAGTATGGATGACCGTTTTGCTCATCTATCAAACGGTCACGAGAGACATATATCACCGTGCCCGGCACATCGGGCGTTAAACGTTGATTCAAGGCGGCAAACCGCAGATTGGCGCTCTGGCCCGGCTTGACCAAATCGACATCGGCCACCGACACTTGCGCCGTAACACCCAACTCGACATCAACGGGCAGTAGTTCGGCTATCACCTCGCCCGACCGCAGTGCCGCTCCAATGGTGTTGACGCTCAAATTGACCACAAATGCATCATTGGGCGCGCGGATCACCGTTCGCTCCAACACACTTCGCGCCGCACTGATTTGTTCTTCAATGTCTTCCAATTGGCTGCGGATGTCATTGATGCCAGTCACCACCTCTTCAACAATCTGAGTCCGCAAACGAATGCGGTTTTCCTTGGCCTCAAGGATCTGAATGCGGCTTCTGGCGATTTCAGATTCCAGCTGCCCCGCCTCACCGACGAGCGCGGCGCGGGAACGGATGACATTGGTGTAATCTGAGCGTAATGTGAGGCCTTTGTCCAGTAATCCTTGACGACGCTCGGCTTCTTCATTGAGCACATCAATTTGTCGGGCAATAGAAGTCTTTTGCGCCTCAAGGCCGGTAATGGCTTCGCGCAAGCCCGCCATCTGTTGTGTCAATATTTCCGATTCAGCAGCAAACCGCTCGCGGCGCACATCAAACTGAGCGACCTGTTCCGTCAACGCGTCCTCGAAGTCGATCGCCCGCGCGTCTTCTGTCAAGGTTTCATCAAAAACGAGTTCAGCCTTGTCATCGCGCTCCGCGCGCAATCTGGCAAGCTGCGCGGTCAGCGCGACACGGCGTTTTTGAAGCCGCTGATACTCAGCCAGCGCACGCGTTCCATCGAGACTGACCAACGGGTCACCTGCCTCGACGCGGTCGCCATCGCGGACATGGATTTCCCCAACAACTCCCCCTTCAAAGTGTGAAATGGTCAGATTTTCACCGGAAACAGCAATGGCACCAGACGCAATCGCCGCCCCGTTGAGCGGCGCAGTCGCGGCCCAAAATCCAAAGCCGCCAAAGAACATGGCGATAACGGCATAGCCCCCGAGGACAACTATTGATATGCTGGACTTGGCAGTGACATGTTGGCGCGCATTTATGGGATCAGCCATCAACACTCTCCTCAGTTTTTCGGGACCATGTCGGCCCCATTTTCAACAGACGGCGCGCGCGGTGGAACAGTGGGCATCGTATCGTCTTTCACCACACGTAGCGGCGGCGTTCGTTGAGTGCGGCCACTTTCACTGTCGGCTTTTGAGGGCATCTTTGCCGCCATCTCCTTGGCGCGCTGCATCATCTGATTGCGCTCTTCACGTCGTTTGGCGACGATCTTTTCAGGGCTGTCGAATGCTGTAACCGCGCTGTTTTCGAGCACACACATTTTGTCGGCCAACATGTAAAGATCGGGATCGTGCGTTGCGAAAATGACGGATTTTGATACATCCCGCGCTTCAGCAACAACTTGCTTGTAGGCTTCTTTGGCGACCGCATCGAGATTGGAATTGGGCTCATCCATGATCAAAATGGGTGGCGATCGAAAGAAGGCACGGGCTAGGCAAATCAACTGGCGCTGGCCACCCGAGAGCATGTGCGCCTGCGTTGAAATCATCGTATCATAGCCCTTCGGCAATTCCTCGATGACCTTATCGACCTTGGCAGTACGGGCTGCTGCAATGATCTCTTCATCTGCAGCATCGGGCGCAAAACGGGCAATGTTTTGCGCAATCGTACCGGGCAAAAGTTCAACTTCCTGCGGCAGATAGCCAGTATTTGCGCCCAGAAAGCTGCGGTCCCAATTGGTCAATGACGTTCCGTCGATAAGCACTTTGCCCCGATAGCCGTCCTGCGCCCCGGCCAATATGCGCAACAAAGTGGACTTACCGGACCCACTTGGCCCCACCACAGCGACGGTTTCACCGGGCTGAAAACGCAGCGCGCGAATGTTCAGGACAATTTTGGGTTGTTTGTCGCGACCGGGCACGACAAAGCCGAGATCTTCCACGACAATGCGACCGGTAGGAGCTTCCCGGGTGAACAAGTCATTGTCGGCATCGGCAAGTTTGGCCACTGCGGCGACCCGCCCCCACGCGTTTCGTGCGTCAAAGATCGCGCGCCATGAGCCCACCAATTGGTCAATTGGCTGAAGCGCACGGCCAGAGACAATACTGGACGCGAAAATCATGCCCGCTGTCATTTGGTTGCTCAAAACCAGATAGGCACCAAGCCCCAGAATAGCGATTTGCAGGAGCATCCGGATAAATTTCGATATGCCGGTCAGCTTAGCGCTGGTGCTGGATACCCCAATGTTCTTGACCAGTCCGCCGGCATGGCGTTCAGCCCAAATATTGGTGATTGCATCAACCATGCCCAGTGCGCGCACCGTCGGTGCTTCACGCGCTAGGGCGGTCGCGTCCTGCAAATCATTAGCGCTGGCGCCAGCTGCCTCCATCGCCTGACTTTTAGTCATCAAATATTGCAGGAAAGCAAATGCGCCCAACAAGATTGCGCCCACCAGCGTAAGTGCACCAATATAGGGGTGGATGAAGAAAAGGATGGCAATGAACAAAAGCGCAAACGGGACATCGAAAAGAACCAGTGCCGTGCGTTGCTCGACAAAGGAGCGCACCGTCGCCAAGTCACGCAGGCGGCCCACATCGCCGTTGCCGTCGCCTTTTGCCAGCAGAACCTTCAAGACAGGCTCTGCCAAGGTATCGTCCAATCGGCTGGCTACTTTTGCGGAATAGAGAAAGCGTACAGCTTCCAACAGGCTCATCACCAAGATCGCTAGGCCGGCAGCCAGCGAGATGAAAATGAGCGTATCCATGCTCGAAGATGACAAAACCCGGTCATACACCTGCAAAAGGTAGACCGGCATCGTCAGCATCAGAAGATTGATGCACGCGGAAAATATGGCCAAATCACGAATTGCGGGGCTGGCGAATCGTTTCAAGTCTTCCATGGGAAGCCTCACTCAACAGTCGTTTTTCCGCCACATTACATGAGTGGATAACAGAAAAGTATGACCGAGAAGTGAGTCTATACGATATACCCTGGCTCCTATGCCAAGGTATATCTGTGGCGTCTTGATTTACTTTGCGAGCAAGTCGCGAATTTCTTCAAGAAGCTTGATGTCGTCCGGTTTGGCAGGCGGTTCTGCAGGTGCTTCCTCTTCTTTGCGTCTCATGTTGTTGACCGCTTTGACCATCAGGAAGATAATAAAAGCGAGAATAAGAAAGTTGATGACCGCCGTCAGGAAACTGCCATAGGCCAGAACAGCGCCCTGCTCTTTAGCTGCCTCAAGGTTCGTTGCATCAACCGCGCCGGAAAGGCCCAGAAAATAATTGGAAAAATCAAGACCGCCGAAGATTGCCCCGACAATCGGCATGATCACATCGCCGGTAAGCGATGTGACTATGGTTCCAAACGCGCCGCCGATGATGACACCGACGGCCAGATCCATAACATTGCCCTTGGCAATAAACTCTTTGAATTCGTTTAACACATTTCCCTCGCATACGTGAATTTGGACCAGCGCCGCCGTGGCAGCAGGCGGACGTTAACGGTTAAACTTTAACCACGCAATCTGCCGCAAAGGCACCTGAGCAACCCAGAAAAAAGCAGTAGCGGCAGGTCGGATCGACAAAGAGATATAGTTTTGCCATGATCGCCTGATCGGGAGGAACGGCATGTCAGGTTGGCTCATAGCGGCTACGGCACTGCTTTATCTTGCGGCCTTGTTTGGTGTGGCCGCATATGGTGATCGAATGGGTGCTCGGCGCAGCCCTTCGCGTCCGCAGCCCAACCTTTATGCGCTGTCTGTTGGCATTTATTGCACGTCATGGACCCTCTTTGGCTCAGTGGGCCTCGCCACCGAGCGTGGGTTTGAATTTTTCGCGATTTTTGTCGGGCCCATCCTCGTTTTCACGCTGGGCGCACCGCTCATTCGCCGGATCGTTCATCTGTCAAAATCAGAACGCATCACCACGATCGCCGACTTTCTGGGCGCGCGTTACGGCAAAAGTGCCCGTGTGGCAGGCATAGCGGCAGGCATAGCGGTTGTCGGCACCGTGCCTTACATTGCGCTCCAACTTAAAGCCGTTTCCGACGCACTCAAACTTCTATTTGAACATGCCGGTGACAGCGCGGCGATCCCGTTTGATATCTCTTTCATCGTCGCGATCACCCTGGCGGCCTTTACCGTCCTTTTCGGCACGCGCCATGCCGACGCGACAGAACATCAGGATGGGCTCATCCTCGCGGTGGCCATTGAGTCGGCCATCAAGCTGGTAATCACCCTCTTTGTTTCCTTCGTCATCATCTTCTTCCTGTTCGGCGGCTTTGAACCGGTGGGGCGAGCAATCGGCGAAAACGAGCAGGTGCGCGAAGCCATCAGCGCCGGCACATCTTGGGGGCGCTGGCTGGTTCTGACCATCTTGTCGGCCAGCGCGGTATTGCTGCTGCCACGTCAGTTCCACGTGATTGTAGTTGAGCATCGCTCGGATGCCGAACTTCATCGCGCGACATGGTTGTTCCCGCTCTATCTGATCGTCATCAATTTGCTTGTCATGCCGCTTGCGGTCTCGGGCATGATCAATTTGGGAGATAGCGCACCGGCTGACCTCTACATGATCGCGCTTCCCCTGGAGGCCGGTCATGAATGGTTGGCGTTGCTGGCGCTGATCGGCGGCCTTTCGGCTGCGTCCGCGATGGTTATTGTTGCGTGCGTTGCCCTGTCGATCATGATTTCAAACGACATTGTTTTGCCGCTAGCGTTGCAACGCCTTCGCGATGCCCGTCGGATCTCGGGCAGCGGTTGGTCGAATGTGATCCTCTACGTGCGCCGTGTTGCGATCGCGTTGATGATATTGGCGGGTACTTATTACCACACACGGGCTGGCAATGACGCGCAGCTGGCGTCCATGGGTCTGTTGTCCTTTGCAGCCATCGCTCAATTCATGCCCGCTTTCATACTGGGGCTAACTTGGCGTCGGGCCAATTCGCGCGGCGCAACGCTCGGTTTGTCCATCGGGTTTTTGGTTTGGACTTACACCCTGCTTGTCCCGACCTTGGTCGCGCCCGATTCATCCTTGATGATGCACGGTCTTTTTGGGCTCGGCGTGCTGGCGCCACAAGCGATCTTCGGTTTGCAAGCTGATCCGCTGATTCACGGTGTATTCTGGAGTTTGCTTGCCAATACAATTGCGGTTGTCGGCGGCTCGCTGACCCGAGCGAGCCGACCATTGGAGCGCATACAATCCATCACATTTATCCCGCGGGAGGCTCAGAACTCGGTCAGCATGAACCGTTTTTCCACTACCGTGACGGTCGCCGATCTGAAAAATGTGCTGGCGCGTTACCTGGGAGAGGAACGCATAGAGCGATCTTTTGAAAATTTTCGGCAACGCGAAGAACGTCAGCTTCGCGACGATGATGTTTGTGACATGGCGGTTGTTCATTATGCGGAACAGGTGCTGGCAAGTGCCGTCGGCTCAGCATCCGCACGCCTCGTCCTGTCGCTTGTCTTTGAAAAAGATGGCGCGTCTTCGAGCGAGGCAGTCAGGCTCTTGGACGATGCGTCTGAAGCGTTGCAGCAAAATCGTGACATCCTGCAAAAAGCGCTCGACCAGATGGATCAGGGTATTTCTGTCTTTGACAGTGAATTTCGCCTGACAAACTGGAACAGCCAGTTCCGCCGCCTTTTGGATTTGCCCACGGAATTTGGCAATTTTGGCATGCCCCTCAAATCCATCATCAGCTACTTGACATTCAATCGGCAGATCGACCCGGGTGTCGAAGATGAGGCGGTCGAAAACATCACGCATTTCAAGCGCGCTTGGCAGTTGCCCCTTGCCCGTTCAGGTCGAATTATCGAGGTGCGTTCCAACCCAATGCCTGAAGGCGGCCTTGTTGTGACCTACACAGATGTCACCGCGCGGGTTGAATCCGACGAAGCGCTCAAGCGCACCAAAGAGAGTTTGGAAGTTAGGGTTCAAGCCCGAACGGGCGAACTGACAAAAGTGAACGCCGCGCTTGGAAGAGCGCAAAAACAGGCCGAAGAAGCCAGTATTTCCAAGACGCGTTTCCTGGCCGCAGCAGGGCACGATATTTCACAGCCACTCAACGCGGCCCGGCTTTATGCAACCTCTTTGGTCGAAACGTTACCGGTTAGCGCACCACATAGGGAAACAGTCCAGAAAATCGACAGTGCGTTGGAGAGCGTGGAAAGCATCATTGGCGCGGTTCTGGATATTTCGCGCCTGGATTCAGGCGCCATGACGCCCAACAATTCGGTGTTCTCGCTTGGTGAACTGCTCAAACAGCTGGAGACAGACTTTCGGCCGATGGCTGACGAGAAGCAGCTGGATTTCAAGGTACTTCCCACAAGTCTGAATGTTGAGACTGACAGAAACCTGCTGCGCAGGCTTGTCCAAAACCTCATTTCAAATGCCATCAAGTACACACCTTCGGGGCGCGTTGTCGTGGGTGTGCGGCGGCGAGGCAATAGCCTTGAACTGATTGTTGCAGATACCGGGATTGGCATTCCCGATGAACGCAGGAAACATGTTTTTAAAGAATTCCAACGTCTTGATGACGGCGCGCGCACTGCCAGTGGCCTCGGCCTTGGCCTTTCGATTGTCGACCGGATCTCGCGCGTGTTGAACCTGCCGGTGTCGCTTCATTCCAATTATGGAAAGGGCAGCGTGTTTTCCGTTGAGGTACCGATCAGTAACGCTGTACCCAAGCAAGCATCGGCCAGACTTGGACGCATTGTCCCGCACCCCTCACTGCTGACCGGTTTAAATGTCGCCTGCATCGACAATGAAGACGAAATACTTTCTGGCATGACCGTCCTACTCTCCGGTTGGGGCGCCCATGTCATCGCGGCAGGCACGTCTTATGAATTGCTGTCGGCCATCCAGGATAGCGGGGTCGCACCGAACGTTATTATCGCCGATTACCATCTGGACAATGATGACGGTATCAGCGTCATTGGCAGGGTCAGGTCGCAGTATAGTGGAGAACTGCCCGGCATACTGATCACGGCAGACCGCTCAGCAGCCCTTCGCGAAGAGGCTGAGGCGAAACGCATCACACTGCTTAACAAACCGCTAAAGCCTGCGGCGCTCAGGTCCATTTTAACGGCTATTCCGTTGTCAAAAGCAGCCGCGGAATAGCCGGTCGTTTTGATTTAAGAGTTTAGGCCGTCCGATGCGTCCGCACCGCCATCGTCGACCGGCGCCTGGAGGAGATCGTTACCGATTTTCGACATGCGAATGACCGCTTGTGTGCGGCTGTCGACATTGAGCTTTTGCAAGACAGCTGAAACATGCGCCTTGATCGTCGCCTCCGAAACCGACAATTCATAGGCGATTTGCTTGTTCAGCAGCCCTTCTGACAGCATGCCCAGAACACGCGCCTGTTGCGGCGTGAGCGTACGGATACGGTTGATCAAATCCTCAACCTCCGGATCATGCTCGCTACCAAGGTCGATCCCGTCCGGCATTGCAACCTCGCCCGCCAGCACACTTCTGACTGAACCGCGGATCGTTTCCATGTTGGCAGACTTTGATATGAAACCAGAAGCACCAAGACCCAAAACACGACGAACAGTCGATGGTTCGTCATGGGCAGAAACGACAACGACTGGAACGGCGGGGAACCCGGCGCGCACCGCGACCAGAGCAGACAATCCGCTGGCTCCCGGCATCGTCAGGTCCAAGAGCAACAGATCAAGGTCTGCCTCGCCCTCCAGCACCTTCATAGCTTCGGCAAAATCACCAGCCTCCATCATTGTGGTATCGGCGGCACCGCCATTAAGCTGGTCATGCAAGGCAGATTTGATCGCGTCGCGGAACAATGGATGGTCGTCCGCGATTAATATTTTTGTTGTCATGTGCCCCTCCCGAACGGCTCATGTTCTAACTATGGCCGGTAAGGGGCAATGCCGTCAAGTAAAGGGATTTTCAACGGGCCACAGCGACCGAAAGACGGCGTTTGAGCTCCGGCAGGCGCAAAACAAACCAGACCACGACCCATACATTTCCCAGAAACGGGATTGGCAATATCCACATGGCAGCGGCCAACGGCCTTTCAAAAAGCGCTATAACGACAGCTGACAGAAAAAAACCGAAATATAGATCAGCCAGCGAGACGATCCCCCAAGGATTGCTGACAAGCCAATCCCCCTCGGCCCAAAAGTCACCGATCATAATCGCCCAAACGATCAGACCAGCAAATGCCAATCCGATGATGGTGAGTAGCAATCTCAGAATACTCATCTGCCCTACCGCGCTCAATTACCTTGTTTGCGGGACAGATAGCGTCGGCTACATCAATTGACAGCGTGCCGGGGCCTATCCCTTATTCGCTTGCGATGATTTTTTCGACTTTATTGCAATAATCCTGCGAGATGGGGTTCATCCGTTTGGCAGCATGGCCAGCGTTATATCGCAGTATTGTGCCACATGTGTCGCCGTCGGCCAATTCATGCGCTTTGCCGAGATATTTCATCCCGTAGGCAATGTTGGTCTCGGGCGTATACAAGTCCTTTTTGCCGCCGCTAAAGCCCATCATGCGCGCCGTTGAAGGGCGAAGTTGCATCAGACCAACTTCACCGGCCGCGCCCAATGCGTCGGGTTTATATGTGCTTTCGGAAAAGACAACAGCGTGCGCCAGCTCCAGCGGCACGCCATTTTCATTGGCATATTTGGCGATCAGATCGGCATAGGGTCGGTCGTCGACCGTGCTTTTGGGTGCGGTGGACTGCGGATCGTTTAGAGCGGACAAATTAAGCTTGCCGACCGATTCTGTTGCCGTTTGACAAGCTGAAAGCGCGAACGCGGCGACACAACCTGCTACAGCGGATTTGAACGTGTTGGTCATCTGGTGTGTTTCCCAATCAATCTCGTGCGGTCGGCGCTAGTCGTCGAAGAATGCGGCTTGATTGCGGCAACAAATGTCAAACGGATGTGACAAGCTATTTATTATTGTTACACTTCGGCATGCGGTCGAAGGTAGTTTCTAAGCGTTGTGATGGTTGAGAAATCGGCGACGCCATCAACCTTTAAAGGACGGTGGCGACGCTGAAACGCTTCCACATGCTGCTTGGTGCGCCCATCGAAATGACCATCGACGGATTGATCAAACCCGTAAAGGGCAAGCATGGACTGCAAAGCCTCAATCGGTTCACCGCGCTCGCCTTGAGAGAAAAAGCGACCGCCCTGCACCGGTGTTGGGTCAACGTAAAGCGCGAGCCCCGCGTCAGCGAGCCGCTTCCACGGAAACCGTTCGCCCGGGTCTGTTTTCCGACCCGGTGCCATATCCGAGTGACCGATAACATCTCGCAATTGAATATGGTTTCTTGCAATGACCCCGCTGACCAGCGAAATCACTGCATCGATTTGAAGCGTGGGGAAATCCGGCAGGCCGCCCGCGTGTCCCGGGTTCACAATCTCGATGCCAATTGAGCGCGAGTTGATATCCTGTTGCCCGTACCAACTTCCCCGCCCAGCGTGCCAGGCGCGTTTTGCTTCCTGCACCATCTGGATGATTTGACCATTTTCATGAACCAGGTAGTGCGATGAGACTTCGCTGGCCGGATTGCACAACCAGTCCTGCGCGGCTTTCCCCGTTTCCATACCGGTATAATGCAAGACCAATATGGTCGGTGTGATACCATCATGCCGCTCACCGAAATTGGGGGACCAGCAAGCGACCGCGCCTTCATGATCAACCTGCATGTTTGGCCGGATTGTTGAAAGAAGGCTCAATTGTTTCCCACGCCGTATTGATCGCTGCCGAGCGCTCGTCGGCGATCCGCACGAACTCAGGCGGCACGCCCCGCGCAATCATCTGATCGGGATGGTTCTGGCGCACCAACTTAAGGTATTGTCTGCGGGCATCGGCAAAAGTAGTTTGCGGATCAAGTCCAAGGATGCGCCAAGGATCTTTGGCACCAAGATCGACATGGCGCGCCTTGATGCTCTCAAACTGATGATCGTCCACGCCGAAAATGGCGGCAGTTTCTCGCAAAAAAACCAATTCCTTGTCGTGGAGCACGCCATCTGCCTTGGCGATATGAAAAAGTCCGTCAAGGATATCGCCATGCGCATTACTGCCGTCGTGTGCATTTGCACACAGTTCCGCCAGTTGGCGGGCATAGGCTTGGAAGCCGGCCGTGTCCTGCTTGGCCAAATTGTAGAGCCTTGCAACACGCGGTCTTTCGTCGGCAGGGATGTCAAAAATTTCCTGAAAAGCGTCCACCTCATCTTGGGTCACGACCCCGTCCGCTTTTGCCATTTTTGCCGAAAGCGCGATCATGGCGATGGAAAAAGCCACGCGCGCGCGCGTTTCAGGGTCGCCCTCGAATACGGTTCTCATCCGTTCGATGGTCGCGGCGACGGCGTTGCTGACACCGTCCACGAGAATCTCTGCCAAACGGCTGAATACACTCATGACACCCGTTTAGCTTAAATGCCGAAATTTGTAAGGCGTGTTAAGCGACGAAACCCGTGTAAATGGCACGGACTAGGTTTGATCGAGAACTAAAACTGCTAGCGGTTTGTAAAGACGAGTTCTCCACCAAATTCATCAGTTATTACCAATCGATTCCTTTTCACCTGAAAGAGGACTGCAGCTCGAATACCTTTAATCAGCTCGTTTTCGATCTTCATCCGCTTTTGCCCACATTCCATCGCGGTCACACCAACGGAGGAAAACGCAATCTCGTATTGTGCGCCAACCTCATACTTACCGGTAAAATTGTTGCACCCGGTAACACCGGCCAGATAACCGTTTTCCAACTTTATGCGGGCATGCTTAAAATTTTCGAGCACCCACACACCAACAATCGCTTCTTCCGGCGGTGGCGTATAGTCAAGGTCGCTGAGGCTGTCGCTATCTTGAAAAACGATCTTTTGTTCTGCCCCATCTGCCAGGCTCGTTGGGGCGTTGTTCACCTCTTCAATTTTGTCTTCGGGAATTTCTACAACAGCTGCGGCGATGCCGGCTTCCTGCTGAGCGGTATTTGCTTGCGGGTTTTCGCCTGTATTGCCTTGATTTGATGCATTTTCGGTCGTTGTTTCTGGGCTCGGAACAGCAGGGCCTGACGAGCGATCATTGTTTTCTTCCTGTCCACCACAAGCGACCAGCGCCAATAGCGAGACACTTGCAGTAGTTGCGAGTAGTAACTTTTTCATAGGAATGTCTCCGTCGATCCCATAAACGGACGCTCCGGATGCCTGTTGAATATGACCATAGTTTGCCGGGTCAGGACGGTGCAGTGCACATTTCGTCACCGGTTGAAAAGCACAGAGAAGAAAGTGAATTTTTGGTAATGAACAGCGGTTGGCAGTTTTGGATTGATCGGGGCGGCACCTTTACCGACGTGATTGCACGACAACCGGACGGTTCATTGGCCGCTAAAAAACTTTTGTCTGAAAACCCGGAGAGCTATCGCGACGCGGCGGTTCAAGGCATTCGAGAATTTTTGGGCATCGATACCGGGCAATACATTCCACATGCGCTCATCGATGTCGTACGCATGGGTACGACGGTTGCGACCAACGCATTGCTGGAGCGCAAAGGTGATCGGACTATCCTATTGATTACAAGGGGATTTCGCGATTCTTTGCGGATCGCCTATCAAGCAAGGCCCGATATCTTTGCCAAGGAAATCGTCCCCCCGGAACAATTGTATGAGGCCGTCATCGACGTCGATGAACGTGTGCTGGCCGACGGCACCATCGAGACAGTTTTTGATGCCGAACGCCTGCGTCCGGCGCTAGTGGCCGCAAAAGCCGCGGGCATCAATTCAGTCGCGATCGCTTTTTTGCACAGTTGGGCCTATCCATCGCATGAGAAGATGGCGGCGACACTCGCGCGCGAAACCGGTTTTGCACAAATTTCCGTAAGCCATAATGTGTCACCATTGGTAAAACTGGTGGGACGTGGCGATACCTGCGTGGTCGATGCCTATCTCTCGCCAATCCTTCGCCGTTATGTTCAGCAAGTCGGCGAAGAATTGGGCATCGAAAGTGAAACGGCTAATCGGCTGCAATTCATGATGTCATCGGGCGGATTGACCGCAGCCGACCGGTTTAAGGGCAAAGACGCCATATTATCGGGTCCGGCCGGCGGTGTGGTCGGCATGGTAGAGACCGCTCGCGAGGAAGGCTTTGCACATGTCATCGGCTTTGACATGGGGGGCACCTCGACCGATGTCGCCCACCACGCCGATGGCTATGAGCGAGCGTTCGACACGGAAGTGGCCGGTGTGCGCATCCGCGCGCCTATGATGATGATCCACACTGTCGCTGCCGGCGGCGGTTCCATCCTCAAATTTGAAGATGGCCGCTTTCAAGTCGGCCCAGACTCTGCTGGCGCCAATCCCGGCCCCGCCAGCTATCGCCGCGGCGGGCCACTCACCGTTACCGATGCCAATGTCATGGTGGGGAAATTGGACCCCGCTTCTTTTCCCGCAATCTTCGGCCACAATCGCGATGAACCGCTTGATGCCGATATTGTCAGAGAAAAATTTGAGCACTTGGCCCGCGAGGTCGACGGTAAAAAAACACCGGAAGAAATCGCCGAAGGTTTTTTGAATATCGCAGTCCAAAACATGGCCAATGCGATCAAGAAAATCTCTGTGCAACGCGGCTATGACGTGACGCGCTACCTGCTCAATTGCTTCGGCGGCGCAGGCGGTCAGCATGCCTGCCTCGTCGCTGATGCGTTGGGCATGGACGCCATTTTGATCCACCCACTATCGGGCCTTTTGAGCGCTTACGGCATCGGCATGGCCAAAGTGTCCGCATCGCGTCAACATGCTCTGGTTCAACCAATGCATGAAGATAGCCTTGACGAAATCACGAGTCTTTTGAATCGCTTGCGCGCCGATGTTGAAGCTGAGTTACAGTCCCAAGGGGTGGCGACTTCAGACATTGATTCAACGTCAAACCTGCATGTCCGCTATGATGGAACGGACACCACCATCGAGGTTCCCTTTGACGGTGACCTTGAAAAAGCTGCGCACGCGTTTGAAGTGGCGCACAAGGCACAGTTTGGATTTAACTCGCCCGGGCGCATGCTCATTGTGGAAGCCGTTGGCATAGAGGCTGTGGCCAACGGGGCAACCCATCAAAAGACTGACCCGACCGCCATTGCCGAATACAAACCGAATCCCGACGAAAGGCGCGCCGTCTTTTCCGGCGGTCAATGGCGGGAAACAGGGATTTTTGACCGCACTGATCTGCACGCAGGCGCGACAATTGCGGGCCCAGCCATCATCGTTGAGCCCAACCAAACCATCATGGTGGAACCTGGTTGGACGGCAACGCTGACCGGGCGCGACAATATCATCATCCAGCGCACATCAGCGCGCAGCGAGGCCGCCCCGATCGGGACCAATGCTGACCCGGTGATGCTGGAGGTGTTCAACAACCTCTTCATGTCGATTGCCGAGCAGATGGGTGTGACACTGCAAAACACGGCATCGTCGGTAAACATCAAGGAGCGGCTCGACTTTTCCTGCGCGGTTTTCAACGCCGAGGGACAGTTGGTCGCCAATGCACCACACATGCCCGTGCATTTGGGTTCAATGGATCGATCGGTTGAAAGCATCATCCGGCAGAACCCGGATATGAAGCCCGGCGACGTTTTTGCGCTGAACGCCCCTTACAATGGCGGCACGCACTTGCCGGACATCACGGTGGTGACACCTGTCTATCAGGGGGACAACATCCTTTTTTACGTCGCCTCGCGCGGTCACCATGCCGATGTCGGTGGCATGGCCCCGGGCTCGGCAACACCGCGCGCGACCCATCTCGATGAGGAAGGCGTGCTGATCGACAATTTCAAACTCATCGATCAGGGCAAGTTCGATGAGGACGCCTTCATCCAACTGATGACAGACCACCGCTACCCGGCGCGTAATCCTGTGCAGAATTTGGCGGACATCAAAGCGCAGGTCGCGGCCAATGAAAAAGGCGTGGCGGAACTGCGCCGGATGGTCAACCATTTCACGCTGCCCGTTGTCCAAGCCTATATGAACCATGTGCAGGACAATGCGGAGGAAAGCGTGCGCCGCGTGATCGACCGCCTGGCCGATTGCGAAGCGACCTACCCCACCGACCGGGGCCAGGAGATCAGGGTCAAGATCAGCGTCGATCATGACAAGCGCGAGGCGACGGTGGATTTCACCGGCACATCCGAGGTTTGGGAGAACAATTTCAACGCGCCCGAACCCGTCACCCGCGCCGCGGTGCTTTATGTGTTCCGCCTGATGGTCGAAGGCGGCATTCCGATGAATGCGGGATGCCTGAAACCGATCAACATCATCGTGCCCGATGGTTGTTTTTTGAAGCCAAGCTTCCCGGCCGCGGTGGTCGCGGGCAACACGGAAACATCGCAGCATGTCACAAATTGCCTTTTGCAGGCACTGGGGGCGATGGCCAATGCGCAGGGGTCCATGAACAACCTCACCTATGGCAATGAGCGCTATCAGAATTATGAGACGATCTGTTCGGGTGCCCCTGCGGGCGTCATGAATGACGGGCGAGGTTTTGCGGGGGCGTCAGGCGTCCATACGCATATGACCAACACCCGCATGACCGACCCGGAAGTCTTGGAAATGCGTTACCCGATTGTGGTCGAAGAGTTTTCGATCCGCCAAGGCTCAGGCGGCAAAGGCGAATTCAATGGTGGCGATGGCACGGTGCGCCGCCTGCGTTTTACCGAAGATATGGATTGCGCGATCATCGGCTCGCACCGCAAGGTGCCACCCAAGGGCGTTGATGGTGGCGGCGATGGGCAATTGGGCAAAACGGAAGTGCGGCGTTTGGATGGAACGGTTGAGCTTTTAGAGCCATGCGACCAGACACATTTGAAGGCTGGCGAAGCGGTGATTGTGACAACGCCAACACCGGGGGCATGGGGAACTCAGTTGACAGAAAATGAGCAACTCTGATGAGTTTCGGCTCAAGCGTTATCGCCATTGTGTTAGGCAGTTTCTTTTCGGGAATTTGCATCGCTCTTTTGGTAGTGCGCGGCTCTTCGTTAAAAGTAGAAGGGATAAGCATTTTTGGCGTTCAAATGTCCGGCAAAATATTTGAACAACTAAGTCCGGTACAGCTATTTAATCATCTAAGTCGGATGGTTCCGACAACAATCTCCATCTCAACTCTTTCAGACGATTTCGATCCGCATGCCATGCTGGACATGAGTTGGAGAATGGTCTCTGACGCGTATATCCAACGCTTCAGGCAATACCCAGATGATAACAGCCTGTCAAAAAATGCGTCAGAGCTTGGTACACAGAACATCGAGTTTATTCGTATTTACAGACAGGCTTACATCGCCTGCCTCAAACAAGCCGAAGTTCCAAAAGACTTTGCCGAGAATTTTTTGGCGCGTGCACCTAATCTTGCTTACAGAATTGGTGGCGAGGCTGCTTTGGAGCTTCCAGATGTCCGGAGATTTGCTTCGCAACTGGACAAAAATTGATCATTAGATACTGCTAAACTTCACTGTCGTTCATGCCGTAGGCCTTACATGTTTAGCGATAGCGCACCTTGCACCGCGCCCCTACCCGGTTCATATCAATACTAGATTTCGGGACCTATCATGACTGACTTTCTCCTCCTCGCCTTTATCTTCCTGATCGCCGGTGTGATCGCTGTGCCCATTGCCACGCGGTTGGGGCTGGGGTCGGTGCTTGGCTATCTGATCGCGGGGATCGTGATCAGCCCGATCCTCGCGTTGCTCAATGTCGATGTTGTGTCGATCCAGCATTTTGCAGAGTTCGGCGTGGTGATGATGCTGTTTTTGGTGGGCCTTGAGCTGGAACCCAAGCTTTTGTGGGAGATGCGCACGCGCCTTTTGGGCCTTGGCGGCGGACAAGTGGTGATCACTGTCTTGTTGGTCATGGCCGCTGCAATGGCGTTCGGCCAACCCTTCACGGTCGCACTTGCCATCGGCATGGTGCTGGCGTTGTCATCGACCGCCATCGTCTTGCAGACGCTTAACGAAAAAGGCTTGATGAAAAGCGATGGCGGCCAATCGAGCTTTTCGGTCCTGCTTTTCCAAGACATCGCGGTCATCCCCATGCTGGCGATTATCCCGATCCTCGCCATGCCGGAGATCATTGAAGTGGCAGCCAACACGGCGGCAACCCATGGCAGCGATGCGACTCACGGCGGCGATGATCACGGCGCTTCCATAAGCCTGGTGGATGGTTTGAGCGGCTGGCAGACGGCATTGGTCACCATCGGTGCGGTCGCCGCCGTCGCGATTGTCGGCAACTATCTGACCAGTCCGATCTTCCGCTTTATCGCCGGTGCGGGCCTGCGCGAGATGTTCACCGCCACGGCCCTGATGATGGTGATCGGCATTGCGCTTTTGATGTCGCTTGTGGGTCTTTCACCTGCGCTCGGAACGTTTTTGGCCGGGGTGGTGCTTGCCAACAGCGAATACCGCCATGAGCTTGAATCGGATATTGATCCGTTCAAGGGACTTTTGCTCGGCCTCTTCTTCATGACGGTTGGCGCAAGCATCAATTTTGCGCTGCTGTTTGACAATCTGGCAAGCATCGTCGCGCTGACCATCGGCCTTATGTCAGTGAAAGTCATCGTGTTGCTTGGTCTCGCGCGCGTCTTCAAAATTGCAGGGAGCGACAAATGGTTGTTTTCCCTCGGCTTGGCACAAGCGGGCGAGTTCGGCTTTGTGCTCCTGTCCTTCACGGTCGCCAACAATGTGATCCCGCCGGCCGTATCAGATCAATTGTTGTTGGTTGTCGCGCTTTCGATGTTGCTGACCCCTGCCCTCTTCATCTTTTACGATCAGGTCATCCAACCGCGCTATGCGTCCTCCGACGATCGCGAGGCGGACGATATCGAAGAGGACAATCACATTGTCATTGCCGGTCACGGGCGTGTCGGCGGTCTGGTGCGCCGCATGCTGCAAGCGGCGGGACACAAGGTGACAGTGATCGACTTTAGTTCCGCACAATTGGAGATGATCGCGAAATTTGGCTTGAAGGCCTATTTCGGTGATGCCACCCGTCCGGATCTGCTGCATTCTGCGGGCCTCGGTGAAGCCAAGCTCTTTGTGGTCGCCATTGACGGGAAGGAACAAATCACCGAGCTGGTGCGCTACACGGTCAAGAGCTATCCCAATATCCATGTGGTAGCCCGAGCGGTTGACCGGGGCCATGTTTTTGACCTTTGGGCGGCAGGGTGCCGGGACATTATCCGCGAAACCTATGACAGTTCACTGCGCATGGGGCGGTCGGCCTTTGAAGCGCTTGGCCAGCCGCGCGACAAGGCGCAGCGCATCGTCAAGGTGTTTGACGAAATGGACAGGCAAACGATGATCGAAAGCGCAGAGCACTATGATCCCAATGTGCCGTTTTCAGAAAATGAAGAATATATCACGATGGTGCGCGAACGTCTCGGAGCCTGGGAGGCTGAAATGAGCGAACGCATGCAGGCGATCATGGACGAGGAGAAAAGTCCGGTGGTCAGTGAAACTACGTCCACTTGATGGAGCAACCCATCGACGGCACCTGCTCTTTGGGGCCTTGACCGGTCTCCGCAATCATCGCCATCGCCTCGAGAAGTTCAGCTTGCCTGTTTTCATCGCTACCGCCGATGCCGATATCGTCGAGGCGTCCTCGGTATTGGAGTTCACCGCGGGCGTTAAAGCCAAAAAAGTCCGGCGTGCAAACAGCGCCATAGGCTTTGGCCACGCTTTGATCTTCGTCGATCAGATAAGGAAAGTTGAAGCGGTGCTTGGCGGCAAACTTTAGCATGTTGGGTGGCGAATCCTCCGGATAGTCTTTCCAGCTGTTGGACATGATGGCCAGTACGCCGACTTCCGCTTCCATCAACAAATCTGTATCGGCAGCCAAGCGGTCCGCTATGGCCTTCACATAGGGGCAATGGTTGCAGATGAACACAATGAGCAAACCGGAGTCGCCCATGCTATCGCGCAGATTATATTGTGTTCCATATGGGTCGCTCAGCGTGAAATCGGGCGCCTGCCAGCCAAAATCACAAACCGGTGTATCGAGAAGTGCCATTGTTCAAATTCCATCCACGACAATGCAAACCAAATGCTATCCCGCTCACATTGTTTCAACGGGACAATTGAATGTAAAACGATGCGCCAGCGATACAATCGCGTCTGCAGCGAATTGACCTCATCATAACGCGAATATTTACCAAATTGCGGCGCGCAAATGGTTTGCGCGGGCGCCATTGTCAACTCAATAGAGGTCGCCAGAGATGGGTTGATGCACACCCCAACTTAGGTGCCTGCCGTTGCGGGCGGGCTAAGGCCCCGCGGCGCAGGTCTCACGGTCTTCGGGCAAATCACAAACCATCACGCCTCTCGTTTGCCGAACCACATGCGCGCCAGCAGCCCATCCTTTTTGGAGAACTGATGCCAAAACGCAGCGGCGATATGGAGTACGATCAGCGCGCCCAGCGCCTTGGTGGCAATCGCGTGAACATAGCGCGGCGGATAATCCCAGAAGCTGGCCGGCAGCGGATCTCCGCTCCCGAAGAAAACGATGTCCGGCAAACCTGCCATAGCCGACATGGCCATGCCGGAACCGGCAACCAGGAAAATGAGCAGATAAAACGCCCAATGGGTCCACACACCGATCGTGTCAAGCATACCATTGCCGGTTGAAGCGTGGGCTGGCTTCTTGGAACGCAGGCGGGTGACAAGGCGAACAACTAAAAGCACCATGACAATCATGCCAAGGAGCATGTGACCAAAAAGGCCCTCCACCTTTTGCGGGTCATCATTGGCCATCGGCTCAAGCAAAACGCCGCCGGCAACAAGCAGCATCAGGATCATGATAGCCATGAGCCAGTGAATGGCGACGAGCAACGGATGATATCGTGTCGGCATTATGTCCTCCCGCCAATTGTCACATGGTAGACATTATCAACCATAGGGATTGTTTCAACGGCTTTGTTTCCTGAACGCAAACTGAATAGCAGATTCACGCCCGGTTCGCTTTGGCTCCGTTAACTATTTCCCCACGGGCAACGCACTGCCCACCAAGGATGACATGGAACGCGAGGATAATACCATGAAATACATCACCACACCTTTGGCGGCGGCCGTGCTTAGTGCTTCTGCTTTTCTTTCTGTACCCGCTTCTGCAAGCGAGCTAATCGTCGATCAGTTCGGCATCGCCAATGTTGTCGGCGGCGCTCAAAACGGCACAGACAATCGTCTGGATTTTCAGCAGCGCGGCAGTGACAATCTGGCAACCGGCACCCAAACCGGTGACAACAATTGGATGGCCGTTCATCAAAATGGCGATGGCCACACCAGCCAAAACGACCAAGTCGGTGATAACAACATCACTGCCGTTATTCAGGCTGGCGAAAACTGCGCCTCATCAACCGATACGGAGACAAACGGCCCGGTTAATGCGGTCGTCCAACTCTGCCGCTGACAAAGCCTATCTCCAGCGCGCCTCCCGACCTCCCAAACTCCCAAGCGCTGACGGATGCCCCGGTCGCTCTCATCGAGCAGCCGGGGTTTTTCGTTTTCGTATATTTTTATTATTTTTCAGTACTTTATGAGATTTTTTGTTTCTGAACGATTTCTGAATGCGTGGTTCCAAAACCGTTCAGTCGCGCCGCGTTATTCCTGTTCTCGAGGCTGACAAACACACCGACCTCAAACATCAAACCAGCGAGGAACTACATCATGAAACGTACATCTCTTATCTCCGCCCTGATCGTTGCAACAGCTGCTTTTGCAGCACCTGCTTCTGCCAACGACGTCTTCATCGACCAAATCGGTATCGGCAACGCTGCCGGTGGTGGCCAGAACGGTTTGTTCAACGAACTGATCATCTTGCAGAACGGCGATGGTTCAACATCTGTTATCACTCAGGACGGCTTGGGCAACCTGGCAGGTTCCAGCCAAGCGGGTGACAACCACTTCAGCGAAACAAACCAGTTGGGTGCGCTGAACTCCAGCACAACCATCCAGTCTGGTTCCGGCTGCGGTGCATCTTCCAACCAAGCTGGCGTCGGCAACACAGTCGCAATCATCCAGAACTGCCCATAATCGGCAGCTCGGCCAAAGCGAGGGTACCCGGGCGGCCACATTGAAGCCGACCCGGGTTTGCCCGTTCGAAACGACCCATTCTCAAAAAGGAGAACCCAATATGACCCGCAATCATTTCACATCATTCAGCGCGCGTGCGGCCCTTGGAATGGTAGGCATCGTTGCAGTTGCGGCCTGCACAAACTCAATCGCCGCAATGGCCGGTGACGAAATTACCAAAACCAATGGCCCGCTGACCTGTTCGATCGCGCAGACCAAGACCAATGGCATGATACGTCTGGATGCCAAGGTTTCGGCGACCGCCGACCTTTCCGGCAAGTACCGCTTTTCCGTGAGCGGCAATGGCACAAACATCAACCAGGGCGGGCCGTTCGTTGCCTCATCCGATGGCGATACAACGGTTGGTGTTATCCAGCTTTCATCCGGCGCCTACTCAGTGAAACTTGATGTCGATGCTGATGGCAAAAGCGTCATGTGTAAAGACACTATCCGTCTCTCCATCTAACTGATATTAATATATTTTATGGAATTCCGCTGCGACCTTGTCGCGGCGGTTTTTTCTTTTTCTACCCCATTTTTTATTTCTTAACGGCAGATGAATGCACCGTTCCGAACGCGTTCAGTGACGCTGCGTCATTGTGTGATCACGGTCAGCGAGGGACCGAACGAACCGAGACACAAAGCACAACGTCAAAAACGAGGATGACATCATGAAACGCACATTCAACGCATTGATCGCAGCAACCATGGCCGCAACAGCCATTTTGGCCGCGCCTGTCGCCCCAGCGCATGCCGGCGGCCAAATTTCAATCTCCGTCACACCCCAGAAGCAAGAGCACAAAGATGCGATGAACCTGGGGCTGGGTATTCTCAGCGCAGTTAAAGGCAATGTGACACAAAATGGCGACAACAACAGCGCCGGTCTTGGCCAGAACGGCTCCAACAACAATGGCGTCATCCTCCAGGACGGCAACGACCACACCGGAACACTGGTTCAAAACGGTGACAACAACAACCATGCGCTGATTCAGTTGGGCGAAGGCACCAACGGTCATGTTGGCCAAAACGGCAACGAAACCGGCGCAACAATCCAATTCGGCTGGAAATAACCCCCGTCCCCCCAAGCGATACCAGCCGAAATAAGGCCGGAAGGAACCCCCTTCCGGCCTTTTATTTTTTCTTGTTGCTTTATTTCGCGCTGACGTCGATGTCGGGACGAATGGCGCCGCGCATCACGATATTGACGCTGTAACCCAGAAGATACTCTCGCTCATCGACCAGCATATCGCCATTTACATCAGCGCGCTGGAAGTCCATGGCGCCGGCCTTTGAAAATTCTTCAGGCGTCATTTCACCGTCGGCATTCACATCCCAAAAACCGAACAGAATTCTGTTTGCAATCGCAAATGCTTGTGGCCCGCCTTCATTTTCCGCGGCGATGCCAAATCCAATGTCCCAGTCGGAAAACTCGTCAAAGGTGACCTTGCTGTTTTTGTCATAGTCCATGCCGAGGAAAATGGATTCGGCGAAGGTGCCCATGTCTTCCGAGGTCACCTGACCGTCGCCATCAGCGTCGATGGACTCAAAGGTCATTTTCGCAACTGAGAATCCCTCGGAAAGTGATTCCGCTAAAGCGGATGCCCCCAAAAACAAGCTAAAGGCGAAGCAAGACCGGATAAATTTCATTCCCAACTCCCTGATTGGATACCACTGTTGTAGATATTATCAACTATCTACAATGGTCACCCAGCGTCCTGCAACGCGTAAATGGGTATAGGTGGGAATACATAAATGCCGCCGAAACGCATCCTTCAGCGGCATTCAATTGGTAAAACCGGGCGTCTTTTATGCTGCAGCCGCAGTGCCGACCTTTTGCCAGGCGAACGGCTTCACGACCTCGTCGATAGGCGTTTGTGCGATGTGATTGACATAGTTGGACATGACTTTCTGCGCAGTCGCCAACACTACGTCCAAAACCGCGCGGCGATCATATCCGGCATTGAAGAAAGTCTGCACCTGTTCATCAGTCACGTTGCCGCGCTGACGGACAACTTCAAGCGTGAATGTGCGCAATGCCTCAAGCTTGGCAGTTGGCAAAATTGTCTCATTGCGCAGCGCTTCAATCACATCTTCGGGCACTTTTGTGCGCTTGGCGATTCCAGTGTGGGCCGGCACGCAATAGTGGCACTCATGCTCGACATTGATGGTTTGCCAAACAACAGTCTGCTCAACGGCGTCAAAGTTCGTTTGCGTGAACAGGTGATGCAGGACCTGGTACCCTTCCAAATGCTGAGGCGACTCAGCCATCACAGCGTGCAGTCCGGGGATGCGACCAAACGCTTTCTGAGATTTTTCAAGCAGCGCCTTGCTGGCTTCGGGAGCGGTTTCAAGATCGTGGGCGGTGAATTCTGTCATGGAGTTTCCTTGCTCGTGGTTTTAAATTCAATTTGAGTGCTTGCTCAATTTGGAAAATACATTATTTTAGTGATCACTCAAGAATTATTTTTGAATGATCACTCAAATGTGAGACCATGGCACGCAAAGAAAAGTATGACAGCGATCAAACGCTGAACCGCGCGACCTCCCTTTTCTGGATGCAGGGCTATCACGCGACGTCGATGAAGGATCTGGAGACCGCGCTTGATCTGGGCCCCGGCAGCATTTATGCGCGCTATGGCTCCAAAGCCGGCGTTTTTGAAGCTGCGTTAAAAAACTACGCAGCCGGCCGTCGCACCGAGTTGGAGAGATATCTCGCCGCCCACGATATGGTTTTGGATGGCTTGGCAGCCTATGCTGGCTCATTCAGCAACCTTTGTGAAAGGGACGCACCATCGGTTGCCTGTATGATGATGAAGTCGGTTACCGAACTGCATGCGACGGAACCCACGTTGCAAACAGTCGCATCTGAACTGTTGGATGCCACCGAAGCGATGTTTGCAGAGCAGTTTCAGCGGGCAAAATCAGCCGGTGAACTCGCCCATGACGCCGATCCCGCTTTTCTGGGCGCTTGGTTACAAGCAGAGATTATGGGTATCCGAACCTATGCCCAAAAAGCTGTTTCGGCAGAACGGGTTGCCCAATTGGCTGACATGCTGGCTATGCGGGTCCGTGACTTGAAAAAGACCTAGCCTTACGGCGTATTGATGAGCGCCCGAAGCAAAAAGGCGACCTTGTATTGGCGATCCGTCGGTGTGAGACCCAAGCGGACAACGACAAGCCCTTCTGATGGAACCACACTGATCGACTGCCCATCATGGCCATTCATAAAGAAGGCATCGGCCGGTAGTTCGGGGTTATCACCCGGCAGCCATGCATTGGCGGCGCGTTTCCAAACCTGACTATTGGCATATTGCGCATCAGAGGCCGGATGCGTTGCTGTCATCCAATCGACATAGCCGATGGGCAGTAGCGACCGCCCCTCCCAGACACCGCGCTGAAGCATGAACTGGCCAAAGCGTGCCCAATCGCGGGCGGTGGCATACATGTAGGACGAGCCGACATAAGTGCCTGCTGCATCCATCTCCATCACCGCGCTCTCCATGCCCAGCGGCCCAAAAAGCGCGCGATGTGGAAAAGCCACGGCGTCCGAAACATCACCAAATGCGCGCTGCCAAATGCGGCTTAGCAGCACCGTGGTTCCAGACGAATAATTGAAATTTTCGCCAATGCCTTTGTCCGTTTGAGTATCAAGCGGCCTATTGGCGACAAAGCGCGCCATATCTTTTTCCAGGTAAAGCATGCGTGTGACATCCGACACGGAGCCATAGCCTTCATTCCACTGCAGATCCCCGGCCATCGCCATCAAGTCAACAAGCTTGATCGCCTGGCGGTCGTCATCCCAGCCGAAAACATCTGAAACATCGCCATCCAGCGTCATGTTGCCCTCGCGGATCGCGCGTCCAATCAGCGCTGCCGTGACACTTTTGGTTGTTGACCATCCGAGAAGCGGAGTTTGCGCGTTAAACCCCTCGCCATAGCGTTCACCGACGATCTCTCCATCCCTGACCACAACAACCGCACGCATGCCGGGGCCAACCAGTTCTTCGTCTTCAAGCAGTTTACTCACGGTACTTTGCGGGTCGAACTCAACCTGGTTGCCGACCGGCCATGGCTGATTACTGTCCAGTTGGACGTCAAGCGGTTGCATACTGGCCTGAACAAGATCGCGATCATCCAATGAAGGTAGCGACGAACAGCCGAGAGACGCATCACGCATCACGGCCATACCGGGCGCGATAAACCCGAAAATACCGGCCCGTACGGACCCTTCTGACGGATCGACATTGATGCGCATCAGGCGGAGCAACGGATGACCGGGCGCTTGCACATCCACTGCCAAAACATCTTTCGCATCACGATTGGCGAGAAAGACGTTCGAGCAGACGATCTTGGCCGTGTAGTTGGAGCCAACGCGTAACAATTCCGGCGGCAAGAAAACCAGATAGCCAAGGCCAGTGACAATGCCCGCCAGCACCAGATAGCCGAACCACTTCATAATCCTGATCATAGAACCTCCCGGGGCGAAGGTTTAACAAGGCGTTGTACGGCGTCAACATCGCGCCACGTCACCAAAGCGACATATTGCCGGTACAAACGCGCATTCGATCATGCATCATGGTAAGCCGCGTCAGGCATTGGGGACGATTCGGTTTGAAAAACGCCGGTATTACATCGACACTTCTGGCCGTTGCCAGTTTGGTTCTGGTCAGTTGCAACTCAGTCGGCAACGAGTTTGAAGCAATTGCCACCCAATCAACACTGAGCGCCCAACAGGTATCCTTTCCGACCGAAAGTGCCCGTCCGCGTTACGGCGACAGTGATCCCGTTTTTGAATGGGAAGGCGGCGCACCCTTTGGCTTTGCGATCCATGGCGTGGATGTAGCAAAGTGGCAGCGCAATCTTGATTGGAACGAATTGAAGCGTCAGGGCGTGCGGTTTGCCTTCATCAAGGCGACCGAGGGTGGCGACCTGCTGGATGACATGTTTGCGCTTAACTGGGCCAGCGCGGGGCGCGCGAGCGTTGAACGCGGTGCCTATCACTTTCTATACTTCTGCACATCAGCCGAACAACAGGCGCGTTGGTATATCCGCAACGTGCCACGCACGCGCGGTGCCCTTCCCCCGGTTCTGGATGCGGAATGGAACCCCAAATCTCCGACATGCAAGCGGCGTCCGCCACCTGAAGAAGTGCGGGCCAAGATGAAGCGATGGATGGATATCGTTGAACGCCATTACGGTCAGCGACCGATAATCTACACAACGGTTGATTTCCATCGCGACAATCTTGTCGGCCATATGAAAGACGAAGTGTTTTGGCTTCGATCCACCAAAACCCACCCCAAAGTCACTTATCCCGGCCGTCGCTGGGCGTTCTGGCAATATACCGGAACGGGACGAATTGAAGGAGCGGTGGGTGACATCGACATCAACGTCTTTGCAGGCAGTGAAAGCGCGTGGCGTGACTGGCTCAAGACAGCAAAAAAATAGCGATTGCGGAGGACAACAATGCGCTTGAAAACCTTTGGCTTAGGATTTGTTTTGGCTGTTGGGCTGCCTTTATCGGCCTTTGCGCAAGGATGTGGGGGCGACTTTGGCGCCTGGCGCGCAGGCATGGTGGAAGAAGCGCGTGCCGCTGGTGTCGGTCAAAAAGGGTTGAACGCCCTTGCCGGCGCGCGCACCAACTCCAAGGTGATCAGCCGGGACCGGTCGCAAGGCGTTTTTACGCTGGATTTCCTGACCTTCTCGCAGCGCCTGATCTCGCAAAACCGGATGGACAATGGCCGCCGCAATCTGCAGCGCTATGCTTCCACCTTTGAGCGCGCGCGCAACGAATATGGTGTTGCGCCTGAAGTCATTACGTCCTTCTGGGCGTTTGAAACCGACTATGGCGCGGTTCAGGGCGATTTTAATACGCTCAACGCCTTGGCGACCCTGGCGCACGACTGCCGCCGCCCCGAGCTTTTCCGCCCGCAATTGTTGGCGCTTGCCCGGTTGATTGATGCCGATATTGTCCCTGCCAATGTGACCGGCGCGTGGGCGGGCGAGATCGGGCAAATCCAAGTTTTACCGGAAGACTATCTAACCAAGGGTCGCGATGGCGATGGCGACGGCAAAATCAATATGAAAACGTCTGCTGACGATGCTATCATGACAGCGGCCAACTTCTTGTCGTCGCTCGGCTGGCAGCCGAACCAACCTTGGCTGCAGGAAGTGACCGTACCGAGTGACAAAGCATGGGAAGATGTTGGCCTCGGGCGTGATTTGCAGATTTCCGATTGGGCGTCACGCGGCGTGCAACCGCGGCAAGGCACCCTTCCCGCCGGTCAACAGGCCAGCCTGCTCTTGCCGATGGGACGCAAAGGCCCAGCGTTTCTGGCTTATCCGAATTTCAATGTGCTTCTCGAATGGAACCAGTCGCTCACCTATGTGACGACCGCCGCCTATTTTGCGACCCGCCTTGGCGGCGCCCAACGCTACAATGCGGGCAGTGGCCATAACGGGCTCAATGGCGACCAGATGAAAGCGCTCCAGCGCAAACTTCAGGCGCGCGGCTATGATGTCGGCAAGGTCGATGGTATTTTGGGTGCCGGCACCCGTGCCGCTGTCCGCGCCGAGCAGCTTCGTTTGGGTCTACCCGCTGATAGCTGGCCGACACCTGCATTGTTGAGCGCTCTTTGATTTTTTTTTGAGAGATTGGGGTTCGAGGAGCCTCGGTCACTTGCCCGGATCGTCAGTCGCCAACAAAATAGCGGTTGTCATGTACATGAGGCCGACATTGACGGCCGTTGAGCTGAATATGATCGCGAGGATGAGGAGCTTTTGCTCGGATTTCATCACGAGACTGCCAACGCCACCCATGTCGGCGTACAATAATCCGGCTACAAAAATACAGCCAAGCAACGCACCTACCAGCGCATTGATAAACAAGAAACGTGCGTAGTTTGACACGGCTATCCCTCGCTCTCAGCCTTTGAGGAGCTAGCGTTGAGGTCACAACATTCAAGTGAGATGTGAATAACTTCGGCCTGCCATAATCACGAAATATTTCTCTGGTTGCTCAGATACTTACGTGATGATCTGCAAAAACTCCGTCGCCATATGATGCGCTGCAGCAACGATTTCACTTTCCCCGACACATTCGTTTGTTATTCTGGTCGCTTAACCGAACGGGAGGTTCGATGGGTATTACACGCTCATTTAACACGTTGCTGGTTTTTGCAGCATTTATTTTTATTGCCGCGTTGATGATTGGCATCGTACCCTGAGCAAATTCGCGCCCGGCAGACTATCGGTCTGCCGGGCGATTTTTATACCAAAAAATCAAGCAGCTACGGCAAGTTCAGCGATTTTACTTTGCGCTTTGGCCAGGCTCTCCGCTTCGTTCATCACAAGACCGTCTGCACCAATCACTTCCACATCGTCGATACCGATGAAGCTGAGCACGTGGCGCATGTAAGGTGTTGCAAAGTCGACAGGGCTATCGACGGGCACGCCGCCCGAAGTGACAACCAAATAGGCTTTCTTACCTTCAAGCAAACCTTTTGGTCCGTTATCCGAATATTGGAATGTTTCGCCGGCGCGGGCGATCAAATCAATCCATGCCTTGAGTGCGCCGGGAATGCTGAAGTTGTAAATCGGCACTCCGATCACCAGAACATCAGCTGCTTTTACTTCGTCGATCATCGATGTTGATTGGGCCAAAACTTCTTTTTGTTCCGGCGAGCGCTCATCAGATGATGTCCAGTTGGCGGCCAACCAGGTTTCGTCGAGAAGTGCCGGGTGGTCGGCCAGATCGCGGACCAGCACATTATGATCACCGCTCAAGGTCAATCGGTCGACCAATTTTTGGCTCAAGGCACGGCTATGAGAGCCGCCGTTGCGAGCTGATGATTGCACTGAAAGAATGTTTGCCATTTTTAAAAATCTCCTGTCGGGCACAGCAGCGTGCCGCTCGAAAACCGAGATAGGAGGAAACAAAACATTCCAGTAGCCGCCATTTGGGCGACTGATTGTCTACAAATTGAAGACGAGCTACGCCGCAGCGTTCTGCGTTTCTTCACGCAACCCGATCATGTGGCATATTGCAAACACCAGATCAGGGCGATTCATCGTGTAGAAGTGGAAATCACGCACGCCCCGATCCATCAGATCGAGTACCTGCTCCGCAGCCACCGCAGACGCAACGAGCGCATGGGTTTTGGGATCATCTTCGAGGCCAGCAAAACGGTCAGCAATCCAGGCAGGAATGGATGCCTGACAGCGGCCGGCAAAACGCGCCACGGCCTTGAAGCTGTGGATTGGTAAAATACCCGGCACAATCGGCACGTAGATACCGGCGCTGCGCACGCGTTCGACATAACGCTCATAGTGATCATTGTTGAAGAAGAATTGGGTAATCGCCCGGCATGCGCCATTGTCGATCTTGCGTTTGAGCATGTCGATGTCGGTTGCAAAATCGGGACTCTCGGGATGCTTTTCGGGATAGGCGGCAACCGATATTTCAAAGTCACCGAACGCCTTGATTCCCGCGACCAACGCTGCGGCGTTCTCATAACCACCCTCAGTCGGCACATATTGGGTGCCGATGCCGGTTTCCGGATCACCGCGCAACGCCACGAAGCGCTTGACGCCCAGATTGACGAATTCGCGGACAACCGCGTCGGTCTCGCTCTTGGTTGCGCTCACACAGGTGATGTGCGCGGCGGCCTGCATGCCGCCATATTGGAGAGCGCGCGACAATGTACGTTTGGTCGGCTCTTTGGTGGAGCCGCCCGCGCCATAGGTCACGGACACAAAATCAGGGTTCAGCGGCGCAAGCTTGTCGATGGTGCTTTCCAGTGTGGCTTCCATCTGATCGTTCTTTGCCGGAAAGAACTCGAAAGAGACGCGCAAATCACCGCCGGTCACATCATGGGTGCGCGAAAACATACTGGTACGCATATCAAGCCAACTCCGTATTACGCGCCGAACCGGCGACCTCATAGTTAGAATCACGGCCCACCCAGATTTTTACCGTCAAAGGATTGGAGCCGCCTGACGATTGGGCATCAGCCTCTACCGCATGGGTTTGAACATCTGAGATACCCGCTTCCAGCAGCCAGCCAATGACGACATCATCGGCAAAACCAAGGCGCAAATGCTGATGTTCGGCGCGCAGATCCTCATTGTCATGGGTGGCAAAATCAACGATGGCAACAGTTCCGCCGGGCGATAACGCCCTAACGGCCTCGGCAACAGCCATGGCCGGATCGTGCAGGAAGTGGAGAACCTGGTGAATGAGCACCAAGTCGTAGATCCCGCGTCCGACATCGAGATTTTCAATATCGCCAAGCCTGACCTCAGCGCCCTTCAAACCAGCGCTATCAATATTGGCGCGGGCAATAGCCAACATTTCCCTATTGTGGTCGACGCCCAAGGCCGATTGCGATTGGGGCGCAAAGAGCTCCAGCATCCGCCCCGTGCCCGTACCAATATCCAACAGCGCATTGAATGGACCGATTCCAACAGCTTCGAGCAGTGAGGCTTCAACTTCTGAATCAGGGGCATGCAGGGAACGGATTTTGTCCCAAGCATTGGCATTTTGAGAGAAATAGTCCGAAGCCCGCTGACGACGCTCGCGTTTGACAGCATTCAAACGCTCTTCGTCTCTCTGCAAGGTCGCATCATTTGGATCAAGATGGGCTAAAAGCGTGTTGACCAAATCCCAATAAGCAGGCTCTCGATTGACGCGAAAAAACGCCCATGAACCCTCCTGCCAACGGCGGATCAGCCGGTGCTCGACCAAGAGCTTCAAGTGCCTTGAGACGCGCGGTTGCGACTGGCCCAAAATCGTGGTCAGGTCTGTTACCGTAAGGTCGCCTGCCGCCAAAACCCGCAATATGCGCAACCGGCTTGGCTCGGCGGCCATTTTGAGGATCTCGACCAATTCGTCGAGCGGCTGCAAGAGGCCGGCAATGGGTGAATTTAATGACATAAAGATATGTTTATATCGTTTTTTATAAAATGCAAGAAAAACCTGCAGCCCGACCCGCGTTGCTGCTTGAAAATATAACGGCCATGGCCACCAAACGGCAAAAAATTGTCAATGAAACACTAACCGCGCTCGTCCCGATGTTGCCGTTGGACGAGGCAATAATCGTACGCGAGATGGTGTCTCGCAAACATTTGCGTTCACTGCCTGCGCAGAAAGCCGTTTGGCTGTGCCTTATCGCTTACATCCGCCACGTTCACACCGACTATGACGCGCTTTTGGATGAGGGTTATGACCGTGATAGCGCCCGGCACTTTGTACTCGATGGCATCAATGACGTCCTGCAAGGCTGGCATGGGTCCCGCTTTTTGGTGATGGATGACGAAGCCCTGGATGTCGAAATACCGGTCAAGTCGGCTGATCAGTCCGCCGGGTAAATCCATTGCTCGCCGATTTGCACACGCACAGTTTCCCCCATGGAGATCGTACCTGCCTTCTCTATCCAGGCCACCAAACCGCGTTTGCGCTTGGCCGCCTTGGGAAAAGCGAGCTTGACGTCATTGTCTCCGGGTCGGCCCAGATGATCTGCAATAGCCGCACCTGCGATACCGCAAGGCCCATTCATAAAGTCCACCTTGATCGTCGCCCCGCCTTCAAAAAACAAGAGCGTGGAAGCGGGGAGGAACGACAGAAATGGTACACCTGACAGCGAGATGTTTGCGCCAATCCACTCCGGCTCAATCCGCTCAATGTCCATTTCAGCTGCGACCTCGCCCAGTTCCGCGCGCGAAACAAGAGTGACCTGCCGCTCATTGCGCATTTCGGTTCCGCGCGTGTACCATGGTTCTCGGCCACCGGATTTTCGCGCATAACCGCCATGGAAATCCCCGGGAATACCCTCAAGAGCCACATCAAGCGTTTCGACAGCGCTGGTGATGAAATTGCCACCACTGGCCACGAAAAGGCCGTCAACCTGCGCATCGAACCGGCGTCCTTTGACGATTTCAGGCATGGCTTCCATGTCACTCTCACCAACCAATTGTTTCACCGGCATAATTAACAAAAGTGCCTGTATTGGCCATGGTCAGTTCCTCGATGCGATCCATCAGGCCGGCAGCGCTTTCCTGCGCGCTGATGTCGGCATCAGCGCCGCCCATGTCCGTGCGGGCCCAACCCGGATCAAGCGACTGCACTGCTATGGCGGCTGCAAACAGATCGGTTGCCAAACCCTGCATCACTTTGTTCAACGCTGCTTTTGAGGCCCGATAAGCAATACGGTCTGACTTTTGATAGGTCAAACGTCCCATTTGCGATGAAATCATTACAATCTTGGCTTCTTTCGATCTCTTCAGATGCGGCAAGAATGCCTGGGTTACCGCAAGCGGCGCAATGGTGTTGATCTCCAGCGTTTGCCGAAAACCTTCAAAGTCCATGTCGAGTGTGGCTTGCCGGTCCGGCCCGATCACGCCTGCATTGTTGACGAGCACATCAATGGGTCCATCCAATTGCGCAGCAACTTCGCCGATCGCCTCATGGTTCGTCACATCAAATTGTAAAACTTCAACGCCATCGGGCAAAGAACTCGCATCATCCTCCCGGCGTATGCTGGCCATCATCTGATGACCGCGCGCAAGACCTTCCCGTACAAGCGCGGCTCCGATACCGCGGCCAGCTCCCGTAACCAAAACTCTCGCCATGCCGGTTCTCCATGCTCCGCCCAAAGGGCTCTGTCGCAGTTCAGTTTCGTCTTTCCAAGGGCAGCAACGCCAAAACTCATAAAATTTTCACACCGGACATAATAGCGTTGCAATAGCCAATCATGCATCGGCACATTAAGGGTGCGTGTAGAGCGCATCTTTGATTTGGTTTCGCGAAAGGAAATGTCATGAAAACTACGAGAACCCAGATACTTGCAGCTACGACAGTGATCGGTGGCATTTGCTTTTCGCCCGCATCTGCGCTGGCGCAGATTGTTGGCGATGATGTGCTGACAGCGTTGAACAAACAGTACTCTTACCAGGGCTTTACCGTTTCCGGCGGCGAGGTTTCCACAAGTGGTGACAATGTTACGATCAGCGGCGCGACGATTAGCGGTGCCGAGGGTGATTTCGCGCTTCCCGATTTGGTGATGGAAGGTGTCGAATCCGACGGTAATGGCGGCTACACGATCGCAACCGCGACCGCTTCCGGTATCGAATTTGAAGAAGATGGTGCCAAGTTTAGCCTCGGCAACATTGTTGTGAACGGCTACGTAATCGCATCGCCGGACGAAACAGATCCCATCCTTCGCTCAGGAATCGCCAAATCCGCCACGATGGGCCCCATCGTCTTTAGCAACGAAGGCCAAGTTGGCTTCACCGCGGCGGGCATCAATATGGACATTGGCGACTACAATCCCGGTCAGCCATGGACGTCTTCACTAGTGATGAGCGACTTCACTGTCGATACAACTGTTCTTGATGATCCCCAAGCGCAACAGACGATGGCTGCCCTCGGCTATCAAACCTTGACGGGTGATGTAACCGCCAACGGTAGGTGGGATCCGGCAACGGGCCTGATGACGGCGGAAGACTTTGTTATATCCGTCGACAACGCAGCTTCCATTGGCTTGGACTTCGCGTTGGGTGGCTACAACATGGAACTTATTGAAGCGATGCAGCAGATTAACGCTACTGCGGAAAACGAACAGGCCGCAGGCATGGCGATGCTGGGGCTGATGCAGCAGTTGGAGATCGGCGGCGCGGCCATTACGCTCACCGACGCATCCCTGACCAACAAACTGCTTGAATTTGCTGGCCAACAACAGGGCACAAATGCCGAGGGCATGAAAGCCTTCGCAAAGGGCATGCTGCCTTTGGGCTTGGCCCAACTGCAGTCGCCGGAGTTTGCTGCCAAAGCGACCGCTGAGATCGGGAGCTTCCTGGACAATCCCGGCACGCTTGTGATCGAAGCGCAGCCTGCGCAACCGATCCCCGTCATGCAGTTGGCGGCACCGATGATGAGCGGCAACCCAGCTTTGCTGATCGAGGCGCTGGCCCTTGATATTCGTGCTGAGTAAACTGCTGCAATGATTCACTAAAACCCGCCAAGCCTTTGGTTTGGCGGGCTTTTTATGTCAACTTGGCGTTGGCCTACTTTTTTTGGACCTATTCTGGCTTGGGAATAACGCGCAGGTTTAATTCCAAAAGCTGCTCATTGGATGCACCACCTGGCGCTCCCATCAGCAGATCAACGGCCTGCTGGTTCATCGGGAACATCGTAATCTCACGCAAGTTCTTGGCACCAAGCAGCAGCATCACAACCCGATCAACACCGGCGGCCATTCCGCCATGGGGCGGTGCGCCATATTGGAAGGCGCGATAAAGGCCACCGAACTGCTCTTCAACAGTTTCACGCGACATGCCAGCTATCTCGAATGCCGTAACCATGGTTTCCGGTAAATGGTTCCGGATCCCTCCCGAGGCGATCTCGAAGCCGTTACACACCAGATCATACTGGTAAGCTTTCAGGCCGAGCAGCGCATCAGTGCCGGCCGCGTTAGCGGCTTCCAGCGCTTCCTTGCCACCTTGCGGCATGGAGAACGGGTTGTGCGAAAACTCGATACGCTTGTTGTCTTCATCCCACTCGTAGAAGGGGAAGTCGACGATCCAGCAAATCTCAAACCGGTCACGATCGATCAGATCGAGTTCTTCAGCCGCACGCACGCGTGCATCACCAGCAAAGCCAGCGAATTTTTTCGGATCGCCTGCTGCAAAAAACGCCGCATCGCCAGGTTCCAATCCAAGTTGCTCGCGCAAGGCTTCCGTTCGTTCCGGCCCGATATTCTTTGCAATGGGGCCTGCGCCCGCAATGGCACCGCCCTCTTCACGCCAGAAAATGTAGCCGAGCCCCGGCTGACCTTCACCTTGCGCCCATGAATTCATGCGGTCACAAAATGCGCGCGAGCCGCCCCCTTTGACGGGAATGCCCCACACATCGGCTTTTTCATCATTGGCCAGAATGTTGGCAAAGACCTTGAACCCTGAGCCGCGGAAATGCTCGGCGACCGACTGCATTTCAATCGGGATACGCAGGTCCGGTTTGTCAGACCCATATTTGCGGATCGCTTCATCATAGGGGATACGGCGGAAAGTCGGCGTCACCGGCTTGCCATCGGCGAATTGGTCAAACACATCGCGCATCACCGGTTCAATGGTGCTCAATATGTCTTCCTGCTCGACAAAGCTCATCTCCAAATCGAGCTGGTAGAATTCGCCGGGCAAGCGGTCAGCGCGCGGGTCTTCATCGCGGAAGCAAGGCGCAATTTGAAAATAACGGTCAAAGCCGGACATCATGATCAGCTGCTTATATTGCTGAGGTGCTTGCGGCAGCGCATAGAATTGGCCGTGATGCAGGCGCGAGGGAACCAGGAAGTCGCGCGCACCTTCCGGCGATGATGCTGTCAGGATCGGCGTTGAAAACTCGGTGAAGTTCGCCGCATTCATTTTCTCGCGCATCGCAGCGATGATTTTGGTGCGCATCATGATGTTTTTGTGCAGCGTCTCGCGGCGCAAATCGAGGAAACGGTATTTCAACCGAATGTCCTCTGGATAGTCCGGCTCGCCAAAGACTGGCAGCGGCAATTCGGCAGCCGAAGAAAGGACTTCCAGCTCGCGTGCAAAGACTTCAATGGAACCAGTCGGCAAATCATCATTGACGGCTTCGTCCGCTCGGGCTTTCACCTCACCGTCGATGCGGATCACCCACTCCGCACGCACTTTTTCAGCGGCGGCAAAGCACGGGCTATCGGGATCAGCAACAATCTGGGTGATACCGTAATGGTCCCGCAAATCAATAAACAGCACGCCACCATGGTCGCGAACACGGTGCACCCAGCCTGAAAGGCGAATGTTTGAGCCGGCATCTTCGGCTCGAAGGGCGCCACAATTGTGAGAACGATAACGGTGCATTGCGATACCTTGCATTGTTGGGGAGAGGCGCCGCCGTGTAACGCGCTCATTCGTCGAAATCAATTGACTGAAACAAAGATCGTTTGATGGCGTTTGCCGGATACGCAAAAGCCGAAGCAATGCTTGAAAAGTCGGACCGTTTGGGATCATAAGCGCGGGGGGCGACCCATTTGCCCGCGAAAGCTTCCCGTGAACCAGCTCCGTCCATTGATACCGCTCCTGATTGCCGCTGCCATTTTGCTGGCCGGTAACGGCGTTCAAGGCACGGCGATCGCTGTGCGGGGTGCGGCAGAGGGTTTTTCTACCGGCCTGATCGGATTGATGGGAACCGCCTACTTTGCAGGCTTTTTGCTTGGCAGCATTTATGTCGTGCGGATTTTAAACGCCGTGGGCTTTATCCGCACTTTTGCGGCGTTGGCAGCCATGGCCGCCTCCGGAACACTTTTGCTGATGGTCATCGTGGACCCGATCGCCTGGATCGTGATCCGCTTTGTCGTCGGTTTTTGCTTTGTGGGGCTGTTCAGCACAGTCGAGGGTTGGATCAACGCCAGCGTGCCGAACGAAGTGCGGGGCCGCGTTCTGTCCATTTACCGAATCATCGATATCAGCGCCGTCACCGGCGCGCAGTTCATGCTGCCCGTTCTTGGATCGGAAGGTTTTGTGCTGTTTGCTGTCATGTCGATCATGATCACGCTGTCGCTGGTGCCGGTATCGTTGGCTGACCGGTCCAGCCCGAAAGCGCCGGGCCGGGTGAGTTTCGATTTGCGCAAAATCTGGGTTCTTTCACCACTCGCCTGTATTGGTTGCGTAGCCATTGGCGCAACCAACGCTGCCTTTCGCCTGATCGGCCCGCTCTATGCAGAAGGGATCGGCCTGAGCATATCAGACGTCGCGACTTTCATGAGTGCCGGCATTGTCGGCGGTGCCGTTCTGCAATTCCCGCTCGGCTATCTCTCAGACCGATATGACCGTCGGATCATCGTTCTATTTGTCACGCTGCTTGCCGTCGTGGCTGGCATGTTCCTGACGCTTTTTGCCGGATCATCGCCGGTTCTGAACTATGTGGGTATTTTTGCGTTCGGGGCGTTCGCGCTACCGCTCTTTTCCCTATCTGCGGCGCACGCCAACGATCATGCTGGCAAGGGCGACCATGCGCTCGTTGCGGCCGGGCTGATGTTTTTCTTCAGCATCGGGGCAATGATCGGTCCGTTCGTTTCGTCACTTGTGATCGAGTTTTTCGGTGTGAGCGCCTTGTTTACCTACACCAGCCTCGTTCATCTGGCGCTGGCCATCGCCACAATATGGCGCATGGGTCGTCGCGCGGGCGTGCCGGTGGACGAGCGCTCGCCGTTTGCGGCACTGCTACGTACCTCGCCAAATTTTGCGAAACTGGCCAAGTCCGGCGAGGCGCAAAACGGTTCGACAGATGGCGATTCGTCAGATAAGCGCAGCAAGTGATGCATGAAACAATCACCACAAGCGCACGGCTGCGCGAAATCTGCGATGGCTTTTCCACCAAGCCCTATGTGACAATCGACACCGAATTTGTGCGGGAAACCACATTCTGGCCGGACCTCTGTCTCGTCCAGATTGCATGTGACGAACAAGTTGCGCTGATCGATCCTTTGGCGGAAGGCATTGATCTGGCACCCCTTTACGAGCTCATGGGGAATGAAAACGTCCTCAAGGTCTTCCATGCCGCGCGGCAGGATATCGAAATTTTCTTCAACCTGACGGGCGCTGTACCTAAACCGATTTTTGATACGCAAGTGGCGGCCATGGTGTGCGGCTATGGCGACTCGATTGCTTATGATGCGCTCGCCAAGCGCATTACCAATGTGCATATCGACAAATCATCGCGTTTCACCAACTGGAAAATCCGGCCGTTGACCGACAAGCAGCTCGACTATGCGGCGGCCGACGTTACCCATCTGCGCGACATTTATGACAGCCTACGCACGGCGTTGACCGACAATGGGCGCGACCATTGGCTCACACAGGAGATGGCGGTTCTGACATCGGTTGAGACCTATGATCTGAAACCGGAAAACGCCTGGAAACGCTTGAAGTTGCGCGCGCGGCGGCCCGCAGAGTTTGAAATCACCAAGCGGCTTGCCGAGTGGCGCGAAATCGAAGCACGCAGCAACAACACACCGCGCAGCCGGGTTCTGAAAGATGATGCGATTTACGAGATCGCGCAGCAGCAACCGGACGATGAACGCGGGCTCGGGCGTCTACGCACGATTTACAAGGGTGTCGAACGATCTGCGGTGGGTAAAGCCGCGCTGAAGATTGTGGCGGATGTCAAAGCGATGGATCGCGATGATCTGCCCAAGGTACCCCGCCCCGCCTCGTCGCCGGAAGGCACAGGCGCTGCGGTCGATCTCTTAAAGGTTTTGCTGAAACTGGTGTCCGAGGAGTTGGAAGTAGCTCAGAAAATCATTGCCAATGCAGATCAGCTTGAAAAAATCGCGATCCACGCTGAGGACGCTGATGTAGATGCGATGAAGGGTTGGCGGCGAGATGTATTTGGCGAGCGCGCGCTTGATCTTTTAAGCGGAAAAATTGCGCTGTCATTTCAAGACCGGAAGATTACGACGATCAGCCGGGAATAAGCCGTACCGATATTCTGCGTTCGGTTACTTTTGACAATTGCGAAAGCCGCCCCTGAGGTCGCTCGCCCATCAAATGCGCCAGGTTTTCGGGCACCTCGAGCAACATGGTCCCATCGTCTGCTTCAGACCAGCCAAGGCGTTCGATGATGCCGGGCATTGAGGCAGTAAACAGGTACGCTACCCGCAAAAAAGCACCCAATAGTTTAGCGCGATACCAGATGCGCTCGTCGGTCAGTTTGCGGATTTCCGGCGCTAGCGATTCGTTTTTCAGACCCTCGTAACGGAAATAATTGGCAAGCGCGATAAAAGCCCTGCCTTGATGATCAATCTGCACAAAGCTGGAGTAGGCGATAATCGCAAGCGACTGTGTCGAGCGATAGTCAGGGTGAGCCCGCCAGCCAATGTCTGCCAGTCGGCATGCGGCAACGCGATAGCGTTCCTCGTCAGCTGTTTCCTCAACACCAAAGGCCTTGAACGACGCACCGGTCCAGACGCCCAGCTCGCGCGCGTGTTGCGGCGAACGCGAGCGCAAAATCGCCAATTCGTCTGCGGCATCAATCAGACCATCGAGCGCGCGAACCTCTTCCGGTAGTTGGGCAAAAAGAAAGCCCTCGCGCACCCCGAGCGCGGAGAAAAATACAGATTGGGGGCGCATGGCTTTCAAGGTTTGCGCCAAAACTATCGCGCCAAATGGCAGGAGCTGACGCCTTGAACGCGAAACAAGATGTATCCCTTTGACCTTTTCAACATCAGCGACGGTCAATTGTTCGCAAAAGCGGATCATTTCTTCCGCTTCAACATTGTAGGCATGGGTTACCCGCAGCGGATACTTCGCCGCTTCCATGTGCAATTTGGCAATGTTCCGCCATGTTCCGCCGACCGCAAAAAAGGTACGGCTCCTCCCGGCTTCGACAAGCGCATTTCCGACAAGTTCGGCACCCGCGATTTCGTCTGCCTTTTTAAGTGAACCCTCGGCGCGCTCCTGCAGACGTATTCCGCCGAGCTTCAATGTGGTCCCGTCGCCGATTTGACCATCGGCCACATCCACGAGTTCCAGGCTGCCTCCGCCAAGATCACCGGCAATGCCATTGGGATGGCGAAATGCTGACAAGACGCCTTCAGCCGAAAAGCGGGCCTCGTCTTTGCCGCTCAAAATCATTACCGGTACGCCGAGCACCTGTTCGGCACGAGACACAAAGTCCGGACCATTGGATGCTTCGCGCGCAGCCGCAGTTGCCAAAACATGGACCGTGTCAACACCGGCCTGTTCGGCCAGTGCGCGATAGCGTTTGAGCGCACCGATCGCCTTTTCCACGGCCTCATCATCCATGCGGCCGGTCGACGCGATGCCGCGGCCAAGGCCGCACGACACTTTTTCATTGAACAAGGTCGCCGGCGAGCGCACCTGTCCTTCGTAGATGACGAGGCGAACCGAGTTAGAACCGATGTCAACAACGGCGATGGGCGAACGGCCGCGCAAGCGGCCCTGAGCGTCGGATATGTCTATCAAGCAGTTGCCACCCTATGACGAATCCCTGCACCCATAACGGGTGGACAGGACTGTCATCTTTTTCGGTGGGCAATCAACCTAGGTGCAGACGATTTCAACGATTTTCCGCGACCGGAAAGGCTTGGATTGGTCATGAAATAGTGCTGCGCATCAAACTCTTCCTCATCATCTTCAAGTTCGATACGATGCGAGCGGCCATCTGATGTGATCTCGAACGACTGCATATTGTCCAACAAATTGGCCAGCATGATTTGCGAGAGAACCTGTTCAACCACCGTCTCGTTTTTCAACAGCACGAGCGTTTCAACCCGCCGATCCAGATTGCGCGGCATCAGATCCGCTGAACCGATATAGACCAGCGCCTTTTCGTCGGGCAGCGTTCCGCCATTTGCAAAACAGTAAATTCGGCTGTGCTCGAGGAAACGTCCGACAATAGACTTGACGCGGATTTTTTCCGACAGGCCTTCCACGCCGGGTCGCAGGCAACAAATGCCGCGTACAACCAAGTCAATTTCAACGCCCGCCTGACTGGCAAGGTAAAGCGCATCAATAACCTGCGGGTCGACCAGCGAATTCATCTTCATCCAAATACCGGAAGGTTTGCCTGCCTGCACGTTGGCAATCTCTTGGTAGATGCATTGGATCATCCGATCCTTCATGTAGAGAGGCGATACGGCCAACTCCATGTCATGATCGGGATCAGCGTAGGATGTGATGTAGTTAAATACCTGCGCCACATCATGGGCGATATCGCTATCAGAGGTGAAGAACGAAAGATCAGTGTAAATCTTGGCCGTGATGGGATGGTAGTTGCCCGTGCCAAGGTGCACATAATTGCGAAGACCGTTCTCTTCGCGCCGCACCACCAGCGACATTTTGGCGTGGGTTTTCAGCTCCATAAAGCCGAAAACAACCTGCACGCCCGCGCGCTCCAAATCACGCGCCCAGCGGATATTGGCTTCCTCATCGAAACGGGCACGCAATTCGATGAGTGCGGTCACCGATTTGCCTGCCTCCGCCGCGTCCATCAAAGCACGTACGATGGGTGAATTATTGGACGTGCGATACAGCGTTTGCTTGATGGCCAGCACTTCGGGATCGGCCGCGGCCTGACGCAAGAACTGAACCACCACGTCAAATGACTCATAGGGATGATGAACGATGATGTCCTTTTCGGAGATCGCTGCCAAGCAGTCGCCGTTGTGCTCACGAATGCGTTCAGGAAAGCGCGCTGAATAAGGTTCAAACAAAAGATCAGGGCGCGGTAGTTTCACCACCTCTGATACGGTGTTCAGCGCCAATAAGCCCGGCTGTACGCTGATGTTCGATTCGGCAACTTCCAACTCATGGGCCACAAATTCACGCAATGACCGCGGCATTTCATGGTCAAACTCAATGCGGATCACCTGCCCGCGCCGGCGGCGTTTCAAGGCTGACTCAAAAAGACGAACCAAGTCCTCCGCTTCTTCCTCCACCTCGATATCGCTGTCGCGAATCACGCGGAATGTCCCCTGACCTTTGATTTGGTAGCCGGGATAAAGGCGGCCAATGAACAGGCTGACGACATCTTCAAGCGATATGAACCGCGCATTGGGCGCTTCTGTCGGTATCTGGACAAAACGTCCCAGCGCAATCGGAAAGCGCACCAGCGCATTCATGTTCTTGTGCGTGACAGGGTTGGCCAATTGCAGCGCTATGGAAAAGCCAAGATTTGGGATGAAGGGAAACGGGTGGGCCGGATCAATCGACATGGGCGTCAGGACGGGGAAAATGTCGTCGATAAACTTCTTCTCCAGCCACCCTTTGTCATCAGCGCCAAGCGATTCAGCGCGCACAATAGAGACGCCCTCGCCTTCCAACTCCTCACGCAGCTCCGACAGGACAATCTGCTGCTCGGTTTGCAGACGGCCAATTTCTTCGCTGACAAGTTCCAACTGTTCGGCGGCCGACAATCCGTCATCGGAACGCTCGGTCACCTGTTCGCGCACTTGGCCCGCCAGACCAGCCACGCGAACCATGAAAAATTCATCGAGGTTGGCGGCTGATATGGACAAGAACCGCAACCGTTCCAACAGGGGTTGGCGCTCGTTGCGCGCCTCTTCAAGCACCCGCCAGTTAAACTGCAACCATGAAAACTCGCGGTTCACAAAACGGCGTGGATCACGCTCTGCGACCATGGGCACATCAACGATATCCAACCGTTCGACAACCCGGTTCGACGCATTAGCCTCATGCTGGTTCATTGGTACATTCCTGATGAAGAAGCCTGAGTTTAGCACAGACTTTGATAATATTGCGTGACATTCGCGTCCGCTCTTTCAGATAGGAAGCCCTGGGATGAGCGAATCCAGTATCTCACCGGCAAACCGGCTCGTGATGCGTCTTTTGCGCGCCATTGATGCGCGGTCAAGCTGATCGACAAAATCGACAACGGCTTGGAGTGAACGCGGGATGCGGACCAGACAATAGTCGATGACGCCAGGATCCACGGTAAGCTGACGATCGGCAAATAATTTCGCAAACACGCCGCGCAGTAAATCTTCGTCGGGCACTTCCATCGCTATGCTGGTCGCGGCACGCAGGCGGGAGGCCAAGTCCTGTGTCTTGATGCCTCCCAAATCCATGGCCTTCGATGTTGTCATCAAAAGAAAGCCGCCAGCCTCCCGCACCGTGTTGATGAGATGGAAAAGTAGTGTTTCATCTGCCGACGGCAGGCAAAAATCATCAATGACAATTGCGCTGCCCTTACGTGCTGACTCGCCGGCTTGCTCCAGATCGTGCGTCGAAAAGCGTGCAGCGCCGCTTTTTGCCTGCCAAGCAGCAGCCAGATGTGACTTTCCTGTTCCCTTGGCACCGACAATAATGGATATGGGCGTGACCCAGTTTGGCCAGATATCGATCAAATGCACAGCGGCAATGTTGGACGGCGAAGCGATCAAATCGTCTCGCGAAAATGATGCCGCCGACCCTATATCGAGGACAAGCTGCTCCTGCGATTGTCTGTGCGTGCCCATCACTTATCCGATTTTTTAGCAGTTCCGGAACCGTGGTAAAGGTCGGAGTCCAGATAACGCTCAAGACCAAAACGGACCAATACACCGACGGCCGCCGCCGCCGGCACGGCAATCAACATGCCGGTAAAGCCCAGCAGCGAGCCGAACGCAAATAGCGCAAACATCAACCACACCGGGTGCAAGCCGACGGAGGAACCGACAAGCTTGGGTTGGAGGACATTTCCTTCTATGATCTGTCCGATAAAAAAGATGGCCGCCACAATGGCGATGGAAATGAGCGAAGGCGTGTATCCGTCGGTCGCGAGGGTCGCCGCATCGGGCCAATATTGAACTATTGCGACGCCGACAGAAAGTACCAGCCCCACAATGGAACCAATATAAGGGATAAAGCTGATCACACCGGCGACAAGGCCGATCAGAAGGCCGAAGTTCAGACCGGCAATTGAGAGCGCCGTTGCATAAAATATGGCGAGCAAGATGCAGACCGTACCCTGCCCGCGCACGAAACCGGCAATGGCTTGGTTCATCTCGCGGCCAATGCGGCGCACATCGTCCACATGGTCGCGCGGCACCCAACTATCAATTTGGGCAACCATCTTGTCCCAGTCCAGCAGCATGTAGAAAGCAACTACCGGTGTAACGACAAACAGACCAGCGATACTCAATAGCGCGTTTGCCGACGACCAAACGCCTCGCAAAAGCTGGGCTGCCACATTGGCTGCTTGGGTGGCCACTTCGTTAAATGACTGCCCCACGTCTCCATTGCCCCGCTCCAGCAGGGAGGCCAACCAAGGTGCCCGTGCGGCAAAATTCTGCAAAAGCGCGATCAGATCTTCATAGAGTTCCGGCGCACTCTCGATGAATTGCGCAAATTGAGTGCCGAGGACGGGCGCGATGGCGAGCAGGGCCACCGTGAAAAGAAACAGGAATACCAAAAGAATCGTAACCGTCGACCAGACACGTGACAGACCGCGGCGCTCCAAAAAATCGGCCAAAGGATCAAGAAAATAAGCCAAGGCCAGACCGGCCAAAAAGGGCAGCAGGATTGAGCGGAACACATAGAGGAATATCACGAATACGGCTAACACGCCCAACCAGAAGAAAAGCTGGCGGCGCACCGTGTTCATCGAAATATGCTCAGTCATGGTATGGCGTCTCCCATATGCTCTGGGATTACGCGTTCCCCTTGCAGCTTTCAAGACGCTCAGCTTGGGGATGACGGGGAAGGATCAGCAGAAAAACTGTGACGCTCGCCAATTGGCGGGTGGAACCAAGGGCTTTGGTCGCGTAAGGGCGGCCCATGAGCACCCATAAACCTGGACATAACGGCCTCTCCTACGCTGATGCAGGGGTAGACATCGACGCTGGTAATGAGTTGGTCAACCGCATCAAACCGATGGTGCGGTCCACCAATCGCCCTGGAGCTGATGGCGACATCGGGGGGTTTGGCGGCTTGTTTGATCTTAAAGCTGGCGGCTTTCACGACCCCATCCTGGTCGCCGCCAATGATGGTGTTGGCACCAAGCTCAAGATCGCCATCGAAACAGGCAAGCATGATACGGTCGGCGTCGATCTGGTTGCAATGTGTGTAAATGATCTGATCGTACAGGGTGCAGAACCTCTCTTCTTTCTCGACTATTTCGCAACCGGCAAATTGGATGTCGATGCGGGCGAACAGATCGTATCGGGGATCGTGGACGGTTGTCGGCAGGCAGGTTGCGCGTTGATCGGAGGGGAGACAGCGGAGATGCCGGGCATGTATTCCGGCGAAGATTACGATTTGGCCGGATTTGCAGTGGGCGCTGCCGAACGTGGGGCACTGCTTCCTCGATCCGATATGCACGCGGGGGACATCCTCGTTGGACTTGCGTCATCGGGTGTGCACTCCAACGGATTTTCGCTGGTGCGTAAAATCGCCGAGGCTCAGGGCGTCAACTTTGCTTCCCCTGCACCTTTCGCTCCCGGCTCAACGCTTGGCCAAGCGCTGCTGATACCGACCAAAATATACGTAAAGCCACTGCTTGCAGCGATACGCGAGACCGGCGCGGTCAAGGCGATGGCACATATTACCGGCGGTGGATTTACGGAAAATCTTCCACGGGTTCTTGGCGACGGGCTTGCGGCGCATATCAATCTTGACTTGGTTTCGCCACCGCCGGTTTTTGGATGGATTGCATCGACTGGCGGCGTATCGCAAACCGAGATGCTGCGCACCTTCAATTGTGGTGTCGGCATGGTAGTTGTTGCCGAAAAAGACAACGCGACAGAAATCCTTGCATCCCTTCAGCGCGAAGGCGAAACAGCTTTTGTTATCGGTGAAGTCGTTGACCGCGATGAGAATGAAGCGGTGCAATATTCGGGCAGCCTTGCCCTATGAGTCGAAAAGCCAGGGTTGTCGTGATGATTTCCGGGCGCGGCTCCAATATGGTAGCGCTGGCAAATGCGTGCGCTGACCCCGACTACCCCGCTGAAATCGTCGCTGTTTTGGCTGACAAACGCGACGCAGGCGGGCTTGCCAAGGCAAGCGAAATGGGCATCCAAAGCATGGCCGTCCCGCGCGGTGACTATGCTGACAAGCTGGCCCATGAAGCCGCGGTTCATGATGCTGTGGTGCGCTTCGAGCCCGATATCATCTGCCTTGCAGGCTACATGCGGCTATTGTCTGCCCATTTTCTTCAAGCCTGGCAGGGACGTATCATCAACATCCACCCGTCACTTTTGCCGAAGTATAAAGGCCTGAAAACCCATGAGCGGGCGCTCGAAGCGGGCGAAACAGAGCATGGCTGCAGCGTACACCATGTCACCCCGGGCATGGATGAAGGGCCCGTTATTTGTCAGGCCAAAATTCCGGTCTTTGGAGGTGATACGCCCGATATGCTGGCCGCACGGGTGCTGCTAGAGGAACACAGGCTTTACCCAATTGCCCTGCGTAAAATCGCCGAGGAACTCTCGGCGTGAACTACCGCCACGCCTATCACGCCGGCAATTTCGCCGATGTGGTCAAACACACCATATTGTTGCGTGTTATTGCCTATCTCCAGCGCAAGGATGCGGGCATACTCATGCTCGACACCCATGCCGGTATCGGGCGATATGATCTGAGTTCCGCGCAGGCGCAAAAGACGAATGAAGCGGACCTTGGCATAGGTAAGTTCTTTGCGCATCCAACGCCTTTTGCCGCTGAGATAGAACGGCTCTTCAAAGCCTATAAGGGCATCGTCAATGCGCTGAATGAAGGCGAGGCCATCAGGACTGCTCCTGGTTCACCGGAAATCCTGTCGTGCAGTCGTCGACCCCAAGATCGTTGTGTTTTCAACGAGTTGCACCCGGAGGATTGCGCGACGCTTGCCTCCAACTATGCCGGCAAAAAGAAGATAGAGATCGCACAAATGGATGCATGGACCGCGCTTCGAGCCAAGCTTCCACCGGCCGAAAAACGCGGGCTGGTTTTGATCGACCCGCCCTTTGAAAAAACCACTGAGGCAGATGATTTGCTACTAGGCGTCTACGAAGCGCTCAGGCGTTTTTCAACGGGCACTTATCTGATTTGGTATCCGCTCAAGGATAGCCATATGAGTGCGCAACTAAGGCGCGGTGTCGAGCACCTTCCTGTGAGTGGCGCGCTCGACACTCAACTGCATGTCTCCCAGCCACATGAAGGCCGTTTCCATGGCACCGGCATGATCATCCTGAACCCTCCTTTTACGCTTTTTGATGAATTACAGCTTTTGCTACCTGCCCTCGCCAAAAGGCTTTCAGTACGGCCTGATCGCGGCAATTGGGCAACAGCATGGCTCATTAGACCAAAATAGTTCTCTGACACGTATGGGTTACCTTGTTTGAAGATGAGGGTGCGGCTAGGGTTGCACCCGTTGGTAAGGGGTGTGTCATGCGGACAATTCTTTCGCTTTTGACTGGTGCTGTATTTGCGGGTTTGATGACGGTCTCGCCGGTCAGCGCGCATGAAGAGTATTATCGGACCGTTGACAGCGCGATTTGCGAAACCCCGCAACTGATTAAAATCATCCAGTCAAAGTTCAAAACCCAGGCCAAACGGGTCCATCACCGCCCGCATTGGCGGATAGACAGTATCACCGGCATCCATCAACACCGGTACGTGCCGCAAGATGTGCATGACGCGCGCGCCCTCGCGCGCCGCTATTGCCACGCAACCGCGACATTCAACGATGGTGAACACCGCAAAATCTGGTATCTGATTGAAGGCGGCGTTGGATTTGCAGGTTTCGGGCAGTCATGGCTTGGATCGCGCAAAATTGTGCAGAATGCACTCGGTAATGGCGGCTTGATCCATAATGTCGAGTTCTGCATCGACGGGCTTGATCCGTGGAATGTATATAACGGTCATTGCCGTTTGCTGCGCTGAGCTGAAAATGCATCGCATCCTATCGCGCCTGTTTTTGGCGATGGCAGTCGGCACCCTGACATCGTTTTTGGCCGCCTGCGAAGACACGTCAAGTCGAGCGCAAACCGCTGACGGATCGCCACTTCCCGTGGGATCGGGCTTTGATTTTTACGTCCTTTCGCTTTCCTGGTCGCCCGGCTATTGCCGGTCTGAAGGGGCTCGCGCCAACCGCCAGCAGTGCGGCACGGGTCGTTCGTTTGAATGGGTGGTGCACGGGCTTTGGCCGCAGTTTCAAAGGGGCTATCCGGAGTTTTGCGAACCCTCCACACGCGAAAATGTTTCCCGCTCGCTTGCTGAAAAGATGTTCGACATTATGCCGTCAACCGGACTGGTCGCGCACCAGTGGCGCAAACACGGCTCATGCTCGGGCCTGGATCAGGACGACTATTTTCAGACCACCAGGCGCGCTTTTGCGATGATCGTCAAACCCGATATCGATGCGGGCCAATCACAGTCTTTTTCCCGTTCTCACCTTGACGTTGAGGAAGCATTCCTAGAGGCCAATGATGCGTTGCGGCCTGAACAAATCGCCGTGACCTGCGACCGTCGTTTCTTGCGTGATGTACGGATTTGCTTGACCAAAGATCTCTCCAGCTTCACGTCTTGCCCCGAGGTGGACAGACGCCACTGCCAGTTGCGTAATCTGGCCGTTGTCCCCGCCCCATAAAGTCCTAAAGGATCATCGACCATGAGCGTCACACTTTTTTATGCTCCGGCTTCTCCATATTCGGCCAAAGTGCGCGTTTGCGCGGCCATTGCAGGGATCGAGATCAATGCCGAGATTGTTGCGACAGGGCAGGAACCGGACAATCTGCTGGTGGCCAATCCTTTGGGAAAAATCCCTTGTCTTGTTCTTGAGGACGGAACCGGCGTTTTTGACAGCCGGACGATCACGCAGGAATTGGACCGCATGTCGGGAAAACTGCTTTTTCCGCGCAATGCCATGAAACGGCGCGAAGCCGAGCGCCTTGAAGCGGCGGCCGATGGGCTTTGCGATGCGCTACTCGCTCAGGTTTACGAGAAACGCTTCCGCCCGGCAGAAAAGGTTGAACAATCCTGGCTTGATTATCAGGCGCGTAAAGTTGAGCGCACCCTCGACTGGCTCAATGACAATTGCACCATGCGCGGCAAGCCGCATGTTGGTCACATCGCACTGGCTTGCGCGATTGGTTATGCACAATTGCGCTTTCCGGATCTTGCCTGGTCGCGCGGCCGCCCAAAACTCAAACGGTTCTACGGGAAACTTTCAGAAACAGTCGGCGCATTTGAGGGTCTTAAGCCCAGCGCATAAAAAAATGCCCGGTACTGCACTACGCACGCCGGGCAAAGTGGTTGCTACATACTCTTGGGGCTTTTTTTTAGAACTTTATACCCAGCCCTGCACGTACAGAATGCTCGTCAAATCCCGAGGCCACAGCTTCACTACCGAGGCTGAATGTTTTGCTGTCATAGTCCGTGTAACGGTACTCAATACGGCCAAACAGTTTTTCAGTGATTTTTACATCTACACCGGCACCGACCGTCCAACCCAAGTGGGTCGCTGTGTCAGCATCGCTACTTTGCATGATTTCGGTACCGGCGATGGCCAAACCGGCTGTACCATAGATCAGAACGCGATCTACAGCGACACCAGCCCGAGCTCTGACTGAACCATTGATCCGTTTTTCCAAGTTCGTATCCGTTGCACCGTCTTCGCCCGCGACCGAACCAAGTGCGATGTCTGCTTCGCCGCCGATAATGTAATTATCAATTGCGTAGTCGTAGCCTGCGAAAACCCCGCCTTCATAACCACTAGCGTCAACGCGCCCGAGCGTGCTGTCAAACGAACCCGTCGTGTAATTTCCGAAACCACCGACATAAACACCTGACCAGTCATTGCCCGCGTTTTGTACGGCGACCGCGGCAGGAAGCGGCGGAAAGGACGGCAAACGAACGGCATCAGCGCCGCTGGCCGGGTCCGCCGCATAGGCCGACGCTGATCCGGCCAAAAGCGAAATTGACAGAAGTGTTTTTAGTAATGTTGCACGCATATATACAGCTCCTAGACATGCAACGGTCCCAGAATAGGTCCCGATCCCTCGTATTCCCAGCCAAGAAATATTCAGAGCTAAATGCGGCGCCAACGCCGCGAAATTGTGCGCTATTTGTGGCGATAAGACCCCATGGCTACACGATGGCGCAGCACCGATAATAATTGGTGATCGCAATTGCGCTTACATCGACACTCACCTATGTCTCCGGTCACGCGAGGAAGCCACGGGGACTATTGATGGCCTTTAATTTTGCAATGCTACTGGCGGGACTCGTTCTGCTGGTCTTTGCTGGCGACTTTCTCGTCAAAGGTGCCGTCGGTTTGGCAGAAAATCTGGGTATTCCCGCGTTGATCATTGGTCTGACGATCGTCGCCTTCGGCACGTCTGCACCTGAATTATTTGTGTCGCTGTCATCCTCGTTCAACGGCGTCCCCGACATTGCCGTTGGTAATGTCGTGGGGTCCAACGTCGCCAATGTCTTGCTGGTGATGGGTGTACCTGCCTTGCTGGCCCCCATTCATGCCAACCAGCGCGGGCTTTCGCGCAATGTGGCGATCATGCTTGTTTTCACGGTTGCGTTCATGTGGATGATAAGCGACGGCATGCTTTCGCGGGCAGAAGGCGGTGCGCTTTTCATCGGTCTTGTTGTGTTTCTGCTTGCGCAGATTTTGCGGGCACGAACAGCCATGCAAGCCAATGACGAGGAAGAGATTCCACCGGATTATCACGACGAAATTGGAGAGGCACCCCACAGCGCATTTATGGTATCTGTCTTTCTCATCGGCGGCATTATCGGGCTGCCAATCGCCGCAAACATGACGGTAACCGGCGCCAGCGCGATCGCAACCGTGTTCGGGATCTCAGAGGCCGTCATCGGCCTTACCATCGTAGCCATCGGCACATCACTGCCGGAGTTGGCAACCTCTTTCATGGCTGCCTGGCGCAAGGAAGCAGATGTGGCGCTAGGCAATATCATCGGTTCCAACATCTTCAACCTGGCCGCTATCATGGGCATCACCGGCATGATCACAGCGCTGCCGGTCGCAGATGTCATCTTCACCCGTGACATGTGGGTGATGCTGGCAACCTCAATAGTCTTGGCGGTGATTTGTTTCGGGAAAGTCACCACGAGCAAATTGCTCGGCGGTGCCATGCTTGTCGGTTACGCTGTGTACATTATCTCTCTTTTTTAAACACAACAAACACCGGATTTGATTTTTGACTGTTCTGCCTGCTGTGCTTGTAACCGGCGGTGCAACGCGCATCGGCCGTTCAATCGTGACTAACCTTGCTGCCAAGGGGTACCCTGTCGCAATCCATGCCAACCGTTCCATTGAGGAGGCCGATACGCTCGCTGATTTGCTGCGCGCCGACGGGGCCAGAGCCAACTCGGTCGCCGCCAACCTGATGGACGAGGATGAGACCGGTCAGTTGATAATGCGTGCGCGCGAGGCGATCGGTGAACCGATTGGCGTCCTAATCAACAACGCATCTGTTTTTGAAAAGGATGCGGTCGAAGACTTCTCGCAGCGTGATCTCGACAAGCATATGCGCATTCATGTTGGGGCTCCGGCCCAACTGACCGCGCTTCTGGCGCATCACTTGCCCGCCGATGCCCGTGGAATGATCGTCAATATGATTGACCAGCGCGTAAAGCGACTGACGCCCCACTTTTTCACCTACACCCTGTCAAAATCTGCGCAATGGACCATGACCCAAACAGCCGCGTTGGCTCTGGCTCCGCGCATAAGAGTCAATGCGGTTGGCCCCGGCCCGACCTTGAAAAACGCCCGCCAGTCGGACGCCGATTTTGACAAGCAGGTTCGTGCCGTGCCGTTGCAACGTGGTCCCGCAATGGATGAATTTGCTGACACGATTGACTATCTGTGGAACGCCAAGTCCGTCACCGGTCAATTGATTTGTCTGGATGGCGGTCAGCATTTGGCATGGGAAACTCCCGACGTGTTGGGGATCAACGAATAGAGACATTGTCAGGATGGCACGCTCCAGACGACAAAAATACTCCAGGCATGCCGCCAGGGGCTTGATGCCCAAGTCTGATACAGACGACATTGAAAACATGGACGACGCTAACAACGACGATTCTGCACCGACTGAGACTATCAGCGGTAAAAAACTTGCCGATGCACTGTCATGGATCGGATCGGACGACAGCATCGCGGACGATGGCGAACGTCTGACCGGCACCGATTTGATTGCCGACAAGGTCAAGCAGCTACCCAACAAGCCCGGCGTTTACCGCATGCTGAACGCTGATGGCGACGTGCTTTATGTCGGAAAAGCAAAGTCACTGAAAAGCCGCGTGTCGTCTTATGCGCGCGGAATCGGTCACAATAACCGCATTGGCCGCATGATCCGGCTAACAAAGGCTATGGAATTCGTCACCACGCAATCGGAAACCGAAGCGCTGTTGTTGGAAGCCAATTTGATCAAGCGGCTACGCCCGCGCTTCAATGTCCTGCTGCGTGACGACAAGTCATTCCCCTACATTATCTTGACCCAGAACCACGCGGCACCGGGACTGTTTAAACATCGTGGTGCGCAAACCAAGAAAGCGGATTATTTCGGGCCGTTTGCTTCAGCGGGCGCCGTCGGGCGGACCATCAATGCCATGCAGCGCGCGTTTCTCCTGCGCACCTGTACCGACAGTGTTTATGACAGCCGCACGCGGCCCTGTCTTTTGTACCAAATCAAACGTTGTTCCGGCCCTTGCACAGGCGAGATTTCGAACGAAGGATACGCGCAGCTCGTCACCGAAGCGAAAGATTTTTTGCGCAGCAAGAGCAAAAAGGTGCAAGCCGACATGGCTGCTACCATGCAGGAAGCCGCCGAAGATCTCGATTTTGAGCGTGCGGCCCTCTACCGTGACCGGATTGCGGCGCTCACCGCCATCCAGACCGCGCAAGGCATCAATCCGCAAACCGTGGAAGAAGCTGATGTTTTTGCGGTTCACGCCGAAGGTGGGCAAGTGTGCATTCAGGTGTTCTTCTTCCGCACGGGACAAAATTGGGGGAACCGCGCCTACTTCCCGCGCTCGGACGCATCCATGGAAAATGCCGAAGTTTTGGGCGCGTTTATCAGCCAGTTTTATGATGACAAACCGGTGCCGCGTCTCATATTGCTCTCCGATGCGGTCAGCGACGAACCCCTTTTGGAGGAAGCTTTCAGCCTGAAAGCGGGTCACAAGGTTGCGATCAATGTGCCGCAGCGCGGGGAAAAGCGCGATTTGGTCAAACACGCCATGACCAACGCCAAGGAAGCGCTGGGGCGTCGTTTGGCCGAAACCTCGTCACAAGCCAAACTGATGAAAGGCTTTGCGGAGACGTTTGCCCTACCCCGTGTGCCGCAACGGATCGAGGTTTTCGACAACTCCCACATTATGGGCACCAATGCGGTGGGCGGCATGGTCGTTGCCGGGCCCGAGGGCTTTGTTAAAAACCAATACCGCAAGTTCAACATCAAGTCGCAGGAAATTACGCCCGGCGATGACTTTGGCATGATGCGCGAAGTGATGGAGCGGCGCTTTTCCAGACTGATGAAGGAATGCGGCGTGCCGGATCGATCGGTGGAAGATGAAAACACAGACGGTGACACTTTCCCCGCTTGGCCAGATGTGCTGCTTATTGATGGTGGCCTCGGGCAACTCAACGCCGTCAAAACCATCTTGGACGATCTTGGCGTTGGTCCTGCTGTTGACCTGATCGGGGTGGCCAAAGGTTTGGATCGTGATGCGGGTCGTGAGCGCTTTTTCATGCCAGGTCGGGCCGACTTTACGCTGCCTCCACGCGATCCGGTGCTCTATTTCGTACAACGGTTACGCGACGAAGCGCACCGGTTCGCCATTGGATCGCACCGCGCACGGCGGAAAAAAGAAATGGTGAAAAATCCACTCGATGAAATTGATGGCATCGGGCCTTCCCGCAAGCGAGCGCTGTTGCACCATTTCGGCACCGCCAAAGGTGTGGCGCGCGCAACACTGCGTGATCTGCAAAAAGTCGACGGCATCTCCGAGGCGATGGCCAACTCCATTCATGCTCATTTCAATGATGGTAAGTCCGGCTAAGGTCTTGACGTTTAGGGAAACGCGGCGGAAACCAGCTTCATGACAAAAGCAGCTCAAAATGACGCACGGGTCTTTGCTATCCCGAACCTTTTGACCTACGGGCGGATTTTGGCGGTGCCTCTCATCGTCTCAATCTTCTTTATACCGGTACCACTTGAGCCGAGTGCGACCATGCGTTGGGTCGCCTTTTGGGTCTTTGTGATCGCGTCAGCAACCGACTGGCTCGATGGCTACCTGGCCCGAAAGTGGAATGAGACTTCCAATATTGGCCGTATGCTCGATCCCATCGCCGACAAGCTTCTGGTCTCGGTCATCTTGTTGCTCCTGGGTGCAGACGGGACGATTGGCGGTTGGTCGATATGGGCCGCTGTTATCATCCTATGCCGCGAAATTCTCGTATCAGGTCTACGAGAATATTTGGCCAGCGCCAAAGTATCGGTGCCAGTCTCCAACCTCGCCAAATGGAAGACAACGGTCCAGCTGGTGGCCATAGGCTTGCTGGTACTGGGATCGGCGGGCGACAATGTCATGCCCTTTTTAAGCGAAACGGGCCTGGCACTGCTTTGGGTTGCCGCGTTGCTGACCCTTTACACCGGTTTTGACTATTTCCGATCCGGCATGCGGCACGTGATGGAGAATTAAGCATGGTCACAATGCGCTATTTTGCTTGGGTACGCGATAAAATTGGCAAAGACAGCGAAGAGCTAGAGCTACCGGCTGCCGCTCTGACCGCATCTGATTTGATTGACTGGCTAGCTGAACAGGGTGACGAATATGCGTTTCTGTCAGAGCAGAAGCTGGTTGTTCGGCTGGCCGTGGATCAGCAACTAGTCGCGCTGGATGAAGAGATCGGCAACGGTACGGAAATCGCTGTCTTTCCGCCCATGACCGGTGGTTGAAATGCCCGCCAGCATCCAAGTCTCGGTAACCGACCAGCCCATCAAAACGATTGACGCCTACAGCGCGTTTGAAGCTCAATGCGGTGACGATGACGGGGCTATAGCGCATTTTTGCGGTCGGTGTCGCTCAGAAGATGGCGCTTTGCGCGCGCTTGAGCTGGAGCACTATCCGGGTATGGCGGAGGCTCAAATCGAAGCGATCTGCAAAAGCGCGTCGCAGAAATGGCCGATATCCCGCATTGAGGTGACCCACCGTTTTGGGCTCGTCAACGTCGGTGAGCCGATCGTGCTTGTCTTTGCCTCAAGTGCGCATCGTGAAGCCGCGCTGGCAGGCGTTCAGTTCGTGATGGACTTTTTGAAAACTGATGCCCCTTTTTGGAAGCGTGAGCATCTTGCCGATGGCTCAAAAGGTGAATGGGTCGCGGCAAAGTCACGAGACGAGCAAGTTCGTGACCGCTGGGACAGTTGACCCCTTCACTGTACAACTTGTCGCACTATTCTTCCATTATCCAACTTCAACGGAGCCAGCTACATGCGGATAATGGATCGACCGGAATATGCCAGCAAGCCGAAACCACTGACATTCACTCAAGACAAAACAGTTGCCGAGGCGGTAGCTGCAATGTCTGAACGCAATTTCGGTTCTGTGGTTATCGTCGACAAGGACGAAAAAGTTGCGGGCATGGTCACCGAACGCGACGTGATGAAGCGCTTGGTCAATAATGCAAAAGACCCCAAAAAAACCAAGTTGGCCGATATCATGACCCGCGAAGTGCGGGTCGCGAAAGAAACCGATGATTTGCGCGACTGGTTGCGGCAAATGTCCAACGAGCGTTTCCGCCGCCTGCCAGTTGTAGATGAAAATGGCAAGCTGGTCTCGATCATGACGCAGGGTGACTTTGTTTCCTACACATGGCCAGAACTTTTGGAGCGTGTCACTGAACAGGCAAAAGCAACAGTCTCCACAAATTATCAGGTATTCCTGCTGGCTGGAGGCGTGCTGATCTACTCGGTCATCCTGATCTTCATGCTCCGCGGTGCTGGAGGCTAAGCCAGCCTAGACTGACGCAAAGGCGGCGTGTGCAATAGCATACAGGTGGATCATCGACGCGGTGAGCACAAATGCATGCCAAATCGCATTTTGGTAGCGCAGCCCGTCCCACTGGTGGAAAAACACGCCAATGGAATAAACCGCACCACCAAGAACGATCAGCAGCGCGTCCTGCAACTGCATGGTTTCAAACATCGGCCAAACCAGCAAAAGACTGGCCCATCCCATGGCAAGGAAGATAAGGACCGTGTGGCGGTCGAGCATCTCATGTTTGGCAAATTTTGAGACGCTTCCAACTATCGCTGCGCTCCAGATAAGAGCCAGCAAAATATAAGCCCATGACGTCCCGATGATCACAACGATGGGCGTGTACGAGCCTGCAATTTTCATGAAGATCGCAGATTGGTCCAAGATCCTCAAAAACGGTTTATGTTCCGCGTAAGGCGTAAGGTGATAGCAGGCTGAAAAAATAAACAGCGCGACAACCGCGATGCCATAGATCACAAGCGCGACGTTGAGGGGCGTTGGCAGAACCTGAAAAGCGTAAACATAGATTGTCGAAAACGCCATGATGCTACCGGCGATGCCTAGCGCGTGCATCACCGCATCTGCGAAAACTTCGCTGCGCGTATATTGGATTTGCGTTGCAACCGGCGGTGTGGTGTCCCGCACCTGCGACGAAAACTGATCTGTCATACGCAATACTCCTACAGGCGTCTTCGCCTTAAAAGAAACAACGATCCTCCCTTCGCTGTGTTCTTTGCCGCACTTCCATTGCCAATGCGCTTTACCTAAACACATACTAAGTCAAATAGACGACAAATAAGTTAACCGATCCAATCAGTTAGCAACACAACGGTTCACATTTATGACAGAAGAGCTCGGCGAGAACGCCAAACTTCCCCACCGGATACAGATCGACCTGCGGTTTGGCGACACCGATATGCAGGGTCACATCAATAATGCTGTCTACGCCACGCTCTATGAGAGCGGGCGTGTGAACTTTCTGTATGGTCCCCATGGCGATTTGATGCCGAAGGGTCGGACGTTTGTCATCGCCGAACTGTCGATCAGATTTGTCGACGAGATCCTTTACCCCGGTGCGGTCGACGTGTTTTCCGGTGTCCACCGCATTGGCAATTCATCGGTGGGCCTTGTTCAGGAACTGCGGGTGAACGGGCAGTTGAAGAGCCATGCTACGAGTGTCGTCGTCATGATCGATAACGCCAAGCGCAAGTCTGCCCCGTTGGATGAGGCGACGCGCGCGCGCATGGCCAAGCTGCTCATCACATGAAAAAGCCGCGCAAAGCGCGGCTCTCAATTGTGAAATGGGAAAAGTCGTTAGCCGACGATTTCCGTCTCGGCAAACCAATAGGCGATCTCTTCGGCTGCCGTTTCAGGCGCATCGGAACCATGAACAGAGTTTTCGCCGATGGAGTTGGCATAGAGTTTGCGGATGGTGCCGTCAGCGGCTTCGGCCGGGTTTGTCGCTCCCATCAACTCGCGGTTCTTGGCAATGGCGTTTTCACCCTCCAGAACCTGAACGATGGTCGGGCCAGAGCACATGAAGTCGCAAAGTTCGCCGAAGAAGGGGCGTTCCGAGTGAACGGCGTAAAAGCCTTCTGCCTGACGCCGGCTCATCCAAACGCGCTTGGAGGCGATGACGCGCAGGCCGTTTTCTTCGAATATTTTGACAATAGCGCCTGTCAGGTTGCGCGCTATTGCATCGGGTTTGATCATGGAGAATGTGCGTTCTGTCGCCATTTTTCTTGCTTCCTTGGAAGATGCTGGGAAAGTTGAGCGCCCTATAGCGGCCAGTCCCGCCAATGCCAAGGGCTTTCCATCTGTTGCCGATTGCCCCTTGCGCGGCAACTTTACGCGCTGCAAAACCCCGCCATGTTGCAAATTCAGAATTTGACATTTCGCATCGCCGGACGGTTGCTCTTTGACGACGCAACTGCGACCGTGCCGATTGGTGCAAATTGCGGCCTGGTTGGGCCAAACGGAACGGGCAAGACGACCCTTTTCAAGTTGATCCGCGGCGAGCATTCGCCCGAGAGCGGTTCGGTTTCGATCCCCGACAAGCTGAAGGTTGGCGGTGTGGCGCAGGAGGCGCCGGGCACCGACAAAAGCCTTTTGGAGACCGTACTGGAGGCCGACACCGAACGGCTCGACCTCATGGCGCGCGCAGAGACCGAGCAAGATGCCGAGACGCTGGCCGACATCCACACGCGCTTGGCCGATATTGACGCCTATTCGGCGGAAGCACGCGCTTCGTCTATTCTCTACGGGTTGGGGTTTGATGCGGCGGCGCAGGCGCGCGCCTGTGCGGAGTTTTCCGGCGGATGGCGGATGCGCGTGGCGCTCGCCGCCGTTCTGTTTGCCGAGCCGGACCTGTTGATGCTGGACGAGCCGACCAACTATCTTGATCTTGAAGGCACGCTGTGGCTGAAAACCTACCTCGCGCGCTACCCGCACACGGTCATCATCATCAGCCACGACCGTGATCTCTTAAATGCCTGCTGCACGTCGATCCTGCATTTGAGCGAGCGCAAGCTGTCGCTCTATGCCGGCAATTATGACACTTTCGCCCGCACCCGCGCCGAGAAGATGGCACTCGCCGTCAAGGCGAAAGAAAAGCAGGATGCCAAGCGCGCCCATATGGAAGCCTTCGTCAATCGGTTCAAAGCCAAGGCCTCCAAAGCCCGTCAGGCGCAAAGCCGCATCAAGGCGCTGGCCCGGATGGCCGAAACGCAAGTGCCGATCGACGAAAGCGTCAAGCCGTTCAAGTTCCCGACGCCCGAAACCATGCCCTCCTCGCCGATCATCCGCATGGACAATGTGTCGGTCGGCTATGGCGATGCGCCCGCGATTTTGAAGCGGCTCAATTTGCGGATCGACAATGACGACCGCATCGCGCTTTTGGGCGCGAACGGCAATGGCAAATCCACTTTTGCCAAACTGCTCTCAAAGCGTCTCGAAGAGCGCGCCGGTGATGTGCACCGCGCGGCGAAGCTGAAGATCGCGCTCTTTGCGCAGCATCAGCTCGATGATCTGACACCGGCATGGAGCGCGTATGAGCATTTCCGCGCCGCCTACCCCGGCGAGGCCGAGAGCAAGGTGCGGGCGCGCGTGGCGGCAACGGGACTTTCGACCGAAAAAATGGATACGCCCGCGCAGGCGCTTTCGGGCGGGGAGCGGGCCCGGTTGACGCTGGGGCTGACCACCCGCGATGCGCCGCATGTCCTCATCCTCGATGAGCCGACCAACCATTTGGACATTGATAGCCGCGATGCCCTGATGGAGGCGGTCAATGATTATCGCGGCGCGGTGATCCTGATCAGCCACGACCGCTATCTGGTGGAAACCTGCGCCGAGCGCATTTGGCTGGTCGAGGGCGGCGATGTGCAGCCCTATGATGGCGATCTGGATGATTATGCCGCGCTCGTGATGCGCAAGCGCCGGGGCGGCGACAAAGCGTCATCAGGCAAACCGGATGGCAAGACCAAAGAAAACAAGCGCGAGCGGCAGGAACAAAAACGCAAGGCTCTGGCCCCGCTGAAAGCCAAGCTGAGCGAGTTGGAGGGCCATATCGAAAAGGCACAGGCCAAGCTCAAATCCATCGACAGGGCACTTTTGAACCCGGCCATCGCGCAGGACGGCGACAAGGTGCAGGAACTGGCCCGCAACCGCGCCGATGCCGAAGCCAAGCTGGAAAAGTGGGAGGAAAGGTGGTTGGAGCTGAGCGAGGAATATGAGGCTAAAGCTTATTGACAATCAGCAGCGTCTAAGAATTGTATAATCTGCCTTCAGCCATTTAGGAGAAATGGTATGCGTGTTTTATATATCATGCTCATTACCATTAAATTGGTATCTAATGCATATTCGCAAGATTTATACAATTTTGACACATGTATCGACGAAGTCGATCTGCAGGTTGAGCGGTATTTGAAGCCGGATAGCAACTCTGTTTTTTATGATTTCCCGCTCAGACATTCGAGATTTGCGGATAGCGTAGTCATTAGAGCATCAGATACGGCATTTTTCCAACTTCCTTTTGTGGAAATTTCAGACGAAGGCGAGTTGGAAATGATCATTCCAACCGACTTTGCGCCATCGATCTGCATGATCATGACTCTCGACTCCCTGATTTTGGGTGAGCATGATTTACCCCCAGATTTGCTTGAGGCAGGATTAGGTCTTTTTTATAGCTGTCATCGAACGCATTTAAATTTTGGTCGCTGCACAAACAAATTCCTTTCTGGTCTCAATAAAGAAGAACTTGAAAAAAGCAATATAACTTATCTATTTAACAATTCATTTTCACAATCCGAAAGAGAATATACAATAAATATAATTATCGATTTAAGCAGAATCATTTTACTACATGAATTCACACATTTATCTAACTCCCATCTCGATCGCATAAATTTTGGTGCAATGACTGATATCGAGGCCGAACTGGAAGCAGATATATATTCATTTATCAATTCATTGCACAGTGAACAAAAACTAATTGGCGCCAATCTGTTCTTTGATATTCTTGACAGGCTTGTGAAGTTCATCGAAGCAGACGGAGCCTTTATGGGCGACGATAACATCCTCAAACGGTATCCTTTGGTTTGCCGTTCGTTTTTCTTTAGTCACCATGAGGCCGCTAAGGCTGTGATCGACATGGAACGCTTTATCCACGCATCCGATCCGACGCCAGAATGGCGCTGGACACCGCTTCTCCGCAATAAGGACCTTGGAGAAGAGTGCCCACTGCACAACCGCGCGATCAACCAACTTGCAAGTGAGATTCAGGAAGTTGAGGAATGGGCGGCACAATACAGCTTTATTGGTTCACCAGATGAAGATGAGCGGCCCCATATGCTTGAAGCCATGGCACTAGTCGACGAAGAACTGTTTCACGAAAGTGTCAAGAAAAGCATGTCTTTGGTAGACACAACTAAGATGCTGAAACAAACGGTTGCCGCAAATACAGCAACCATTATCTATCGCTGGACAGAAACGCCCGAGGCTGGACAATTGTCTGCAATTCCGAACGGCGCGATCTCCAAACTGAGCGCAGTTAGCAGCAGACGCGCCCTCGCGCAGCTACACAACGGCATCGGGCAATCACTGGTTTTTGATGATGAGTCTACTAGAGAGGATATCGTTTCAGGGCTGGAATTCTTGTACAAAGCCACCGAGTTGCTACCCCACCAAGCAAATGCGTGGGTGGGCATTGCAATTGCAGAGTTTCGGTTGGAAGACTGCCCAAAGGCGATCCGAGCGGCAGAAATAAACATTGAAGTTGCCTCCGCATCGGCCCAACCTCAGGCGGCCGAACTATTATCCAAGCTGATTGAACTGTGTGAATAAGTTCATGAGGGGTTGAGATAGACCGAATAGGTAACGCGGAAATGATTGTGCAACAAATCGTTGCCCGATACTTGAATGCAGACCCTGTTGTCTTGTTTCGGAAATCCCTTCAATAATTCACGCAGGTGGTTGCGAACTAATTCGTGCACCGTTGGAGCAGACTCAGCAAATTCGTTTTTATACTCAATCGATACTATGACAACTTCCACGCTCACGCTGGCACGTTCGATTAGTTTTTCTAAACGATTATTGTCATCGACATTCAAACTTATATCACGTTCAAACACATCAAAGTCGGAGATTATGGTGGTTGGCAGCGAACGACGAGCACCTTCCGGAGCACCGCCAGCCGAGCGCGCCAATTGTTGTTCGAGCGCGTTACTTTCGCCATCACCACCGCCTGCAAATCCCAAATCAGTTTGCATATCGGTCGAATACCGAGTGCCGCCAGGGTGCTCGCATTTTTGATCCGCTTTGGCTGTTCCGCCTACAAATGCGAATGCAAGCACAAAGCAAAAATACCTACCAACGAGTAAATCCAACGCTATACTCCTCGACATGCCTCTTATTTGACGGAACGGCAATTGTTTTCAAGGCCAGCCGCTCTAAGTTTGCGAAAGCTCTTTCCTGACCGCCATTACTTCTCATTTTATTTACATAATCCCGAATTTGACCACTTAAATACAACTCGGTAATAACGGCTCCAAACGAGGCGTCAATTATCTCAAAAGGGACAATACTATTCATCTCGTAAACCGCCAGATTGTCAAAAAAATTCAAATACGCATTGATCTCCAACCAGCCAAAACCTGTGTGATCAGCGGTTGGTTTTCCATTGTACGAAAATTCACTTTCAACAATGGCGCGTTCGATATCTGAGAAACTGACATTGTTCTCCCACCTCTCAAGAAGTGACAAGTGGATTATAACCGAAGTCTGTTCGCGTGATACCTCCAACGATTTGTTGAGCGCGTACCATTGTAGAACTGTTGATACAAAAAAGGCAAACACCGCAGCTGCAGCTGTCATCATTTTAAAGTTAGAAAATCTGATCATCGATCGCTCACCCCATCCCCACCTTTTGCCTTCTTGCCGCGTCTACCTAACCAGCATTATTTGCCCCAAACAAGCGCCCTACTCCGCGCCGCCCCTGCCCCATTTGCGGGTGGGTTTTGCCGGTTCTTTTTCTTTGGGCTTGGGTGTGTCGACGGGGATGCGGCGGCCTATTTCTGATGCCCTGCGGCGGCGTTTTTTGCGTTTTCCGGGCCGGTCATCATCATCATCATCATCGTCATCGTCGTCGTCTTCGTCATCATCATCGTCATCGTCATCGTCATCGCGTGAGCGAAACATGGCATGGTCCATGAGGCCAAAAAAGAAGACCACAACGCCGGCGACGAGAAGGCCATAACCGATCGGCGCATAGCCATTGGCGTCGCCCTTCGCGCGGCCGGTCAGCGTGATGTCGACATGTACCAGTTTCAAATCACTGGTCGCGCCATCACGGGTTTCGATGCCGTAAAGTCCGTCTTCCAGCGAAATGATGGAGGACAGAGTGACCGGGGCCGTCTCGCGCGTCGGCTGGTCGTCTTCCCCACCCGCCTCCGCCAACCGGAAAGCAATCGGGCTCAAATAGACCGGTGCGCCGCGCCGACCGTCACTGCCCTGCCTGAATATGGCAAGCTCAAGCTCCGTGGTGGCGCCAGGGTTTTCACGCTCGATTTCGGCCATGCCGGTAGCTTTGATGACAATCGGCGTGTCCAGGCGGCCCAGCGACAATTGGTTGATCGGCACATGGCCGATCCGCTCGCCATAAATGCGATACTTGCCGATCTCGAAATTGTTGAAATATTCGAACGCAGAAGGGAACCCCCACACCAAAACTGCGCCGACTGCGAAGATTGCTGCCCCAATTAGCTTGATCATCTAGGCCGCCTTCTCCCATTTGCCTTCCGGCGTCTGTTTCCAATAGGCGAGCGCGTGGCCTTGGGTCTTCAAGTGCTTCCACTTCTCGCGCGCGTCGGCCACCACATCCATGTCCTTCCCGTCAAACATCAGGGCGACCCGTTCAAAAGGCGTAAGGTCAGTGGGCAAAATGCACCGGTTGATCACGAAACGCATGGCGCTCTTATTGGGATTGTCTGACGTTGCGGTAACAAAGACCGGATGGTCTTCTTGCGGCACATCCCCATCGCGCCCGTGCGGCAAAAATGAGACCGGATCAAACGACCATAACAGCGCGTCAAGTTCTTGCGCGGCGGTCTCATCTTCTGCCTGCACCGTCACCCGCCATCCGCGCTCGCGCGCCTTGACGACGAGGCCCGGCAAGGCATCGTCCAGTGCGGTTTCGGTCAGATGGTAGAAGGTGACTTCGGTCACGGCCCTGCTCAGCCCTCGTATGCGTCGCGCACCATCTGGTCGAGCAGGCGCACGCCAAAGCCCGAACCCCAGGATGTGTTGATATCATTGGCCGGTGACGACATGGCCGTGCCCGCAATATCCAGATGCGCCCATGGCGTTTCACCAACAAAGCGCTTGAGGAATTGGGCTGCGGTGCACGACCCGCCCCAGCGCCCGCCGATGTTCTTCATGTCGGCAAAGGTGCTATCGATCATCTTGTCATATTCCGGGCCGATCGGCATGCGCCAGACTTTTTCGCCCGTTGAGATGCCCGCCTCGTTGATCTGGCCGGCCAACTCATCATCATTGGAGAACAGGCCCGCATAATGCTTGCCAAGCGCCACCATGATCGCACCTGTGAGCGTTGCCAGATTGATCATGAATTGCGGTTTGAATTCTTGCGCACAGTAAGTCAGCGCGTCGGCGAGCACGAGGCGGCCTTCCGCGTCGGTGTTGATCACTTCGATGGTTTGGCCTGACATGGACGTGACGATATCGCCGGGGCGCTGGGCATTACCGTCTGGCATGTTCTCCACAAGGCCGATGATGCCGATGACATTGGCCTTGGCTTTGCGGGCTGCCAGCGCGTGCATCAGGCCTGTCACCGCCGCGGCGCCGCCCATGTCGCCCTTCATGTCCTCCATGCCGCCGGCAGGCTTGATGGAAATGCCGCCGGTATCAAAGGTCACGCCTTTGCCGATAAAGGCAATGGGCTTGTCTTTCACCTTGCCGCCATTCCACTTCATGACGACCAGTTGCGGCGGGCGTACCGAGCCCTGCGCGACGCCCAAGAGCGCGCCCATGCCCATTTTGGTCATTTCCTTTTCGCTGAGCACATTAACGTCAACGCCGAGCGCTTCGAGCCCTCGGGCACGGCTGGCAAACTCTTCGGGCCCCAAAATGTTGGCAGGTTCATTGACGAGATCGCGTGCGAGCATGACACCCTTGGCCACGCCCTCATCGTCGGCCCAGCGCTTTTTGGCAGCTGTCGCATCGGCGCACTGGATCGTGACTTTCTGCGCCTTGGGCTCGTCCTTGTCGTCATCTTTCTTAGTCTTCTTGTACTTCTTGAAGCTGTAGGAACGCAAAAAGAAGCCCTGCGCTAGCGTCGAGGCCTCCTCGGCACCCATCAAATGATGGCCCAAAACTGTAATGGCTACCGCGTCGCCGACCGCTTTTTTGGTCACACCGCCCAAGGCCAACCAATCGGAAACAGTGAGCTCGTCCGTTTTGCCCAAACCTATGACAATGACGCGATCGGCAGCACTTTCGTGCGGTGCCAGAACCTCAAAGGTGGATTTCTTCTTGGCCTTGAATTTGGCCGCTTCGGCGGCGCGTGCAAGAACGCCGGATGGATCGATATCCGCACCTTCTTCGACAATGTCAGCGTCTTGCGCGGCGAAAATGACCACGGTGCCTTTCTTGACACTGGCAGGTTTGGCAAAGGCGATGGTTGGTAGGATTGACATAGGTGACCTTTTTTCTTGATAGCCCACATGATGTTGGGTCGATTACTCACCGTTTGGCAAGGAACGCGATGCTTCGCAAGCGGTTGACTTCAAAGCTTGTTAACCAAACCTGTTTGCGAACATTTAGCGCACCGTGACATATTGTTAACGGAACGTTGATCGAGAAGATCAAATCCGTGCCTTGGGCATTTGGCAAAACTGTGGTTTGACCGCCATACATGGGAACGGGCACAGCATTTGAATACCATTGAGCTGTACATTTTCAGGCGTGTGTTTACGGCGTCTTTTGGGGCATTCGCCGCCATGTTGGCCGTTGTCTGGGTCACTCAGGCCGTGACGCGGATTGATTTTGCGACAGGCACTGCGCAGTCAGCCTTCGTTTTTCTGACGATTATGGCCTATCTGACGCCCCAGTTGATCAGTATTACGCTGCCGTTCGGTATTTTGATCGGTGTCGTCAATGTGTTCAACGCACTCAATAGCGACAGTGAGCTACCGGTTGTCGCCAGCGCGGGTGTCAGCCGAGTGGCGATATTGCGCCCGGTGCTGTTTGTAGCATCACTGGCGTCGGCCTTCATTCTTATTTCCAATCACTTCATTGAACCGGCCTCAAACCGGGCCGTGCGCGACACTGTCGTCAATGCGCGCAGTGATTTGTTGACCTCATTTATTACGGAGGGGCGTTTTGAGCGCCCTGAACGCGGCCTTGTTATCTATGTGGATCAAAAGAACCCGGACGGACGCCTCATCGGCTTGATGATATCTGATACGCGCGAAGAAGGATCGCAACTGAACTATTTCGCGCAATCCGCCATGGTCACCGAGGTAAATGGAACAGAGGCGCTCGCCATGACAGACGGTCAGATCCACCGGCGTGATACGGCAACCGGTAATGTCTCGATCATCCGTTTTGATGCTTATGCCTTAAGCCTGGCGCAATTCGGGTCAACCGGCGGCGAGGCAACCTATTTCCTCCATGAGCAGGATACCTTGTATCTTTTCAATGTCCCGGCCGATGATAAGTTTGCCCAGCGTTGGCCGGGCCAGGCGCGGGCGGAATTGACAAAACGCTTCACCGAATGGCTGATGCCATTTTTGTTCGCTCTGGTGGCACTGGCGATTATCGGCCAGCCACAGTCGCATCGCACATCCGGCGGCATCGCCATGTTTATGGCCTTCGGCGGGGGCATGCTATACCGCTGGGCCACTTATTTTGCGTATAATGAAACCAAGGACACGCCAGATTTAGCCTTTGTACTGGCCGGAATTCCGTTATTTGGGATCGCGCTGGGCCTTTTCATGTTCCTGCGCGGGATCGAGTTCAAGGCGCACGAGACGCTCGGCTATCATGCGGGGCGTATCGTGGGGCACATGCGTGCGCGGTTTCAGGCAAAGGCCTCACCTTGATGACCTCAACGTTGCAGCGCTATATCTTCTTCCGCCTGCTGGCCAATACGTTTTATTTCGTGTTGGGCATCGGTTCGATTGCGCTGCTGATTGATTTTACCGAATTCTCCAACCGGACCAGCCAGTTGCCGGACTATACCGCCGGCGCAGCTTTGCTTGTCTCTGCGATGCGCGTGCCGATGATCATCCAGATCGCGGTGCCATTCATCATGCTTTTTGCGACCGTGGCCACCTTGATCGGCCTTAACCGGAAATATGAATTGGTCGTGGCGCGGGCAAGCGGTGTGTCGGCCTGGGCATTTCTGCGGCCCACTTGGTTGTGCGCGTTTTTCGTCGGCGCGTTATTCGTCCTGGTTATTAATCCGCTTGCGGCGGAGGGATTTTCCCGAGCCACGCAAATCGAAGGACAATGGCGGGGAACGTCGACCCAAAACAGTTTGTTGGCGCAAAAAGCCCCCTGGCTGCGGCAACCCGACACGCAAAGCGACGACATTTGGGTGATTAACGCACAGCGTTCGGCCAACCACAATGGTCAGGCACGCCTTGTCGGCGCGACCTTCATGCGCATGTCGCCAGACGGCGCGATGAAAGAGCGCCATGATGCAAAAGTGGCGGATCTGCGCGAAAAGCGATGGGTTTTGCGTGTCGTGACCACGACCAAGGCGGGGGAAGCACCACAGACCAATGAAGTGATATTTGTGCCCACGAACCTTGATCCCACCATCATTGCCGAGGCGCTTCTGCCGCCTGAGATGGTGTCGGTTTATACGCTGCCTCGACAGATCAGCACCGCAGAATCATTTGGCGTTGCAGCATTCCCTTTCAGGATGCAATTTCATGCACTTGTGGCCCTTCCGCTACTTCTGGTGGCGATGACCATGATTGCATCGACCGTATCTTTGCGGTTTGTGCGTTTTGGTCAGTCTGCGACGATGATTCTGGGTGGCATCGCCTGTGGCTTCGTGCTTTACGTGCTCGTAGAATTTACCAAATCCTTCGGGAGTGCCGGGATTATTCATCCGGTTCTTGCGGCTTGGATCCCGGTATTTGTTGCAGCAATGTCGTCGTTAACGTATCTGCTGTTTCGTGAGGATGGATGAGCATTAGGGGACACATGCTGCTGCAACGCACCAAGGGTGGTCGCATAGCCATGCGCAGCACCGTTGCGCTATGCGCGCTGTTGGGCTTTGGCGCCTTCGTTGGCACGCCCGTACCCCTTCACGCCCAGTCGGCCGACGAGCTTGGTATCAGCGCTGACCCCAACGCGCAGCTGCTCCTGCAAGCCGATGACCTGATTTACGACAATGAGACGGGGACGGTTGCCGCCAGCGGCGATGTGCGTATCGAATATGATGGCAACCGTTTGGTCGCCGACCGCGTCACCTATGTGGAGGCAACCGGACGCCTCATTGCACAGGGCAATGTCGAGCTCTTGCAACCCGACGGGACACGAACGCTCGCCGACGAACTCGATATCACTGACGATTTTGCCAATGGCTTCGTGAACGGCTTGCGCGTTATCACACCGCAAAACACCCGGTTTGCAGCAGAAAGCGCAGAACGTCAAAATGGTACCGTCACCATATTCAACAATGGTATTTATACGGCGTGCGAACCTTGTGAGGAACGCCCCGAAAAACCGCCCGTCTGGCAGATCAAGTCACAAAAAATCATTTGGAATGGCGAAGAGAAGACCATCCGGTTTGAAAATGCCCGCTTTGAGTTTTTGGGCATTCCGTTGGCATATGTCCCAGTTTTCACCACCGCCGACCCGACAGTGCGGCGCAAGACCGGCTTTCTCGCTCCCACTTTCGGCTACAGCGACCAACTTGGCTTCAGCGCCGAGGTTCCGTTCTTTTGGGCGCTGGCACCGCATTATGATGTTACATTCCGCAGCACGGGCTACACCCGCCAAGGCTTTTTGGGCGAGGCAGAGTGGCGTCACCGTTTGGAAAACGGCCAGTACAATCTGAAGATTGCGGGCATTCATCAATTGCAACCCGATGCGTTCGAGGCCGATCAGGTCGATGCGCAACATGTCAATCGTGGGATGGTAGGAACGAGCGGTCGATTTGAAATCAATCCGCGCTGGGTGTTCGGCTGGAAGGGTTTGTTGCAAAGCGACAAAAACTTCTCGCGAACCTATGCTATTAACGGCTTCAACAGTTTCGTTCAGCGAAACGAAATCTATTTAACCGGCCTTGATGACCGCAGCTATTTCGACAGCCGGTTCATGAACTATGATCTGCAGGAATCAACGGAAGGCGGCAATGATGCGCGCCAGTCAGCGGTTCTGCCCAGTGTCGATTATGAACGCACGGTTGAGAATGTCGCCGGCGGTAATCTGAGTTTTACCGTCAATTCGCGCAATAATCTACGCGACGATGTGGACCAACGCGCGTCCGCAGGTGCCGACAATTTCAGTACCTTTGGCCTGGACGGGTTTAACGGACGCACCTCGGTCGATGTGGAGTGGGACCGGCAGTTTGTGTCATCGGGCGGCCTTGTTACAACACCACTCTTGGCCGCACAGGGCGACGCCTTTTATTTTGATGCCCTAGATCCAGGTGACATCAGTTCAACAGGTGCCAACTTCACCGACAATGAAACCTATTTCCGCGGGATGATTACGGCCGGCATGGAAGTGCGGTGGCCCATCCTCTTCTCATCGACAAGTGCGGCGCATGTTCTGGAACCGATAGGTCAGATTTATGTTCGTCCCAATGAAACAGGCGCGGGCACTTTACCAAACGAAGATGCGCAGAGTTTTGTTTTCGACACATCAAACCTGTTTGCCCGCGACAAGTTTTCCGGTTTTGACCGCGTTGAAGGGGGCACACGGGCCAATGTGGGCCTTCGCTATACCGGCTCATTTGCCAATGGCGTCGTGATTGATGGCGTATTCGGTCAATCCTATCATCTGGCGGGTGTAAACTCGTTTGCTCAAGCCGACTTCGTCAATGCCGGCGCAGATTCAGGCTTGGAATCCGATGTGTCTGACTTTGTCGCCTCGCTCGCAATACAAACGCCAAGCGGGTTTGGCGCGAGTGTCGGCGGTCGCTTTGACGAACAAACATTCCAGGTGAGGCGGGTAGACGCCGGTGTCTCATTTAAAAACGAGGTGCTGGACGCTTCACTTGACTATGCCCGTCAAGAAGCGCAGCCAACCTATGCGTTCTCCGAATTGCGGGAGGAGGTCACGGGAAGTGCGGCCGTAGGCGTTGGAGAGTTTTGGACCGTTTCCGGCTTCGCGACCTATGATGTGGCTCTGGGTTCGGTTGACCGTCACGGCATCGGCTTGATGTATGACGATGAATGCTTTGTCTTTGAATTTGGTTATACCCGTGACCGGACCTCGACAGATGAGCTCAATGAGAATTACACGCTTCGCTTCTCGCTCAAAACCATCGGCGACTTTGGTGGTGCCTCAAGCAGCCTGTTTTAAGATTTTTGTGATGGTCGCCTCGCTGTCGCCTAAGTTTGCGAAAATGGCTTGTCCCCCGACCGCAACTTGCGGCAAAATTGTAGGGTCGGGTACACCACAACTGGGAGTGGAGGAATTGGCATGAATACGAAAACCGTCGGATGCATAGCACCGTCTCTTCGTCGTGCGGTCCTGTCAGGCGTTATTGCGCTTGGCATGGCAACAGTCGGACTGAATTCCCCGATCGTCACCGCACATGCCTCAGAGGTCCGTGTTATCGTCAACAATGAGGTTGTGACCAGCTACGATATCTCGCGCCGCGTTGCCTTTTTGCGCCTGCAGCGTCGCTCCGGAAATCTGAACAGCGTCGCAGTGGAACAGCTCACCGAAGAGGCGCTGAAACGCGATGCGACACGCCGAGCCGGCATTCGCATCCCCGATTCGATGGTCGACAACGCGTATGCCAATTTCGCCCGCAACAACAATTTGAGCGTTGGGCAGTTGAACAATGCCTTGAACCAGTCCGGCGTGACAACGAAACACTTCAAAGAGTTCATCCGCAACCAAATCGGTTGGAGCCAGACATTGCGGGCGCGTGAGCGTGCAACCGGCGGCGACTTGATGAGCGAACAGGATGTCGTTGCCAAGATGTTGGAACAGGGAGGCCAAAAACCTACCTCAACGGAATATATACTTCAGCAGGTCATTTTCGTCGTTCCACAAAATGCACGGGCCAGCATGCGCGCACGTGTCCAGGAAGCCAACAATATGCGGGGTCGGGTAACGAGCTGCGACCAGACCGTTTTACTGGCACAAGGTTTACGTGATGTGTCTGTGCGTGATCTTGGCCGACGTCTCGAACTGGAACTTCCGAGTGACTGGAAGGAATTTGTTTCAGGGTTGAAAACCGGTGAGACGACCCGGGTGCGCGAAACAGCGCGGGGCGCAGAATTTATTGTGGTTTGCCGCGCACGTTCCGTGAGCGATGATCGGGTTGCCCAACTGGAATTCTCAACCGAAGCCCTGGAAGCCGATGGCGGCGATGCCGGCGCTGCGTTCCTGCGTCAATTGCGGGAAACAGCGCGGATCGAACGGCGCTGACCGACAAGGTGACGCAAGGCCTTTCAAAACCAATTGCTGTCAGCTGCGGTGATCCTTCCGGCATTGGGCCTGATATTATACTTGCCGCCGTTGCGACCGAAGGCTCAGCACTGCCGCCTTTTGCCTGTTTGGGTGATCCGGACCAACTTTCGGCGCGCGCCAGCGCGCTTGGTCTGGCGCTCGACGTGTTGCCAATTGCTGGTGCGGGAGCTTTCACTTCTCCGGACAACAAGGTGCTATCAGTTATCGCTTTGTCAGAGCGTTTTGCCGAACAGCCCGGAGAGCCGACGACCGCACATGCCAAAGGCATCATTGAGGCTATTGAGCGCTGCGTTGACGGTATTGTAGGCGGTGAATTCAGCGCGATGGTCACCGCGCCCATCGCCAAGAAGCCGCTTTATGATGCCGGTTTCGGCTATCCCGGTCACACCGAGTTTTTGGGTGCGTTGGCAGAAAAGATCGATCCAAAGCGGTCACGCCCGGTGATGATGATTGCAGGGCCAGATCTGAAAACTGTCCCCGTGACCATCCATATTCCGTTGGCATGTGTGCCTAATGAACTGCACCGTGCGGATATTGAGGCGACAATTGAGATCGTCAATGCTGACTTCAAGGCACGGTTTGGCGTTCCATCACCCAAAATTGTTGTCGCTGGTCTTAACCCGCATGCGGGCGAAGGCGGCGCGTTGGGTAACGAGGATGACGCACTGATCGCCCCGGCGATCGCAGCGATGAGGACAAAAGGGATTGAGGTGCGCGGTCCCCTACCCGCGGACACAATGTTTCATGCAGCCGCGCGGGCAAGCTATGATGTGGCCATTTGCATGTACCATGATCAGGCGCTGATCCCGGCCAAGACATTAGCTTTTGATGACGGCGTCAATATCACGCTCGGGCTGCCCTTTATTCGCACGTCACCCGACCATGGCACGGCTTTTGATATCGCCGGAACAGGAAAGGCACGGCCTGACAGCTTCATTGCTGCCCTACGTGCATGCGAGGCCATGGCCTTGGCCGAGGCAAAAGTCGCGTGACAAGCGGCAAGGACATGGTTGTCGACGGATTGCCGCCCCTACGCGCGGTTATCGATCAATATAAGTTGGTCGCGAAAAAGACGCTCGGACAAAACTTCCTGCTCGATCTCAATTTAACGTCAAAGATCGCCCGAGCGGCCGGTGATTTATCTGATCGCCGTGTGATTGAAGTGGGCCCGGGGCCCGGTGGACTCACCCGCTCTATCCTCATGGCAGGCGCCCGAGAAGTCACCATCGTCGAGCGGGATGCGCGCGCGCTTCCCGCTCTCGCAGATATCGCAGCACACTATCCGGGTCGGTTGCACATTATTGAAGGTGACGCCCTTGCGACTGACTTTTCGACCCTTGCCGATCAGAACACCGCCCTTGTCGCCAACCTTCCGTACAACATCGGCACCGAACTGCTGACGCGTTGGCTCACAACGCAAAGATGGCCGCCCTATTACCGATCCATGACACTCATGTTCCAACGCGAAGTGGCCATGCGGATCACAGCCGAACCCGAAACCGGCAGCTATGGGCGTCTTGCCGTGCTCTCGCAATGGCGTACAAATCCGACCATTGCCTTTGACGTACCGCCTCAGGCTTTTTGGCCGCCGCCGAAGGTAACATCATCGGTCGTGCATTTTGTCCCGCGCGAAACACCCATTGATGTGCCGCTTCGAGCATTGGAGACCATCACAAAACATGCTTTCGGCCAAAGGCGGAAAATGCTGCGGCAGAGCCTAAAGGCCGTCGGCGGGCAGATGCTGCTTGAGCGTGCAGGCATTGAACCTACCCGTCGTGCTGAAACGCTCAGCGTTGAAGAGTTCTGCACTTTGGCCAATAGGTTTGCGGAAGGAGCCTGACGACCGGGCGCTTACTTGCCCAAGAGGTCGTCGACAAAACCAAAAAGGCCCGGTCTGCGGGCGCGCTTGAGGCGTTCCGCCATGATGATGGAGCGGACTGCCTCGAAAGCCATATTCAAATCATCATTGATGATCACATAATCATAATCACGCCAATGGCCGATTTCCTCGCGCGCATTGACGAGCCGCTTGGCAATCACTTCTGGCGCATCTTCCGCGCGGCGGTTCAGGCGGGCCTCCAACTCATCCATTGAAGGCGGCAAGATGAAGATGGAGACAACATCAGCCCTAACCTTTTCCATCATCTGCAACCCGCCTTGCACATCGATGTCAAATAGCATGTCGCGCCCATCGCTCATGGCATCTTCTACCGGGGAACGCGGGGTAGCATAGTAATTGCCGTGCACCTGTGCATACTCGATGAACTCATCATCGTCTCGCATACGCAAAAAGGTCTTTTCATCGATAAAGCGGTAGTGCACCCCCTCGATTTCGCTGGCACGGCGGCCACGTGTCGTCACACTGACTGACAGCTCAAAATCGTCATCCTGCTCAAGCAGATTGCGGGCAATGGTGGATTTCCCCGCGCCAGAGGGCGACGAGAGGACGAGCATCAAACCGCGCCGTTGAATACCAAAGCGATTTGCGTCAACCATGATGACACCCCCCAGAATACTATTGCAGGTTTTGAACCTGTTCGCGCATTTGATCAATGACCGCCTTCATCTCAAGGCCAATCGCCGTTAAACCTTTGGACGCTGACTTTGAACAAAGCGTATTGGCTTCACGGTTGAATTCTTGGGTCAAAAAATCGAGACGTCGGCCGATCGCATGCCCCTCGGCGAGAAGCGCTTTACCAGCCGCCACATGGGTCTTTAATCGATCAATCTCTTCGCGAACATCGGCCTTTGTGACAAAGATAGCCACTTCACCAGCCAAGCGCTGCGGTTCAACGGTCACGTCAGAGGCCAAAAGAGCACCCAATTGGTCTTGAAAGCGCGACTTTATCGCCTCGGGCTGGCTATCCTTGTCAATAGTGGCGCGACCGATTAAGTCCATGATCGAGGCCAGATGCTCATCGAGAATGCCGACCAAAGCCTGCCCCTCTTTTTCTCGCACAGCGACCAATTGCGACAGCGCATCATCCACTGCTTGCATGATGATGTCGGTCAGCCTGTCATCACCGGCATCAAAACCGGCGTTGCCGTCGTCAGCAGTGATCACGCCACGCAGCGCCAGAAGCGCATCACTTGTCGGTGGCGCGATGTTGAGTTCCTCACAGGCGGCCAAGGCTTGGCTGTGCAATGAACGCAGCAACGCCATATCGATAAAAACCCGATCTTTCGCGCCAAGACGATCCACGGCGAGAAACAGCTGCACGTTGCCGCGCGTCAAACGTTCGGACACGTGCTTTTTGATGCGCGCTTCCAACGCCTCCAGACCCGATGGCAACCGCAGCTTGATATCCAGGCCTTTGCCGTTGACAGAGCGAATATCACATCGACAAGCCAGATCATCATGGGATGCCTGCGCTGAGCCGAAACCGGTCATGCTCTGGGTTCGTTTCGTCAAATATCAGTTACCCGAATTGTCTTGTGATTGCGCTTCACGCTCACGCTCAATCTGGCGCCAGCGCGCCACGTTTTGGTTGTGCTCCTCAAGCGTTTCTGCAAACGCATGCCCGCCCGTACCATCGGCCACAAAATAGAGGTCATTTGTCTGGGCTGGATTGGCCACGGCCTCGAGCGACGCGCGCCCCGGTATGGCGATGGGCCCGGGCGGCAGACCATTGATGGTATAGGTGTTGTAATCAGTGGGCGTGTCGATGTCAGACCGGTAGATCGGGCGATCCGACGGTTTCCCCTCACCGCCGAATATTCCATAAATGATTGTCGGGTCGGACTGCAAACGCATGCCACGGTTGAGCCGATTGACAAAAACGGCAGCCACGCGCGGGCGTTCCTCGGCAACCCCTGTCTCTTTCTCGACTATTGAAGCCAGCGTCACAAATTCTTCCATCGTCTCAACGGGGAGGTCGGGGTTCCGTTTTTCCCATATCTGGCTGACAATGCGCTCTTGCTGGGCCCGCATTCTGGCAATAAGTTCGGTGCGATCGGTTCCGCGGCCAAATTTTTGTGTATCGGCGATCAAGCTGCCCTCCGGCGGCAATTCCGTCGGCACCTCACCGGTCAGAAACTCGTTGGCCTTGATCTCTTCGATGGCGCGGAAGACCGTCCAACCTTCGACAACCGTCAGCGGGTATAAAATTGCCTTACCCTCAACGAGCTTGTCCATGATCTCTTTCATCGACGCACCCGCGGCTATGTCATATTCACCGGCTTTCAGATCATTCTCATTTCGATAGGCGCGAACGCCATATTCAAAAATCCGCGAGTTGGAGATCAAACCCTCTCGGCGCAAACCATTGGCGATCTGCGCGACATTGGCACCGGCGCGCACCGTGTAAGTGGCCCCAACATCATGCGGGCCAACTGACTCAAACTCCACTTTGCCGAAATAAAGAGCCGCGCCAAGCGCCATCATGGAGAAAACCAATGAGGAAAACAGGAAGTTGAAAAAAACGACGAACTGATTGCGCGCAACCCGGTTCTTGCGCCGCCGTTTGCCGTAAGCTTGTTGTTGTTGGGGCGAAGGTTGGCCCGCGCTCTGAGCATTACCGTCCGCGTCGCGGCCAAATCTTACTGGATCACTCAAACCAGAACCTCTGAAATTGGTTAGAACGCTTCGAATCAACTGACGTGGAAAAAGCTATCGCATTCGCCTCATGCTTGCATCGCCACGCCCCCACCGATTGAGGGTGGAATGTGGCGAAAACGTGCGTTTTTTATGGCGTAAATCGTTTCAACACCAAAGTTGCATTGGTGCCGCCAAAACCGAAGGAATTGGACAATGCAACGTTGACCTCACGCTCACGCGCCTGATGGGGAACCAAGTCAATCGCGCTCTCCACGTCGGGGTTGTCGAGGTTAATCGTCGGCGGCACAATTTGATCGCGAATGGCAAGTGTGGAGAAAATCGCCTCCACGGCACCCGCCGCCCCCAACAAATGCCCGATGCAGCTTTTGGTGGACGACATGGAAACCTCACTAGCATGATCACCGAGCATGCGCTCAACCGCACCAAGTTCAATGGTGTCGGCCATCGTGGAGGTGCCATGGGCATTGATATAGTCAATATCAGACGGCTCCAGCTTGGCGTTTCTCAGCGCCGCTTTCATGCAACGGCCAGCGCCCTCACCATCCTCTGAGGGGGCGGTGATATGATAGGCATCGCCGGACAAGCCATATCCGACCACTTCAGCGTAAATCCGTGCGCCGCGCGCTTTGGCGTGTTCCAGCTCTTCAAGAACGACCACGCCGGATCCTTCACCCATCACAAACCCGTCACGGTCGCGGTCATAAGGACGCGATGCTTTTTCTGGCTCATGGTTGCGGTTCGTCGACAGGGCTTTACAGGCAGCAAATCCGGCGAGCGAAATGCGGCTGACCGGCGATTCCGTGCCGCCAGCAACCATCACATCGGCATCTCCAAACATAATCAGCCGGGACGCATCACCAATGGCATGTGCGCCCGTTGAGCATGCGGTAACGACCGAGTGGTTGGGACCACGAAGCCCATGCTTGATGGAAACCTGCCCGCCAGCCAAATTAATCAGGCGGCCCGGGATAAAAAAGGGCGATACGCGCCGTGGTCCACGGTCGCGAAGCGTATAACCTGCTTCGACAATGCCCTCGATACCGCCAATGCCCGAACCGATCAAAACACCGGTCGATGTCTGATCTTTGTCGCTTTGCGGATGCCAGTCGGCATCATCGAGCGCCTGTTGCGCAGCCGCCATCGCGTACACGATAAACGGGTCCACCTTGCGCTGTTCTTTGGGCTCCATCCAATCATCAGCATTGAATGTGCCGTCGGTACCGTCGCCAAAGGGCAAGCGACACGCAATTTGCGCTGCCAAATCATCGGTATCGAATTGCGTGATACGCCCGGCACCGGACTTTCCGGCGAGCAGGTTTTTCCACGTGGTTTGCGCATCCGCCCCCAAGGGCGATACCATTCCGATGCCTGTGATTACGACGCGGCGCATGATTAAGTGTGTTTCTAAAGAGCAAGAAAGAGAGTTGCGCCTGAGCGCAACTCATCCAAAATCAGGCTGCGTTCTTTTCGATGAACTTGACCGCGTCGCCGACTGTCAAAATGGTTTCAGCGGCATCGTCTGGAATTTCAACGCCAAACTCTTCTTCAAATGCCATGACGAGTTCAACTGTGTCCAAGCTGTCTGCGCCCAGATCATCGATAAAGCTGGCGCCTTCAGATACTTTTTCAGCATCAACGCTCAGATGCTCGACAACGATCTTCTTTACGCGGTCTGCAACGTCGCTCATGAATATGTCCCTCAATTAAGGTTACCGTTCGGGTGGGTTCGTTATCTGTTGCGTTCACGTCATGCAAGCCGAAAGGCGTGAGACTGTCGTGAACAGAACAGATTGTTGACAAGCCATACGGCTAGATCATGGCCATTCCGCCATTGATATGAATAGTCTGGCCGGTGATATAGGCCGCCGAGTCCGATGCCAGCCAGGACACCGCTGAAGCCACTTCTGCCCCTGTTCCCATGCGTTTCATCGGAATTGCTCCCATAATGGCGTCTTTTTGCTTTTCGTTCAGCTTTTCGGTCATCGCGCTTTCGATAAAGCCCGGCGCGACGCAATTGACCGTAACATTGCGCGAGGCGATTTCCATCGCCAAAGACTTGGAAAAACCGATCAAACCGGCCTTTGAGGCGCAATAATTGGCTTGCCCGGGGTTGCCGGTGACGCCCACAACGGACGTGATGTTGATGATCCGGCCCGCGCGGCGGCGCATCATGGGGTGCGTCAACGCCTTGGTCAGGCGGAAAACGGCGGTCAGATTGACCGCAATCACAGCGTCCCAATCCGCCTGTGGCATGCGCACGAAAAGGCCGTCCTTGGTGATGCCGGCATTGTTGACCAGAATATCGACGCCTTCCATCACCTCTTCAGCTTTGGCGGCCAGTGCGTCCACAGCTTCCAGGTCAGACAGGTTGGCGGGTAGAATATGCGTGCGGTCACCCAAATCAGCAGCCAGCGCCTGCAATTTCTCTTCACGCGTGCCATGCAGGCCGACGATGGCGCCTTGGGCGTGCAAAGAACGGGCGATGTCCTCGCCGATGCCGCCGGAGGCACCGGTTACCAGCGCTTTCTTGCCTGTCAGATCGATCATGATTATCCCGTTTTTACTCTTGTTGCGGCCGGTCAGGCGCGCGCTTCCAGAAAGGCTTCTATATCGGCTGGCGTACCAATGGCAACGCCAGAAAGCTCCCGATTGATCCGCCGTGCCAGACCGGTGAGCACCTTGCCCGAGCCGATTTCCGCCAGCGTGATGACCCCGCTTTGCGCAAACCATTCCACCGTTTCGCGCCAGCGCACCTGGCCGGTGACCTGATTGACCAAGTCTTCCACGATCTGCGCCGGATTGGACGTCGGCGCGACATTCACATTGGTCACGACAGGGATTTTCGGCGTGTTGACGGTAACATTGCCAAGAGCTTCGCGCATTGCGTTGGCTGCAGGGGCCATCAAAGCCGAATGGAACGGCGCAGAGACCGGCAACATCAGTGCGCGTTTGGCACCTTTTCCTTTGGCAGCTTCGGCAGCTGCTTCGACCGGTGCTTTGGCGCCGGAAATGACCAATTGCCCGCCGCCATTGTCATTGGCGATCTGGCAGACCCCGCTGGCAGACGCTTCTTCACAAAGCGCGGCGACGTCAGAAGCTTGCAGCCCGATGATGGCGGCCATTGCCCCCTCGCCCACCGGTACGGCGGCCTGCATGGCATCACCGCGGATTCTGAGAAGCCTTGCGGTGTCCGCCAATGAAAATGTGCCGACCGCCGCGTGCGCCGCATATTCGCCCAGCGAATGGCCCGCCGCAAAGGAGGCCGAGCCCACATCAAAGCCGTTGGCCTCCAACACGCGCACCACCGCCATGGAAACTGCCATCAAGGCGGGTTGGGCATTGGCGGTGAGTGTCAGTTCGTCCTCGGGCCCGTCAAACATGAGGGTGGAGAGGTTTTGGGAAAGCGCCGCGTCGACTTCCTCAAAAACCGCGCGCGCCTCGGGAAAGGTTTCTGCCAATTTCTTGCCCATGCCGACAGATTGTGAGCCCTGGCCGGGAAAGGTGAGAGATAGGGTCATGGGGCAAAACTCCGCCGCGTTGGAATGTGGCGCGTGGGTGTAACGGGATGGGATGGGGAGTCAAGCGTGGGGGAGCGTTCAAGATTTGAGGGATGTCGTCAAAGGGCGGGACGCGGACATTCGCTGCGGGTTCGGAATAGAAATGCCTGAGCCGTGAAAGCGGACCCTTAGCTTCCACAGTTGTCGGTCAAATGGCAGCAATGCTTTGGTCACTTGAGGTCAGATGTCCTTTCCAATTCGAGCGACAGAGCCAATCAAATCATGGCCAGCTGTCAGGCTGCGGCCGGTCGTCATCAACATTTGCGGCAAGATCATCCACTCCAGCATCCATGCCGAACCGGAACGTTCTTGTTCATGGACCAGCGCGTGATGCATCAGCGATAGATCAGAGGCACTCTTGCGGGCCAGCGTGACGAGCAACTCAGCCAGCACCGGATTTTGCTTATGCGGCATGGCAGACGATCCGCCCGTGCCGGTCAGTTGCAATGCTGACGGTTCGGTTTGTACCAGCAAGGCGATGTCTTGTCCGATTTTGCCCGTCGCTCCTGACACGCGCGACAAGGTGCCTGCGAGTTCAGCCAGAAGGCTTCTGTCGCTGTGCCACGCCGCACCGGGATCGCGTAAGCCAAGGGCTGCTGCAAAACGGGTTCCGGTATCCGCCGGAAGAGTCGGGTCACGCGTGCCCACTGGGCCACCCCATTGCAGAATTTTCATGCGCTCCGCCATGTCCTGCATCGGATCCGAAAGACGCAGCATAGGGCGGGTCCATGCGCCTATGCGGTCGGACGCAGTGATCGGCAAAGCGGCCTGCATCCGGGTTGCCGCCATGAGCGACCGCGCGCCGTCCCTACGGTTCAAAGCGTCGAGGGCGGCAATCAAAGTCCGGATCCGTTTCGTCAAAATAGGCAGGGCTGCCTTGAGCATCAGAATCAGGCTGGTGTCGATCACGTCCTGAGATGTCAGGCCTTTGTGGAGACAAGGTTGGTCGGCCTCCTCCAGATGGGCCTTCAACAGCCGAACAAGGTCTGGAACCGGCAGGCCATCGCGTGCTGTGCCATCGGTGAGGTCGTCGGGACGAATGGGCGCGGTCATTATCGCATTGGTGATGCGCTCTTCGTCTTCCTTTGGCGCAATCGCCGCGGTCCATGCCGCCTCAACGCGCAACATCCGCGAAAGCTCAGCTTCAGGCGACAGAAGCGCGGCCATTTCGGGGTCGCCAAAAAGGCCGCTCAGCCAGGGATGTTGCCAGAGGTCCGTCATGCGGGTCTTAACCCGAGGATTTGTCTCGTCTGGGCATTTGTTGCGACGGGGCGGTCGTGCCTTGCGCACAGATCAGCCGCCCGCGCGATGAGGGCGGCGTTGGACGGGGCAAGTGTATCGCGGTCAAGGCGCACGTTGTCTTCAAGGCCTGCACGAGTATGCCCACCTGCGGCAATCGCCCATTCGTTCAGATTGATCTGGTTTGGACCAATCCCGGCGGCACACCATTCCGCGTCAGGCGCGCGGTCACGCATCGACTGCACATAAAAGTCGAATACCTTCTTGTCCGCTGGCATCGCATTCTTTACGCCCATGACAAATTGCACGTAGAGCTTTCCCGGCAATTTGCCGGCTTCGTGCATCGCGATGGCCTGCAGAATGTGGCTCAGGTCGAAGGCTTCGACCTCCGGTGTGATGTCATATTTCGTCATCTCGCTGGCCAGCCAGTCCACCAGATCGGGCGGGTTTTCATAAATGCGGGTGGGGAAGTTGTTGGACCCCACCGAAAGGGACGCCATGTCGGGACGCAAGGGCAGCATCCCGCCGCGTTCCTGCCCCGCGCCCGACCGTCCGCCCGTCGAGAACTGGATCACGACGCCAGGGCAGTGCTTTTCCAGCCCTTCCTTCAGCGCCGCAAACTTCTTGGGGTCAGACGACGGCGTCTCATCTTCATTACGCACATGGGCGTGAATGATCGTCGCGCCCGCCTCGACAGCTGCATGGGCGCTTTCGATTTGCTCGGAGATCGAGATCGGCACGGCCGGGTTGTTGGACTTGCGCGGCAGCGAGCCGGTGATCGCGCAGCACAGGATGCAAGGTTTTCCAGCCACGTCAGACATCGAAGAACACCGTTTCATTGTCGCCCTGAAGGTGGATCACATGCGTGAAACCGCCGTCCACGGGCGTGGCCACAAGAGTGTGTGCCCGGTCTCCCGTGAGGGCAAAAACGGGATCGGCCGCGTTGTCGTGGTCCGGGAAGTAGATGCGGGTCATCAGCGCCATGTTGATCCCGCGCGCTGCGATCCAGACGAACAGGTGGGGAGCTTGGCCCGAAGCTGCCCCAGGTAGCAACGTCTCGAAAACGGCGTCGCCTGTGTAAGAATCGGTAGGCTGGCGGCCCCAATGGCTAAACCCGTTGGTCGGGCCGAAAGTACCATCAGGGCCGGGCTGCCAGATTTCGATCATGGCGTCGGTCAGCGGATCGCCCGCGCCGTCAATGACCTTTAGGTTCAGCGAAATCCTCACACCCTCGGGTTTCCCCATGATCATATGCTCGCCAAGATCCTGCCCGCCGAACATTCCCTCAAGCCCTGCGAAAGTCGGGACACACCCGATGTGAACATAGGGACCAGCGGTCTGGGACGGAGATTCCTTGAGATCAGCCATTACAGCCCCTCCATCTGGTTTTCGAAGAGGGTCTGGCCGCGCCCTCTCAGGACAATGTCAAAGCGGTACGCGCGGATATCCATCGGGATCGTGGTGTCCATGTCGAGCCGGGCCACCAGCGTGTCGATGGCTTTGTCGCTCGGAATGGCCTGCACGATGGGGCACAGCGCAATATGCGGATCGCCCTCGAAATACATCTGGGTGATCATACGTTGTGCAAAGCCATCCCCGAAGACCGAGAAATGGATATGCGCCGGGCGCCAGTCATTGCCGCCATTGGGCCATGGATAGGGTCCGGGCTGAACGGTGCGGAAGCTGTAACTGCCGTCCGACCCGGAGATACACCGCCCGCAGCCTCCAAAGTTGGGGTCAAGCGGTGCCAGATATCCGTCTTTCTTGTGACGATAGCGCCCACCTGCATTGGCCTGCCAGACCTCGATCAGTTTGTTGGAAACGGGGCGCCCGTCCTCGTCCAGAAGCTTGCCGTGCACGATAATGCGTGGACCGATGGCGGCCTGTCCTGCTTGTGCGTAATTGAGGATCAGATCGCCGTCGAGGTCACCGAGCATGTCGTGGCCGAAGCTCGGTCCGGTCATCTCGGTGGTCGTCGGATCGTAGTGCAGGCGCGCCTGAGTGGGTGAGCGGAGCTGCGAACTGCGATAGGCGGGCGCAAGCGGTGGCGGGTGCCAGTCGAGGTCGCGCGAGGCGATGAGTTTAGTCATGGGACTCGCTCTTCATTTTGGCCAGGGCGGTCCGGGCAAGTTTGAGGGCGTGGTTGGCCCGTGGCACGCCCGCATAAATGGCAACATGCTGGAAGGCCTGTTGAATATCGCGAGCATTCGCACCGGTTCGTGCAGTCGCACGTACATGCATCGGGATTTCCTCGAAATTGCCGGTAGCTGCCAGCAAGGCGAGTGTCAGCATGGATCGTTCACGGCGCGAGATCGACGGATCAGACCAGACACTGCCCCAAGCGCCTTCGGTGATCAGGGCCTGGAAGGGGAGGTCGAAGTCGGTCTTTGCCGCTTCGGCCCGGTCCACATGGGCATCGCCCAGAACCCCACGCCGTGTTGTCATCCCCTGCTCGGCTGCACTGGCTTCGGTCTTGGCCATCTCTTCGATTAACGCAGCCATCTCCTTGGGAGCTTCGAACGCAGGAAGATGGCCAACGCCGACCAGCACTTCGAGCCGCGCGGCCGGAATGTCCTTTGCTAGAGCCTCAACCTGATCGGGAGTGACCGAATGGTCTTCCGCCCCTGCCACGCACAATGTCGGGACAGTGATCTTTCCAACCTCGGAACTCAGGTCCGCGTCGCGAATGGCCGCGGACGTCGCGGCATACCCCTCTGCAGGCGTTCTGCACAGCATGGCCCTATGGAGCGCCCAGAGGTTTGGATTAGCCGCGCGGTAGGACGGCGCAAACCAGTTCTCAAGAATAGTATCGGCGATGCTGTCTATCCCGCCATTCGCGACAGCTTCAATCCGGTCGTTCCATCGCGTGTCGCTGCCGATTCTGGCCGCTGTGTTGGACAGGATCACCGCGCTGAGCAAGTCCGGACGTCGTGCCGCAACCGACTGCGCCACCATTCCGCCAACCGACACACCGCACAAGATCACATCGCGCAGGCCGAGGTTTTCTATCAATGCGATTAGATCATCGGCCATGTCGACGACCGTGTAGTCTTGAGTGACCGCGCTCAGACCGTGCCCCCGCAGGTCGTAGGTGAGCGTGTCAAACCCACCACCCAGATGGGCGATGACACCGTCCCAAAGGCTCTGATCGCTGCCCAGTGAATTGGCAAAAACCACGCAAGGGCCACCTCCGCCGGTGTGGTGCCGATAGGCGATCAATTGGTCGTTGAGGGTGACGGCTTGCATGGTTAGTCCAGTGGTAGGCCGACATAGTTTTCGGCAATGGCGCGCGACGCGGTTTCGGACGACGACAGATAATCGAATTCTGCACGCTGCATCCGCTTTTCGAAAGGCGAATTTTTGGGAAACTGGTGCATCAAAGTAGACAGCTGCCAAGAGAAGCGTTCAACCTTCCAGACCCGCCGCAAAACCTTTTCTGAATACGTATCAATGTGATGGTCGTTGTTGTCGTTGTAATGGGCGATCAGCGCACGCGACAAGATACGGATATCCGCTGCAGCAAGGTTCAGACCCTTGGCACCGGTAGGTGGCACGATATGGGCAGAATCCCCGGCGAGAAAAAGGTTTCCGTAGCGCATTGGCTCGGCCACGAAGGACCGCAGCGGCGCTATGGATTTCTCGAAGGACGGGCCGGTTTGCAGTTTTGCCGCCGCATCAGGGCCAAGACGGAGCGCGAATTCTTCCCAAAAGCGAACATCAGACCACTCGGTAATATCATCATTGACGTCGCATTGCACGTAATAGCGGCTGCGCGCCTCGGACCGCATAGAGGCCAGCGCAAAGCCGCGTTCGTGGTTGGCATAGATCAGTTCGTGGCTGACGGGCGGTTTATCGACCATGATCCCCAGCCAACCGAACGGATAGACCCGTTCGAAGGTTTTCAGCACATCAGCCGGGATCGCCTGCCGCGACACGCCGCGGAACCCGTCACAACCCGCGATATAATCACATTCGACGCGGACGGGCGCACCCTCATGGGTAAAGCGCACGCTGGGGCTGTCGGATTTCAGATTGCTCGGCGTCACGTCCTCGACGTTGAAAAAGAATTGCTGCGCTTCGGCGAACCGTTTTGCGAACAGGTCCTTTGTCACCTCGGTCTGGCCATAGACCGTGACGGTCTTGCCGGTCAGCGCCTTGATATCGATGCGATGCCGATCACCGTCGAAGGCCAGCTCGAAGCCCTCGTGCAGGAGACCCTCGCGGTGCAGGCGGTCGGCGGCGCCTGCCTCTTCCAGCGCAGCGACCGTGCCTTGTTCCAGCACGCCTGCGCGGATGCGCCCCTCGATATAGCTCCGATCCTTGCGGTCGATCACGATTGTGGCGATGCCTGCATTGGCCAGAAGTTGCGACAGGAGAAGCCCGCTCGGGCCTGACCCGATGATGCACACTTGTGTTTTCACGGTCTTTGTCATGGGGGTTCCTTACAAAACGCGGGTTAGAAACAATGTCAGCCCGGGGAGCAGGATCAGGATGACGACCCGAATGAGTTCGATCCCGAAGAAGGGGGCGACACCGCGAAAGATCGTGGCGATGCTGGTGTCGGGCGAGAATGACTTGATGACAAAGACATTCAGCCCCACGGGCGGCGTGATCAGGCCCAGTTCGACGACGATCAGCGCAAGGATTCCAAACCAGATCCGCAATTCGTCGGTCGTCATCCCGAAGGCCGCGTTTTCCACGCTGACGAAATCGCCCCCATTGAGCTGGATCAGCACCGGCCAGAAAAACGGCACCACCACCAGGATCATCGACAGGCTTTCCATGAAGCAGCCGAGGATGATAAGCATCACAAGCATCGCCAACAGGATCAGGTACGGGTCCATCGCCGATGCCGCCGCCCAGTCGCTCAGCGCTGTGGGCAGGTTGGTGCGCGCGAAGAAGCCTTTGAGAATGTCGGCGGAAAACAGGATGAAATAGATCATCGACGCGGTCTTGGCCGTCGCCAGAAGCGCCGCCTTCAACCGCCCCAATGTCAGGCCGTCGCCACTCGACAAGCTGCGCAGGACCAACCCATAGGCCAGGATAAGGAATACCCCGATACCTGCTGCCGGTGTCGGTGTGAAAAGCCCCATGCCAAGGCCCAGGATAATCGAACCGAAGATAAGGCCCACCGGTAGCAGGCGGCGGATCGCATGCCGAACCTCTTCGTCGCTCATGGGCGTCAGGGTGGGCGCAAGATCGGGATTACGGGCGATACGGATTCGGATCACGATCAGGAAAGCCACTACCGCCATAATGCCAGGAATGATCGCGGCTTGGAACATGTCGATAATCGAGGCCTCGACAACGATCGCGTAAATCACAAGCGCGACCGAAGGCGGGATCAGGATGCCTAGTGTGCCGCCTGCGGCTAGCACTCCTGTGGAAAGGCCCTCGTTGTAGTTGAGCTTGCGCAACTCGGGCAAGGCCACGCGGCTCATTGTCGATGCGGTTGCAATCGAAGATCCACTGACGGCACCAAAGCCCGCGCAGGCAAGGATTGTAGCCATTGCCACGCCACCTTTGATTTTGCGCGTCAGTGCGCTCAGCCCCTGAAAAAGGTCTCGGCTCAGGCCTGTTTCGGCGGCGAGAAAGCCCATTAGCACGAAGAGCGGCACAACCGACAGATCGTAGTTGGCAACAGAGTTCCAGATCGCTGTTTTGAATTGCAGAAGGTAAGGTCCGAACTTGATGAAGGGCGATGCGAGGCTGAGAACAAAGGTTCCGGCGACGCCTGTCACCAACATCGCGAGTGCGACAGGTACACGCAGCATGATCAGGACAAAGAGCGCCACAAGGCCGTAGATGCCGACGAGTTCACGCTCCATTTGACGCAAGCTCCGACCCGAAAGTTTCAAGAAGTCCGGCAAGTGCCCATAGTACGCAGGACACAACGGCAAAGGGCATGAACATCCAGACGGGCCAGCCCAAAACGGCCGTCTCGACGTTGTCCGAACGGACATCGAGAGTTCCGTAGACAAGCATCACAGCCATGGTCAGGGCGACGGCAATCACCAGAAGGCCGGAAATGATCGTGACAATTCGGTTGGCGAATGCAGGTGCTTTCTGCATGAAAACATCCACGGCGGCGTGGCCGCCGTGGAGTTGGCAATAAGGGAACATGGCAAGTCCCGCGACACCGACAAGCATGGTCACAGCATCCTCGTATCCCGGCAGGCCGGGGACATAACCGCCCCAGTTGCGCGCGATGGCGTTCGCGGTGAAACCGGCCGCGTTTATCGCGGTTGCTAGCACGATCAGTAGAAGCAAGGCGCCGCCAAACAGCGCCCACAGGCCGATCAATCGCCTGAGTATCGCACCCATGCGCATAGCCACCCCTCCCTTTTGTTTGGCTTACTCGGTATGAGATACGACGGCAGCCTGAGCTTTCTCAAGCAATGCGGCCCCGTCGATACCCAATCCGTTCGCCTCTTCGACCCAGCGCTGTGCGACGGCCGCAAAGGGCTCGGCGAATTCCGCAGACGCCTCAGCCGACAGTGAGACCACTGAGTTTCCGGCATCCACGGCCATCTGCTTCCCGATGGGCTCAATACCATTCCATGCAGCCCCGATTTCCGCCGCGAGCGCCATCCCAGAATGATCGTCAATCACCTGCTGGAGGTCTTCCGGCAGCGACTCATAAGCGGCCTTGTTCATTGCAAACAGGAATGTGGATGTGCCGAAACGAGCCCCCTGATCCAACTCTACCGAGGACGATGTGAGTTCGGCTAGGCCGAGTGGAATTGCCACCTCGAAGGGCACAAGACCCGCGTCCACGGTATTTTTGGACAACGCTTGTGGCAGAGCCGGAACAGGCATGCCGACGGGTTCCGCGCCAAGCGCTTCGAGCACCCACGCGCCGGTACGGGATGGGCTCCGCACTTTCAAACCTCGGAAATCGGCAGCGGACGCGACCTCGCCACTGGCAAGGTGCAGCGCGTTGCCGGAATGCACATGGACCAAAATGGGGTGCACATCTTCAAAATCCGCCGCGATATCATCCATCATTTCCTGGATCGCAAGATTGGTGGCACGGGCATCGCCAATATGCACATTGGGCAGTTCAAATACCTCCGCGCGCGGGAACGTACCGGGCGTGTAGCCTGGAAGCGTCCATACCAAATCCGCGACCCCGTCACGGACTTGGCTGTACAATTCCGGCGGCGCACCGCCAAGCGACATCGCGGGAAATATCTCAAAATCGATCCGACCATCTGAGGCTTCTTCGACCGACACCACCCAAGGCTCAAGCAGCACAGTTTGTGCCGGCGCCTTTGGACTTAGGAAGTGGTGAATGGAAAATGTGAATTCTTGAGCATAAGCTGCCGTAGACAATGCGATGGCAGTCAACGCCGTTGCGGAACCGGCAATAAGCCGAGTGAATCGTTTCATTTTATCCTCCCTTGGATGGTCTCCTATTTGCTTAAAGTAGCCAATAAAAGGTCGGCGACGATGAACTGAAGAACAAAAGTCTTGAACTATCCGATCAATTTCGGCGAGATTGATCTAAATCAAAGACAGGAATTTCAGTGTCTCATCGCGCGATACCCAGCTACGAACTCTATGGAGAGTTGCTTTCGGGCAGCTATAACGACCCTGTTCATCACGAAACGATCCAAGAACGCAGCAGCAAGCATCATTGGACAATTCGACTTCATCGACACAAATCTCTCGCACAGGTCTTCTTGTTTCGGACCCCCGGCGTTTCGTTCCGCATGTCCGAGGTTTCGCATACTAGCTCCGAACCGCTTGCGCTCTTTATCCCTCCGGGAGTTGCTCATGGCTTCCGGTTTGCGGAAGATGTGGTCGGCGATGTCCTGAGCCTTCGGACAAATGAACTTGGCGGCAACACTGCAGACTTGCTCGGCCGCCCGGAAATGCGATCGGGTGGGATTATGTCGAGCGGGCGGTCTGCGAATTTTGATCTTGTTGAAACCTCTATTGCCCAAATTGGAAAGGCATACCATGGGATGAAGGTTGAGCGTTCGGAATTGCTTCAGTCCCTGACCCAACTTATCGTCACCTGTATTTCCGGCGATTTGCGACGGGAAACCTCTGTCGGGAACGTCGGACAATCTGTCCAGCTGACGCGGCACGAGGCGCAAGCCGAACGTTTTTGTGGCCTGGTAGAACAGTCTTTCAGCAAAGATTTAGCGGTAGGAGATTACGCAGAGAAGATCGGTGTCTCCGCGCCTCACTTAACTCGCATATGCCGGAACGTCCTTGGATCCTCACCCAATGATCTTGTGAGGCAGCGCAGGCTCCTCGAAGCAAAGCGCTTGCTCGAATACACGCGTCTCAGTGTTTCGGAAATTGCCCATAAATCAGGATTTCGAGAACCGTCCTTCTTCAGCCGAACCTTTAGCCGGACTTTCGGCATTTCACCAAAATCATACCGCGAAGACCGAGATCGCTAGCGTTCTGGTCCCGATGGAGGACTGGACGGATTGTACCTATGGTACGGGCGCTTAGGCGTTGGAGGTGTGCGATTCAAAGTGAGGGTCCGCTTGGCCTGCCAAAGCATTCCTTGTCGCAATCGCAACGAAAGCGCATTTTGTCCCGCATTGCCGACCTTCGGCTGCATTGACCTTTGCAAGCGCAGCGAATGTCCGCAATCGGATACTTCGAAATGTGACGTCGAACGGCGGCTATGGGCCGAGAATGCCAAGCTCGCTCCATCGATACCGCGTTGCAGCGGAAGCCCGCAAAGAGCCTTTTTGAGACATTCGGCCGTTGCAAAAACCATGATAATTGCGCCAAGGCTTCGAACTCTTTCTCTTACGTCCCAATAAAAGTACGCCCAGTTTGCTTGGATATGATATCTGATTTTGCAAACAGATTGGAAGCGAGCAACAGTATGCAAGCCAAAAATGCAGCTATCATCATTGGAATATGCGTAAGCGTAATTTGGGTAACAACCATCATCGTTTTTTTATATTATCAAAATTTTGAGGAAGAATTACTTTCATCTCTTCTTGGTATGAGATGGAATGAAATTGGTGATGCATTAGCGGGAATATTTGCCCCACTTGCTTTCTTTTGGCTTGTAATAGCGGTTTTCGTCCAATCATCGGAATTAAAAGCACAAAGAGAAGAGCTTTCTTTAACCAGAGAAGAAATGTCACTAGCCCGCGTTATAAAAGAAGAGGAAGTTAAAGAAGCACGACAAACTGCCGATTTCATCGGCAAGCAAACTGACATTTTACATCGGGAAGAAATAAAAAATGCATTTAAGTTTCACGATGAACAACTAGAGGACTTAATAGAATTAGCGCTCATCTATATGAAAAGAACCAAATATGTTGCAATTGGGATGAGATTCTCACAAAACGCTGATGATAATGAAATTACGAAATTGTTCGATTACGAAAAAATGAGCTCATCCGAAATTGCGATGAGTAACTTCTTGTATACTCGATTGTTTGTCGCTGATTATTTAAAAAAAGAAAATTGGCAGGAAAACGAAAATTTCGATATTTCCTGTGATGATGTTATCGCATTTGCTGAACTTCAAGCGATATTGAGATCGCTCATTGAATTGGAGTCGCGATTATCTCCAAGCGGTAAGATCACATATCAACGATACCATCTATACCGTGCGCGGGATCATCTGAGATTCTATGATGAATTAATAGGACTGCAAATGGATGACTATGCACAGCTTGCGAAAGAAGCAGAGGAAATAAAAGGTAAACGTGAGTATTTATTCGGATACCAACCGCGACAATGAATTTCTTCGATAGCGTGGTGCATACATTATAGATTTAGCAACCATCAACATCGGTCGCTCTGTCCGCTCAGCAGACATTGAGCACGGATTGTCGTTTGCACCGCAACAAATGACCACTTTGTGGAACGACAAGATCAACGGCTGAATGTCGGCTTTGAGCCGTGAGCGTTATGACGATTTGGCCATCGAATGTCCGCTCCGGCCTCCCTCTTGTCGTTCGCTGCAACGCGGCATCGATGGAGCGAGCTTGGCATTCTCGGCCCTTTGCCGCCGTTCGCATCCATATCGATTTGAGTTGCTTCCTGCCCAAAGCAACCATTTGATCTCAATCCCGCTGGCTCAAACAACCTTGATCGAGTTTCTTGCAATCAATATGTCTCGAAGTTGTTATCTACGCGCACCCTTCCGTTACAATACCCACACCTTGGCATACTAAGCATTAAGCGGGCCTGTACTCAGCGAATCGTTACCTCAGCACCGAAAAAGAGGGCCTCAAGTCAGATACGAAGGATTATCTGATACGGTAAAATTTGGTCTTTGCGCGTATGCGGCAGGTCTGGTCGTGTGACGCTGTCGACTGCTGCGCGTGCGAGATCAAGATGGGGAACGCGAACCGTGTTCAGCCAAGGCGCCAGCCACTCATTGAGCGGATTGTCATCGAAGCCATAAACACTGACTTCGTTCGGCACATCGAGTGCCAGTTCGCGGCAACGCCGATAAACCCCGTAGGCGATCTGGTCGGTTCCGCAAATGATGACCTGCGGCGGCTCGCCATCCAACAGTCTTTGTGCGCTCGCATAACCGCCCTCCATGGAAAGTAAGGCTTCAAACATGCGGTGCGAGGGCACTTCAATGCCCATATCATCTAGTGAGGCCTTCATGCCCCGCAGGCGGCGCGCACTGGTGTCCGACGTAAGCGGGCCGTGGATAATACCGATATCGTTTACGCCGGTCTTCAGCACCTTACGCATCAATTCCTTGCTGGCCGTGAAGTCGTCAATACCGATGAACGGCACATCCGGCATCGACACGATACGCCTGTTTATGAAGGTGATTTCAAGCTCGCTTCGAATGGCGCGGAGCCCCGGCGAGTCCACCGCGCACAGCATGAAAATTCCTGCGACCTGACGTGAGCGTATCTCGTCTAGACACTGGTCCTGAATGGTCGGGTTTTCGTTGGTGCTGAACAGCAAAACGGCCCTGCCCATATCGTTGAGAAGACGCTCCACTTCCCATGCAACGGCGGCGTAAAAGTTGTTCTGGATATTTGAAATGACGAGTGCATACGTATCTGTCGACTTTTGGCGTAGTGCCCGCCCGATCCGGTTCGGATTGTAGTTCAGATCACGCACAGCTTGCAGCACTTTTGTGCGGATATTTTCAGAAACGGTTCCCGACCCATCATTTACGACGCGTGAGACCGACGCGATGGAAACACCTGCGCGCGCAGCAACATCCTTGATCGATACATTTGCGGTGCGGCCCATCGTTTCGTTTTCCTGTCGTCCGATGCATTTATGCAATCGGAAATCGGTTTACTATCCGGTCAAGCTGTCTCCACAACCAATAAATCAAGCTTGTAGATACGTTTTGCGCCGCCTTGCAACATGTCAGCACCCGCATTTGCATCGTCAAAAACAGTCTGAGGCTCCAAGCCGCAGGCAAAAACACCTGACTGGAACGCACGCCACAGGGCTGTTGCGGGGAGCATCTTGGGGTCAAACCCAATTGTCAGGCCGAAACCAACGGAATCATTGATCATGCCGATCCGGCCATCGGCAGGTGAAGCCTTCGCGTCGACGATTTCCACATGGTTGTCATCGGGCACCGCACCGGCCCCATCCAGTCTGTTGCGCAATGTCCATTCGTCGCCGGTTAGCCGTGACGCGCTGTCGAGCAGCGGATAACCCATATTGAAATGGTAGAGTATGCCATGCCGCGTTGGGCGGAAGCCCATATTTGCAACTTCATCGATCATCTTCACCGTTGGCGTCTCAAGGCTAATCTCGAATACACGCCGGAGCTCCAGCACCTCGCCGAAAACGCTCGCCTGTCGTGCAATGGTTTTGATGCGGATATGGACGGCGTCCCAGTCGATATGTTTTTCGGCGACCTCGGCCTTTGCCGTCATGATACGACCGTGCAATGGGTGATGGTTTTGCTTGCGCAGCGGATATTTGAAATTTGAAGCATCGGTTTGGGTCGCAACGCCGTGGTGGTCCAGGCCGCATGTCACGAGGAAGCCGTCAAAACCGCGCAAAAAACCAAGTCCGTCTTCAGTGTCTGGCACAGGCCAGGGCGTCGCCATGTCCGCGGCGCTGTGCCAGCCCAACTCATGCCCCTTGTAATTCATGCGGGAAATGTCGCCGCCGCGGTCCAGCGCAATGTCCAGCGACAGGCCGGTGGGTGTGCGCACCTCGAGAATACGGCTGCCAGCGGCAGGTCCGTCAGTCACTTCAACCTGCCGGATTTCAGCCAGCGCGCGTGACAGGACGCTGCGCCTGCGTTGGTCTTCATTTGATTGTGTCATGTAAGCCCCCGGCAAAATTGCGCGCGGGACAAGCCGTATGTCAGCCCCACGCAGTTGTTGTCAGATGTCGACGGATGCTTTGGTCCAGATGGCACCCTTTTTGCTGGATTCCACGCAGGCGTCAATGAAGGCCAGACCGCGTACACCGTCCTCCACAGTCGGCAGGTCGGTAGCGAATGGATCGGGCTCACGCTTTTCTTTGTGAGACCAGATCATTTCGGCAGCGTTGGAATAAATGTTGCCGAAGCCCTCGATATAGCCTTCCGGATGGCGGGGTGGCATGCGTGTGCCGGCATTGGCAACATCCAGAGCGCCTGGCCCACCGCGTGTGATGCACTGCGTCGGCTCGCCAAGCGGAGTGAAGTAAAGGTTGTCATTGTCCTCGCCGACCCACTCGATGCCGCCTTTAGTGCCATAAACACTGATCGACAGACGGTTGTAGTTGCCGGGCGCCACTTGGCTTGTCCAGAGCGTGCCGCTTGCGCCATTTTTGTAGCGCAAAAGCACGTTAGCATTATCGTCCAACCGACGGCCCGGCACGTAGGAGCGCAAATCAGCACAGACCTCGTCCAGCTCAAGACCGGTTATGAAGGCTGCAAGGTTGAAGGCGTGTACGCCGATATCGCCGATCGAGCCGCCGGCACCAGCAAGTTTTGGGTCGGTACGCCATGCGGCCTGCTTTTGGCCTTCCTTGTCGAGCGCTGTCGTTAGCCAGTCCTGCACATAGGATGTGCGAACCACCTGAATGTCTCCCAAGGTGCCGTCCTTGACCATCTGGCGGGCCTGACGCACCAGCGGATAGCCGGTGTTGTTCTGCGTCAGTACGAACACGCAACCGCTCTTTTTGGCGATTTTCGCGAGCTCTTTTGACTCTTCCAAATTGGTCGTCATTGGCTTGTCGCAAATGACGTGGATGCCTGCTTCGAGAAATGCTTTCGCTGGCCCGAAATGCAGGTGGTTTGGCGTGACGATGGAAACCGCGTCTATGCCGTCCTCGCGTGCCGCTTCTTTCTTGGCCATATCTTCCCATCTGGTATAGATACGGTCTTCATCCAGACCTAGATCCTGACCGGACAGTTTGGCGTTTTCGGCCGAAGCGGACAAAGCGCCCGCTACGATATCCCATTTGTCATCAAGACGCGCGGCCATGCGGTGAACAGCGCCAATAAAAGCGCCGCGGCCACCGCCGACCATGCCGAGCCGCAATTTCCGTGCCGCCCGTTCTGTACCAAAGCTTTCAATCGCCATCTTGGATTACTCCAGTCCGAGGATTGCGCGAACGCCTGAAACGTCACCCTTGCCACCGGCAAAGTCATCAAATGTCTTGTCGGTAACGCGACGGATGTGGTCCTTGATGAATTGCGCGCCTTTTGGAGCGGCGTCTTCCGGATGCTCGATGCAGTCTTCCCATTCGTACACGCACCAGCCTTCAAAGCCGTACTCGGTGAATTTCGAGAACACCGCGCCGAAATCGGTCTGGCCGTCACCCAGTGAACGGTCACGCGCAGCGCGTTTCAGCCATGGCTGGTAGCCTGACAGGAAGCCTTGCTTGCCGGTCGGGTTGAACTCGGAGTCCTTCACGTGGAACATCTTGATGCGCTCATGATAGAAATCGATAAACTGGATGTAGTCGAGACCCTGCTTAACAAAGTGGCTGGCATCATAATTGATCATGCAGCGCTTATGGTTGCCGGTTTTCTCAAGGAACATCTCGTAAGTAATGCCGTCAAAGAGGTCTTCGGTCGGGTGGATCTCGAAGCAAAGGTCGACGTCGTTTTCTTCATAAACATCCAGGATCGGTGTCCAGATGCGTGCCAATTCTGAGAAGGCTTCGTCGATCAGGTTTTGATCGCGCTGCGGGAATGGATACCAGAAGGGCCAAGCCAACGCGCCGGAGAATGTGGCATGTTCAGTTAGACCCATGTTTTTGGACGCCATTGCGCAGGCCTTGAGCTGGTTCATCGCCCATTCCTGACGCGCCTTGCGGTTGCCACGCACTTCCGGCGGACAAAGACCGTCCATCCATGTGTCAAACGCTGGGTGAACCGCGCAGAGCTGGCCTTGGATATGGCTGGCCGTGTCGCAAATCACAACGCCGTTTTCCTTGGCAATTCCGACAAGTTCATCAGCATATGTCTTGGACTCGGCGGCTTTTTCGACGTCTATGAAACGACCGTCCCACATTGGCAGCTGGATGGCTTCAAAGCCGCTGTCAGCGCACCACTTGGAAATTGCTGCCAAGCTGTTGAATGGCGCCTTGTCGTCAGCAAACTGCCCCAGGAACAGCCCTGGGCCTTTCAATGTTTTCATAATGATCCTCCCGGCGCCCATCCTCCGGGCGCGATAACAGTTGCGCAAACGCCGCAAATTGAAAACGTTTACAGTCAAATTCTTCAAGCTGATTAATGGTATTGTCAAGGGGGGCAAGCTAAACAGTGGATGACTTTCTGATTTTGAAATACGGTTAAAAATATATAAGACGTTGAAAATTATTGTTTTTATCGACTGTAATCCTCGCATTTGATAGACCAATTTCCAACTTGGAATGATGAAGAGTCAGCGTTAGAAAGCGCCTAAATATCAGAATGTGAAACTTTTTCCTTGCATTTTGTAAACGTTTTCACATAGCGTTTCAGATGCAGCGGAGGAACTGTTGAAGCGGTGCTGCGATTTTATCAGCTTGGGAGGCCACGTTTATGTCATCTTCATTTCAATTATCGCGCCGGAATGTCCTGAAGGGCGGTTCGGCGATCGCGCTTACTGCCGCGATCGGAATTAATCCAAAATTTATCACGCCAGTGAGAGCGGAAGGCCTTGCGCCCGGTATGACCGGCGGCCCGACTGGCTTTCCCGGCGCTGAGCGTTACCAGTACAACGAAGCCATGTCCGAAGGTCGTGCAATTGAGGGCATCAAAAAGATGGTTGCCGAAGGCCGCGCCCCGGGCAAGATCACGATGCTCCTGACAGACGGCGCGATCGGTCAGATCACTGAGCCGTTCCCCGCAGGACCTTCTGTAAAAGAGGTCTGGGAAAAAGAAACGGGCATTGAACTGGAAATCATCGGCGCACCGGCCGGCGATATCTGGACCCGCGTTCTGCAAGACGTGACGACAAATTCAGGTGCATACGATATCTACACACACCCGTGGAACAGCCTGGGTGATCTGGTTGAGGCAGGCGGTGCTGCCAAACTCAACGATTTCGTCGAAATGTACCAGCCTGATTGGGCAAGCGATGAGCGTGGTACACCAACTGCGCAAACCGCCGAGTTGCTCTACAAATATGGCGGCGATTACTATGGAGCTTCGCTTGACGGCGACTTCCACACGTGGGTCTATAACAAAAGCTATTTTGAAGATCCCGATCACGCAAAGGCATTTGCAGACCGCTTCGGCCGTCCGCTCGCAACGCCGAACACATGGGAAGAAAGCGACCAAATTTCCCAGTTCTTCACAGGTCGAAAGGGCGTCGGTGGCGTGGACATCTACGGTAACGGCAACGACATGGCGCCGTTCTGGGGTCTGCCGCGCTTCTACGCACGTTTTGCAGCACAGGCGATGCCAAACATGTACTGGTTCGACGAGGAAGGTAATCCGAACCTCGACACGCCGGAAGGCATCAAGGCGGCAACTGAATATGTTGCGCTGAAAGACTTCTCGCATCCAGATGTCCTTTCATGGACCTATGCTGAAGGCTACTCGGGAATCGGCTCCGGTCAGACCGCGCATCTTGCGACATATACCAATGTGACCAAGTTCGTGGACAATGACAGCAGCGCAGCAGGCGGCATGTTGTCGGCCTACATCCCGCCAGGTGTCCGTCACGGCGACAGCCTCGTGCGCCGTTCTGTGATCTACTACAACATTACCGGCACCGTTTCATCGCAGAGCCAGAATCAAGAAGCGGCATATCTGTTCCTTCAGTGGCTCTCGTCGACACGGACCTACTCCTGGATGACTGGCAACCCGGCCGGTTACTTCGATCCTTTCCAGAAGGCGAATTTCGCCGACCCGCTGGTGGAAGAAACCTACAAGCCTTACATGATGGACGCGATCCGCGAGACGGTGGCGCGCTCCGCGCCTACGATCAACTTCGCAGGTCAGACCGCGTTGGATGCGGCGCTAGATGAGGAGTTACAGGCAGCGCTCACAGGGCAGAAGACCCCTGAGCAGGCGATGCGGGATGCTTCGCGTAAGTGGCAGCGGATCATCCGCCGCAAGGGTGAAGACAAGATGATTCCGATCATCAACGCCTCGCGCGCCGCATGGCCAACGCTTGTCGACAAGGCCTAACCTCCCCGGCTCGCTCGCTGGCCGGTGCATGCAAGTACCGGTCAGCACCCTTTGTTGTTGTTGAAACCATCGAGCTGCTGGAAACGGCGGGCTGGAGATTATTATGCCTGCACTCTTGGTGCGAACCGTAATTGTCGCGATATTTGCAGCCATTGCTTTGTTGCCTGTCGCATGGATGACAACGATGGCCTTCAAACCGCCAGCGGAGTGGACTTCGGCTGCTGGTTCGCTCACGTTTTTTCCCAAGAACCCGACCTGGGCAAATTTCCAGTATGTCTTCACCGGTTCGTCGCCTGATCAAATCGTGAGCCTTGACCGCACAGTTTGGTCTCCTCTGTTTGCATCGGTGCTTACATCTGTGATCGGCACCTTAATCGCTGTGATTTGCGGCACTATTGCCGCCTATGCGGTCAGCCGCGAAAAGATCGGCGGCAATATCGGCCTATCACTTTTGCAACTGCGCATTTTCCCGCCGCTCGCCGTTATGATCCCGGTGATGATCATGTGGGCGTTTCTCGGCATGACCGACACCTGGTGGGGGCTGTCGTTGATTTACGGAATCGTTACTTTGCCTTTCTCGTTCTGGCTTATGAAGGCTTATTTCGATGAGTTGCCGCGTGAGATCGAAGAGGCGGCCATCGTTGAAGGCTGTAGTCCGATTGAGGCGTTCACCCAGATCACTCTGCCGATTGTGGCGTCTGCTGTTGCATCGACTGCGTTGTTCATCTTCATCCTCAATTGGTCTGACTATTTGATTGCGCTTCTTTTAACGCGCAAGGACTGGACCACAATTCCGATTTACATGAACGCGTTGGCGACAGCCGCGAGTGGACAGCTTTATGGTGCGAAGGCGGCGCTTGGTCTGATTGCAGCGATCCCACCCGTCATCCTTGGAATTTCTATCCAACGCTTCCTCGTGCGGGGCCTGACCTTCGGAGCTCTCAAGCAATGACCGACGTTGTCTCAAATTCTACGCAGGCTTCAGCCGGCACTGTCGCGCCCGCCATGGCAGCGCAAGACAAGCTCTCCAGTGCTCGCCTTTCGATGGCCAAGAAGATGCTTCTGCCAACGCAGTTGCTCCTTGTGTTCATCGTGGCGTTTCCGCTCATCATGCAGGTTTACATTAGCCTGACATGGTGGACGCCGCTCGACGGAACCCCATGGTACATGGCGTATCTGAGCTGGTCGTGGTTCGACAACTACCGCGAACTGTTTCTTGATGATGCGCTGTGGGGTGCAATATGGCGCACGGTTTTGTTCGTCCTTATTGCGGTGCCGATCCAGTTTTTCTTCGGGCTCTTTCTCGCATCGCTCTTTTATGAGGGTATCGCAGGCAAGCCGGTGCTTTACTCGCTGATCCTGATGCCGATGATGATCGTGCCTGCGGTGGCTGGCTACATTTTCTTCCTGATTTTCCAACAGACGGGACCGCTCAACGCCATCATAAGCCTGTTCTATGAAGACGCGTTTTCAGTGAACTGGCTCAACGATGTGAACCGTGCATTCATCGCGGTCATCGTCGCTGACGTTTGGCAGTGGACGCCGCTGATGTTCTTGATCCTGTTTGCAGGCCTGATGAGTGTCCCGGAAGATCAGATGCGTGCCGCAACTATCCTTGGGGCAAATTGGCGCCAACGCTTCTTCCGCATCGCGCTGCCGCGCATCAAGGCCGTGATCGTGATCGCGCTCGCGCTGCGCATAATCGAGTGCTTCAAGATTTTCGACATGCTATTCGTCATGACCCGTGGCGGCCCCGGTGTCGCGACCGAGAGCTTATCTCTCTACCTCTACAAGCAAACGTTTCAGAGCCTAGAATGGTCCTATGTCGCAGCCATCGGCATCACGGTGCTCATCGTCCTTTCGGTGATCACCGGCGTCCTGATAGCCAAGGCAGGCAAGGCCGCTCGAAAGCAGGTGGAGGAAGCCTGATGTCATCCATCACACTGACAAACACGACCAAGAAATTTGGTGAATTTACCGCCGTGCGCGACATGAATCTATCGATAAAGAATGGGGAGTTCGTCGCTATCCTCGGCCCATCGGGCTGTGGCAAGACCACGACGATGAACATGATTGCGGGCATTGAGGACGCGTCGCAAGGCACGATCCATTTCGATGATCGCGACATGACGCACACCTCGATGCAAAAGCGTGGCGTCGGCTTTGTGTTCCAGAACTATGCGATTTTCACGCACATGTCGGTGCGCAAGAATTTAGCATTTGGCCTGGAAATCCAGGGGCTGGCCAAACCCGAAGTGGATCGGCGCGTTAAAGAGATGGCGGAGTTCATGGCGCTCTCGCACCGGCTCGATCAACAGTCCTCTTCGCTCAGCGTTAACGAGATGCAGAAGCTGGCGATTGGCCGCTCGGCTATCGTGGAGCCGTCAATATTCCTGCTCGATGAGCCGCTCTCCAACCTCGATGCAGCTTTCCGTGAACGCATGCGGCTGGAGCTGCGTGAGCTGCAACGCAAGCTTGGGCAGACGATGATCTATGTGACGCACGACCAGATAGAAGCGATGGGTCTGGCTGACCGGATCGCCGTTATGAATCACGCAGTGTTGCAGCAGTTTGATACGCCGGAAAACATCTATGCCAAACCCGCCAATGTTTTCGTGGCACGCTTTATCGGTGCGCCAAGCATGAACATCTTGAGAGCGCACATCGCGCGTGATGGCCGCAAGGTCAGCGCGCAGTTGGGTGGGCTTGAAGCCGATACCATACCGCTTGATAACCGCCTTGCCTCATTAGCCTTGCAGAGCGGCAAGCAAGAACTGCTGTTCGGTTTCCGTCCCGAAACGATGAGACTAGCCGACCGCAAATCCGCCAAAACGTTTGCCGCAGAAGTGTCACTGGTCGAAACCGTCGGTCGCCGCCGCATTGGGCATTTCCAGTCCGGACTTTCGACCTTCGTCGGCACTTTCGCGCGGCGTATCCCTTTAAAGGCGGGTGAGGTGGTCAATATCGAACTCGACCTCGACACGTGCCACTTCTTTGACCCCGACACCGAGCTGCGCCTGATTGAACCGGAAGTGGAGACAGAAAATGGCTGAGATCTGCCTAAAGAATGTCACCAAGCGCTATGGTGATGTCGTGGCGCTCGACAGTGTCAGCTTCACCATCCGCGATGGGTCGTTTACATCTGTCTTCGGCCCACCAAGTGCGGGCAAGTCTGTGCTGTTGCGTGTCTTGCTTGGTCTTGAAACTATCGACAGCGGTTCGATCACCATTAACGACAAGGATATTACAAACGCGCTGCCCAGTGAGCGCAACCTGTCGATGGTTTTTCAGAACCTAGCGCTGTTTCCCCATCTGACCGCCCGCCAGAACATTGTTTTCCCGATGGTGCGCCGCAGGGCACCGCAGCATGAGATAGATAAGCGTTTGGACCGCCTGGCGGGTGTGCTCAACATAGCGCATATCCTCGAGAAGAAACCGGCTGCTTTGTCGGGCGGCGAACGCCAGCGCGTTGCCATAAGCCGTGCTCTCATCCGCGATGCGGCGGCCTACATGATGGACGAGCCGATTGCGGCGCTTGATGCCCGCCTGCGTGAAACCATGCGCGTTGAGCTCAAGCGCCTGCAGACGGAGCTGGGTCAGACCTTCATATACGTCACCCATGACAGCGATGAGGCGATGAGTGTTGCTGACGAAATGGTCATTTTACAGAACGGACGCGTCGAGCAGGTCAGTCCCCCGGAGAAGGTTTATGATGCACCGGTATCCGTCCATGTAGCGCAACTCGTGGGCACGCCACGCATCAACATCGTCAATGGCACGGTGGACAAGAACAAGATCAAGTCGCCCTTCGGCGATCTGACACTGATCAAAGCGCCGTCAGCGAAAGGGGCTGTTAGCCTCGCCCTGCGGCCGGAGGACCTGACGCGCTCCTCGGCAGCCAAAGCCCCTTTGAAGGGGGAAGTTTCCGATATCGAGAACCTGGGTAGTTTTTCCATCATCACAATCACGGCAGGGGACGCCGAACTCCGGTTGATCGATAACGGTCACCCGGATGTATCCATCGGCTCGACAATCGGTGTGGACATCGATGTCAGTGAGGTCATGGCGTTCGATCCACCAACCGGTGGACGGGTGGTCTGAGATGAGCGCTGATCACGCGTCAATCCTACCCATTGGCATTGTAGGGGCCGGCATGATCGGCATGTCATGGGCGATATGTTTTGCCCGCGCGGGCCATCCGGTGCGGCTCTATGACAGTTTTCCCGCAACAACTGAAAAGGCAATGGCAGCGCTACCGCAGCTTTTGCGCGATTTGTCTGACGGCGATCTTTTGCACGATGCTCTGCCCGATGATGTTCTGGCGCTTGTTTCACCGGTAGATACACTGGAAGCGGCGGTTTTAGATGCCTATTACGTGCAGGAGAACACGCCTGAGAAGCTCGACATCAAAAAGCAGGTTTTCTCGCAAATCGATGCCACAATGCAAGGCGATACGATCATCGGCAGTTCGACCTCCGCATTGATGGCATCCCAATTCACACTGGGCATGGCCCATGCGGCGCGCTGCATGGTGGTCCATCCGCTCAATCCCCCGCACCTAATTCCGGCGGTCGAGATTGTACCACATGCCGACACAGATGAACTGGCAGTAAAGAGTGCCCGCGATCTGATGGCGTCTATCGGGCAAAAGCCGATTGTGGCCGCTCTGGAGAGTGAGGGATTCATCATGAACCGTTTGCAGGGCGCGCTGCTGGACGAAGCCTTCAAGCTACATGCCGATGGTGTGGCATCCGTCGCTGATATCGACACGGCGATGAGTGCGGGGTTGGCGCGACGCTGGCTTTTCATGGGTCCGTTTGAAACCATCGATTTAAACGCGCCGGGCGGCATATCAGACTTCATCGACCGTTACGGACCTGCATATGAACGCATCGGCCAACGGCGCTCAACGCGCGTCGACTGGCAAAGCGAAAAGGTCAAGTTGGCCATAAAAGAGCGCCGGGATATCCTCGCACTCGACCAATTGGGACAACGACAAAACTGGCGGGACGCATGCCTGGCAAGGATTTCTTCCGCTCTGCACAAAATTGGTATTTGAGAGGACGACCACCTAATGGCAGGCCGCAGAAAAGTTATCATCACCTGTGCATTGACGGGGGCGATTCATACGCCGTCCATGTCGCCGTATCTTCCGGTGACGCCTGACGAAATTATTGAAGAGGGTGTACGTTCCGCCAAAGCGGGCGCTGCCATATTGCATGTTCATGCGCGTTTACCCGAAACCGGCCAGCCGGACCAGTCGATTGAAGCCTTTGAAAAAATCCTACCACGTCTGAAACGTGAGAGCGGTGCCGTGATCAATGTCACAACAGGCGGTAGCCCCTTCATGAAGGTCGAAGAGCGCGCCGGACCGGCAACGCACTTTCAACCAGAGCTGGCATCACTGAACATGGGATCCATGAATTTCGGCCTTTACCCTATGAAGGACCGCTACGCTGACATGGAACATCAGTGGGAAAACGACCATCTGGAAAATTCCCGTGATCTCGTCTTCCGCAACACATTCAAGGACATTGAATATGTACTCGACGAGGCGGGTGGAAACGGCACGCGCTTTGAATTTGAGTGCTACGACATAGGTCACCTTTATTCGCTCAAGCACATGGTTGATCGTGGCCTCATAAGTGGACCGCTGTTTGTCCAATCTGTATTCGGCTTGCTTGGCGGTATCGGCAATCACCCCGAAGATGTGATGATGATGAAGCGCACCGCTGACCGACTGTTGGGTGACAATTTTGCTTGGTCCGTGCTTGGTGCGGGGGCCGCGCAAATGCGCATCGGTGCCATGTCTGCCTCAATGGGGGGCAACATCCGCGTCGGGCTTGAAGATTCTTTGTGGGTCGGGCCGGGCAAGCTTGCCAAATCCAGCGCTGAGCAGGTCACTCTCGTCAGGGAAATGCTTGCGGGCATGTCACTCGATATTGCCTCACCCGACGATGCGCGTGAGACGCTTGGCCTGAAGGGCGGCGACAAGGTCGCCTTCTAGGGGAGGATAACGCGCGATGAAGATCAATGTGATCGCGGATGTAAAACCGCTTCTGGGCGAAGGTCCTTTGTGGGACCCTGAAGCCGAACGCCTTTATTTCATCGACAGCTTGGGCAAGCGTGTGTTCCGTTGCACAGCCGACGGTGGCGAGATGCGGGCATGGACGGTACCGTCTGAAATCGGTGCTATGGCACTTGCCAAAAACAACACGACCATCGTGGCCTTGCGCGATGGCTTCCACCGGCTTGATATGGACAGTGGTGAGTTGCAGCACATTGTCGATCCCGAACCGGGCCTGGCCACGAACCGCCTGAACGACGGCAAAGTTGATCCGGTCGGCCGCTTCCTGGCGGGCTCGATGGACACTGGCGAGAGCAATCCGACGGGAGCACTGTGGGCGCTGGATGTCGATGGCACCGTGAGAAAACTCGACGAGAATATTATCTGCTCAAACGGTCAGTGCTGGGCGCCGGATGGAAAGACACTTTATTTTGCCGACAGCTTTACCGGCTCCATCAGCGCCTATGACTACGATGTCGGGACCGGTGCCGCCACCAACAAGCGGACATTCGTCGAGGTCGATGGATCACGCGGCGGCGCACCTGACGGCGCAACGGTGGATGCCGAAGGTTATGTCTGGTCGGCAACAGTGTTTGACGGCCGCATCTTTCGATACGCGCCCGATGGCCGTATCGATCGTGTGATCGAAATGCCGGTGGTAAAAGTGACAAGCGTTGCGTTTGGCGGTCCTGATTTGGATACGCTCTATGTGACGTCCATGGCTGAACCGCCTCTCCCTAAATATCCCGGAGACGGTCCGCTGCGCGGGTCACTTTTTGCGGTAACAGGTCTCGGCGTAAAAGGACGGCCTGAACGACGGTACGCAGGTTAAGAGCAACAATCAAATGGAGGGGGAACTGATGGCTACGGAACAAAGATCAGCGGTTATCACGGGCGCGGCGCAAGGCATTGGTGAGGCGGCGGCAATTCGCCTGCAGGCCGATGGAACGAAAAACTTCCTGCTGATCGACCGGCAAGCCGACAAGCTGCAGGCAGTTGCTGACAACCTGAAAGCAAAGGGTGCCAAAGTACACCCGCTGGTGCTCGATCTGACCAGCATAACCGCCTTGCAAACCGATCTCCCAAATGCACTTGATGAACTGGGAACGGTCCACTCGCTGGTCAATGCAGCAGGCACCACCGCGCGCGGCGGAATTGCGGATACAACGCCGGAGACATTTGATTTCATCTTTGCGCTCAATGTGCGTGCTGCGTTCTTCATGATGCAAACGGTCATCCCGCGCATGGCGAAGGGTGCGACGATCGTCAACATCTGTTCCATGCTCGCCTATGGCGGCCCACCATTCCTGCTGGCTTATTCTGCGTCAAAGGCGGCCCTGGCCACATTGACGCGCGGTACGGCCAATGCCGTCAAATGGGATGGTGTGCGCGTCTTTGGCATCAACCTTGGTTGGACATGGACACCTGCCGAACAGGAAGTGCAGACCAAAGTACACAGTCTGCCGGAAAATTGGCGTGAAGAAATCGGAGCTAAACAACCGTTCGGCCGCCTGCTGATGCCGGAAGATCCGGCGGGGCTGATCTCGTTTCTCAACTCACCCGATGCGTCCATGATGACAGGCGCGATTATCGACCTCGACCAGTTTGTCGCTGGAACGGTGGATGACAACCCAGGCGTATGATCGCACCCACTTACGCGGATACACAGATCAAATGGAGATGTTCAAACGCCATGTTTTTCCATCTAAAGTAAGAGACAGCAAAGCAAATACGATCTGCAAATATTGGGGTTGTTATGGCGTTGAGCTGGTTTCGCGCTTTGAGTGAGATTTTTCCGTCGCATCCTGCTCTTTTTCGACTGTTAGCCAACGTCGGCTTTCCGCCCATTTGAGAATTGGTGTCAAATCGTGTCTTGGTCGAAAAGTCCGCGTTGCTGACAATGAAGAATCGAGCGAGTTGTATTGCCCAGCGAAGGATTGGCTGCTCTTGGTCTCGTATGCGATGCTCAGAGAGAATTGATTTGTGATTTGATCCACTGTGTTTGTGGATCAGTGTCGTTGCGACGGTGCCAGACGACCGAAACAGGGAAAGAGGGCAGGTCCAAAGGTGGCTTTTGCGTCGCCAGGCCAAAGTGGTCAGCAAAGGTGTGGGCTACGCGGGCGGGCAGCGTCACCAATGCATTCGATGTGGCTGCGGCTGCAAGCGCGGGCAAAAAGGCGGGCAGTGCTAAAACGACCCTGCGTTCACGGCCAATTTTTTCGAGGTGAAGGTCCACGACACCGTGAAGCTGAGCGCTCGGCGATGTGAGGATGTGGTCCATCTTACAATAGGTGTCTAGATCAAGGGACATTTCGTTGTTTAGGAATTCGGGGTTTGCAGCAACGAGGTAACTATCCTCGTATAGAACCTCGCTCAGGCATGTCTTCGGCACGTCACGGAAAAACCCAAGCGCTAAGTCCACCTCGCCATCTTGCAGCGCCTGCATCGCCTCATGGCGTCCGCGCGGAACCACGGAAAGGTCGAGGCCGGGGGCCTTTTCACGAAGCCGCGCCGAAAAGGACGGGATGAGCACAGCTTGTTCTGTGTGCATGGCGGCTAATCGAACTGTCCCTGAGGCCGTCATCGGATCGAAGACGCGTGCAACTCCGAGTGCCCTTCGCAGGGTTTCCACCGCATTAGCGATCGGAGCCTCTAGCGCAAGTGCGGTGGCTGTTGGTTCCATGCCGTGTGGACGTCGAAGGAACAAGTCATCTCCAAAAACTTCACGCAGCCGCTTCAAAGCTTGGCTAATCGCAGACTGTGTCAGGCCCAACTCTCGCGCCACATCCAAGGCCTTCCGATGTTTTAGCAAGCCAAGGAACACCAAGAGCAAGGTTAGGTCTAATCGTCTGAGTTCGGATTTACTTAAATCTACCATGAGCGCAATTCATTTTGCTTCATTCTGAAGCTTCAGTATACAACTTCAAAGAATGCAGCAATCCGAAATTCTTAGGAGCAAAACCATCATGCTGAAATCACTTGTAATCGCTGCCGCTATCTCTGTCGTAAGCACACTCGCTCAAGCCGAAGACGGGCACATCTTCAACTTTGACGATGTCACGTGGCAGCCAGCTGGCGTTGAGGGCGCGGAGTTTGCGATCCTCTGGGGTAAAATTGAGGACAGTACCGCAATTTTTGCCTATCGACTGCAACCCGGCGCAGTTATTCCCTTGCACACCCATCCAAACGACTATTGGGGCCTGTCTGTCCAAGGGCGTTGGATCCATTTTGACGCGGATGGCAATGAAGAAGTGCATGGCCAGGAAGCCTATGCTTACATCAAGGCTGGTGAAGTTCATGGCGACAGTTGTGCTGGCCCCGAAGTCTGCATCAACATTGTCGACTCTGATGGGCCTAGCGAGACTGTTTTCGTCAACTAGACCTTATGATGAGCGACGGCCACGTTTGTCGCATTTCACGAGCTTTACCGTCCTCTGGAAATGGGAATTAACAACTCGATTTTGCAAATGTGGCACTTGGATGATCTGATTGTGTTTGGTGCGAAGATTGGCAGAAATACCGCATAACGAAGTATTGTCTCCTAACCAAACCATAGGAACCAGCGAGATGAGCGATACAGTCACAATTGTTGTCCGGCAAAGTGTCAAACCTGGCCACGAGGACGCGTATAAGGCCTGGCTGCCATTTTGGCGTTGAGGTTTTGCGCTTCGCCCTTTTCAAGCATTTCAGCGAGCAACTGGGTGATCGGCCGGTCTGTGTCTGGCGACTTGGTGGAAAAAAGTCGGCGAAACTCACCACTAAGGCAAAAAAAGGCCGATGCCGCTTTCCCCATTTCCGTGCCTGGTTCTTTGAACAGAAGCGGCATGTAGACCTTGAAGCCTGCGTCTGCGAGTTTCCGGCAAAATTCGATAAAACTATCGGTCATGCCCGGCAGTTCGTGCGTCACGACAACGCATTTATCGCCCGTTCCGCGCGCATATATTTGCAGCGCGCATTCACCGTGATTGACGGTAAACGCTTTTGAGAAACCATCTATTTCTGCTGAACTCATCTTGTCGCCCGCTTTGGCCAGACCGAGTTTGCCTTCGTCTTTGCGCGATTTACAAGGGGTAATATTTCCAAGAATAGTATCGTTCGCTGACGGTCGATTACTTCCCACCACCAAGCCACACTTCTGTCAAAGCGGTATGTTGTGCTTGTTTTCACGTACAGCAATGAGAGACGACAAGATGAGCAGCGACCGGGAAAATTCATCCATGGGTTTCGATGAGACATCGAACCTTGGCTCCAATGATCTTTCATCGATGGATACAGCGACGCTGGGCTCGCGAGATGCGCCCTCAATGGATTTGAACAGCTCATCGTCGGCTAGTTCGCGCAACAATTCCGGGGTCGACCGCAACGACACATCAACGATCAATTCCTCCGAATTTTCCCGTGTCGGCTCGGTGGAGGTTTCGACAATCAACCCGGACGACCATTCAAGCGTTGCTCTCGATGATGGTTTGACGGCCAATCGGGGCGGTGATGACCGAAGAAAGGTCGCTGCCGCTTCCAATCGCCATCCTGACGGCGTGCCCGAATATATCGAGGTGAAAAGCGAGGGTTTTGACGCGAGCATGGACAGCCGTGATGATCGCTCATGTGGCGTTGCTGACTGACTTTTGCCACTGCGCCGTGCGGGTTTTTTAAAAAATCTATCCACCGCCCACCAAACCTCCCCCACCGTAGCCTGCATAGCTTTTGACTGGACGAGGGCAATTGAGATCAACCGGGTGGCGCTTTTGGGTGTCGTCGCCACTCTTTTGAGCACTTTATCGTGTGAGCAGGAAGGCTGTCAGCATCGATCCGATCAGGGCGGGGAAAGTCTTTTTTCGTGCTTATTTGCGAAGAGGCCTTGTTTTGGACATGATCAATGCCCACTTTGGACATTATCGATATTGCTTGTCGAACTTTGATACGGCGCTTTTGGTGCCATGGCGATCTTCCTCTCTCAAATCGATCTGAACCGGCTGCCCGCATGTTGCGAGGCCGCCTACTTATGTGACTTTTTGAAAGGAATTTGTCATGACAACCGGAACAGTTAAGTTCTTCAACTCCACAAAAGGCTTCGGCTTTATCGCACCAGACGACGGCAACCAAGACGTCTTCGTCCATATCTCCGCTGTTGAGCGTTCGGGCATGCAAACCATCGCCGAGGGTCAAAAGCTGAACTTCGACGTGGTTCGCGACCCCAAATCGGGCAAAAGCGCCGCTGAAAACCTGCAGGCCTCGTAGCATTCATTTCCGAGAGCTGACCACGGATGTACTGGCAGCACTCGTCGAGATGAAGAGGAGAGGTCGGGCTTGCGCCCGGCCTTTTTTTATTTTTCATGCAACACAGGATAAGACCATGACCAGCATCGCCGCTCATCGTGAATTCTCCACGTCTGGCAAGACAAGAACCGAAACGAAGGCGGAGATTACCAACCGCGCAGCGCGCGCCGTCATTGACGCTGAAACCCAATCTCGTGAGGCAAAAACCGCAAAGCTTCGCCGCGCCCGGATCGAAAACGAAAAACGTATTGCCGCATCTCCCGATGCGGCCAAGCCAAAGCCGGCAAAGACATCAAGAGCGCGCCGGGCGAGCCCGCGCGTTGGCAAACAAACTTCACGCAAAGGTGCAGCAACATGAAACAAACTGCCCGGTCCGGCATAGAGTTGCTCTTGTGGTTCCTGGTTCTGACGAGCCTCGCGATGGCGGGAACCTTGGTCTATGCGGTTTTCACCAGCATCATATTTTGAGTGGCGCTGCGGAGGCGAACTGCCATTTAAAAATCTAATCCACCGCACCTTCACGTCCCTCGCCCTAGCCGCCATGGCTTTTAACTGGACGCAGGCGGCCGGCGTTGAGAATTCCAGTCTTGCCCACTTGAAAAGTCACAAGCCTAACATAAAACCGGATTATCACTCCCTTTCACTCGGGTAAAACACGCGACGCCACAATGCTTTAGTGAACGAGTAGCAATCGATGCTTGAAGAAGTTCTCATCCTTTTCCCTACCATCGTTATTTTGTATGCACTCTGCTCGAAATGGTTGAAATCCACCCCCCTTACAATGCCAATGATTTTCTTGGCGTTTGGATGGCTTTCGACCCAATTTCTTGGCGTGGAGAAAATTGGCGACCGCCATATTCTCTATTACGGTGCCGAGGCAGCGCTGGCCTTGTTGCTTTTCGCCGACGCCTCAATGGCCAAAAGTAGGATCGTGGAAAAAACGGGCCTAAACCTCTTCAGAATGCTCGCGGTTGGACTACCGCTGATGATCCTTTTCGGAGGGCTTACCGGGCTGGCGCTTTTGCAAGGTTGGCCGTTTTGGGAACTTTTTCTGCTTGCGACGATCCTCGCACCCACCGATGCCGTTCTCGGACAGGCCGTTATCTCAAACAAGTCAGTCTCGGAGACCGACCGTACAATGGTTTTGGTCGAAGGTGGATTTAATGACGGTTTGGCCCTCCCCTTCCTTGTGTTTTTTGGTGGGCTCGCGGCGGGCACGATCTCGCAGGATCGGGTCGGTGAAGACTTTCTGATCTACCTTTCTCAGCAGATTGGTGTCGGAGCTGCGGTGGGGGCCGTGTTGGGCTTCGTTATCGGGTTTGCATTGCGCGCGACAAGTAACGCCGACCATATGGACCAGCACTATGTGGGCATAGCAACATTTGCCACGGTTCTGGTGACCTTTGTCCTGTCCCAGGAGCTGGGCGGCAACCCGTTCATAGCTGTTTTTGTGGCGGGTTTTGCCTTCGCTGAGGGTGCGCGCGAGCGTGCCCACCATGCCGCAGAGTTTGTTGAAAATGACGGCCATGTATTCGCGATTGCGAGTTTCTTTTTCATCGGTGCTGTCATGATCCCGGACATGCTCAAGCATGTTCAGTGGATCCATTTGGTACTGGTTTTGCTGTCTTTGTTTATCCTACGCCCGCTCGCCATATGGATTTCGCTGATCGGGACCACTGTTGAGCCGCGTTCGCGGCTTCTAGTGGGTTGGTTCGGCCCTCGAGGCCTAGCCACCGCCCTGTTTGCGATTTTTGTCTTGAACAGCTTTGAAGATCTGCAATATCGCGAGGAAATCACCGCGATAGCGACTTTGGCGGTCATGGTATCAGCGGTCTTGCATGGGGTCAGCGCGTGGTTTGCTCCACGGCCTTTCTATGCTGAAAAAGGCAGTAGGTGACCAACAATGTGGTTACTTTGCTTTCGCCCCAACAGACTCTTGTAAAGAGATGGGTCACCGGCTGTTTTCTCCTGCAATGAGGCCCAAATATTCGCTTTAACCCTTATGAAAAGGAAATCGTGAGCGTCCCGTACCAATCCTACTGTGAGGCGCGGTCCCGCCAACTTGTGGAAAAGCATTTCAGGAAAGACCTCGATTATTTCGGCTATGTGTTTGAATGACAACGGCATTATCGCGACTTGGTGCCCAAGCACGGACACAGCAAATTGCCGACGATCATAACCAGGATGGACTTGTACCCGCGTCTGTCTTTGGCTAAAAATTTCTCGGCCAAACGGGGACGGGTTGCCTTGACTGGACTGAGCGTCGTAAGCGGCTTGCGCGCCGTGCGGGAAATGGCGGCATTTGTTGCCGATCCGCTGATGGCGTCACGCAAAATAGAAAAGCGGTTCGGCCCCGCCGTCGCGCTGACGATGGGCAGCAAACGTTTGCTGTTTCACTTCACGCGACACGAATTTGCCGAGGATGTGCTCCGGCATCACAAGCGGTTCTACAGCGGCCCAATCATCGTGCGCGGCAAGACCGGTTGTCCGCACAATGCGCTGCGGCACAATTTTCTCAATGCCAATGGCAAAGAATATGATCACTATGTGAAGCTGTTCGGGCCGCTGTTCAAACGCAAGACGTTCGACGCAGCAGCAAAAACCATATTTGAAACGGTCAACGAGGAACTCGACCAATGGCAGACCGGACAGACCATCGAGATGACAACAGCGCTGGCGCGTTTGTCGAAGCTCATGGCCTTGCGGGCGCTTTATCTGGACGATGAGACGGCAACCGGATTGCGGGCCGCAGACCTTATCGAACAGCATGGCCGGTTGAGCGCTTTGTCGCCGCGTGCGTTTGTGTGGGCCCTGTCGGGATATGCGAAATCGAACCGGCTGTCCCGCCACGCGGAAAAGACCCATGCGGCCATCTGTGCCTGGGGCGAGATGCATCGCGGCATGCCAAACGACCATGACGTGATGGCGGCAATCGTCAACGCACCCGATGAAACCGGTGCACCGGCCGACGATGACCGCATTGCCGGCTATGGCTGGATGATGCTCGGCGCTGCCTTTGACACCTCATCATCGGCACTTTGCTGGCTGCTTGTGTTCCTTGCCCTCCATCCTGATGTTGCCGTGCGCTTGCATGATGAATTGCGGACCGCCGACGTTGACATCGAAACCGACATGGCTGGGCTCATGAGGCTTCCCTACCTTGATGCGGTGGTCAATGAAGCCATGCGGCTCGTGCCGCCGGTGCCGTTCCAGCGAAGGCGCGCCATGGCACATATGCCCGTTGGCGGCATCATCGTGCCCCGGCGTGCGCATGTTTACGTCAGCGGCTGGATGGTCAACCGTGATGAACGGCTCTACCCGCAGCCCGACAGCTTTCGCCCGGAACGCTGGGAAACGATCAATCCCACGCCCTATCAGTGGCTACCATTCAGCGCTGGCCCACGCCGGTGTCTCGGCATCTGGTTTGGTTATGGTTTCGTCAAGGCGGCGCTCGCCGCCATCCTCATGCGCTGGCGCCCGCAGATCCCGGACGGCACAAAAATCGGCATGAAGGTGGCGATTACAGTGCGGCCGGTGCCGGGCCTGCCGGTGTTGCTGCACCCGCAGGACCAGCAGTTCAGGAAAGCCAAATTGCGCGGCAATTTCCTGAAGGTTCTGCAACTGACCTGATTGAGGTTACAAATGTATCAGCACTGCACCTATTCCCCATTGACTCACTATACCGCTTCTGTGAGCGTTGATCACCATTGACCAGCTGCTGACGGTTTGAGATGCGATTTTTGGGATGGACGCTGGCGTACGTGTTTGTTGTGGCGACTTCCACCGCCGCCATGGCGTGCTCAAACGGCACGTGCTGGGGCGCGGTGGGTATCGGACCGGGCGGTGCTTGGGGCAATGCCTATGATTACCCGTCTGAAAACGCGGCAGCCAATGCGGCACAAAACAATTGCGGCGGCAACTGCACCACCATCAGGACGTTCTACAACACCTGCGGCGCGATTGCCCAAGGTGATGGCGGCGGCTGGGGCTGGGCTTGGAGCGGGTCGGCACAAGACGCGCAATCAAGCGCCATTGCCTATTGTGTGCCCAACGCGCGCAACTGCCAGGTGCGCACCTGGGCCTGCACGTCGCGATAGCGGGTCATGGCTTTCGCGCGATACACGAATTGCCCTCCGCAATGATCGCCGGTTGAATTTGGCTGATCTGCTCTCGCGTGATGGTCATGCACTGATTGTAATAGGTGTCCCATGTGGGATTGCCGTTAATCGGGCACCCATTATTGGCGTAATTGGTGGCCAGACCAAACATGTCATGGGCGAAATTATTGCACCATAGCGCATTGATGCCCTTAGCCACCGGCTGGCCTGTCACGCCGGGTTCAGGCGCGATGGTGACGGTCTCATTTTCACGGCGCTTGCGATCATTGACACAGCGGCGGATGTCACGGTCACGGTCCAGATAGTGAAGGACGCGATCACGCTCTCCGGCAAAGAAACACCAGGTGCGGTGCGACGCGCGGTTGGTATGCCATCTGTCGCCTGTAAAACCGCACTGGCTGATTTCGTTTTGCCATTGCTGCTCCATGGCCGTTTGGGCGTAAACCTCGCAATCCCTCGCCACGCGATCGACTTCGCGGTGGCTATCGGCCAAAGCCCCCGATTGGAAAGCGAAAAGCGCTGCAATTGCCCACAAACAGTGTGATTTGCACATGATCTTCATCCCCGAAACTGATGATGTTCGCATAGCACAGATTGGGCGCTGAGCGGCATCCTCAATCGAAGCTGTAGCCGAAATAATCGAGGTCCTTTTTGAAATATTTTTCAACAAATTGGCGTGATCGCGTGTCATAGTAAGCCTGATAAGGCTCGCGTACGCTTTGCTTTTCATGCGGTATTTTTTCCGGCTTCGGCAGGCCGATTTGTTCAAGCACATCGGGCAAAATGGCCGCGTAGTTTTCAAAGCGGTAAACCTTGGACAGGATCTCCCGACCCGCGCGGTCTGTAATTTTTGAAAACTGGGTCTTCGTGAAATTAAAATCCTTGCGCGCCTCCCTCCGGATAAAATCTGAAAAGTTCAACCGGTTCGCGGCCTTGTGTGCGTGATGGTTCTGGCGGCGTTTGATAAAAAGATAGCGCGAAACCACCTGATCATAAGGGTTTCTGACCACAGCGAACGTAAACATGTTGTCGAACATTTCCGCGCCAATACGGTTACGCACCCAAGTTGCATCCACATGCGGCGGCCGGATGAGATTTTCAGGTGCGCGCTTAAACGGCAACATGGCGATGGCTTCACTAAAATGCGATCGGCGGAGGCCACGCGAACCATATTGCTCAAGTATGGACCGGATTGTTGAGCCGCCATTTTTGGCGATGTGAATGAAGACAAAGTTATGGGAGGTCGAGAGTATCATGGTTCTGGGTTTCTGGGCGGCAATGACCGACGTAAACCGTATCTGGTCGATTTTTACCACTATGGATTTCAGCGATTGCAAAGTTTGCGGCAGGCAAGCGCCTCGCCGCTCCCCATTTCTCGGTCCCTCTTGCGCGCCTTCTGACAATGTGTATAAGGCGCATCTTCGCCGGTCGGCCAGGAGCTGAACGGAGGTGCAACGCGCTTTAACGGCGTGCGGCATGAGAGGCAGAGCCTTTCGTCCTCCGGTGTTCCCGCTCTCGACCCGTCGTGTTTCTGATCCGGTCTTTCGCCAGCTTCTCTGGCTGATTGGTCGCCAAGAGGCTTCGTCGCTGCCCGGTGGGAGAAAAGAAAAGACAAGGATGACCAGATCAATGGCATTTTATGAGCATGTGTTCCTGGCGCGCCAGGACATGTCCACACAACAGGTCGACGAACTCGTCGAGCAGTTTAAAGGTGTGATTACCGAAGCTGGCGGCAACGTCGGCAAAGTTGAGAATTGGGGCCTCAAGTCGCTTCAGTTCCGTATCAACAAAAACCGCAAAGCGCACTTCATGTTGATGAACATCGAAGCCAATGGCGATGCGGTGCACGAGTTGGAGCGCCAGCAGCGCATTCACGAAGACATTTTGCGCTATATGACCGTGCGCGTTGACGAGCTTGAAGAAGGCCCATCGGCGATGATGAAGCGCAATGAACGTAACGACCGCGAGCGCGGCGAACGTGGTGATCGTGGCGACCGCGGAGATCGTGGTGATCGTGGTGATCGTCCGCCGCGTGATCGTCCGCCACGTGATCGTAACTAATCAAGATCGGGAGAACGCAAATTATGGTCGATATCAACCAAATTCCGACACGCCGTCCGTTTCATCGCCGTCGCAAAACATGTCCATTTTCCGGTGCCAATGCGCCGAAAATTGATTATAAGGATGTGAAATTGCTTCAGCGCTATGTATCTGAGCGCGGCAAGATCATTCCTTCACGCATAACCGCCGTTTCCATGAAGAAACAACGTGAATTGGCGAAAGCCATCAAGCGCGCGCGCTTTCTGGGCCTTTTGCCCTATGTGGTAAACTAACGTCTTGTTGCCGGGCCATGCGCCCGGCGACCCATTGAATTGAAATCATGTTGGGACCAAAAGACGGTCTCTAACTGTCTCGAACCCGGACAGGACAGCGAAAAGTGAATTTGACGCCTCAAGATATTGGCTTTGGTCTGACGACCGCGCTCGCAACGGTGCTTTTGTGCCTTGGTGTTGCGACCGGTTCGGCGCTGTCTTTCCTGCTTTATTTCCTTAGTGCTGTCCCCCTGATGGTGGCCACCCTCGGCTGGGGCTTTAGGGTCGGCGCGCTGGGCGCGATTGCCTCTGCTATCGTGATTTTATTGGTAACCAACATCGGCACGGCGCTGTTCATTGTGGCGACGACCATCATACCGGCACTATTGGCCGGCTTTCTGATGAATTTGGCCCGGCCTGCTGAGGAAATTGGCGGGCCTGCCGGCAAGATGGTGTGGTATCCACTGTCGGACGTGATTTTCCGCCTTGCCTTGATCACCGGCGCATCCTTTGTGCTTGCCGGGCTCATGATCGGCTATGGCCCCGAACTCATTGCCCCCGCGATTGAGAATTTCATAGTACGTTACCGTGAAATAAGCCCTGAGTTTGCCGGTTTTTCGCCGGAAGCTCTGGTCGAGTTCAGGAGCTTTGTTCTCTATTTTTTGCCCATCCTGCAAACCATGATGTGGTTGATGGTGCTGGTCGCCAACATGGCGATCGCCCTGATGATCACACGTCGCTCCGGCCGTCTCAAGCGTCCCGGCGATGATTGGGCCTACGCGCTGCGTTTGCCGCGTTTGGCGGGTGTTGTGTTTACCGGTGCGGTGCTCGTGTCTCTCATTTCAGGACCGATCGGGCTTGCCGCCAACGCGATCATTGGCGCATTGGCTGGTGGCTTTATCTTGTCGGGCTTTGCGCAACTGCATGCGGCAACAAGGGGGCGCCCCTGGCAGTCGGCGGCGCTTATGATCGTCTATATTTCGACGATCATAAGCGGCTTGCCGCTCTTCATTTTTTTCATCATGGGCATGTTCGCTACCACCAGAGCCATGCCTGTCAGCAACAACACCAACCAAAACTCGAACAATAACAACACTTAAGAGGACACGTCATGAAAGTCATTTTGCTGGAACGCATTGGCAAGTTGGGAACCATTGGCGATGAAGTAAACGTCAAAGACGGTTTCGCCCGTAACTTCCTTCTGCCGCAAGGCAAGGCGCTGCGCGCCAACAATCAAAACCGCGCCCGATTCGAGGCCGAGCGGGCCCAGATCGAAGAGCGCAACGCCGAGCGCAAGGGAGCGGCAGACGAAATCGCAGCTGGCTTGGACGGCAAGGACTTTATTGTCGTACGTTCGGCCGGTGAAACAGGTCAGCTATACGGCTCGGTTTCAACGCGTGACATTTCAGAATTCCTGGCGACCGAAGGGTTCCAGGTCGGGCGCAACCAGGTCGATCTGAAAGCGCCGATCAAAACTATCGGCCTTCATACCGTCGATATCGTTCTGCACCCTGAAGTGGTCACAAAGGTAACACTGAACGTTGCACGGACGGCGGACGAAGCTGAACGTCAGGCCGCAGGTGAAGATCTCACATCTGCCGACGCGATCTACGGCGAAAATGAAGAAGCCTTTGAGTCACTGGCCGACTTTGAAGAAGAAGATGGACCACGCGCGCCGCGCGAGGATGCCGAGGCGGCACCGGAAGCAGCAGCAGACGAAGAAGCCGCCTGAGGTCCAACTTCAAAATCAAAAAAGGGCGGGCTCATGGCCCGCCCTTTTCGTTTTAGTTGCGGGCTGCAAAATAGTTTTCAACCTGCAAATAAACCATAAACCCCATCAGGATTGCGGCGTTCAAGACAGGGAATGCGAGTTCTGACATAGTATTCTCCAAGACAGTTGGTCCGTTTACGACAAGCTGTTTGGTTCCCATCGACGGCCGTTCTACGTGGCCGCGCGGGCCACCAGACTTGGACAGAAGCGCGCATGCGACAGTTTACCCGCTTTCGGATGTAATCCGGCTGTTTTTCGTTTTTGGGTCCGAATCAACTAGGTTTTGTGTCAACGCGATTTCGCCATATCGCGGCGCTAAATCGTGGAGCCTGTGAATACCGGTCAGATCGCAAATTCGATCTGGAACGCACTTGAAAGTGCGTTAGCAAGGTGGCTGGGCAGAGTATCAGGCGGGAGATGGGAAAGACATGGCAGACACGGTCATCAATTTAAACTCCAACGACAATGCCCCTGCTCAGCAACTCTACCGCGAAGCACCCGGCAACATTGAAGCTGAACAGGCGCTGTTAGGTGCCATCCTTGTCAACAATGACGCTTTTTATCGCGTCTCCGACTTCCTCAAGCCGGAGCATTTTCTCGAGCCGCTTCACCGTAACATCTACAAAATTTCCGGAGACCAGATTCGCCTGGGCAAAACGTCCAATCCGGTAACCATCAAAACCTTTCTCCCCGCTGAAGAGAAAATCGGCGACATCACGGTAGCGGCCTATCTCGCGCGCTTGGCAGCAGAGGCGGTGACCATCATCAATGCCGAAGACTATGGCCGCGCCATCTACGATCTGGCGATCCGTCGCGCGCTGATCGGCATCGGTGAAGACATGGTCAATGAGGCCTATGATTCTCCGGTCGAACAGGGGCCCAACGATCAGATTGAAAACGCAGAAAAGCGGCTTTTTGAACTGGCCGAAACGGGCCGCTATGATGGTGGCTTTCAACCCTTTACCGATGCTGTCAGCATGGCAATTGAAATGGCCAATGCTGCTTTTCAACGTGAAGGCCACCTGTCAGGTATTTCAACTGGCATTCATTCACTCGATTCACGCATGGGTGGCTTGCAACCGTCCGATCTGATCATTTTGGCAGGGCGTCCCGGCATGGGTAAGACGTCGCTGGCGACCAACATCGCCTACAATATCGCGGCAACCTATCGCGGCGAGCAACAATCTGACGGTTCGATGAAGGCTGTTGATGGTGGCGTTGTCGGTTTCTATTCACTGGAGATGAGTTCTGAACAACTGGCCACGCGGATCATTTCAGAGCAGACCGAAATTTCGTCGTCGAAAATCCGACGCGGGGAGATTAACGAAGCGGACTTTGAAAAACTGGCCATCTGCGCCGGGCATATGGAGCGCACGCCGCTGTTCATCGACCAAACAGGTGGTATTTCGATTGCGCAGTTGGCTGCACGAGCGCGCCGCCTCAAGCGCCAACGCGGCCTCGATGTCATGATCATTGACTATGTGCAGCTGATGACAGGTTCATCGGCGAAAGCCAGCCAAAACCGCGTACAGGAAATCACCGAGATCACAACTGGCCTGAAAGCGCTGGCGAAAGAGCTGAATGTGCCGATCATCGCCCTGTCCCAGCTCTCGCGTCAGGTGGAGAGCCGCGATGACAAACGCCCTCAACTATCGGACTTGCGTGAATCAGGTTCCATCGAGCAGGACGCAGACGTGGTGCTGTTTGTTTATCGCGAAGAATATTATGTGAAAAATGCCGAGCCGCGCCGGTCTTCCGAAGAGATCGCTGCGGACATCAAAACGGAAGAGTATATCGCTTGGGAAGAGAAGATGGCCAAGGTGGAAGGCACCGCAGACGTGATTGTCGCCAAGCAACGCCATGGGCCGACCGGCACGGTCAACCTTGGCTTTCAGGCGGAATACACCCGATTTTCTGATATTGCGGATGCGAACCGCTTGCCGGAACAGTTCGGTTGATTTTGTCTCCTCTTGTCACGTTGACTTCACTTGGGTATGGTTAGAACATAAAGCGAACGACCTTGGAGGGCGACATGGACGTTAAGGAAATAGGCGAAGCGCTGGTCGCGCATTGCAATTCGGGCAGCGAGCGCGAGGCCTTGAAGACGCTTTATGCTGAAAACGCCGTTTCTGTGGAACCGACCCCCATGGAGGAAGGTGGCTCAGCGGTGACCGAAGGCCTGGCTGGCATCAATGGCAAGCATGATTGGTGGGACAATGCGATGGAGACGCATTCGTTCAATGCAGACGGCCCCTACCCGCATGGCGATGACCGGTTTGCTGTGATCTTTGAAGCGGATGTGACGGACAAGGAAAAAGACCAGCGCTTTCAATTCAAGGAAATCGCGGTTTATACGGTTGCCGACGGTAAAATCGTGAAGGAAGAATTTTTCTTCTCCATGTGATTTTGGTTTTTGAGGCGGGCCCATTGAACAGCGACAACTTGGCGGGCGCGCGCCTTTCCATTGACTTGGGCGCGATCGTTTCCAACTGGCGGGCGCTTGACCGCCTTTCCAGGCCGGGCCGCGCGAGTGCGGTCGTCAAAGCAAATGCTTACGGCCTTGGCGCTGAATGTGTCGTTCCCGCTCTGGCACATGCGGGCTGCGCGACCTTCTTCGTCGCGTTCCCGCATGAAGGCTTGGTAGTTCGGCAACTGGCACCCGACGCCCATATTTATGTGCTGAACGGCGTACATCCGGGTGCTATCGACATGATGGTGACGCACCGTCTTCGCCCCGTCTTGGCAAGCATCGACCACATCGAACTTTGGCAACAAACCGGAGGGCAACCATGCGCCATCCAGGTAGATACCGGCATGAACCGGCTCGGCATTTCGGTTGAAGAGATGCTGGCTCTTGATGGAACGCTTCCCGTCAACTGCACGCACCTGATGAGCCATTTTGTTTGTGCCGACGATCCACGCCACAATCTTAACGCGCAACAGGTTGAGTCATTTCAACTACTTACAAGCGCGTTTTCAGACATTGAATCCAGCCTTTCAAATTCTGCTGGAACTTTGACCGGCGGCTCATTTGGCCACGGCGTAACAAGGCCGGGCATTGCGATTTATGGCGGTCGGGCGCTCGCTGACGGCACCAACCCCATGCAGCCGGTCGTCACACTTCATGCGCGCATCGTACAAATCAGAAATGCCAAAGCGGGCACGTCCGTTTCCTATGGCGCCACACATACGCTGACACGCGACAGCAAATTGGCGGTCGTCTCGGTTGGCTATGCCGATGGCTATCCGCGTTCAGCATCCGGTTCGGGCGTGCCCTTGCGACAGGCTGTCAAGCAAGGTGCCGAGGCTCAGATCGGCGGCCTGAAAGTGCCACTGGTCGGTCGCGTGACCATGGATTTGATGTGCTTTGATGTGACGGACTTTCCGGATGCGGCGCCAATCGGGAACTGGCTTGAATTGATCGGACCGAACATCACCATTGATGATGTGGCGGATGCGTCCGGCACGATTGGATATGAGATTTTAACATCGCTCGGACGGCGTTTTCCGCGGAGTTATCGCAATGGCTAAAACCCGCACCGTCTTTGTGTGCCAAAACTGCGGCACCACTTACCCGCGCTGGGCAGGAAAGTGTGATGCGTGTGGCGAGTGGAACACGATTGTTGAAGACAGCCCAACGGCTGGCCTTGGCGGCGGGCCCGGACGCCCGCTGAAGAAAGGCCGGGTCGTCGCCCTAACAACGCTGGATGGCGTGGCGGAGGACGCGCCGCGCATAGTCTCCAGGGTGGGCGAACTCGACCGTGTGTCAGGCGGCGGCCTTGTGCGTGGCTCAGCTGTTCTTTTGGGGGGCGAGCCTGGCATTGGCAAATCGACTTTGCTTATGCAGGCCGCCGCCGCTTTGGCACGCGCCGGGCACAGCGTCGTTTATGTATCGGGGGAAGAGGCTGTGGCCCAGGTGCGTTTGCGCGCCCAGCGGCTCGGTGCACACGACACTTCGGTACAGCTGGCCGCGGAAACCAATGTCGAAGACATTTTGACAACGCTGGATGCCATAGAAAAGCGGCCTGATCTCGTCATCCTCGATTCGGTTCAAACTCTGTGGACCGATAGCGTTGAATCGACGCCGGGCACCGTTACGCAGGTTCGCGCGTCAGCACAGGCGATGATCCGTTATGCCAAGAAAACCGGCGCAGCAGTGATAATGGTCGGACACGTCACCAAGGAAGGCTCCATTGCCGGGCCGCGCGTCGTTGAACATATGGTCGATGCGGTGATGCAGTTCGAGGGCGACGGGGCTCATCAATATCGGATCTTGCGGGCGCTGAAAAACCGCTTCGGCCCGACCGATGAGATCGGGGTTTTCGAGATGATGAGTTCCGGTTTGCGTCAGGTACCAAACCCGTCGGAGCTGTTTTTGGGTGAACGCTCTGCCGATGCGCCGGGCGCTGCGGTGTTTGCCGGCATGGAAGGAACCCGTCCGATCCTGGTCGAAATTCAGGCGCTCGTCGCGCCCACGTCACTGGGGACTCCGCGCAGGGCAGTTGTTGGCTGGGAGAGCTCGCGCCTTGCCATGGTGATCGCCGTTTTGGAAGCGCATTGCGGCGTGCGCTTTGGCCAGCATGATGTCTATTTGAACGTCGCGGGCGGTTTTCGCATCACGGAGCCGGCCGCTGACATGGCCGTGGCCGCCGCTCTGATTTCTTCGATCGCGGGCCAGCCACTGGTCAACAAAAGCGTCTATTTTGGCGAAGTCAGCCTGTCGGGCGCGTTACGTGCGGTACCGCATGCTGGCAATCGACTTAAGGAAGCAGAAAAGTTGGGATTTGAGACAGCAACGATCCCATCGGGCGGGCCCAAGGCGGATCAGGTCACAATTCATACCTCGCAGCTGGAAAACCTTGTAGATCTCGTTGCCAATATTGCCGGTGGAAAACATTTGCAGTATGAGGCCGACAAGAATTGAGAGGTTGCGCTTTGGGGGCCAGTTGCCAATGGTCACAAACGCGCCGCAAGGGAAGTTTTCCATCCATGTCAATTACCATTCTTGACGGTATCTTCATCGCACTGACGGTCCTTTCCGCTTTTTTGGCGATGGTTCGGGGATTTTCGCGCGAGGTTCTGTCCATCGCGTCATGGATCGCAGCCGCTTTTGCAGCGATCTATTTTTACCAATCGCTCACGCCGTTTGTCTCCGGTTACATCGGCAATGAGATCTTGGCGCAGCTCACCGCAGGCGGAACTGTCTTCATCATCACGCTCATTATCGCCACACTTGTGACCATGCGTATCGCGGACATGATCGTTGATAGCCGCATCGGACCGCTTGATCGCTCACTGGGCTTTGTCTTCGGCGCTGCGCGCGGTGTCATTGTGGTGGCTGTGGGCATCTGGTTTGCGGATTTCTTCGTCGGCGACCGTGAGATTGCCTGGATCGACAAGGCCAAATCGAAACCATTCCTGAGCACCGTTGCTGAAAGCTTGAAAAATATGCTGCCGGAAAATCTGGATGGCGTGATCACCAACGAAGATGAAGCCACGGAAGAAGCCTGATGATGATCACATCGCCTGCCAGCCCTGCCCTACCGGCCGATGATTTGGAAGGCGATGTTCTACACGAGGAGTGCGGCGTATTTGGTATTTTGGGCCATGAGGATGGTGCTGCGCTTACCGCTTTGGGTTTGCACGCTCTACAACACCGCGGGCAGGAAGCTGCCGGAATCGTGTCCTTTGATGGCCGTCAGTTCCGCTCCGAAAGGCGCATGGGGCTTGTCGGCGATCACTATACCGACCCTGCCACGCTGGCGCGTCTGACAGGTGACATGTCGATCGGTCATGTGCGCTATTCCACAACGGGCGAAACGATCTTACGCAATGTCCAGCCACTATTTGCCGAGCTCAATCAGGGTGGCATCGCCATTGCCCACAATGGCAACTTCACCAACGGTATGGCCCTGCGCCGCCAGTTGATCGACGCTGGAGCCATTTGCCAATCGACCTCTGACACCGAAGTCGTGCTGCATCTGATCGCCAAATCGCGGCATGTTTCATCTGCCGACCGGTTCGCCGACGCCATCTCCAAAATCGAAGGTGGCTATTCGATGCTTGCGCTTACGCGCACAAAGCTGATCGCCGCGCGCGACCCGATGGGTATCCGCCCCCTTGTGATGGGTGAGCTTAACGGCAAACCCATCTTCTGCTCGGAAACCTGTGCACTGGACATCATCGGAGCGACCCATATTCGCGATGTTGAAAATGGTGAAATCGTCATTTGTGAAAAGCAGTTGGACGGCACCATCACGACGGAAAGCCGCAAAATGTCAGAACAGACACCTGAGCGGCTGTGTCTCTTCGAGTATGTGTATTTTGCACGCCCTGATTCGACTGTCGGCGGGCGCAATGTGTATCAGACGCGCAAGGCCATGGGCTTTAATCTGGCCGATGAAGCGCCGACCGATGCCGAAGTGGTTGTGCCAGTGCCCGATGGGGGCACGCCGGCTGCCATAGGCTATGCGCAACGCAGCGGCATACCTTATGAGCTGGGTATCATTCGCAACCATTATGTCGGGCGAACCTTTATCGAACCGACGCAGCAAATCCGCGCGCTGGGCGTCAAACTGAAACACTCGGCCAATCGACAGGTTGTTGCCGGAAAGCGAATTGTGCTGGTAGATGATTCCATCGTGCGCGGTACAACATCGATGAAGATTGTTCAGATGATGCGTGAAGCTGGCGCGACCGAAGTTCACATTCGAGTTGCCAGCCCGGAAATACGACACCCCGACTTTTATGGCATCGACACGCCTGATCGCGACCAATTGCTGGCGAACCAGCATCGCACGCTGTCTGACATGTGCACGGCCATTGGCGCGGATTCGTTACAATTCCTGTCCATTGACGGCCTTTATCAGGCGGTCGGCGGGGAGGCTCGCAACCACGACAAGCCTCAGTTCACCGATCACTATTTTACCGGCGACTATCCCACACGCCTTGTCGATCAAGACGGTAAGGACAATGTGCGCAAGCTCTCACTCCTCGCTTCGTCGATATAGACCAGTCTGACTGTCATGACCAAAACACCTGATCTTTCCAATCGCTATGCTTTGGTGACCGGCGCGTCGCGTGGCATCGGCTTTCAGGTGGCGCTGCAAATGGCGCAAGCTGGCGCGCATGTGATTGCACTTGCGCGAACGGTAGGCGGGCTTGAAGATTTGGACGACAAGATAAAGGCTGGCGGTGGCGAGGCGACTCTCGTGCCACTAGACATCAAAGACTATGACGGCATTGATCGGTTGGGGGCTGCTCTCAATGAGCGTTTTGGCCGGCTCGATATCTTGGTACTAAACGCCGGTATTCTTGGCACGATCACGCCGGTTCATCAGGAAAAACCCAAAACCTTTGACGATGTGATGGCCGTGAACGTGACCGCTAATTGGCGCATGATGCGGTCATTTGATCCGTTGTTGCGCGTGTCGGATACCGGGCGGGTGATCGGCATTTCATCGAGCGTTGCGCATAAGGTCAAACCGTTTTGGGGGCCCTATTCAGCCTCCAAAGCGGCTTTTGAAAGTCTGATGCGGATGTGGGCCGCTGAGACAGCGAAGACGAACATGCGCATCAACAGCATCAATCCGGGCGCAACACGGACCCACATGCGTGCGCAGGCGATGCCCGGCGAGGATCTGGCCACATTGAACACGCCTGCCGACGTTGCAGCACAAATCTTGATGATGGCCGGCAAGGACCTTGATCGAACAGGTCAGATCTTCGATCTACCGACCGGGCAGTGGCTGACTAGCAGCCTCCCGCAACACGCTGTCTAGGGCGATACCCGCCGATTTTGCTCATGCCGATGGCAAGGGCAAAGAAAAGCACCACAAAAAAGCTGAACGGAAACCCATCCAGCCCGGGAACCAATGCGAATAGCGCAGGCCAAGCCAGCAAGAGGGCCGTGGACACTTGCAACAGCGGCCTATCTACCAAAAAACCACTGGCCACCATAAACGCGCAAAGCGGCACAAAAAGCGTATGATCATAAATCATGTTGTGCGGTGCGATGAGGAAGCTAGCCGAGACAGCTAGCCCTAGGCGCAGGGCCAACGGTGCATCGGCTTTTTTCATCCCGTACAGCATGACCGTCGACAAAGTGGCAACGGCCAAAAGCAGCGGGGCAGTAGAACCCGCAAAGCCCCAATACTGCATCAGGCCGCCTATATTGCCCATTTTCGCAAAGAGCTGCACTTGATTGGCATGATTATCTACATAGCCATTAAAGGCCGACGCGACCAAGGCGTGCCAAGGCCCAATTCCATAGGCCAGAACCGAGAGCATGACCATCAAAAGGGTTACAAATCCGGCAACCGCAATTGTGCGCCACCGACCTTCGATCATGAGAAAAATCGGGATGAGCAGCCACAAATGTGGCTTTATCGTCAGCAAGCCGATGGCAATACCGGCTTCCCAATCGCCGCGCGCGTCTTGTCGATCCAGGCCAGTGATCGCAAACGCAAAAAGCGCAGCGATTAAAAACCCTGTCTGCCCCGAGTGCCAGTGAAAGGCTATGGCCGGGATTGAAACAATCAAAACCCAGTGCTGCCAGCTTTTGGCGAACGGTCGCATGGCCCAAATGTAAACGCCAAAAGTGCCCACCAGCCAGACAGCACGCGCCCATGGATAGGACAATTCGGCCAGAGGTTGCTGCAGCAGCATAAATGTTGGTGGATAAAACCAGCCATAACCTGCGGGCGCCCCGGGGAAAATCGCACCATAAAAAGCGCGGAAAGAATCCAGATCGTAGGCCAATTTTGCTTCAGAGGAGTTGGCCAAGTGTCCGGCCGCATAGAACGCAGAAAAATCCGACAAAGTGTCGGCAAAATTGGAAATAAAACCCGTCAAAGATAATAATGCCAGCGCAGCGCAAACTGTCGCCGCAATGGTGATGCGGTCATACTTGCCTTGCTCAGACAATTGATCAACATCATATACAAGCATGTCGCATTCCGGTTTTCATCCGCCCCCATATAAGCGACAAGCCTTGGAGAAGCGTTAAACGCACCTTGTGTTATCGTTTTTGACCGATATTCTGCTTCTTCTGGCATGAATTTTGGGAGGAATTTATGCTGACGATAATATTGATGATCATCGCAACCGTTGCGCTGGGACTGTTTGCCATCGCGCTTGTCGATGTTCGCACGATTGGCATCTCGTGGAAGCAGGCGCTTTGCCTTTCTCCACTGTCCGCCCTTTACCGTTTCGACAATAGCAGTCTGTCAGCTTCGAACCGGGCCAAACGACCTATCATATATGCGATTTCAGAGCAATCGCGCCTTGATCCAGCGCTGTATATGGCATCGCTGCCTGAAGAAACTTTACATGTGCTCGACCCGGCCTCGGCAAACTTCTGGCCTACCAGCTGGTTTCGCGATTTGGCGCGTACAGTGGTTTTCGACAAGGAGAAAATGATCGCTAACCGGCGCTTGTTGCGCCACCTGAAGGGCGGCGGTCGCCTCGCGGTTTATTTTCCCACTGGCGTTGAGCCGGATCGCAAAACCTTTCGTCTTTATCGGGCGGTCACATTGCTGGCCCGAAAGTCCGGCGCGCGCGTTGTGCCCATTCACACGCGCGGGGCACGTTTTCTGCCCTCGTCCTTCACCCCTTCAACCAAAGCACCGCGCCAGCGTTTTGCAAGGTTGAGAACCCACACACTGCCTGCCATGGATATGGCGGCCATTATTGAACAGCGCGGCCGCGACTTTTCATCGCCAGCCAACGCGCTTTTTGACCGCATGGCGCAAAGCCGCCTTGAAACCACCGATTTTTCCACCGGCCTGTTCAAAGCCATGTTGGGTGCGGCCGACACATATGGATCGGGCCGCGTGATCGTTGAAGACACGGTGACCGGGAAACTGACCTACAAACGTGTATTGATCGGTGCGCGCGTGTTGGGCAAACGCTTTTTGACCATGTCGCGACCGGCCGAAGCGATGGGGGTTTTGCTGCCAAACGCCAATGGCGCGGTGGTCACATTTTTTGCGCTTCAGTCAGCGGGCCGAGTGGCAGCCATGCTCAATTACACCGCAGGCCCGGCGAATGTGGTTTCGGCGGTCAATACAGCAAAGATCAAGACGGTGTTGTCATCCAAAGCCTTCATCGAGAAGGCCGATCTGCACGATTTGGTCGATGCCCTGGCGGCCAACGGCACCCACATTGTGTGGCTGGATGAGTTGCGCGAGACCGTCACGGCACTCGAAAAAGTCAGCGCAGCGCTGCAATGGCGGCGCCCGCTTGCGCGGGTCGATGCCGACAAGCCAGCTGTGATTTTATACACATCGGGGTCAGAGGGCACACCGAAAGGGGTCGTCCTTTCGCACCGAAACCTGCACGTAAATGCGGCCCAGTCGGAAGCACGTGTGGATATTTCTGTCGAAGACTGCCTATTTAACGTTTTGCCGGTTTTCCACTCGTTCGGCTTGACTGGCGGGACGATTTTACCGCTTTTGTACGGCGTTCGACTTTTCCTTTACCCGTCGCCACTTCACTACAAGCTCATACCGACCGTGGCAGCGAAAGTGAAGCCGACCATCATGTTCGGGACCGATACTTTCTTGAACGGCTATGCACGCACCGCCAAGGATACCGATTTTGAAAGCTTGCGTTTCGTGGTGGCCGGCGCAGAGTCGGTGAAACCAGAAACCGCCCGAACCTACATGGAACGTTTTGGATGCTGGATTTTGGAGGGCTTTGGCATGACCGAGGCCGCGCCTGTGGTTGCCGTCAACACAACGACCCACAACAAGCCTGGTACCGTGGGCCGTATCTTGCCCGGCATTGACGTGCGGTTGGAGCCGGTCGAGGGTATCGATGATGGCGGTCGCCTGTGGGTACGTGGCCCCAATGTCATGCTGGGTTATATGAAGGCAGACCGGCCTGGCGTTTTGCAGCCCATCGGTGATGGGTGGCACGATAGCGGTGACATCGTTCATATCGACAAAAATGGCTATATGGCGATCCGGGGTCGCGCCAAGCGGTTTGCAAAAATCGCCGGTGAGATGGTATCACTGGGCGCTGTGGAGATGCTGGTGAAGGCACATTGGCCGGAGGCTGATCATGCGGCTGTTTCTGTTCCCGACCGGCGCAAAGGCGAGCGTATTATTCTGGCCACGACGACACCGGCACCGGATAAAAAGTCACTGGTGGAGTTCTCCAAGAAAAAAGGCATGACCGAACTGATGGTTCCGCAAGACTATTTGAAACTCGACGAGATTCCGGTTCTTGGCTCCGGCAAAACGGACTATGTGACAACGAAAAGACTGGTTGAAGAATTGCTCGCGACGGGCTCGAACCGTAGTGCCGCCTAGTCACTGTCGGTGGCACGTGCCTTCTTTGCCTGCTTGCGCCACATGTGCACCGACCATGGCAGAAACGCCAGATAGGTAACAACGCAAGCGGTCAGGGTCGACCAGGTAAAGTTGAACAGAAGCGCCACAAAAAGCGCGACGCCCATCATGAGGGGCACCACGAGGGTTTTGGGCACGCGCTCTATGCTTTTTCCCGACCAAACCGGCACATTGGAAACCATCAGGAACGCGACTGCTATCGTATAAAAAGCAACGATTTTGGCAGTGTACCAATCCGGCTGGAAACCAAGAAAACTCAGATAAACAGGGAGCAGCACCACCAACCCTCCCGCCGGAGCCGGCACCCCGACAAAGTAGGCCTGTTGCCACTTGGGCAATGTCTGCGCGTCTGCCGTTATATTGAACCGCGCCAAACGCAGCGCACAAGCAATGGTGAACAGAAGCGCTGCTGTCCAGCCAAATTGGCGGGCTTCATCCAACACAAAGGCATAGAGAACCAGTGCCGGCACGACACCGAAATTGATGACATCTGCCAGCGAATCCAGTTCTTTGCCAAAGCGAGATGCGGCCTTCATCAATCGCGCGATACGCCCGTCAAGACCGTCTAATAGTGCTGCAATGCCGATAAGCCCCACGGCAATGTCAAACCGGCCCTCGAACGCCATGCGCACAGCAGAAAGCCCTGCGCAGATGGCGAGCACTGTCACGATATTGGGCATGACAAAGCGCAGCGGCACGTCACGCAAGCGTGTGGTTTCAGAAGCGCCTTGCGCGCCATCGGGTTCAAAGGGTGGAAACGCGTCGCTCATCTGTGTCAGTCTGTGCGCGACAGGTCAGATGGTGCCTCTTGGCCAAATGCAGCCAGCACAGTTTCACCGGCCAAAGCCGTTTGCCCCAAATGGACCTGCGGGACGGCTTCGTCCGGCAAGTAAACGTCAAGTCGTGACCCAAACCGGATCAAGCCAAAACGTTCTCCAATGGCCACCGCATCTTGCTCCTTTTTCCAGCACACGATGCGCCGTGCCACGAGGCCGGCAATTTGCACGGCGGCAACCGATCCATGGGGGGAAGATATCACCAAGCCGTTGCGTTCGTTTTCGTGGCTGGCCTTGTCGAGGTCGGCATTGAGAAAACGCCCGGGGCTGTAGGCGATTTTTATGATCTCGCCTCGAACCGGTGCGCGGTTCACATGGACCGAAAAGACATTCATGAATACCGAAATCCGTGTGCGCTCGCCATCGCCAAGCTCAAGTTCTTCAGGCGGCACGGACCGGCCGATGGCGGAGATAATTCCATCGGCCGGCGACACGACCAAATCATCCGAGACCGGCACGACACGCTCCGGGTCGCGGAAAAAGTAGGCACACCATGCCGTGAGAACCAAACCGAGATAAAGAAACGGATCCCACAATTGACCCGCGACTACGGCGGCAACAAAGAAGATGGCAATGAATGGCCAACCTTCCTTATGGACAGGAACGAATGCTTTTGTGATGGTGTTGAGGATCGTCATAGCGCTCGCTTATTGGCAATACGGGCAATGCGCAAGTGGAGGCAAGAATGCGTTTCTGGACTTTTGGTGCAGCAGTTGCCGCCTGCTTAAGTTCTTTCGCGCCAGCCTTTTCTCAGGAAACCCGCCTACCCCTATTCCATGGGCAATGGGCTGTGGACGGGCAACATTGCGGCAAACCCTACGGCGGCGAGGTGAACGAAGGTCAGTTCATTGTCATCGGGCGTGGCACATTTGAATTGTACGAAAGTGCTTGCCGCATCACGCAGGTTCAACAATTGTCCGCAACCGACTGGTCAACGGTTCTTGTGTGCCAAAGCGAAGGCGAAAGCTTCAACCAAAATTGGGCCATCAAGAAGCATTCGCCCTATAGCTTCACCGTGATTGATGGCGGTAGTTCTGGCAAAAACTACAAGCTTTGCGGCTAAGCTATTCAGCTGGCTCCTGGCGTCGGCGGTCAATAATACCCAATTCGTCATTTTCGCGCGCCTTGCGCAGGCGCGCTTCCGCTTCAATGGCTTCCGCCTGGCGGGCCCACATTTGCGCATAGAGCCCGTCTGTGCGCTCGATCAGTTGCCCGTGGGTGCCGCGTTCCGCGATCTTTCCCTCGCGCAGAACAATAATTTCGTCGGCGCTGATCACAGTAGACAAGCGGTGTGCAATCACAAGGGTGGTACGCCCCTGAGAAACAATGTCGAGTGCGGCCTGGATTTCCTGTTCGGTCGCGGTATCGAGCGCTGAGGTTGCCTCGTCCAAGATCAGGATGGGCGGTGCTTTGAGGATCGTGCGCGCAATCGCCACACGCTGCTTTTCGCCGCCCGAGAGTTTCAAGCCGCGCTCGCCGACCATCGTTTCGAAACCGTTCGGTAGCGACCGGATGAAATCACCGATCTGCGCCATTTCAGCGGCTTGTTCCACGTCCTCATCTGTCGCATCGGGTCTGCCATAGCGAATGTTGTATGCAATCGTGTCGTTAAAGAGCACCGTATCCTGCGGCACCATACCAATCGCCGACCGCAATGACTTTTGGGTCACGTTACGCACATCCTGCCCGTCAACGGTGATGGCCCCTTTCTGCACATCATAGAAGCGGAACAGGAGCCGCGAGATCGTCGATTTTCCCGCGCCGGACGGGCCAACAATGGCAACTGTTCTGCCAGCGGGCACGTCAAAGGAAATCCCTTTGAGGATGGACCGCTCGGGATCATAGGCGAAATGAATGTCGTCAAATGACAGCGCGGCATCCGCAACGGCCAAAGGTTTGGCGTTCGGCGCGTCAACCACTTCCGCGTTCACGTCCAAAAGATCGAACATCTGTTCAATGTCGGTCAGGCCTTGCCGGATTTCGCGGTAGATAAAGCCGATAAAGTTGAGCGGGATCGACAATTGCATCAGCATGGCGTTGATGAAGACAAAGTCACCGAGCGTTTGGTCGCCGGATTGAACCGCACGCGCGCTCATGCCCATCATAACGAGCATACCCGCGCCAAATATGACGCCTTGGCCGAAGTTGAGCCAGCCAAGTGATGTCCAGACTTTAGTTGCCGCGCGCTCATATTGTGCCATGGACTCGTCAAAACGGCGTGCTTCCATCTCTTCATTGCCGAAATATTTGACCGTCTCGAAATTGAGCAGCGAGTCGATCGCCTTGGTGTTGGCATCGGTATCAGAGTTGTTCATGTCGCGGCGGATCTGGATGCGCCAATCAGTGGCCCGAATGGTGAACCAGGCGTAAAGGCCAATCGTAGCGGCGGTGACCAACACGTAGGCGATGCCATAGGTGAAAGCGAAAATCCCCGCAATCATCGCGAATTGAAGAACGGTCGGAGCCGCATTCAAAATGGTGAAGCGCACAATCGACTCAATGCCCTTGGTGCCGCGCTCGATAATGCGACTTAGCCCGCCCGTCCTGCGCTCCAGGTGAAATCGCAGCGACAAACCATGCATGTGGATAAAAGTCTTGTGCGCCAATTGCCGGACCGCGTGTTGCCCGACGCTTGCAAAAAGCGCATCTCGCAACTGATTAAAGCCGACATTGGCGAGGCGAAACACATTGTAGGCCAGCACAAGCATGACCGGCGCCAAAAGGAACTTCGGGACCCAACCGGCCGGTTGCAGTTCACCGCTCAGCGCATTGGTCGCCCACTTAAATCCATAAGGCGCCAGCATGAGCGCCAAAGTGCCCAGAAAGAGATAGAACATAGCCCAGACCACGCGCATTTTTAGGTCCGGTCGGTCAGTGGGCCACATGTAGACCCAAAGGTTTCCTATGGTTCGAAACAGGGCGCTATTGTCCGCCGAAACTGTTTTGGTGTCACTCATCTCGGCAAGATCCATCCGTTTTGTCGACGCAACGATCGGCCGCGCAGCATGTTTCAACAAGGCTTTGGGTTGTTCGGCCCAGTTGTGCAAGCACTGAGTTGTTCAGACTATATTGTGATGCCGGACGGCCCAGCTCGGCTTTCACCAAACCGGCATCTACCAGCACCTTCAAATGTTGCGAAACTGTCGACTGTGCCAACGGCAACGCATCAACGACATCTTTACATTTGCAGATACGCTGACGCGCCAGACAACGCAAAATCTCCAGCCTCGCCGGGTGCGCCAGCGCAGCATATAGCGCGGCATGAATCTGGTCGTCTTGAGTCGTCAGCATATTCATCGTTTATCGGCGATAGACGATGAATATGCTTTGAGCAAGCGTTAGTTTTGCCGGCGCAATTCCTGGTGTTTTTCGAACGCGATGGCATCTTCCTGTGCTTCATCGGGGACATCAAAAACCTGTCCGGGCCAAATCCGCCCCGGGTTTTTGATCTGCTCCTGATTGGCCAGATAGATGGTCGTATATTTGACACCTTTGCCGTAAACGCGGCGTGAAATCTGCCAAAGCGTGTCACCACGGCGAATGATCACCGATTGCTTGGTCGGCTGCAACGTCGCCACTTCGGTCGGCACTTCTGGTGCACCTTCCAGCGTTGTGATCAACTCCGCTTCAACAGCCACTGCTGTACTGTCGGCCGGATCATCAGACGTTGAAACACCGTCCGGCATTGCCGGTGCCGTTGCAGGCAGCTGTACCGACGGTTCGATGGCCACCGCTGCCAATCTGGTTTCGTCAGTGCGGCTAAACGGCACCGCTGCGCGGCGGACCACTTCTGCTGTTTGCGGGTTCAGCATATCCACACGGAACGTATACTCGCCAACGGGCAGCTCGCGTTCGACCTGCACCAAAAAGCGCCCTCCTTCACTGGCAACGACGTCGCCCAGCAGAATTTCATTGGCGTAAACCCGTAACTGTGCGCCAGGCGTTGCAGCACCCGCCACAAACACTTCACCGCCGTCAATTTCGACCGCTTCAACGGTGACCGTCAGGTCTACCGGTACTGCAATTTCAACCTCTGGCTTTGGCTCGGGTTTTGGCTCCGGCTCGATTGCGGCAAGGTCCACCGGGGCTTCTGCTTCCTGTTCTTCTGTCGGCACGAAAAGCGGTGTACCAGCACCCAATTCCAGCAGTTCGGGCAGCTCTGCGGCCTGGGGCGGCACCGCAACGGCCTGCAATTCAACAGGCTGTTCTTGAGCCTCCGAAACAACTGGCTCCTGGATTTCAATGGTTGGCGCTTCCGGCGCAAGCGTTAACAGCTCTGGCAATTCCGGCTCTACAGTTGCTGAAGTTGCCACCTCGGTGATGACATCAACCTCATCGGGAGCCGCGACAGTTTCTTCTGCATCAGCCACGATTTGCGGCGTGGAAATCAACCGCGACGCCTCGCCCGGCATCTCCACCATTGCCAGTACGCCTTGCGCGCGATCCTCGGGGATGGACACGATGGCAGTTTGCTCTGACATCACAGCTTCGCCTTCCGGCGGCGTTGAGCGTATCACCATGGCATAATCACCGATGGCCAGCGCATCATCCAGCAGCGCCACAAATTCTCCGGCAGCATTGGCGGTGGTTGTCGCAACAATTTCATCGCCGCTCATGATTTCCACATCACTGCCGGGAATTGCCCGTCCGGCAATGAGCGTTGAACCATCCGGCTCAACCCGCAAAATGTCGAAAGTTGGTCCTGTCAGTTCCCAGTCTGGCGCAGAAGCATCGACGGCTTGTGATATTTCGCTGGGTGCTAGCTCTTCGGCAACCGGTGCATCGGTGGACAAGGCGGCGGTCTCGACGGATGGCTCCTGTTCCAAATTCTCTGTGTTCTCAGCGACTACATTTTCGTCTGCAGGTTGCATCAAGGCGGCCGGCTGGTTGTTCGAAGGCCTTGGGATCATCGCATTAAAATCAATGACCAAGCCTGAAGCCGCGACAAACACAGTGGTGCCCAAGCCGACAAATGCCCCCACGCCCGCAAGTTGTGAGCTCATCATGTTCCCTTCCATCGAATCCTTCTCAATCTTATTGCGAACACAAGCGCTTAGCAAACCAAGTTAGTGTTGACCGTTTCGCTTAATGTGGATTGATAGAAACATGACTGATTTGCGTTCCATTTGCGTCTATTGCGGCTCGTCGCCCGGTGACGATCCATCCTTTACTGCCAAAGCCTATCGCCTTGGGGAAACGATTGCCGACGCCAAGCTGAGGCTCGTTTATGGCGGCGGGACCAAAGGGCTGATGGGGGCCGTAGCGCAGGGCGTGATGGATCGCGGCGGCACCGTGATGGGCATTATCCCGCAGTTCCTGATGTCCAAAGAAGCCACTGAAAAGGCACTTGGAAAACTCGATGAGCTTGTCGTGACGCATGACATGCATGAGCGCAAGCACCGCATGTTTGAGGAAGCGGACGCTTTCGTCACCCTGCCCGGCGGTATCGGCACGCTGGAGGAAGTGATCGAAATCATGACGTGGGCGCAATTAGGTCGTCACGAGAAGCCGATCGTGCTCGCCAATTTCGGCGGGTTTTGGGATCCGCTCATCAGCCTGCTAGATCATATGCGTCGTGCGCAGTTCATTCATACAGGACATCGCGTCAGGCCCTTGGTGGTGGATGGCGCTCAAGCCATTGTTCCGGCTATCATCGAAGCGAATTTGGGTGCCGACCCTGATGGTGACGATGCGATTATTGAGAAGCTGTGAGGCTGGCGACGCCAAGCGTGTGGAAACATGGAACTTGTCAGCGACAATGAAGATGGACGAATAGGCTCACTGGCTTTCGATAGTGATGGTCGACTAATTACCAAGGCAGCGATCAATGTCGAATGGCGTTGGGAGAGCTACGGCCTCGCTGACATGCGCACACAACGCTATTTCATGCGCCGCGAAGACCTGCCGATAGAGGTGCGTAATTGCCTGTCGGCCAGCGATCAGGCCACCTTCATCGATTGGTCCAACGACTGGTGCTTTGGCGCGTTGCCGGATGTGCGTCATGCGCTCCATGCCCAGTCGGGCGATCCGGGGCGTTTACGATTTGCTTTTAATGGTAAGACGATGCTCACCGCGCGCCGCAAACCGCTTCAGGCCATGGAAGACACGATTTCGCGCATTCATGCGGGCCATGTGAAGACGCCAGGCCCATTTGCAGCCATTGAAGCGATCATCAACCAGCTCATCTCGCATCTGGCGACGGATCTCGATCACATTGTAGATGTGTTGGACGATGCGGAGGAACTGGTGGTACGCGGAAACCGTCAAGCGCAGGACAGCAGCTTGCCGACAGTGCGGCGCAAGCTGCTAGCGAACCGACGCCACATACAGGGTTTAACCGGACTGTTTCGTAATCTGCGTGTCCTTGACCACAATCCGCAAGCCAATGAAATCCAGGACGCCTTTGAGCGCCTCTCCGACCGGGTCAACACCCTTGCGCATGATTGCGATCAACTGTCGTCGCGCACGCGCATGCTTCAAGACGAGATCAACACGCAACTAACGGTTCAAACCAATGAGCTGCTGTTCGTCTTGTCAGTACTGACAGCCATCTTAATGCCGGCCACCATTGTCTCCGGCCTGTTTGGCATGAATGTCGGCGGTGTTCCGTTCCTGCAAACCGAATGGGGCTTCTTCCTCGCCTTGGCGCTGTCGGCAGGTGGGTCTTTGCTGGTTTATCGCCTGATCCATCGCCACACCCGGCGCGACTAGGCCTGCCCGCCAGATCGCCGTGACTTGATCAGGCTCCAGCTATAGACCGCCAACGCGGCCCAAATGAAGCAGAACGCCATCAACTGCACCGGGCCAAATGGTTCGCCAAAGATGAAGACGGCGATCAGGAAAATCATGGTCGGTGCCAAATACTGCATCACGCCGATCGTCGTATAGCGCAGCAGGCGCGCGCCATTGGCGTAAAGGATCAACGGGATGGCCGTGACCGGCCCACCGGCCAGCAACAAAAAGCTATCGGTCCAGCCTGATGTCGCAAAATTCCCCTGCCCGTTCAGCAAAAGCCAAGCGACAACCGGCATCGCAATGATGCTCAACAACAGCACCTCCAGAGTGAACCCTTCAGCGGGCCCAAGCGCCATGGTCTTGCGAAAATAGCCGTAGAACCCAAAGGAGCAGGCCAAGACGAGGGAAATCCAAGGCAAGCCGCCCGCCCGCACGGTCAAAATGGTGACCGCGATCACCGCCAAACCAATGGCGATGGCTTGCAGCCGATCGAGCCGTTCGCCCAAGAGCGCCGCCCCAATGACCACGTTGATAAGCGGGTTGATGTAATAGCCCAGCGCGCCGTCCACCGCCTGATTGCTGGCGACCGCGTAGACATAAACGCCCCAATTGATGGAGATCAGCGTCGCGGTCAGTGCCGCATTGGCCAGCAAACGCGGCTGACGCAACGCCGCACGCAACACGTCCAGCTTGCCGATGATCAGCAAAATGAAGAGGCCGGGAGGGATCGACCAGATCACGCGATGCGCCACCACTTCCCAGACAGGGATGTGCCCGACCGCCTTTAGATAGATTGGAAACAGTCCCCAAATCCCGAACGCCGACAGCGCATAAGCGAAACCGATAGCCGGTTCGCGCGGCGTGTTTTCAGGCGCAGCTGTATGATGGGGTGACAAAGTACGCATCGCGAACCGGTACACGCTGGGCGAGCAAGGCGAAACCCGAAAGTTGCATCGCCGACAACCGCAGCCGTACTGCCTATTTTTTAATCTACGCCTATTTTTTAGGCAATATAATACCAATTGTGTTGATCGTGAGGTCTATTTTTGGCCGAACCAAGCCCGCCAAAGCCCGAATTTCCGGCAGTCCCCTGCCTATTTCACCGTTTTCGCCTGTTTGGCACGACTGATGCACCTTGATCTGCGTCAACAATCGGAGGGATTTCCATGACACGACTCACACGCCGTTTGGCGCTTGCAGGTGCAACTGCGATCATTTCCTCGTCACTCGTCATGACCGCGTCTGCACAAGACGACACCATCAAAATCGGTGTCTTGCACTCGCTGTCCGGCACGATGGCGATCTCGGAGACCACATTGAAAGATACGGTTGAGATGCTAATCGACATCCAGAACGAGAAAGGCGGCCTTTTGGGCAAGCAACTCGAAGCTGTTGTTGTCGACCCTGCGTCCGATTGGCCGCTCTTTGCTGAAAAGGCCCGCGAGCTTTTAACTGTCTCTGAAGTCGATGTGATCTTTGGCTCTTGGACATCAGTGTCCCGCAAGTCTGCACTGCCGGTTTTGGAAGAGCTGAACGGGCTGATGTTTTATCCAGTCCAGTATGAGGGTGAAGAATCATCCAAAAACGTCTTCTACACCGGCGCCGCGCCAAACCAGCAGGCTATCCCCGCCACTGACTATTTCCTGGAAGAACTTGGCGTTGAGAAATTTGCGCTGCTCGGCACCGACTATGTTTATCCACGCACGACCAACAACATTCTTGAGAGCTATCTGAAGGACAAAGGTATCGCGGAAGAAGACATTTTCGTGAACTACACGCCATTTGGCCATTCTGACTGGTCAAAAATTGTAGCTGATGTTGTTGCGCTCGGCGCGGACGGCAAAAAGGTAGGCGTCATCTCTACCATCAATGGGGACGCGAATATCGGCTTCTACAAAGAGCTGGCGGCCGCTGGCGTTTCCGCTGACGACATCCCGGTCGTTGCCTTCTCGGTGGGCGAAGAAGAACTGTCAGGCCTCGACACAACCAACCTTGTTGGACACCTGGCTGCCTGGAACTACTTCCAGTCCGCCGACACGGAAGCCAATGCCGAATGGGTCACCGCTTGGAAAGCCCGCATGGGCGATGAGCGCGTCACCAACGACCCGATGGAAGCTCACTATGTCGGTTTCAATATGTGGGTGAACGCGGTTGAAGCAGCCGGCACCACCGACGTCGATGCCGTTCGCACCGCCATGTACGGTCAGGAATTCCCGAACCTGACCGGCGGCACAGCGGTCATGTTGCCAAACCACCACCTGACCAAGCCGGTTCTGATCGGCGAAATTCAGGATGATGGTCAGTTTGACATCATCTCGCAGACAGAGCCTGTCGCTGGCGATGCCTGGACAGACTTCCTGCCGGAATCTGCTGTTTTGAAGTCAGACTGGAAAGATCTGGGTTGCGGCATGTACAACACCGAGACGTCAACCTGCGTTCAGATTCAGTCCAACTACTAATCTGATATTGGTTCAATTCATGGAGCGCGCCCAAGGGCGCGCTCTTTTCTACCCTCTCACATATTATGGGCCTTAGTCTCATGCGTCTAGTGAACGCGATTGTCGCCGTTTGCCTTACTGTTCTGGCCCTTTGCGTGCCCTCGCACGCTCAAGCGCCCACGCTACAATCGCTCCTGCAGGAAAACGCAAAAGACATCGAACGCCCGTCGCGTCGAACCGTCGGTGAGGTGATCGACGGCCTCCTTAAATCCGGCGCGCCGGAAGTAGTGCCGTTTTTGATCAAATGGCGCGACAAGAACGTTTGGTTGAACAAGGATGAAGGCATCTTCGTTTTTGGCCCCGATGAGCGCGGTGACATCGAAGTTACTGATATTGATACCGGCGTGGTGCTGGGTACTTTCTCCTCACGCGACCTGAAACAGATCAAACCCAACTCAGGGGTTCGCGGCGTCATCGATACCGCGCTGGTGGAGTTCCAACTGCTGGATGACAATATTGCCAACCGTATTTCAGCGGTGGACTCCATCGCGCGCGATCCGGAAGCCTCGCAGTTGGAGGCTTTGCGCGCATCCATCCCTGATGAACCTGACGCTGACCTCAAGGTGAGAAAAGAGCGTTTGGAGCGCCTGCTAACCATTCGCTATGGCGCGACCGATGAAGAAAGAGTCGAGGCAATAAAGAGCTTTGAGGGTAATACGAGCATTGATGTGCGGGCCGCGCTGAACCCGCTTCTGGTCACCCGCCGACAAGTTGCCATCGAACTACCCGAAGGCCAGAACATCGCACGGCGCTTGAATGTCGGCCCTGAATTTACGCGGGAGGAAGCCTATACACTGCTGGTCGATGCTGACCTTGCACCCCCCTTGATCGAAAATCAGGTGCGAGACAATGCGATTGTTGCCAATGCCGTCGATGGCAAGGTGGAAGGTATTGAGTTGGCGTCGCTCGATACCAACACAGCGCGAGACATTGCGTACGCCGCACTCGTTTCCGCCGGCAAGGCAGACCCTGCCCTGACCGAAAATGAGCTTAGCGCTCTGATTGATGACCATGTATTTTTCGAGACCTATGCGGAAAAAAGTATGGCGGTCACCAGCGCTGCAACAGCAACGTTGGTTTCGATCAATCGGGCGGTCGGTCTACAGCGGACCGCCGATCTGGCGCTTGATGCGCTATCACTTGCCTCGATATACTTTCTGGCGGCCATTGGGCTTGCTATCACATTTGGCGTCATGGGCGTTATTAACATGGCGCACGGTGAGTTCATCATGATGGGCGCCTATACCGGCTATGTGGTTCAGCAATTCATCGCCGATAAGACCATCTCGATCCTCGTCGCGCTGCCGCTCGCCTTCATCGTCACTTTCGGCGCGGGCGTCGCAATGGAGCGTTTGGTCATCCGTCATCTCATGCACCGCCCGCTTGAAACACTTTTGGCCACGTTCGGTATTTCCATAGCCCTGCAACAGCTGGCCAAGAATATCTTTGGCACGCAGGCACGCCCGCTGACTGCGCCGGGATGGCTCGATGGCTCGCTGGTCTTCAATGACATTGTCTCGATCTCCTACATCCGAATTGCGATCTTCGTCCTTGCCGTCATCTTCTTCGTGTTGCTGCTCTTCATCTTGAACCGCACCCGCCTTGGTCTTGAAGTACGCGCGGTGACACAAAACCCGAAGATGGCAGCGTCGATGGGTATCAACCCGGACCGGATCAACATGCTGACGTTTGGCCTCGGTTCCGGCATCGCCGGCATTGCTGGCGTTGCCATCGGCATGTTCGCGCAGGTCACGTCGGAGCTTGGCGCAAACTATATCGTCCAGTCCTTCATGACCGTGGTTGTGGGGGGTGTTGGCAATATTTTCGGCACGCTCGCAGGTGCTGGCATGATCGGTTCGCTCCAAAAGGTGATCGAATTCTTCAATCCGTCCAACACGCTCGCAGCACAGACCTACATGATCATCTTCATCATCATCTTCATTCAATTCCGGCCCAAGGGTATCATCGCCCTCAAAGGCCGTGCGGCGGGAGACTAAGCCATGACAGATGTCACCCTGGACCGCGTAGTCGAGCGTACCTTTTTGATCAAAAACCCGTCGGTGATGATCTTCATCGCGCTATTGGCGATCCTGACGCTTGGCGCAACATTCATGTCCGAGGCGTTCGGGGTCGGCATGCTTTCCACCAGCTTCATAAAGACACTCGGCAAAACGCTGTGCCTTTGCCTGATCGCGCTCGCCATGGATCTGGTGTGGGGTTATTGTGGCATCCTTTCCCTCGGCCACTTCGCCTTTTTCGGTCTGGGCGGTTACATGATTGGCATGTGGCTCATGTATGAGCGCACCAAGGACATCGTGATCAATTCGCTGGCCGGACAGCCCCTGCCCCCAACGCCTGAGCAAATCCGCGACGGGATCGGTACGCAGATTTTCGGCGTTGTAGGTGGATCGGAAATCCCGGCGATCTGGTATTTTGCCGACAGCCTTATCGTCCAGCTTGCGTTGGTTGTGCTGGTGCCCGGATTGTTGGCGCTTGTGTTTGGTTGGCTCGCCTTCCGTTCGCGGGTGACCGGCGTTTATCTGTCGATCCTGACACAAGCGATGACGCTGGCGCTGTCATTGTATCTCTTCCAAAACGATAGCGGCTTGCGCGGCAATAATGGCCTTTCGGGACTACAAAATATTCCGGGCCTGACCGACGTCAGCCAGGACATCATCTCCGTTTGGTTCCTTTGGGCTTCGGCGTTGGCTTTGGGTTTGGGCTATCTATTCGCCGCCTGGATGGTCTCCGGCAAATTCGGCAATGTGATTGCCGGGATTCGCGATGATGAGGCGCGCGTGCGGTTTCTCGGCTATCCGGTCGAAGGCTACAAGTTGTTTGTCTTCACGGTGACCGCCGTAATCGCGGGCATCGCGGGCGCGCTCTATTACCCGCAAGCGGGCATCATCAACCCCGCGGAAGTGGCGCCGATTGCCTCCATCTATCTGGCCGTTTGGGTCGCTATCGGCGGACGCGGGCGCCTTTATGGCGCGGTGATTGGCGCGGCGCTTGTCTCACTTCTGTCATCGGCTTTCACCGGCGGGCAAGTGCCCGATATCAATCTGGGTTTCTACACAGTCCAATGGGTGGATTGGTGGACCGTGTTGCTCGGCTTTGGCTTTGTGCTGGTCACGCTTTTTGCGCCCAAGGGTCTTGGCGGTCTCGTTGATCTGATCGTGCGTTCGGAGAAAAAATCATGAGCGCGCTCTTGGAAGTTTCCGGCGTTTCGGTTTCATTTGACGGTTTCAAAGCGATCAACAATCTGTCCTTTGCAATCGATGATGCGGAGCTGCGCGCGGTCATCGGCCCCAATGGCGCAGGCAAAACAACGTTCATGGACATTGTCACCGGCAAAACCCGACCCGACGAAGGCAAGGTTGAATGGGGCCGCCCCGGTCGAAACCTGCTGCGGCTTTCGGAAAGTCAAATCGCGCAATTGGGGATCGGGCGCAAATTTCAAAGACCCACTGTTTTTGAAGCGCAGACCGTACGCGACAATTTGATGATGGCGCTGAAGAAGAACCGCGGGCCCCTTGCGGTTCTGACGTTCAAGGCAAAAAATGCTGATCACGAGGCCTTGCGGGAACTGGCGACCGAGATCGGTTTGGCTGATCAGTTGGCCCGCGTGGCCGGTGAACTTTCCCATGGACAAAAGCAATGGCTGGAAATCGGGATGCTTCTTGCCCAAGACCCCAAGCTTTTGCTGGTCGATGAACCTGCAGCAGGCATGACGCCGCAGGAACGCGAACATACAACCGACCTTCTCAAACGCGCCGCTCAAACGCGTGCTGTCGTGGTGGTCGAGCACGATATGGAGTTTGTCCGGCGTCTTGAGTGCAAGGTGACCGTTCTGCATGAAGGATCGGTACTGGCCGAAGGGTCAATTGACCATGTGACCGCTGATCCGGAAGTCATTGAAGTGTATTTGGGGCGGTAGCAAGATGTTGGAAATCGAAAAACTCTGTCTGCACTACAAACAGTCGCAAATCCTCTACGACGTGGATATGGCAGCCGAAATTGGCAAGGTGACCTGCGTGATGGGCACCAATGGTGTCGGCAAGACAAGTCTGCTCAAAGCCATTTCCGGTACGCACCACCGCTCATCAGGTGCCATGAAACTGGATGGCAAGGAGATCGCCAAACCGCCCGCGCACCAATTGGCCGCCGCCGGTGTTGGCTACGTGCCGCAAGGACGCATGATCTTCCCCCTTTTGACCGTACGCGAAAATCTGGAAACCGGCTTTGCCTGCTTGCCCGCTTCAGAACGCAAGGTGCCCGACGAAATCTATGAATTATTCCCGGTGCTTAAACAGATGCGCAATCGACGCGGTGGTGATCTATCTGGCGGACAACAACAGCAATTGGCCATTGGTCGCGCGCTCATCACCCAGCCGAAACTGATCCTCTTTGACGAACCCACCGAAGGTATTCAACCCAACATCATCCAGCAAATCGGACGCGTAATTTCCTATCTGCGTGATCAGGGGGAGATGGCCATTGTGCTGGTGGAGCAGTATTTCGACTTCGCCTATGATCTGGCCGATGAGTTCATTGCGCTAGAAAGGGGCCGTGTGACCCTCAGAGCCGACAAGGCCGCCGTGAACCGCGAGGATGTACTGGCCAAAGTCAGCGTGTGACATTGGTCTATTTTGAATAGTCGAGACCCATTTCGCGGTAGCGCGCCGGGTCATCGCCCCAATTTTTGCGCACTTTGACAAAGAGAAACAGATGCACCGGCTGCTCGGCCAGTTCGCTGATTTCCTTGCGCGCTGCTGTTGATATCGCCTTGATGGTCTCGCCCCTGTGGCCCAGCACGATCTTTTTCTGGCTGTCGCGCTCCACGTAGATCACTTGCTCGATGCGCGCTGACCCATCCTTGCGCTCTTCCCATTTTTCAGTTTCCACCGTGCTGGCATACGGCAGCTCCTGATGCAGCCGCTCATAGAGCTTTTCGCGCGTCACTTCCGCTGCCAAAGACCGAATCGGCAAGTCGGAAATCTGGTCTTCGGGATAGAACCACGGACCGGGCTTCATCGCATTGGCCAATGCCACAAGAAGATCATCGCAGCCACTGCCATTGAGCGCCGAGATCATGAATGTCTTGTCGAAATTGCCGCGCTTGCTCAGCTCTGCTGTCAGTTCCAAAAGCTTTGGCGGCTCAACCGTGTCTACTTTGTTGAGAATGAGCCATTTCGGTTGGCGGACACTTCCCAACTGCTCGAGAATTGCTTCTTCCTCAACGCGGATGCCTTTTCGCGCATCAACCAGAAAACACACCAAATCAGCATCGCGTGCACCGCCCCATGCGGCTGTCACCATCGCACGATCCAGCCGACGCTTGGGTTGGAAAATGCCCGGCGTATCCATGAACACGATCTGGGCGTCGTCCTTAATTGCTACCCCCCGGATGAGCGCCCGCGTTGTCTGGACCTTATGGGAGACAATTGAGACTTTGGCGCCGACAAGTTTGTTCAACAGCGTTGATTTGCCAGCATTAGGCGCGCCAATCAGCGCCACGAAACCGGATCGCGTGTCAACCTCAGGCATCTCGTTCATAGCCTGTCCCAAACATTTTCACGCACCAGCATGGCGCCTGCCGCCGCTTGTTCGGCCTGCCGTTTAGAAGCGCCATTGGCGCGGATCGGCTCCAGGTTGCCCACGCCGACTTCGACGGTGAATTTCGGCTCGTGATCCGGGCCATCGCGATTGACGATGACATAGTGGGGGGTCGTGGCGTGCAATTTATGCGCCCACTCCTGCAGTTCGGTTTTCGCATCACGGCGCAGCGCACCTGTCGCCTCAGCGCGCTCACCCCAGTAGCGGCTCACAAAGGCACGCGCACCCTCAAGGCCCGCCTCTAGGTAAAGGGCGGCGATCAGCGCTTCGACCACATCGGCGCGCATGTTTTTCAGGCGATCCGACTGGATATTTCGCACATCGGACCCCGTCCGGATCAAATCGTGCAAACCAATTTCGTCGGAGACTTCAGCCAGTGTGTCCGCGTTGACAAGCGCGTTCAAACGAACAGAAAGTTCCCCCTCAGGCGCATCCGGATATAGTTGGAACAGCATTTGCGCGATGCACAGGCCAAGGACACGGTCGCCGAGAAACTCCAGCCGCTCATAGTCCTTACCGGTGCGATGGCGGGCGCTTGCGTGTGTCAATGCACGGTCAAGGCGCTCCAGATTGTCAAACTTGTGCCCGGTCGCCTTTTCGATCAACGCGACACCGGCTGGCGCCATTGAGCTGATCGGCTTGGTAAATTCGGTACCGCTCATTAGCGCTGCGCGGAACCGAACAGGCGGTTGAGTCGCACATTCGCTGGCCACTGCCATATCTCAAGCGGAGAATAGCCATTGGCTATGGAAAAGAAAATGAAATTTGCACGCCCGACCAGATTTTCGGCGGGGACAAATCCGACACCCATGCGGCTATCGGCGGAATTGTCTCGATTGTCGCCCATGGCAAAGTAATGGCCAGGGGGAACGACGAATTCGCGCGTATCATCACCGGGCCCATTGCTTGTCAGGTCCAGCGTGCGGTAGCTGACACCATTGGGCAGTGTTTCGCGATAGACCTTTATCGGCTGCGCCAGTTCAGTGATGTCAATGTCGATATCAATATCGTCGATCATCTCGATCTCTTCGCGCTGCACGGGTTCGCCGTTCAGATAAAGCGCACCGTTGCGCATCTGGATTGTGTCACCGGGAAGTCCGATGATGCGCTTGATATAGTCCACCCGCGGCTGCGGCGGGAATTTGAAAACAGCGACATCACCGCGCTCTGGCTCGCCCGCCCAGATGCGACCGCTAAAAATGTTTGGCCCAAACGGCATGGAGTATCGCGAATATCCGTAGGAAAATTTGTTAACGATCAGATAGTCACCCACAAGCAATGTCGGGCGCATAGAGCCCGACGGGATGGAAAAGGGTTGAAACAGCAGGGTGCGTATGACCAAGGCAAGCAACAGGGCTTGAACGATGACATTGATCGCCTCGCCAAGACCGCCAGACTTTTTTTCGATATTCTCTGACACGGGTTTTCCGTTTGTTTAGGCGAAATACGCCTCGATGGGACAAATGCCATCTAACGGTTCAAACTACGCGCGTAAATGGCCCAAAGTACTTGTGCAGTTAAGAACGTATTATGACCGCGGCAAGGCCTCTATGATGACAAATGCTTGCGCAAGCGGATAGTCGTCGGTGATCGTCACGTGAATTGCGGGCTCATGACCGTCCGGCATCATTTCCATAACACGCTTGTGGGCCCCATTTGTCAGCGCCATGGTCGGCTTGCCGCCGGGTAGATTGACCACCCCCATGTCGCGCCAATAGACACCGCGGGAAATGCCCGTACCCAAGGCCTTCGACATGGCCTCCTTGGCTGCAAAGCGCTTGGCATAGGACGCGGCGCGTTCTCGGCGGCGCTCAGATTTGCGGCGCTCCACATCGGTGTAGACACGGTTGATGAAGCGATCGCCATAATTTTCCAGTGTCTTTTCGATCCGCCTGATGTCGATAAGATCGCTGCCCAAGCCGATGATCATGAATTTGCCTCCACCTCAAGCGCATTCGAAGCCGCTTGCAAACGCTGATGTGCGCGGAGCTGGATTTTGGCCGCGCGGCGGCGCTGGAACGTGCGCACGCCAACATAGGTAACCACAAACAAGACGGTACCGAAAAGTGCGCCGAGCGGAACTCCGCCAACAATCATTGGCTTTAAAAACGGCTCCCAAAGCGCACCCAAACCGTTTTGCGCCCAAACCTGCCCAAAATTGCGCGCGCTTTCCCCGTTGGAAAGGCCCAAAATGGCAGATCCAAGTTGGTGGGTTGCTGTCCATATGAACGGAAACGTCAAGGGATTGCCGACCGCCGTGCCAAGCGCAGCGGCGATCATCGACCCGCGCAGGATCCAAGCCACGGCAAACGACAAAATAAAGTGAAACCCCATGAACGGCGTAAAGGATGCAAAAGTGCCGGCAGCAACACCCATTGCAATGGCGTAGGGTGTTGCCCGAATGCGCATCACCCTCTTGATCACATAACGCCAAGAACGCGCATAGTTCCGCCTTGGCGCCAATGCCAAACGCGTGCGTTGCCAAAAATCTTCTTTTTCGCGTCGCTGAAAGAGCAATCCAACATCCTCAATGGGGTTGGGATAACAGAAATGTGACTTCCAAATAGTTTCACTTGTCAGTCGCCACAAGGTGCCGGGCTGCGACGGGCGTTAAATAGTGCGGCTACCAGGTTTAACCGCCGGTATGGCCGCCAATTCTGACGGTAGTTGGTCGGCCGGATAGGCCGGCACCTCATATTCTGCCAGCGCAATGAGGGGCACGCCAACATCAGCTTTGCCAGCAGAACGGTCAACGATACAGGCGGCACCCACCACGTCGGCACCCAATTCGCGCATGCAGGTTACCGTCTCGCGGATTGAAAGGCCGGTGGTAACAATATCTTCAACAATCATCACCTTGGCGCCCGGCTCGATCTCGAACCGGCGCAGCTTGAAGATGCCATTTTCGCGCTCAACCCAAATGGCAGGCAGGTTCAAGTGACGCGATGTTTCATAGGCCGGAATTAAACCGCCAATGGCGGGTCCGACCACATAGTCAATTGAGCCGGCGACCTCCTGAATCCGTGAGGCTAACGCCTTGCATAGTATTTCCGTTTTATCAGCATGCATGAAAACACGTGCCTTTTGCAGAAACACAGGACTTCGCAAGCCGGATGTGAGGATAAAGTGGCCTTCAAGCATGGCCCCGCACTGGCGAAAAATGTCGAGCACATCTTCTGTTTTCATTGGCTGCCCCATCTCTTGGTTAATTAGTCACGCGCTCAACAGAACTCACCGCTTCGCTGTCGCGTAACTCCTGCAACAGACGTGACAAATGCTTCAAGTCCCATACTTCCAGATCGAAAATCATTTCTGTGAAATCCGGTGCCGTTTGGACCATCGAGAGCGTGTGAATATTGGCATCATGAGCCGCGATGATTTTTGCGATAATAGCCAGCGAGCCGGGTTCGTTAAGCGCTGTTGCAACAATTTGGGCCGGGAAGCGCGAACGCTCCTTGGGATTGATATCCCAACGCACATCGATCCAACGCTCGGGTTCATGATCAAAATTGGCCAGCGCGTTGGCATGGATCGGGTAAATGGTAATACCTTCGCCCGGCGTTGCGATGCCGACAATACGATCCCCCGGCACCGCGCCGGAGGAGGTAAACTTCACCTCAAGCTGTCCGGCACGCGATAGCATGGGCGCCGTTCTTTGCTCGGCCAACGCCTCACGATCTTGCCCTCCATCGGCGGGCACCATCGCATCTTCCGGAAAACGAAACATCAACCCGTGGCCCGAAGAAACGTGGAACCAACCTTCATCGAGCGCTTGAAGCTGGCTTTCAGCCAGTTTTTGTTCTTTTTCGAGCTCAGGATGAACGGCCTTGATAACGTTGATTGGCGGAACTTCCCCGCGCCCAACGGCCGCCAGTGCATCATCAACGTCGCTCATTGCCAAACGCTGGACGCCCTTGGCCAACAGGTCACGGGAGAAAGGCTTGCCAGCGCGTTCAAAGGCGCGCTCCAGTATTCGGTGGCCAAGGCCCGCATATTGACGACGCACGGCTGCACGTGTCGCCCGGCGGATTGCTGCACGTGCCTTGCCGGTAGCCACAAGCGTTTCCCATGCGGCTGGGGGCTCGGCGTTCTGGTCGGTGACGATTTCCACCTCGTCCCCATTTTCCAGCCGTGTGACTAGCGGGACGGTGCGCCCGTTGATCTTTGCACCAATGCACGAATTGCCAATTGCCGTATGGACCGCATAGGCAAAGTCGACCGGGATCGCGCCTTTGGGCAATGCGATCAGGCGACCCTTGGGCGTGAAGCAAAAGACCTGATCCTGAAAAAGTTCGAGTTTGGTGTGCTCAAGAAATTCCTCACCCACATCGCCTTCGGTCAATGCCTCAATCGTGTGGCGCAGCCAGGCATAAGCACTGGTATCCTTGAAAGCGGCCTTCGATGAGGTGCCCGCATCTTTGTAAATGGCATGGGCGGCAACACCGAACTCAGCGATCTCATGCATTACATGGCTGCGGATTTGTAGCTCCACCCGTTGCTTTGACGGACCGACAATCGTCGTGTGGATCGACTGATAGTCATTTTGTTTCGGGATTGAGATATAGTCTTTGAAACGTCCAGGAACCATTTTCCATTTGCAATGGACAATTCCCAGCGCGCGGTAACACTCATCAACCGTATCGACCAAAACGCGGAATGCGTAGATGTCTGACAATTGTTCAAAGGCCAAGCCCTTGGCTTCCATTTTGCGGAAGACCGAATAAGGCCGTTTGGTTCTGCTGGTTACGCGCGTATGGATACCATTATCAGCCAGCAGACCACGCAAGGTGCTTGTGACATCTTCCGCAAGGCCCGCATTGGTTTCAGCAACCTCTTTCAAACGCTTTGTAACGAGTGCATAGCCTTCCGGATTGACATATTTGAACGACAGATTTTCCAGCTCGTCACGAATATCCTGAATACCCATGCGGCCGGCCAAAGGCGCATAAATATCAAGTGTTTCCTGCGCAATCCGAGCCTGCTTGTCCGGCCGCATATGCTCGAGTGTTCGCATATTGTGCAACCGGTCCGCCAGCTTGACGAGAAGCACGCGCACATCGTCGGAAATGGCCAGCAAAAGCTTGCGCAGGTTTTCTGCCTGAACCGCTTTTTTTGAAACGAGATCGAGCTTTTTCAGCTTGGTCAGCCCTTCCACCAAGCTGGCTGTGTCGGACCCAAAAAGGTCTTCGATTTCTTTGCGTGTGGCACTGGTGTCTTCAATCGTATCATGCAGGAGCGCCACAGCGATGGTGCGCTCATCCAGATGCATATCCGTCAGGATGGCCGCCACTTCCAACGGGTGGGAGAAGTAGGGATCACCTGAGGCGCGTGTCTGGTCGCCATGTTTTTGCATGGCATAGACGTAGGCCCTGTTCAGCAGGTCCTCGTCGGCATCAGGTTTGTAGCGCTGGACCCTTTCGATCAGGTCCATCTGACGCATCATATTGTCTCATTCCCCAAATGAAAAAACGCGCGCCGCGATTTCCGCAGCACGCGCCAGTCAAACATATTCAAAGTTCTGATGGAAAGCGTCAATCGGGCTTTGAAATCAATCGTCGTTTTTGTCCGGTGGAACAAGTCCTTCGATGCCGGCAAGCAACTCATCCTCGGACATGGAACCGAAAGTAATCTGAGCCGGCTCTCCAACTTCAGTCTCAGCCGTGTCGGCCATGTCTGGGATGTCAGCTTCAGGCTCGTCCACCTCAACATGTTTTTGCAGTGAGTGGATCAGGTCCTCCTGAAGATCGCCAGGTGACAAGGTTTCATCGGCAATCTCGCGAAGTGCAACAACCGGGTTCTTGTCATTATCGCGATCAACAGTGATCGCGGAACCTTGTGATACCTGGCGTGCCCGGTGCGCAGCCAGAAGGACAAGGTCAAACCGATTATCTACTTTATCAATGCAATCTTCTACGGTGACGCGTGCCATATGCGTTCCTTTACAGGCCTTGTTGTCTGGAGTTTTGTTGATCTATCACCGCATCACGGCGATGGCAAGAAATTGCCTGATCAATTTTGTTTGGCGCTGTTGGCAACATTCGCTAAGGTTTCCGGTGTAGTCAATTATTTTTTGAAAATGGATATTTCATGTTCGACAAACGCGAACGCATTGCCCTGTTCATCGATGGTGCCAATCTTTACGCCGCCGCGCGGTCGCTCAATTTCGACATCGATTATCGCAAGCTGCTTACCTACTTTCAGGATCAAGGCTACCTGCTTCGCGCTTACTACTACACCGCGCTGGTGGAGGATCAGGAGTTTTCGTCCATTCGCCCGCTAATCGATTGGTTGGACTATAATGGCTATACCGTCATTACCAAGGCCGCCAAAGAATTTACCGACCCGATGGGTCGCAAGAAGATCAAGGGCAATATGGATATCGAGCTGGCCATTGACGCCATGGAGCTCATCGAGACCATTGACCACGCCATCCTGTTTTCCGGTGATGGCGACTTCAAATCGCTTGTCGCAGCGCTGCAACGCAAAGGGCGCAAAGTGTCAGTGGTTTCATCAATGGAAACAAGCCCGCCGATGATTGCAGATGATCTTCGTCGTCAGGCCGATCACTTTATTGAACTGACCAAGTTGCGCGGTGAGATCGGACGTGCCCCATCCGAAAGGCCGGCACCGAGGCGAGCGCATCATGATGATGACGAGTATGGCGACGATTAGTGCGCCTTGAGGCACATGCCAGCTGCGATCCAAAACCCAATTGCCGTGGATGCAAGCGGCTCGCAAGATATGTTCAATCGCAAAGAAAAACGCAACCCAATTGGTTCAACGCGCCCGTTCCCACCTGGGTGCCCTTGGCCGGTGAGCATACCGTCCACACCCTGATCATAGGGCTTGCCCCCGGCCTGAAAGGAGCCAATCGTACCGGCGTTCCCTTCACTGGCGATTCCGCAGGCGATACCCTGTTTGAAGCATTGAAGGCAAACGGTCTGGCGATGGGAGAGTTTTCGCCAGATCCTACGACCTCCATGCAACTTGTCGGCTGCGCGATTACCAATGCCGTGCGGTGCGTGCCACCCGAAAACAGGCCTACCGGGCCGGAAGTGACGACCTGCGCCGAGCGCTTTCTCGGTCGCACCATCGTGCGCTTTCAACAATTGGGGCGGATCATTACGCTTGGCAAAATTGCCCATGATGCGACTGTTCGCACCCTGGGTGCGCGTATTGCCGACCACCCTTTTGCACACAATGCACGCAGTGAGATCAATGGCATCGAGCTTGTTTCCAGCTATCATTGCTCCCGCTACAATATGAACACGGGGCGTTTGACAAACGAGATGCTGTGCGACGCTTTTCGCTAACCGCGTTCGCGCAACAGGCGTGCCTTATCGCGCTGCCAGTCGCGTTTTTTCTCGGTTTCGCGTTTGTCATAGTTCTTTTTGCCGCGGGCGACCGCCAATTCGAGTTTTGCCCGCCCCCGATCATTGAAATAAAGTTTCAGCGGCACAATCGTCATGCCATCGCGGTCCGTTGCGTTGACCAGCTTGACAATCTCACGCTTGTTGAGAAGCAGTTTGCGCCGACGGCGCGGCTCATGGTTGAACCGGTTCGCCTCCAGATATTCGGGAATGTAGGAATTGATGAGCCACATCTCATCATCTTCGTAAGAGGCATAGCTCTCCGCAATATTGGCCTCGCCATTGCGTAGTGATTTAACTTCGGTGCCATGCAACATGAGGCCCGCCTCAACGGTGTCGAGGATCTCATAGTTGAACCTTGCTTTGCGGTTGTCAGCTACAAGCTTGCGGTTTGGGTCGGCTTTTTTATTTGATTGTCCCATTGGCTCGCAAGTGGCTTGATAGCCCGATTAATTCAAGAGGCCCGCATGGCGCATGGCGTCATCCATAAGCTGCGCTGTTTCATCTGAAACAACAGTCATGGGGGAACGCAGATGGTTTTGCATATGACCCATTCGCCAAAGGCCATACTTTGCACCGGCCACACCGGCTTCGGTAAAGACAGCCTGGTGCAACGGCATCAAGCGATCTTGCAGTGTCAGTGCCGTGGCATAATCATCGGCCAGCGTGGCTTCCTGCATTTCGGCACACAGCTGGGGCGCAATATTGGCGGTCACAGAAATACACCCCTGCCCGCCCATCGCGTTAAAGCCGACCGCCGTTGCATCTTCGCCGGATAATTGAACGAATGGGGAAGGACACGCCAAGCGTGTTTCGGCCACGCGGTCGAGCTTGGCAGTTGCATCCTTAACACCGACAATATTGGGGAAATCATGGGCAAGGCGCCCCATGGTCTCCGTTGTCATGTCTATGACGGAGCGCGGTGGGATATTGTAAATAATGATCGGAATATCAATCACTTGCGCGACAGCGGCAAAATGGGCGTAAAGGCCGCGCTGGTTAGGTTTATTGTAGTATGGTGTCACCACAAGAACCGCGTCGGCACCGGCACCTTCGGCGTGGCGGGCCAAATCGACGGCTTCAGCTGTGTTGTTTGACCCAGCACCTGCGATCACAACGGCGCGGTCCGAATTTTGCTCCACACAAACCTCGACAACGCGCTTGTGCTCATCATGGCTTAAGGTCGGGCTCTCACCGGTCGTGCCGACGGGAATAAGCCCTTTGGTCCCGTTTTCGACCTGATAATCAACAAGCTTTCGGAACGCTGCCTCGTCAAACGCACCGGTTGCATCAAACGGTGTGACAAGTGCGGTCATGGAACCGCGAAAAGCTGACAGGTCGGCCATTGCCTCTCTCCTCGAAAAAAAATGCGCGCCAGCAAAGCGCGCCACGGCCCAAAAACCGTCGCCGGACACTATTGCCAGACACGCTGGCTAGCAAGTGGCAAGTTCACGCACAATTTAGAGATGTCCGCCACATTCCGTCTTATTGATGCCACTAATCAGAGACAGTTTGGCGTCGGAGAAGCGCGTTGTACTTGAGACTGCTGTTTATTGTGGGAATCGGTTTCGCCTTGGCGTTGGCGACAACGCGAATTGTTGACCTGCCGCCTTCTACTTTCATTGACGGTGTGGCGCCCGTAACGCGAGATCTGGATACGGCACCGCTACAGTTGGAAGAGCGGTTGCAAGAGCCGGAAAATGCGCTCGTCGCTGGAGCATTTGATGCCCTCAGGCAGGCGGACTACGAAGCCGTGCGCCAGGTTCTGTCGCGCTTTGAAGACAACACGATTGAATACAAAGCGGCCTTGTGGGCCTTTGCCCACTCGGGTGCGATGAAGCGTAGCGAACTCAGATCGGCCAGGTCAATTTTGGAAGGTTGGCCAGGCGACCGAGCCCTTGCGACCCTTGAGAATGAAGCACGCACCACCGGCCTTTTGGGCATAAGCAAAATCGCCAAACATCTTTCAGGACGATCATCGAGCGCATTTTCCATCGCCGTTGGGGGCGCGCGCGATTATCTGGCTCAAGGCAACCTGGAGGCGGCACGCGAATTTTTGTTGCTGGTATGGATCGACGAAGGATTGAGCGCACGCGAAGAAAAACTCGTTCTCAATGAGTTCGGTGCTTACCTGACTGAGGAAGATCACGCCCGACGGTATTTCAACATGATGAGCAGGGACCGTATCCGCTCGGGTTCCCGGCTTGCAGAAGCAGCCAATATGTTGCCACTGCATGATGCTTGGGCATCGCTTATACGCGGCCAACGTAGTGCCTTGACCATGCTTGAAAACGTGCCTGATAGCCATCGCCTGACCACTGCATTCAAGTTCATCGAAGTGGAAGCGCTTCGTCGAAACGGCCTGTACCAACAAGCCGTCACTGCGCTGTCTAACGTGTCCACGGATTTGGCTTTGACGATCAACCCCGATGCTTGGTGGACGGAACGGCGCATCGTTTCACGCTCATTGCGGGAAACAGGGCGCTTGAAAGAAGCGTATGAGGTTGCCTCTGCGCACCGCGGCGGGTCACCGGCTGTGCAAATTGAATCGCGCTTCCATGCCGGCTGGTATGCGATGCAACTGGATGAGGCAGCGCGCGCAGCCGAACATTTCGACGCGATATTGCGGATCGCACAAACCCCCATTTCCACCGCTCGGGGCGCCTATTGGCTGGGGCGCGCGCTCGAAGATCAAGGCAATGGGCCGGGCGCGAATGAAGCATATCAGCGCGCAGCCGGGCACCCGACAACGTTCTACGGTCTATTGGCGGGTGCGAAAACCGATGCAATGGGCCTTGAGCGCACATCAACTGAACCATCCGAGCAAGCCGATGAGCTTTCAAAAGCCTTCGTCGACATGCTCCGTATTTGCTATGAGCAAGATGATATCAGCACGATGCGCGACTTCTCGATTACCTTGTCCAGTGATGAAAACGCGCTGGAATTCGCCACAGACGCAGCGGTTTGGCTCAACGCCAATGGCTTTCCATTTGAGGGCGTGCGCCTGGCCAAGGCGGCGCATCGTGTGGGCCACTATTCGAAAGAAGCGCTTTATCCGACCGGTATCATTCCCGATGGCAGCCTTGACGACATGCAAAGCCTTGCGCTCGCCCATGCAATCGCGCGTCAGGAAAGCGAGTTCCGCCTTGACGCCAAGTCCGGCGCCGAGGCGCTGGGATTGATGCAGTTGCTTCCATCCACGGCGCAGGCCGAAGCTGAGCGCCTTGGCCTTGCGTACCAGACGACGCTATTGACCAGTCAAGCCGATTATAATGCAAGGCTGGGGCTTTCATACGCAAAGCGACAATTGGAACAGTTCGACGGTTCCTATGTTCTGGCATTGATCGCTTACAATGCCGGGCCGCGCCGCGCGCGCGATTGGGTGGCGCGTTTCGGGACGCCGGTTGGGTTGAACCTGGAAGAAACGATCGATTGGATAGAACAAATCCCTTTTCCTGAGACGCGAAACTATGTTTTTAGGGTATTGGAGAACTACGCCGTCTATCGAAGTGAATATGGGCTCGCCGGTTCTCTTGAAGATATTTTGGTGCGCGGTTACCCGACATTTTAGTCGGCTTCAAAGGGTAGCCCAGTTTTAGAGAAGCGCCCCGCGTAGAGGATTTTAACCGTAATGAACGACATTGAGAGCGCTCTGGACTGGGGACGCAGCCGCTGGTTTTCGGCATCAGATGGCTTAAAGCTGCATGTGCGCGTTTGGGATACGGACCAAGACGGCCAGAGTACGCCTGTTTTTTGCCTGCCCGGACTGACGAGAAACAGCCGCGATTTCGCGGGGCTCGCGGCCTATTTGAACAGTAAAGCCAAGGTAAAACGGACGGTTTATGCGCTCGATTCGCGCGGGCGCGGGCTTTCTGAATACGCCAGTGATTGGAAAGACTACAACCTCTTTACCGAACTGGGTGACGTGATCAATGCGTTGACGGCGCTTGGTCTGGAGCATTGCATCTTTGTGGGCACGTCGCGCGGCGGCCTTTTGACGATGCTCTTGGGTGCTGCGCGGCCGGGCGCGATCAAGGCCGCCGTTATCAATGATGTCGGCCCTGTTATCGAAGGGACCGGACTGGCTCAGATCAAACTTTATCTGCAAAAACAAGTAAAACCACGCAGCTTTCCTGATGCTGTTGCGTTGCAAAAATCAGTGATGTCAAAGGCTTTCACCGCGCTTGACGAAAAAGACTGGGTCTATGAGACACACGCCCGGTACCGAAAGATCAACGGCCAATGGCGCGCTGACTATGACCCTGCGCTGAGCAAAACGATGAACAGTTATGATCTGGACCAACCGATACCCACCATGTGGCCGCAATGGATCAGCCTAAGGCAAGTCCCAACCATGGTTATCCATGGGGAAAACTCGTCCCTGCTTACCAGTCAAAGCGTGGCTGACATGGGTTCTGTTCATCCCCAAATACAAGTGGTAACCGCTGAAGGCCAAGGCCATGCCCCAATGCTGCACCGGCCGGAGGTGGCGCGGCATTTGGCCGTCTTCCTCGACGAAAACCGATAAAGAAAAACCCGCCATATCACGGGCGGGCTTCCTAAAAATCAGGGCCAACAAGGCCATTTGCTACGTCTCGTCGTCTTTCGACACGCGCGATGTAGCAACCTTGCCTTCTTCCACGCGCTTGGCGTGTTCAGTCATCCCGCCTTCGGCCAGAATTTTGCACTCTTCGACCCACTTCTCGCGCTCGACACGGCCTGGGAATCCAACCGCAATACCAACCCATTTGGCTTGTTCCGGCGTTAGCTTGGCTATTTGGTCAAAGTGGTAGATACCGATGGCAAACAAACGCTTTTCGAGCGCGTTGCCGACACCATCGATGAGCGTCAGATTATCAGCACCACTGGCGCGCGGTTTTGACAAAAGCCGAGGTTTCTTGCCCAAGTCACCGACGGTTGCTTCACCCACCGAAGAAGCCACGTCACCGCTTTTGACCCGGGAGGCAAAGTCGGTGGAACCACCCTGCGCGAGCACTTTGGCCTGTCCGATCCAGTCTTCACGCTCAATGCGACCAGGGAAAGCCAAACGTTCGCCCCACTCTGTTGCATCTTCGGCAGTCCACTCGGCAATATTGCTAAAACGCGTCACGCCAAACGCTTGCAAACGCGCCTCGTTTTGAGGGCCAATTCCTTTAATCAATTTGAGATTGTCAGCTTTCGAACCCGCAGGCGGCGGGCCCGATGGGGTTGTCTTTTGGGCCTTTGGCTTGGCAGATTTCTTGGACGTTGCTTTTGTCGATGCCGTTGTCTCTTCCGGCGCGCTTGCCTTTTTGGCAGCACTTGCCTTCTTGGGCAAACTTGCCTTCTTGGCAGCTGGTTTTTTCACCGCCGGCTTTTCGGCAGCTTTTGGTTCCGGGCTGGCCAAAGCAACCGGCTCCGGCGCATTTGCTGGTTCAACTGCCTTTGGCGTCGATGCCGCGCTCACCGCCGCTGTGGCCGCTGTCGCGGTAGCAGCGGACGCCGCCGCGGCAGGCGCGCCTGATCCGGCGCTGTCACCTGAAAAAAGCGTTTTGAGAAGGCACCCGATGATGCAGCCCAAAATAAATGCAACTGCCAAAAGCAATGCGGATTGAAGGATCAATACGACCATAATCTTTTCTTCCCTTCAAATCGCTCAGCTTTGCGGACGCACGATTGTGGTGCGCCAGCCAACGAAAATGCCAATGACAAAGGCGATGAGGAGCCAAACCCAAATATTGGTGATTATATACCACATGTGTAAGTCCCCTATTGGATGATGTTAAATTCGATACGGCGGTTCTGGCCTTTGCCCTCATCGGTGTCATTGGAAGCAATGGGATTGCTTTCACCATAGCCGATTGCCGAGAGCCGGGAAGTTTCAACACCGGATGAGACCAGATAGTTCACGACCGCCTCGGCGCGTTGCAGGGACAGGCGTTCATTTGATGCCTCGTCTCCATCTGAGTCCGTGTGCCCACCAACTTCAAATCGGGTGTCCGGGCATGCTTGCGCGGTGTAAGAAAGTCTGTCGAGAAGACCGAAGGATGCCGATTCAATGGAAGCCTGACCGGTGGCAAAACGAATACTGCCCAACGAGAGTAGTTCTGCCAATCGACTTTGGCAAACCGCCGCATCCAGTGCGCCAATTCCGCCTGCTTCCATTGGGCCCGGAGCGAGGGAAACATCAATGTCGGTTTCAATGCCTTGCGGCACGCCGGCACCGACAGCTTCCAAAATTGACGAGCGCGCTGCGTCACCAAACGCACCGCCCTCAATGGTTATCGCATTGCCTTCAATATACAATCGTCCCTCAGGCATGCGGCTCAAGGCCCCAAGGCCCGCTGAAGCAGTTTCGGCAAAACCCGCCGGAGCGCCCTCTGCAACGCTCAATTGATCTTCAATATTCAACCCGACAAATGATGCCTGCGCTTGAGCGAGCAGTGCGTCTTTTACGTCACTGCTTGGCACATTGCCTTCCAGCACCAGCGTATCACCGGCGACTGCTTCAAGGAAGAAGGCAGGCGGCGCCGGCTCTTCAACGTTGGCGGTCAATTCAATGCCATTGGGTGCATTTGCCTGAAGCTGCGTCACAGAGGCAAATGCATTCCCATCCAAAGCGGTTCCCGTTATGGACAGCGCACTGTCGACCAGGCTTGCATCGCCTTCCACCAAGAACGGCATAAAGCTCAGTGCATATGTCGCTGCTGCATCAAAGCCTTCCGGCGCACCGGAAGCGACCTGTAACGTGCTTTCGACAGTCGCGCTCCCATCAGTTTCTTGCGCTGCGGCCACGATCGCATCCGCCTGTTCAGCGCTTGTTGCGAAACCGGCCAAAGCCAGCGTTCCCGGTTGTGTTTTTTTCGCTGACCAGGTGAAGGGCGAAACCGCTGGAGGAACAACCTCGTTGGCAGCCAAAGCGGCACCTGCCGGGAGCGCACCGGTCAATTCTGCCGAAAGTGCCTCGAAGGCTTCAGCTGATGAAGCCATACCATCAATTGAATAGTTCGCATCAGACATAGCCACCTGACCATCGGCCAGCTTGCCAAGCTGCGAAACGCCAAAACTGCCAAGTTCGCCAAAGGCATCAGGTGCACCGCGTGCAATTGTCAAATTATCGGTGATGGCGACGCCTGGGTTGGCTCGCTCTGCTGCGGCCACGATCTCAGCGCGCACATCATCGCTGGGGTAAAAGCCGGTTAGTGTAATCCCCTCGCCGCTTTTTGCAGCATTGAAGGCGTAAGGCGCTTCAATCGGCGGCAGTGTGGAATTGTTTGTGACGACCCGAACATCATAGATGTCGTTTGTCAGCGAAGCTGCGGCCTCTTGCTGGTCTTCAGTCGGCGCTACGCCGGTCAGGGTCAAGTCACGACCATCAAGCTCGACTGTGGCCCATCCATGTTCCTCACTGAGTGTTACGGCCGCTTTTTCGGATAAGTCTTTTTCTATGGACCCAGCGTGAAACAGCATCGATAGTGCTGTCAAAACAGCGGTGGCGAGGATGCCCGGTAGTATCCATTTTTGCCAATTGCACATAGTGCAGCCCCTTCATACTTTGGCGCATGTCCGTCTACGCCAACCAGCCTGCTCATGCGACAATGGCAACGATGAATCAAGCCTTTCCCGATCGATCATGTCAGTTGACCGATGACGAAATCGCAGAAATGTCACGCCGGCTGAATTATGCATTTACTAGCGGGAACATTGGCGCGGGCAGTCGCTTGGCAGCGCGGCAATTGGATCACTTAAAAAACCGGGTCATCGAGCGAGTTAAAAGCAGTGCGAAGCGCCTCACCCCAGTTCGACGAAATCATCTGATAATAAGGATCGTCGGCTTCGATACGACGGCTCACTCCCATCTCCAAACTATCATGCTCATAAGTGACCATGTCCAGCGGCAGGCCTACCGACAGGTTGGCTTTGATCGTCGAATCGAAGGAAACCAGAAGGAGCTTTGTCGCCTCTTCGGTGCTCATGTGGCGGTTGTAGGCGCGCACCAAGATCGGTCGTCCATATTTGGTCTCGCCGATTTGAAAAAATGGCGTGTCCTCGGATGCTTCAATGAAATTGCCCTGCGGATAGATGAGGAACATTCGCGTTTCGCCGTCGGCCAACTGGCCACCGAGGATCATGGTCGCGCCGAACCTTGATTCAGCATCCGGGCCACCAGCGGAAGCATCAGCAATCACCTGACGCAAGGTTCGTCCGATGAGCGAGGCGGCCTCAAACATGGACGGGACTTTCAGGATAGACGACTCACGATCTGCAGCGGCCTTTGTGTGCTCTTCGATCATACTGACAACAGTTTGTGTTGTCGCCAGATTGCCGGCGGTCATCAGCACAATAAAGCGCTCACCGGGCACTTCCCACGTATACATCTTCTTGAATGTTGAGATATTGTCGACACCTGCATTGGTGCGAGTGTCCGACATAAAGACAAGACCGTTCGCCAGCCGCAGTCCAACGCAATAGGTCATGCGCTCTCACCTTCAAAGGGCAGAATTTCACTACACAAATGGTTATTGCTGAACGGAAACGTCGACAAGTACGGCTTCCTGATCTTCCCCACCCATTTTGCCGGACATGTCCGTATAACGAACACCGGAAACAGGCGCAGCCTCAAGATAGTCGAGACCGGTGGCCACGCGCACATACCGTTCATCAGGGCTGATGCCATTGGACACGTCAAACCCAACCCACCCGAGCGGCTCCACATAGATTTCCGCCCATGCGTGGCTTGCATCCTGATCGACGCGGTCATTCATCATCAGATAGCCGCTTACATATCGCGCGGGCAGGTCAAGACGCCGGGCGACAGCTATCATGATGTGAGCGTGATCCTGACAAACGCCACCGCCGATTTCGATGGCCCTGTCCGCACTGGTATCGACACTTGTAGCGCCGATCTGATAGCCAACAACATCTCTTATTATGGCGCTTAGAGTGTGCATGCGTGCCAACGGGTCGTCATTGTCTGGCAGTCTGGATGCCATCGCCACAATATTGCGCCCTGCGCGCGTCAACGGTGTGCTTTGCTTGAAGTACCAAAGGGGTGCATAGCCACCATGGGCGCCAATCACGCCCGCTGTATTTGCTGTTTCAATGCGGCCCGCGCTTTCGATGATGACCTCGTGAACCCCCTCGTCGATACTAGCCAGAACAACTTGATTGTGGTGTTGATCTTCAAAGTCCAACTCACGCCTGGCGCCGGTTAGCGTCAGATCCCAGGCATGAATCTTTTGGCTGTCACGCTCCTTCGGCAATACCCGCAACTGCTTGAGCCCGTAATTGGTATGATTGCCAAAGCGGTAGGTGGTTTTATGTCTGACGTCGAGCAGCACAGTATTACCTATTCCATAAACCGGTAGTCGCGTTCAATCTGGAGAGCCAATTCGGTATTGGCGCGAATGAACGCTAGGACATTCTCATGCAGACCGTCTTCAATGATACTTTCTATCGTTCTGTTTTTAAAGGACTGGGCCGTCGCTTCGGCAAGTTTGTGGCAACGCAAGCGTACGCCATAATCGCGCTCCAGATAGCCCAGATTGTCGACGATTTTGTTGTAGCAAAAGGCCAGAGAGCGCGGCATCCGTTGGTCAAGGATTACAAATTCGGCAACGCCCTTGGCATTGATGCGTGAACCTTTCGCATGGCGGTATGAACGAAGCCCTGCAACAGACAAAAGCACATTTTCCCATTGGACATTGTCATAAGAAGAGCCGATCGGCACGGTCGAAGGCAGCAGCACATAATATTTTACATCCAGAATTCGCGCGGTCGCATCGGCACGCTCTATGAAAGTGCCAAGACGGGAAAAATCATAAATGTCGTTGCGCAACATGGATCCATGCAAAGCGCCGCGCACCAGCGCGTTTTGCTGACGGATCAAGCGCAAAACGTCCGGTAAATCCCGGTCGGAAATGCGGCCATGTATGGACTTGCGGACGGCCATCCAGCACTCATTGACCGCTTCCCATGCTTCACGCGTCAACGCGGTGCGCACCATGCGCGCGTTGGTCCGTGCGGCCGTTGTTGCGGCCAGTGCGCTGGATGAATTGTCTTTGTCGCGAAGCATGAAGTCCACGACACGGTCCTGCTCATAGCTGTCGTATTTATGGTCGTAGGCGGCGCGGATCCCTGCAGTTTCCAGAACAGAGGACCACTCGTCGGCTGCATTGTCGGGTCGCGTCAGGGCAATTCGAAAGCCCATGTCAAGGAGACGTGCCGTATTCTCGGCTCTCTCCAGATAGCGGAACATCCAAAACAGCCCCCCGGCTGTGCGACCCAGCATCGGCTACTCCTCCAATACCCAAGTGTCTTTCGTACCTCCACCCTGGCTGGAGTTAACAACGAGAGAACCGGCCTTGAGCGCCACGCGGGTCAGGCCTCCTGGCGTCAGCGATACGCCCTGCGGTGAAACAAGCACAAAGGGGCGAAGATCAAGATGGCGGGGCGCAAGACCTTTCTTGGTCAGGATGGGAGCCGTAGACAGCGCTAATGTTGGTTGGGCAATGTAATTGGCTGGCTTTGTTTTCAGTTTATCGCGAAACGCCTTGATCTCTTTTTTCGACGCCGCCGGACCGACCAGCATGCCATAGCCGCCTGACCCATGGACCTCTTTGACCACCAGTTCTTCGAGATTGTCGAGCACATAGGACAGCGCATCGGGCTCCGAACAGCGCCATGTTGGCACATTTTTCAAGATCGCTTTCTCGCCCGTGTAGAACTCTACGATCTCCGGCATATAGGAATAGATGGCCTTGTCATCAGCTATCCCTGTGCCGGGCGCGTTGGCGATCGTAATGCCGCCGGCGCGATAGACATCCAAAATGCCGGCAACGCCCAACTGGGAGACAGGGTTGAAGTTAAGCGGATCAAGGAAATCATCATCCACGCGGCGGTATAGCACATCAACAGCTTCGTAGCCGAGCGTGGTGCGCATGGCGATCCGCCCATCGACCACACGCAGATCATTTCCTTCAACCAGTTCCACACCCATCTGATCGGCCAGAAAAGCATGCTCGAAATAGGCAGAATTATGGATACCCGGCGTTAAAACGGCCACGACCGGATCGCTTCCGGTGCTGGCAGGAGGCGCAGCTGCTGCCAAGGAACGCAACAGCATGTCCGGATAGCGGCTTACATCGCGAACCTTTTTGCGAACGAACAATTCCGGAAACATTTGCAGCATCGTTTCGCGGTTTTCCAGCATATAGGAAACGCCAGATGGTGTGCGCGCATTGTCTTCCAGAACGTAAAAATCGTTTGGACCGGTTCGGACCAAATCGGTGCCCACAATGTGCGTATAAATCCCGCCCGGCGGCGTGACACCAATCATCTGGGGCAAAAAAGCCTCGTTGTTGGCGATCAATTCCGCCGGGACCCGGCCGGCTCGTAGAATTTCCTGACGGTGGTAAATGTCGTGCAAGAAGGCGTTGATGGCCCGGACACGCTGCTCAATTCCGCGCTCCAGCCGCCGCCATTCAGCGCCGGAAATGATGCGGGGAACAATGTCGAACGGTATCAGGCGTTCATCGGCCTCCTGCATGCCATAGACGTTGAAGGTGATACCTGTGCGGCGGAAAAAAGCCTCGGCTTCAGCCGACTTTTTCAACAGCCGTTTAATATCTTCATTTTCGAGCCATTGGTTATAAAGCGCATAAGGGGCACGTGCCGAGCCGTCGGCTTCATACATCTCATCGAAGAATCTGGGCTTGTCCAGCTCATCCATGCGGGTCAGCGTAGCCAAAGACAAGCATTTGGCAACAATGAGTTTTTACCTATTTGCCTAATTAGTAGGCAGGGCTCGCCGATGTCAGCGTCTCAATGGCGTATATCGACGAGCTCGCCGTGATGAACAGAGTCGCATGATCTCGCCCACCAAAACAAAAGTTCGTTGATTTCTCAGGAGTACGGATAACACCAAGGTGCGCCGCATCTTTGGTAAAGACATGAACGCCGCCCGGGCCGTTGCAAAATACACGGTCAGACAAATCAACTTTCATCCCGTCGGGAACCCCTTCACCTTTGCCCGTCACTGTCGTCCAGATGTCGCCGCCTGACAGGCTGCCATCTGCTTTGACATCATAGATGTGAATGGTAGGCCCCCAGCTATCGTTCACGTAGAGCTGTTCTTCATCGTTCGACAGACATAGACCATTGGGCTGCATTAAGTCGCGCACGACACAAGCAAGCGTTCCGTCCGGGTCGAGACGGAAAACGCCCTGAAAGGAAAGCTCCTGATCGCGGATCAGGCCCAAATCCTCTCGCAACCTGCCGAACGCCGGATCGCTGAACCAAATCCGCCCCTCACTGTCACAAATCACATCATTGGGGCTGTTCAATTCAAGGCCGTCAAAATGCGTTGCCAATGCGGTGACCCGCTTGCCACCATGGTCATGGATGACCAGATGCGATGACGCGTGCTCGCAGGAGACAACGCGCCCTTGATTGTCAAAACAATTTCCGTTGGCCTGATTGGAAGGCTGCCTGAAAAGTCTAAGGCCGGATATGTCATCCCATTGATATTGTACGCTTTCGGCAATGTCAGAGAACAACAACCAGTGGCCGTAGGGGTCCCAAATCGGCCCCTCGGTAAACGTAAGGCCGCTGGCGATTCGGCGCAGGAAAGCATTATTGCCAATAACCCCATCAATCGGTTGCTGTTGGATTAACTCTGCCATGCTTGCTCCCCACCATCCCTTGCGATAGCACCGCTGGACTATCGCAACGAAACTGCGGGCATCGCAAGCGGGCTTTCATCGTCATGGCGGACAGGCACAATCAGGTCAAATACCTTAAAGTCTATGGTGAACGGAACACCGGCACGAACTTTGTCGAGCAGCTAATTTTGTACAATGCGCCCGACCTGATTCCCCTCTCCAAACGCCCGCCATTCAAACCCAAAGGCTGGGCGCGTCAATTTCCCCTCGCGGCCCGGAACATGGCCTATCAGCGGATCGTGGACTTTCGCCGACGCCAGGAATTCCCGGATCATCTGGGTTGGAAACATGCCTACACGATGGCCGACGAGCAGCGTAACTTTGCGCACTTTGACGAGACATTGTTTATTTTCATTGTGCGTAACCCATACTATTTCATTTCGTCGCTTTATCGTCGTGCCTACGACATCACACCAAGGCCGGGTTGGAGCAAGGCACGCTTCGTGCGCCAACCGATTTTGCTCAATGAGCGAGACAATGTTTCATGGACTGTGACTGTACGTGGGCCCGGCGAGCTTTGGTCGATTAAGACAAAATCTTACGTGGAAACCGCCTCGCAGATCGAGCAGGCCATTTTAATCCGTTATGAGGATCTGGTCGCAGACCCGGACCATTTCGTACGGCAATTGTCCGAAAAGGGCCTCACACTACCGAAAGACTATCAGGTGCCACACAAGTCTACCAAAGGTGACAGGCGAACGTTTGACGACTACGCCAAACGCGCACGCACTTACAATCCCGGCAAGGATTTCTCCCGGAAATTGCTCGACGAGATTGACGAACAGTTAGACGCTGAACTGCTGAAACAATTGGGCTATACCTACACCGCATAGAGTGCCCCACAACCGAAAAGCTGCCTCACGCGCTGCTATCATAAGTCCAGCGATAGCTTGGCGGCGTCGGCCCTTTGTTGCGACCGCCCTGCTGCGTTTGCTCCCAAGCGTGCGCTAGAATGCCAACGGAGCGCGAGAGGCAAAAGAGGCCACGCGCCAAGGGCGGCGCAAAGCCAAGTTCCGCGTAAATGACAGCCGTGGCCCCATCAATGTTCACCGGTAACGGCTTGCCACGGCGCTCCGCCAACTGATCTTCGACCGCCAAAGCCGTTTTCCGGAAGGCGCCGTCCACAACGCCACTGTTTTCCGCCGCCTCCACAAGTTCCATCAGCCGGGGCGCACGTGGATCAGTGGTTGCATGAAACCGGTGGCCGTAACCTGGGATAATCTTGCCATTGGCTTCCTGCCAATCATCGATAGCATTCGGCAATTCGGCCTCATGGGCATGAACGAAATGAAAGAATTCAACCGCCTGTTCGCCCGCCCCGCCATGAACATCTCCCAGCATGTTGACGGCGCTCGCCATCGCATTGTTCAAACCAACGCCGCACGTCACAGCCATGCGCGCAGTTGCGATAGAGGGTGCTTGCGGCCCATGGTCGACAGCGGCCACCAGCGCTGCCTCAAAAAGCGAAGCTTGCGCCTTTGAGGGCATGTCACCACGCACCATCAACCAGATCATCTGAGGGAAGCTGACATTGCCGATCAGGTCTTGAATGGGCCTGCCGCGAATGTCGATCCGGCCCGGCTCCATGTCTATGATCGCGGTGCGCCACCAATCGCTCACATCACTCATATGACACCTTCACGTCGGAACTTACTGATTTGTTGAGCGTCATAACCCAAATTGGCGAGAATAGCGTCACTGTGATGACCCAATTCGGGTGGCGGCAAGTCGGCACCAGGTCGCTGACCATTCAGCAGTACAGGGGCATTGAGAATTTGATGCGTTTCTTCGCCGATCTTTGTTTGACCGACCAAAGAGCGCTCCGTGATTTGTGGTTCTTTTAGAATTTCCGGCACGGTCATGACCAACCCACACGGCACGCCCAAAGCGCTTAACTCCTTGACCCAGGCTCTGGCAGGGCGCGTCATCAGCGTGCGTTCCAGTTCATCGCGCAACGCCAACCGGTTGCGCTTGCGATCCTCGCGCGTCGCATAATCCGCATTTGTCAGCAGCTCCTCTCGCTCAAGGTGCCGCGCAAGCGATTCCCATTGCGCGTCGCGGTTGGCTGCGATGTTGATGGGCGCATCGGCCGTCCGAAATGTGCCGGACGGCGCCGACGTCATGTTTTCATTACCGAGGGCCTGCGGCTCTACGCCACCAATCAGATGGTTAGAAACGACCCAGCCCATGGTGGCAATCACTGCTTCGGTCATCGAGATGTCGAGCATCGCGCCGCGCGGGTTTTCATTGAGCGCTGCTGAAATAGCGAAAGCTGCCGTCATGCCGCCGATCGTGTCTGCGATTGGATACCCCACGCGCAAGGGCGCACTTTCGGCGTCGCCGGTGATCGACATAACACCGCTCATACCTTGAATGATCTGGTCATACGCGGGATCATTCTTTAAGGGCCCGCCCTGGCCATAGCCGGAAATCGCGCAGTAGATAAGGGATGGATTGACGGCTTTGAGGTCTTCATAGCCGAGACCAAGTCGCGCCATCACGCCGGGCCTGAAATTCTCAACGAGAACGTCAGCGCCTTTTGCCATGCGTTTTAGGATTTCGACGCCGCCCGGCTTCTTCAGGTCAAGAGTGAGCGACTTTTTCCCGGCATTTTGCGCCAGGAAACTGATGCCCATGTTCGCGGCATTGCGTGCCGGGTCTGCCCCCAATTGCCGTGCCAGATCACCTGTGCCGGGCCGTTCTACCTTGATGGTTTCCGCGCCCAGCAAGGCCAGTTGATAGCAACAAAATGGACCGGCCAGCACATTGGTCAGGTCCAGAACCCGAATGCCCGAAAGCGGTTTAATCCCCATCCGCTATGCCAGCCTGGCGCGCTCGTGCCCGGCGCGCGCGGTAGCTCGGCACCAGTACCAACAAGGCAGCGATGACCAAAAGACCCAAGGTCATCGGACGGTCCAGAATGAAGCCCCAACCGTCGGCCAGTTGCATGGAGCGCGAGAAATTGTCTTCCAACATGGAGCCCAAAATGAACCCGATCAGCAACGGTGCCAGCGGATAATCCGCGAACCGCAAGATTGTCGCACAAATGCCCAGACCGACAAGGATCAGAAGTTCCGTCGCATTGTTCTGCCCGATATAGGATCCCATTAACGTAAAGAACAAGATGAATGGAATCAGATAGTTACGCGGGATTGTCAGCACTTTGGCGATGTAGGGGATCAGCGGCAGGTTAAGGACAAGAAGCACCAGATTGCCGATATACATGGAGATGATGACGGCCCAGAATATGTCCGGCGATTCCGTCATCAAACGCGGACCGGGCGTCACGTTCAGCGCAATCAACGCACCCAAGAGGATTGCCGTTGTCCCGGAACCTGGGATGCCAAGCGTCAAGAGCGGCACGAAAGAGCCCGTACAGGCGGCATTGTTGGCGGTTTCCGGTGCTGCCAAACCCTTGATCGATCCCTGGCCAAACTCCTTCTGTTCTTCCCCTTTGGCAATGTTGCGCTCAACAGCATAGCCGAGGAAGGAGGCAATGGTTGCGCCGGCGCCCGGCAGAACACCGATAAAGAAGCCTTGCACCGACTGGCGCCCGATCACGGGCGCGATGGCCCTGGCTTCGGCGCGGGAGATGCGCAGATTTTCAATCTTGCCGGTATCGCCGCTATGTTCGCTGCGCTTGCGGTCCATGACGAGATAGAGCGCTTCCGGCAGGGCAAACATCGCCATCGCCAGCGTGATAAATGAAAGGCCGGACTGAAGATCCATCAGGCCCATGGTGAAGCGCGGCATGTTAAAGAGCGCGCCTTCGCCGACCGTTGCCATCATCAAACCGGCAAGCGTCATCAAAATCGCTTTCGCCACTTGCCCCGTTCCGGCAAACGCCGCGATCGCCGACAGGCCGACTACCATAAGCGCAAAATATTCCGCCGAGTGGAACAGCAGCGCGACCGATGAGAGCATCGGCGCAAAAATCATCAGCAAGATAGCACCGACAGTGCCGCCGAGGAACGAGGCAATCGCGGCAACAGTCAAGGCTTTACCGGCCTGCCCCTTGCGCGCCATCGGGTAGCCGTCAAAGCTTGAAGCTACCGTTCCGGCGACGCCTGGCGCGTTTAAGAGAATGGACGATGTGGAGCCGCCGAAAATCGCGCCATAATAAACGCCAGCCAACAGGATCAGCGCCGCAGACGGATCGCCGATAGAAATCGCGACCGGAATCATGATGGCAATGATCGACATGGGGCCAAGGCCCGGCAGCATGCCAATAAAAGTACCGATAAGGCAGCCACCGATCACCATCAGGAGGTTCTGGATGGAAAAGGCCGTTGAAAGGCCGATGAGTAATCCTTCAAGCATCAGCCTACCCCAAGAACCATGGAAGAGGCCGCAGGAAAATACCCAACACGCCTTCGACAAGATACCACACAACGCCCGCGGCAATCGCGGCGATGGGAATGAGATAATGGAGCTTTCGCTCTCCGAGCACGATCGCGCCGAGCGTCAGAAAGCCGACCGTCGATAACAGAAAGCCCGCAGGGCGAAGCGCCAGCGCATAGAGCACCATGAGGGCAAGTAGCAGGCCTGCACTGGTCAGATCATAGCCGGCAAGCTTACGATAAACGATCATGGAAGGGTCTTCATCGCGCGGTTTGTCTGATTTTTCCAAACCCAGAACAATGATGAGCGCCGTTATGATCGCAAGAATGGAAAGCACTTTTGGGAATGTGCTCGGCCAAATGGGATTGCGCTGCATAAACGGCGGCAGCAACTGGTCCATCGTGAAAAAAGCGGCGTACCCGTACGCGCAAGTAATGCCCAATATGATCAGGGCGATCCAACGGTCTAGTGCCATCTGTGTGCCCCTCCCCTGGCACCCGGATGATGCACCGGCCACAAAATGGCAGCCGGTGCAAATGTCTGAACACTAACCCGAAATCAAAGGAAACCGAGTTCTTTCATCAGGTCACCAATAACCTGCTCCTGGTTTTCCAGGAAGGCTTGGAAATCATCGCCCGGATTGTGGATGTTCACCCAACCATTGCGCGCGCGTACCGCTTCCCAATCATCGGTGTCGTACATCTTAGCGATCGCATCCTGATACATGGCCAGCTTGTCCTCCGGCAAACCAGGCGCTGCAAAGAAACCACGCCAGTTGACGAATGTTGTGTCGATGCCTTGCTCTTTCATGGTCATGGCATCGCCATAGGCGCTGACACGATCATCTGATGTGACGCCTAGGATTTTGACTTCACCCTGCTGAGCGAGCGCGACCGCTTCGGAGAAGCCGGTTGAGAGCGCCTTGATCTCGCCAGACAGGAGTGCAGCCATGGCCTTACCGCCTGCATCATAAGGGATGTATTTCACGCCTGTCGGATCTTCACCGGCAGCTTTCATCACCATGGCCGCAACGAGATGATCCATGCCGCCTGGCACCGAACCGCCACCGATGGCTGTATCGTTTGGTGCGGCTTTGTAAGCTGCGAGCAGGTCAGCCATGGAGTTCAGTTCACTGTCGGCAGGTGCAACAATCGCGGCATAGTCGCCGATTGTGCCTGCTACCAATGTCAAATCCCGGAAATTGTGCGGGAAAACACCGGTCAACGAGCGGATCACGATTGGTGTCGAGTTCACCATCAGCGTGTCATGCAGGCTCTCAGCATTTTCAATCATATAGCCGATAGCCTTACCGCCACCGCCGCCGGACATGTTTTCGTAGGATGCAGAGCCAACAAGACCAGAACCGGTTAGCGCTTCACCCGTCCCGCGGGCTGTACCGTCCCAGCCGCCACCGGCGCCACCTGGAATGACGAAGTGCAGTTTTTCGACCACTTGGTGGCCTCCGGCCATGGCCGGTGCCGTTAACGCCACTGCCGCAGCCGTTGCTGCCGCCACGAAAGCGCGGCGGCCAATTTTCATACTATTCATAGTTTCCTCCCAATTGTCGCGATGCCCTCCAGCACCGGCGTATTGGGAACACACAACAGAAATGCATTCGAATTCAAGTGTTTTCTTGAGGAAATTCAGGCTTCTTCGAGAGTTGGCTCGCTATCAGCGCCCTTGTTTTCCAACTGGCGCTCAAGAGCCAACGCACATTGGTCAAGGTCCTTGGTGGCCAAATGCGCATAGCGAAGCGTCATTTGAATGGTCTGGTGGCCCAGAAACATTTGTACGCGCCGCAAATCAATACCGGCCTTGACGAGGCGCGTTGCACAAGTGTGACGCAGCGTGTGGAGGACCAGTTCCTTATCGGCGTCCAACGCACACGTCTTCTTCACCTCACCCCAATGGTATCGAAGCTTTTGGTACTGGACATTGGAGAAAGGGCCGACAGGATTTGCAGCATAACGCGCAAGCGCTGCGTTTGCCCTTTTTGTCAAAGGCACGGTCCGGCTACGACCAGACTTTGTAATCCAGAAGGTGGCGGAATTCTCGGAAATGTCGGCGTGTTTGAGGGAAAGAGCTTCGCCGACACGCGCTCCGGTATCGACAAGAAACTCGCAAAGCCGGAAACATTGCTCACTGCGGGCTTTCATGGAGGAGAAAAGTCGCTCTTCTTCCTGCGGCGAAAGGAAACGGATGCGCCCTTTCTTTTCGGGCAGTCGGACATAAGCCGGCAACTTCATGATCAATCCATCACGCTCGGCTTTTCTCAAAAGCTTGAAATAAGCGGCGAGCTTTCGATTTATCGTTGCGTTTGAATTCCCTTTGCGACGCAAGTCCGTGATGATGGCATCAACAGCTGCATTTTGTCGGTAGTCGACACCATTGCGCTGCGTGATATTTTCGATCTCATGGAGGAACGCCCCTGCATTTTGGCCATGCTTGTTATCCTCCCATAACAAGTGGCCATACTTTTCGTATAAATCGCGTATGCGAAATTGTGGTACAACGTTCATGAAGAGCCCCTTGCCTCCTCACTTCAACATTGCCCCACAATGATCAAGTCTACATTTTAAAACAGTTCGTTACACTTGCGAAACGAGAGCTTGGCGGTTGCCCGCCAAGCCAATTTCTTCAAAACTGACGGATCAGATTAGAAAGAACGTGTGAATGAGACTTCTGCGTCTTCGAAACCGAACTGCTGGTTGCCATTGTTGTCAATGCGCAGGTCAGAGAAGTCAGCTTGGAAGCCGATAGTGAAGCCGTCTACGAGTTCGTAGTCAGCGCCAACTTCAACGAGGACCACATCGATAGCATCGCGTGAACCGTCGAAAGTTGAATCGCCGTACCAGTCGATACCGTATTCAACACCAGCGAATACAGTCAGCTTGTCGTTGACATCATAGTCCATACCGAGACCGAGAACCCACTCGAATTGAGCAGAGTACTCAGAAACGTTCAGCGGGTTGAAGGCAGCAACCTGATTGCCGTCATCGCTGTACTGAACAGATGCGTCGATGCCGAGTGCGCCGGCTGAGTAAGCAACATGCAATTGGGCGCCGAAGAAGTCGTCCGTGTCGTCATATACACCAGCTGCAGCAACAGAAAAGTTGCCGAATTCAGCAGAAACAACACCAACAATCGCCGGGACCCAGTCTGCGCTGCCATCGTCTTCCAGTGCGATACCGAAAGAACCGTTGCCGAAGTCAACAGTATAACCGATCAGCCCTGTGTCTGGGCCTTCAGCATCGATGTCAGCTGGGCCGTTGCCACCTGGGTAAAATGAATCGGTGTAACCGATTGTCAGACCGCCGAGTGTGATGAAGGCTTCGTTTACAACAACGCTAGCGTCACCCAAGGAAGAATCCACTGATGAGGATTCATCAGCACCCAATTGGATGGATGTTGTCAGATCACCATATTCAGTGTCGCGCCATGTGTTGAAGTCCAAAGAGATTTCGTACTCTTTTTCCCAACCTGTCTGATCACCAGCTTGTTCAAAGATAGTACCATCAGTGTCTTCATCTTCATCGTTCAATGACGCTTTGCTGCCGTCGTTGAAGTACGCGTAGTAGATCACTTCACCAGAAATCTGCAGGCAAGTTTCTGTGCCCGGGATGTAGAAGTATCCTGTGCCAGCTGCATCACATACGCGAACGTATTCTACAGGCTCTGGCTCAGGGATGATGACAGCGTCAGCTGCACGTGCACCGGAAACAGCGATAAGTGCTGCACCGGAAGCGAGCAAAAGGCTCTTAAGTTTCATTGTTGACCTCCAGTCAACTTTGAAAAAGATGCTCTTAAATGCGCATTGTGGTGCTAGAAGCGTGCATTGCGGGTTCGGCGATGGGTTCCCCAAGCAGGTGATTCCATTTGTTTTTCCGTCGATCAGCGTCGAAACTCACGCATTGTTAAAGCATATGACCCGCCGCCTCCCAAAAACGTGTCATTTGTGCAACATCGACCATGCATCGCTTGGGACGGGGTGTTTTTGACGACATTCGCAATTGCAGTGCGAAACGCCTTGGGTAAAGAAAGGGTCAGGGAACGGGCGGGTCGCCTGTTTCTTTATTGGGGATGGGACTCACGTCCTTCAGACAATACCCGGACCCGCTTTTAAACTTTGACTGGAGGTCAACAATGAAACTTAAGAGCCTTTTGCTCGCTTCCGGTGCAGCACTTATCGCTGTTTCCGGTGCACGTGCAGCTGACGCTGTCATCATCCCTGAGCCAGAGCCTGTAGAATACGTTCGCGTATGTGATGCAGCTGGCACAGGATACTTCTACATCCCGGGCACAGAAACTTGCCTGCAGATTTCTGGTGAAGTGATCTACGGCATATATTTCGAAAATGATGAGTACGAAGGAAGCGAAGAAGACCAAGAAGGTTGGGAAAAAGAGTACGAAATCTCTTTGGACTTCAACACATGGCGCGACACCGAGTATGGTGATCTGACAACATCCATCCAGCTTGGTACAGATGGTCGCAACAACACCACGGTTGACCAAGGACCGGATACGCTTTCTGACGATGACATTGTCGTGAACGAAGCCTTCATCACGCTTGGTGGTCTGACAATCGGTTACACCGATTCCTTCTACCCAGGCGGCCTCGGTGCTTCTGACCTTGACGCTGAAGGTCCGGACACAGGTCTGATCGGCTACACAGTTGACTTCGCCAACGGTTCTTTCGGTGTTGCACTTGAAGACGACGGTAACGTCGATTGGGTTCCGGCTATCGTCGGTGTGGTTGTCGCTGAGTTCGGTGACATAACAGTTGCTGCAGCTGCTGTTTACGATGACACTGACTCCTTCTTCGGCGGTCAGGTCCACTTCATCTACTCTTCCGGGCCAATCACAATTGATGCTTCTGCTCAATACTCTGACCAAAGCAGCTTCGGCTCTGCATACGACTCAGGTTACGAGTGGTTGCTCGCCCTCGGCATGGACTATGATGTCAACGACAAGCTGACTGTCTTTGCTGGTGCAGACTGGGGTATCGACCAAGGCGGCGGCTCCGATGACGATTACGTGATCGAAGTTGGCGCTGAATACGAAATCGTAGACGGCTTCACAATCGCTGTTGAGGCTGACTTCTCCGACCGTAAAACAGGTGCGGATGCGTTCATCTTCGAAGACGCAGAAGTTACATTCACACGTTCTTTCTAATCTGATCCGTCAGATTTGAAGATTAAACCCGGCAGGCAACTGCCGGGTTTTTTTGTTTGGGCGATCGTCATATTGACGAGGAGCTGGCCAAATATTTGGCAGGGTCCACCCACAATTACGCCGCATTTGCGTGTCGTAATCTGAAGCGCAACAGCAAATGCGCCACACTCCCCAATGCGCCCATGGCATAAAATCACACGCCGTCATTGACTTGACAAATTGATCCGATATGTACATTTGACGTGCGAATTTGGGAGCACTTGCGATGCAGTTTACCGTCAATGGGACGCAACACGACGTCGACGCCGAATATGATACGCCACTCCTGTGGGTTTTGCGCGATCAACTCGGTCTCATGGGTACCAAATATGGTTGCGGCATCGCCCAATGCGGCGCGTGTACAGTACATGTTGACGGATTTGCCGTCCGGTCGTGCCAACAAGCGATCGGCAGCCTTGAAGGCGTTGAGGTAACGACCATTGAAGGCCTCGGTCAGCCCGAAGCCCTCCACGCCGTCCAAGAAGCGTGGGTCGAAACACAAGTTGCGCAGTGCGGTTTTTGCCAGTCCGGGCAAATCATGCAGGCCGCGTCACTATTGGCAGATGACCCGAACCCATCGGATGACAAAATTGACGCGGTCATGTCCGGCAATCTTTGCCGCTGTGGCACCTATCCTCGCATTCGCGCCGCCATCCGCTTGGCACAAACAAAGATGGGAGCCTGAGCGATGAGCAGACTTGGGACCATTACACGCCGCGCATTTCTCGTTGGGACCGCTGCCGTCGGTGGCGCAGCCATTTTTGGCACCTATGTCGTTGCCCGCCCGCATGACAATCCACTGATGAACGATCTGCCGGAAGGCGCTGTCGCCTTCAATCCGTGGGTCAAGATCGACGATGAAAACATAACGCTAATGACACCGCATGCTGACATTGGTCAGGGTGTGGAGCATATGCAGACAGTTTTGATGGCCGAAGAACTCGATCTGGATCTTGACCAGTTCGAAACATCGCCGGGCGTCCCGTCCGCGGCCTACTATAATGGCGCTTTCGCCGAAGAAGCTGCTGAGATATTTGCCGCATTGATGCCGCTGCCTGCGACGGTGCTGCATGCCATGCTATCGCCGGCATTGAAGATGGTTGGCCTGCAAGGTACCGGCGGCTCGACATCGGTTCCTGACAGTTGGATCAAGCTACGCACTGCCGCCGCTTCTGCGCGCGAAACCCTCAAGCAGGCGGCTGCGAACACCCATGGTGTCTCCGTTGGCGACTTGAAGACCGAGAGCGGCGCAGTCGTCCTGCCCGACGGTAGGCAAGTCAGATATCAGGAATTGGCGGCCGCGGCTGCCAGCATTCGCCCCGTGCAAAATGTGACGCTTCGTTCATCTGACCAATGGCGCTACATCGGCAAACCAACCGAACGTCGCGACATTGTCGACAAATCTACAGGTGCGCCCATTTACGGCATCGATCAGGTCGTGCCGGGCATGGTTCATGCGGCGGTGCGCACGAACCCGCGTCGCGGCCCGATGCTAAGCCATGACACCGCGCAAGCCCAAGACATGCCGGGTGTGCGGCAGGTCGTGGAAGTAACGAACGGCGTTGCGGTCACAGCCGACAGTACCTGGCGTGCGTTCAAGGCAGTGGAAGCTGTGGAAGTGGAATGGGGCCCTGCGCCTTATCCTGCGGAACAGGAAGAACACTGGGCCAATGCCGAAGGTTCTTTCACAGAAGAGCGGTTTCAGGCGACCTGGCGCAATGATGGCGATGTGGATAGCGCCATTGGTGATGGCCCGGTAACCGCCAAATACCGTGCGCCCTACATCGCGCACCAACCGCTAGAGCCGCTGAACGCCATTGTCACTGTCACCGACGAGACCGTGGATATAATCGCCGGTCACCAAATGCCGACCCTGTTGCGCGGCGTTGTCTCTGCGATAACGGGTCATGAGCAAGAAAAGATCAACTTCCGCAACCTGCACTCTGGCGGTTCGTTCGGTCACCGTCTGGAGTTTGAAAATATCAAACTGGCTGCCGAAATTGCCAACGAGATGCGTGGAACGCCGGTTAAACTGACGTTCACGCGCGAGGAAGACTTTGTCCAGGATTTCCCACGTCATCTCGCCGTCGCCCGCGCGCGCGGTGCGGTATCAAACGGGAGAGTGACGGCCATCGACATGGATGTCGCTGGCGCGCCCATCGTTGCCTCGCAGATGAGCAGAGCCGGGATAACTCTGGGTGGCCCGGACAGCCAGATTGTCGCCGGCATCTTCTCGGCACCTTATGGCAATGTCGAAAATTTCCGCGTGCGGGGATACGCAGTCCCTGACATTGGGCCGACATCAAGCTGGCGGGCCGTGGGCGCCTCCTATGGCGGCTTTTTGATTGAAACCTTTGTCGACGAATTGATCCACGCCGCCGGTGCCGATCAGGTGGAAGAGCGGCTGCGCATGATCGATGATCCCGTCTCCAAGCGCGTTCTTGAGACATGCGCGGAAATGGCTGGTTGGGGCAATACGCGTCCTCAAGGACGGTATGTCGGCGTCGCGCTGGTGCACACTTTCGGCGTTCCGGTCGCCGAAATCGTTGAGTTGGAGCCAACGGATCTCGGCATTAAACTGCACAATGTTTGGGTCGTTGCCGATCCGGGAACGGTTATTGACCCCGTCAACATCGAAAACCTGATCCAGGGCGGTGTCATTTGGGGCCTCGGGCATGCGATGAACAGCGAAATCACGTACAGCGACGGCATGGCCCAGCAAACCAACTATCACGCAGCTGAAGGCATGAGGCTTTATCAATGCCCCGAAATTCATGTTCGCACGCTTGAGAACAACACGTCGATCAAAGGTATCGGGGAGCCGCCGACGCCACCGGCCTTCCCTGCGCTCGGCAACGCCATCTTTGCGGCGACCGGCGAGCGTTTGCGTGAAACTCCATACAACAAATTCGTCGACTTCGTTTGAGGCGGGATAGCATGATGAAAAACAAACTCGCCACCACACTGGCTGCGTTCGCCTTGTCGATCGCGGCGACAACCCTGGTTCATAGCGCGGGCGAAACCGGCGAGAACGTCACCATTGAACCGCCGGAAGCTGCGACTGTAGAAGAAGGCCTGGCGGCCTTCGACCGCATCTATGAAGTGGCCTCGCACCCGCGCTGCAGCAACTGCCATGTGGGCGCGGATCATCGACCCATGTGGTCCGGACCATCCTATGGCAACGCGCGCCCGCACGGCATGAACATCGTCGCAGGCGAGAGCCGTATCGGCGCCGAAACCCTGCTGTGCTCTACCTGTCATGGGGTGCGTGATACGCTCAACGACATGCCGCATGCAGCACCGCAAGTGGCCATGACTTGGCAATTGGCACCCCTGGAGGCGGAGTGGTTTGGCAAAAGCGCCAACGAAATCTGCACCCAATTGCGAGACCCGGCACGCAACGGTGATCGCGACATGCTGGCGCTGGCTTCCCATCTTGACCATGACTTGATCTTGCACTGGGCGTGGAACCCCGGCGGCGGGCGTGAACCGGCCCCCTACAGCTTGCAAGAGCATGTCGATGATATCCTCACTTGGGGTGTTGCCGGCATGCCCTGCCCAGCGGAGTGATATGATGCGTTATGCTATCTTTTTGATCTTGCTGAGTGCCGTGCTCCATGTAGCACTTTGGGCGCTATCCGGCTTTGCTTCCGACAGCCGCTTTCTTCTGGTTGGAGCAGTGATCCATTGTTTGCTCGCCTTGGCGCTGATCACCCAAATTTGGGGCAGCCGCTGGATCGCCTTCATGATCATGCTTGCGACCTCAGCTGTGGCTTTGGGCAGTTTTGTCGCTCCCCCGCTTGAGCCTTACTGGATCTTCGGCCTGATTTTCATCGTACATATGATTGCCGCAGTTCTACTGTTTGGCGCCATCTGGGCGGGGCGGCCGAAAACTAACGCCGCGTAAGGCGCTTTTCTAACAATTTGAATTCTTTAGGCAAGTCGATATCGGCAACGGTATCAACAGCAACTCGAACCGGCGTAACATGCGACAAATGTCGCAAAAGGTGTCGCGCACCGGTGTCGCCACTAAGTGTCATGAGTTGGGGAAAATACGCGGCGGGAAAGCAAGCTGGCGGTGAAAAACCCGCATTACTTTGGGCCGCGCTCGGCGCCTGTTCGCTGCATTGATCAGCGACATCAACCAGCACTTGCTCTGTAACGAAAGGCATGTCGCCGAGATGAACCAACGCCTTGTGTGCGCCAAGCTCAACCGCCCGCATGATCCCCGCACCGAGGCTGGTCGCCATTTGAGGCGCAGATTGCGACACATCGATCAACTGAAAGTCAGGCAATAGCGCTGCCACCGCTGGTGTGCGAACAACCGCAATCTTCTCATCAAGTTCCACGGCCCGCATGGCATCGGCGGCGTATTCAACGAGCGGCCTACCCGCCGCAACCTGCAGTAGTTTGTCTTGTGTGCCAAATCGTCTGGATGCGCCGGCGGCCAACAAGATGCCCGCGATCATGATCACCGCTGCCCCATCAACGCGGTCATGCAGCCGACAGTTTTGCGGTCTCGACCGGTGCATTGCGTGCCCGCATGAATAGAAGCCTGTATACCGGCGGCACGAAAAGCAGCGTGAGCGGCGAAGCCAGCAAGAGCCCGCCGATCATCAAGGTTGCCATCGGTTCAAAAAGCGCGCCGCCATTCAGCGCCATGGGCAACAGGCCGAGGACAGTTGTCAGGGACGTCAGCATGACCGGCGTAAAACGCTTCTTGGCGGCTGTGACAATCGCATCGTCCAGCATGGCTGTTTTGCGCTCGATATCGATCTGATCGATCAGTACGATTGCGTTGTTTATGACGATGCCCATCAGTGAAATCAGACCCAAAATGGCAAAGAAAGAAAGGGGTCGGTCGGCCAAAAACAGCGCCAGAGGCGCCCCCGCAATAATCAACGGAATGGTCATGAAGGTGAGCAGCACCCGGCGCGCCGAGTTGAACTGGAACACCAGGGCCGCCAGCATGACCGCAAGGGCAAATGGGAGCCCTGCCCCCAGTTTGGCATTCACCTCCGAGCTTTGTTCGCTCTCACCGGCAACCGTCACCTGATATTCCGGGCCGAGATCCAGCGCCTCAAGAGTTGGGGCAATCATTGCCTCAACATCTGCTGCCGCTAGTGTGCCGCTCTTGCCGGAAATCGTGATTTGTCGCACCTGGTTCAGCCGTCGGAACTGCGAGAAATCCAGCGTTGGCCTGAACGTAGCCAGCTGATTTAGCGATGCCAGTTGGCCGCCAGCTGGCACGGAAAGGTTGGCCAAATCTTCCAAGCTGTCGCGAAAGCCCGTCTCTGCCCGCGCGATAATGGGGATAGAGTCTGATCCTTCCCTAAAGGTCGAGTAAGTCGTGCCGCTAAAATAGGTGTCCATGACATCGGAAATATCGCTGGATGTGACGCCGAGCTCACGCGCTTTGTCCTGCGCGATATCGACCACAATTTTCAGCGTCTTGTTGCCCCAATCATTCTGGTTCAGCACCACATCGGGGACGCTGGCAAAAGCGCCCTCCACCTTTTTGGCCGCAGATAGCAGCGTGTCAGCATCCGGGCCCGTGATTTCCACTTCCACAATACCGGATTCCGAGCCGCCCATGGACAGGCGCGTGACCCGCGCCCGCGCTGAGGGTTGGTTTTCGAAAAGATGCCGACGCGCCCGTTCGGCAGCGGTGACCGCGCCGTTAAAGTCGAATGTATTAACGAGGATGAATGCCCCGGCCGGGTCGTTTTCGGCGGGATCAAGCGCCAGATAAAAACGCGGACCACCATCGCCGATGAACGCAGTTGTGTCGCGCACTTCGGGATTGATCGTTTCATCCTGAAGCCAGGCCAAAACCTGATGTGTCTGAGCTTCAGTTTCCCGAATCGATGTCCCCTTGGGATAGTCAAGATAAATCAGATATTCCGTGCGTTCGCTGAGCGGAAACATCTCTGATTTCAGTTGCGAGAAAACGGTGCCTGACATGACCACCAACACGTAGGACACAATCACGATGGGAACGCCGAATGGCAAAAGGATACGCGTCAATCCGCCATAGGCACGGATAAACATGCCTTCGCGGGTTTCGGCTTTTGCCTTGGGACGCAGAAACATGGCTGCGAGAAATGGCAACATGTAGTGGGCAGCAAACCACGAACCGGCCAACATTAGACCGACAACGGCACCCAGTGAGAAAGCAAATTCGCCTTCGGTGCCCTCCAGGATCAACATCGGTATAAACGCCGACACGGTGGTGATCGAGGCAACGGCAAGAGGTATGAAAAACTGCCCGCCACAGGCGATGGCCGCTTCACGAGGCGGCACGCCCTGCTTGACACGGGCCTCGATGTCTTCGACCACGACCAACCCGTTGTCCACCAACAGGCCCAACGAGATAATCACAGCAGCAATCGAAATCTGTTCCAGATCGATGCCAATTTGCGCCATCCCCATCAGCGCGATCATCACCGCGAACGGGACGATACTGGCGATGATGAAGGCAGGGCGCAGGCCCAGGAACACAAGCATGACCAACAGCACCACGGCAAAGGTTTGCGCGACATTGGACAGGGCATCGTTGATAGCCACCGTCACGTTGGTTTCTTGAAAGGTCGAGATGTTGTAGCTGATACCAATCGGCTGATTGGCTTCGAACTTTTGAATTTCAGCGCGCAAAACGCGCCCGATCTGTTGAATATCGCGATCGTCGGCCATTTCAACGGCAACAATCAGTGCTTCTTCACCATTATAGAAAATGGGGGTTTCCGGCGGATCCACATAGCCACGCCGGACATTGAGAATGTCTTTCAAGCGAACCAGACCATTCAGGCCCGACACTGCGGTCAGAACATTTTCAAGCTCTTCCACAGACCCCAAATCGCCATTGGCTTCAAGCGTGATCGAGGTGCCGGAGGCCTCCAACTGGCCTGCGGGCAAGATCACATTTTGCGCCTGCAAATCGGCGAGCAACTGCGAAATTTGAACCCCGATGGTCGCCAGACGACGGCTGTCGATCTCCAACCATATCCGCTCTTCCTGCTCGCCAAAGATCGATACTTTTGTGATGCCATCGAGCGTATAAAGACTGGTTCGCAACTCATCCGCCGCATCGAAAATTTCGGCATGGGAAAATCCCTCGCCAGTGACCGCTATGGTCGCAATCGCCACATCACCAAAGTTGGTGTTAACAAAGGGGCCTTGCGTGCCGGACGGCAGTTCATTGGCGGTATCCTCCATCTTGTTGCGGATATCCTGAAAGACGGCCTCCAACTGGCTGGATGGAATGGAATTGAAAACCGAGATCGTCAGCTTGGTTCGACCCGTCAGCACCAAGGTCGAAATGTCTTCGACTTCCGCAATCTCGCGCGCGGCGCGTTCTAAAGGTATGGCGATCAGATTTTCAACACGTTCTGGCGACATGCCCGCGAAACTGGCGGTCACAATGACATTGCGGATGGTAAGTGCCGGGTTTTCCCGTTTTGGCAGCTCAAGGTAAGTCATCGTGCCAAGCAGCATCAGCCCGAGCATCAAAAGGACTGTCAGGCGTGACTTTTCCAGGCCAAAGCGCGTGAGAAATTCCATGGCTATTGCGTATCGCTGAGCAGTTTGACTTCTTGACCATCGCGCAGGAAGGAGACGCCCGCCGACGCGACGCGATCACCGGCTGCCAAACCGTCAACGACGATCAGTGAGTTCTCGCGCACGCCGGCGATTTTTACTTCACGGCGCTGAACGGTTGACGAAGTTTCGTCGAACACGAAAACCTCCGCGACACCCCCTTGCGTCTCGTTGGGCACGATCCGGCCTTCCTGAATTATGGCTGTCAACGGCAATTTGAAGCCGGGTTCAGCCGCCACTGGCAGTTCGATGGCTACTTCCACCGACATGCCAGCTTTCAGGATCGGGTCTGTCTCATTAAGGGTAACCACGACCGGAAAACTGGAAACCGCATCAGCACGCGATCCCAGTTCACTGACAACTGAACCCAACACGATGTCGGGACGATCTGCCAGGCGAACCAGTGCTGGCGTGCCCACAACCAGCCGATTGATGGTCTCAAAATTAGCGCTGAAATCGGCCTCGAACTCGTCGGGCGAATATAGCGTCAAGATGGGTGTTCCCACCGCAATGGTCGCAAAGCTCTGCACGTCTACGGAATTGATAATTCCGTCAAAGGGCGCAGTAAGAACTGAATTGTCGAGATTTTCCCTGGCTGTCTGAAGGGATGCCTCTGCCTGATCCAATTGTGCTTTTCGGGTCAATGCGTCGGTTTGCGCAGCTTCCAACGTGGAGCGCGTTACCGTCCCGCTTCGGAAAAGCTCTTCCTGCCGTGTGAGCGCATCGACAGCGTTCTGGTACGCAGCTTCAGCCGAGCGAACACCGGCTTCGGCATTGGCGATCTGGATCTCCAACGCTTCCGGGTCGATCGCCGCCAAATCCTCGCCTTTGACGACCCGCTGACCCACCTGCAAGGACACTTCGGTCAGCTTGCCTCCGACCTCGAACGACAGCGCGTTGAGCGACTGCGGCTCCAGCACCGATGGAAATCGGCGTATCGTGGATTGCTCCGTGCTTTCCACAAGATGGGTTTTAAGCCCGCGAACAGGCGGTTCGGACGCTGTTTCCTCTTCGACGCTGCAAGCTGCCAAAGCCAAAAGCAATATAGTGGTAAGTGTTCGTCGCATGAGGTGGATGTCTCTTGTTCCGGTTCGAACGGTCACCCACAACGGATCACATCATGGCGAGTATTTAAAGTGTTTATCTGCCATGCCAGCCCCGTGACGCATGTACCAATCACTGTCAGCCGCCAGCGCTTTCACGCACCGCGCGAACGCATGATTCAATTTCTGCAGGTGTGAGTTCGCGATCACATTTTTGCAGCGCCTGCTCTATCAGAACGGTCACGCGACCATCCACCTCGGGGGCATCGTCGCGTTCTGTCAACCCCTCCATGGCCAAGCTGAAAAGACGGATGACTTCTGGCGAATCTGCAAATTTGCTGTGGTTCAAGCGTTCGTTGGTTTCGATATCGCTCAAATCAATGACGCGAATCCCCAGTGCACTGAGATATTGTGCGTCGGTGGCCCCAACGCGCGACTGGCCGCCCGCAATCCGCTGTGACACGCGCAACGCCCTGTCATCACCGGACACGAAAACCCGCAGCACATTCCGGGTTCTGGGCATGCGACGCAGATATTCTGTAAAAAGATCGATATCGACGTCGGGCGATGCCATTACGACGCCATGCAGCTTATCCCAAAAAGTCGCGTCTTGTTCGTCTTCAAGGATACGCAGCGACTCGAGTGCCGCCATATTTCCCATTGAGTGGGCAAAGACCGCGATATGATCAACATCAGTTTCGCCAAGCTCGCGGTTAAACCTGCTCAAATAATACCGTGACTGCAAAGCGCTGTTCAGGTCGTAAACATAGTCGACCGTCTTGGCACGAGAAGCCCATGAAAAGAGGATGGGTATGCCGGTATAACCGGTATCGTGCACAAACTGGCTGATGCGCAGGACAGCGGAACTGAAATTGGTATTGTAGCCGTGAACAAATACCAACGCAGTGTTTGACCGACCCGACCGATTGCCAAACTGATCGCGGATGATTTTGTTCAGTTCGGCCCCTTGCTGATACATTACTGGGGTGGAAACCACGAAATCCGTTTCAGGGTTCGGCGGCCCTTCCGGCGGCCGTGTAATTTCGCCAATACTGCGCTGTGGCGGTACGCCAACATCAACATACCCCAGCGACAGGGACGACGCGCGCTCGCCAGAAAAGAATTCGCGTGGGTCATCTGACGGTGCACGTGTTGTCGCTATCAATATTCGGTGGCGGGTATTGGCTAGATTGGCCTGCGTCGCAAATACCGATTCACCAAAACCGATAATATGGGACTGGCCACCGCCACAGCCGAACAGCGCCAAAAGCAACATGCCGGACAGAACAATACGAAGAATATTCATGAAAACGCCTACGAAAAAAGCTCTAGATAGCCAAGAATGTTTTCACATGAAAGACACACAAGCTTCCACATATTAGTTATTTTTGACACAAATGTGAGCATTTTTCTCCGTTGTCGTTAAGAAGCATGAAATTCAGCTTTTGCGGTTGGTCTGCGGCTCCCCTACGACCCCGACAACCTCTGCCAGGCATCATAGTGCGACAGGAACACATCACCATTTAGGTCATTTATCAGGTGCGATCGTTGCAGTTTGTCCATGACTGGGCCTTTGACTTCGGACAAATGAAAGCCGACGCCCATGTCTTTCAAGCGCAGGTTGATCGCCTCCAAGCTCTCCAGCGCGGAGTAATCCACCTCATTGACCGCAGAAAAGATCAGCACGACATCTTTGATCGCGCACCCTTCGGTGACCCGCTTTTGGACAAGATCTTCAAGAAATCGCGCGTTGACGAAATAGAGGCTTTCATCAACACGAAGCGACAAAAGCTTCGGATCGGTCTCTACATTGTGCCGTAAAATGTTTCGAAAGTGCTGGGTTTTCGGCACCAGTCCGACTTCGGCCACATGGGGCCGTGACGTTTTGTAAAGGTGCAGGACCACGGATATGATGACGCCCGTTGCGACCCCCGCCTCAACCCCGAAGCCGAGCGTTAAGAGGATAGTCGACGCAACCGCTGTGAAATCGGTGCGCGAAAAACGCCAGGTTTTTTGCAAGATGGACAGATCAACGAGGCTCAAGACGGCAACGATGATGGTTGCTGCCAAGGTTGCGTTTGGCAGATAGTAAATCAAGGGAGTTAATGCGATGGCTGCGATGCCTAAACCGATCGCTGTGAATGCACCCGCTGCCGGCGTCTCGGCACCGGCATCAAAGTTCACAACCGACCGCGCAAAACCACCGGTAACCGGATAGCCGCCTGAAAAGGCAGCGCCCAGATTGGCAGCACCAAGGCCGATCAGTTCCTGGTCGGGATCAATGCGCTGACGCTTTTTGGCTGCAAGGGTTTGTGCAACCGAGACGGATTCGACAAATCCAATAACCGATATCAAAAGCGCGGGCACAAACAGTGCGTTCAACAAGCTTATAGAGAAGTCAGGGAGCGTCAAAGGCGGCAGGCTTTGCGGAACCTCGCCGACGATCTGCACCCCGCGGTCTGACAAACCAAACAGCCAAACAGCCAATGTTGTGACGACCACCGCGCCAACCGGCCCGGCCTTCGTCAAAATGTCAGACAAAAGCTTGGGCACACCGAGACGCAGCAATGTCGGCTTCAAATTCTTGCGCACCCAGAACAGAAACGCGGTGGCAGAAACGCCGATCGCAAGCGTGATCCAGTTCACTTCATTGAGATGTGTGAAAATTGAACCAAGCATCTCCGGCAATGTGTGCCCATGGGCGCTAACACCCAAAATGTGCTTGAGTTGACTGGTGGCAATCAAAACGCCGGAGGCCGTGATGAAACCCGCAATCACCGGGTGGCTCAAGAAGTTGGCCAAAAAACCCAGCCGGAAAACGCCCATTAGCACCAGCATACCGCCAGACAGAAAGGCTAATGTCAGCGCGGCAACCACGTAACCGGCCGTTCCCTGCTCCGCTACCTGCCCGACCGCCGACGCTGTCAACAAAGAGACGATAGCAACTGGACCGACGGCCAGAGCGCGGCTGGTCCCAAAGATGGCATAGATCATAATCGGGGCGATGGAGGCATAAATGCCCGTCTCCGGCGGCAGCCCCGCTAGAAGCGCATAGGCCAGCGATTGCGGGATAAGCATGATCGTCACGATTACCGCCGCAATCATGTCATTGGAAAAGGCCGTTCGGTTGTACTGGCGCCCCCAATCAAGGACAGGCACGTAGCGGCGTAGTTGGTTGATCATTTTGTTGGTCCGTAAAAAGAGGCGAACGAAGCACAAAGGCCTCACCCGCCAGTCATCGCGCACAATGGGAGGGCATGCGCAACTGAAATTCCAAACTAATGATTGCCGGTGCTGCTGGCACTACGCTGACAATGTCGACGATTTGCCGCCGTTGGCGATACGCTCGGTAGCAGCGCTCAAGTCAAAACCGGCAGCGCTTGTAGCGGCAAGGATTTCGCGCGGCGACTGCTTGTCGGCTGCATGGAGCGACCATAGCATTGCCGAGCGTTTGCCGGTCCGGCAATAGGCCAGCACGGGACCGGGCAGTGCTTGCCACTTTTCACCGAACGCGTCCACATCTTCATCTTTGACCATGCCGGACTGGACAGGCACGTAATGCGTCTCCAATCCGGCCGCCTTGGCTGCCGCTTCGATCTCGGCAAAAGGCTGCTGGTCAGGGCCTTCGCCATCAGGACGGTTGCAGATGATCGTGCGAAACCCTTCGTCGGCGATCGCCGGTATGTCTTCAGGCGTGATCTGCGGGCTCACGAAAAAATTGGATGAGATTTTCTTCAGTTCCATCTGCTTGCTCCCTATTGGCGACCGTAGTCAGCTGTTGTCACAACGCCGTCCCCGTTCCGATCAAGCATCGCAAACCAATCTCCGGAATGATCCAAGAACTCGTTGCGTGAGACTTCGCCATTTTCGTCACTATCGTTGAACACCAGCGTCATGCCTTGCGACGCGCGACGCATGCCTTTGCCATGTCCCGCATTATTTTCCATGTCGGCGGCGCGGGCTGCGTCGAACTCGACATACTCCTTGGCATCGAGAACGCCATTTTCGTCGGCATCGAAGGTAAAAAATACGTCCGCCCGACGGTTTTTAATGTCTTCGACACTGACAGCACCATCGTCATCAATGTCCCAGTTTTCGACAAAATGGGCGCCGGGCTGGTTGTTTTGGGCAATAGCCGGGGCCACCGCCATTAAGGTAGCGGCCAAGAGCACAAAAGGCTTCATTGTTTAGATCCTTACTACAGGCCGTTAACCGGCACCTTGAGCATCGGGTTGCCATCTTGGTCAGTTGGGACTTCACCGGCCCGCATGTTCACCTGCAGCGACGGGATGATCAGTTTGGGCATGCCGAGTTGCGCATCGCGCTCGGTGCGAAACTTGACGAACTCTTCCTTTGATTTGCCACCGCCGACATGGATATTGTGAACCTTCTCCTCACCCACCGTGGTCTCCCACTGAATATCGCGCCCATTTGGCCCGTAGTCGTGGCACATGAAAAGCCGCATCTGATCGGGCAGTGCCAGCACCTTTTGAATTGAATCATAAAGCGTTGCGGCATCCCCACCGGGAAAATCAGCGCGTGCAGACCCGCCATCGGGCATGAACAGCGTGTCTCCGACAAACGCGGCGTTGCCAATCACGTGCACCATACAGGCAGGCGTGTGGCCCGGCGTATACATCGCAAAAGCCGTCATGGAGCCGATTTGATAGGTGTCACCATCTTCAAACAGCCGGTCAAATTGCGACCCGTCGCGCTGAAACTCGGTGCCTTCATTAAAGACTTTCCCGAACGTTTCCTGCACGACCATGATCTTTGAACCGATGCCGATTTTCCCGCCCAGTTTTTCCTGAATATACGGGGCAGCAGAAAGGTGATCGGCATGAACATGTGTCTCGATAATCCATTCCAGCTTCAAGCCCTGCGTCTCAATCTGGCGTATCAATTCATCAGCGTGATCATAAGTTATCCGACCCGCCGCGTAGTCGATATCCATCACGCTGTCGACAATCGCGCAGGCGTTGGAAGACGGGTCTTTTACGATGTAGCTGATCGTATTGGTCGCCTCATCAAAAAAGGCCTGAACTTCGGGCTCGATGTCCATTTTGACCGGAAATGCGCTCACCATTTTCTCCTGTATTCAAGCTTTGCTTTGTTATGTCGCCTTCAGGTTCCTTGACCGAATTGACGCTTTAGCAGTTCCGGCAGGTTCTCAAGCCGACAATCCTATAGAGCGGGCAGTTTCCTACAAAAGCCGTCGCGGTAAATATGGCCGCAATGGCCAAGGCGAGCCAGAACAGCACACCGCCGCCAATAACATTTGTACCAAATGCCAAGACAGTGAGCATCGCGGCGATCACAAGGCGCCCGCCCCGGTCGAATGTTCCCATATTGATCGTCATTTTGATCTCCCAAAAAATCGTTATACCGGTTTGTAACACTGACTGCAGAAAAGCTTTGGTGACTTGATCACCAAATACGTCATTAAAACGTAACAGAAGCGCTCGTGGCGTCCGGGAGCCGCCTGTGATACTGTTTCAATCAACGGTATCAAGGGGCGTTGGCGATGTTGTTACGACGGTGGGTCTATGCGTTAGTGGTCTTGTTTTCCGGTGCGATTTCGGGGCAGGCTTGGGCGACGTCGAGCTTGTTTTGTTCGGGAATCGACACTGATGTTTCAGCACAAATCCTGTTTGGTAGCGGCCCGATACTGAACGCACTGGAGGCGACAGTCGGGGTGGCCAAGACCGAAATCACCACGCGGACAGACTTGACCGATCAGCCGGCCAGCATTGTCCAGTTCAAAGGCAATGAAGACGAAATCCATCTCGACCTGGTCGATTCCCAAGCCACGATTGTACTGGCGTCCCTGAGGGTTTTGCGCTTCGACAACGGCGTCGATGAGCCTCTCCAGATTGGTTTTGTGAAAATCGCCGCCAATCCACCTGCTGCCATTCGGTGCGAAGGCCCTTAAGAAACGGTTCTTTTAGCGATCACGGAGAAGACCCAGTTTTTGCATGCGCTCCCAAAGCGTTGTGCGGGAAATACCCAGTCGATGCGCTGTTTCCTGAAAATGCCCGTTGGTTTCAGCCAAAACCGCAGCGATGTGACGACGCTCTGCGTCCTGGCGGACTTCCTCCAGTGTCATTGTGCCGATCGGTTTCACCACATCCGCGGCGCAGCTGCGATTGTCTATATCCGGAAAGACATCGGCTACTTGTAGCATTGGCGTCTCCATGAGAGCAACGGCGCGCTCGATGCGGTTGCGCAATTCGCGGCGACGGGACCCGTCGCTTTCCCGATACGCGGCAAGAGGGCAAAGCTTGCAATCGAGCCGACAAAAGCGATCGCTAACAAAATTGCGAGATTTGTATCCGTTGGCATGGAGAACTCCTTGATTGCCATACGCATGACAGGGAGCGTGCGAGAAACATAAAATCTATTATTTTCAACATGTTACCAGATTTTTAGACTGTTCAGCTTCCACGAAATGTCTGGATTTCCGAACGGGAATGTCCGGAACTTCGGACATCGGACATCGGACATCGGACATCGGACATCGGACATCGGACAAAAAACAAGACAATTTCCGGAAATGATTTCAATGGTCGCAAACGGGCCGTAACTTGTCCGAGAAAATTGGCTGCTAAACGCACAAAAAAAACGCACGCCTGTTGGCGTGCGTCTTCATCAGCAATGGATTTCCGGTCGCTCTACGACAAAAGCATGTCGTTGGTGATACCGGTGTACCAGCCCTCAGACTCTTGGTAAGTCGCCTTGCGGACTTCCGCGGTTTCACCCGTTTGCGAAATAAAGCCGTCGACTTTGGCAATTTTCTCGTCGGTTGCCTCATACGTCGCACCAACTTTGACTCCGTCGTTTGGCGCGATGAGTGACCAGCATGTGTTGGCGAATTTCGCAGGGAACACGCGGCTATCGGTGAGCGCACCGCGAACGGCGTTCGCGCAGACCTTTGCCTGACTGTTTGCCGAGAAACCAGACTTCGGCATGTCACCTTGCTGGGACGCGTCTTTGTCGGCGCAGCGTTTGCCGCATGGAAAGCCGATGATATGCGCTGGGAAGCCTGCGACGACGCGCGTGAACTTGGCAGACATCTGGCTGGCGCTTTCTTGATGGGAACCGGCGGGGTTTTTGCGTTGGGATGTACCATCGGACAAGGCGTATCGGCCATGTCGACCCTATCATTGTCAGCTCCAATTACGATGGTCTCGATAGCCATCGGCGCCCGCCTTGGGCTTTCGTTTCTGATCGAAGGGACGTTTACGCCTATTATGTTCAGGACAAACACCTGCGGGAAAGAACGCTTCCCTGCGGAGTGATTCGTACCGGATAAAAAGAAACTATGGGCCAGTGTTTTGCGAAATGTGGTTTGCGTGCACCACCTTGCTCTCATTTAAGGATTTATAGTCAAATTTGTGCCAAATATGCGTGACAACCAGTGATCACGCTGTTAATGGGCCACAATCAAAGAGTTCCTCCTGCAGGGCGAAAAAGTGCTTAAGCAATTAATACTGACTGCATCCCTTTGTATCAGTGCTAGCATAGCAGCATTGGCGCAAGACCAATCCGTGATCTCGGAAGATTCCGTGTTTTCTCAGTGCGGGTGTATCGCTCCTGCTGGTGGCGGAGGTGTATTTACAGAAACATCGGGGCAAGTTCTTGTTTCAGCTCCTGAGGGATTTGTACCGGTCACAGCGGGTGTTCAGTTTTTGTCTCCCGCAGAAGTGATTTCGGGTACGCGTTCCAGCGCTTCAGTTCTTTTGACTGGAGGCTGCTCCGTAGAGCTGGGCGACTTGCAGACGTTGGTCTTATCACAGCCGGCCGGATCGACAGAACCAATTTGTGCTCGTGTTATCGAGGCACCAAGCGAGTTGGCATCGCTTGCGCAAACGCCGGTCACGCCAACTACGTTTAATCCCGCTGCGCTCATTTTCGGCGGCAATGTGATAGCAACGATAGCTGCGGTATTGCTTGTTAGCCTGTAAAGCGCCTGCTACGCGAAAACGCATCGAATGATCGACATCCATTGCCACATCCTTGCCGGGATTGACGATGGCGCACAAAATTTCAGAGACTCTGTAGAGATGGCGTCCATGGCCGCGAATGACGGCATCGAGACGATTGTTTGCACGCCGCACGTCAAATATCCAGAATACCAGAACAGCGGCGACGATATCGCCAAGCGCGTCGAAAACCTCCAAGCAGCGCTTGACAGCGAATCAATCAATTTGAAACTCCACGTCGGCGCTGATGTTCATATTGATCTAGATCTGACATCCAAACTGGCTTCCGGGCGATCACCTTGTATTAATGAAACGAAATATTTCCTCCTGGAACCCAATCATACAATCCTCACACCGAACCTTGACAGATATTGTAGTCGTCTTTTGGACGATGGATTTGTGCCCATTCTTACCCATCCGGAACGGTTGGCTTGGGTTCGATCAAACTTCGAATTGGTCAAACACCTGCGAAAAATGGGGGTTTTGATGCAAATAACGGCTAACTCTCTCGACGGTGCGTTTGGGCGTCGTTCAAAGGACCTCGCACTGCGCATGCTTAATGAACAAATCGTGGACGTCGTGGCGACCGATGCCCACAACACCACGAGCCGGCCGCCGATCCTGTCAAAAGCAAGGACATTTCTTGAACGAGAATATGGAGAGAGGCTGGCAACCAAACTTGTATATGGTAATCCGCTAACAATATTATCAAATGGAAAGATATAACAGGCACACTTGAGCAGGCCATCCATTGGCGGGTGTCAGTTGGCAATCAAATGAACAAGCGCAGTGAAAATGCCGCAATAAGGATTATGCCCGGCCTCCGTGGCGTATTCGTTGGCGGGTGCCTTGCGCTTCTTGCCGGATGCCAGTCGGGGACCGGTTCCAGTCTGGAGAGCTCCAGCGAAAACGCCAACATTGTTGGGACGACCGATGGTGATTTGACCGTGGTATCGGTCTTGCCGGCACCGCCTGTCGCGCTAGAAGGCCGCGCCGCGGTGCTTGCCGCAAATGACCTCATTGAAGTCGATGTCTTCCGCGTTGACGATTTGGATCGAGAGGCGCGCATAGATGATCGCGGTTTCCTTTCCCTGCCTTTGATCGGGGAGGTGCAGGCAGCAGGTTTGACGGCCGGCGAACTGGAACTTGCCATTGAACGGCGTTACGGCCAAAATTATCTGCAATCGCCTGAAGTATCGGTTTTCGTCAAAGAATCAGTCGGGCAGCGCATAACACTAGATGGCGAATTTCGGCGATCAGGTTTCCAGCCGGTAACATCACAGACCACGCTGCTGCAGGCAGTCGCCACAGCCGGTGGGCTCAATGACATTGCTGATCCAAATGAGATTTTTGTTTTTCGCGAATATCCCGATGGCAAGAAGGTAGCGTCTTACTCGATCGCGAAGATACGAAAAGGCGCAGCGCCTGATCCTCGACTTTTTGGCGGAGATGTTGTTGTGTCATTCCCATCCGGCGCGCGTGTCGCGGCACGAAATCTGCGCGAAGCGCTTGGCCTCGCAACATCCATCGGTAGCGTCGCAGCTCCATTGTAAGTAGGCAAACTGAAGTGAACAGCCATCACCGTAGCCTGACTGAGTTCAACCCGCGTATTCCGGCAAGGCCAATGCCGGCACCGGACTATTCGCCAGGCTATGCGCCGGAATCAGACGATCCTGCATTCGACCCACTTCAACTGCTGTCCTATGCCATCAAACACCGATGGGTCATCGCAACCCTGCTGTTGTGCGGGTTGATCGGCGGCGTCGTCTACACTTGGATGCAGACTCCCGTTTATCGCGCGAGCACAACCGTCGAAATCATTACCGGCGGTGCGCGAACGCTTAACGAGATTGATGTCTTTGAAACACTTAATGATGCCCGCACTCTTGAAACACAACGTACAAAGCTTTTGTCGCGGGATTTGGCACGTCGCGCGGTTTTCGAGCTTGGCTTAGCTGACAATGCCGATTTCATCGCGCCGCAGGCGAGCTTTTCACTTGGAAACTTGGTCAATCGCGCGCTGCGGCGGAACACAAGCGGTGGCAATATAGAGAGTTTGACCGCCGAGCAGCGTCAATCCATCGCCATTGGCCGACTCCTTGGTGGATTGTCGGCCGATTTCGTTCGCGGCACAGCCATTTTGCGGATTGGATTTGCCCACCCCAACCGTGAACTGACTGCGTTGGTGGTCAATCAGGTCGCTACCAGCTTCATTGATCAGGCGGCTGACCAAAGGGGGGCAACTTCAGAACTGACCCGGCAGTTCATCGAGGAACAGGTCGCGGAAACAAAGAGCCAATTGGAGGCGTCCGAACGCTCCTTGGTGGAATATGCCGAAGCTGAGGGCATTATTCTCAACAATGATGAAAATTCACTGCTCGCAACCAGCATTTCGGCCGTAAACACGGCGCTTTCCGAACTGACGCAGGAATTGTTCATTGTCGATCAGCAAGTCGAACAGATTGAGGGTGGCAATGCAAGAACGTTGCCCCAGGTTGTTGAGAGCGGGGCAGTGCAGAGCGCGCAGGAAAGGCTGGCTGAACTGCGTGCAACTTATCAGCAAAAGCTTGCAACACTGAAACCCGCCTTTCCCGAGATGCAACAGTTGGGCGCGCAAATTCGCGAGACGGAAGCGCAGATCCAGATTTCGATCAACTCCGTGGCACAATCTGTGCGTCTGCGCGCCGAGCAGCTGGTGCAGCGACGCGGCACCTTGCAGGCAGAACTCGCTGACCTGGAGGCGCAACAGGCCGAGTTTCAGCGCAAGAACGTCCGCTATACGATATTAAAACGTGAGGTTGATTCAAACCGCGCACAATATGAGAGCCTGATTGGCAAACTCAACGAGGTTGGTGTTGGCTCTGACCTGAGGCGTGCCAACGCTTCGGTCATCGACACGGCGCTGTCTGGCGCCCGCATTTCGCCGAGCCTGTCGAAAAACGTGACAGCTGCGCTGGCGATTGCGATAATCCTCGCCGCACTTGCGATCTACATTCTTGAATTGCTGAACAACACGTTCTCCAACCCCGACCAGATTGAGGCTGACCTTAAGTTGCCGGTCCTCGGGATCATTCCGGCCACAAAACCCGAAGATATCGAGGAGCAAAGCGCCGATCCGATGTCGGCTTATTCGGAAGCTTATCGAACGCTCAGGACGTCGCTGGAATTCAGCGGCGCCGACCAGCCTGCTGTAACAATCGCCGTAACGAGTGCCGAAGCGTCCGAAGGCAAATCATCTACGGTTTTCAAGCTGGCCAATGAGTTTGCGGGTCTTGGAAAACGTGTGCTTGTAATTGATGCCGACATGCGCAAGTCAAAGATGCATCGCTTTTTTAAGACAGACAATGCAATTGGCCTTTCCAACCTTCTGACCAATGTCGTCAAATCCAGCGTCGAGACACCCGTTTTCCGCAAGACCAAAATACCGAAACTCGAGTTCATCTCCGCGGGTATTCTTCCCCCCAATCCGGCGAACCTGCTGGCTTCGCAGCGCATGGCCATTATGATGAAGTTTTGCGCCGAGCGATACGACATCGTGTTGATCGATTGTCCGCCGGTTGTCGGGCTGGCTGATGCCTTGATCCTCACGCGCATGACTGACGCCACACTGTTGGTGGTGTCGACAAAACAGGTCAAACGAAGCTCGGTCAAATCGGCGGTCAAGCGGCTGCGGAGCGCTTCGGCCAATATTGTCGGCGCGGCGATGACTAAGTTTGAAGTTGATCGTTTCGACTATAATTACGCTTATAAATATATGAAGTACGACTATTATACTTATGGCAATGACACATCCGGCAACACAAGCAATGCAGGTCGCAAAACCGATGTCTTTGGGATACAGGTTGACAATATCCGTCGTTTGCTTGGTAGCCGTTCTTCTACTGACGGCTGAATGGCGTCGCATTGCCGCCAGCAACGGGGATTTGTCTGGTGCGCTAGCTGCCAATCCCTATAACGCGGATACCAGGCGTGACTTGATCAATGGCAGTTTGGACATCGGCCAAACTGACCCTGCAGAACTGGCCAAAGTGGTTGATTTGGCAGTCGATGGTATCGATATTCACCCGGAAGACGGGCGATTTGACAGCGCGCTGGGCGCCGTTGAGCTCTTGAAGGGACAAGAAGCAGCTGCACGTGACCATTTTTCGAGCGCCATCAAGAAAACACCTGATGAAGCGCTCGCACTTCGGGTTCAATTCGTTGACGCTGTGAATGCGGGCGACAATGATGCTGCGCTAAACAGCCTTACCCGGATCGTTTACCGCTGGTCGCAAACGCTGGGTGATTTGCGCCCGTGGATTTTGACGTTTTTCGATGATCGCGATTTGCGTACTCGTGCCGCCGCCTTTTTCAGCGAGAAACCAGATCTTCATCCAAGGATAATCGCTCAGCTAATCAGTGAAGATGCCGGGCACACTGCCGCCCTCGATCTGATCACGTTGTTGCATCTCGATTACGGCATGGATGTCTCTGCACAGGCGGGAACGCTCATCTCACGCATGCTCAACGCCGGACGATACACGGACGCCATATTGCTCGATAAAACCGTCTTCGAGCCATCGCGCGGTAGCGGCGGCGGGTTTGTCAACAATGGCGACTTTGCGCAATATCCAACGCGGTCACCATTTGATTGGCGGCTGCCGCGCATCAACGGCTTGTCGATCGATCAAATTACAGCCCCCGATCCGGCTGGCTTGGAAGAACTTCGTCTTGAAAGCGGAGCAAGTGAAAGTGATTCTCCAAGGAGCTTGCGTCTTGCATTTCTCAATAGTCCGGCGCGGTTGAACGTTACCTCTTGGCAAGCACTTGTGCTGCCGCAAGGATCCTACGCTTTGGACGTCATACACAAGACGGGCACAAACTACAGCGCGCCAAAGCCGGTAAGCCTCGAAATCCGGTGTCGCGGAAGCGGCACGCCGAAAGCAACCGTGGTACTTTCCCCTACCAGCAACAAATGGACGATCCAACGTTCAATGTTTGCGATCGATCCGAGCAGCGAAAACTGCCGTACCCCCTTCATCACGTTCTATTCCGAGCCGGTGGCGCAATCCTGGCGCAACCAATTTGCCGGGCACGTCGACATCGGTCTGGTTCGATTGGTCCGTCAACAATGAATGCCACCATGCCTTCCACTGACCGGTTTGAAAGATTGGGGGTCTATTGGGCCGCACTGGTTGTCCTGGTGGCCGCACTCATCGGAGGTGGCACCGTCTCCTATCTTGCTTCCGACCGGATTATCCAGACCATTGCGTTACCTCTGGGCATTTACGCGATCGTGCGCGCTGGCCGCATCAATGTGCAGCTCTACCACCTTGTTTGGGTATCAGCTTCGGTAATCCTCGTGCTTTGGAACCTGAGCTTTGCCTTGCCGATTGATATCCCGATTGGGTCGTCAGCGCCTCATTATGCATTTTCCTATGCCGCCTTTTTCGCCGCCGTCCTTTGTATGCATGCATTTGCGTTGACGCTATCGCCATGGGCCACTCGACGGCTTTTGATGTTCTTTATCGTTGCGCTGACCATTAACGCCACCATGGCAGCCGTTCAATTTTCCTTTTCATCAAAGGCTGCCTTGGACTGGGCGTACAAAGCCCATGCCGGCTTTTTCGCCAACCCGAACCATTTGGCGGCTTTTGTCTATACGACACTGCCGGCACTGGCTTGGCTGATCTTGTATCGCCTTCGTCTCCCCTCGCTCTTTCTCGGTATTTCACTGGTGTTGGGGATCGTGCTCTTTGCGACATCCTCCCTGGCCGGCATCGGCATACTCTCCGTTCTTGTCGTTATTTGCGCGCTCGTTTTCTCACGCGATCGCTTTGGCAATGCATCGCTGAAGATTGGTGTTGTCAGCGCGGTCGGGGCAGCGATCGTCATTGTCACTGTGCTGTTGCTTCGCGGCCAGGAAACGCAGGTCGATAATTTCAGACCCCAGTTCTGGGCCAACACCTTGCGGGCGATCCTTGATTATCTGCCTTTTGGCAGCGGACTGGGGAGCTTTCACCTGATCTATCCGCGCTACGAAACAATCGATCAGGATCTCAGCGGCGTTGCCAATTATGCGCACAATGACTGGCTGGAACTGACGTTGGAAACGGGCCTGATCGGGCCGATATTGCTGCTTACCCTTTTGGCGCGAGCGATGCGGGCAAGCCGTCTCACACCACTTCACACAGCCATGACGATCTCGCTTTTCGCGCTGGCCGTACATAGTCTCGTGGATTATCCAGTGCGAACAATGATGATCGCTCTTTTTGGCGCCTTTGCTTCGGCTGTCGTGTGGCGCGATGAAAATGTGGAGACCAAACCCAAACCAACTGGAGCGAAAGAAGTGCTCGCCTGACCCCAGAATATGGCTGCATGATCACGAAGATTTTGCGATCAAGAATTGGTTTTAGTGTGCGATAGGCTTTTCGAATCCAGTCACTTCATCTAGTGTAGTGAGCTAACGCGGGGGCAATCCACTGATGACTTCCGAAGTCGATCATGAGTCGATTATCGAAATTGACAGTTCCGCATTTTCAGGAGCTGTATCGCGCAACCATCGGCACCCTTTAAGCCGCATTCGATACCAACTTCTCGGCATGGTTCTATTTGCCGTGGCCCTGCCTGCGCTGCTTCGCTACCTTCAATTGCCTAACTTCCTCAATGAAGCGGGGACGCTGATATCGATGGGCATGGTGATACCCGGTGTCATATTGACCTATTTTCTTTGGCGCCGACTTCACGCTTACCCTGATACCAACCCGGTAAATGTGGCCGCGTGGGCGGTTGGCGTCATCTTCTTGGTGCTGATCTTCTACATTGTATTTTCACGCATCGAGTATAACCGAACGCTTGTGTTTACCGCACCGATCCTCTCCTTCGCATGGCTGCTGGTCATATCCTATGTCATGCGGCGCGATCGTCCGTTGAGGGTCGGCGTGTTGCCCGCGGCAAACCTTGCATCGCTGCCCAAAAGTTCATCAATCCAATGGATCGAGTTGACTGAACCACCCTCTCCTCACATGTTTGATGGCTACGTCGCCAATCTACGCCATGACTATTGTAAAAGCTGGGAGCATTTTGTGGTCCAGTCGACGCTGGAAGGTGTTCCGGTCTATCACACCAAGCAGATTATTGAGCAAATAACCGGTCGGGTGACGGTTGATCATCTGTCTGAAAACAATTTCGGCTCGGTTCTGCCCAATTTGAATTATCTGGTCGCAAAACGGGTGCTAGACCTGTGCGCTGTGGCGGTGGCAGTTGTCCCGCTGGCGGTCGTTGCAATAATCGTCGCTATCCTGATCCGACTGCGCGAAGGGGGCCCGATAATCTTTCGCCAGAAACGCATCGGGCGCCGGGGTAAACTGTTTACCGTGTACAAGTTTCGCACCATGCGCGTCCCGACCCAACCGATCAGCAATGATGTTGAATCTGCCAAGACAAAACGCAATGACCCACGCATTACACCGCTTGGCAAAATTTTGCGTAAATTTCGCCTTGATGAGATCCCCCAATTGTTGAATATCGTGCGCGGCGAAATGAGCTGGATTGGTCCACGACCCGAAGCGGCGGTTCTTGGCAGAAGCTATGAGGAAAAGTTTCCGTACTATCGCTATCGCTATGCCGTTCGCCCGGGCATTACCGGATGGGCCCAGGTTTGCCAAGGCCATGTCACCAATGATGATGATGTGCGCGTAAAGCTCGAATATGACTTCTATTATGTCAAAAACGTATCATTCTGGCTCGATACGACCATCACAATCAAAACCATTCAGACAATTCTGGCAGGCAGGCTGTTTCGGCGATAAGCGATGGGTAAGAAATACCAAACCGACAGCAAAGACGCTGAGCCTATTTGGTATTTGGCGCAGCTTCGGCCAAACCATGGAAAAATAGCAGAGCGAAATCTGGCCCGGCAAGGTTATACTGCCTTTCTTCCGATGGATCGCATCACCAAACGAAGGGGATCGCGCTTTGTCGAAGTCGAAGGCCCCGTGTTTCCTGGCTACATATTTGTGGCGTTGGACCGCCCCGAATTGGGCCTGCGGTCTGTCAATGCCACCTATGGCATTACCAAAGTGGTCAGCTTTGCCGACAAACCCGCCATCGTACCCTCTGCGCTGATAGAGGGGCTGCAAGCGCAATATAGTGTGGAAGCGGAAAATACTTCGGCGGATGAGTTCACACCGGGCGATGAGGTCCGTGTTCAGACCGGGCCGTTTGCAGACTTTGTTGCGACCATTCACCGTGTCTCACAGGACAGGCGCATTTGGGTTTTGATCGATTGGCTTCAATCAAAGGTCAAAGTTGAGGTTAAATCAAAAGACGTCCGGCCATTGCCCCAAACTGGAAGCGATCAACGCGCTGTCAGATAGTAAGCCAGCTGGCCGACCCGTTCGCGGATGGCTGTGTTCAGAAGCCAGACGTTTGGAGCCAAGTTCCAGCCCAATCCATCTGCAAAGGACGATGTGCGGTAATCGACCGGATACGCCAGGATTTTGGGCCAGCCGGCGGTCTCAAAGCTCCGCACGGCCCTTGGCATGTGAAAGGCGCTGGTCACCAACACCCAAACCTCATCAGCAGATGGCTGAGCAATCTCGAAACTCAAGCGGGCATTTTCCGCAGTATTACGCGAGCGGCTTTCGGTAAGGATGCGGTCGGGGTTGACACCAAGATCGAGAAAAAGCTGCTCGGCGTACTCAGCTTCGGTTGCGCGCTGCAGGACAACATCGCGCAATGCCCCGCTGCCACCGGCAAACAGCAGCTTGGCATCGGGAAAGCGCCGCGCCAACGCGACGCCGGCCGTATAGCGATCACCGCCTTCAGCCAACTGTACCTGCCCCCAATAGGCGCTCGCACTGGCGTCCTCGCCGCCGCCCAGCACGATGATCCCATCCACACGCTCCAGAGGAGGATTGGCCACAAAAGTGCGTTCAATTGGTTGCAGCGCCAGATGACCAACTGGCACAATGGCCAGTATGATAGCTATCATCAACAATCCAACGCTGGAGATACGCAGCGTGCGGCGTTTGCCCGCCAAAGCCGACCACACGATCAATGCCAACCCAAGGACAAACCAGGTGTCCACGCGGATCAGCGCACCCAACAGTTTTGCAGCGATGAAAAAGAGTGTGTCCAATGCCCTGGCCTCGCGGGTTCCTGCCAACGCCTATATCGATACATCGCCCGCGATATCAATTCTTCCGCCGTGCAACAATTGCACTGAAACGTTCGCCGATGTGTAGCGGCATGCACGATGGTAGTGATCTTGAATTTTAACGAAATCCGTGTATGGGGTCACTGATTCGGCAAAGTCTGGCTTGGGCACGCATCGCTGGATCTTGCTTCACGCGTGACCAGGCAAAAGTTGGTGGCGGACCTGAAATAGCGCCGCCAATTTATTCTTAACCCATTTGGGGCATGTTCGACCCCATTGGGTAGTTTCTTTTATGCGTCAGTTCGGTGGATTATTATGGATAGCCTGGATTCAAAAAAGCCTCCCAGCGACGAGGTCGATAAGGACAAGCGCGCCGTTTTGCGCGCCTTGTCAAAATACGCCGCGGCCACCGGCGCGTCCGCCATCGTCCTGTCTGCCGATGAGGCCCTGGCGCAATCAACAAGACCTTGTTCGCAGGTGCAAAACCCAAATCCGGGCAAGAACTGTCAGTTGTAGTGGACCCTCAAGGCTTCAAGGCGTTAGAACATCATCGGTTGCTGTCGATGTCTGTTGTTCGGTCTTGCGACAACGGGGCCATCGTATTGGCCGACAATGAGGTGTTGGCCGCGACGTTGCAGGAAATCGAAGGCGGACAAGCGCGCTCCGCGCAAGCAATCGAGCTCTTGCGAACATTCAAGCATGCGGGCCTCTTCAACAAAAAGCCGGTAGTTTCCCTTCAAGAAGCGCGCATCCATCAAAACGAACAATCAGTCGAGATGTTGTTTGGCGCCGGTCGCCACAATGTGTTGGTGCGCTGCGATGATGTTGCTCTTGCACGTGATATCGGGCGCATCGTCGCACCGCTTCGCATCAAGAAAGAAACGTGCGAACCACATTTGGTCGAAATTGTTTCCAGCAGGGAAGAATATACGGTCGTTTCGGGCGGGATCGTGGTGTCGGACCGCAATGATCTCGCCGTTGCGCGCCATTGCGTGCTTTCGGAAATCCTTACCGTACTGCATGGTCGTGGGACAATCACGGCAATCCTTCATGCGGCCTCAATTGCCAAGGAGGGCAAAGGGATCATCCTTGCCGGTGATAGCGGGAGCGGAAAGTCAACGCTTGCCCACGCGCTGGCACAATCGGGTTGGGGTCTGGTTGCCGACGACTTGACGGCGCTGGACCGGAACGCCTTGATCCGAGCCTTTCCGACCCGCATCAGCCTGAAACCGGGAAGCTGGCAGCGGCTGCCAGCCGAGGACCTCAGGCGCGCCACCGTCGGGAACCTTGGTGATATGGATGTCCGCTATGTTGATCCGGACGAAGCGATGACCTTTGGGACAGAGATCCAGGCAATCGGAATTTGCTTCCCGCGCTGGGATCCAGCCTCAAATATGAGTGTGGAAAAAATTTCACCTGAATTGGCCCTCACGCGTCTGATACGGTGCGGCGGCCGTGTCGCGGGCACCGACAATTCAATTGAACCACTCGCGCGTCTTGTACGCCAAACACCCGCCTATGAAATCACCTATCCGGACACCGCCTCCGCCTTGAATTTCTGCGCGTCCATAGCCGCGCAATGATAGCCCCGCCAATTGGATCGAGAAACCACCGGGCAACGTTGGCACTGTTGCGCGCAGCCCTCGGGGTCCCACCGCTGGCCGGTGACGGGGAGGATGTACGGCTCGCCGATCCGCATCAAATCATGGCAATCGCCACCTCACATCGCATTTTGGAAAGCTTGGCGCCGGGCGTTGCAGCAGGACGCCCGCTTCGCGAAGAGCTTGAGCCGAATGCAGTTGTGTTTTTGGAAGAGCTTCACGCGGCCAATGCGCGCCGCAACGCCCGCCTGACCGAAACCCTGCGCCATTTGGGTTCCGTTTTTGCCGCACAATCCTGGGAGGCCGTTGTCCTGAAGGGCGGCGCGGATCTTGCCCTCGGAAACGAAATACCGGGCCGCTTCGTTGGCGATCTGGACCTTTTGATGCCCGAGCAGAATGCACGTGAAGCGCAGCAGCTACTTGTCTCCGCGGGGTGGGATGAATATGTCGAACCCGACCGTTTCGTGGAAACACATCACCACATGCCACCGCTATCCCATCGGCAACATGAGGGCTTTGTTGAGATCCACCTGCGTATCGGAACACCGGCCGTAGAAACCGCGTTACCGGCAAGTCTGGTTGTCGCGCATTCGGTTCCAAGCGGGCATAAAGGGCTGCGGGTTCCTTGCCGGGATCATCGCGTTGCGCATCTGGCGTTGCACGCCCAATTTGGTGACTTCCGCTGGGAAGAAGGACGGATCAGTCTGTGCCAAGTGGCCGATCTAAGCCGGTTGAAGGCTCTTGGGTTGGTCGCGCCGGTCAGCGAAAGCGAGCCCGACGAGACAACAGATGCGATCGACGCATTTCATCTGGCAAGTGCCCTGCTGCTCGGGCAAAGCACAAAAAAGATCACCGCTTCTGCTTCGGCACATCGGTGGGCCAAACGCGCGTTACAAAACCTGTCCCGCCCAAGTGAAGTTCGCAAAGCCCGGGCACTGCGCGCCTTGCGGTGGCGTGTCCACGCGCTTGTCTTTGACCCAACGCAACGGGCGCACTGGGCCAAAAACCTCTTGACGGCCAGCGGCCTCAAACGATCGATCGACAAATTACGCCGAAAGCTCACCGAGATACGCTAGCAAGCCAAACAAATGGAACCGATCAGCTATCTGCGTCAATCGCCCTTGATAGCGTCGCCAAAGGTGGGCTCACCCGCCGTTGCTTGCGGCAAAACGCGTTCGACGCCAATCCCGTGACGAGCCAGGTGTCCACCCAACAAATTCTGGTTTGAGGTGTCTTTTCAGCGTTTCTTAGCCTTTGACAAACGGTAGTTCATTGACCGTAACTGAAAGAAAATCCGGTTTCTTTTTTATCGCGCCTTAAGGAGTTACCGACGCTGATGGCAACCCACCGAATACCATTCGCGATTGCGGTCCTGTTCCTTGTTGTCTGCGGCTTGTTGCTTGCGGACTTTGTGCGCCGTGGGAACGCGATCGAGCGTTTTAACGCACTACCTTCAACAGCCATTGTGTTCACCGGCCAGTTTGACCGGATTGAACGCGGCTTGGACCTGCTTTCCGAGGGCCATGTCGATCGCTTGTTCATCAGCGGCGTCAATGCGAAGGCCGGATTGGGTATTGAGCGTTTCGCAGACCAGTTTTCGCTGACGGCTCAACAAATAAGCTGGCTCGAGAGCGGCGTTATCATCCTGTCGGAAGATGCCAACACCACACTGGAAAACGCGATTGAGACCGCCTGCTGGCTGGAAACACAGCCCGAAACGGACGCTGTCGTGCTGATCAGCTCCAAGCCCCACTTGCCGCGTGCGTCGCTTGCATTGAGTGCAACCATCGGGCCCGTTGACATTGTGCGCGTTGCATCGGATTTGGAGTATGGGCGTCAGGGTGCAGGCTACACCCTGTCGGAGTTCAGGCGCTTTGTCGCCACTTGGGCAATCGTCATGCTCCCGCATTCGTTCTGGCCGATCGAATTGCCTGGAATGTGCCGCGAGGCGTGATCCGCCCTTCCCTTCCCCTTGCGTTTTGGTACAAGCAGCGCTGGCAGCATGCGGTCGAAGTTGACGGGGCACCAAGATGCACATTCTGATGACGGTGAACGCTGCATGGAACATCTGGAATTTCCGCAGGGCGGTTGTGCGCGCTCTTATTGGCAAGGGTCATGCCGTCACCGTGCTCGCGCCGCTTGATGACAGTGTCGCCGAACTTGAAGCCTTGGGTTGCCGCACCTTGCCGCTTGCCATGAACGCAAAGGGGCTCAATCCGTTGGAGGGACTTCGGCTGGTGTCTGCTTTCAAGCGCACGTTCAAGACGGAAAAGCCGGATATTGTTTTAAGCTACACCATCAAGAACAATCTGTTTGGTGCCATGGCGGCCAAACCTTTGGGCATTCCTTTCGTGCCCAATGTGACAGGGCTTGGCACGGCCTTTCTTTCCGGCGGTGCACTCGAAAAAATCGCCGAAATTTTGTATCGTCGAGCGTTTGCCAAGCTGCCGATCATCTTTTTTCAAAATGAGGATGACGAGGCGCTTTTTGTCTCGCGTGCCTTGGTCACGTCAAAGCAGGCGCATCGGCTGCCCGGCTCCGGCATTAATCTGCAGCACTATGAAGCCAAGGCCATTCCCCGTAAAAAAACGCCCGCATTTTTGCTCATCGCCCGGCTGCTGCGCGACAAGGGCGTGAACGAATTTGTCGAAGCGGCACGCCAGATCAAATCCGAAAGACCGGACGTCAAGTTCCAGCTTCTTGGCGCCATTGGCTCGGAGAATCGAAGCGCCATCCCCGCTAGCACCGTGGATGCATGGGTCGCTGAAGGCGTCGTCGATTATTTGGGAACAGTCAAAGATGTTCGCCCTGTCATCGAGGCTGCAAACTGTGTCGTCTTGCCGTCCTATCGCGAGGGTGCGCCGCGCACACTGATCGAAGCTGCGGCCATGGCTCGGCCGTTGATCACGACGGATGTACCGGGATGCCGTAGCATCGTGGATGACGGCGAGAACGGGTTCTTGTGCCATGTCCGCGACTCGCGCAATCTGGCACATGCGATTGCGAAATTTCTTGCGCTCTCGACAGAACAACAAAAAGAAATGGGCAAGGCTGGACGGGCCAAAATGGCGCGGGAATTCGACGAACAAATTGTTGTTGACGCTTACATGTCCGCCATTGATCATCTAACAGGTGGCAGTAGTAAGCCAGACGGTCGGCCTGCATGACTGGCCGGTTGATCTAACGGCGATTTCTTCAAACTGTTACACAATATACCTTCTCCCACGAACGAAACACTGATATTGCTCAATTGTGAGCGATGTCTCTGAGTCCTTTATGGCTTGTTTCCCTAGGTGCCCAAGGCAGTCCTTGTGCGGTAGCCGTGGAACAATTGAAGTTGGTCGACCGAACTAATCCTCTGAAATCTGAGGTGCGCTTTCGCGTGCTCCGCCTGCTTGAGCAGAACCCTGAAATGTCGCAGCGTGATTTGGCTTTGGCGGTCGGCATCAGCACCGGCAGCGCGCATTATGTGATCAAGGCGCTCGCCGCCAAGGGTCTCGTCAAACTTGCCAACTTTACCGCAGCGAAGGACAAGCGGCGCTACGCGTACGTATTAACGCCGAAAGGCATCGCAACCCGCGCGGCCATGACACGCGATTTTCTGGATCGCAAAATGCGCGAGTATGAGGCGCTCAAAGCCGAGATTGCAGCGCTGAGCGATGAACTCGGCGATGATGTTCTCCAACAAGCGGCGCTAAACGACAAGTGAGCCTATTGATTTGACCCGCAAGGTTTTTGTGACCGGCACCGCCGGCTTTATCGGTTTTCATCTCGCCAAACTGCTTCTGAAGGAAGGCTGTCAGGTGCACGGGTATGACGGGATGACCGACTATTATGACGTGTCGCTCAAACGGCGCCGCCATCAAATGCTGCTGCAAAGTCCCAATTTTGCGGCAACCGAAGGCATGCTGGAAGACACGGACCGGGTGCGCGACACCGCGGAGGCTTTTCAGCCTGATGTGATTGTGCACCTGGCGGCACAGGCGGGCGTTCGTCATTCGCTGGAAAACCCGCGCGCCTACATCGATACGAATGTCGTCGGCACGCTCAATGTCATGGAGGCGGCCCGGCATCACAAGGTTCAGCACCTGCTCATGGCTTCGACCAGTTCTGTCTATGGCGCCAATGAAGACATGCCGTTCGTGGAAACCCAGAAAGCAGATACGCAGCTGACGATGTATTCGGCCACGAAAAAGGCCAATGAGAGCATGGGACACGCCTATGCCCATCTTTGGGATCTGCCGACAACCATGTTCCGCTTCTTTAACGTATACGGCACGTGGGGACGACCTGACCTTGGCTTGTATAAATTCGTGGACGCCATTCTCGATGACCGTCCCATCGACATTTACAATCACGGCGACATGTACCGCGACTTTACCTATGTGGATGATCTGGTGCGCGGCATCCGCCTGCTGATTGACGCGGCGCCGGTACGCCCCGCCTCGCAAGACGACATTCTCGAGTGGGACAGCCTTTCGCCCGTGGCGCCCTACAGGATTGTCAACATCGGCAACTCCGACAAGGTTGCGCTGTTGGACTTCATTGAAGCCATTGAAGACAATTTGGGCAAGAAGGCCATTCGCAACTACATGGACATGCAAATGGGCGATGTCCAGGCCAGCTGGGCCGACGCGACGGCCCTTCAAAACCTCACCGGCTACCGCCCACAGACCGATTTCAAGGACGGGATCGCCCGGTTTGTCGAATGGTTCCGGGAGTATTTCGGGAAGTGACGCTGATCACGCCAAGTGACAAAATCGCCGTCATCGGCCTTGGCTATGTGGGCCTGCCGCTCGCCGTTGAATTCGGCAAGAAGCGCCCAACGATCGGCTTTGACATTAATTCGCATCGGATCGCCGAGTTACGGCGCGGGCATGACCGCACCCGCGAGGTTGACGCAGAAGATTTTGTCGCCGCCACTCACCTGACTTTTGCAAGCAATCTAGCAGATATCGCGGACTGCGAAATCTATATCGTGACCGTCCCTACCCCGATCGACGCGCACAAGCGCCCTGACCTCACGCCGTTGCTGAAGGCGTCCGAAACGGTGGGCAAGGTGCTCAAAAAGGGCGACATCGTCATCTATGAGAGCACCGTCTATCCCGGCGCAACCGAGGATGATTGTGTGCCCGTGTTGGAGCGAGTGTCTGGCCTGACCTTTAACAAAGACTTTTATTGCGGCTACTCGCCGGAACGGGCCAATCCGGGCGACCGGGAGCACCGCCTGACCACCATCACCAAGGTGACCGCCGGCTCAACACCGGAGATCGCTAACGCTGTTGACGCGCTTTACGCCGACATTGTCCCGGCGGGCACGCACAAGGCCGAGAGCATACGCGTGGCCGAGGCGGCCAAGGTGATCGAGAACACGCAGCGTGATCTCAATATCGCGCTGGTCAATGAACTGGCGATGATCTTCAACAAGTTGGGCATTGACACAAAAGCTGTTCTTGAAGCGGCAGGCACAAAGTGGAACTTCTTGCCCTTCCGCCCCGGCCTTGTCGGTGGGCACTGCATCGGCGTCGACCCCTATTATCTGACGCACAAGGCTGAAGCGATTGGGTACCATACGCAAGTGATCCTTGCTGGGCGCCGGATCAATGACGGTATGGGCGCCTATGTGGCAAGCCAGATGGTCAAGGCGATGATCAAAAAGGGGATCACCATCAAAGGCTCCCGCGTCGTGGTGCTCGGCCTCGCGTTCAAGGAAAACTGCCCGGATCTGCGCAACACACGCGTCGTCGATGTGGTGAACGAGCTGCGGGACTATGGCGTGCAGGTCGATGTGCACGACCCTTGGGTGGAGGCGCATGAGGCGAAGCACGAATATGGCATTACACTGACCAAAAGCCCGCCGGAATGCAGCTATGATGCCGTGATCCTCGCGGTCGCCCATGATATTTTCCGCGATCAGGGCGTTGACCAATTGCGCGGCTTTGCACGCGATACCCACGTTTTCTGCGACCTGAAAAGCGTGTTTGGTGCGGATGAAAGCGATCTGAGGCTGTGAAACCCGGCAATTCCATCTCAATGACATCAACGACATGCGGGGCATAAGCACCGTGTATCTGCCAGAATTTGTCCGTCGCCGTGTATCGGGGCGGCCGATGCTGGAACGTATTATAGAGAATATCAGCTGGCTGTTCTTCGACAAAGTCGTACGGCTTGGCATGGGTTTGATCGTCGGTATTTGGGTAGCAAGATACCTTGGCCCGGAACAATATGGCTTGTTGAACTTTGGCATCGCAACCGTTGCCTTGTTTGCCATTTTTGTGAAACTCGGGCTGCAATCAATCGTCGTGCGGGATTTGGTCAACAATCCTGAAGAAACCGGCGTCACCATTGGAACGGCTGCTGCAATGCAGATGGTAGGGGCTGCGTTTGCCTACCTCTTGCTGACGATTGCGATCACCTACATGCGCCCCGATGACCAGCTGGCGCGAACGATCGTTCTCTTGCTTGGGCTGACCCTGTTTCTCAAAGGCTTCGATACGGCAAAGTTCTGGTTTGAATCGCAAGTTCGCTCCAAATATGTCGTCTGGCTGGCCAATGCCGTATTCCTCGCCCTCAGTGCTGTGAAGGTAGTGCTTATACTTTCTGGCGCGCCACTCTTGGCTTTCGCTTGGGTGACGGTGGCAGACGCAATCATTGTAGGCATTGGCAGCATCTTGCTTTTCTTTCACTTTGGGCCTGGCCGAAAAGCGCTACGTTTCAGTCTTGCCCGCGCCAGAGAGCTCGTAGCCGACAGCTGGCCACTTCTCTTATCTAGCGCCGCAATTGCAATTTACATGAAAGTCGACATGGTCATGTTGGGCCAAATGGCCGATGACAAGGAAGTCGGCATCTACGCGGTCGCAACCAAGATAAGCGAGATTTGGCATTTCGTGCCCCTTATCATTGTCGCTTCAGTATTTCCGTCTATAATGAATGCCAAGAAAAAAGACGAAACATCGTACCTTCGGCGTTTCCAGACACTATTCGACTTAATGGTGTGGCTTTCTATCTTAATTGCGATACCGGTTTCATTATTTTCAACATTCATCATTAACCAATTATTTAGCAATCAATATTCTGAAGCAGGAATTGTCCTTTCTATACATACATGGGCACTCATTTTTGTTTTCTATGGTGCGGCCTGGTCAAAATGGGTTATCATCGAAAAATATACAGATAAAATATTGTATTTACATATATCTGCTTCAATAATAAACGTAGGTCTTAATTTAATATTGATTGATCCCCTTGGTGCAAAAGGCGCTGCAATTGCTACAGTTATATCATACGGCATTGGCCATACGCTGTTAATTTACATTCAATCCGACTTGCGACGTTCTGGATTATTCTTCCTGAATGCGGTTACGCTTAGAAGGCTTTGGGATCGTGAATAATTATCTTCGGTATTTTTGGAGGATGCTGACGCGGTTCAGAGACCAGAAACGCGCTTTAGAAAGGCAAGCGGCACGCGAAGAACGGCAACGGCTCAAAAGGGCCGCGAACCACGCTGCGATTGAAAAGTTATATGAAGGCTCGACGCCCGTAATCCTAGCCGGTTCATTCACAGGGTTGCAGTACGCCAATACCTCATACGGGAGCGCTTTATTACCCAAACTGCTAGGCTCATATGAAGAGCCAATTCACAGCTGGATTGAGGAAGTTTGCAATTCAAAATATTACGCCGCGATCTTCGATGTAGGCTGCGCCGAGGGCTACTATGCGTGTGGGTTAGCAATGAGATTGCCTGCTACCCAAGTATATGCGTACGACATAAACAAAGATGCAACGCGTTTAGCGAAGGAAATTGCACAGTTAAACGCTCTGAATAATATATACTTCTCCGATCTATTTGATATTAAAGATATTTATCGACGTCAAGACCGCTATGAAAATGGCAGAATATTTCTGATGATGGACATTGAAGGCGATGAAATAAAATATTTAAATAGCAAAAATATATCTTTCGTAGAAGGTGTCGATATTTTAGTCGAGCTGCACGATTGCTTTTATCCAGGGATTACTCAAATTATCGTTGATGCACTTTCGAATTCCCACGAGATTTCTATTGTGTACGACTACCCTTGGCGGCACTTCCAACAATACTCGCCTACGGCAAAAATTGAGCGATCTGAACTGGAAAGCCTAATGGACGAGTCACGACCCGCTGGAATGAGCTGGCTTTTTGCAAGATCAAGATCTGAGGGATAAATGGATATCGTATTTGCCTCAAACAAAAAATATGCACCGCACCTCGCAACGGCACTTATTTCGCTGTTATCAAATAATCGTGACTTGGATATATTCATTCATTTATTGTCATTCGAATTTGAGGATGATGATAAGGAAAAAATTGTACGTATTTGCGATAGATATTCATCACCGATTAGTATTCATATTGTCGAAGAAAGGTCTTTACATTATCTTAAGACAAACCTCCATTTTTCGAGAGAATGTTACTTGAGATTGCTGGTGGATCAATTTCTTGACGCAGATACATGTTTATACCTCGATAGCGACCTGATCGTTAGAGGTTCGATTGCGTCACTCGGAGATATAAAACTTAACGATTACTTTGTCGGAGCGGTCGACACACCGGGCTTTAATCGTCACTCAGATTTGGGAATGAAAAGTAGCTCGCGCTATTTTAATTCTGGCGTCATGTTGATCAATTTATGCCAATGGCGCGCCCACCAAATCGGCAGAAAGGTTATCGATTTTGTGGAGAATAGTCCAAGTGTGGTCCAATATGTCGATCAATGTGGGCTAAACGCCGTCATTGACGGGCACTGGTTGGAAATAGACAGTAAATATAATGTTCAGACGCCGGAGGCCAGAGCTTTAGACGCTTCCAAATTCGACCAAGTTTTAGTTGCCCATTTTACTGGATCTTCAAAGCCATGGAATCTGGGGCAAGACCATCCTTTCCGCAGCGAGTATTGGAAGTGGCGTCGCAAAACAGGATACCAAGCCGTCCTGCCGGACGACTTCTCTCTAAGAAAATTAGCTGGTTATGGGCTTAGGAGGATGCTTTCTTTGCAATAACGGAGATGAATTCAATATCTGTATCCCTGACGCTCTAATTCACCAATTTTATTGAAAATAAAAGATACGCATGTATTCATTTATTATATATTAAACCGACAATTCTCGAACTACAAATAAATTATGTTAAACGACTCAATAAAATTAGACCCCGATATTCAACAGTTAGGGTATCCACATCCACATCGGCTTGAGAAAAAACGGATGTGGCGAAAATCTCCTTCCTTAAGTGTACCGGTTTGGTTCGGGATCGGAAGTTTACAACGGTCAAGACCTGCTCACGCAAGATAGCGTTAACACATACCGCTTATCGGCATCCAAGAACTACACCATGACTGACTTCATCCCCCCAGCCCCGCTGGAGACCCCTGTCCTGTTCCTTATCTTCAATCGCCCTGACACGACCGCAAAGGTCTTTGAGGCGATCCGAAAAGCCCGGCCACCGCGCCTGTATGTTGCAGCCGACGGTGCGCGCGAGGATCGTGATGGCGAAAGTGAGCGGGTCGCCGATGTTCGGAAAATTGCGACCCGGGTGGATTGGCCTTGCGAGGTGAAAACCCTTTTTCGCGATCGCAATCTTGGCTGTCGGGACGCTGTTTCCGAGGGCATTACTTGGTTTTTTGAAAATGAGGAGGCGGGGATCATCCTCGAAGATGATTGCTTGCCTTCGCAGAGTTTCTTCTGGTTCTGCGAAGCCATGCTGGAGCGATATCGTCATGACACGCGTGTCGGCCAAATATCGGGATTGATGCGATTTCCCGAAACGCTGGACTCAGCATACAGCCATGCTTTCAGTCGGTTTGGTTCCATCTGGGGTTGGGCGTCTTGGCGTCGCGCGTGGCAGTTCTACGCCAAAGTCCCCTCCGACGAGGTGATGCAACATCTTGAGGATATTTTCAGAACCGTCACCTTCGACGAAGACCAACTCAGGAGGCGGGTTGAGCTTATTGAAGCGGTCGCGGAGGGCAACATCGATACTTGGGACTACCAGTGGGGTCTGACCAAATATGCGCAGCATATGTTGTCGGTCGTGCCGACAAATAATCTTGTCGAGAATATTGGCCTCGATACCGGGACGCACAATACGAACAAGGCTGAGAACAAAGGTCTCTCGAGGAACGAAATGTCATTCCCTTTGCGCTTTCTTGATATTGTTTACCCACAACAGTCACATGATCACTTGTTTGCGAACCGCACGAAAAAGACACCTCGATTACGAAGAATTCTGAAAAAGGCAGGGTTTGATTTCGCACGCGATCGTAGTAGCGAGTGACTATGATCGTGTACGTCACATCACTTGTACGCTACAAACCCTATGGCTGGCTCTATAAAGTCGACTATCATCAAAAAAAAATCATCGCCCGCCGGAAAATCAATTCGGATAACTCGCTCGCAAAACATGGAGGGCCGCATGGCTTGGCAAGTATTGGTGATACACTTGTTACGGGCACCTATTCGGACATTCTTTTTTTTGACGGCGATCTAAAAGAGCGTGGCCGGTTTGCGTCGCCTTATCTGCTGGGCGTGCACGGATTGTCGGCCGTTGACGATCGCATCTGGATCAGTTCCTGCAACAATGAAATGGTCGTCTGTTTTGATCGCGACGGGAATGTGATTGAGCGATTCTGCCTGAGGAGCAATCGCCCCTTGTGTGATTTTTTCGACCTAAAGCGTCAGGAAGAAAACGCGGCTACCGGGTTTCTAGAATACCCGGAACAGCCATTTCATGTGAACCATGTCCAGGAGGTAGACGGACGCCTTCTCGTTTGCCTCCACAAGCAAGGCTGCATTTGGGATCTTCGCGCGGGCGAGCCAGTCGCCCTTTCTGTCGGCGGACAAATCCATGATGCGCAATACGGAGCCGGAGGATATTTGGTGAACGACACGCAGGGCGAGAAGCTTTGTTTCTTTGATGAGAGCGGTCACCCTCTTACCAGCACGTTCGTAAAGCCCTATCCGTTGAGCAGCATGATGACGAGGATTCGCCAAATGCTTGGCGTCAACAAGGGAAAGGTATGCCGCGCAAACTGGCTGCGGGGCTTGGCTCCATTGGGCTACGAACAGGTTTTGGTTGGGTCGTCACCGGCTACAATTCTGACCGTCGACTTCAAAAGCGGCAAACTCGTAGAGCAAATGAAATTGTCGTCTGATCGATGTGAAGCGGTTTTCGGCATTCTGCCATCAACGGCGGCGCTCAATTAGCCAATGCGATACGGCGCTTCTTCAAAGCAAAATCCAGGGCTTACAGTCATGAACAAGACCAAGAAGGTCGCCATAATCTCTACTACAATGCACAATGTCGGCGATGATTTCGTGCGGGAGGGCATCATCAGCCTCCTGCGTGAGGCAGTGGCACGTGAACATCCGGGGACAGCCTGCAAAATTGAGGTGATTCACAAGCACTCGCCCGTAACAACTGTGTTCGGATTGGAGAGGATTCGGTCTTTACGCTTGTCCCGGATCGTGGAACCTATCGCAAAGACATTGAAACTGCCTGACCGCATAAAGTGGGCCGACATGCTGGTGCAATCGGGTGCGCCGATTTACTGGTGCCACAAAAATGGGTCGTGCTGCGAACGTAACGAATGGTACGACCCGCTGGTCAGGAAGCGTTTCTTGCCCGATCGACGGGAGCGAAAGTTCTTGAACCTCGCAGGTGGCAGTTGCCAACGGTACCACTCGGACGCCTCGGAAATGGACGACTTCCCCAAAACGCTGAATTACATCGCCGAGTTCTTCGATGCTTGCGATTTGACGACGCTACGGGATGCGCATGCCGGTCGGATGTTACAGGCCACGGGACGCGATGCCGAGGTTCTACCGTGTACGTCCATTTATGCTCGTGACGAACTCTCCATAGAGCCCGAGCAAGGTGACTATATCGTCCTCAACTTCATGGAGAATGGCGGGCATTTCACCTTTGGCCAAATGATCGACAAAGAGCGTTGGAGGGAAAATTTCCGCCGCATTCACGCGTTGACCAGCAAGATGGGGCGCGTCGTTGCCGCCTGTCACACACCAGCAGAGCGTGACTTGGTGCGAAAGGTCATACCGGACATAGACACGTTCATTATCTCGGACCATCACATGGAGTTTATGCGGTTCTATGCCCGTGCCCGCTTCGGCATCGTGAACCGGGTGCATGCTGGTTTCATGCTGGCTTCCTTGGGTAAGCCGGTCGCGGTTATTGGAACAGATACAAGAGCGCTCATGATCGCAAATCTCAACCTCCCATCCTACTTTGTTGAGGACGTCACATATCCTGAGGCTATCGTAGAGGAGACTGCCGCTCGCGAGACCGTATACCGAGACGAGATCGAAGACATCCGAGCCAAGTCTCGGGCGCGCTACATTGAACTGCTTGCCGCGAATTTATAGTCGATGATATCCAGAGCCCTCACCAAACTTAGCAGCCTCGGACACTTTGTTGTCCAGACGATGCTGGACAGGGCAGCCGTAATATCGACACGCGCCGTTGCCGCGCCCGATGACGAACGCCCATTGGTGATCGTTCGGGTCGATGCAATCGGTGACTTCGTCGTTTGGTTGGGGTCAGCGCAAGCACTTGTGGCACATTACAAACCAAGGCGTGTTGTTCTGATTGCCAATCAACTGGTCGCGGATTTGGCCCGAGCCACCGAGCTGTTTGACGAGGTCATTTCGCTCAACGTAAAAGCCTTCCAGCGTGACTGGCGTTATCGCTATGCCATGATGCGTCGGATTCGATCACTGGGTAGCGTTGTTGCCATCCAACCGACCTACTCCCGCAGCTTTTGGTTGGGTGACGGTTTGATCAAGGCATCGGGTGCGCAAGAGCGCGTGGGACAAGTTGGCGATCAAAACAACATCCGGTACTGGCAAAAGCGCGTGTCCGACCAGTGGTACACAAGACTGGTTCCGAATGGGGAACCGGCCCGACATGAATTTGAACGCAACGCAGGTTTTCTCAAGGCTTTGGGCATCTCAAGTGCAGCGGCATCGTGGGGGCGCTTGGGGTTCGTTGGCGAACGCCCGGGTTCCCTTGCGGGCAGTCGCGCATACTTTGTCGTTGTACCGGGAGCAGGCAGCGACCGGCGTATCTGGCCGCTGGATCGCTTTGCCGCTCTTTCGAGGAAAGTTTCTACCCAACATGATCTGCGACTTGTGGTCTGTGGCAGCCCGAACGAAAAACCACTTTGCGAAGCCCTTGCGCGCGAAGCCGACCTTGATGACACGCTGGTGTTGGCTGGTCAAACGAGCGTGCCCGAATTGATCGAAACGATCCGTGGTGCCCGGCTAACCGTCGCTAATGACAGTTCGGCCGTTCACATCGCTGCCGCCGTTGGCGCGCCATCACTTTGCCTTTTGGGCGGTGGGCATTTCGCGCGTTTTTTGCCCTACCCCGAAGAACTGCAGAACCTGACCGCACAAAACACACCATCATGCGTTCATGCGGACATGCCGTGTTTCAACTGTAACTGGCAATGCAGCCAACCACACAAACCCAAGGGACCGTTCCCCTGTATCGAGGCAATCACAATCGATCAGGCCACAAAAACGGCATCACAACTACTCGAGACGAGGAAAGTGTTCTTGTGACGAGCCACCTTATTACCCAGGCGCTAGAAGAGCATATCAGCGCGATTGAGACAGTACCTGCACTCGCGCCTGCAATCACCGAAGCTGCCGCGCTCGTCACAGATGTCTTGCTGAGCGAGGGCAAGCTTTTGATATGCGGCAATGGTGGTTCAGCGGCGGATGCACAACATTTTGCTGCTGAGCTGACAGGACGTTTCGAGACCGAAAGGCAGGGATATCCCGCTATAGCTCTAACGACAGATACTTCCGCTCTCACTGCGATCAGTAATGACTATGGCTTCGAGCGCATATTCTCGCGCCAGGTTGAGGCGCTGTCCAAGCCCGGTGACTTGCTGTTTGTCATCAGCACATCAGGCAACTCTGAAAACCTCGTCCACGCAACCGAAACCGCGCAATGCCGAGGCGTAAAGGTGATCGGCCTTCTGGGTCGGGACGGCGGTCTGCTGGCGCAAAAGATCGACCTTCCTATAGTTGTAGGCGCGCCGCGGACGGCCAGCATCCAGGAAGTCCATATTTTTATCATCCACCTGCTCTGCACACTCTTTGAGGCCCAGGCATGAGTTCCAGATTTCCTGATTTTTCGGCAGCGCGGGTTTTGGTTGCCGGCGATGTCATGCTTGATCGCTACTGGCATGGCGTGACGGCGCGAATTTCGCCAGAAGCGCCAGTTCCTGTGGTCAAGGTCGAAGGACGTGAAGACCGCCCTGGCGGCGCAGCCAATGTGGCGCTCAACCTTGCAGCCCTTGGTGGTGAGCCGACACTGCTCGGTGTCATTGGGCAGGATGATACGGGCCAAAAGCTCGAAGCAATGCTGCAGGCTTCAGGTATCAAGACGTCGCTGCTCGTGGTTGACGGGCCACCGACGATCACCAAGTTGCGTGTCGTGAGCAGAGGGCAACAACTGCTCCGGCTTGACTTCGAAGAGCCGCTTGGCCCGATCGCCCCAAAAGACTTCCCAGCTTTGTTTAAGGACTCTTTGGAGACGTGCGATGTTGTGATCCTGTCCGATTATGCAAAGGGGACGCTCACTGACATCCAGACACTTATCACAGAGGCACGCGCTGCCGGCAAAATGGTATTGATCGACCCCAAGACCCCTGACTTCGAACGCTATCAAGGCGCCAACCTCCTAACGCCCAATCTGGCTGAGATGGAGACAATGGTCGGCACCATTTCAGACGACACGACCCTCCTGGAAAAAGGACGTGACCTGATTTCTCGACTGGCAATGGACGCGCTGCTGGTTACGCGAGGTGGGCAAGGGATGACGTTGATCCTTCCGGAGAGACCCCCACTGCATTTGCCTGCCCACGTGCGTGAGGTCTATGATGTGACGGGTGCAGGCGATACGGTGATCTCAGTTCTGGCCGCCTGCCTTGCAATCGGCATGTCCTTTGAAGAGAGCACACGCCTTTCCAACCTAGCCGCAGGCCTGGCGGTCAAACGGCAGGGTACCGCTGCAATAGGCGCCGCCGAGTTGAGGCACGCCGATAGACAAACGGAAACCGACATGCGTGGCCCTGTAACGGAGGAGCAACTGATGGCGATCGTGGCGCGAACAAAAATGGACGGCGAGCGCGTGGTCATGACTAATGGCTGCTTCGACATTCTTCACGCGGGCCATGTCAGCTATCTGCGCGAAGCGCGTGCACGGGGCGACCGGTTGGTTATCGCGGTCAACGATGATGCGTCAACCCGAGCGCTAAAGGGCGAAGGGCGACCCGTGAACACACTTTCGCGGCGCATGACCGTTCTTGCTGCGCTGGAATTCGTCGATTGGGTGGTGCCGTTTTCCGAGAGCACGCCGGAGCGACTGATATGCAGGGTTTTGCCTGACCTTTTGGTGAAAGGTGCCGACTACAGCCCTGATGAAATTGCCGGCGCCAAGTGCGTGCGCGCCAATGGCGGCGATGTGCAGGTGATCAATTTGGTCGAAGGTGTTTCGACAACAAAGATCCTCAATGCAAACAAGAACACCCTCGTTGATTAGTTCGGAGGAACTGGAATGCTGCCCGCTTCGGTCCGCTCAATTATCAAGCCAATAATCCGATATCGAAACAACAGAAAGCTTCTACTCGACGCTCAGCCCTATTTCGCGGCCAAAGAAGCGCTTAACAAACCGCGCTCCTGCATTTTCTTCACAACGCATAAATGCGCCTCCAGCTTCGCGACTCAGATGCTTTCGCTGATGTGCCAGAGCGGTGCTTATGAAGTCTGCAATCATGCAAAAACGATTGGGTATTTTTCTGATGATCTCGGCGCAAATGGCCGTTTTGAAGAGTTTCTCGCGGATACTTATGACCATCTCTATCGTCAAAGGGGCTATATCTATGCTCCCCAAAGAAAACCAATCGACTTCCCGGGTAGGGCCAAGATGCGGCACATCTTTTTCCTGCGTGATCCTCGCGATGTCGTGGTTTCGGGGTACCACTCATTTGCCTTCACTCATAAACCGCCTCGACAAACGGCGGCTAAAGCGGCCTTTGAAACAAGGCGAAAAGAGTATCAGGCGATGGGTCTCGAGGCCTATGCCATCCAGTATTGCGATATCTGGGTGAAGCCACTTCTGACAGAATATCGACGCCTGAGAGAGACAAGCGAGTCCAACTTTTACGTCACCTATGATGAATATCTGGCAAGTCCGGCCGCCTTCATGGATCGTATTGCCGAATACTTGGATGTAAGCATTGATCCCAAGGAACGAGACAGGATCGCCAAACTGGCTGCGCCGGTGGCCAGCGAAATCGACAACAAGTCTCACAAGCGCTCCGGACGATCGGGGCAGTTCCGCACCGCTTTAGCGGCTGAGACACAAGCTCATTTGAATCATAGCTTGAAATCAGAGTTAAATTACTGGGGTTTCTCGGAGGAATGATGGATTGTTGTTGAAATGACCTGCATCAGCCACCGACACCGGTTTGCCCATGTGCATATCTACAAGGCAGGAGGTACCGCCGTAACCGATTTACTGCTGCCTTATGCACGACTGCGCGAACGGATGGCGACGCATAGGCTTGGTAGAAAAGTCTTTTACGCGGTCAATATCGCCCAAGAAAGACTAAGCCGCAGGCATGTACCGAAGGGCGCTTCATCATGGTACATGGGCATGGATAAGCACGCCAAGCTTGCCGACGTCGTTTCTTATCTCGGTGCATCGGCAGCGCAATTATAGCCTGTTTTCCGTGGTCCGAGAGCCATTTACGTGGGTTGAAAGTCAGTTCAACTACATCCATTCGGCCGCTGCACCGCCAGCATGAAGTCGTATCCAAGATGACTTTTACGGAGTTTGCTGAAGACTTCATTGCCAATAGTCGCGGACTGCAAAGTGATATGCTGCGGCCGGGGCCACAGCCAGACGGAAACAACCGCATGATCGATGCAGTGTTTGCGCTTGAGAATCTCGCCGTTGACACAAGTCCACTGCTCCGTTTCCTCGACTTGCCGGAAGAAGCTTCCGCCGCCATGCCACGACGCAATCAAAGCATACAACGCGCGCAGCGATCCGACTTGTCCGAAGCACTCCAAGCCGCGCTTGAAGAGCATCTCGCAGCTGACATTGCTCTACATAATGCGGCTGTTGCGGCGGGCGGGACATTGATTGCAACGCCTGACTCCCAGATACCATTGGCCAAACCATGACGTCACCCGAAGAGGCAGTGCGCAACTTGCGTATTCTAACACTCGCGACTTGCCATAACCGACGCGCATCCACTCTATCTGCTTTGGCAGACTTGTATGCACAAGAGTTGCCCGATGGCGTTTCCGTGGCCCATGTCATTGTTGATGATGGTTCATCTGATGGCACCGGAGCCGCGGTTCGGGAAGCGTATCCCGACGTGACGGTCGTGGAAGGTGACGGAAATCTTTATTGGGCGGGCGGCATGCGCCATGGTTGGGAGCAATACGCGCGGCAACAGCCGTTTGACTACCTATTCGTTTACAATGACGACAGCCTGTTCACGCCTGATGCCCTTTCGTGTTTGCTGGCCGCGGTACCAGACAAAAGAGAACCGGCGGTAGTTGTGGGCAGCTTTCAGCACATGGATGGCACCGGCACGACCTATGGCGCGCGTCGACGCTCATCGCGATGGCATCCCTTCAAATTCGGAAAAATCGTGGAGCCGAACGGAACCGTTCAACAGGCAGAAGTGCTGAACATGAACGGCGCGTTAATTTCGCGCGGCGCGTTGGAACGTGTCGGTTTCCTGTCCGACTATTTCGTGCACAGCGGTGCAGATTTTGAATATGGGCTGAAGTTGCGTAAGGTCGGCGGACAGGTGCTGGTTGCTCCAAAGCATATCGGTCGGTGCGCCATGAACCCGGCATCAACGGTGACGCCGCAAGATGCGCCTTCACTGCGGGCGGCGACTAAGATGTTATTCGACAAAAAGCGCGAGCCCTTCTCACAACGCCTGCGGCTCTATCACGCGCATGGAGGTTGGCTTTGGCCGCTCTTCTGGGTGACACCCTATATCTCGATTTGGTTGTACCCCTTTCGCGGGCGGCATCGGCAACGAGAAGTCCAATGAGCGCCGCTGACAATAGCATGACCATTGGCATAACAGCGTTCAATGCGGAAGAGACGATTGCTGCGGCTCTCGACTCAGCGCTAGAACAAGATGTGCCAGTGGCTCAAATTCTCGTGGTGGATGATGTCTCCTCGGATGGCACGGTTGCCATTGTCGAAGTTTATGTGGCCAAAGATCCTCGCATTGAACTCATTCGCCATACGGAAAACCAAGGCGTTGCCGCGGCCCGCAATTCACTCATTGAACAAGCCAACGGTACGTTTTTAGCCTTTTTTGATGATGATGATGTTAGTTCCCCAGACCGCGTTCGGCTTCAGCGAGCGCGAATTGAGGCGTATGAGATGGAATATGCCAAGGAAGCGCCGGTGATTTGCCATACGGCTAGACGGCAACTTTATCCCGACGGAACGGAAAGCGTGGAGCCTGCCATGGGTAGCGCACCCGGCTTGGCCCCACATGGCGATGCGGTCGTTCGCTTCACACTGATGGGCGAGCCCCTCGCGCCAGGCCAGTTCGGTGCTTGCGCTACCTGCTCCCAAATGGGAAGGACGGCAACGTACCGGGCTCTTGGAGGTTTCGATCCTAAGCTCCGCAGAGGCGAGGATTCCGAACTCGCGATACGTCACGCGCGCTCTGGTGGGCATCTGGTTGGCGTCAGCGAGCCACTGGTCATCCAGAGCATGACCGCAACCTCGGAAAAGTCACTCGACAAGTATCATGAAGCTTGGCTCATGATCTTTGATAAGCATCGGGATTTCTTCACAAGCCCGGCCCAATTTGCTTTCTCAACCGCCTGGATCGATCTAAAACACATTTGGCTAGCCGGTAACCGCGCTGCATTTATGCGCCGCTTGGCGTCGCTTTTCTTGCGGCATCCAATTCAAACTTTCCAGCGAGCCAGCAGGGCAATGAACAGGCTGCAGGGCAATCGCATCCACGCCAAATTTTCGCAGTCAATCGAAGAATAGTTGCTTCGGGCAACAGCCCCGCTTCCATTGCAAAAAACAAGATGAATAGTCCCGGCAAGCATGAAGCCATGATTAATCAAACGGCTACCAGTTTTCGGGACAAGTCCCTGCTGGGCAAGCTCAGGCAAATCGCCCAGAACCCTAAAAAAGCCGTCAGCAAAGCTGCATATTACGCACTTTTGCCTGTGGGCACGGGTAACTTCCGGCCGTTTGTTGTGGTAACGCGCGACAGAACGGGATCCAACATGTTAATGCAGGCGCTCGACTCGCACCCTCAACTTGCGGCCGAGTATGAAATCTTCGGCCGGTTGGAAGGTCGCAGAGAAGAAGACGTCCTTCACCGCGCATACGCACGCCAGCCATTCTATATCCGCGCTAAGGGCTTCAAGATTTTCTATTATCACCCTCAAGACAAGACCAACAGCAAGGTTTGGGAGTTGCTTGCATCGATCGACAGTTTGCATGTCATTCATTTGCGCCGCCGCAACATCCTCCACGCCCTGGTTTCGTCGCGCGTCGCCTACAAAAGCGGTATTTATGGTCTTCGCTCAGATAGGGACGCGGCCAAATACGGAGGCGAACTTCCCACTATTTCATTTACACCCGAGGGGTTGGAGCGAGATTTTCAGCAAACGCGCATGTGGGAACAGGGCGCCGTCAACCGTTTCGAAAATCGGCCGATACTTGACGTCACCTACGAAGCGATGACGGCGGACTTGCCAGGTCAATTTGAACGTATCACAGACTTTCTCGGCGTTGCGCGGCGCCAACCACAGACAGATTTCAAGAAGCAACGCACGCGTCCACTTTCAGAAACTATCGAAAATTATGTTGCACTGAAGATGCATTTTGCAGGTACATCATGGGAGGAGTTTTTCGATGGGTGAAAGACCTGAATCCACCGCCGCAAACAGGCAGAAGCAATTTGTCCTTGGCGTTGGCGCCCAGAGAGCGGGTTCGAGTTGGATTTATAAGCAATTCTGCCACCACCCCAAAGTGGCAACTGGGCTTATGAAGGAGTTCCATGTGTGGGATGCGATAACTGTCTCCGCCTGCCGAGACTTTTTGGACCGTCACACATATTCTCGCGATCCAGCAAAAAAGGAGTTGCGGACTCATCTACAATCAGATCCGAACGCCTACTTCGATCACTTCGCAGAGCTGCTTGAATCCAGTATAGTCCTGTCGACATGTGACCTGACTCCGGAACATGCGGCTCTTTCGGAGGAGACCTTTTTACCCATCCAAGATGAGTTGGCAAAACGCGGCATCGGGATAAAGGTCATTTTCAAACTCCGCGATCCTTTCGAGCGCTGCTGGAGCACGGTACGCATGAACCGGCGGAACGCTGCTTTAGAAGGTGGGCTGTTGCCGTGGGCAAAAGGCTTTGTGCCTGAAAAGTTGCATCTTGCCATAAACTACCGCAAAGAGCGTTACAGACTCGCGACAAAATACGATGTCACCCTAAAGCGATTGTATGGACTTTTTCAGCCGGAACGAGTTCATGTCGGGCTGTTCGAAAACATGTTCACCGAGACAGAGCTGACCCGTCTCGAAAAGTTTCTTGGCATCGAATTCGAGAAGGGAAGCGAGAAAGTCCGCGCAAACAATACCCAGAAATCAATGCGAATTCCGGTGTGGTTACAACGACGGATCGTGAAGCACTCCGCCCGGGTGTATGACTACTGTGCTGAGCACTATCCTCAGACACGTGATCATTGGCCTGGCGCGGCATTGCTGGAAACAATTCGCGCATGAACGACGCATCTGTCTTTCGCGTCATACATCTCATTCCATACGATGGAATAGGTGGGGTTGAGACAGCCGCGCGTTCCATGCGCGAGCATAGCCGCCCCACGGTCAATTTTTGCTGCCATTACATCTACCGCCCACCGAAAACCCGCGCGGCCCGGCTGGCGCTGTTCACACCGTGGCCACCGTTTCGGGCTGCGGTTGCAATCTGTGCGGCAGATACTGATCTATTAATCGTCTCACTTTGGCGCAGTTGCATTGCAGCTTTGTTGGCAAAACTATTTCGCCCACGGTTGCGAATGGTTTTGTTCCTGCATTTGTCGGAAGACGCACATTTTCTCGACCGCGTGCTCACCTGGTTGGTCAGCTTCTTCGCCGAAGAAGTGTGGGCAGACAGTAAACAAACAAGCGCTGAACGACTGGGGCAATCGGCGGATCGAGTGATTTCTTTCCTGATTAAGCACATGGATCGAGTATCGTCTGCCCGGCACGCGCCGCGTTTCATATTTTGGGGGAGACTGAATCGGCAAAAAAATATTCCCATGGCACTAACCCTATTCCACGCGATCAGTGAGCGTATTCCCGATGCAACCTACTTGATCATCGGACCCGATGGTGGTGATAAAAACAAAATCATTAGCGAGATCGATCGGCTTGGATTGAATGAACGTGTGCAGCTTACTGGACCGGCTGACAGGGAAGGTATTGTTGAAAGCGCGTTTTCGAGCACCTTTTATCTACAGACCAGTATGGTTGAAGGTATGGCAATGTCGGTCGTAGAGGCCATGCAGATGGGGATTGTGCCCATCGTTACACCGGTTGGCGAAATAAAGAACTATTGCAAACATTTCGACAACGCAATTATAGTAAAGGAGATGAATGAGACGGTCGATACTGTTGTAAACTTGTTTAATGATCCAGCGGAACTCGAACGCCTCAGCGTCGGCGCATCATTGTATTGGCGAGGCAGGGCGCTGTACGCTGATGATGTCTTTGACGCATGCCTCGACATGCTGAACAAACGAGCCGGGTCCCGGTCCAACCATGTCCATTAAAGACCAGATTTCAGATTCTATCAAATGTGCGGCATAGCTGGTTTTTTTGACCCTCGCGGTACTTGGGATGAGGTCGAGGCGCGCCGAAGACTTGAAGCCATGGGGCAGGCGATCGCCTATCGGGGGCCGGACAGCTCAGGATGTTGGGTTGAGAAAGGTTCGATTGGCGGTGCCCAATTAGGTTTGTCGCATCGCCGCCTCGCAATTGTTGATCTATCGCCGACGGGACAACAACCCATGGTCTCGCAATGCGGGCGATATGCAATTGTCTACAATGGCGAGATTTACAACCATCCCGACCTGCGCCAGCAATTGGATGAAACACCATCGCTGAAATGGAATGGCACATCGGACACGGAAACGCTTCTCGCGCTCATCACGCGATATGGTATCCAAGAAGCCATAGAAAAGTGTGATGGCATGTTTGCCTTTGCCGTTTGGGATCGCGAGCTGGCGGAACTCACGCTTGCTCGGGATGCTTTCGGAGAGAAACCACTGACATATGGTCTTTGGCAAGGCGTTCTACTATTCGGTTCAGAGCTGAGCGCATTGCGCGCGTGGCCCGGATTTGCTGCTGCAGAGGATACGACGGCGCTGGCAGAGTATTTCGCCTATTCAGTGATTCCGGCACCTCGCACGATCTATGATGGGATCTACAAGCTCCCACCGGGACATTTGCTTAGGATCAATGGTCCGACCGTAGAGGCCGGGACGTTGCCCTCACCAGTGCAATGGTTTGATCCCGTTGAAGCCGCATTGAGCGCACAAGCTGACCCATTTCAGGGAGACTACCAAGACGCCGTGGACGCAGTCCGAAAAGTCATGCTACAATCGACAAAGAGACGACTGATGTCAGATGTGCCATTGGGCGCATTGCTTTCCGGCGGGGTCGATAGCACCCTAACGACAGCGCTCATGCAGGAGCTGTCCGATACACCGGTGCGGACTTTCACGATCGGGTTCGATGAGCATGGCTATGATGAGAGCCGGCATGCAGAGAAAGTTGCGCGCCATTTAGACACCAATCACGAAACGCAAATGCTGAGCGCCAACGATGTTCAGGACACCATTCCTTTTCTTGCGGCGCATTGCGACGAGCCATTTGCCGATTCATCCTTGTTGCCAACCTTCATTATCTCAAAGGTGGCGCGCCAAAGAGTTACAGTTGCCCTGTCGGGTGATGGCGGCGACGAGATGTTCGGCGGGTATAATCGATACATGTTCGGCCCAGATCTATGGGCCCGGATATCACGGTTGCCCATCCCCTTGCGCCGCAGCCTCGGCTTGGGTTTGGGATCCGTTCCGCCAGGCATGCTGACAGCTTTGTTCAATCGCCTTCCACATTCAATTTCTGGAAGTCTGACGGGCGGCCGTGCGGGCGAGCAGTTGCACAAGGTGTCCCGTCTCCTAAATAGCGGAGATAGACCTGGTTTTCACGAAAGCCTATTGCGAGTGAACAAACGACTCGATCTGCTTTCAAGCCGCGAGCCTTTTTCCCCCATTACAGATAGGTTAGACACTCGCATAGCAGGCTCGTCTTTTTGCGATTCGCTCATGGTCTTTGATTTGTGCCATTATTTACCCAACGATGTCCTCTCGAAAGTCGACCGTGCTAGCATGGCGACCAGCCTGGAGACAAGGACACCTTTCCTAAATCGCCAGGTTATGGATCTTGCGTGGAGCTTGCCAAAGGACCACAAAATTGGAGCGGGAACCGGGAAAAGGGTGCTGCGTTCCCTGATAGACGACTACATTCCGCGCGAATTAATGGAGCGTCCAAAGGCGGGTTTTGCGCTACCGATCGGTCGTTGGTTGCGCGGACCTTTGTCTGACTGGGCTGAAGGCTTACTGTCTCATCAGGCGCTGTCTTCCTCTGAACTCTTGAACGAACGTGTCGCGCGCAAACTGTGGGCTGAACATAAAAGCGGCAGGAAAGTTCACGAAAGCACTATCTGGTCTTTACTGATGTACCAATCTTGGCGGGCAAACTTGACGTGAAAGCCGCTTTCCTCGATCGGGACGGCGTGATCAATCGCGACCTTGGCTATGTCTATCGGCGAGAGGATTTCGAGTTTTTGCCCAATGCAATCGCCGGGATGAAGCAACTGGTTTCCGCAGGGTATCGAATCATTGTCGTAACGAACCAATCGGGAATTGCACGTGGGTATTATGATGAAGAAACATTCCAATGCCTGGCCGACTGGATGTGCGAGGCCTTAGCGGCCGAAGGTGTTCCGGTGTTGGCGGTCTATCATTGTCCACATCACCCCGACGGCGTGGTGCAGCGGTTAACAAAAGTATGCGACTGCCGCAAACCCGCACCCGGCATGCTTCTGCGTGCCAAGGAGGAGCACCGGATCGATATGACAGGTTCGATCATGATTGGTGACAAGCAAACTGATGTTGCTGCTGGCGTTGCAGCAGGAGTCGGTCGTGTATTTTTGATTGGCAGTTTACGGGCGTATTACAGCGGTGCCGACGCAGTGTATGCGGATTTACTCACCTGTTCTGAACAGTTGTGAGTAGTAAGCGAATGGCCAAGCAAGAACACGACTTTGTTATCGGCGCACAGAAAGTGGATACAATGAGGCCTCGGCACATTTTAGATTGTGACCCACGGTTTACTCTGCTGACAGTGCAAAACCTGCTTTTGTTCGTAGAGCGGATATCAGCGACTATCCATCCTATTTTGACGCGACTAATCGTCCCAACAACGGCGCCATAACCGTTGAGGTCACACAAAACTACCTCAATCGTCCCGATCTCATTCCCGCGCTATGTGAATATATCGAACAAAATGAACTAAACACACGCTTTATAGTGTTGTTGAGAGAGCCAGCATCCAGGGCTTTTGCGGATTATCAGATGCAGCGCTATGTTCGTCAGATCCCTGACAATCTGGAAGAGGCCATTTCTTTAAATCCCGCGATTTTCGAGAAAGGTCGATATGCCCATTACCTAGAAAGTTGGTTTGCTGTATTCAACCGAGAGAGTTTTTGCGTGCTATATCTTGACGTTATTGCAAAGAACCCCGAACAGGTGCTGAGGAAGCTTTAAGATTTTTTGGGAGTTTCGCCATCCGTGGAAAACGCCTACTCAAATGTCGTTGTCAATGCGGGTGGTGCGGTTAGCTTCAGGTTTGCATCCAAGTTAAGGGCGGCGGGAGGTTCCTTGCTTCGCCGTCTTGGTTTGAGTCGGCTATTGCACTATATATCGCGCAGTAGGATGATGCGAACGATCGAACTTCTTAACAGGCGGTCTGAGAGGCTCGACCACTTTGCGGCCGAGCGGTCACGTCTACGCTATACCTCTGAATTTGACAATTTGGACAGGCTTGTTGGGTTGGGTGCACGAAGATCCGGTTGGGTCTATGGCGATCAAACCAACGTTTCTCCGACGCGAAATCTGGACAAAGACAATTGATGGGTATCCAGGCGAATGTTGCCATATTGGTTTGTATTTAGCCTAGCATCGCTGGCGGCCTTGGGCACAGCGCCCAAGAGGTCGGTACGCGGTGGCGGGCCACGTCACATCGGCTTACCTATGCTCTGGGTATTAGTGATTGCAGCGCTCACAATGATGCTGGGGTTTCGGTATCAGGTGGGCGGTGACTGGTTTGCGTATGTTCGCATTTTCGACCAAGCCCAGTTTCTGACATTTGAAGAAGCTGTTATGATAGGAGACCCAGGATACTGGTTGCTCAACTACTTTATGGCACGATCTGGCGGCAGCCTTGTCGGCGTCAATCTTTTGGCCGGTCTGGCGTTCTCAACAGGCGTTGTAATCTTCTGCCGCAGTTTGCCGCGCCCGGCGTTGGCATTTGCAGTGGCTTTTCCCTATCTGATCCTTGTCGTTGGCATGGGTTACGCGCGCCAAGGGATCGCGCTTGGTTTCATCATGATCGGATTTGTTGCCCTTGGCAGCGGACGGTTTCTGCGGTTCGTTGTTTGGGCGATTGTCGCAACGCTCTTTCACAAAACGGCCATTGTGGTAATTGCGCTCGCTGCGGCCTCGGTCAATCGCAATCGCTGGCTTTGGCTGCCGATTCTCGGGCTTGGTGGCTTGGGCGCGTACACAGCATTTTTGGCAGATCATGTAGACAGGCTGGTCGCTGGATACATTACCGCAGAGTACCAATCACAAGGCGCCTTGATCCGACTTGGCATGAACCTGATCCCAGCGGGATTGTTTCTTTTGTTTCACCGACGCTTCCACGTGTCCAGCACAGACCAGCGGTTATGGTTGGCGGCCTCGCTCATTTCGCTTGCTCTATTCGCTGGCCTAATGGCCGGCGTTCCGTCCACCGCATTGGACCGCATAGCCCTCTATCTTCTACCGCTGCAAGTCTTCGTATTTGCACACCTGCCTGATATCTTGGGTCGCCCCGGGGGGAAAAACACAGTTTTTGTGGCGGGGATAATTGCATACTACGCCCTCGTCTTGTTTGTTTGGCTGAATTTCGCGACCAACGCTCGGGGTTGGTTGCCTTATCAAGTTTGGTTCGGCTGAGCGTCGACTATAATTCACTTCGAAGGATACATTAAAACCCAATGAATAAGCGCGCGTTGATTACCGGCGTTACCGGCCAGGACGGGTCATATCTGGCTGAATTTCTGCTCGAAAAAGGATATGAAGTGCATGGAATTAAGCGACGCGCTTCGCTGTTCAATACGGACCGCATCGACCATATTTATCAGGATCCGCATACAGAGCGTCAAAAATTCAAACTGCATTATGGCGATTTGACAGATACGTCCAACCTGACGCGCATCATTCAGGAAGTGCAGCCGGACGAGATCTACAATTTGGGCGCACAATCCCATGTAGCGGTCAGCTTTGAGGCGCCGGAATACACGGCAGATGTGGACGCGGTCGGCACATTGCGGCTTCTGGAAGCAATCCGTTTTCTCGGTTTGGAGAAAAAGACCCGGTTTTACCAAGCCTCCACCTCGGAACTTTACGGTTTGGTTCAGGAAACGCCACAACGTGAAACGACCCAGTTTCACCCGCGCTCACCCTATGGCGTGGCCAAGCTGTATGCCTATTGGATCACAATCAATTATCGGGAAGCGTATGGGCTTTATGCCTGCAACGGCATCCTCTTCAATCATGAAAGCCCACGTCGCGGCGAGACCTTTGTGACGCGCAAAGTGACCCGTGGCCTCGCCAATATAGCGCAGGGAATCGAATACTGCCTCTATATGGGCAATATCGACAGCTTACGCGATTGGGGGCATGCAAAGGACTACGTGCGGATGATGTGGATGATGCTGCAGCAAGATGAGCCGGATGACTTTGTCATAGCGACCGGCGTTCAAAATACAGTGCGCGAGTTTATCACATGGTCAGCGGCCGAATTGGGCATTCACCTGGAATTTTCCGGTGCCGGAGTTGATGAAATTGCCACCGTCACCGACGTCACCTCGGACGAGGCGAACGCTGTCAAGCCTGGTGACGTGATCATGCGCATTGATCCGCGCTATTTTCGGCCTGCCGAGGTAGACACATTGCTTGGCGATCCGACCAAGGCCAAAGAAAAGCTTGGTTGGGAACCTGAAATTACGGTTCAGCAAATGTGCGCAGAGATGGTGGCCGAAGATCTGAAGACCGCGCAACGCCACGCTCTGTTGAAGCTGCATGGTTTGGAGCAACCGGTTAGCTTTGAAGGGTGAACGCATGAAGCTCTTTCTTGCAGGTCATCGTGGGATGGTGGGCAGTGCAATCTACCGACAACTTGCGGCCCGCAAGGATATCACACTGATCACCCGCACCAGTGCCGAACTTGACCTGACAGATCAGCTGGCAGTGCGCGACTTCATGCAAGCAGAAAAACCCAGTCATGTGATCTTGGCTGCCGCGAAAGTAGGCGGCATCATGGCCAACAGCAGATTTCCCGCTGAGTTCATCTATGAAAACCTGATAATCGCAAGCAACGTGATCCACCAAGCCCACGCTGCCGACGTTCAAAACCTGCTGCAGCTGGGATCAAGCTGTATCTATCCCAAAATGGCGCCCCAACCCATGGTCGAAGACACGCTCCTGACCGGCAAACTGGAGCTGACAAACGAGCCCTATGCGATCGCAAAAATCGCGGCGATCAAGCTTTGTGAAAGTTACAACCGCCAGTATGGGCGAGACTATCGTTCGGTGATGCCAACCAACCTCTACGGACCCCGTGACAATTTCCATCCCGAAAATTCGCACGTTTTGCCCGCGCTCATCCGGCGCTTTCACGATACACGCGAAGCCGGACAGGACGAGGTGGTCATCTGGGGCACCGGGACACCACGGCGCGAATTCCTGCACGTAGACGACATGGCCGCGGCATCGATCTTCGTCTTTGATCTACCCAAGGCGGATTACGAGGCCAACACTCAGCCGACGGTGAGCCATATCAACGTCGGCACCGGCACAGATATCTCAATACTGGAACTTGCTCAGAAAATCGCAGTCATCACCGGCTTCAAAGGACGCATTACGACGGACGCCAGCAAACCGGATGGCACGCCACGCAAGTTGTTGGATGTGAGCCGCCTCACAGAGATGGGCTGGCACGCCGGCATTAGCCTGGAGCAGGGGATTGAGGAGACCTACCAATGGTTTCTCGAAAATGGCAATAATATCCGCGGCTGACCGACCGCTTGGCGACAACTTTTAACTGGGCCCCATACAAATCGCCCCCCACTCTTCGTTCAATGGAGTGAGCACTATACCGAACGGTGCGCGTTACAACGCGGGTATGTTCATGCAGCAACCAACTTCCAGTACTGCTCTCATAAATGCGCTGGACGCGAACTCGCCAGACAAAAATCATTGTGTCCTACGATACACACAAGAAGCGGAGCACTTGCAATGAAAGCTTGGAAAACGATCCGGCAAGATGTGGTCTTCGATGCGTCCCCTTATCTCAAGGTGTTGAAGCAAAGAGTAGAGCTACCAAACGGTGCTCTCATAGAAGATTTCTATCAAGTCGAACTGCGCCACTTCGTTGTGGTTGTACCATTGCTTCCAGACGGCAAGATCATAACCATAACGCAATACAAACATGGTTTGGGTCGCAGTTCATTAACGTTCCCCGCTGGGTTTGTGGAAGAGAATGAAAAACCAGAGGCTGCTGCGGCGCGAGAGCTGCTTGAGGAGACTGGCTTCAAGGTGGGACAACTGGTCCATTTGGGAGAATTTGTCGACAATGGAAATCAGCGCGGTTGCGTTGGCAACTATTACGTCGCCAAGGACTGCGTTCAAATATCGCAACCCAATTCGGGCGACCTTGAAGAGATGGAGGTCGTTGCCCTCGAAGAACGTGAGATTGACCGTGCGCTAGAACATGGCGGTATCGGGATTATACATCACGCGAGTGTATGGGCGCTAGCCAAGCTGCGCGGTCTAATGCCAACCTACTATCAGAGCAATTAGCCGCCGCCAGTGGCGTTGACGGCTTTTAGCCTCGATTGGGCGCCAAACACGCTACTCTGAACCAGCCTTGGGCACACAGTCTCACATTCCAAGCATCTTCCACCCCGAGTTTTATCGACGCAAAATTATCTATGCGGATTGGCTGCGCGCCTAAAACATTTAAGATGTGCTGAATGGCAGATCAGCTACGCCCAAACCTTGTGCTCGGCCTGCTCCAGATAGCGGGTTAGCACGTTCACGGACTTCCAGCCGCCCGCCCCCATGATGGCGGCGGTGCCGACGCGCATCGAATACCTGCTAAAAGCGTCAACGTCCTTGGGATCAAGACCGGCCTGCGCCGCTGCCTGCTTGACCAATCACTTGACAGTTGTTGTGCTTAAGCCGCGATTGACGGGTTTGACCTTGTAAAACGGCAAAAGCCCTTTCACTTGATACCAATTCACAAAAGCCTCGACATCGGTAAAATAGCCGCGCCTAGCACCGCGAGTAGGCGCCTTCGAGCCGTCGGAGTTCGGCGCGTCAGTCTGAAAAGGAAGAGGTTTGTGCACTACCCACAAACTGCACTATAAATACATCTTTTATTGGATGCAATGGTTATTGTTCAACAGCTAAGATCTGCCCGTTCAGCTCTCAAATGGTCGATAGATGACTTGTCCATCAAGTCGAATGTCTCCGTTCGCACAATAAAGAAAATTGAGTATGAGAACGACAAACCACAGTGCAAACCGAGCACCCTAAAAAAAATCGTTCGAGCCCTTGAGTCCGCCGACATCAAATTCATCGGCACCCCGGACGACGGCCCCGGCATTCGCATCCACCCGCAAATGCCTGACTAGTCGGGTGGTTCCAGGCTTTTCGACGGCGCCCCTCCCCCAAGCCAACTTCAATAAGAAAAAGAACGGCTCAAGCTTTTTGTGTCCGGTGTTGGGAAGGTCGCGGACGTGTTTGCGGAACGCTTCGGCTTTCGCCTTGTGGTTGCCATGCTTGAGGGCGTTTTGGTTGCCAATTGGCACGCCCGAGCCATTCGCGCCGCCGTGCATTCGGCAGCGTTTTTTGCGGGCGACAGCAAGTGCTTGTCGGGCCATACGCCACGTTACTTGGCGTAGACCCAGGCAGCACCGAATGGCCCGATTTGTCGGGCCTGGCGGACAACGGGCTTGCCCTGCTAGTGCCCATAGGTCAGATGCTCGCCGCAATGCCCAAGGCCCGGCTGGACATGCCGCCATACGACCACCCGCCGCTCGTGGGGCGGGTCAGTCACCTGTTCGGGCACAAGCTGGGTTTGGAACTGCCCGACGTGCTGACAATCGCCCTAGACGCCGTGGCTTGCCTGTGTGTCCCGCTGTGGGCAATTCCCGTCGCTGATCGTCAGGCCGTCGCGGACCTGTGTAAGCATCCCTAGCGGGTTTTCAGACATCATCGGCGCGGAATAGCTTGGGGCATATTCCCCGGTGCTTAGGCACGTCATGGGCCGCGTCTCGTAGAGGCGCGGCCTTACCTATTTTAGAATTCGACAACTCAAATCAAAACCGTGGCCCGAAAACTTCTTCAAACGAAAGGCTTCCATCGTAGTAAGCAGCGCTATTCAGGACATTGAATACCTTGTACGCAGTCTCAATAGGTCCGATGCGCCCCCTTTCCAAGTATGAAACAGACCTTATCGATACCCCGGATTCCCTTGCAAGTTGGCTTTGGCTCAGGCCAACGCTTTCTCGCAATTCGCGCATACGCTGCGAAAAATCGTGAGCGGAATGCATCGCATCCCTTTGCCTCGCAGTGCGTTTTTCTTCTTCTGTAATTGCTTTCTTTGCTAAGTTTACGGCTTCGCTAGCAGCAATGCCAACCGCCGTACCGAACGCGATATCTTTGATCTTGGCGCTTTATCGGCTCGCGGTGTCTTTTTGCTGAAAGTGGTCGTTAAGTTGCGACAATGAAACCTGCATTAATTTACGCTCGCCGACTACGCGGTCTGGGCCTCGGTCAATTACTTCATCTTCTACCAACTTGATGATTTTCTCGGCAGTGGCATGAAACTCTGCCAAGGCTTCGTCAATTGTGATCCACTGATACGCCATCGAAGCCCCCATACAGCACGAAGATACAGTATGAGATTGATGCGCGGACGCAAAGCTGTAAGTTCGCCAAGACATTTTGTATTGGGTACCTGCGGGACAGGTACGACATGCCGTAAAGTCTTCGGGAGCACCTAGTGCCAGTTTCTAGGCGCTCTTCATGCGTGGGTAGTTCATGGGTAGAACGGCTAAGTCGCCAAATTATCCAATCAAATCAATGGTTAATGGCGGAGAGGAAGGGATTCGAACCCTCGAGACGGGTTACCGCCTACTCCCTTAGCAGGGGAGCGCCTTCGACCACTCGGCCACCTCTCCTGCCCCGGTTTCTCTTAGGTTTGTGGCGATTTTGCAAGGGGCTATCTCGCAGTTCCGTGCAGAAGCCTGCGCGACTGAAGCCGTGAGCAATTACAACGTCGATCACGATTGTCGATTTCCACTTGGGTGGATACGCGCGCTCCGCAGGCATGGCAGGCAGTCAATCTACCTTGCAAGCCACTTTTCACGATGCCAACCACACGGCGCCTTGAGCAATTTTGTCCTTCATCGGTATTTCAATGATCAATGTGTTAGCACAGATCTTGAACGCTCACGATCATCAAGGTCGTGCTTGTAGACACTGTCTTTATCGCCGATGGGAAGTTTGTCGGGTTTGATTTGGTTCTCATCAACGCCTTCCGGCGCATTTTGGCCAACAGTTTCTGCTTTTCTGCCAAGATACCGCACGGCAGCCGTCCCCGATACGGAACCTGCCCTGGTCCCCATCGCCGAACCTATCTTTTCGCCGGCTGCCAAACCCAAATCTGGAGCGACATCTGAAACAGATCTCAAGAGAGTCGTGCCAGACTTGTAATCGCCATCTCCGTTTTCGCGACTATCGGATTGGTGCGTTCCTCCCACGCGACTTTTAAGAAAACGCACTCCCTTTGACGCAACTGCCGAGCCCAACTTTTTACCGGTTGTTCTACCCAATTCGTCACCAAGGGTTGAACCTACGTCAGATACAGCTACCGAGGCGGCCGCTGCACCCGCTTTTCTGACCGTTTTGCCAACGCGATAATCGCTACTTCCATTGTCCGCATCTTCATGGGAATCGGGTTTAGTGTGGCTCGATCGCCCCACACTATTTTTCAAAAAGCGCACACCTCCCGCTTTCAGTGCCGAACCCATATCGGACGCAGCTGCGGAAACCGCCGCTTCGCCTGCTTTTCTGAACGTCCTACCGAAGTTATGACCGCCGCTTCCATTATCGGCATCTTTATCGGAACCTGGACTAACGTGGCTTCGTCGTTTCAAGTTCTCCCCAAGGCGGCCCACATATGATGCGGCTATTAATTCTGCCTCGTGCGCGACCTTTGATGCGGCCTTTGAAGCTGACTTGGCAATAGCATGGCCGCTTGGAATAAGTTCGCCGTCTGTAGCCGCTTCATCGTTGCCGCGACCGCGCTGGTTTGTACGCCTCACACGTTCGCCGAGATTTGCTAAGTGTGGCGCCATCTTCGGTGCCATTTCCCGACCAATATATGACGTGGATGCGGTGATGACTTTGGAGATTTTTGGCCTGTGCTTATCGCCCTCTGCATGTTCGCCGTCAGAGGCGGCTTCTCCCTTGGCACTTTTGTTTTTGTGTACTCGTTCTTCCTTGGAACGATCTTGATGCTTCGAACGTTCCTGCTTGTTTGGCAAATTATCAAGGTATTTTGCAAGATCAGTGATGCCATATGAAACCATTGTCGAGGCCATACGGCCGATGAACCTGCCGGCCCGCGAGACCTTTTTTTCGCTCTTGATATCATTGTTATCTGGTTCGCTTGTTTCGTTGGATTTGCCTCGTGATAAAGCACGTTTAATGTGTTTTACGGGATGCAAGATATAAGAGGCCGCCCTCCAAGTGACGCTGTTGTTCTTCATAGTATCTATAAAGCCATTGCGCACAGACTCGCCAACCCTATCCCACAGAGCCCTTGTGGGAACACCATGTCTGTCGAAAAGCTTTATTTTGTTTGTTTTGTTCCCGGCGTCTGCATCGCTCCCGGGAGACCTGTTATCCACTTTGGACGCAGGGGAATCGATCTGCTTTTTAAAGTGATCAGTGACGCGATTTTTAAAGAATTCGGCAATTTTAAGGGATTTTAGCAATCAATTTTATCCCTCACTCCAATGAAACACGAAACTTACGGACTCAGCATGAGTGGATTTGTTGTTTCAATTAAGGCGCGCCAGTTCTGTGGTTTCAAGAAGACCAACAACAGTTCTGATCATACCAAAATCAAACTTTGGACCTTGGCCACCTGTTTCTCCAATGCAGCACCAGTATGAACTACCATTCGTCAAATGGTGTTGCTCCCCAGATGTATCTCTTGCCCGGAATAGTCTTTGGCGGTATCGCCTCGTCACGCAGCTTAAGGTGAGCCGTGCCCGTCAAAATCGAACCCATTGTCGCCTCCCTTCCAGACACCGTGCCGTTTGTCGCGCCTGAGGAGACCGAACGCGCCAACGGTGCCCGTTTCAAGGCACGTCTGGGTGCCAATGAGGGAAACTTCGGCGCGGCCCCCGCTGCCATCAAAGCGATACAAGAAGCGGCGCGCAACGATGTATGGAGATACAGCGATCCGACATATTTCGAGTTGCGTGAAGCGCTTTGCACCAAGCTCGGCTTGAGCGAGGAAGAACTTGTGTGCGGGCCAGGCATTGACGGTCTCTTGGGCCTGATTGTGCGAATTTTTTCTGCGCCAGGCGATGTGATTGTGACGTCGCTGGGCGCTTATCCGACGTTTAACTATCATGTCCACGCTTATGGCCGCGAACTTGAAGCTGTCCCCTATCGCGGCTTCCATGAGGATTTGGACGCTTTGGCGCGCCGCGCATTAGAACTAAAGGCATCCATCGTCTATCTATCAAATCCGGACAATCCGATGGGCACATGGTGGGATGCTCGTTCAGTCGAGGCGTTTTTCGATGCTGTTCCCGAAGACACGTTGATCATTCTCGATGAGGCCTACGGTGAAACAGCACCGGTCGGCACATTAACGACAATCGACACAACAAGAGCAAACGTGATCCGTGTGCGCACATTCTCAAAGGCCTATGGTCTTGCCGGACTGCGCGTCGGGTATGCCTTCGGTCATAGCGACCTCATCAGGCCATTCCACCGCGTGCGTGACCATTTCGGCGTCAACATCATGGCCCAAAAGGCGGCCTTGGCATCCTTGAAGTCACAAGAGTGGCTTGCACAGACGGTACACAAAATCGCTTTGGGGCGCGAACAAATCGCACAGATTGCGCACGCCAATGGGCTGGTGCCGATCGCTTCCGCGACCAATTTTGTGACCCTTGAGTGCGGAGCCGGTGCGGATTATGCATCCGGTCTTTTGCATCGCCTGTCCGATTGGGGCATTTTTATTCGCAAACCGATGGCACCTGGCATCGATCACTGCATTCGGGTCAGTGTCGGCCGCGATGATGAACTCGCCGCATTTGCAAAGGCTCTACCGGAAGCCCTTTAACGCAACTGCGCCTTGTTGATCTGCCCTTGGCAGTATTCAGCGAATGGGATAGCCATTGGCGAAAGGGCAGCCATCACGGCGGGAAACCAAGGCAGGCTGCCAGATATGACGAACACATCAAAGAGCGCTATTTCTGTAGAAGCGCAAAAGATCACCCTCATCCAACCGAGCCAGCACTCGCTGGCGGAAGACATTTTTGCGATCAGCGTCGGGGTGGTTCTGACGTCGTTGGGCGTATACCTCTTCCAACAGGCTGAATTGGTGATTGGCGGCGTAGCAGGGATTGCGCTTGTAACAAGCTATGCAACCGGGCTGGATTTTTCGGCGCTCTTCTTCGCGATCAATCTGCCGTTTTACATTTTCGGAATCGGTGGCTTGGGCGTCCGCTTCATCGTAAAAACATTTTGCGCGGTGGCATTGATGTCGTTTCTCGTACGTTTTCTTCCCGACTTTTTGGTCTTGGAGGCCATCCATCCCATCGTCGCAGCAGTCGGCGGTGGCACGATGATCGGACTGGGGCTATTAGCCCTGTTTCGGCACGGCGCGGGCCTCGGCGGGATCAATATTCTGGTTTATTGGCTACAGGCCAAGCGCAATATACGCGCCGGATACACCCAATTGGCCGTCGATTGCTGCATTCTGATCGCCGCCTTTTTCGTGGTCGGCCCGGTAGCGGCGGCTTGGTCCGTTTTTGGTGCCGTCCTTTTCAACATGATTTTGGGCGTCAACCATAAGCCGGGACGGTATATGGGGGCCAGTTGAGCCGACATTTGATAAAGTGAGACCGCCCATGGCCATCCCCAACCATGCGCGGTCCCAACAGGCTGCTTTACCAGCCATAACGGCAGTGCTGTAACGTTACCGACCGCCGATTTCGCGGATACAGAATTAGCAGCAGCTCAGTGCTGTGTCATCCACTGGCGCGCATCGCGCAGCGCTTTTGCAAGATCCGATTTTGTCATCGTTTCGGCCACTTCGGCACGCAGAGCTGCTGCGCGGGCCGAACCTTTAATTGCAGCGATATTGAACCATTTGTGCGCTTCAATCAGATTGATGTCGCGGTCACGGCCGGAAGCGGCTGCTAAACCCATTTCAAAGATGATGTCTGCCGATGCTTCGCCGCCCAATGCAGCATTATCGAAGCTGTTGATGTCAAATCGCGCCATGTTGGTTCCTCGGTGTCCCTGTATCCAAAATTCCCACCGGTGTTGTTGAAGTTTTTCACCGGTTGATGGAGTGAGCATGACCGCTGGAGATCAAAGAGTAGCTAAAAAGCGTGATTAATACGGGGCAAACAAATCGAAAATTGTTCGTAAATTTTACAATATCTTTATTATCCAAGAGACTGGATTCATTGAATTATATCAGATCTTGGCTGTTTTTGGCAGCCGTCAATGGTCACGCTTTCTCAACCACAATTCCAACCGAACACATGCATTTGACTTAAATTACGCGGCAAAATGGATGGTCTGGCGGACAAGACTGGTGGGAGTTACCCGACGGTATCTTTACTTTTACGTTTACGTCAATCATAAAGGAGGGGGAAGGTAACCGGGAGGACCCTAAATGAAAAAACGTACACTCATTCTGGCAGCGGCTGGCGTTATGATCGCAGGAACAGCCTTTGCTGACCCAATCGTCGGCAACTGGCGCACCGGCGAAGGCGGCCAAACAAAAATTGCGGCATGTGGCTCAAACTTTTGCGTTTCTGTGACATCGGGCGAATTTGCGGGCCAGCAAATCGGAACATTCAGCAAAAACGGTGACAAATACACCGGCTCTATCACTGACCCGGCTGAAGGCAAAAAGTATCGCGGTGCGGCTTGGTTTGCCGGTGCCAATACGCTGAAAATGCGCGGCTCTGTCCTTGGTGGGCTCGTCGGTCGCACCGACACTTGGACCCGCCGCTGAGAAGGCGTACATTTTGCAAACTATTGAGACGGCTTCGGCCGTCTTTTCATTTCGGTCAGTGGCAAGCCGCCAGAGCGTTTGTCGATGTCAAGGCCCACAAAGGCTGGGAGAGTTCAAAGAATGGCAGCGTTTTCTGGTCGTTCTCGCCACGAACGTCGACGACATGCACCAGCCGATCATCAACATTACCATGCACAAATGCCAAGCCACTTTCCTCATTGAGGGCAAGTAACTGAGCGCCTGAACGCAATCGCAGGGTGGTTTGGACGGTCAGATCGGCCATATTAAAAAGCACAACTGCGCCGACATCGGACGCGACACCGACAATGGTGCGCGACAAGGGATCGGTATGAACCTTGTCGATTAAGCCGACAGTCCGAAGCGTCTTGACCCGCTGGTAGGTGTTCAAATCGATAATGTCGACAAGCGGCTCCTGCGTGGAGGGCAGCAGAATATGGCGATTGTCCGATGATATGAACGCCCTGAGTGGCGGCCCGCTGAGCCTGATACAGCGTAAAATCTCTCCGCCTTCTTTCCTGACAGCAACGAGCTTGGCATAGGGTTCTCCCGGTTGAATGATTATCCCGGTGCGGCCCGATAGGGTTTGCGACATATGGTCAATGCCGCGCCCACGCGGATCCGTGATCTGAACCAGAGAGGAAACTTTGCCCGTGTGCAAGTCAAGGCACTGGACTTCTCGGCGATCAAGAGAAGAGATGGTCAGCGCACCCGTCAGCGCCGAAAAGCGGACATCATGAATGCCCTCAAACCCGGTAAAACTTCTGACAATTTGGCCATCGGTTAAATCGAGCAACATGATCCGGCCGGATCCAAAGTCAGCATATACCGCATGGCGGCCGTCGAGCCCAAATGCAAAAAGGTCTGGCGCAATGTCCGCGTCATGAACAATCGGTGCTACATAGCTGCCACCCATGCCAGGGTTTTGAAATATCGCGATTTGACGATTGTGGACGTCGATACCAACGAGGCGATCCGCGAAACGGTTTGCCATCAAAGTAACAATTTCGATCGGCGAAGAGATGCGGTGCTCAACCTTTCCGGTCCAGCCATTCATCGCAATGATATTACCATCTTCGGCCCCGACCCCGAAAACAAAGTCGGAAATCCCCACCGCGCGCGGCGCAAGCGTGGGCATCTTTGCACGCGCCGACCCCAAGCACTGCGCCCCTACAAATGCACCGGCGCTCATTAAAAGTCTTCTGCGGCTCATATAACGAGTTGAATGCATGCTGGAACCTCGTTCTTCACTGCCCCTGTTTAGTCCATGAGCGCGGCGTTCAAATGGGTAGATTCACTTCGGTTACTGGAACGCAGTCTCTGAAAAACTCCGCAGTTTCCGTGAATGGAGCTTCTCACTTGGCATTTCTGCCAACTCTTCCATCGCCTTTATGCCAATAATAAGGTGTTGATTGACTTGTGTGCGGTAAAACTCGGTCGCCATACCCGGCAACTTGAGCTCTCCGTGCAGCGGCTTGTCTGAAACACACAACAAAGTCCCGTACGGGACACGGAAGCGAAAACCGTTTGCTGCAATCGTCGCACTTTCCATATCGAGTGCTACTGATCGCGACTGGCTGAGGCGTTTAACCGGTCCTCTTTGGTCTCGTAACTCCCAATTTCGGTTATCAATGGTCGCGACGGTTCCGGTACGCATGATTTTCTTCAGTTCATATCCCGATAACCCAGTCACCTCCGCCACGGCCTTTTCAAGTGCCAGTTGAACCTCGGCCAGTGGCGGCACAGGGACTGACAAGGGCAAATCATCATCAAGGACCGAGTCCTCACGCACATAGGCATGCGCCAAGACATAATCGCCTAATTGCTGCGAGTTACGCAGGCCTGCGCAGTGACCGAGCATCAGCCAGGCGTGTGGACGCAAAACGGCAATGTGGTCGGTGATTGTCTTTGCATTTGACGGCCCCACCCCGATATTGACCATGGTGATGCCTTTTCTGCCAGGTCTTTTTAAGTGGTATGCGGGCATTTGCGGGAGCCTTGGCGGCGCTTTTCCGGATGCGGGTTCATCGCCGGCACCCACCCACACCTGGTTGCCCGGCTCAACAAACATCTCATAGTCTGACGCGTCATCGGCAATGGCTTGGCGCGCAAACTTGCAAAATTCATCGATGTAAAACTGGTAATTTGTGAACAGGACAAAGTTCTGAAAATGCTGCGGACTGGTGGCCGTATAGTGGGCGAGCCGTTGCAATGAATAATCGATGCGCTGCGCCGTGAATGGCGCCAACGGTGACGGTGCGCTGTCACGAGGCTCCCAATCGCCATTGGCAATATCATCATTGGTGACCGTCAAGTCGGGCACGTCAAAGACATCACGCAGCGATATTTTCATGGCTTCAGCTTTGGCTCCATCCACATGGGTGCCTTCTGCAAATGCAAAATGAAGCGGGATGGGTGTGCCGCTTTCACAAATCTCGACCGCGACATCATGGTTCTTGAGCAAGAGGTTGATCTGCATCTCAAGATAATATTCAAAAAGATCAGGTCGGGTAACGGTCGTTGCAAAATGCCCAGGTTGCGGTAGATGCCCATACGCAAGGCGCGAATCCACTTTGGAATAGACCGAAGTCTTGACGGCTATTTGCGGGTAAAAGGCACGAATGCGCTTTTCAGGTTCTTCGCCCGACATCACATTATCAAATTTCTCGCGCAGAAAATTGGTGTTCCGCTCGTAAAGCGATTTTAGCGCTTGAACAGCTTCATCGGCCTTACTGAAGAATATCGGACGCGCCGGCGGTGGCATGTCGAACTCAGCCAGTTGAACGCGGCGGTCAACGGCAAGGCTTTTTTGTGCTTTTGTATCCATGCACAATCATAGCCGAAAAATGATTACGAATTAAAGACGCTGCATCAGCGCGCGTGCATCAAAGACATATAGAGCACAAAGCCGACGCCAGTACTGTTTGTCGCGCCGTAATTGGCGTGCGCTTGCTGGTTGAAAATGAACGGCGCTGCGAACAACGCCGACACCGCCAGAACACGGGCCATCGCCCTGATTTCGCGTAATCCGATAATGCTCTTCATGCTGTGGAGTTTCATTGCCCTCCCCCCGTCTTGGGTGCCGTGTGTGGAATGGCGCAGCGGCGGTTGTCTTCAAAAACGCACGGAATGGATTGATCGATGCGTGAAGAAAAAGCGGGGCCGGATGACTGTTGCATGACGCTGATGAGGCCGAAGGCCAATATTGAAACCATCAAACATATCAGTGTGAACAACCGAGTGATGAGAGTAGAAAGCATGTTTGTTTCCCTTGCGATGATCTCACGATCGCACAGGCGCACTGAACCGGCGCTGAGGGTGCCGTTCAGTTGATATTCAAAGAGGTTAACAGCTCACCTGATCTGTACGATCTCGTACTATGCGGTTTGATGTCGAACGAATGGAGAGCCCTATGGCAGTTTCACGAGAGCCGTGCTGTGCTCCGGAACTCGCCAACGCCTTTCGGCTGTGCAAAACGACAATGAATTTATGTTTAGACACAAGCAAGTGATTTAAATCAAATTTTAACTATTAACCAAAAATAAACTACTGCAATATTTGCCATAATTACACCGAGATCACGATGAATTTCTTCTTTGAGGCACGAAAGGGACTAATACATCATGGTTAAAGTAGAAAGCGCATCGGTTAACGGGAAAGACACATCTTCCGTGAGCACCAAGCCCAACACGGACTTGAACACCACTGCCCCGAGCAACATCGATCCGGCACCAGGCAAGGGGCTTCAAAGCAAGGTTCAACCCATCGCGCGGCGCAATGAGTTTTTGGTGGCTTTGCACCGGACCCGCGAGGAAAGTATCGACGATTTGGAAAGCATGCAGGCTGAGTTCCGAAACAGCAAAAGCCAATTCGATACGACGCACAGGGCGAGCATTGAAGATATCGACAAGGACATCCGCGAAGCGCGCACCCATTTGCTAAAACTCGAAAAACGCCGGAACGAGTTGCAGGTCACCCATGTGCGGCAAACGCTGGAGATGGAAGCTGCCTACAACTCCGACCGGTTGGCATTGGAAGCCAATATCCGTGACGCGGACAGCCTTTTGAGAGGCGCGGCGCGCCGCTTGACCGCCCAGAACAAAATCGCCCAGCCCGCACCAGCGCAGCTCCCCGCCAAGCCGCAAGCGCCCGTGAACGGCAGCCAACCTGCGCTTAACGCATAGCGCCGTCTCGCTGCGTTGCGCGGGGTCACGCACGAACACACGGCGCGGCCACGAGGCGGCCGGTCCACCTCCGGCTTGCCTCGTGGCAGACCACCTATATGCTAGGGGAGCGACCCAAATCATCGAGGCCCCCATGACCACGCAAACCAATCCCATCCAGCTTTTTTATTGGCCAACACCCAATGGCTGGAAGATCACGATCATGCTCGAAGAGCTGGGCGTGCCCTATGAGATCAACTGGATCAATATTGGCAAGGGTGACCAGTTTGAGCCGGACTTTCTAAAAATTGCGCCTAACAACCGCATGCCCGCGATCATTGATCCGCAAGGACCCGGCGGCGACCCGATATCCGTCTTTGAAAGCGCGGCGATCCTGCAATATCTGGGCCGCAAGTTTGGTCAGTTTTATCCAAGTGACGAGCGCGCGCGGGTGGAAGTGGAGCAATGGGTCATGTGGCAGATGGGCGGCCTTGGCCCCATGGCCGGACAGGCCCACCATTTTCGGCAATATGCGCCGGAACAGGTGCCCTATGCGATCGAGCGCTACACCAATGAGGTGAACCGGCTTTACGGCGTGATGGACCGGCGTCTGGAGGACCGTGACTTTCTGGCCGGCGATTATTCCATCGCCGACATGGCCTGCATCGGCTGGGTGGTGCCCCATGAGCGGCAGGGGCAGGATTTGGACGATTTCCCGAATTTGAAACGCTGGTTCGAGGCCATGAAAGCCCGCCCTGCCGTGGAAAAAGGTCTTTTGATCGGCAAGGAAGAGCGCGACCGCACCAATTTGAAGGACGACAAGGAAGCGCAAAGCGTGCTGTTCGGCCAGAAGGCACGGTAGATTTGCAAAAATGGTGCGAGTCAGTCGCTTCACGGCATGGATCCCGGATCGGCGTTTAGCCGTCCGGGATGACGAAAGGAGCGTGGCAATAACAGTTCGTCATCCCGGGGCCGCGCAGCGGAACCCGGGACCCATGCCGAGATCGTGGGTATTGCACTCAGTCTTTCCACCTGATCCGCTCAGACGATGACTGGCTTTGTCTATATTCTGGCTTCGCAAAAGAATGGCACGCTATATACCGGCGTCACTTCCAGCCTGGGTGCACGTATCGCCCAACACAAGCGCGGCGATGGCTCCAAATTTTCAGCCAAACACGGCGTGACCCGACTGGTTTGGTACGAAGAGCATTTTGACATACGCGATGCGATTGAACGTGAGAAGAAAATCAAGCGTTGGCGACGCGCTTGGAAAATCGCGTTGATAGAAGAAGCAAACCCTGACTGGATCGAACTGTTTCGTGGCCATGGATGGGACTAGGCGATTGAACCACGCATCGTCATCCCGGGGCCGCGGAGCGGAACCCGGGACCCATGCCGCGTGTGAGCAGATTGACAAAGAAGGTGCCGGTCAGTCGCTTCACGGCATGGGTCCCGGATCGGCCTTTAGCCGTCCGGGATGACGAGGAGTTTGAGCTACTCGCCTTTTATCGAGTCAATCCGATCTTTGGTGCGTTGAATCCACTCAACGTGAATAGGCGGCAAGCGGTTTTCAGCGTGGAGCGCTTCAAGACGTTCCAATCCCGCCGTCAAATACTCTATTTGCTTGCTAGGGTTGGGTTCCATGTTCGTCATGCGCCAGTAGCTGACAAATAGATCATACTGCCACTCAACATTGGTCGGGTCCTGCGCTGCCAGCTTTTCGAAGATCGCATGGCTCGCCTGAAAGGCCGCCAACGCCGCATCGCCATTGCCGCGCGCGACCTCCACATCGCCGATCTTCTCGTGGCTCACCGACAGATCGCGCTGCCACACGCTGTTCGTCGGATCCTGCGCCGCCAGCTTGTCAAAGATCGCATGACTCGCATGATAAGCCGCCAAGGCCGCATCGCCATTGCCGCGCGCGCGCTCCACATCGCCGATCTTGGTCAAAGTGACAGATGTAAACCGTTGCAGTTCAGCATTTGTCATGTCGGCATCACGGATTGGGATCATACGGTCCAGAGACAATTTGTACTGCTTGTAAGCGGCATCGAGCTTCCCCTCCGCCAACAACATGTCGCCGATACGCTCGTGGCTCACCGACAGATCGCGCTGCCATTCACTATTCGTCGGATCCTGCGCGGCCAGCTTGTCAAAGATCGCATGGCTCGCCTGATAGGCTGCCAACGCCGCATCGCCATTGCCGCGCGCAACCTCCACATCGCCGATCTTGTTGTGGCTCACCGACAGATCGCGCTGCCATTCACTGTTCGTCGGGGCCTGCGCCGCCAGCTTTTCACGGATCGCCAAGCCCGCCTGATAGGCCGCCAAGGCCGCATCGCCATTGCCGCGCGCGCGCTCCACATCGCCGATCCTGTTGTGGCTCACGGACAGATCGCGCTCATTTCCGGTTCTCTCGGCGACCGACTTGCCTTTTTCATATTCCACTAGCGCCGCGGCGAGATTGCCGCGTGACAAGCGGATGTCGCCGATTTCGGACCAAGGCCATGCATCATCGGGATTATAGCGCGTCGCCATTTCAAAATGCCGGATCGCATCGTCAAAACGAAAAACCGCCGCGAACATGCGCGCCTTTTCTTCTGCCAGCGCGGCGGCGCGCAGCATCTGACTATCCGCCTTGGCAAACTCATCATCAAAGGAGGCTGTCGCCTCGTCGACATCTGCTGTTTGCAAAAGGGTGTTTCTGGCATTTTCGATGAGGGCGCGCACATCGTCCCCAAGATTGCCCACATGAATCTCGCGTTCGGCCAATGCCTTCAGGCGCGCAACCGCCTCCCGGACTTTTGCCTCAATGTCTTCTTCGGGAAACTCCTCTTCAATCGCGTCGAAAATCGGCTGGAGTGTGCGCAATGGAATGCCGGTATTGTTGTGGATCGCGTCAAGGGTTTCGCGGTGCTTCTTGTCACGATCATCCTGCGCGTTTTGAAATTCATCAAACGCCCTTTGCCATGAAAGGGAATCAAACAGCGGTTTAAGCTTTTCGTCCGTGCGGGCAAGGCCATGCAGACCCGCCATCACCGTTGTGAAGACCGAGCGTGCGATTTCATTGGATCGGAACAGATCGGATTGAGGCAGACGCTCCAGCAGGGTCTCGCTCAGGATGACCGGATTGTGACCGGATGCGACCATGTCGGTGACCGTCGGTCGGGCGCGGTGCAGCGCATTGTCAAGTTGGACGAGCGCGGCGTTCACATCGGCGCGCTTTGCCCAGTCGTCTCCACACTCGTTTTTGAGCCACGTTTTATAGTCGCGTTCTACTTGTTTGCGCACGCAGCTTTCCAGCGCGTTAAATTCCTTTTGCTGGGACTTGCGCAGGTCCAGCGCCAGATGACCGGAAGCTGTCATGATTTCCATAGCGCCCGCCGCGACTGTCACACCCGACAATCCAGCCGCGAACGCGCCTGCACCAATGGCGATGGTGCACATGGATTTCAAACAATCATCGGAAAGGTTCATCATCGCCCCGTCACTTGCCCATGCGCCAGACTTGGTGATTTTCGAGGCGATTTCAATGGCTTTTCGATGCCGGTATGGGGCGAAAACAAATGACCGCGCGGCACTATAGCGAGCGGGACAAAAGCCGATCGTAGCAGTCCTGACATTGCTCATTGAGGTCAAGATCATAGTCGGCGTCGACTTTGGTTTCCCGCAGATCAAACGCGGGCACCGTCGCACGTTCCAGGTTCAGATGGTCGCACAGTCGCGACCAGACTATTTCCGTTTGCGTGCACAGCCTTTCATAGGCAACCAACAGGCTTTTTTCAGGCGCTGTGTCGAGCAGATGCCGATGGACATGCAGCCAAAGGCGGAGCCAATAATTGAGCCGGTTCGGGCTGTCGCCATTAAGCGCCACCAGTTCGTCCTCTTTAAAAACAAAAGGCCGGTGATCGAGCCCGAATTCATGATGAACCAGCCATTGCATGTAGCGCAGGGAGAACGCGTCCCCCCCATGCATGGCGCTGAAGGTTTCGTGTTGGCGCTGCAAGGACATTGCATGTTGCAGCGGTGATCGAAACGGCACGATGAAGCTTGCGTCCTGCAGGCACTTTGCCAATGCGGGCAAACGCAAAATGCTGTTGTTGTTCTTGGACAGATATCTTTTTGCGCCACCTGCCTGCATAATCGCTGCGACATAGCTTCTAAAAGCTGACGCGACCTCTGCGTCGAAGGTCATCGGCACGAGCATGTCCGACAGAATGTAATCGTCGCCGCAATGGACCCGCCAAAACACTTCTTCAAGCGCTTCGGGGCTGTCAAAATCCACCAAGATGCCATCGCCATGGGCGCGCTGTTCTGCGGCTTTGGTCGTTCGCGCACCGGCCGTCAGCTTCGCCCACAGGTTTGGCGCTGTAACGAAGGGCATATCGCGATAGCTCAGTGAGCAAAACGCACCCGTCTCATAGAGGTTGCGCATCAAAATCGTGGTTCCGGCGCGCGCGAGACCCGCGACAAACACATGTTGTCCATCATCGGCGGTCGACGGGTCAATCGAAAAGACCGATTTTTCCAGATCAAACGAGACCTCTGCCACCGCACGACTGAGCGCGATATGGTGCAGGACGCGAGCGCCCCAACTATAGGCTTTTTGGGCCATAATGGTGACGCCAAACGAAATAGGCAAAGCCCAGTATGGTCATGAAGATGATACCGAACGGCGACATGGCAAACTCCAAGAACTTGAGATCAAAGAGCCTCGCCGCAACATCGAGAGCCAGCATCGGGGCAAATGCGACGAGCAAAATCGCGAGCAAATAGGATGAACTGCGCATCATTCCCATGGAATATTTGGGCAGCGCCTTTTCCTTCCATTCGTCGGAAATATTGTTCGACGTCATCACGTCTTTCACTTTGCGGACTACCTCTATGAACTCTGACAAGACGCTCAAAAACGGGAGGCGGAACAAAATTTCAGTGAATGCGATTGCGCCTATTGCGCCTAGAACCCAGACCATCGCCGGCTCTCCTTTTCCTGTTGTGTTACCCCCGTTCCAAGTCTTTCCGGCCCGTCTTCAAATACCGCCAATGCATCGTCAACGTGAAAAGCCAGGCCCGGACAACGATGGCTTGAAAGTTCATTTTCTATATACATATCAATATTTTACTCTTTCTCGGCAGCCATTTTTCAACCAACGTTCTGCCGTCGCTGGCTCAATCGCGAAAGCATCGCTGACGTGGAGCGTTTTCCCGCGCTCCCAGTCATAGGAATTGACAAAATCAAAGACGACATCGCCGGTGACGGGATCGACCTCCAGAAACCGGCCCTGGGTGGAACTGGTAATGAGCACAGTCCCCGCATCTGTTACCTGTTGGCGCCCGTTAAACGCGGAAAAGAAATCATGTTCTCGTCCGCTAACCTCTGCACTTGTCTGGTTGCTCAACGGATTGATCGAGACGATATTTAAATACTCAGGAATGCCGCGACGGGCCGCACCCGTGCTGTTGTCGAAGGCGATAATGGTGCCATCCGGCTGCCAGTCCGGATCATGTCCCATATCAACAGCACCAAAGTTCCACCATTTGAGTTCAAGCGTGTCAGGATCCACGACGAAGACAAGATTGGTGACATTGTAGCTTAGGAGCAGGTCACCGGCTTCAAACATGGGAAACGCATCCACAAGCGCGGCCGGCAGCGGCTCGATGTCGTTGGGATGTGTTGCATGGTATGTGGCCTTGCCCGCTGGCTCCGCATTGCGACGGGTCATGTGAAGGATCGAAACGCCCGGGTTGGCGCGATCCACATCGGCCATGTCAATCTCTTGAAGTGTCTCGCCGGTCGTTGCGTCAACTTTAACCAAGATCGGGTGAACATCACTTTGATTGCCACCGAATGTCCAAAATGCATCGGCTTGCTCGGTCAGCTCGGCAGAATGGTGGTATTTGCCTGGCTTCGTCCAAACGAGATCACTGCAGAATGATCGACGGTAAAGACCGCCACCACGTTCCTGCTTGTTCACGATCACAGAGCCGTCGGGCAGAACGGCCACCCCGTAGGCGATCTTGTTAAAATCACGGTGGGTGCTCAGTTCCTCCAACTCGCCGTTCAGCGCCCATGTATGAACAATTTGCCCGTCTGGAGAAACGAGCACAGCGCTCCAATATGAAACGGTCAGGTCAAACGCGCCAACAAGCAAGCGGTAATATGCCGGTGCCTGTTCTGACATGAAAAGCCTGGGATTATGTCTCCGCTCATTTCTGTCACCGAGCGCGACTTCGTTGAAAGCGTCTGGATTGACGGGCCTATACTGCCGGATCGTACGGTGCGGGGTGCCACCAAAATCATTTTGAAGCTGCTGCGTCAGCGTCAGGTTTTCGCTGGGATCGCCCTTCACAAATGCGCTGATGTCGCTGTGAACCAACTTCACAAGCCCGCCTGGAAACACGTTCGCCCAGCCAGCGGCCATTCCCCAAGTGAACGCCACTGCGGTCATTAATACTGAGGTCTTGGAGATTTTCGGTCTCTTCATATTCGCGCCTGTTACCTCATTGAAATTCTGCGCTTTCCCGAAACGCGACTTGATGTTGCAGTGCCGAGCATCCCCATGCGCGGGGCGTCAAACCTAATGCCCAACTAACCCGGCGATTGGATATTTTACTTCATCCGCATTGCGCCGCTACTGCGACAGGCTTCGCCTCGATCAAGCGGGAGGACTTACCTGACTGGCTTCTTCGCTGCTCTCATCTGCTGCACCGTCACTTTTGGCACGGCGTTTCTTGAGCATGCGCTTGATCGGGTACCAAACGCTGGCAAAGATCGCGAGAAGGATGGATCCCAAGATGCCGAAGATGACGGCAATCGACCCTAGTCCCAAGCCGGGTCCGATATAGGCGTGAGCCGGAACAGACCAGAGCGCGACAAAACCGGATGCGACAACTAAATTCTTGCCAAGCTGAATATAGTTTTGCTTATCCATTTCAAATATTCCCTTTTTTACAATCATTTTTGAGCCAGTTCTCAGCGACATTTTTGTCAACTGTGATTGCCTCGTTGATGTGAAGCATTTGGCCATTTTCCCAATTATATGTGTTCAAGAATTCAAAGATGACCTCACCGCTTGCCAGGTCGATTTCAAATACCCGACCCTGCGTGGAGCTGGTGACCAGCAAGGTGTTGTCGTCGGTCAGCTCCTGACGCCCATTGTACAGTGAATAGAAATTGTGCGGCTCACCCTCGACCAAAGTGGAAAACTGATTGGTCTTGGGATCTATAGAAACGATCCGCGAATATGATGGTAAACCACGCTGTTCGGACCGAAAACGGTTGTCGAAAACCACTATCTGTCCGTTAGGAAGCCAGTCTGGATCGTGCGCTGCGTCAACGACACCATAGCTCCACCACTTGATCTTAAGCGTGTCGGGATCGACAACAAAAATCAGATTGAGATTCCGATAGTTGATCAAAAGATCGCCGGCTTCGAACATAGGAAAAGCTGCGGCGAAACGAGAAGGAAGTGGCTCGATGTCATTGGGGTGGGTCACATGGCTAAACAAATTGTCTTCTTTGACAGTTTCGCCCTGCCTCGTCATGTGCAGAAGAGAAATTTCGGCGTTTGCCAAATCGACGTCTTCCATATCAATTTCTCTCAGCGTCTCCCCGGTATTCGCGTCGATCTTTGCCAGTACCGGGTGCAGGTCACTCATCTCCCCTTCAAAGGTCCAGAATGCATCTGCATTTTCGTTCAGTTCGGCCGAATGATGAAAGTTGCCCGGTTTTTTCCAGAGAAGATCGCTGCAAAAAGAGCGACTAAAAATTCCCCGGGCGTTTCTAGATAGATTGGCAACAATTGTCCCATTTGGAAGCACGCTTGTCCCGTAGGCGTTCTTGCGGTCGTCCGGGAGTTCGCTAAGGCCTTCAATTTGGGCGTTGAGTTGCCAGGAGTGAACAATGTCACCAGTCGGCGAGATAAGCAGCGCACCGAAGAATGCATCGTTAAAATCAAATGCTCCCACGATGAGGCGGTAGTGATCTGGCCCGTTTTCAGCTGCGAAAACTCTCGGATTTTCGCGACGCTCTTTAGTATCTGCCAGAACCTTCTCTGCAAAAACGTCTTCATTTTCAGGTTTGAAATTTCGAAGCTGACGATATGGCGTGCCGCCAAAATCATGCGACAGCTGTTGTCCTATGGTTAGGCTCTCATGCGGATCACCTTTGAGAAAGGCACTGATATCTCGGTGAACCAGTTTGATTAAGTTGCCTGGAAATACGCCGGCCCAACCGGCGGCCATCCCCCACGTGAACACTAAAAAAAAGGCCGTGTACTTAATTACACTTAAAACTGTTTTAAGCATTTTTATTCCTATAATTGATTTTTTTCATACAATAAAGAATTTATATATTTAATTTAATCGAAATACACCACCATTATTCATTTTTATAAGAGGGAAAATATTTACTGACTACTGAGTTTGACTGGCTTCTTCGCCAACCTCTTCCACCAACGGTTCATTTTTGGCGCGGCGTTTCTTGAGCATGCGCTTGATCGGATACCAAACGCTGGCAAAGATCGCCAAGAGGATCGACCCAAGAATACCGAAGATGACAGCAATGGAGCCCAATCCTAGGCCGGGGCCGATATAGGCGTGGGCCGGCATCGACCAAAGTGCCACAAATCCGGAGGCAAGCAGCAGGTTCTTACCGAGCTTAAGACAATTTTCTTCATTCATATCAATATATTCCTTTTTTTGAGCAATCGTTTTTGAGCCAAGCGCCAGCCGTTTGAGCATCAATGGCGAAGGCATCGCTGAGATGAAGCGTTTTTCCCTCCTTCCAGTCATAGGAATTCACAAAATCAAAAATGACATCGCCGGTTCGGGGATCGACTTCGAGTACCCGCCCTTGGGTGGAAATCGTAATCAGAACGGTACCATTCGGTGTTACTTGCTGCCGACCATTATACTTGGAGAAAAAATCATAGGCTTTACCCTCCACAATGGCTTTTGACTGCCCTGTGATCGGATCAATACTGACAATACGCGAATATAAAGGGATCGCGCGATCGGCGGCCCTCGCACTATTGTCATAGGCAACAATAGTGCCATCGGGTTGCCAATCCGGGTCGTGACCCGCGTCCAAAGCGCCAAAATTTCGCCATTTGATCTGGAGCGTTTCGGGATCCAGGACAAACATCAGATTTATGTTGCGATAGTTGATGAGAAGGTCGCCCGCTTCAAACATGGGAAACGCATCGGCGATCGCCGAAGGCAGGGGCTCCACATCGTTGGGATGCGTGACATGGCCGAAAACAACTTCACCGATTTTTTCTTCATGGCGCGTCATGTGGAGGATGGAGATATGGGCATTGGCGCGATCGACCTCGGCCATATCAATTTGCCGGAGTGTGTCCCCGGTCGCAGCATCGATTAAAACCAGTTCAGGGTAGATGTCACTCTGGTATCCACCAAGTGTCCAAAATGCATCGCCTCGTTCCGTTGGCTCCGCCGAATGATGAAAAACGCCGGGCTTGGACCAAGCCAACTCGCTGCACAGCGTTCTCAGCGAAAGGCCACCGCCATCTTCCTGCTTGTTGATGACGATCGAGCCGTCCGGGAAAACGGCGACCCCGTAGCCAATCTTTAGCGTGTCGCGCCTTTGGGTGAGCGCTTCGGAATCTCCCTTTAAATGCCAGGTGTGCACAACATCACCGGCAGGAGAAATCAGCACTGCCCCCCAAAAGGCTTCCTCAAAGTCAAATGCACCGACCACCATCCGGAAAAAGTCAGAGCGGTCTTCATCGATAAACGTCCTGGGATTTTGTCGTCGATCTTTAAGGCCCGGAACCGGCATCTCGGAAAACTGATTAGGAAAAGCCGGTGCATGATCCCGAATGAGCCGGTAGGGAGTGCCGCCAAGATCGTTCTGCAACATCTGAGACAGTGAAAGATTTTCGAACGAACTGCCCTTCGTGAAGTCAGAAACTTCGTCTTTGATCAAATTCAGCATCGGGCCAGGAAAAATATGGTTCCCGCCGGCAGCAAACCCCCATGAAAAGGTGGCCACCCCAAACAGATAGAGGCCACTCGAGAATATCGGCAGTTTCATAGTCCCGTCTCGTTTCACCCATGTGCATAGGCAAATTCACAAGCGACTGGGGCCGAATTGTAGTCAAATCGTGATTATTAGCGCCACATCAAAGGCATTTTGATGTGCGACATGAGGCAAAGGTCGACTATGAAATTACCCGCTATGTCGCACTCGTAACGCCAAGCGGCGCGACGACGGCACGGCCCGCCGCATAGACCTGTTCTGGCGGCGCCTTGGCACGGATCAGCGCTGAAATGCCGACAACGGACATGGCGAAAAACGCCGCCAGATCATCCATATCGACCCCTTCTGCCAAATCACCGTCAGCGCGGGCATTTTCCAGCGCGCAGCGGAAGCCCTTGGTCAAACGGTCCAGATAGGCATCGACGAATTTGGCGCTGCCCGGATCGAGCGCGGCGCGCTCAACCGCCGTGTTGGCTATCAAACATCCAAGGCCATTATAGCGGCTATCGATGGCCGAGGCGTAGCCGGCAAAAGCATGGCGGATCGTCTCGGCGTTGGCCTTCGGGTTCTCAACAGGCGCCAAAACCCGTGTGAGATGAACCGCGCTGTAGCGTTCCAGCGCCGCCTCGAAAAGGTCCTGTTTCGATCCGAACTCGGCATACATGCTCTTGCGGTTGACGCCGAGTGTCTCGACCAGCTCCTGCGTGCTGGTGCCAGCATAGCCTTGTCGCCTGAAAAGCTCGATGGCCAGATCCAGCAACTCATCGCGTTTGTAGTTCTTTGCCCTTGGCATGGTGACCCTCAAAAAAACTGTTGACTGAAAGTAACTGATCAGTTATCCAAGTCAAGGTAACCGATCTGTTTCTTTCGAGTCGAGATGACGGTTCAACACATCAAAGGAGACGACCCATGACCGATTCCAACATCACCGTTGTTTACAAATGGACTGCCAAAGAAGGCATGCTCGGCGCGGTGACCGATGTGTACAAGGGCGTCACCGACGCCATGGAAGCAAACGAACCGGGCGCGCTTGACGTGCAGGTTTATGCATCCGAGGCCGACAATGCGCTTTACGTGCAAGATATCTTTACCAATGCCGACGCGCTGGGCTTCCACCTTTCGCAAACGGCAGCGCCGCATTTCCCGCAACTGCTTGAGATCGCAACGCCCGGCTCATTCCTGTTCTTTGGCGATGTGCCTGCGCCGATGCAAGAAGCAGCGAAACAGATGGGCCTTGCAGCAGAATTTGCGACGCACGAAATCGGATTTCACCGCTAACGGTTGTCCCGGCACCATCACTGAAACCTGTTTGACGCCCCGCGCCTTCGGACAAATTGTTCAGTGCGCGGGGATCAAATGTTGTAATGGGCATCGCGTCCTTTTACGGTGCACCTACTTCGCAAGTCGCACTCGATGATATGGAGCCAAAAGCAACCCGACAGCAACTCCTGCCGCTGGCCCTGCTGATTGTGTTTCAAAACATCGATATCGCCGATCGTGTGGCCACCGGGCAGATTGAACCACTGCGCATAACGTCCAACGCCGTCATCACATTGGGCGCGACTTCGGCAATTTATGTGCCGACGTGGGCCGGTTAACTCATCTTCATTTTCGGCCCTGCCTATCTGGCGCTCAATATCGTCTTCCTGTTCGACGGGGGCCTGATCAATTCGAACAGTGGTTCGCTGCGCATTCCGCTCTTCGTATTGGTCATCGGCAGCTTGTTGCTCGCGGAGTGGCTCCGGCGAAACATCGTCGCTTCTAAAACCAACAGTTCCAACTAATCGCCACGCGCCATCCAAATGGCCAAACTCACTACACTTTATTGACGTTTACGTTAAAGTAATATAGCACCAGATGAAACAATCTGCGGCATACTTCACTCTTGCAATGATGCCCTTTTGGAGGCCAAACAAGGTCACATAGTTTATAGCGCTTATGCGCATTGGGAGGACAGAAATGTCAGAGGCAAATGGTGCGGACAACCCGATGAACGAGCCGCGCGAGTCGATGGAATTTGACGTGGTCATTGTCGGTGCGGGCCCAGCGGGATTGGCGGCTGCCATCAAGCTCAAACAACTCAATGAAGAACTTTCAGTCGTCGTTTTGGAAAAAGGTGCAGAGGTCGGTGCCCACATTCTGTCGGGTGCCGTCGTTGATCCCATCGGCCTTGACCAGCTGATCCCTGACTGGCGCGACGATCCCGATCACCCGATGAAGACGCCAGTGATTGCCGACCATTTTTTGTATTTGGGTGCCGGGGGTGGCGTGCGTCTTCCCAACTTCATGATGCCGCCGCTCATGAACAATCACGGGAACTACATTGTCTCGCTCGGCAACATGACGCGTTGGCTGGGTGCCCGCGCTGAGGCGCTGGGCGTTGAAGTTTACCCGGGCTTTGCCGCTGCCGAATTGATCTTCGACGAGAAGGGCGCAGTGAAAGGCGTTGCCACCGGCGATATGGGGGTCGGGCGCGATGGCGAACCGACGGCGATGTTTGCCCGTGGCATGGAACTGCATGGCAAATATGTGCTCATCGGCGAAGGGGTGCGTGGTTCGCTGGCAAAAGAGCTCATAAATCGATTCAAGTTGGATGAAGGCAGGGAGCCCGGCAAGTTTGGCATTGGGATCAAAGAGTTGTGGCAAGTTGATCCAGCAAAACACAAGCCAGGCTTGGTGCAGCACTCGTTCGGTTGGCCGCTCAACAATGCCACCGGCGGCGGCTCATTCCTCTACCATTTGGAAGATAATCAGGTGGCCGTCGGCTTCGTCCTCCACTTGAACTACAAGAACCCGTACATCTCGCCTTTTGAAGAATTTCAACGTTTCAAAACACACCCGATGGTTCGGGAAGTCTTTGAGGGCGGCAAGCGCATTTCCTACGGCGCCCGCGCGATAACCGAAGGCGGCTGGCAGTCGGTGCCGAAACTCTCATTCCCCGGCGGCGCGCTGATTGGCTGTTCGGCTGGCCTGGTGAATGTGCCGCGCATCAAGGGCTCTCACAACGCAATCCTTTCTGGCATCTTGGCGGCGGAGAAAACCGCCGACGCACTCGGCGCCGGTCAAGCCAACGACGATGCGCTGGACGCCTATGAGGATGCTTGGCGCGGCTCTGACATCGGCAAGGACTTGAAGCCTGTGCGTAACGTCAAGCCACTCTGGTCGCGCTTTGGCACGTTTCTGGGCATCCCACTCGGCGGGCTTGACATGTGGTTGAACACGCTCACCGGTTTGTCGCCGTTTGGCACCATGCGCCACGGCAAAACCGATGCCGAGTGCGTTGAACCAGCTTCCAGGCACAAGCCGATTGATTATCCGAAGCCAGACGGTGAGGTTTCATTTGATCGACTGTCTTCGGTCTTTATGTCGAGCACGAACCATGAAGAGAACCAACCGATCCATCTGAAGTTGAGCAATGCAGATCTGCAAAAGTCGAGCGAGTATGCCAACTTTGCGGGGCTTTCGAACCGCTACTGTCCGGCTGGGGTTTATGAATGGGTGGATGCGGACGGCAACACGATCAACGCTGCCCACACCTATCAGGCGGGCGATGATGTGACGTTCCAAATCAACGCGCAAAACTGCGTTCACTGCAAAACCTGCGACATCAAAGATCCGAACGGCAACATCACCTGGACAGTTCCTCAGGGCGGCGAAGGGCCGGTCTACCCGAATATGTAAAATGCATACCGTTTGATTGTCGAAAAGATCTAGGCAACCATCCCGTGTGGAAATAAGTGAATTCCATTGGGGGCATAACATGCGACTGTTGTTGATCGTTGCTATCAACCTTTCACTTGTAAGCGCGGCTGCTTCGGCAAGGTGCACAGATTATTCAACCTGCGAGCAGGCAGTTCGCAATTGGTGCGCCGGAAATCATCCACGCGCTGATGGGGACAGCGACGGTATACCATGCGAGAATGTGTGCCTGTCAAAACGTGTCGTTGACCAAATCCGTCGCCAAATCGGCTGCTAGTCAAATTGTCTTGTAACGCAACGTTTCTTGAATTTCTCACCCTCTCTTCAAAAGGAGGCACACCTAAGATGCTTCGCGCTTGCTGCACCGCCAGACAGTGCTGGTGCGCTTTGGGGCTTTTCGTCATCGACACGGCAGCTGACAGAGCGTTTTAGAACACCGAACTCCACGGGTGTGCCGTCGGGCGTTCTTGCGGGTGCTCGCGCAGGAAATGGTGCAGAATGTGCAGTAATTCGCGCTCATGGTCGACTTTGCCTGCCGCTTGGGCTTGGCGAATGTCATCAATGATCATGGCGCAGACTTTCGAAAGACCGTCATGGTCTTGCGCCAAGTAAGCGGCAAGGTTTGTCGCGACGCTGGGGGCAACATGTTCGTGTTCAGCGATCGCCATTATTTCTTCTTCGGTCAGTCCGCTCATACCGACCATATCTTCAAGGCTGATCATGGGCTCCTCCTCCACAATCGAAGGAGCATGACACAAGCGCAAAACACTGTCCTTGTCAGAGATCAAGCAGGTCGGCAAAGCTGTGCCGGCCAAGGCAATGTCAGTTCTTATTGATATCCCGCCGCCAGACTTTCACCTGGCCGCTTGGTGACGCAAAAAAACGGCGCATCAACAACCAGGCAATGAGTGCTGTTACCGCGCACGTCAGCAGCAAGGTCGTCAGCGTTGGTTCAGCAAAACCAAGGGCAGCCGCCGTCGGCAAACCCACGGCTATGACCCCCGCACCAATAGCTAAACCCAGAAACGCGTAACCGGGTATGACCGCTTCAAAAAGGGCGAAGGCAATTGCAGCAATCGCCCACGCCCACCATTCATTCCAAAACGTCAATTTCGACCTTTCAACATAGTAAACGCATCTTTGAAAGCATCGAGAGCGGCGGCGGGCACGATCACAGTCTGTTTGCCTGCGCCTTGTCCAACCGCCGTCAGTGCTTCCACCTGTTTAAGTGCGACCTGGTATTGTGCAGCTTCCAGACCGTTCTCCTCAATCGCTTCTGCGATAATGGATGTCGCGTAGGCTTCCGCTTCCGCCAGAATGCGGCGCGCTTTTGCATCCTGTTCAGCCGCATAGAGCTCACCGTCGGCTTCCAGCTCTGCGGCCCGACGTTTACCTTCGGCTTCTGTAACACTCGCGCGGCGCGCCCGTTCCGCGTTGAGCTGCTGTAGCATGGCCGCGCGCGTTTCTTCATCGAGGTTGACATCGAGGATTTCGGCACGCGTGACTTCCATACCCCAGTCTTCGACCATTGCCGCAACCTGCTCGCGGACCTTGCCGATCAATTGCGTACGGTTGGACTGAACCTCGTCCAATTCCATCTTACCGATTTCACTACGCACGATACCAGCGACCGTAGTGGCGATTGCACCGTCGGCATCGCGGATCCGGTACACAGTCTTTTCCGGCTCGGTGATGCGGTAGAAGACGCTCGTTTCAACCCTTACCAGCACGTTGTCGGCGGTGATGGCATCCTGCATCGCGTTGGGCAATTGACGCTCAAGAATTGAAATCTTGTGCGCCACTTGATCGAGAATGGGAACGATCAGGTTAATACCCGGACCCAAAACGCTGTGAAGACGACCGAAGCGCTCTACGACATATTTCTCACTTTGGGGAACAATGCGAATACTGCGAAATGTAGCAAGTGTTAGGAAAAGGGCGATCAACGCCCAAATCAATCCGACGTTCAGAAAACCGATTAAAGTGTTTTGTATAGTTGAAAAATCCATGACCAATCCAAAAAGTAATTTCGGACGGTTTAGAGATGAAAAATGTGACCGATTTGCGTGTAGAAGGTGAAAAAGCTTGGGAGAAGCGCGACTCAAACGCCCCAAAGTGTTACCGTCAACGATGTGTCAGTAAGCAGACCAAACCAGCGGATAATCCTCCTGTGAACTGCGTAGGCCGTCGCAATTCGGCTTTTCCTGATAACGGATCAAATCAAACGCGTCGTCTTCGGTCACATATTCATATGTTGCGTAATTTCCGCAATCGCCATCTGGCCCGTAAAGCGTCCAAGTGGTCAATTGGCGGGTCTCATTGGCCCAACGGGGATTTGTCACCAAGCTGTAGCGATTGTCACTGAAGGGCGCATCGAGAAAGTCATAATATTCAGCTTCTCCCGCACTGTGAAACGAGATGTAATAGTCAACGTTTACGTCTGCCGAATTGCACGGCACAATCCACAATTCAAGGAACTCGGTCACCCCGTAAACCTGCGCGCCATACCCTTCAAGCACATAGGGGAAGTCACACTCAAAGACGCGGTAACCGGTCATCAGCACCTCGTCGGGAACATCGGCTTGGGCATAGACCAAATCTGCAAACCTGACCGGCGGAAAGAGCGGCTCATCTAGGGGCTGCAAGCTGGGTTCGGGCAGCGGCGAAACCGTCGGTTCATTTGTTGGCGACGCCTTTGGCTCTGCTTTTACCTCTTCACGAACTTGACCGGGAAAGGGCAAGCCACCGACCAAAACCGCCGCATCGCCGCGCTCTGCGCGCCCCTGGAGCCGGTCGAAATCGGCAAGAACGCTTGTCACACCGGTCAAGGGCACCGTGTAGGAAACAATCCGGGACTGACTTGGCCATTCCACATCAACCCGCGCCGTGGTGCCTTCGCGAAGGCCGAGCGCCAACGGTCGGTCGACCGGCCCGGCAAACGTCATCTCATTGCCGGTGTAGACCCTCTGGGTCACAGAACTTTCGGTGTAGCCGGTCTCCAGCACGGTGATGGTCACAGGCGTCCCCACCGACAATGGCTCCGCCGGGTCCAGCCGAACGGTGGCAAACAATGAGGCGTTTGGTGCCTTCGGCCGTTCCAGCTTGAGTTGCATTGTCTCGCCGGTTGGCGCGCGACCGGCGGCGCGGGCGACACAATAGCCTTCATCATCACATGAGCCACGCCATTCAAAGGCCTCAAAATCGTCTGCCGCGACCGGCGACACCATTGCCAATGCAAGCGCCGACCAAACAAAAAGAGACTTCTTCATGTCGCACCCAAATTGGCCGCGTGATGGGCCATGTGGTGATCCAGAAAGCTGCCGACAAAATAGTAGGAGTGATCATAGCCATCGCGCACATGGTGGGTCAGCTTTTGACCTGCGCTTTTACATGCGTCTACAAAATGTGATGACATCAGATACGGATTTTCAAACTGATCGGCGCCGCCCACATCGACGAGCATGTGCGCTTCGGTTCTTTGTTTTTTGACCAATTCGCACGCGTCATGGTCGCCCCAGCTTTCTTGATCGTCACCCAAATAGGCGGAAAAACACTTTTCTCCCCATGGGGTTTGGGATGGATTGACGATTGGGGCGAAGGCCGACACCGACTTATAGCGCTCGGGGTGCTTCAAATGCAGTGTCAGTGCGCCGTGTCCGCCCATGGAGTGACCGGAAATCCCCTGCCGCTCCAAGTCGGCCATGTGGAAATGATCTCGCACAGTACTGCAAAGCTCGTTGACCACATATTCTTCCATCTGGAAGTTTTTGGCCCAAGGGTCCTGCGTGGCGTTGATGTAAAAGCCGGCGCCTTGTCCCAAATCATAATCCTCATTGTCCGGCACCTCAACGCCACGCGGTGAGGTGTCGGGAAAAATCACCATCAACCCCTTTTCCGCCGCATAACGTTGGATACCGGATTTCTCATTCACATTTTGCCAGGTGCAGGTCAGGCCCGACAGCCACCACAAAACCGGGACCGGGCCCGATGCCGCTTGCGGCGGCGTGTAGACCGCAAAGCGCATGGTGCACTGGCACGCATGGCTTTCATGGTCAAAGATCTCGAGCATGCCATCAAATGATTTGTGGGCGAGAGCGCGGGTAATCTGGGTCATCAGTACAAAACCACGCTCCTGATGCTCTTACCTTCATGCATCAGATCAAAGCCGTGATTGATCTCTTCAAGGCCCATTGTATGCGTGATGAGGCTGTCGATGTCGATCCGGCCTTCCATGTACATGTCAACAATTTTGGGCACATCAGTGCGGCCGCGTGCGCCACCAAAGGCAGAGCCGCGCCAATTGCGGCCTGTTACCAATTGGAAGGGTCGTGTCGAGATTTCTGCACCGGCCGGGGCCACCCCAATGATGACCGAAGTACCCCACCCTTTGTGGCAAGCCTCCAGCGCGGTGCGCATCACATCGGTGTTGCCGATGCACTCAAATGTATAGTCTGCCCCGCCGCCGGTCAGTTCCACCAAATGCCCGACCATGTCGCCGTCAACTTCCTTGGGATTGACGAAGTCGGTCATACCGAATTGACGTGCCATGGCTTCTTTGGACGGGTTAGTATCCACTCCCACGATTTGGCGCGCACCAACGAGCTTCAAGCCCTGAATGACATTCAGTCCAATTCCGCCGAGGCCGAACACGACCGCGGTTGAATTGGGCTCGACCTTGGCGGTGAACATAACGGCACCGATGCCGGTCGTCACGCCGCAGCCGATGTAGCAGATCTTGTCGAAAGGCGCGTCTTTGCGCACCTTGGCCAACGCGATCTCGGGCAGCACTGTGTAGTTTGAAAAGGTGGAACATCCCATATAGTGCAGAATTTTTTCGCCTTTATAGGAGAACCGGCTCGTGCCATCGGGCATGACACCCTGCCCCTGTGTGGAGCGGATCGACTGGCAAAGGTTAGTTTTTGGATTAAGGCAGTAATCGCACTCACGGCACTCAGGGGTGTATAGGGGAATTACGTGGTCCCCGACTTCCAAACCCTGAACACCCGGGCCCACCTCGACAACCACACCAGCCCCTTCATGACCCAAAATAGCCGGAAACGCGCCTTCAGGGTCGGCGCCGGACAGGGTGAACTCATCGGTGTGGCAGATGCCCGTTGCCTTTATTTCAACGAGGACCTCGCCAGCTTTCGGGCCCTCAAGATCAACTTCCACAATTTCCAGTGGTTTACCGGCTTCAAAAGCCACTGCCGCACGGGTTTTCATGATCGCGTCCTCCCAGATCAATTTGAGCTGATTACGCACACACGAAACGCGGAGCGCAAGGTGTCAGCGCAAAAACTTGCCATCTCTGACGCCGTGGCGCATCCTCCATCCATGTTTAAAACGATAGCCGTTTCTGCCCTCATGCTTACTGCAAAAGCGATGGCCAGCGAGCCGTTGCTGACGGCGGGCTATGAATTTTCCGATGAAAAAGGTGGTTTTCGCATTATCCACGCTTCAGGTTTGGGCACGCAAAGCGATCCGATTGTGTTGCGATTTGTCATCTCCTCGCATCAACCATCAACGCTGGTGATCCGCGCCACCCGACCGATCAACCCCTTTGCCCACCCGCGCACCCACGCGACCGGTACGCTCTATTTTGACATTCGCGCCCAGAACCAAACGGGCCAGCCATGGGTCGCAACCGAATTTGAGCTGCAAGAAAACTGGCAAAGACCGAGCATGTTTGGTGATGGACTTTCCTTCGACCAGCGGCGCGAAGGAGAAAAGGCGTTTAGCGCCAATGCATATGCCACCTACCGCCTCGATTTTGAGCCCTATGATCGTCTCTTGTTCGAAGATGGCGTTGTGAACCCGCAAGCCACAGGCCAGTTTTCATTGTTGGTCACCGACCTGACGCCGGTGAAAGAGTTCTTTCTGCAATTTGATCCACAGGTGCCGGCGATCTGATTGCCGGGTTGATAAAGGCGGGTAAGGTTGCCAAGAACAGCCATGACGAATGCCGCGCCACTAACAGCCAACGAACTGGACGCACTCCTGCGTTTTTATGCCGATGTGGGCGCGGATGAGGCGCTGGGCGATGAACCTATCGACCGTTTTGCCACCAAAAACGAACGCCCCCGGCAAAGAAGCCTCAAGGCGAAAACGGCGCAAGCCGCGCCACCGGCAACACCCGCCGTACCGAAATCGGCGGTTATCCCCGATCAAGGGGTTGCCGAGAGTGCTGGTCGCCTTGCTGCGCAGGCCGCCAACCTTGACCAATTGCGGGAGGTTCTTGCGGGCTTCGATGGCTGCAACCTTAAAGCGACATCGCGCCACCTAGCTTTTGAAGGTGGTGACCGCCAAGCTGACCTGATGATTGTTGGTGGCGCGGCAACACGTGATGACGATGCGCGCGGCTCCCCCTTTTCAGGTCCTGACGGGGTCTTGCTGAAAAACATGATGGCCGCCATCGGGCTTGACAGCCAAACGCAGACCTACCAAGCACTTTGCGTGCCTTGGGCACCGCCCGGGGGCGGCCCGCCAACACCGATCCATCTGAGCATTCTCAAACCCTTTGTCATGCGACAGATTGAGTTGGCCGCACCTCGACATTTGCTGATCATGGGGAATATTGCGGCCAAACATCTGGTCGATCCCAAACAAATGATCCTGAGGCTGAGAGGTCAGAAATTTGATGTTTCGTTTGGCCAATGGAACGGTTCCGCACTGGTCATGCACGAACCTTCATACCTGCGCGATCAACCAAGCGCGAAACGCGCGACCTGGCACGATCTGCTAGCGCTGAAAAAGCAGTTGACGCTATCCTGACAAAGCCGCAAAGGGCGCTTTCTGCATTTGGATGCCGTTGCTTGCGGAGATGCTTTCATGGTGCGCGCCCTTCTACCGGTCACAGGTCTCATGCTCTCAACATTCTTCCTGCTTGCGGGTAGCGGGCTGACGGGTATTTTGCTGCCGCTGCGCGCAGGCATTGAAGGCTGGGGGCCGGTCACGATTGGCTGGATGGGCTTTGGTTATGCGCTGTGCTTCACCGGCGGGTGCATAATCGTACCGCGACTTGTGCTGCGGGTCGGTCATGTGCGCGTATACGCCGTACTGGCGACAGTGCTTTCAATGTCGCTTCTCCTCCATGCATTGGTGATCAATCCGCTGACCTGGATCTTGTTTCGCGGCTTCGCGGGTTTTGCGCTCGCAGGCAGCTACATGGTGGTTGAAAGCTGGCTCAACGAGAAGGCGACCAACGAGACACGCGGTCAGATCTTTTCCATCTACATGATCATGAACATGGTGGGCCTTATGGCGGGCCAGTTCATGCTTGTGCTGGGCGATCCGGCGACCACCTATTTGTTTATTGTCGGAGCGCTGATGTATGCGATGGCAGTCATCCCGACGGGCCTTTCCAACGCCACCTCCCCGCAACCGCTCACGCAAGTTTCCTTTGATCTGGTGAAACTGTACCGCAATTCGCCTGCCGCATTGATCGGCATGCTCTTGACGGGCGTGATCGCTGGCATCTGGAACTTTCAGGCCCCGGTCTTTGCCGGTCTCATCGGGCTGGAAGGATCACAAATCCCGCTGATGCTGGCGCTTGCGATGATTGGCGGCGCCATCTTTCAATTTCCACTCGGGCGTATTTCGGACCGGATGGACCGGCGAATAGTCATGGTTTTTGCCGGTGGGTTCGGCCTTTTGATTTCCGCGGTTTTTGTGATGACCACCTTATCTGCGTCACCGGTGAGCGTCTTTATCCTCATGTTCCTGTTCGGCGCTGTGCTGTTTCCGATCTATTCCTTGGTTGTCGCGCATGCCAACGATTTTGCGGAACCATCCGATTTTGTGGAGCTTTCATCCAGCCTTTTGATCATCAACGGGATTGGTGCGATGATCGGGCCTGTATTGTCGGGCTGGTTAATGACCTCTCTGGGAGCCGGCGGTTTTTTTGTGGCAATGGGCCTCTGCTACGCCATCTTTGCTGGGTACGCCGGATGGCGAATTACACAACGCGATGCTGTGGCAACCGAAGATATGACCGATTTCACTTATATGCCCACCACACGCAGCCAAACACCGGAAACACTTAACCTTGACCCCCGTTCAGAAGATAGCGAGCTGTCCGTCTGAAAAGAGCCCTAGCCTATGAATAACATCGAAGACGGTCCCGACATCCTCCTGCGCGACTACAAACCGCCGTCGTATCTCGTCCGATTTGTCGACATGCGATTTGAGTTGGATCGCGAAAAGACGCTGGTCCATACCAAATTGACGATTGAGCGTCCGGAAAGAACATCGACGGAAATCCCGTTGTTCCTGGATGGACACAGTCTTACGCTGGTATCGGTGACACTGGACGGGCATGCGGTCGCCCGCGAACAAATCTCTGTCACATCGGCTGGTTTGTCGCTCCGTCAGCTGCCCCAATCGAAAATTTTTTCCGTTGAAACCACGGTGCGTATCAATCCGGAGAAAAACACACAGCTAATGGGTTTATATGCCACGCGGAACAATTTTTGCACTCAATGCGAGGCGGAGGGGTTTCGACGGATCACATTCTTCCCGGATCGTCCTGACATTCTGGCGATTTTTACCGTAAGGCTCGAAGCCGACAAGACGCAAACGCCGCTCTTGTTGTCGAACGGCAACAAGCTCGAGCATGGAGAAATGGCGGACGGCAAACATTACGCCGTTTGGCATGACCCGTTTCCAAAACCGGCCTATCTGTTCGCGGTATTTGCTGGCGACTTGGGGATGATTTCAGATCAGTTCACGACCATGTCCGGTCGAGATGTGCGCCTTGAGATATATGTCGAGCATGGCAAGGAAGAACGTGCCCTCTATGCCATGGATGCGTTGAAACGATCCATGCGGTGGGACGAAGAGCGCTTTGGTCTGGAGTATGATCTCGATATCTTCATGATCGTCGCGGTGTCAGACTTCAACATGGGCGCCATGGAGAACAAGGGTCTCAACATCTTCAACGACAAATATGTGCTTGCCGACCCCCAGACAGCAACCGATACCGATTACGCCAACATTGAGAGCATCATCGCCCATGAGTATTTCCACAATTGGACAGGCAACCGGATCACCTGCCGCGATTGGTTCCAATTGTGCCTGAAGGAAGGTCTCACGGTTTATCGCGATCATGAGTTTACGAGCGACATGCGGTCGCGGGGTGTTAAACGCATCAAGGATGTCCGCGCGCTTCGGGCGCACCAATTTCCGGAGGACGCCGGCCCCTTGGCGCATCCGGTCCGGCCGCAAAAGTACAGGGAAATCAATAATTTCTATACGGCGACCGTCTATGAGAAAGGTGCCGAATTGGTTCGCATGCTCGAAACCATATTGGGCTTTGACGGCTTTCGGGCCGGCATGGACCTTTATTTCGAGCGCCACGACGGCGATGCGGCAACCATCGAACAGTTTATCACCTGCTTTTCGGATGCCACGGGCACGGATCTGACACATTTTGCCAAATGGTATGAGTATCCCGGCACACCCAACGTCGCGATAAATACGACCTATAACGCTGAAGCGAAATCTTTGAGGGTGACCCTTCAACAATCCATGCGCTCAGGGGTGCCTCAACCCTCCGGCATTGTGATGCATATCCCGATCAGCTTTGCACTGCTGGCCGATGACGGCACACATCTGGCGTGGGCCGTTACGTCGGGAGGCGACGTCACCGATGGTGTGATTCATCTGAAAGAAAGCCGCCAGACCATCGTGTTTGATGGCGTTGAGCAGGAGCCGGTTTTGTCTGCCTTTCGTGGCTTTTCCGCGCCCGTCACGCGGGTCCCGGAACCTTCGATCGACGAAGCGATGTTTGCCTCGCGGTTTGACGATGATCCCTTTAATCGCTGGAACGCGATCAACGAACTGTTTATGCGCACGATGCGGGACGCGGTATTACCGGCTGGCAAAAAACCACTATCTTCTATTGACCCAGCTTTTATGGCCATTCTGGAAAGCGTTGCCGCCGATGAAAGCTTGGACTTCGCATACAGGGCGCTGTGCTTGACGCCACCAACGGTCAGTGAAATCGCCCGTGACATCAGTACCTCAATCGACCCAACAGCGATCCAGGCCGGGCGTGAACATGTGCTTGCCTCCATCGCCACCGCATGCGGTGAAACGTTCAAAAAGCTCTTTGATAGCGCAAGGATCGTGGCGCCGTTTGAACCAACCGCAAAGCAAGCAGGTGTGCGCGCCTTCACCGGCACTCTGCTGTTGCACCTTGCCCAGTGGCAGCCCGGCATAGACCTCGTTTCAAACGTTTTTGAAGCCTCGGACAACATGACTGACCGCCTGGCGTCCCTGACCATATTGGCGCACCAGTTTCCGGGGCACCGAAGAACCGCTGAAGCACTCGACCAATTCCGCAAGACATATGAAAACGAACCTGTCGTTCTGGACAAATGGCTATCGGTCCAAGCGACGGTGCCCAGCGAAGAAACGCTCAATGCTGTTGAGGCATTAGCGAACAATCCGATTTTTTCCTGGAAGAACCCCAACCGCGCCCGTGCACTGTTGGGTGCATTTGCGACGGGCAATCCGGTTGCGTTCAACCGGCCGGACGGCAAGTCTTATCAATTCTTTTGTGACAGCATCCTGCGCCTTGATGCCATCAACCCGCAGGTTTCTGCCCGGCTGATGACAGCCATGCGATCCTGGAAAGACCTTGAACCGGTCCGTCAAGCAGTCGCCGAGAAGAAATTAAAGGCCCTATCCGCAAAGGAAGGGCTGTCTCGGGACCTACAGGACATTTTGCATCGGACCCTTCGCAAATCAACGAAGGATTAAGAATACGCCAACACGGGGTGGACAGACCGAATCAGTTTTGATTCATTAAGGGTGATTCGGCAGTTCGCGTTTCAGCGTTTTCAAGCAGTTAAACTACAGCGCAACGCGCATGACTCGGCATGTTTGCCGAGGAGGGGAAGTCGTGACAGCGATCGGGATGGCCGCCAAGTTAAATAGTCGCAGCACCGCCATACGCGGCCACGCACGGTTCATGGCACAACCGACCATGCAGCGGTTATTGGCGATGGAGCCCTGGCTCAAGAGCTCGGTTCCGGTACTGATTTTCATCTTTCTGATCATCGTAATGGCCGCGCGCACCATGTGGTTGCTCGACAACCGAGCCAGCATAGCCGAAAGCGCGAGGTCCGACATTGAGCTGATGGCCGGGCGGGCCGCCGATGCGCTGTCGCATGCCAATCAGGATAACGCCTTGTTGATTGACGCCGGTGCCGTTGAGCGCGTGCTCATTCGCGAGCTGCCCCGAAATGCCACAGCATTGGCAAGAGAGATTCTGGTGGCCGACGAAGAAGGCATCATCACATCGCAGCGCGGCGGGGCCTCAGACCGCCGGTCATTGGATATGGCCACCTTGATCAAAGGCTCTCACGCGTTGATGCTCTTTGGGCTCGGGGCCGGCGTTGAGGAGGTCAACGTTGATGATCAGGCAAGCTACGCCGCGTGCGCCAAGATCGCGGAGAACAAAGGGACCGTTTGCGCCCTGCAGCCCACACAAGCGGCTTTTGCGCGGTGGCGTCAGGATGTATCGCTTAACCTCTCCCTTTTTTCGGCCATGTCCGGCATCATGTTGGTCCTGCTATATGCCTATTATGCGCAAATCGCGCGTACGGCAGAAGTCGACGAACTGTGTGAAGAAATGCAGTCCAGCGTCGACACTGCCTTACAACGCGGCCATTGCGGCCTTTGGGACTGGGATCTGGCACGCGGGCGCATCTATTGGTCAAACTCCATGTTTGAACTCCTCGGTTATGAAGTGCGCGATGAGGTCCTCTCGTTTCATCAGGTGTCTGCGCTTGTCCACCCCGGAGACGGCGATTTGATCGATGTGGCGGAGCAGGCGGTGGCAGGCGAAATCGACGCCATTGACCGGCAATTGCGGATGCGTCACCGCGAGGGCCACTATGTGCGGATGCGCATCCGCACCGAAATTGTCGAGCGCAATGGCGGGAGGCATCTCGTTGGCATCGCCATGGATATCACCGAGCAAGCACGCTTGTTGGCTCTGACAAAAACCGCCAGCGCGAATTTGCAGGCCGCGATTGAGAGCACATCGGAATCCTTTGCCATTTGGGACAGTGATGACCGGCTTATCCTGTGCAATCAAAAGTTCTACGAATTTTACGGTCTTTCACCAGACACGCTCCCGCCCGGCACTGATCGTTCGGCTTTCATGTCGCTTATGCGTCAACCGATCAGCGAAACGGTAATCCAGAATGGCGGTAGTCAGGGGCGCAGCCGTACCGTCGAACGCCAGATCGCTGATGGCCGTTGGTTACAAATCAACGACCGTGCCACACCGGATGGAGGGACGATCTCAGTCGGTACCGACATTTCAAAATTGAAGGCGCAGGAGGAAAAGCTACTCATTTCTGAACAGCAACTGATAGCCTCCCTTGATGGCCTTTCACGCGCGCAGCGTGATGATCAGGAAAAGGCTTCTGCGCTTGCTGATCTGAACCGGAAATTTCAACGCGAGAAAGAAAAAGCGGAGGCCGCAAGCCGGGCAAAGACGGAGTTTCTGGCCAATGTCAGCCACGAATTGCGAACGCCACTTAACGCGATCATCGGCTTTTCGGAAATGATGACGGCGCATGTCTATGGGCCGCTCGGATCTGAAAAGTACGAAGAATATATCGAAGACATTCAAAAGAGCGGTGGGTTTCTGCTTAATGTGATCGACGACATCTTGCAGGTTTCGCGCATTGAGAGCGGAAAGTTTGATCTTGATCTGGAGAGCGTCGACCTTTCAGACATCGCGCAGGAGACGGTGCAGATGGTCACCGTTCAGGCGCACCGAAAAAGCATAACCATCAACACAGACATTAGCGCGAACATGTTGATTGAAGCCGACCGGCGAGCGCTCAAACAAATTCTGATGAACCTTTTATCCAATGCGGTGAAATTCACGGAAACGGGGGGGCAAATCAACATACGCGCCAAATGCGTAGGAGGGCGCGCGCTGCAAATCTCAATCGAAGACAATGGATGTGGGATATCAAAACAAGCGCTGAAACGGATTGGACGCCCGTTTGAACAGGCGCAACGGCAGTTTTCAAAAAACCATACCGGTACCGGCCTGGGGCTGGCGATCTCAAAGTCGCTGGCCGAACTGCACGGCGGAAGCTTGCGTATCAAGTCGGAGGTCGGTGACGGCACCATTGTTTCGGTGCGGTTGCCTGTCAAAGCGAAGAGGAACGAGCGGGTGACTGCCGGGGATGCATCCCCGGCAGCACCGTCATGATATCGTTATTTTTTGCCGCGCATTTTGCCGAAACCGCCACGCATGCTTGCGAAACGTTCTCTTGGCAACTCATCTTGCGTGATTGAGCCGGAATCATCAAAGTCGGCCACCGCAAACAACTTCTGCTGACGATTGGTCAGTTCTTCCAGTGAAACCTCGCCGTCACGATCAATGTCAAACATGGCGACCAGATTCTTAATCATGCGCCGACCAACACGGCCGTCCGCAGTCTCTTCGATTTCTGCTGTGGTTACGATGCTGTCTTCATTTGCATCGACTTTATTAAACTGTTCAAGCATACGCGTCTGGAACTCGGCGAAGGTTACTTGACCATCGCCATCGGCGTCCATTTTTTCAAAGCGGGCGGCGCCGTCACGCTGCCAATCTCTTGCCTGGGCGCCAGAAATACCGGCTGTTGCGATGACGATAGTTGTCAGGGCAGCCAATGTGAAGCGGTTTTTCTTTAGAAAATTCAAGGTCATGCTCATGTTTTCCTTTAGCATCGTTGGTGCCATCCCCGATGCGAAAGCCACAAGCCAAACGTTTCCCTGCGTTCAAATTGTGACGTCACCAACATAAATGCGAAACAATTCCGCTATCCGTAATTGGCGGCCCGTCAGACGTTCTTGCACATGCGCCAACGACGGTTCGTTGAGCATTTGACAAATGATCTCCACCAATCCCGTCGGCATTTGCGCGGGATCCAATCCGCTTGATGTGCACAGACGCGAAAGGTGAAGCACTGTGTTTAAATCAGAGTGAGCGGCCAGAAGTTCAGCCTTATCCTCCGCGCTAAACACTGCGTCGCCGAGCAGCATGACAATATCGCGTGCGCCGGCACCATCCAACTTAAGCTTTCGTAAGGAAGACAAAAAAATGTACTGCGCCAGAAACTCAAGGTCCGTCAGACCACCTACAATATTCTTTAAATCGAAAGAACCATGGGCCGGCTTGTCCTTCAAAAGCCGCTTGCGCATCGATATGATATCTTGGCGGGTCTTCTCGGCGCTGCGTGGTGTGCTCAAAATGTCATCAATGCTTTGCCGCACTTCTTGCATCAGCGCGGCGTCCCCGCAGACGGGCCGCGCACGCGTCAGAGCTTGGTGTTCCCAGGTCCAAGCCTCATGATGCTGATACCGCTTGAACGCGGCAAATGAGGTGGCCAGCGGACCTTTGTTGCCAGAGGGCCGCAGGCGCGTATCCACTTCGTAGAGAATGCCCTCAGCTGTTGGTGCGGACAGCGCGGCGATAATGCGCTGGGTCAAGCGCGCATAGTATGCAGAGGCCGCCAGCGGCTTTGTCCCATCGCTTTCATCGAGGGCGTCCACGTCATCATAAAGTGTGATGATGTCCACGTCGCTGCCTGCCGTCATTTCTCGCGAACCAAGACGGCCCAGCGCCAGGATACAAAACTGGCCGCCTGGCAGCTCACCATGCTTTGCCATGACCTCCTTGGCCGCCTCCCTTGCCGCTACAGCGATCGTCTTTTCAGCTACCACGGTCAAGGCACGACCCGTCTGATACGGATCGGCGCTGCCCGTCAGGAGCCGGGTTCCAATGCGGAACCGTTGCTCGGCTGCGAAAATACGCAAGCGATCCAGAACCGCTTCATAGCTATTTGCATCGAAAAGTATGCCGGCCAGTGCTTCCTCGACTTCATCTTCGGGCGCATTTTGATCGAAGAAAGCAGGATCCAGCAGGCCCGCGAAGACGGAGGGTCGATTGCTGATGATGGCTGACAGTCGCGGCGCACTGGTGATGATCGTTGTCAGCAGTCGAAGCAAGTCCGGGTTGGCATGAAGCATGGAGAAAAGCTGGATGCCGGAGGGTAACCCACGCATGAAACTATCAAACAGAAGCAGCGAGTTATCGGGTTTTTGAGCTTGCGCAAATGCTTCAAGCAACGCAGGGGTCAATTCCGTCAAGCGTTCGCGAGCGCGCTCTGATTGCGCCGCAGGATAACGGCCAAAGTGCCAACCGCTGATGATGTGCCACATGTCGGCTGCGCGCGAGAAGCCAAGAGCGGTCAAAGTATCGATGGTTTCAGGATCCGCCGTTTCTCCGGTAAAAACCAAATTTCCGTGCAATGCAGACAGCGTTTCGCCTTCACGAAATAATTGACCGAAATGCCCTTCGACGCATTTAAGTGTTTGTGTCAGGCACTCGGTAAAATCATCTGGCGATGAGTGATCGAGCAGCGCGGCGACTGCTTCAAATTGAGTGTCGCCAACGGGGACATTGTGCGTCTGTTCGTCATTGAGCATTTGGATGGCGTGTTCAACACGCCGCAAGTACACATAGGAACGGTCCAGTTCGTCGCCCACACCTGCATCAATCCAACCTTCTGAAACGAAAGTCTTCAACATTTCACGTGTTGATCTTTTACGCAGCGCCGGCGTCCTGCCGCCTGCAATCAATTGTTGAGTTTGAACGAAGAACTCAACTTCACGGATACCGCCTCTACCCAGCTTTATATTGTGCCCGCGAACGGCAATCTGACCGTGACCCTTGTGCGCGTGGATTTGCCGTTTGATGGATTGAACATCGGCAATAGCGGCGTAATCGAGGTATTTGCGCCAAATGAACGGGCGGAGTTGCTCCAAAAAACGTTCGCCAGCTGCCACATCACCAGCGACCGGGCGCGCTTTGATCATCGCCGCACGCTCCCAGTTTTGACCGCGTGACTCATAATAGTGAAGCGCCATATCAACGGACATTGCCAGAGGCATGGCGCTTGGATCAGGTCTAAGCCTCACATCGGTGCGAAAAACATAACCGTCGCCGGTCCGTTCCTGCATGATTTGAACCAGTTGGCGCGTCATCTTTGAAAAAACGTCGATCGCATCTAAAGGATCGGAGAAGCGCAGAGCCGCGGCGTTCGGTTCAAAAAATATGATGATATCAATATCGGAAGAATAGTTGAGTTCGTAAGCGCCAAGCTTACCCATACCCAATATGATTAGGCCACTATTGTGTTGCGGTTGGGAAGGGTCTTTCAACGCAATGATACCGCGATGATGTAAATCGAGCAGCTGCCAGTTGAGTGTCGCGTTGAGGGCGGCTTGTGCGGTTAAACTGAGCAAGCGCACAACAGCGTCCAGCGACAGGAGGCCTGCAACATCACCGATGGCGACCGCCAAATGAATGCGTGCTTTGGCGTTGCGCATCACGGCCTTCAACTCGGTTAGCGTTGTCGTCTCGTCCAAGCCATCAAACGCATCAAGCTCATCGGCAACCAAATCCTCAAGTGTCTCGTGGGGGCTGTCAAATAGATACGCTTGGTATTTTTTCAGCAGGATAGCCAAGTATGGCGAATGTTGACCGACCAACGACAGAACAGAGGCCAAACCGTCAGAAAAACGACCCGGATCGATCTTGTCTTGCCAACTCATCGGCGCGTCCGTCTCTACCCCACTAAATCAAACATCACATTGCAGAACAGTTCAGTTTCGTGAAGAGGTCTTTTTAAAGGCGTCCCTTGGAAAAACGAGCCGGGCAATCAGACCTGGTTGCCCATCATCCAGCTCAAGGCTTCCTTGATGCTGGCGCATGATTGCAGCTACGAGCGAAAGGCCAAGCCCCGAACCACGCACCTTTTCGTTACTTGTTCGGCTCGCATCGAGACGGACAAAACGTTCCAACACACGTTTGCGGTCCGTCACCGGGATTCCGTGACCTGCATCTGCTACACTCAACGTTATCGCGTCTTTTGTGTCCTTGGCCGACAAGGTGATTTGCCCTCCATCCGCCAGACCATATTTCGCCGCGTTGTCGAGAAGATTGGTCAATGCCTGCCCGATGAGCTCGCGGTTACCCTGAACCGTCAGGTCGCCGCTGACCTTGTTCACAATAATGCCACCAGCGTCCTCGACCACCGGCTCATAGAGGTCACACAAGTCAACCGCGATTTCGCTGATATTGACCGGCGACGGGGTGAACTTTGTATGTCCCGCCTCGACGCGTGAAATGAGCAGCATCGCATTGAAAATGGCGATCATGTTGTCCGCCTCGCCAAGCATGCCGTGAAGCGCTTCGCGATAGTCTTCCTTGCTGTCGCCATTGCGAATGGCATCTTCCGCGCGGTTCCGAAGACGTGTCAGCGGCGTTTTTAGATCATGAGCGATCGAATCGGAAACCTCCCTAAGCCCGTCATTCAACTTTTCAATGCGCCCCACCATCAGATTGAGCGACGTCGAAAGCCGGTCGAATTCATCATTGGCGTTGCTGACAGGGAGGCGTTGACTAAGATCGCCGGCAATTATGTTGTCGCTGGCCGCGGCTACCGCATCGATCCGCAAGAGCGCCCGCCTGCCCACGAGGAACCAGATCATCATACCACCAATGCCCATAATCGAAAGGGCAAGGCCGACCGATCTCTGCATTACCGACCGAAAACGGACCGGATCTGCCAAGTCGCGCCCTACAACTATCCGAATGCCATTTTGGATGGGCAATATGTAGGCAACGGCACGTGGAGCATCGCCTCCCAGTTCTGCAAGTGGTGTTATCTCGCCTGCCCTGGCATAGTGAAACGGCAAACTCCTCCAACCAGTCGTGTCCAAAATTCCCGGTTCAATATCACCTATATTGCCGGCAAGCGGTCGCCCCCGAGCATCGGCGACGAGATAGACGAACGCACCTGGCCGTCGCGATCTTCTCTCGATGTCGCGCACTAAAAAGCGAAACCCGCCGCGCACGTAGATATCGGCCAACTCTCCCAGCTCTGATTCAACCGCTGTGCGGGTTTCACGAATGACGAAGTTGGCCGCCATCGCGGTCATATAGACAATGATCAAAAGGGCGCAGAGCCCGAAGAGTATAATGAACATGGCCGACAGCCGCACTGCTGTCGTGTTGATGACCCTTGGGAGTGCGCCCATCCGTTACTCGCGCATCACATATCCTGCACCGCGAACCGTATGCAGTAATGGTTTGTCGAAACCTTTTTCGATTTTTGAGCGCAGCCGCGAGATGTGGACGTCAATGACATTAGTCTGCGGATCGAAATGATAATCCCAAACATGCTCCAACAACATCGTACGCGTTACAACACGGTCCGCATTACGCATTAGGTATTCAAGTAAACGGAACTCGCGCGGCTGCAAAATAATGGTTTGATCGGCGCGCTTAACCTCACGCGACAATCTGTTGAGCACGAGATCGCCAACTTGATACAACGTCTCTGCTTCAGCGCCGGCGCCGCGCCGTTGCAACGTCTCCAACCGCGCCAATAGCTCTGAAAAAGCATATGGTTTTGTCAGGTAATCGTCACCACCGGCCCTCAAACCAGTAACACGATCATCCACCTCGCCGAGCGCAGACAATATCAACGCTGGCGTCATATCACCGGCTTCGCGCAATTCGGCAATGATTTCCAAGCCGCTTTTTTCAGGCAACATGCGATCCACAATAAGTGCATCATAGGTGCCGGTTTGGGCCATGTTGTGACCACTGGCACCGTCATTGGCAACATCCGCCCCGTGACCTGCCTCACCGAGTGCCTTTTTAAGGTAGTCAGCTGACGGCTTGTCGTCTTCTATGATGAGTATTTTCATGGGATTAGAGCTAAGCCAAAAGAGGAATGGCGGCAACGGGCGCGAGGGGGAATACCCGTTGCCGCCGCCTTTCCGACCGGAGGGGATGACATGGACGAAAGACCCGCCGGAAAGGTATTGGGGTCTGTCAGTTTCAGCCTTCGTCTAGTGACAAAGCCGCAAACCGACTGGCGTTTTCTCCTTCAACACGCACCAGCGCCGCCTTGCGGCCTTGTGCTTTGACGGCGTCAATCTGCTGCGTGATTTCTTCTGCAGATGTAACCGGGCGGTTGTTGATTTCACGAATGATGTCACCTGCGGTGATGCCCGCCTGCGCTGCTGCGCTGTCGGAATCGACATCGGTCACCAAAACACCATTGCCATCTTCAGCCGGGATCACAGTTAAACCGAAGTCTTCCATTGACGTCGGTTTGACATCTTCCGGTTCTTGGTCGGGGGCAAGGCTGGCCAATTCTTCGCGGGTTGGCAACTCTCCCAGAGTCACGTCGATGGTTTGTTCTCGGCCATTGCGAAACACTTTGATGGAGACATCAGAACCGGGATCAAATGCTGCGATTGCACGGGACAATTCGCGCGGACCTCCGACATCGGATGAGTTGACACCCGTGATCACGTCGCCGATGCGAATTCCCGCTTCCTGCGCCGGCGTACCCGCAGTGAGTTCCGAAACCAGCGCACCGGCAGCGGCATCAAGGCCCAGCGACTCGGCGATATCATCGGTCACCGGCTGAATGGACACACCCAACCAACCGCGCTGAACGCTACCGTCATCAATCAAGTCGTCTACAATGACACTCGCCACACTTGCCGGGACAGCAAAAGCGATACCCACATTGCCGCCTGATGGTGAGAAAATGGCCGTGTTTACACCGACAACTTCACCGTTCAGGTTAAATGTAGGGCCGCCGGAATTTCCGCGGTTTACAGCTGCGTCGATCTGCAGAAACTGGTCATATGGACCGGCCCCAATGTCACGCTCAAATGCTGAAACGATACCCGCTGTCACGGTTCCGCCAAGGCCAAACGGGTTACCCACCGCGACGACCCAGTCACCAATGCGGGTTTTGCCTTCTGGCGCAAAGTCAACATAAGTGAAATCGACCGGCGCATCGACTTTCAGAACAGCCAGATCAGTGCGAGGATCAGTGCCTATCAGTTCCGCCTCATATTCGGTGCCATCGCTAAGGATGATCGCGAATTCCTCACCATTTTCGATCACATGGTTATTGGTAACCAGAAAACCGTCACCAGAAATAAAGAAGCCGGAGCCCTGTGAAACCGGGCGAGCGCGGCGGCGTTCAGGACGTGGACCGCCACGACGGTCGCCAAAGCCGAATTCGCGCTCAAACTCGCGGAAGAAACGACGGAAGGGATGGCCATCAGGCAGTTCCTCAAATCCGCGAGGGATCATGTTGTTGAAACGTTCGTTCACCGGCTGAAGGGATGAACGTACGCGCACGGACACAACAGCTGGGGATACAACATCGACCACATCGGCAAACCCGGGCGCCGCAACGGTGGTTTCCACACGTACGGGTTCAGCGGTGGCGACGGAAATAGTTGCCCAATTGTATCCAGCAAAACCTGCGCCGACAACAGCACCGACGACCAGAAAATTGCTCAAACGGGATTTCAGCATTCTAGGAGCTCTCCTCAATAAATTCATATGCGATGACCACATCGCGATAAGCACTACATAGGGAGAAGATCCTTGCCCAAACATGGCCGAAACATGAAAACTTGGTAAGGTTGGGTAAAACCCTACGTTTTAACCCGCGTGACAACTGTTGCCTTAGCTTCAAGGGTGCGGTGAACCGGGCATTTGTTGGCGATTTCAACGATCTTTTCTTCAATTTCCGGCGCAACAACGCCTTCGATGGAAATCACGCGTTCAAAGCGATCAATTTTACCGCCTGCGCTCAAACTTTCCTGCGTACAATCGGCACAGTCCTTGGCATGAATTTTCTCGTGGCTGACATCGACAGTTACCTTACCCAAGTCGAGCTTCTTGAAGTCTGCATACATGCGAAGTGTCATTGATGTGCATGTCCCAAGGGCGGTTGAAAGGAAATCGTAGGGAGAAGGACCGGTGTCGGTTCCGCCGACCGATGTTGGTTCGTCAGCAAAAAAACGATGCGAACGGACATGGACCGTGTTTTGGAACTTTGACTGACGGGTCTCCGCAACGCGGACATGTTCCAAATGATCAGCGGCAGTTTGTTCTGCTGCTTCTTTTGGTAGAAGTCTCGAAGCCCAGGCAGAGATCATCTCTGCCGCAAACGTAGCATCTTCATCTTTGGTCAGAAGGTGATCGGCGTTTCCGAGCGAAACGAAACTTTTCGGATGTTTCGCAGCGGTAAAGATACGCGTGGCATTTTCGATTCCGACGGTATTATCAATGGGTGAATGAAGGATAAGGAGGCTGGCGCGTAATTTAGCGATTTTTTCGTCCAGCGTCGTTGAACGCGCCGTCTCGACAAAACCCTTCCCGATCCGGAATTTCCGGCCGGCGAGCACGACTTCTGCTGAACCATCCCTTTCAATGTCGCCAATGCGGTCTTCGAACATTTCCAACACATGCTCAGCATCGGCTGGAGCCCCAATTGTTGCCACTCCTTTCACGCTGCCGATCCGTTCTGCTGCAGCCAAGACGGCAGCGCCGCCCAGCGAGTGGCCGATCAGGAGCGTGGGCGCTTCGCCATTCGACGCCAAATAGTCGGCGGCAGCCACGAGGTCATCAACGTTGGACGCAAAGCTCGTATTGGCAAATTCGCCTTGGCTGGAGCCCAGCCCGGTAAAGTCGAACCGAAGGACAGCTACGCCCAAATTTGCCAAGTGACCGGCAATCCGGCGCGCGGCTATGATGTCTTTTGTGCACGTAAAGCAGTGTGCAAACAGCGCATATCCCCTGACGGGGCCGTCGGGTCGATCAAACCTGGCCGCAAGCGTTTCGCCTGTTGTCGAACTAAATTCACGCTTTTCGATGCTCATCGAATGTCCCCTCAAGAAGTTGAAGGTATACTAGCGGCTGGCGTCCTCACCATCATCCAAAATTTTTGCGATGCGTGCCGCTTCATCCTCACTGATTTGTGAGTTGGCAATGGCGGGACGCTTTCGGACATACCCGAAGGCAAACAATCCCCCCAACAGAAGCACCAACACTGGCGTCGCCCAGAGTATTGCGTTTTGCGCACTCAAGGCCGGGCGGAGCAAGACGAACTCGCCATAGCGGTCAACCACGAAATCCAGAACCTCCTTGTTGCTGTCTCCAGCGACCAGCCGCTCGCGCACCAGCACGCGCAGGTCTTTGGCAAGCGCGGCGTCCGAATCGTCGATGGACTGGTTCTGGCAAACGAGACAACGCAGTTCGGCAGACAAATCCCGCGCTCGAGCTTCCAGCGCCGGATCATCGAGTATCTCTTCGGGTGTCACCGCCACAGATGGCAGCAATCCAGCGGTAAAAAAGAGAAAAATAGCAACAAAAACCCTTCTCTTTTTCATTGGCGGCTCACTCAGCTGGCTGCGGCGACGGTACGCCTAGGTTCTTTTGGCGCGCGCGCGCAGGTTTTGGCGCGCCAACCCGCAATCGCCTATCACTCAACGATAGCGCGCCAGCAATACACATCAGAAGAGAGCCGTACCAAATCAAGGTCACATAGGGTTTCCACCAAGCCCGTACGACAATCACGCCAGGCGTTGACGCAGGGTCGCCCAGCGAAAGATAGAATTGGTGAACGCCGCGGGTCATGATACCCGCCTCGGTTGTTGGCATGCGGCTGGCAACATAAACGCGTTTTTCCGGCTCAATTTGCCCTATTTCAGCACCGTTGCGCAAAACGGTAAAAACACCTTTTGTGTACGTGTAGTTTGGCCCGATACCTGGCTGCAGCTGCTCAAGGCGCGCTTCGTAACCGGCAAGCTTCAAACTGTCACCCGGCCTCATGTTCAGTACCGTTTCGCTTTCAAAGAGCGAGACACCGACAATACCGAGCGTCATCACCCCAATTCCGGCGTGCGCGATGGCTGTTCCCCAAACAGAACGTGGCAGGCCCTTCAAGCGCGACCACGCTACCCGAAGTGAGGCTTTTGGCAGCCCCGCCTTTAACCAAAGATCGGCCGCGGCACCAAAGATCAACCAAAAGGAGAGCGCAAAGCCAAAAAGCGCGAGAACTGGCGCGCCTGTTTGCCAATAGACAATGGCTGCCGCAGCGACCAATGACAGGCCAGCTGCAACCCAAATGCGAACAAACGCGCCGAACAGGTTACCGCGCTTCCAAAATAGGAGCGGACCTAACGGTACCGCCATCAATAATGGGATCATCAGAGGAATGAACGTAAGGTTGAAATAGGGTGCGCCGACTGAGATCTTTTCTCCCGTCACAGCTTCAACCAAGAGCGGATAAAGTGTTCCAATCAGAACGGTCGCTGTCGCTGTCGTCAAAAACAGATTGTTGAGCACCAGCGCGCCTTCGCGGGAAATGGGGTGAAATACACCGCCGTTTCGCAGCGTCGAAACGCGCAGTGCAAAAAGCACCAGCGATCCGATGATGAAAAACATCAAAATCAAAAGGATGAATAGCCCGCGTTCGGGATCCGTGGCGAAAGAGTGGACGGACGTCAGAACACCTGAACGGACAAGGAATGTGCCCAACAATGAAAATGAGAAGGCGAGAATTGCGAGCAATACTGTCCAGATTTTCAGCGCATCACGTTTTTCCATGACGAGCGCCGAGTGCAACAACGCTGTGCCGATCAACCAAGGCATAAAGGACGCGTTCTCTACCGGGTCCCAAAACCACCAGCCGCCCCAACCCAACTCATAATATGCCCAGTAGGAGCCCACCGCGATGCCGGCCGTTAAAAACACCCAAGCTGCAAGCGTCCATGGCCGCACCCAACGCGCCCAAGCAGCGTCAATCCGCCCTTCGATCAACGCGGCAATGGCGAACGAGAAGCATATCGAGAAGCCGACATAGCCGAGATAAAGAAGTGGCGGGTGTATCGCCAATCCGATGTCTTGGAGCAGCGGGTTAAGGTCACGCCCCTCAAGTGGCGCGGGCACGATGCGCTCAAACGGGTTAGATGTCAGTAGAATGAAGAGCGTAAACGCGACAGTAATCGATCCTTGCACGCTCAACACCGCAGCCTTCAACCGCGGCGGTAGATTTCCGCCAAACAGAGCAACCAGAGCGGCGAACAGCGTCAGGGTTAGTATCCACAGCAGCATAGACCCTTCATGGTTGCCCCAAACGCCCGATATCTTGTATATGAAGGGTTTTGCGGAAAATGAATTTTCCCAGACGTTGCGGACCGAAAAATCACTAGTCACATACGCCCAAGTGAGCGCCCCGAAAGCCAGCAGCACCATGAGAAAAGCCGAAATGGAGAGGCTTGGCGCCAACCCGGTCAACCGATCATCATGCGTTCTCAACCCCCAAAGCGGCACCACACATTGCACGATCGAAAGAGCTAGGGCGAGGACCAGCGCATAATGACCAAGTTCGATGATCATTTGTCGTAGACCTCCCCGTTGGCTTCCGTTTCACTGCCTTTCCAGTGACCTTGCTCCTTTAAGGCGTCAGCGACTTCTCTTGGCATGTAGGTTTCATCATGTTTGGCCAAAACGGTGTCGGCTTCAAAGTAACCGGCGGGGCTCAACTTGCCCTCGGCAACAATCCCCTGCCCCTCGCGAAACAAGTCTGGCAAAATACCGGCGTAGCGCACCTTGATTACATGGTCAGCGTCCTCAACCGCAAACTCCACCCGTGCATCACTGAGATTTTGGACCGAACCCATGGTGACAAGGCCACCCAAACGTATCCGGTCGAGGCTACCGGCATCTTCTGCATGCAAATCAGTCGGGGTGCGGAAAAACGTGACCTGTTCGCTCAACGCAGTCAGAACGAGGATTGCTGCCAAGCCAAGGACAGCCAACCCGGAAAAAATCACGACAGCGCGTTTTTGCTTGCGGGTCATGTTCCCTCCTCCTCCAACGCCAGGTTCAGTTCTTTCGCCAGCAAAAGCAAAGAACTGCGCGCATCTTCATCTCCTTCGAAAGCTCTTGCACCGTTGGCCAAAGCCAGTTGCGCAAGATCGGTCTGCCCGAGCACCATTCTTGCGCGAATAAGACGCATCCAACCTTCTAAGTCATTGGGATCAGTCTTCAACCTGTCATCAAGGCCCTCGACCATAGACAGGATCATTTCGTTTCGTTCGTCCGTCGGCAATTGCGAAATCGCTTGGCGCTGATCGTCATCTACTTGCGGCGCCGCACCGCGTGTCGGCGAAGAGGGCAAACGCGCGAGTGCCGTTTGCGCCATTTGCGTCCACCGTTCCTGATCACCAGTTTGAACCAAACCAAGCCAACGCTTTTCAGCTTCTTCGAGATTACCGGATTGGGCGGCGGCGAGCGCAACGAAAAAGTTGGTACGCGCATCGGCAGGATCGATTTGCAGGGCAGCCTGAAAACGCGTGAGGGCTTCACCGGAAACGATTCCGCCATTTGCGGATACCATAGCTTCGCCCAAACCAGACAGTCGGCCAACCGTTGCACCATCGAGCGAAATGGCGTTGCCATAGGCGGTGACCGCCTTGTCGTATAGATTGATGCGTAAATAAACAGGCGCCACAACATCCCACCCGCGTACGTCATTGGGGTTTACCGTAAGATGCTCTTCGGCCCGCTCCAGCATGAGTGTGATTTCCTGCGACACGTTGGTCGGTGCAACTTGATTGAGACGCGCTGCCAGCGGTTGGGCTTCCAGTTCAGGTGATCCGGTCTCCAGATAAAACAACAGTGTGATTGCGGGCACAAACAGAAGGGCAAACGCCGGTCCAACGAAACCATTTTTCCGCCCACCGCCTACCAAGGTGAGGGCGTCGCGCCTGTTTTCAACCGCGATTATTCGTCTTGCAACTTCGACCCGCGCTTGATCAAGTTCTACAGCATCAATGGTACCGCGGGCCCTGTCAGCGTCCAGCTCCGCCAACTGGTCCCGATAGACCGCAGTGTCAAATTCGGCTTCTTCACTTGCCTCAACGCCCGGGTTACGAGCACTTTTCACAAGTGGGAAAAACGCGATCAATACAGCAATGATTGTCAACGCTGATGCAATTATCCAAAACATGGTGATTTCTTAACATGCCGGTTTTTTCTAAGCTCGCCATTTCGTATCATGTGCGACAACTGCCCGCACCAATCAAGACCTGCCCAACAGGTTCCAACTGCCGTCAATATTTCGGCAAGCTGTCCCGTGGGCCGCAGCCGGCGCGCTACCCGAAGCAGTGACTTGGGTGCTGAAAATGCGGTGCGAATATTGTCGGCAATTCTGCGACCCTACCCGATAGGGTTGCGAGGCGGTTACCTGCCCTGCCAATGCCACTGCGGAAGACTGCCATGTGACCAGCTCCCCCGGCGCAGCATATTCCAGCGCACGATATTCGCTGGCCAACGCCAACCTTTGGTCGGTGTTTGTAAGTTCAAGCGCCGAAACTTGCCCGACAAGCCCGCCATTGAGGGCGGCGATGAGCTGAGGACTGGATAGCGCCTTTTCGCTGCCGCCAAATACCAAGCCCGTTGTTTGGCACGCCGACAATGTCATCGGCACCATCAACCAAAAGGTCAAAAACAACTTCTTTGGCAAAAATATCATAGCACTCAGATAGGGCGTCCCGTCACACAAAATCAATCCAAAGATCGGCAAACCGGGAGACTGATTGTCGGCGCCGCTCTCTAACGGGCCAAAGGCAGCTTTATGGCAACTTTGAGGCCATCCCATCGTGATTGCTGTAACATCAGGCTTCCTTTGTAGGCCTCAACCGTATCTGCCACAATCGAAAGGCCAAGTCCGGTCCCGGGAACCGCTTCATCCAGCCGCTTTCCGCGCTTGAGGGCCGTTTGCCTCTTTTCCTCTGGAATGCCTGGCCCGTCATCTTCAATTTCAATGAGGAAATGGGCCGCGCCTGCTGCAGTTGCATCGAGCGTGCAGAGCACGCGACTTGCGCTCCATTTGGCAGCGTTTTCAAAAAGGTTTCCGAGTATTTCTTCGAAGTCACTTTGCTCCCCGGCAAAAATGATGGCTTGGTCATCCTTGTTGAAAAGCTGAAATTCCTTTTCAGGATTGAGTTTGCGCATGACGCCTACCAGCTTTTCGGTCACCGCTAGCGCATCTGACCGGAAGACCGCGCCGCCGGCCTGCGCTGCGATCTGGGCACGTTGCAGATAGTTTTGAACATAGGTGTTCATCTCTTCGACCTGTTCGCGCACCATGGATCCGGGAACTTTATCGTGACCGGCTTCGTTGCGAAGAACGGCGATCGGCGTTTTCAAGGCATGGGCTAGATTTCCGACCTGCGTTCGTGCGCGCTCAACGACACGCTTGTTGTTGTCGATCAGCGTGTTTATTTCGCCCGCCAGCGGTGCGATTTCAGCGGGATATCGGCCCTCTAGTCTTGCCTGGTTGCCGCCTTGGACTTCGACCAATTCTTCACGCGCTGTCGACAATGGGCGCAAACCAATCCGGATAAGAAACGCGTTAAGGACAAGCAGCCCAACCCCAAACGCCGACAATATCCCGATGATGTTTCGACGCAGGGCATCAACGCCTGCTTGAAACTGCGAAAAGTTGGATGTTGTCTGAAGCCTGATCGCGGTCGATTCGTCGCCAACCTCAAACTCGGTTTCGACCACGCGAATTAGCACCCCGTTTTTATCGGGCAGAACATAGGCGCGCTGAAACGAAGCGTCGAAGGGCTCCTCGCCCAGTGGCACACGCTGGACAGTGTCTTGCTCCAAGGAGGGTGAGCGCAATGGACGTTGATTGTCGCTATCAATGATGGTCGCCTGCCAATACCATCCACTGCCGGGGTCATCAAACCGTGGATCACCCAGGCGTGGCCGACCGACGAGCCTGCCTTCTCCGTCTACATCGACTTCAGCCAAAAGGTTAAACAGGTGAGCCTGTTGGACACTTGTAAGCGCGGAAAAAGCGTTGGCGCGAAACTGGGCGATCAGGAACCAGGCCAACAGAGCAATGGCAATGATGGTGAAGATACTTGTAAAGACGATGATCCGACTGGTCATCGACGTCGAAGCGGGTATCACGCGTTGCCAGCCTTACCGCCCGGTTCATTGAGCCGATACCCCAGCCCCCGGATGGTCTCAATCAGATCCACGCCCATTTTCTTGCGCAATCGTCCAATAAAGACTTCAACCGTATTGGAGTCCCGGTCAAAGTCCTGATCATACAGATGTTCGATCAGCTCGGTTCGTGAAATCACTTTGGACTTGTGATGCATCAAATAGGACAGGAGCCGAAACTCATGGGAAGTCAGTTTCAGCGTCGTGCCATTTACCGATGCCTTTGACAATTTCGTATCAAGCACCAACGGACCGCAAACCAATTCATTGACCGCGTGCCCGGCTGCCCGGCGGATAAGAGCACGCACGCGGGCCAAGACCTCTTCGGTATGAAATGGCTTGGTGACATAGTCATCGGCCCCTGCATCAATGCCCGCAACCTTATCGCTCCAGCGATCACGGGCGGTGAGGATCAGCACCGGCATTAAACGACCGTCTTCGCGCCACCTTTGAAGCACGCTGATACCATCCATTTGAGGTAAACCGATGTCGAGAACGACGCAATCATATGGTTCCGTGTCGCCCAGAAAATGGCCTTCCTCACCGTCAAACGCGGCATCGACGACATAGCCACCCTCTTCCAGAGTGGACTTTAATTGCCGGTTTAAATCGGTGTCGTCTTCAACGAGCAAGAGGCGCATGCAGGAACTCCGCGCAATAAGATGCTCCTACATATCAATCATCGATCACGATGCAAACGGGTAGCGGCGCTCGAGGGAAAACTTCACTATTTTGGCACCTGAATCGTCTCTCGTTTGGGCCGCTGCCCACCTTGAGCCGGTTTAAGAATAACCACGCGACAAACCGCGCGGCCGCCAGAATTAACTTCCTGAGCACTGACGAGTGTCGCCCCATTTTGGGCGGCAACTCTGTTTCCAGCTGCCTGACAGCTTCCGCTCTGGGCCAGCAGCATAGTATTGGCCATCGAGCTTGTTGGCGACAACGCCAACCCCGCGGCTAATGCAAAAGCATATATGTGGCTTGGTTTTTTCATCATGCCTGGTGTGTAGCAGCCTCTGTCTGAACGCAATCTGAATAAGACTATTCCAATTGGTGCGTGGCCGTTACGCGGCCGAAAATGGCCACAACACCGGAAACAGCGGCGATGGTCTGTAATACCGCTTCAGTGAGCGCGATCTGATCTATGTCGCCAACCGGTAGGCCAAGCATCGCGCCCATAGTCGCTGCGACACTGATAGCTGCGCTCCAAACGGTGCGCGACAGGTACCAAGGCTTTTTATCAATCATGGTGATTTCCTTTCAGGTGGGTGATGGACGGTTTAAGGGTCGATAGTGACCGTGCTTGCAAGACCAGTACCGATGGCCCGGCTGATCTGGGCAACTGAGATGTTCAAGGGGTCGTTTAAGCCTATACCGGCACCCAAAAGGGCCGGAACTGCTATGCTTAGATGGCTGGCTTGTGCTTCCAGTACCAATTCATTGCCTGCGCCCTCTACTGTGACGGAATAACGTTCGAAGTCTTCATCCAGCGGGACTTCGAGCGACGACCAATCATCACCATGCCTGCGGGCGCGGCGTATCCAATTGACTTCAAGACTTCCATCTTCATTCCGATACGCCCGCAAATGCACCGGTCTGATCGGCAAACGAGCCCTCATGCCCGGTGTTGCAACCGAGGACGCGAAGTAGCGGTCGGTCAATGGCCTTCCGCTCTCGCCGACGCGCAAAGAAACTTCGCGACCCAATTCGTCGGCACGGATCCCGACAGGACGCACAGCACTATCAAGCAAGACAAAGCGCGCGCCCGCCAAGCTCTCTACAGGCACCAAATCATCGGTACCACCGAGGCCACGCAGCAACCGCGAAAGCCGCCAAACACCGGGCGCGGTTTCTTCTGCCTGCGAGAACGCGATAACTTCCCAACCCGTTGTTTTTTCAACAGCTGCCAGATTGGCCCCGCCAAGCGTCACTGCATCGGTGACGCTAGCAAACTCACCGGCCGCCACTTCAATCTCCAGCAGATTGCCGGTGTCCCAAGTTGCGGTGGGTCCTGCAGCAAGCGTTGACAGAAGCGTACCCATCAGTGCGTTTTCCGGCAGCTCTGCTGTAAGACCATGTTCCGCGCCATCGAGTGATGTGTAGATCAGTGTTGAGCGCGATGCCGGCCTGACAGCTGCAGCCATGAAACTTTCATGGTCCTGGAATGTATCGCTGGCCGGCAAATCCAAAAGAGCATGATCGGGGATGCTTCCAAAATCGCCGGTGACATGAGGCGGGTCAGCAGCTGCGGCTTGGCCTGGGGCGCCCACATAAGCGCTGTCCGGTTTGTAGGCACGGGCAGTCACATGAATGCGGTCTTCAATTTCCAACCGATCGACGACCCATCGCTTGGTATCCGGCATGTCGTCAAAAGTGATCAAATCACCAGTTTGCAAGCCGATCCATTTCATTGGAAGTTCAAACTCCACGCTCGCTGCACGATCCATCATGCGGGCACCCCAATTATGAGCAACTTGCTGTGCCACAGATCGCCGCATCAAGCCGGGCGCGGTAAGCTCGGCTTGAAAAGAACCGTCAGCGGTCGATGGTCGAACCGTTTGGGCCAGCCTCTTGTAGTCATAAAGTGGATCGCGAAATGTCACCAAAACCGATGAGAGGACTTCATCGCGCTGCGCATTTGAAAACAGTCGTTCAGGTTTATTTTCAGAGATTGCCAGCTCGCCTGCGGGAATGACAGTTGTTCCCCCATTTAGCGTCGCGGTTACGGTGACCGGCGCTGTGTTTGACGTGTCGTCGCGCACCACGCAATCATAAAGGGTGGTCAACGGGTCCAGGACCGAACGCGCATCACGTGGCGCGGCCACTACCAACCCGTCCATGACATGTGGAATATCCCCAATATTTGCTTCTGATGCGTCGAAATCGGCAAATATCTGCCGCATCGTCTCACTAACCGGTGCCGTGCCCAGGCGTCCGTTCAGCCAATGCCCGCCATGCCAATTGTCACCATCGCCCCAAACGCTGGCAGACACGGGAAAAGCCGGATAAGGTCGCGCATCCCACGCCCAAGCGTAAATTCGATCCGGATCCACTGGCGCATCGGAGCCAAGCACTGCTTTGACTTCGGCCCAGTAACGCAGGTGTGCCAAGAGGAACGCGCGCTGTTCAGCATCGCTCAATGCGCCAGTTGCGCCACGTGGCCGGGCGTTCTCGCTGGATTTGGTGTCCGGGAAAACATTGGGTTGAACGGCCCCGCCGCGCAGTGCAGTGCACCCGGCTTCAAGAAGAAAAACCGGCTTGCTTTTCGGCTGCCATGGACTGGCGTCGAGAAGCTCAACACCAGCACGTCGGTCATAATGCGGGTTGGACCACCAGCCGGTGACATCCTTAAATCGGAAAATCCAATCCTTGCCATAAGCGCCATCGGTGATGGCGGTTCTTGAACGGGTGTCGCGGGCTTCGTCCGAAGCGTAGTACCACTCGAAGCCCTCACCGCTTTCCACCTGCCTTTTCATGGCATCGCGGTCCGCATGGTGGGAAAACCCATCGGGATTGTCGCCACGCAAAGCATCGCTCTCGCGCCAATCGCTAAGCGGCGCATACATATCAATACCTACCGCATCGACGGATGACGAGGCCCAGAGTGTATCAAGATGAAAATAAATGTTGCCCGACCCATCATCGGGTTGAAAACCAAAATATTCAGTCCAATCAGCACCATAGGTGATTTTTGTGTTTGGCCCGAGTATTGCGCGAACATCATTTGCCAACGCCACCATAGCCTCGACAAAAGCGAACTGGTCGGCGTCATCGCGCACTTGGGTCAGACCGCGCAATTCACTGCCAATGACAAACGTGTCGATGCCACCAGCAGCGGCAGCCAAATGCGCGTAGTGGAGGATAAATGTTCTGTAGTCCCACCCCACACCGCTATCAGCAGTGACTTGTGTTCCCTGCGTTGAAAAAGCGTTGGCGGCGGTCGTTCCGGAAAACAAGGACAACTGTGTACGGGCGGCGGCTGTGCGCTCAACGCTTCCCGTTTCGCCGCGCGCCGGAAAACAGGTGATGCGCCCGCGCCAAGGATAAGCGGGTTGATGCGGTTCGGCGTTGTAAGGGGATGGAAGACTGTTGCCTTGTGGGACATCCATCAGCAGGAACGGATTGAGTGTGACTGCTATCCCTCTTTGTTTCAGATCCGCGATGGCCGCAACAACGCTCGCATCATTGGGCGTCCCGCCATACGCTGCGGCATCGCCATATCGGCTCACGACATGCACATCGGGGCTGGCGCGGTCGCGCCCCGACACCTGCCATTGTCTGGTTTCGCCCGCGCCCGACCGATCGACAATTCCAGGTCGGATTTTGCATTCGCCAGCACGCAAATCATCACCAAACCAGGAAACGACCAATGACGCGTGTTTAAGGTTGGGAGCGACGGTCAACAATTCGTCGACGGAGGCATGCCAATCGGTTTCACCGAACATGATATGCCTGTTCAGTTCGATAGTCTTCCCGTCCGGCCTGTACCGAACAGGTTCGGGGTCAAGGCCATGTTCTGTTGACCCCGGAATGATGGATATGGCCGTTAGACTGTTCTCAAGGTCACCAATGCAGCGAATAACCTCCACCTCAATCTGGGGCACCCGGTTGCCGAAGCGCTCAAGATCCAAATCCTCAAACACCACGTAGGCCAACCCGCGATAAGCTGGCACATTGCCCTGTCCTTGCTTGGCAGCAAGCAGGTCATCAGGCAGTTGATCATTTGTTCCACGGTAGAGCCGGAAATTGATTTCCGTATGGTCAAGTTCTTTTCCATCGGCCCACACCCTTCGGATGCCTGCAATTGGACCCTCACACAATCCGACAGCAAAACTAACGCTGTAAGAGTAGCTGGTGACGGTTGTACCGCCACCGAACGACTTGCCGCCTTGGCGTTCTCGGCGCCGGGCCTCATCGAAGCGCGTTGCCCAAATCACCGTGCTTGAAATTCGCACCGTGCCGTAAACGCGGGGGATCGGCACGCCTTCTTCTGCTGTCATCGCCGGCGTGCCATCGAGCCTTGGGCCTTCCACCTCGTAAGATGGTGCAAACAGTTGCTGGTCGATCGCATTGCCCGCCATCGCCCCAACCGCGGAGCCGATAGCAGAGCCCCAAGGGCCGAAAAAGCTGCCGACAAAGCTGCCGGCCGTTTTCAAGACAAGAGTTGCCATGCGAACCTAGATTTCAGATTGGAGGGGTGGCGCAAAAACGCCGACAAGGCGGCGACGCCACCAGTTTTGTATTTTAACTTCGCTGACCGTGCGGCGTTCGCCGGCATGGATCATGTGATGATCGCCTGAGAATATCGCTACATGTTTTGCCATCGCCTCGGGCCTTATGCGAAACAACAAAATGTCGCCCGGCTCGGCCTCAAACACATTTGATCGCTGGCAACAGGCACGACGGCACGCTTCCAAAAGGCGATCCACTTTTCCAGTCTCGGCCCAATCGCGGGTGTAGTCACGTCGGTATTCAGGCATGGCGCCATAAACCTCAGACCAAACCCCGGCGACGAAACCAACGCAATCGACTCCCACGCCCTTCCGGCAGGCTTGATGACGGTAAGGCGTGCCCAGCCAACTGCGCGCGGCGCTCACCCACGCTGCCGAAAGCGTTGACCGGTCAAGGTACGATCGGCCCGCCGTCATGACGGCTCTCCTCATCGACGTAACTCAAGATTTGGTAGTTCCCCGGCATATGGGGAAAGCCTCGAAAATTCACTGTATTGGCAAAGCGATCCCGGCAGGTAGAAAAGCTGCGATCACACCCCTCGACAAGCGTAGATGGTAACGGAAATTCAAGGTCTTCTGGCACGTTTCCCGCAACCGTTAGGCGGCAGCCGTCCGACATTGCGACCACTGATTGGATTATCCATTCCAAGCCATCACCATTGAGCCGGATCAACCCATGATTAAACTTGTCGGGATGTAGGTCGGGTGGCAGTGCTACGGAAAAAATGTTAGACTGCAGTGAACCAAGTACCGACACAGGGTATGAGAAGTCAGCCTCGTTTAGCCCGCAATCGGCATCGCAAAAGCGAACCGAACAGGAGCGCGTAAAATATCTGCCGTTCGGCCTTGATAACAGACCCGCCGCCCCGCGCAGCTCAACAACAAAAGCGCCATCCTCGCGCCTGATCTCGCCCATGATGTGTGTGCGCAGCTTGACGTTTTTTTCCGCGTCAGACCAGTCGACGAGGTAATGCTCGAGGTACGCGTCGTCAAAAAGGCCGTTTTCAATGTCTTCCTCGCTCAGGCGGTCGGATGACAATATCCCGGTCAAACTTGCTGTATCAGAGTTTGTACCGACACTGGCTTCAAGACGCGATCGATCGACCCCGTCCAAGGGCTGGCAATCCACCCCATCGACCAGCAATGGCGTGTCATGATCGGTCAATCCAATCACGAGCCCGTCCGTTCGTTTGATGATCCAAGCATTGGAGATCGTTGTTGCCGATGATGCGAGGGCGTCGGTCATGGCCAAGGGAAACGTTCTCATTCCATCACCTCAAGCAGCACCAGATCATCTATTTCGCCAGCACCCGTATTTGTCTGCTGCAAGGTCAAAGCATCGTTCTGGAACCTTACAGGTGTGTCGAACACGCAGCCTGCGGTTACTGCTGCACCTTCTGCGGGTTCAGTCGCCATCGTCACCTGCCCGGTATGTCCATCAACCGAGAACGCAGTTGCATCCAGAGACTGGCCACCGACCGCCACGAGAACCGACTCAATAACGGGCTTTGTGATGAAGTGGCCGTTTCTTTGGAAAAGTTGGAATTGGGAGGCGACCCCATCACCAACCCCAAGCTGGACATCCAACGCGGTCACCATGGCGCCGACCGAAGCGGTATCTGCGCTAAAAGGATCGCGAAATCTGAATGCCCGCAAACTGCCTTTGCGCGCTGCAAAGAAATCAAGAATTTCCATCAACTCGGCAATGGGCCGTTGGCCAATCGGTACGTGATAGGTTTTGCGACCAAATTGCGTGCGCGCGTTGCGATGCTCAAAGCCAGATGAAAGCAAGACCTTATCGACGTTGAAGCTTGTTGTTACCGCCGGGCGCAACGGAATGCGCGGCTCAAAAAGGACATCATCAAACATGCGGACTCACATGCTCCTGCGGCCACGGCCGACCGCGCGCGCAACAGTTGCGCTCAGTTGGGCCTCTGATCTTTGAAACGAGGCCAAATCGGGAGTTGAGATGTTCACCACGACAGGAGAGCCGTTGGTCTGACCTTGTGCCGAAATCCCGAGCGACCCGTCAGGACCGCGCGACAGCGGTAAAATGGCTTCAGCGCCAGCCTCGCCAGCAACGCCCATCCGGCCACCACTTACCGGAAAAATAGAGGGCTGGGAAAGCACGTGACCGCCGCCGCCGATGACGCCGCCTTGCGCAAACGGCAATGCAGACGACAATGATGAAAAAATATTGCCGGAAAGCGTGCTGACCATATCAGAAAGCGGTTTGAGTCCGGCGTTCAAAGCTTGATTGGACAGTTGCACGGCAACATCACGCAATATTTGACTGAGGTTTTCACCGTCTAAAACCGCCGATTTCAGCGCACTGGTGAGCGTGTTGCCGAAACTATTGGCTTGCTTTTCCAGTGCCGCCAGCGCGGTCTCGAAGGGACCGGTATCAGCGATTACCGAGACCTTGAATTCCTCTTCCATATCAGTGCCTTTCCTGAAAACAGCTGTCGTTGATGAGTTTGCGAAGAGATGTTAGTGACCGGCTATCGGCCACACCGACGCCATGGGCCCGCATTGCTGCCGCCAGTTCCATGGGTGTCATCGACCAAAAAGCTGATGGTGAAAGGCGCAGGTGGCCAAATCCGAACGCCATCACCTCGCCCCATGGAAATGGAGCATGTTCAGGCGCTATCATGTTGACCTTTGTTAGCGTCACCAAAAGTTACGGCGAGCAGCTTGGCGACGATCTGGGCATAGCCCGGCAACCCGCCTTCGCAGTCGAGTTGTTCAACCTCTTGGCGCGTAAAGCTGTTGCCGCCGCCGCACAATCCGGCGTGTAGGAGGGTGATCAAATCTTGGGCAGACAAACGGCCAGCAGCGAAACGGCTTCCTAATGCCTGTAAGTCGTCAACGCCGAAATCGGCCTCCAATTGAGCCAAAGCACCCAATGTCAAACATAGCCGACGATCGGCGCCGCCGAGCCGCGCGCTGATCTCTCCGCGTCTTGGATTGATGATCATGGGACAGCCTCGAAAGTGAGTGCACCGGCACTCTCCATGGCAATGTCAAATGTAACCTCGCCATCGAAGGTTCCGGCATATTCCAGCGAGGCAATTTGCCAGGGGCCGGTCAGGGTTCCAAAGTCGGGGATCAATAATTGCCAATCAGCAACATCACCGTTGAAGAAACGTGAACGGGTAATTTCATCGCTGGCTTGATCTTTAAAAATTCCAGACGCGTTCAACGAGGCCCGCCGCTGACCGGATCCGGCCAACAACTCGCGCCACTGGCCCGACGAATCCGCGTCAGTAATGTCGACGCTTTGAGCATTGAGTGTCAGGCGTTTGGTCCGCAGCCCCGCTATGGTGGTTGTGGAACTGTCAGGAGCGACAGACTTTAGCAGCATGTCCTTGCCAGGTTGCGCGGTCATCAAGGACCTCCGTACTTTACGTGGGTTTGATTATTTGGGTTCGGTCGTCAGTCGCACACGAAGCCGGGCGACAAACGCGCGGCTTTGCCGATCATGGAAGGTCACGCATCCCAAGGGACTTCGAGTGGTTACATGTGTGTCCTGAGCGTCCCAACTGTCTTCAACAAGCAGGGTTTCGATCCGTTCCGCGATATTGAGACACTCGCTGCGGTTGGCGGCTCGAGACCAGACTTCAAACAAGACATTGTGCGCCTGCCCGCTGAAGATATCACTCGAGCGATCGGTGCTTTCAGCAGAAGCCAAAAAGGCAAATGGAAAGTTTCGTGGTTTGGGTACAGCATCAACGACACCGCTCCCGGGAGCCATGAAAGCCGTCAACACAGCATCATTTTTAAGCTGCGCGAAGATCGCTTCATGGACATCATTGGTCAGCATGTTGTTTTGCCTCACCGTCCTGCTTGTTCACGATAGCGCCAGCGACTGCGTCGACCTTGGGCACGACCGCCCGACGGATCGCTTCAATCAATAGCGCGGTGTTCGTTTTGATGCTCGTTTTCATCCGCTGACCCCGCCGTTTTCTGTGGTGCAATAAAGTCGCTGGAAACGTTCGGTTCCGTCGGGATCGGCCACAGCATTGATCTGCCAAGTGGTCGCTCCAACCAAACGATCGCCTGCTTGACAGGGGTTGGCCATGCGGTGCCTGACAAGAATTAGTGCCGTCCGTTCTGCCTCATCAGACTGCGCCCTGACTTCGGTTGTTGCACTGGCCCGTTCAAACGCACCCCAAGCGACGCCGCGATCAACCCAACTGGTTTGGGGCGAGCCGTGACTGTCGTTCGCGATACTTGGCGATTGATGTCGGAATGGCATTTTCAAGTCGCCCGCATTGGTCATCAGCGGTTTGATGATCATCCGCCCAATCCAATCACCCGAAACGCGGCGACAAGTCGGGAGTATTGCTCGGGCACCGAGACAGGTTGGTCTTTCGGCGCCACTTCGACCCGGAGCGTATACCAGTGCGAAACGAGGACGAGCAGTGCTCGTTTAATCGTATCGGGCACGTCCACAGCTGTATCGCCAAACCCGATATCAAAATCGACTTCCGCGCCATTGTTGGCCAACGCATCGTTCGCCAAACCGTCAAAACAAAACTCAGCCGGTCGCTTGCGATTGTCTAGTTCGACAGCACCCGGAGCCAAGGTGGTTGCGTTACCTTCCTGATCAAACACAGTGGCAACGTTGATCCCGATGACGGGAAAGCGATGCACTTTATGGATGACCGATACGTCATCAACATAGTAGCGCCAGGTTTGTCGGATCGCGCAAATCGCATCGTTTTCAGCCAGGAAGCGCGTTGCGGTTTTAATCAATTCTTCGAGCAGCGTATCCTCTTCACCATGCGTGATGCGAAGGTGGGCCTTGGTCTCGGCCAAAGTTATTGGCGCGACCGCTGGCGCGGTAACGAGCGTAGATGCCATGGGGACGTTTTCCAGTATGGTGGGCTTTGAGAGAGTTCAGGCGGCGGCGCGGGAGTAACGCCGCCGCCTTTTTCAGCGACATTTGTCGCGGGCCACGAGATGAGCCCGCGGATTTGCTAGGCGCTGAACTGGATAAACTTGATCGCGTCGAAATCCTGTATCCCGCCGCCAACCCGTTTGGTTGTGTAGAAAAGGACATAGGGCTTGGCGGAATAAGGATCGCGAAGGACGCTTATGCCGGCGCGGTCAACAACGAGATAGCCTCGTGCAAAATCGCCAAACGCGATTGCGTTGGCACCATTGGCGATGTCAGGCATGTCTTCTGCTTCGCTCACCGCAAAGCCCATCAAAAGTGCTTTTTCACCAGCGGTGGATGGCGGTTGCCAAATGTAATTTCCGTCTGCATCCTTCAGCTTACGCACCGCCGCCTGGGCTTTGCGGTTCATCAGCCAGTTCGCGTTTTGGCGGTAACCGGCCTTGAGAGCATAAATCGTGTCGATTAGCGTTCCGGCGCCAGCATCACCGGTGCCAAACGCACCGGCAGTGCCGGTGGTGACATGACCAATATTGCCCCAAGTCCATCCGTTTTCCTCAATGCTGGTGTAGTTTGTGATGCCGCGGGGCTTGTTGACACCGTCGCCTGCGATGAACGCCGCGCTTTCCTGTTCGGCGAACGCTGTTTCAATTTCACCGGCGATCCAATTGTCGATATCAACCGCGCTGTCATCCAACAGCGTCGCGGTTGCCGCCGGCATGGCGTATAACTCCATGGTGGGGAATTGTATCTCGGCCAACTGGCTGGCATTTGTTTCCGGACGCGCATCGGTCTCACCGACCCATCCGACCACGGGTCCACCGGTTGCAAAAGGCTTCTTCAGAATTGCACTGGTGACTTGCCGAACGCTTGCCAAATCGCGCATCGGTGAAATCGCCGCTAGCCGGTTACCGATATCTGTCTCCAGTTCCGGCGGCACCAGATAGCCGCCGTCCGGCCCGGAACCATAGTTCATCGACTTGGCCTCCAAATCGCGAAGCCCCGTTTCCTGCCCTGAGCGGACGTAGCGTTCAAACGCAGACTTGTGGATGGTCGATGACCGCCCAAAACTCGTCCCGCCGCCGACATTTCGCGCGGCCTTTTCCACAAGCGCCTCAAGGATGCGCTTTTGTTCGTCGACCGCGGCGTTGATATTGTCGACCTTGGCGACAGTCAGAGGATCCGTTCCGACTTGCGTTTCCAATTGTTGCAAGCGTTCATCATTTGCTTCTTTGAAGGATTCAAAAGCGCGCATGAAGTCGTCAAACGCTTCAGCCACGTCTTGTGCCTGGCTTACCGGCAAGGCTGCGACAGGCATAGCTTTTCTGTTCGGAGCCCGACCGGGCTCCGTTGCGGAGTTCATCATAATATTGTCCTTGGTTTAGGAAGTAAGTTTGGAGGCGGCGCGGTAAATGACCTTGGCCAGGTCCGCATTGGCCGCATTAGCCGCCTCGGCGGTGGTTGCGCTCGATCCGGCGTCCCGCGCGGTACACAATCCATTGTAGCCCTTGGCAATGATGGTATGGGCTTGGCGTCGGGTGAACCCGGCATCGCGCACGAGCCACCGTTCGAACGTTCTTTTACTCGGCCAGCGGCCCGATGATTTTACATCATGGACACGCGCCTGCGGGAGCATGGGAAAAGTCACGATTGATATCTCCCACAGATCAGCCTTGATGATCCGCCGAACGCCGGAGTGCGGATCGGCATTTGTTTCCACGGCTTTGAAACCAATGGAAAGACCATCGAGCGCGCCGGTCCGCAGCATTGACAAGACTTCCCGGCCTTTCTCGATGTTGGTGTCAATGACACCGGATACAGCGAGGCCATAGCGATCTTCCTCAACGCGGGTCCAATGCCCTATGGGCGCATCTGGATCATGTTGAAACAGCATGCGTATGCCTTTGGCACCCTTGGCTTTCAGGCAGTCTTTGAACGCGCCCGGCGCGACCTGCTCCTCGCCCAAGTCAACAACATCAAAGACGCTGGCGTAACCGGAAAACGATCCGTCTGCCTCGACGTTGACAGCGTTTGTCGAAACAAATTTGCGCGTGATATTCGTCATGCGTGCCCTTCTTTTTCAGCTTTTTTTCCATGCTTTGGTTGTTTCTCGACGGGCAGTTTCGCTGCTCTGAGCAAAAAGCCCATCACCCACCAAATCGCCATAGAGGCGACAGCTGATCCCATCATCACGGTTTCACCTTCGCTTAAAATGTCGGCGATCCCCATTTCCCGAGCCAACTTCACACCGACAGTCGTGCCGAAAACGAGACCACCGGCCACGCCTGTGAAAAACCTGATGGCTGCATCACGCCGACCTTGAGGGAAAACGTAGGCAATTGAGATCGCTGATCCGATCACCGCTCCGGTGGCTTTTTCCGTCAACACGCTGACAGCCGCGCTTGTTGTTTCATGCATTGGGCTGTTCCACACCTGTAGGAACCGGAGAATATCCAACGGCCTCGCGTTTTTCCGCCTCTGTCAGGAACGAAGCCTCTTCCAGCCGTTTCCAAAGGCTGTCGCGCTCGGATGCCAGCCCCTCTATCTGATCGGTGTCGATGTCATACCTGAAGTGAATGCCGTTGGCCGGGGCAAGCCAATGGGTAAATGAAGCTACGATGCGCCGTAGGAGAGGAAGCACCGTCAGCCTGTAGAACGCACGTTGGGCCTCCTGATAGTTTGCAAACGTATTGTCGCCGGGAATACCAAGCAGCATCGGCGGTACGCCGAACGCGAGCGCGATCTCTCGGCTGGCATTATTCTTCGTTTCAATGAAATCCATGTCAGACGGGGTGAGTCCCATCGCTTTCCAATCAAGCCCGCCCTCCAATAAAAGGGGTCGGCCGGCATTTCGGCTACCGGAAAAACTGGCGTCCAACTCTCCCTTAAGGGCTTCGAATTGCTCCGGTGTCAGGCTGGAATTGTCTGAAGGCGCATAAATCAGCGCTCCACTCGGCCTGGCAGCGTTGTCCAGGAGTGACTTGTTCCAAAGGGCGGCGGCATTGTGCACATCGAGCGCCGAAATGGCTGCTTGCAATGGAGATTGGCCGTGCACATCGCTTAGCGGATCGATCAAACGCAGATGCAACGCTTCGCCGAGGCTTCCCCCGTCGTCTAACATCAGCATTTTCTTTTTGCCGGCACGCCGTACACAAAGTGCTGTCGGCCAACCTGCGGCATCCGTTTCAACGCTTACATGATCGGAACGAAGAACGAAAAACTTGTGCATGCTCGGAACAGGCTCGACACGCTCAACAAATGCGTCTCCGGACAAAAGGAGGCTCGTGATCAGCTTTTCCAAAAACGCCTGACGCGTCTCCTGCCCGTTGGGCCGCTCGATAAGTGCAAGGCCACTGTGGGCGGATGCTTCTTGCGTGCCCTCATATCCGGTCCAGGGAACCGATGCTGCCGCTTCGCAAATCATGCGCACGCAGCGGTAGACGATCGGATTACGACCATACCCCTCCGAGGCCATCGCGGCAAAGTTGACCGGTGTATGCTGTGACTGTCCGGTCACGAAGGCAGATGTGATCGCACTTTTCCTGGCGAGCGTCTTGCCGACTTTTTCCTTGTGTGCACGCGCAAACCATCGCGTCGGCCACCGGTGGGTAGCTTCCTTTTTATTCATAATTCCCTCTCTTGGGGTATCAGATGGGTCGAATTTGGGGGCGCACCGTGCCGCTGGCGGTCAATCCGGCGACGGCCCAAACCAATGCGTCGACACGGTCCGGTGAGTGACCATTGGCCCGACCAGACGGGTCAAAGTTGCACATCTCATCTTCAAGCGCTGCGAGTGTTCCCACATGTGAGACTTGGCCTTTTTCGTAGAGCAGCGAAACCGGTTCAGCACGCATATATTTGCTTTTGCGGGCGTGCACGCTCGTTACATGCACGGACGCATCGATGTTTTTTATCATGGTCGGTACGAGCTCTCCGCCTTGATTGACCTCTGCAATAACTGTGTCCGCGCCAAGAAGATGGTACACATCACACACTTTTTGCGCCCATCGGGCAGGTGAAGCAGCCTTGAGCGAGTGATCGCCCAAAACATAGATGTGCCCATCATCCGTTATGCCTGCTGCAATGATCCCGCATGCATCTGACGACGATTTGCTTGTCACGGGCGGATCGACTGCAATGACGATCCGGGTCAGGGCCGGCGCAGCTATGCTCCGGTTCTGATCCAACAGTTTTGAGGACCAAAGCGCGCCCTCTATTTCTTCCAGATATTGACCATCCAGCTCCTGACGTCCCAGCCTAGTTCCGCCATATTGCTTGGTCATCGCCGCCAGAAACGGACGGGCGAGGTTCTGCGCGTTTTCCGCCGTTGTCATGTGCGACACGCATGTTTTGGGGTCGTCGATGATCGAACGCAGCAATTTCATTGACCGCGGCGTCGTCGTCACCATCTGACGTGGCCATTTTCCCAACCTCAATCCAAACTGCAACATGTCCCAGACCTGCTGCGCATTTGGCCATTTGCCCAACTCATCGGCCCAACATGCCGCAAATTGAGGACCACGAAGCCCCTCGGGATCATGCGCTGAAAAAACGCGAGCAACATAGCCATTGGGCCAAATCAGGCGACGGCGCGTTGCTTCATAGACAGGACGTTCAAAAGACGCGACTTGTCGAATGCCGGAGGGGCCATCGATCATCACCTCACGCACTTCATGAATGGTTTCGCCGATGAGTGCGATTGGCGCCGTCGGCACTGTTGCTGCGGGTCGCATACCGGTTGCCAGATAGTGCACCCATGTCGCACCCGCCAACGTTTTGCCGGAACCACGTCCGCCGATCAGCAACCAAGTGAGCCAGTCATTTTTTGTAGGCGGGCGTTGACTATTTCGCAACCTCCAGCTTTGGCAGTTCAGCACCGCATTGTGGACACTGGGCGGGTATGCCATCAGCAAACGCCGCCACACGCTGGGCGATTGTGGCCTCAATTTCTGTTTCCAATTTTGTTACTAAGTCACGGGTTTGCACGTCATTTTGTGTCGATGTCTGATTGAGTTCATGTGTTGCAATTTCTTCGCCTGCCTTGCGCAAACGATCCAACGCAGTCGCAAGCCTGACGCCCTCATCCATTAGCTTTGGATCATAGGTTTCCGTCGATTTAACGCGCTCTTCATAAAGCTTTGCGGCGCGCTCGAGCGCCCGCACGAGCATCGCGGCCACCGAGGAAACGGTGTTCAACTGTTCAATCATGCGACGGGAAACCACACTGTCGATCATTTGGTCTGATCGACGCACTTTTCTGATTATGTCATAGGTATACTTGACCGGCGTCACGGCGTCAAGACAATATTCCTATTATTGAGGATTTTTTTCATATGCCCTCTGATGAGAACAAACGCTATGACATGCTATCGCCGTTTGAAACTGGGTTTCGGGGAAAGTGCCCGCGATGCGGGTCGGGCGATCTCTATGAAGGCTTTCTTCAAATACGCCCTAGCTGCCGCGCTTGCGGTTTGGACTATGGATTTGCTGATGCCGGTGACGGCCCTGCTTTTTTTGTCATCAGTTTTGCTTGTCTTTTCGGGTTTGGTTTCGTGCTCTGGATGCATTTTGGTGTCGGCGCACCCCTTTGGCTCAACATCTTTATGTCGCTTGTTGTTTTGGCTTTCGTGTGTATAGCGCCGCTGCGCCCGCTGAAGGGATTGATGATTGCCCAGCAATATCTGAAAGATGCCCATGAAGGTGGCATCGCGCACGAGGAGACGGGACCAAACAATTGAAAAGATTGTTCTTGAGTCCGGGTGTACCGAAGCGGTACACCAGACAAAGTAAAGCAAACGTTCTTCGGGCCCATGGACGAAAAGTTTGATCCTTTTAAAAGTAACCAGAAGACCACACGAAAGCGTCGGTCTGCTTTCCTGCTTGGGTTGGACGCGTGGATAGATACCAGCCTATATGAGTCAAAATTTGCAGCCGGCGAGACGTGGGAAGAAATCGTCATCTTCTTCCGGCGCTTTCGCGTCTACGGGATCAATCGGGCGATTGCCGAACTGTTGGGTGAAGCGGCCACGCTGGGCACCGCCGGGGCGGTTTTGCTGTTGGCATTTGCACTACCGGCCGCCGAAGAAGTGTCTTCCAATTGGCGCGATCAGGAAGAATTCGCCGTTACCTTCCTTGACCGCTATGGCAACGAAATCGGACAACGCGGCATTTTGCATGCCGACGCTGCTCCGATCGAAGAGCTACCTGATCATTTGGTCAAAGCGGTTCTGGCAACCGAGGATCGGCGGTTTTATGAGCATTATGGGATTGATATCGTCGGCTTGACCCGTGCGATGTCGGAAAATGTGCGCGCCAATGACGTGGTGCAGGGTGGCTCAACCATCACACAACAGTTGGCCAAGAACCTCTTCCTGTCGAACGAACGGACGATCACACGGAAAATCAAGGAAGCCTATCTGGCGCTTTGGCTGGAAGCCCATTTGTCCAAAGACGAAATCTTAAAGCTTTATCTGGACCGCGCTTACATGGGCGGTGGCACTTTTGGGGTTGCGGCTGCGGCGCGCTTTTATTTTGACAAAGACATCCGCCAAATCTCCTTGGCGGAAAGCGCCATGCTGGCCGGACTGTTCAAAGCCCCTGCCCGATATGCGCCCCATATCAACCTGCCGGCAGCCCGCGGACGTGCCAACGAGGTACTCACCAACATAGTTCAGGCCGAGTTTATGACCGAAGGGCAAGTGACCGGCGCACGCCGTAATCCGGCCGATGTTGTGCTGCGCGATTCTGTAGATAGCCCTGACTATTTCCTCGATTGGGCGTTTCTTCAGGTCAAAGATTTTATCTTGCAAAACAGGATCCCCACACGATCCGTTGTTGTGCGCTCGACCGTTGACCTCTCTATGCAGCGTGCGGCGGAAGAATCGGTAGAGTTTCACTTGCGCCAGTATGGTGACAGCTACCGAGTGACCCAGTCCGCAGCGGTTGTCATTGAAAATACCGGGGCTGTTCGGGCGATGGTTGGCGGACGCGACTATGGTGAGAGCCAATTTAACCGCGCCACATCAGGCAGTCGGCAACCGGGATCTTCTTTTAAACCCTATGTTTACGCCGCTGCGGTCGAAACCGGTATGACGGCCGAGACGGTAGTCCGTGACCAACCGGTCAGCTGGCGTGGCTGGTCACCGCAAAACTACAATCGGCGGTATGCAGGTCGGGTTTCGCTGGCCACAGCATTGGCAAGGTCGATCAACACGGTACCGGTTCGCCTTGCGCGTGATACGATCGGTGGCACCAAGCCGATTGTTGAGCTGGCACACAAGATGGGCGTGGAAAGTGACCTGATTACACACCACACAATGGTGTTGGGAACCGGTGGCATGACGGTTATGGATCAAGCAACCGGTTATCTTGCGCTTGCCACCGGAGGTATAGGTAATAAACGCCATGCGTTCACGCAAATATTCAGCTCCACCGGAGAGCTCCTCTACGATGTGCGGGTGGATGAGCGGCCAGAGGGACGTGTCTTGTCATTGGCAAGCGCGGAATCGATGAACCGGATGCTTGTGAATGTCACCGAGTGGGGCACCGGGCGCCGGGCGCAATTGGAACCGGTCAAGGTTGCCGGCAAAACCGGCACAACACAAAGCTACCGCGATGCTTGGTTTGTGGGCTATACCGGCAATTTCACGACGGCGGTCTGGTACGGCAATGACGATTATACGCCGACCAACAATTTGACCGGTGGTCGTCTACCCGCCCAGACGTTTCAACAGATCATGGCTTTTGCCCATCAGGGTGTTGACTTGAAAGCGATGCCCGGCGTCGAAGGATCTATCAAAATCCCCGTCAATACCGAGGAAGACGGCAGCACCGAAGAAAGCGACCCGTCAGGCCTGCTCGTGCAACGAGCTGTGCCCCTGTCCGATGCCATGTCAGATTATCTTCGTGGCCTGTCAGGCCGCTTTGCGGCCCAGGCGCCCCTTGTCCGCGACCCAGGCACCGTTGCCAGCACACGATAAGCAGGCATTGTTTTGACAACTAGAACCAAGGTGACAAACGCCCGGACGCGGATCAAAAGAGCAGGCTAATGTCATTTGTCGCCCGAGTTTTTTTTCTTCTGGTTGTCGCAGCAGGCGCCATCGGTATAGGCGCCTATAGCGCTGAGCGGGTCACCCGCTCATTTCCGGGCTTTGTTCCCATTCATGCCGAGAGCTGGCGCGGCTACCCGGGACTTGCCACACGGTCTGCGGATCCGTACGCGCGCGCAAATCTGGCCCGTACGGGAAAACTGGCAATCGCCGACACAGAAGGGATAGAGTTTACTGCCCGGCGTGACGCGGAAGGGGCCGCTCTTCGAAGCGATTGCAACTACAATGTCGTCGGCAACGTGCCCGCCAACCGGCTTTGGACATTTCGGGTTGAACCCGTCGCTGCCCAGCTCGAGACCGCCCTTATCCCCTCGACCTTTATGAACAGCCGCCTTCATGCACGGACGCGGGATGTCGATGTAAATCTGAATGTTGGACCGCGACCTTCGGGGCTCAATTGGCTCTCAGTCGACAATACCAGCGCAGAACAACTGGCATTTGTCATTACATTTTACGACTCTGCAGTGGCGACTACCGCCACCTTTACGGATCTGGATATGCCAGTGATCTACCCAACGGGATGCGCCGATGGGTAGGTTCTTGTATGCGCTTTTAATTGTATCCGTTGGCGCGGTCGTTGCGCATCTGGCGGTTATACTGTTGCTACCTGTAACAGCACCAAACACCGCGGCACGGCAATTGGAAACTGCCCTACCTTTGACCTTGGAGAGACCGGTGGACTTAAGCGCGCTGCAAGCTTCGGGCACGTTGGACTTACACCTCGATCCGGCATTCCGAACAATCGGTTGTCAGTTTGACATAGGTGAAGCGCCCTTTCGCCTCGTCGGGGACGGGAGGGTCGATTTTTGGTCCGTTTCCATCCTAGATCCACTTGGCGTCAGTATCTTTAGCGCTAACGACCGGATCGCACCAACTCCCAGTATCGACCTCACCGTCCTGAGCGCATCACAGTTGCGCCAGTTCCGGCAATCTCCTGACCCCAGACTTCAAAACTCGATTATCGTATCGTCCGATGATCGAACGGGCTACGCGATCATTCGTTTGTTCGAACCGGACGAAAGCTGGAAGATATTGGTGGACGATTTTGTCAATGCAACGGTATGTTTTCCACTGTCAGGGTTTGGCTTTGCCGAACAGGGACAGAACCTTGAACCAGATGGCTGATGGATCAATTTGGCGCGCTTCGGCCGAAAAGCTTCAAATAAGCCTGTTCCTCGTCGACTTCCTGCTCAGCGAGCGGTTCATATCGAACACCGTCGAAAAAGAGGATCTCAGCCGAGACCGCGGCGGCCGTTTCACGGCGGCGTGGACCTGACCTTGCAATAAATGTCTGCAGATTGATGATCTTTGCCATCGTGGCAGCTCCCAATTATAAGCGCATCATTGATATCTATGGTTAACCAATTCCTAACTGAGAAAGGCTAACTTCTTGACGACACTAGGAAATTGGCCATGAAAGTGCGTAACAACGTTAAACACAGCGTCATCGATGCGATCGACAGTCTGATGAGTGTTGAAGTGCCGGACGCCAACGCGCCGCAAATTTCCAATTTGCTTGCCGCCAGCATCTCACAGCTGGTTCCGCGCGATCAACGTGCTTTGTGCGCCATGTTTACCCACAAGGAACAATGCCCGACTGACGTTTTCCGGCAATTGCTCATCGCCCGGGTCGACGGGCTTGAACACTTGATTGCCAACGCCCCTTGGATGACCACGCAACACGCTTTGGAAGTGGTTCACTTCGCAGGTGCGTCCGATGTAACGCGCGCCTTAGCGCGGCGACATGATTTGAATGTCGAGATAAAAAGGACCCTTCGCGGTCTCCATGACAGCGCAATCGACCGAGCTCTGGAACTGCGCCAAGTCGGACCGGAAGACATTCCGGTCGTCGAACCCGCCGAACCGGCGATCAATCTCGAAATCCAGCAACGGGTTTTATCCCATGCGGAATATCAGGAATATCTCGTCCACGCTGGCGAAACCCGGCCAATTATCATGGCAACCGCATTGTCGGATCGGTTTGAGATCGATTTCCGCAGAGCGATAATGGTCTTGGAGACCGACGATGTTCGGCTGATTGCGGCCCTGATGCGCTTTATTGGCTTACAACAGGATATGGCTGAACAACTCTTCACCCGTTTACGCTGGCGTCGATACCCGGACAGGGTCCAGAGGGCAGCTTTTTCAAAAGAGTTCGAAGCTTTGACGTTCGATGGCGCTCGCGCAGTCCTTAATTCCTCAAGAGCGGAAGCAGCGGCTTAGTCCAGAGCTAAACTTCTTTGATGATGGTGATCATCGTGTCGACAGGCTGCGAGCAGTGTTCGATCTCGAGCAACCAATAATCGGGATCGAAGGAGGCTTCACGGTCAATCCGCTCGCTGAGTTCCGCTTCGCAAAATCGCCCGTCCAGTTGCCGAAACAAGCGGCCCCCGATCGGCGACATGGCCTCATCCAGCATCAGTGCCGGCTCAAAAAGGATATACGCGCGTTCTTCGGGCAGCCATTGGCTGATAAAGATCGCTCCGGCTTCCGGCGACCCTTTCCGCACAATCATGGCGGTACCTCCGGCAATGTTGATTTGCCGTATCAAACCCGAAACAAAGATATCACTGGCGAGGCGCGGCATTGCAAACGTCAGTGAATCAAGCCGATCGCCACCATCTTGTCGACAAGCTGCTCATCAATCTCGCCGGTGACAGGGAGCTCAAACAGGGCCTGGAACTCCCTGATGGACGCTCTTGTCTGACTACCAAAGACTCCGTCGATCTCAATGGAATTGTTCCCGAACGCCCGCAGGCCCGCTTGGACACGGCGCACGCGCTCGTCGCGCGCGGAAGGCCCAACGCGTTGAGCAATGTCCTCTGGCGCAGTCTCGTTCGGGCGCAGCGTGGGCGAGGGAAAGTCTTGAACAGGCACTTCCTGACGCGGGATTGCGGCCAGAACGGCGCTGCTCCGTCGCACATTATTCAAAAGCTGCTCATCTGTCATTTGGACGCCAGCCAAACCAGCGCTGGCTTTATAGGCTTCAATGGCAGCGATTGTCATCGGTCCGGATATGCCGTCTTGAACGCCAGTGTAGAAGCCCATGTCAGAAAGAAGCGCCTGAACTTCAGCAATCGGCTTTTCACCGTCTGGTATCGGGGTTGCCTGGCTGCTTGCGGTTTCCAATTGTTGGACTTGTTGCAAAAAGCGCTCAGGGCGCTGCGCGGGGGGGGCGATGAGCGCAGTCGTCTGCGGATCAATAAGTATGCGGGTCACATCTTTGGGCGGCACACCGGTTTCTGTAAAGCGCTCATCGGGCTTGAGTGTATCGCCGCCTTGAAAGGAACGCGTCTCAAACCAGGCTGATGGGTGCTTGTCGGATTGCAAAAAGAGCGCGTTTACCGCGAAAACCATAAAGGCCGTGCCGGTGATGACAGTGGCGGCAGTTGTTCCCGGGTTGGAGCGGAAAAACGTCATCCAAATTGGTTCAATGCGGTCCTCATAGTCAAAACCAGGATCGTTGGCATCATGCTGATTGTCGAAGTGCATCGTCTGTGCCTCCTCGTGAAACTGCTGTCGTGTCAAAACAAGGGGCGGCCGGTTCGTCCATTGCCGCGTTCGGTATACGAACCACCATTTTCGTCCCGACATTTTTAGATGAAGAAACCTCAACATTACCGCCATGAAGCCCGGCCAAGCCTTTCACCAGACAAAGCCCCAGTCCGGTTCCTTCGACCTGCCGCGTGGTGCCATTATCCACCTGGCTGAAGGGTGAGAAAATATGTTTCTGCTCCGCTTCGCTCATGCCGATACCTGTATCGCTAACTGCGAACGCCAGCGTGTCCTGTTCAAACCAAGCTTCAATCGTGACGCAGCCCTGATCGGGCGTGAATTTGACCGCGTTGGACAGCAGATTGATCAATATCTGCTTGGTTGCCCTGCGATCGGCTTGAACCTGCCCGAAGTCTTTCAGATGCGGGCGCACATTGATTTTAATTTGCCGATCGCGAGCCTGGGTCGCCAACATGGATACGGCTTCATCGACCGTGAACTTGAAATCAAAAGGTTCGGGATGGATCTCATATTTACCAGCGCCGATCTTCGACACGTCAAGGATGCCGTTGACCATGGCCAGCATATGATCGGCCGCTGCACGGATAAGGTCAATATACTCCGCCTTCTGCGACGCTGATAGGCCTTCAGAAACGGAGTGACTAAGTAGCCCCGCAAAACCAAGGATTGCGTTCAACGGTGTGCGAAACTCATGCGACATCATCGCCCAAAAGTCGCTTTCGGACATCGCCTCATCATCGGTAGCGGGCAAAGCAGGAATGTGTGCCTGCCAAAGGTCGACCCGTATCCTTGATGCACAAGCGCTTTCGAAGGCAAAGAAAATCGGAATAAAGCACTGCGGTGATTGAGCATCTGACTTGTTTAGCCTCAGGCAAACCTCGGCTGCCTCACCTGCTTGTTTAAATTCGGCGAGCGCTGTCATCCACGCAATTCGATCCGCAATGTGAACAAGATCGAGAAGTGGGGTACCCTCCCGCAGCGCCGGTATATGTTTCTTCCAATAGCGACCTACACTCGTCACACGTCCGTTAAAGTCAACGACAATGCTCCGGGCGGTAGCTTCAAATGCCGACTCGTCGGCCTCGGTCATGGTCGAGATCGTCGTAGGTTCATCCATGTGGGCGTCACACGCCGACCCTTTACCGGTGGTCAAAGCCCCAAGGGCGTGCTGCAGATGGTGCAAAAATCCTGCTGACATACTCAATACAACTCGTCGGATAATAGCTCAAATTGCACCGCAAGCTTTAATGTTTGGATAAATATGACCGCTGCGCCGCCTCCAAGGCACGGCTAGCCTCAACGATGCAGCGGTTTGTGCTTTTATGGTTAACGAATTGTAGCGGGGAAAACGCTGATAACCCGATGCTTTTACCTGCTCTTTTCGCGGCACATTGGAGAACGATAAAATTGCAGGTAATTCTCCCACGGTTCCTGAACACCCATCCGATATCTTCATGTTCGGGAAAATGGGTGAAACAGATGCGGTTCTTACTGAAGCTCGCGACCATATGTTTTTTGGCCTTATTGATCTTACCCAGCATCTACCCTGATGCGGGGAAAGACGAAGACGTGCACGATTTGGGCGACCGCGTGACTGCCATGCAGTTAGCGGTAAGCTCGGCGACATTTGCGGCAGGGGTTGCAGCGGACATGAAAGACCTTTGCCAGCGCGATGCCCATGTTTGTGCGCACGGTAATCTGGTGTTTGCAATGGCGATGGAACGTGCGCGCCGCGGTGCACAAATTGCCAAGTCACTGATCTATCCGTCGAACCGAACTTCATTGGTCGACACACAGACCACCACCGCCAGCGTTAAAAGCGACCCATAGTCACCATTGCCGCACTTGCCGTGTCCAGTCGATGGAACTAGTTCATCGGGCAAGGAGCAAACGATGGAAACAACGATTGATGAACTGGTGGGCAATTTCTCGCTATTGGACGACTGGGAGGATCGGTACCGGTATGTGATCGAGCTGGGCCAGGGATTGCCGCCCTACCCGGAACAATTCCGTGACGAGGTTCACAAGGTCAATGGCTGCGTCAGTCAGGTGTGGCTACATGCAGATGTTGACGGCGCCGCTGATCCAACCATCCGTTTCTCAGGTGACTCAGATGCTCATATTGTCCGCGGTCTTGTGGCGATCATGATCATTGCACTGTCAGGCAAGCGCGCCAGCGAGATCCACGATTTTGATATTGAATCAACCGTCAAATCGCTGGGGCTCGATGAACATTTAACTCCGCAACGATCCAACGGACTTCGTGCGATGATTGACCGGATGAAGCACACTGCAAACGCGGCGATCATGCACTGATCTCGTCACTGGCAGGTTCGGCGCTCCACGCTCGAAGGTGATTGGCGACTTGCACCGGCTGCGGATTATAGTGTCTGTCGAGGCTGGCCAAGGCAACCTTGAGCAATAGCTTGGCAGATCGTCGCGGCCATCCCCGCTCACTTTCCACACGCTCCAAACCTTTCAAGAAACAACATACGTCCAAAAGCAGGCCAGCCATTTCAGGCCCCACGATTGCGAGCGCTTGCGTCAGTCTTTTGCGGGCCGCGTCGGCAAAGTCACTGGCACTTGCTTGTCCGCCAGCACCCGAACGCGCACGGGGCATGCCAAATGCATCCCAATCAATTCCCAAGCTTGGGGATACCTGGCTTTTTTCAAAGTCCACACGTAACCGCTCTCCAGCATGAAACTCTTCCTTGCTCAGCCAGCTTCTCCCCGCCTTTTGCCCGAAGAAATACAAGCGTGCCAGCGGCGAACCATCATTGACGATCAGACCTGTTGCCTTTGTCTCAGTAGAGCCTTCTGCACGATTCGGCGTTACTGGCGCGTCTTTGGCTACCTTTGCTCGAGCCTTGGCCTTGGCCTTGGCCTCGCCCTCTGGACTGAGCTGAACTTCGAGCAACTCACCACACTTGCGCTTTCCCCGTTGCAAAATGAGGCCGTCACTGAGAGCTACGTTGATCATGTTGAGGGGCAGTTTGAGCATCCGGGAATCTTTACGCTCGATGAGCGCCGTATGGCCGTCACGCGCCACCTGAACCGTTGCCGCATTGCCTTTGAGAAATTTGAGAAGCCTCGTTTTGAGCTTCGTTTCAGTTTCCCTATCTATCTTTGCGCGCATCCCAGTACCCCTCCGTGATGATATTGATAATTCGTTCTTGGCGGGCCACGAAGGCGTCGAAATCTTCATCGTCACGAAGGTCTTCGATCGTATGACAAGCGTGAACGACGGTGCTCTTGTTGCGCGCGAAACCGGAGGCTACCTGCGCCATGGTCAGACCCAGCGAAACATGAGCGAGATACATGCCGATTTGCCGCGCGCGCGCTACAGAAGCATTGCACCTTGACGTCGAGCGCAATAGTCGCGACGGAACTTCAAGCGTCTCCGATAGGAGGTTAATCAGACCGTCACACAAGCAAATGGCCTGCTCGTGTCCATCGGAATTTCCTCCGGTGGTCGAGACTTGATTTGAATCGACCGCCAAGTGCGCAGGATTAATGTCTCGCGTATCCCTGACAAGTCGGTGCCGTGCCCCGGCAATCGCATTGCTGTTCATAGCTACCCCATTTATGATTTTATTCCTATCATTTCTCAAATGCAGAACGATAGGAATATTGTCTTTCAAATAGGGATCGTGTTGAATTTTCTTGCTTTTCTCGAACTGGAAAAAGTTCTCAAAGAAACTTATCGACCGCAAAAACGGCATGATAAAAAATAAGGCGCTCTCAACCAAGTGAGACCGCCTTATTTGAATAAACTGCTCACGTCACACGCGTTTAGCGTGACGCCGGCATCAACTTTTATTTTCCGCGTTTGCGTCCAAGACCGGATTGACGGGCCAGCTGAGAACGTTTTTCAGCATAGGACGGCGCGACCATGGGATAGTCAGAAGGAAGGTCCCAACGCTTGCGATATTCTTCCGGTGACATGTTATAATGGCTGCTCAAGTGACGCTTCAATGACTTGAACTTTTTCCCGTCTTCCAGACAAATGATGTAGTCGCGCGTCACGGATTTCTTCGGGTTAACAGCAGGTTCCGGACGCTCTTCTTCGACCGGTTCAACGACGCTCGCAGCTGTCTCGCCAAGGGCTTTGTGAACTTGTGTAATCAGTACGGGCAAATCAGCGGCAGTTACCGCATTGTTGCCAACATATGCAGAAACGATGTCCGCCGTCAGCTCTACTAAAACTGACTGCTCCACAGCGTTCTCCATTTCATCGTAATTTTCCATTTGAGGCTCCGTAATTGTGATTCTTATTGCCCCTTATACCTTTCTATAAGGTTTCACGATGAATACATCAATACTAAATTTTGTAATCTAAACGAACTTTCACTACGAGAAATAAGAAATTTATCTTACAAATATAATACAAATATTACTTCATTTCGTCCCGAACACTGCTTTTATCAAGCCCGTAGCCAACGGAGTATGCAGCTTTTGCAAGGAGATGTGCAGAAATTGGGGCCGTGAGCAAAAAGAACAGGACACCGGCAGTTGCACGCAAAACAGTAGAAGTTTCGCCATCATGAACAGCGATGGCAATTAACAGTAAACCAGAACCCAGTGTACCTGCTTTAGATGCAGAATGCATACGTGTGTAAATATCGGGAAATCGCCAAAGGCCCAGTGCCGCCGCCAATCCGAACAGAGCGCCAATCAGCACCAGGGTTCCAGATGCAATCAAAGCAACGTTTTCAAGCATTATTGGTTACCTCCTGTTTCATCGCAACAGGTTCCGCAGCTGGGACAGATTTACTCTCCATAAAATCAACGCTACCTGGTTCACACGCGGGCGTGCCATCTGCACGCTGACCTCGCGAAATAATAAATCGGGCGAATGCAACTGTAGCCAAAAAGCCAACCAAGCCCAATGCAATTGCAATATCAATGTAGAGCGTAAAACCGGTTTTGATCCCCAAAACGGCGATAAATCCGATGGCGGCAGCAACGAGCAAGTCCAGTGCCAATACCCGATCTGGCAAGGTAGGCCCTTTGATGACGCGCGCTACCGTGATGATAAAAGAAACACTTAGCAGGACGAACGCCGCCTGTACTGCAAAATCGAGATAGGCTTGAGGACTCACCGGAACGCCTCCAGAATCTTACGTTCAAACCCATTGGCGATGTCTTCCTTGATCGTATCCGGATCCGAACAGTCAAGAGCATGAATAAACAGCTTTGTGCGGTCGCTGGAAACATCGACGGATAGCGTTCCCGGCGTCAGCGTAATGAGGTTTGCCAAAAGCGTAATCTCAAAATCGCGGTCCACCTTCAAAGGGTAGGCAATGATACCTGGTTTAAGGTTCATAGGCGCTGGATTGATGACGAGCCAGGCGACACGCGATGCCGATAAAACCAGCTCGTAGACAAACAAAAGTGCTAACGAAGCAACCCGGCGCAATCTTGAAAAATACCCGACCGAACCGACCTGCTCTCGTATCAGCGACAGCGCCAGCGCGCCAAGAAAGAACCCAAACAGCAGATTGGCCAACCCGAAGGATCCGGAAACACCCGCCCATGCGAGCGCCAAAAGCACATTGGCGAGCAATAGGTTCATTGCACAGCCTCCAGTACTTGGATCGACGCTTCCGTGCTTTCGGGTCCGAAAACCGCTTCGATGTAGCCAACCGGGTGTAGCAGTTCGAACGCCACCCGATCCGCGACTTGAATGAAGGGTTCGGGATAAAGCCCGGCGACAATGCTGGCCCCAATCAAGGTATAGGTTGCATAAAGGCCCGGCCTATCAATTGCTACCCGGTGGTTTTGTTCAGGACCTTCGGGCTCACTGCGCCAAAACGAGAAACTGAAGATGCGCACCAGTGCGATGGTGGTGAGCAAACCGGATATCAATATCGCCGCAGCCAACCACCAAATCCCAACGTCAATGGATGCTTTGACCAAATAGATTTTAGGCCAAAGTCCAGAAAGCGGCGGCAAGCCGGAAGCGGACAAAAGGGCGATGAAGAAAGCAAAGGCCAGAACCGGGTAACGTGCGTAAAGGCCACCGGCCCGATAAAGGTCAAACGAGCCCATTTGCTGGCCCATAATGCCGATCATGAGATATAGCGCTGTCATGATGACCATGGAATGCATGGCGTAGAAAACTGACCCCGTCAGGCTCGTCTCGCTGGCAAGCGGCAACCCCGCCAACATAATACCGATACCGGAGATAACGATAAAGCCGAGCGCCCGGCGCATATCGGTTTGCGCCAACGCGCCAAGAGAGCCAAGAACCATGGTCAAAGCGGCGACGACTGCGATGGTCAAGGAAAGATCAGGCAGGTCACCGGGAAACATCGTCATAAACAAACGTAAAAGTGCGTATACGCCGACCTTTGTCAAAAGCCCGGCAAAGACGGCTGAGACGGAAATCAATGGCGTATGATACGAGGCAGGCAGCCAGGCGTTGACGGGGAATGCGGCGGCTTTCATCGCGAAAGCAAACAGGAACAGGGCCGCAACCGTTGCGCGAGGCCCCACCTCGCTCATCTCATCGGATTTACGCGCGATATCGGCCATGTTGAGCGTGCCGAAAATGCCATAGGTATAGGCAACGGCGATCAGGAACAGTGTTGTGGCAACAAGGTTCAAGAAGGAATAGCGCAAAGCGCCATCAAGCTGCGCCTGGCGCGACCCGAGAACAATAAGGCCGAACGACGAAATGAGCAAAACTTCAAACCAGACATAAAGGTTGAATATATCACCTGTGAGAAAAGCAGAGGCGACACCGGCAAGCATCATCAGAAGGAACGGATAGTAGCCATATCGGCGCTCAGATTTGTCGACGTCGGCGATCGAATAAACGCCAACGGCAAGACCAACAAAACCGGTCGCCAACGCGAAAATCGAGCCCATCAAATCGACGGTAAATGAGATACCAAAAGGCGGCAGCCAGCGACCCATGGCCATGACAAGAGTGCCATTTTCCAACACATGCATGAAAAGGCCCACGGTGCTGGCGAAAAAGAGCAATAGCCCTGCCAGTGCCATAGTTGTCTGGCGCGCCACATCCTTGCGCATCATCAGGCAGAGCGCACCAAAGGCAAAACCGATGCACAAAGGTGCCACGGCAAGCCAATCAGCTAGCTCCGGCGGTGGCAAGACAAACGCATCTGCCAAATCAATTTTCGGTTTGCCCTCACCCGCCATCGATCAATACCCCATCGGCGGCGCTGGTTCATCGGCCGGTTCGGCGACACGCATCTTCTCAGAATCGTCCGATCCCAATTCCTGATATGCTCGGAAAACAAGGACAAGCAGGAACGCAAAGAAAGAAAAAGCGATCACAATCGCAGTCAAAACCAATGCCTGCGGCAAAGGGTTGGCAATGCCCGCGACGGGAAAGTTTGCATCTGGCGCGATAAAGGGCGGCACTTCCCGCGTCAGCCGGCCAGCGGTGAAAATCGTCAAATTCACACCGTTGGACAGGAGCGCAACGCCAAGAATAATCCGTACGACATGACGCGAAAGCATCAAATAAAATGAAACAGTGAAGAACAGGCCGGTAAGCGCGACCATTGCGATTTCCATCAGCCACGCTCCCTTTCTTCCAATGCCAGCGCCGTGGACGCCAAGGAACCCAAAACGACCAGATAAACGCCAATGTCGAAAACGAGCGTGGTTGACAGCTTCAGCTCAACGCCAAAGATCGCCGGATAAATCCAAAGACCTGTCATGAATGGTACGCCTGGGAAAAGCGACATCAGCCCGGCGATCGTCGCCAAAAACAAGCCGAAACCGGAAATGGCCATGGGATGGAAGCGTATGGCCCGCCGCACCGGCGACACCCCGACAGCCACACCATAAATCGCCAAGGCGGAAGCAGCGATCAGCCCGCCAATAAATCCACCACCAGGTTCATTGTGACCACGCAGCAGGACAAAGACGGAGTACAACATCATGAGCGCTGACAGATAGGGAGCTGACGCTCTGAAGATCAATGTGCGCAACATCACTCATCGTCCCCACTGTTGGCAACACCGGCCAAGGCGGCGCGACGTCGCTCCTTGGGCACGATGCGGATCAAGGCGAGGATCGCGAGCCCGGAGACCATAACGACACCGATTTCACCAAACGTATCAATACCACGGAAATCAACGAGAATGACGTTCACAATATTTTTGCCTTGAGCGATCGTATAGGAATATTGGGCAAAGAAGTCCGATAGAGCCGGATCGAGCGGTTGCTGTAACACGCTTAATAAAATGAGGCTCAGCGCGACACCGCCGGCCAATGCAATTGAGCCATCCAACCACACCTGTGACCAAGACCTGTGATCAGCCGGAGAAAGCTTCAAACGCGTCATCACCAGAGCCAATACAACGACCGACAAGGTCTCGACCATGAATTGGGTGAATGAGAGGTCCGGTGCGCCGTTGAGCAAGAATATCACTGCCACGGCAAAACCTTGAATGCCCAGCGAGACGATGGCGGTCAGCCTGTCTTTGGCCCAGACGATGGCAACAATGCCCACCACTGCTATCAACACGATTGCCCATTCATAGAAAAACATTTGCGGCATCGCCGGCATCGCGGGCCACTCGGCATGTACTGCCATCGTGCTCAATGTGAATATGGCAAATAGTGCAAAGGTCACCGTCAAATAGACTTCCAGACGCCCGCCCTGGACAAAACGGGTAACACCCACTGCTCCGCGGATAATGGCGCTGATCAGTTGATCGAAACCCTCGTCTGGTCCCCAGAACCGGATCATCCTGACAAGCACCAATCTTATCCGATCGACCTGCCAATAAAGCAAAGCGCCCAGAAAGATCGTCAGGATCGAAAGATACAAGGGCGCGCCGAGTTTGGGCACCAGTGAAATCTTGATCTTCACAGCTTCGCCTATCACCGCACTTGCCATCGGACTGGAGAAATAGGCGTGATAAGACGAGGCCAAGAGGGCAGATATCAAGCTTGCCAGCGCGAGAATGACCGGCCCGGCAAGCATCATTGTCGGCGCTTCATGGGCGTTTTTGGGGGTTTCGACCTTCGGCCCTAGGAAGGGCTTGAGTGCAACGACAAAACCTATCACAAACATAAGCGCGTTACCGGCGATTGCCACGACCGTGACCAAGATCGACCAAGGATCGGCCAGCGCGGTGCCGTAGTAGATTTCCTCCTTGGCGAGAAAGCCCGTCATGGGCGGCAGCCCCCCCATGGAAAGGGCTGACAAGATGGCAGCCCCAAATGTGATCGGCATGAGAGCCAACAAACCACCGAGCTTGCGTACGTCACGCGTGCCGGCCTCATGGTCCACATTGCCCGCCACCATGAAAAGCGCCCCTTTGAAGAGCGAGTGAGCGATCAGATAAAGGACAGCTCCTTCCACCGCCTTGTGGCTACCAAAGCCGGTCAACATGACCAGCAGACCCAGCGAGGCAACAGTCGTATAAGCCAGCATCAACTTCAAGTCGGTTTGCCGAACAGCCAAAACCGTGCCGACCAAAAGCGTTGTCCCACCAAAGAGAGGCAAAACTGTTTCCCATGCAATTGTTTCGCCCATCGCCGGGTTCAGCCGCATCAAAAGGTAGACGCCAGCTTTGACCATTGTCGCTGAGTGGAGATAGGCAGAGACCGGCGTCGGGGCTTCCATGGCGTTGGGAAGCCAGAAGTGCAGAGGGAATTGCGCGGATTTTGTAAACGCGCCGCACAGAACCAGGATCAGCGCTGCCAGATAAAACGGGCTTTCACGCAAAATGTCTCCGGAAGACAATAGAAGCGAAAATTCGGAAACGCCGGTGACATTCCATATAACAATCAGGCCCGCGAGCAAGACAAGGCCGCCTGCGCCAGTCACCACCAACGCCTGGGTTGCGGAGCGCCGAGACTTTTCGGCTTCATGCTTGAACCCGATCAGCAGGAATGACGTGATCGAGGTCAACTCCCAGAAGACAAAAAACATGAAGAATGAGTCGGAAAGGACAAGCCCTTGCATGGCCCCCATGAACATCAAGATAAAGCTCAAGAAACGTCCTTGCTGCGGGTGGCCTTTCATGTATCCGCCCGCATAAAGCACGATCAGTGTGCCGATACCGGTGATCAAAAGCGCAAAAACCAGCGACAGACCGTCGATGAACCAAGAGAAATTGATGTTGAAAGACGGCACCCAAGGGTATCCGCCAGTGGCACGTTCACCCGCGGCGATCTCGGGCAAGTAACCTGTCCAGTGCCAAAACAAAAAAGCCGGAAAGATCGCCAACAACCATGCGCCGTTGTGCCCCATGACCCGAATGGCCAGAGGTGCGAGCGCGGCCGCAAGAAACGGCACAAAAAATGCCAGAAACGTCAAATCCATCACAGGGAAAAGGTCAATATTCCGAAAAAAATCTTGTTAAATTCAGGTCTTGGGCGGCTTAAGTCGTTTTGGACTGTACGGCAAGAAAAACCGTTTCACATCCCCCAGAATTACGTTTTGCGAAGATGCGGGATCGCAGTAAGCTTGCGCAACAATGGCTGCGAACTTACTTTGCCTGCAATGAAAAGGAACCGACGCATATGCCCTTGAAAGTTGAGAAATCAGAGGCCGAGTGGAAAGAAATTCTGAGTCCGGAACAATTCCGTGTACTGCGCAAGCATGGCACGGAACGAGCTGGCACCTCGCCTCTCGACGCTGAAAAAAGAGCGGGCAAATTCATTTGCGCAGGCTGTGGCAATGATTTGTTCCTGTCCGATGCCAAATTCGACAGCGGTACCGGATGGCCAAGTTTTTACCAACCGACCGGGGATGATGCTGTTACCGAGCACAAGGATCGGTCATTCTTCATGGTGCGCACGGAAATTCGCTGCGCGGATTGTGATGGGCATTTGGGGCACGTGTTCAATGACGGCCCCCAACCGACGGGTCTGCGCTACTGCATGAACGGCGTCGCCATGCATTTTGAACCCAATGAGGGCTGATCAATCAGGGTTTGCCGCTCGCATCTTGGCGATATGCGCACCATCAATAGCTCTTGCCGCCTTGTAGGCGTCGCGCGCGCGCAGACGTTCAGCGTATGCCTCCAAGGTTGGTGTGGAGGGGATGGTTTCGAACTGCAATCCCCAATCGACCTGCGCGCCGAGATAAATATCGGCTGCTGTAAAATGATTGCCGCAGACGTAATGGCGATCCTTGAAGCGATCGGACAACACAGTCATCGTCAGTTCGTAGCTGCCGTAACCAAGACGCCCGCGGGTTTGCGGATCATCCGCCCCCCAGCCAAAACTGTTATTGACGATTGCCTGTTCAACCGGCCCCGCGCCGAATGTGATCCAGCGAAAATAATCGGCTTTTTCAGACAGTGAGTTAGGCTGCAAGCCAGCTTCCGGGAACGCTGCAGCCAGATACATGCAAATACCGGCGCACTCTGTCACCACATTGCCGTCGTGGACAATGGTCGGTACTTTTCCCATTGGATTCAGTTGTCGATAGTCGGGCGTCTTCATCTCGTGGCCGTAGCTTAGAATGACCTCGTCATAATCGGCATCAACTTCATGCATGGCCCAACGCGCAATCTGCCCCCTGCTCATGGGGTTAGTGTAAAAAGTTATGGTCATGGCGCTCTCCCGCTCAGTACGGAGCAAGCATCCATGACCATGGTAACAGGATCAAGTCGGCTTTACTCACCCAGCGGCTTGGCGTATTTCATGTAAATCCAGCCGGGTTCATAAGTGCCGTTGAGGTCCGGATCATGATAGAGTTCACACCACATATAGCGGACAACTTCGCGCTGTTTGACCGATGACAGACCTGAAATCTGATCCAGTAAATGTGGCGCATTTTTGCACTTGCCGGTCATTTGCAGCACAGTGCCATTGGGAAACGCGCCGCGTTTTTGGCTGTGTGGTGCTGGCCATCGACGCACATTGAGTGTGTCACCAAATTCAACACCTGCTACCTCCCAGGCAAAGAATGTAGACGCGTTCGAGGTCATTGGCATCGCAAGCGCAGCCGTCAAAAGGGCGAGCGAAGCGGCAATGGTTGGTTTAATTTTCATGTCAATTTCTCCGATGTTGGTTGCACCGGAAGCTCCGGCCCACATATGCATGGCTAATCCATGCGCTTTGAACCGCGCGTGACCCCCCTATTCAGCTTCCGTTAAGGAATTCATTTGTCATGACCAATACGCCGCCACCTGCCAAGAAAATACCGCTATCGGATACCCGATACGGCGTTGAACGTGTTGATAATTACGCTTGGCTGCGCGCAGACAATTGGCAGGAAGTCTTCAAGGATACATCGGTATTGGCAGACGATATCCGAGCCTTTCTGGAAGTTGAAAACGATTTCCAGAAGGCGTTCATGGCGGACACACAAGCGCTTCAGGAAACGCTGTTTGCCGAGATGAAGGGCCGTATCAAGGAAGATGATGAAAGTGTGCCCGCGCCCGATGGCCCTTGGGCTTATGGCACATCATTTGCCACCGGCGGCCAACAACCGCGCTACTACCGCGTTGAACGGGACAATCCCGATGGCGAGCGGCACATCATGCTCGACGGCGACAAGGAAGCGACGGGCAAGGACTATTTCAAGCTTGGCGGCACTGATCGCGCGCCACACCATGACCACTTGTTGTGGGCCTATGACGACAAAGGCTCGGAATACTTTACCGTAAAAGTCAGAGATTTGAACACCGGCGTCGATTTGGATGACACCATCACGGACATGGGCGGCGGTGCTGTTTTTACAGCGGACGGCCGAGGGATCGTCTACACGCTGATGGACGACAATCACCGCCCGTCAAAAGTATTCTTTCACCGGCTGGGATCCGATCAGTCCGATGATGCGCTTTTGTACGAGGAGCCAGATAGCGGGTTCTTTGTCGGCGTCGGCCGTAGCCGCTCAAATGACTTTATCGAAATCAACTGCCACGATCACCAGACATCAGAAGTCCGGATCCTTGACGCCAGCGACCCAACCCGTCCTGCCCAGATTGTCGAGCCGAGACGGGTTGAGCACGAGTATAGTGTGAGCGAGGGCGGCGATGTTCTTTTCGTTTTGACCAATGCGGACGGGGCGAAAGACTTCAAAATCATGAAGACGCCAAAAGACAGTCCAGGCAAACCCAACTGGACCGAAATTGTGCCGCATGAAGCGGGCCGTCTCATAATCAGTCATGAGGCCTATGCCCGCCATCTGGTTTGGTTGGAACGCCGTAACGCCCTGCCCCGGATCGTGATCAAGGATCGCGTAACGGGTGAAGAGCACGCCATAGCGTTTGACGAAGAAGCTTATTCACTTGGTCTGCAAGGATCAGCTGAATATGACACGGACGTGATCCGCTTTTCATATTCATCAATGACGACACCGGGGCAGGTGTTCGACTACAACATGGCCACGCGCGAGCGTGTTCTTTTGAAGACGCAACAAGTGCCCAGTGGCCACAATCCAGGCAACTATATCACCCGGCGCATCATAGCACCTTCGCACGACGGCACGCAGGTCCCGGTTTCGTTGGTCATGCGCAAAGATACCGTATTGGACGGCAATTCTCCGTGCCTGCTTTACGGCTACGGTTCCTATGGCATCACCATTCCGGCTGGCTTCAACACAAGCTGTCTTTCGCTGGTTGATCGCGGGTTCGTCTACGCCATTGCGCACATTCGTGGCGGCATGGACAAGGGATATAGCTGGTATGAAGACGGCAAACGGGATGCGAAAAAGAACACGTTTGAAGACTTTGTGGCCGCCGCAAAACACCTCGTAGCCGAGGGCTACACAAGTCACGAGCGCATTGTTGCACAAGGCGGATCAGCGGGCGGCATGTTGATGGGCGCCACGGTCAATATGGCACCGGAAGCATTCGGCGGCATCATTGCGGAAGTGCCCTTTGTTGATGTCCTGAATACGATGCTCGATGACACCCTTCCCCTGACACCGCCGGAATGGCCGGAGTGGGGCAACCCGATCGAGAGCGCGGAGGATTACGCTTATATCGCATCCTATTCGCCTTATGAAAATGTTGCCGACAAGCCTTATCCGCCGATCTTGGCCGTGGGTGGTTTGACTGACCCTCGTGTTACCTATTGGGAGCCTGCAAAGTGGATCGCCAAGCTTCGTGAAGAAGCACCAGATGCCGGCCCCTATCTTTTAAAGACCAATATGGGGGCGGGCCATGGCGGCGCGTCAGGGCGCTTCTCAAGGCTTGAAGAGGTCGCAGAAGTCTATGCCTTTGCTCTCAAGGTGTCCGGCACTGCGTAATTATGGCTGGTCTGGCAAAGCTGCGATCACTTTGAGATAAGCGGCAATAGCCTGGCGATCCTCGGCGGCCACGTTGGCGTAGTTTTTAGCGACGGATGCCATCGTGCCGCCAAAAGAATCAAAGGACGGCGTAAAACCGCTTTCCAGCGAAAAGGCGATGTCGTCAGCGGTCCAGCTTTCGATGCCATCGGGATGAGGCGTGATGTTGGGGATGCGCCCTTTGCCCGACGGGTTTGGTGCGCCAGCTAGCCAAACGTCACCGCGTATGGCCCCTGCCAGATTGCGACTTGTATGACATTCGCCGCAATGGCCCATGCCTTCGGTCAGATATTGGCCACGCGCCACAAGCGGATCATCGGGCAACGTCGCCGCGTCAACGAATGACTTGTCATTAAAAAATACCAGCTTCCACAGACCCACACCGCGCCGGATGTTGAAGGGGAAACCAAGGTCGGTTACGGGCTGCTCGGCTGGTGTTTCAACAGCGGGCAATGTCTGCCAAAAGGCCCACAGATCCGCAATGTCGGTGTCCGTCATCCGCGCGAAGGAGGCAAACGGATAAGCCGGATAGTAGTGGCGACCATCGGGTGAGACACCAGCAATAATGGAAGCCGCAAAGTCTTCCAGTGACCAATTACCAATCCCGTCATCGGGATGCATGGAGATATTGGGGGCAACGAAGGTCCCGAAATCGGACTTCAGCTGATAGCCGCCAACAAGCTCCAAACGGGCATCGCCGCTTGAGCCCTGCACGGAATGACAAGACGCGCAGCCTGCCGCCCAGAATACATTTTCGCCGTTGGTGATATCAGCCACATGGCTGGTGACCGCAGCCATGCGCATTTCAGGAACGCTGTTTGGTGCAGTCAAAAACCAGAAGATGCACGCGCCCGCAAAAACCAGAAAGACAAATGCGAACGCGAGACGTTTCATTCAACTTCTCAGGCTAGTTAGAGAGCTGGTATTTTTCGTGACATGAACCGCAGCTTGCACCAACGGGACCAAAGACAGCACGAAATGCGTCGAGGTCGGCTGGGGCCGCGTCGATAGCCGAGGCTGTGTTAACCTGGAATTTGGCCACTTCGGCATCAAAACCGGCGCGGTCGGACCAGATGGTTGGAGCCGCCTTTGTCTCGCCACCGGTCTCGGAGCCCTCGGGGAACAGGTCGCCATAGCGGCCTGCCACTTCATTCATTGTTGTAAAAGCAGCCAGTGCCGCGGCGGCGTCATAGTCGGCTTGGCCACGCGCAAAACCAACGAGGGTGCGCATTGCTCCACCGACGGATTTCATCGCGGCTTTGCGTTCAGCAATTGGGTCTTGAGCCACAACCACTGCTGATCCAGCAGTCAGGGCAACGACGGCAGCCAAGGCAATTTTGGCGGTCTTTGAGAGGAATGGCATGCGAGAAAATCTCCGTTTCTGTCTGCGAGTACGCTTAGACCCGTAAATTAATTCTCGCCATACCAGAAAAAATCAAGTGTCACTTTTGTGAAAACAGCGTTAAACGCCCGACCAAAGGCCGGGCGCAACAGCATTACGTCAAAGATCAGGTGGATCAGGCGGTCGCCGCTTCGTGCATTTCGAGCACGTAATCCCAGTTGATCAGGCTGTCGACAAAGGCTTCCAGATATTTCGGGCGCGCGTTGCGGTAGTCGATATAGTAGGAATGTTCCCAGACGTCGCAGCCGAGGATCGGATTTGCACCATGCATCAGCGGGTTTTCGCCGTTCGGCGTTTTCATGATTTCCAGCTTGCCGTCCTTGACTGCGAGCCAGGCCCAACCGGAGCCAAACTGTCCAACGCCAGCTGCAATGAAATCGGCCTTGAACTTGTCATAACCGCCAAGATCAGAATCGATCGCTGATGCAATCGCGCCCGGCAGATTGGTGCCGCCACCATCTTTCTTCATCCACTGCCAAAAATGAATGTGGTTATAGTGTTGTCCGACATTGTTGATCAGGCCGGCGTTGCCGTCAGCGTAGGCGGCAGCGCAGATCTCTTCGATGGATTTGTCGGCGTGCGCTGAACCTGCCAGCAACTCATTGCCTTTCACAACATAGGCATTGTGGTGCTTGTCATGGTGAAACTCCAATGTCTCAACAGACATGAAGGGCGCTAGATCATCATAGGCGTAAGGAAGGTCAGGTAGTGTCAAAGCCATGTCGGTGTCCTCTCGATGGTCGGGTTTTTCTGTGCGACAAGTAGGCCGCGCGTTTGGCTGAGACAAGGAACATCGTTCGCATTAGTCGCGAATTTAGGCGTGAGCCCATTCCCAATAGAGCTCCCTTGCTTTCTTGGCGATAGGGCCCGGCTGCAACTTGCGATCTTCGATCTTGATGATCGGCACCACTTTAGAGTGATTGCCGGTGGAGAAAATCTCGTCGGCATCCAACAACTCGTCGACGGTCACGGTTTTTTCGACCGTTTTGAAGCCATAGTCGCCCAGCAGTTGCATGATGCGTCTGCGGGTGATCCCGGCCAGGAACGAACCATTGGCAGCCGGCGTGAAAAGCTGGCCATCCTTGACGTAGAAAATGTTGGATGTGCCGGTTTCACACACATTGCCGAGCATGTCGCGGGTGATGCAATTGTCAAAACCCCGTGTCTTGGCTTCGATGATGGCGCGACCGTTCTGCGGATACAAACAACCGGCCTTTGCATTGGTCGGCATGGTTTCCGGTGTCGGGCGGCGAAAGGGCGAAATGGTTACCGAAAAACCTTCCGGCGCGATCATCGGGCTTTCAAAGAGGGTCAAGGCAAAGCGGGTGGAATCGGGATCTGCAGGCACGCCCATATAGCCGCCATCCTCCGCCCAATAGCTGGGACGTACGTAGATCGCCGTATCACCATCAAATTTTTTAAGCCCATCATGGGTCAGGGCTTCGATATCTTGCGCTTCCATCGTTGCCGTCAGACCCAGTGCGTCAGCGGACGCATTGACCCGCTGGCAATGCAGATCAAGGTCGGGCGCCACCCCTTCAAACCAGCGGGCACCGTCAAAAACTGTCGAACCGAGCCAAACCGCATGGGTGCGCGCACCAAAAAGCGGCACATTGCCTTTATGCCAGTCACCATCAACATAAGTCCAAGTGGCGCTTGCTGTGGTTTGTTTAACGGTCATTGGCATCTTCCTCCCTTTGACCCAAGCCAATATACGACGCCAACTATCAGTCAACGCTGCCCTTGACCCCCAGGCAACAAGCCGCCAAAGCTTCGCGCCGTCTTTTAATGAAAAGCGGGACAGTGCCCCATGGCCAAGATCGGCTATGTTTTTGATGCCTACGGCACCCTATTCGACGTTCATGCAGCCATGCGCAAATTGGCTGACGATATTGGCCCTGATCACGCCGCCATCTCGGAAACCTGGCGGATCAAGCAGCTTGAATATTCCTGGGTTCGCAGCCTGATGGGCTCGTACAAGGAGTTCTGGAAGCTGACTGGTGAAGCCTTGGCGTTTGCGCTTAAACATCACGGTCGCGACGACGAAAAGCTCCATGAAAAGCTGATGGAGCTTTATTGGACGTTGGATGCCTTTGATGATGTCGTTCCCGCTTTGGAGGCATTGCGAGAACAAGGCTACCGGATAGCCATTTTATCCAACGGTTCGCCCGATATGCTCCAAGCGGCAACAGAGCACTCCGGTATTGCTGCACTTGTCGACGATATTTTCAGTGTAGATGCCGTAAAGGTCTTCAAGACATCGCCGGATGTCTACCGGATGGTCACTGATGCCTGGGACTGCAAGCCAAAAAAGATCGGCTTCGTATCTTCCAACCGGTGGGACATTGCGGCCACCACGAAGTTTGAATTTAAGACGGTGTGGCTCAACCGCTCTGGCGCGGTTGAAGAATATCACAATTACGCGCCGGGCAAGGTGATTTCGACGCTAGGAGAGCTATAGGCGGTTTCTGACGGATATCAGTGTTTGCCAACCTTTGGCCGGCGGCCATAGAGCAGGAAACCCGCCTGCAAAAGCACCACGATCGCCAAGCATATCAGGTGCGTTGAAATCGATGCCGGTGTCGTGGCAAAAATCCATAAGGACAGCGGGATGAATAGAATAAATGCGGTCCAAAGCCCAGGATTGTACTTTCTAAAAGCAAACAGCCACGCGATATGCAAAAGGCCATTGGTCAGCAGTAGATATGCCGCCAGCACGCCCCATTCCGGATAAACGGCAGCCGAATAGAAAACGGCGAGAAGGGCAAACCAGACAAAGATGATGTTAATTGTCCATAGTGCTGTTGGCCCCAGGCCTTCTCGGCCTTCACCGAGGATTTCGATCAGGAACAGAGCGAAACGATTATCGTCGTGTTCCTCGTATTGATGCAGCATGTAGACGGGCAGCGCCAAGAATACCGGAAGAGAAATGTTGGGCTGGAAGAACGGGTAGAGCCCCAGGAGCAGAACAGCGACTGTTGGCGCGGCATATGCCCAATTACTGATAAAGCGATCCAGCATGATACGATGCCCTGATTTCCAGCGTCAAAGCTGCCTTCGCGGGGCGACGGTGTCAATCAAATGTAGGTTGGCTGCAGTTAAAGTCGGCTCAGGTCTGCGCCATATAAGTCCGGCTAAAACCCACGTTTCAACCCGCCCAAAATTCCCCTCACCAAAGCACGACCCAACTCGCGGCTGATGGTGCGAACGATTTGCTTTGTTGCGACTTCTGTTGCCGTTTGGCGTCCGCGGCTCGTTTTTCGTTTCGTCGTTGAGCGTCGGCGTGTTGATTTTCTGGCGCCGGTGTATCCGTCATCATCTTGTCCCGGCAGCCGCCACTGTGAGCGCGCACTTTTTTGTTTTGCTTCCCCGACTTCGCGCTGTTGCTGTTCGATCTCACGCTTGATTTCTTCCTCGGCGCGCCGGGCCAACATTTCATAGGCGCTGTCTCGGTCGATGGATTCATCATATTGGCCCGCGACGGGACTAAGCCCGACCAGTTCCTTGCGCTCATGCTCTTCGAGCGGACCAAGCCGCGAGGAAGGCGGGCGGATTAACGTCCGTTGCACAACGCTGGGCACGCCCTTTTCCTGAAGTGTCGAGACCAGCGCTTCGCCAACACCCAGTTTCGTAATTGCCTCATAGCAATCAAAATCCGGGTTTGGCCTAAACGTGTCGGCTGCCGTTTTGACCGCTTTTTGCTCGCGCGGCGTGTAAGCGCGCAGTGCGTGCTGAACCCGGTTGCCCAATTGGCTGAGCACCCGGTCCGGCACATCCAGCGGGTTTTGCGTAACAAAGAACACGCCGACACCCTTGGAGCGGATCAGGCGCACCACCTGCTCGACGCGTTCTATCAGTATTTTGGGCGCTTCATCGAACAGCAAATGTGCCTCATCGAAGAAAAACACCAGTTTGGGCTTATCGATGTCGCCCACTTCCGGCAGTTCTTCAAACAGTTCCGAAAGCAGCCAAAGTAGGAAGGTTGCATAGAGGCGCGGGCTCATCATGAGTCGGTCAGCCGCCAGAATATTGACCGCGCCGCGCCCATCGGGCGTTGTGCGCATGATGTCTGAAATATGTAGCGCCGGTTCGCCGAAAAACAAATCAGCATGCTGTTGTTCGAGCACCAGCAATTTGCGCTGAATAGAACCCACCGATTGTGCGTTCACCGTCCCGTATTTGGCGGACAACTCCTTGCGTCGCTCAATCATATTGGCGAGCAAGGCACGCAAATCTTTCAAGTCGAGCAGCAGCAACCCTTCTTCGTCCGCGATCCGAAAGGCAATGTTGATGACGCCTTCCTGACTGTCTGTGCAGTCCATCATGCGAGACAGCAGCAAAGGTCCCATTTCAGAGATCGTCGTGCGGATGGGGTGCCCTTTCTCTCCGAAAAGGTCCCAGAAAATGACCGGAAATGCCTGGAACTCATAAGTGTCCAGACCAACCGCTTCAGCCCGCTTTAACAGAAAGTCTTTTGCTTCGCCCTTCGCCCCAAGGCCGGACAAATCGCCCTTAACATCAGCACAAAAGACCGGCACGCCCGCGTTTGAAAAACCTTCGGTCAGTATTTGCAGCGTCACCGTTTTCCCCGTGCCGGTCGCACCGGTGATCAACCCATGTCGATTGGCATATTCCAGACTAAGCCACTCTTTTTGCTGGATGGTGTCGTCGGGCTTGCGGCTAGTGCCAACAAAAAGATAATTGTCTCTTGTGTCGTCCATGTCAGTCCCTATCCGGCTTTTGCTATAGGCAGCGACTTAAACGTGCACAATGGAAAAGGAGGTCATGCAACTTTCATCCTATCATGTCTTGCATGGCAAAGGTCATTCCGGCATATGACGTAAACGTCAAAATTTGGAGAGCAATCCATGGAAGAACTCATCTCACGTATCGTAGACGCTGTCGGCGTTGATGCCGACAAAGCCCAAGGCGCCGTCGGTGCAATTTTGGGCTTCCTGCAAAAGGAAGGCCCGTCCGACAAGATCAGCGAAATGATGGCAGCGATGCCCGGCGCGCAAGAGCTGGTCGATGCCGCTGGTGGCGATGGCGGCGGCCTCTTGGGTGGCCTGATGGGCGGAGGCGTCATGGGTCTGGGTCAACAGCTCATGGGTATGGGCCTTGGCATGGGCGAGATTACCGGCATCTCCAAGGAAACCATCGCATTTGCGAAAGAAAAGGCTGGCGATGGCCCAATCGATGAAGTCATCGCCGCAATTCCTGGCCTGAGCCAGTTCGTCTAGTCATCACGAACGATCGGAGATGTGCCGCGTAGCTAGGGCTGCGTGGCATTTTTCTTGCGCACTCTTCATCAATTGGAGAGTGCACATGAAAAGACGCCAATTTCTGACCCTTTTCGGGACAAGTCTCGCGACTGGTGCGCTCACACGTCCCGCTTTTGCACAATCTGCATTTCAGCAGCTGCCATTGCGCGGCGCGATCAATGCAACCTCCCATGGCGTTGTGCCGGATGCCGCACGCGATCAATCGATCACATTCCAAAAGATGCTGGACAGCGCGGCTGAACGTGGGGAACCACTTTTTCTGCCAGCTGGTAATTATGTTGTTTCAGAAGTAAGCATCCCGGAAGGAACCGTGTTGGTAGGCATGCCGGGGCGGACCATCCTCGTCCTTGGTGCGGGCACTTCCATTTTACGCGCCACCGGAAAGAACGCGGTTCACTTATCAAACCTTGTGCTTGATGGCGGTGCAGGCCGCCGACCGGTTGATGCGTTGCTGGTCGCAAAAAATATTGAGGGGCTGTCGGTGCAAGACTGCATCTTTCGACGCTCCCCGGCCGACCATATTCGACTAGAAGCGTGTGGCGGAAAACTGACCGGAAACCGTTTCAGCGGCGCGCAGCGTTTTGGTCTCTTTAGTGTCGATGGCCGCGATCTGGACATTGATGGAAATATCGTCAGCGATTGCGCTGATGGCGGCATCATCGTTCATCGCAGCCGCGCCGGCCATGATGGCACGCGGATTTCAGGCAACCGGGTTTTCAGGATCGGCGCGCACAGCGGCGGAACGGGGCAATGGGGTAATGGCGTCAATGTTTACCGGGCCGACAATGTGGCCATCACCGATAACATGATTGATGATTGCGTATTCTCCGCTATCCGCGCCAACACGACACGTAACATCCAAGTCACCGGCAACCGGTGTGCGCAAAGCGGAGAAACGGCAATCTACGCTGAATTCAGTTTTGAAAGTGCCATTATCGCCAACAATCTGGTTACCGGCGCTGCCAGCGGAATTTCGGTCACCAACTTCAATGAGGGGGGTCGTGGGGCGACCGTCACCGGCAACATCATTCGCGATCTGACGGGTGCTGGCCCCTACCCAGCCATGGCACCGGGATTTGGTATCGGGATTGCCGTGGAGGCGGACACAATCGTCTCCGGCAATTTGGTCGACGGCGCGCCGCTCTTCGGAATAAATGCAGGCTGGGGACCTCATTTGCGCGATGTTGTTCTTCAGGCAAATGTAATCAGGAATGCCCATATCGGGATCGGCGTAAGTGATGCGAATGGGGTGGGCCAAGTCGTTATTGCCGACAATTTAATCGCCGCGCGTCATGGCGCGATAAGGGCGCATCGGTGGACGGAAGTGGGAGGCGAAGATCTTCTGGACTTGCCCGCTTCTGTACCGCTTCACATCACCCTTTCCGGTAATCAGGTTTCATAAGCATTTGCAATCGATGTGTTCCAACACCATGTGGATTGGGAAGGGAGCCAGAGATGAAACTCGATACGATTGTCCTCATTATCGTCGCCATGGGTGCCGCAGCTTATTTCTTCGCCCTGCTTGCAGGCGCGATTGCTGCATCCGCCTTCGGGATAGGAATCCCGTTTGTCATCATTCTTCTGGTCGGACTTTGGATTGTTGTCAGGGTCATCAATGAACGCCGCGCCAATGCGGAAGATGACTACTACGAGAAAAATGTGGAGAAATAATAGATGCTTGTTGTGACCACCGAAACCATCCCAGGCCATGAAATCGCCGAGACAGTCGGCATGGTTCGTGGTAATGTCATTCGCGCCAAACATGTGGGCACCGATATCATCGCAGGCCTGCGCAACATTGTTGGCGGCGAGGTTTCTGAATACACCAAGCTGATGGCCGAAGCCCGCGAACAGGCCTTTGACCGGATGATTGCAGACGCGAAAGCGCAAGGTGCAGATGCGATTGTCGGCATGCGCTTTTCAACGTCCATGGTCACACAAGGGGCAGCTGAGATGCTCGCCTTTGGAACCGGTGTGAAGCTGAAATAATCAGGGTGCAACCGCGCGCACTTCACCGACGATATTTTTGTTCCAGTCACGAACGCTTTGGCGCGACAGCGCTTTAATAGCGCCGCAAGCCGGATCTGCCTCGCCGAGCAATCGGGCAAGCGTTGCAGCGATAGTTATCTCTGCACCGCGCGTGGTACCGTCGTCGCATTTGACAGCGATGCCCAAACCCCTTTCGGGCAATGCGGCTACATAGAACCCTTCGGCCCCCGTTTTGGCAAACAAGCGGCCCGGCGCAGCTTGCATGAGCTTGGTGCAATAACGACCCTCGCCTGCGATCATCTGCGGTTGCGCCATGCAAGCCGACATCAAGCGCTTGGCCGCCGCCGCCCTTGCCGGTGCGAGTCCCGCACCGGTCGCCAATTGTGCATGAGCTTGCGCCATCCCCACCAGCGGCACGGCAAAAGTCGGGGCGGAACACCCGTCCAGACCACATGCATCATCGCCAATCGCCATACCGCACAGGTCTGCGATGAGCGCGCGTACGTCGCGCTGCAACTCATTATCCGGATCAATATAATCGTCCGTCGGCATACCGGCGTGCGCACATGTGCACAGAAATCCGGTGTGCTTTCCTGAGCAATTGTTGTGCATCCGGTTTGGCTTCTCGCCGCGCTCAACCATCGCCACAACGTCTTTCGTCGAGAACAGCGGCCAATGGGCACCACATTGCAGATCCGCGTCTGAAAGCCCTGCATTTTCCAACATGGCCGAAACGGTTCCAACATGCATTGTAGACGAAGAATGCGACGCGCAGGCAACGGCCAACTCACGATCCCCAAGCGCCAGCGCATCGGCCGCGCCGCTTTCCACCAGCGGTAAGGCTTGCATCAGCTTCAGCGACGAGCGGGGAAAGGTCAGCGCGTCGACATTGCCACGCGCGCTGACAATAGAGCCACTTGCGTCCACCACCGCCACGGCCCCGCGGTGCACGCTTTCTACGCGGGCACCACGGATGACTTCGGCGATGACGGGATTGGCGCTCAAGTCAAAGCGTCTGGTTGTATTCACCAACTTCGGAGTTCTCGCGCAGCACGGCGTCTACGGCATGGAACATCGCGATCTTGCGCACTTCCGAAACCGGGCTTTCAACGACGACTACAAGTTCCGGTTTGTTGGATGATGCGCGCACCAGACCCCAAGTACCGTCGTCGGTGACCACCCGCACGCCATTGACGGTGATAAGATCAACAATGTCATGGTCGGCAATCTTGTCGCCGGACTTGTGCATCTGCTCAAAACGCGCAACCACCCGCTCGATGACATCATATTTGATTTCGTCATCGCAATGCGGCGACATGGTCGGCGAGCCGAAGGTCAGCGGCAGAGCGCGATAAAGATCGGCCATGGACTTGTCAGCGTTGCGATCGAGCATCTCGCAAACGGCAATCGCAGTAACGATGCCATCATCATAGCCGAGGCCGATCGGCGGATTGAAGAAGAAGTGGCCGGATTTTTCAAAGCCCGCAATGGCATCCAGTTCATTGACCCGGCGCTTGATATAGGAGTGCCCCGTCTTCCAGTAGTCTGTTTTCGCACCTTGCTCCTTCAATACGGGATCGGTCAGGAAAAGGCCGGTTGACTTTACGTCGACGACAAATTGCGCACTGTCATGCTGGGCAGAAATATCGCGCGCGAGCATCACGCCGACCTTGTCAGCGAAAATCTCATTGCCCTCATTGTCGACCACGCCGCAACGGTCGCCATCGCCATCAAAGCCCAGACCAACATCTGCGCCATGTTCCAACACTGCATCACGAATGGCATGGAGCATTTCCATGTCTTCCGGATTGGGATTGTAGTTGGGGAACGTGTGATCAAGCTCGGCATTGAGCGGAATGACTTCACAACCAAGGCGTTCCAGCGCTTCCGGCCCGAATGCTCCTGCTGTGCCATTGCCGCATGCGGCGACCACTTTGAGCTTGCGTTTGAGGGATTTCCCCTCAACCAATGAGTCCAGATAGTTCTGGCGGAAGCCATCAACAAACTCGTACGAGCCGCCCCCATTGGCGTCAAAGTCGGCGTTTAGTACGATTTCTTTGAGTTTGCCCATCTCATCGGGGCCGAACGTCAAAGGCCGCTCGCACCCCATCTTCACGCCGCTCCAGCCATTTTCGTTGTGAGATGCTGTTACCATCGCGACGGACGGCACATCCAATGCAAATTGCGCATAATAGGCCATGGGCGACAGCGCGAGACCGATGTCCTTGACGTTCGCGCCTGCGGCCATGAGGCCCTGGGTCAGCGCCAGTTTGATGCTCATCGAATAGCCTCGGAAATCATGGCCAACAACGATGTCCGGGCCGGCCTCCAGTCGCTGGATCAGTGTACCCAGCCCCATGCCCAACGCCTGTATGCCCATCAAATTGAGTTCAGGTTCCTTGTCGGACGCCGGATGACCAAACCACCAACGCGCATCATACTCGCGGAAACCGGTTGGCTTGACGAGCGGTGTCGTCTCAAATTCGAATGTGTTGGGTGTAAGTTGCGCGACTGGTCTCTTCATTGTCCCCACCATGTTGGATGCACTGCACCATTGCTAAGCCAAGCAGCTAATTGGTCAATGCAAAGAAACCATGAATGCCCAAGGCGACACCCTCAGTCCACTAAAAGACACCAATAGCCACGATTCTCGTCTTGCGCGAGTCGTGGCCCAAATACAACCAAAACGAATACCATCTCATGGATGCGCGTCAGGCGCGTATATCCGGCAGCGCGGTAACCGCCTGTTCGCGGCCCAACGCTTTAAAGACGGCATCCACAATGCCCTGCGCATCCAGACCTGCAAGCTCGTACATGCGATCAGGCGACGCCTGATCTTCGAAGCGATCCGGCAGGAACAGGGAACGATATTTCAAACCACCATCCAAATAGCCATGGCTCGTCAGAAAGTGCGCCACGAATGAACCGAAACCGCCCACCGAGCCTTCTTCGACAGTCATGACCAGTTCGTGGTTACGGGCAACCTGACCTATCAGCTCTTCATCTATGGGTTTTGCAAACCGGGCATCCACCACCGTCGCCGGCAAGCCAAAGGCATCCAGCTTTTCGGCCGCGAGCAATGCTTCGTTCAAACGCGCGCCGAGCGAAACGATGGCGATATTGCCGCCTTCGCGCATCACGCGGGCTTTGCCGATTTTCAAAATCTCGCCACGCTCGGGCATGTCGACCCCCACCCCTTCGCCACGCGGGTAACGAAAGGCGATTGGTCCGTCCTCATAGGCCGCTGCGGTGCGCACCATATGCTTCAGTTCAGCCTCATCACCGGCGGCCATGACCACCATGTTTGGCAAACAACCAAGATAGGCGATATCAAAGGAGCCGGCATGTGTTGCACCATCGGCACCCACAAAACCGGCGCGGTCTATGGGAAAACGAACCGGCAGGTTCTGGATGCAAACATCGTGCACGACCTGATCGTAGGCACGCTGCAAAAATGTGGAATATATCGCGCAGAAAGGCTTCATACCGTCAGCGGCCATACCGGCCGCAAAAGTCACCGCGTGCTGCTCTGCGATGCCAACATCATAAGTTCGCTCAGGATATTCTTTTTCAAAAAGATCGACCCCGGTTCCCGATGGCATCGCAGCTGTAACCGCCACAATCTTGTCGTCTTCACGCCCTTCGCGTGCCAAAGCGCTACCGAACACTTTTGTGTAGGCCGGTGCATTTGGCTTTGGCTTGGATTGCGCACCAGTGATCACATCGAACTTGGCGACACCGTGGTACTTGTCCGCCGCCTGTTCAGCGGGCGCATAGCCTTTGCCCTTTTGCGTGACCACATGGACCATGATCGGGCCGACGCCAGCGTCACGGGCATTTTTCAACACCGGGAGCAAATGGTGGAAATTGTGCCCGTCAATCGGGCCAACATAGAAAAAGCCCAGCTCTTCAAACAAAGTGCCGCCAGAGAAGAATGTACGGGTGTATTCCTCGGTCTTGCGGGCTTTGTCCTGAAAAAATTTCGGCAGACGTTTAGAGAGTTGCTTGGCGCTTTCGCGTAAATTCAAATAGGTTTTACCGGAAACAAGCCGCGCCAAATAGGCGCTCATTGCCCCGGTTGGCGGTGCAATGGACATGTCATTATCATTGAGAATGACGATCTGCCGCGCATCTGCCGCGCCGGCATTGTTCATTGCCTCATATGCCATACCGGCAGACATGGAGCCATCGCCGATGACAGAAATCACCTGACGCTCCAAACCCTGTAACCTTGCCGCTTCCACCATACCCAAGCCAGCGGAAATGGATGTGGACGAGTGTGCGGCACCAAATGGATCATACTCGCTTTCGGCGCGCTTGGTAAAACCGGACAAACCGTTTTCCTTACGGATCTTGCGGATACGATCGCGACGTCCGGTAAGAATTTTATGGGGATAACACTGGTGACCCACATCCCAGATGATTCGGTCATTGGGCGTGTCAAACACGTAATGCAAGGCAACGGTTAGTTCAACGACACCCAAGTTTGAACCCAAGTGCCCGCCGGATTGCGAAACAGCATCAACAAGTTCGGCGCGCAGTTCATCGGCCACCTGCGGCAGTTGGTCTTCCGACAATTGGCGCAAATCACCGGGGATACCCACTTTATCAAGGAGCGGTGTTTCCAGTCGTTTCGTCATTTTCCCCCAGCCTTTCTTCTTATTGACACTATTTTCTGTCAAGTAAAGTTGACAGTTTTGCCTGAAACGCCATCAACGTCAACCGTTTGATAGCGTGGGGTAACCTACTAGATAATATTTGGGTTGGTTTGCTGTAATGGGACAATTCGTCAGGTTCAATAGCGGGCAAAGAGCGCTTCCTGGCGTTCGCGCAGTTCGGCGATGAGTGAACCCTCCACGGAGGTCGCATTATCGCGTGTCATCAACTCACCCTTGGCGATGTCGCGCAGCGCTATTCCATTTTCCAAGAGCCCACAGGGCATGGCGTTTTTGGAAAGTGCTTCCTGCCGAGTCATCGTCCAAGAGCGGTAGCTATATTGGCCAACCGCATCGAGCTTTTCGCCCGCCTTGATATCACGCTTGGCGACCGCACAGACTTCAGCCACAGGCAACCTCAAGGGAACCATGTCCGGCTTGCCGGTGAGCATGAGTCGGGCGGCCGTCAGCGGCACTTCCAACGACGTTAAGTGATAGGGTCGATGGAAGGTGAAATAGGGGCCTTCGCCCATTTTCAGGTCGGACATGCGCTCATGGATGCGCGGGTGTTCAGCCTTGATGACGACGAAGACGCCGGGCGAGACGCCCTTGCCGATGGAATAATCAACGCACCCCGGTTTGGATAGCACACCGCCATCTTCTTGCGGAATTAATACCGAGGCCAATTCTTCCACCGTGGCGCGCGGCCCGTGCATGCCCGCAATGTCCGGCACCAGACCTGTCGCATTGGCTATGGCGCACATCTCCACCATCGTTTTGGAACCATCGACAAACTCGACCAGCATGCGCACATTCATGTTCCGCCGGTCGGCTTCTTCCTGATAATCGTCGGGCACCGCATCAAAGTTGAGCGGGTTGTTTTTCCCCTTACCCGCCGAAACCACGGAATGGCCCATCGCGGTTAGAAACTCGATGATTTCAAGACACGATGAGGGTTCATCACCGGCGCCCAGCGTGTAGACGACGCCCGCCTTGTCAGCTTCATGACGCAGGTAAGGACCGATACAAACATCGCACTCTACATTCATCATGATCAGATGTTTGCCATGGCCGATCGTGCGCATACCGATGTCCGCACCGGCCTCCGGCACGCCGGTCGCGTCGATCACCACATCCACGAGATCATGGCTCAGCGCCAAATCGAGGTCTGTTGTGGATGCAATCTTACCCGCCTCCACGGCTGTGGATACCGCATCATGTGAGTTGGCTTCCACGACATGGCCATTTTCGCCATAGGCCAAAAACGCACCGGCTGCCGCTTTCCCCGGTGAGCGTTCCATCACGGTGGCGATCTCGATACCCTTCATCATCGCCACTTGGGTAAAGATGTCGGTGCCCATTTCGCCGGTGCCTACCAAGCCTATGCGGATTGGCCGGCTTTCATCTTCCCGCTCGGCCAACTCGGAAGCCAAACCGCTCAACGCGACGTTCGGCGGCAAAAAAGGATGTGGAGGCATGCAGTCAAAAACCAGATTGTCCCGATGCCCCTAGCGGTACCGAGCGAGGACGCATTGGGCAAGTCATCATTGGTACAAAGTCAGGCCTGCCAATTGGGGTTTATCGCGGTGGAGGCCCGTCAATCTGCGCCAGAAGGTTAATCACCGCCGCACTTGGCTTTGAAAGGTCATCAATGGTTACACCATCCAAAACATCCAGAAATGCGCCAAGGGCCTGTTCAAACGCGATTTTGAGCTGGCACGAAGCGATTAACGGGCAATCAGGTGCATTGGTGTCGAAACAATCGGCGATGGACATATTGTCCTCGGCGACCCGTACCACCTCGCCAACCGTGATTTCACCGGCCGACCTGGCCAGTCTTATGCCGCCGGATCGACCACGTGTTGTAGAGACAATGCCCGTATCGACAAGGCGCTTGAGAAGTTTGAAGATAAATGTCTCAGAAACCGAATAGGCTTGGGCGATATCGCTGACACGGCTGATACGGTCACCGCTGGCAGCGCAAAACATCAATATGCGAAGGCTGTAGTCCGTTTGTCGCGTCAGGCGCATTTGATTCATGTCCGTTTGCACTCAGTCTACCGACAGCACAGTGATCGACACAAGCGCCATTGGAATTTTGACCATTTAAACTTGACAAATTTAGTCAGATATATGATGCGCGTTTTAACCTGACAAGGTTACTCAACTTTTATACCTTTGAGATGAACTTGGAGAAATGACCATGACACGGCTGACGAAAGTTTCAGCAATCGCGCTTGCCGCAGCGACTGCGCTTGCGGGTTTGACCGCAACGGCTTCTGCGAATGGAGAACTCAACCTTTACTCTTCGCGTCACTATGACACCGATGAGCGTCTCTACACTGATTTTGAAGAAGCTACCGGCATCAAGATCAATCGCATCGAGGGTAATGCTGACGAGTTGATCGCGCGTATGGATGCTGAAGGTGTTAACAGCCCCGCCGACGTTTTCATGACGGTCGACACTGTACGCCTGACACGCGCGAAAGATCTTGGCCTCCTCCAGCCCATCGAGAGCGAGGTATTGGAGCGCGCCATTCCCGCTTATCTCCAAGACAGTGACAATCAATGGTTCGGGTTTTCACAGCGTGCCCGCATTCTCTTCTATGACAAAAATGATGTCGTCGAACCGCCGATGACCTATCAGGATCTGGCGGATCCCAAATATGCTGGTAAAGTCTGCATCCGTTCATCATCCAACGTTTACACACAAAATATCACGGCTGCGCTGATCTCGCATCTGGGTGAAGAAGCCATTGGCAAATGGGCAAAAGGGGTCGTCAGCAACTTCGCTCGAGATCCACAAGGTGGCGACACCGACCAGCTTCGCGGCATTGCATCGGGTGAATGCGATATCGCCATGTCCAACACTTATTATTTCGCCCGCGCCATTCGCAGGGAGGTAGACGGACTTCCGGCCGATGTGCGCGAAAATATCGGCTGGGTGTTCCCGAACCAAGACAGCATCGGTGCGCACATGAATATCTCAGGCGGCGGTATCGCGGCCAATGCGCCGAATAAGGAAAATGCCATCAAGTTCCTCGAATATCTGGCATCCGAGCAGGCCCAGGAATACTTTTCAGCCGGCAATGATGAATATCCGGGTGTACCGGGTGTTGGCTTGGCGCCGTCGGTTGCTGCGCTAGGCATTTTCCGTCCGGATACCATCGCGCTCTCCGAAATTGCTGACAATATCGACGCGGCAAACCGTATATTGGGTGAAGCTGGCTGGAAGTAATCAGGCCCGCGTAAAACCCAATTCACCCAAGAGCCGCACCGGTCCTGTCCGGCGCGGCTTTTTATTCGGCTGGCAGGGGATCGACGATGCCCACGGCTTCTTTGCGTCGATCATCATTGAGTTCGGCATGATGCACCGGCCGCTGTTTGGCGATGGTGTGGCACAGGATGATCACCGGCAACAAACCGAAAGCAACGATAGCCAAGGATGGAACCGCCGATTGGGTGAGACGTTCGTCGGAGGCAAGCCTGTATGCGTGTACGGCCAAGGTGTCATAGTTGAACGGGCGCAACATCAAGGTCGCTGGCAGTTCCTTCATCACATCGACAAAAACAATAAGAGCGCCGGTCAACAGGCTCGCTCGCATCAATGGCAAATGGATGGAGACCAGGACCCGCTCATGGCCTGCGCCCAATGTGCGGGCCGCCGCATCAATCGAGGGTTTGATCTGGACAATACCCGTATCAAAAGACGATAGCGCGACCGCCATGAAACGAACTGTATAGGCAACTAGCAATATAAAAACGGAACCTGAGAGCAATAGCCCGGTCGAGACGCCCCATGTTTCGCGCATGTAGGCATCGAGCGTGTTATCAAACATCGCAAATGGCACGAAAACGCCGACCGCAATCACGCCGCCGGGAATGGCATAGCCAATGCCGGCAATCGTTTTGGTGATTTCTGCCGTTTTGCCCGGATAAAGCCGGGCATTGTAACCAACGGCAATGGCAAGGATCATGGTGATAATTGCGGCACTGCTCGCCAGGAGCAGCGAGTTTCCAATGAAATGCAGATACCGCTGGTCAAATGGGTTTTGACCCGAATCCCAAGCCATCTCAGCCAAAACCAGCAGCGGGATCAAAAAACCGCCGAGCACGGGTAAAGCGCAGAAGCCTATGGCCGCAACGGCCCGCCCGCCCCGCAATTGGTGGCGTGACATTGCCTCAATGCGCTTGCCAGCCTCGTAGTGGGAGCGTTGACTTCGTTCAACTCGTTCCAACACAATGAGCACGAAAGCGACCCCCATCAGGCACAGAGCCAATTGGGATGAAGCGGATCGGTCGCCCATGCCAATCCAGGCCTGATAAATACCGGTTGCAAAGGTCTGTACCGCAAAGTGGGAAACCGTACCGAAGTCAGCGACCGTTTCCATCAACGCCAGCACCACGCCACCTGCAATGGCAGGCCGTGCCAAAGGCAAGCTGATGGTGAAAAAGGCATTGAGCGGTGAACGGCCCAACATGCGTGCGGCCTGATACGCGGTTGGCGACTGGCGGATGAAGGAGGCTCGGGCCAGCAGGTAAACATAAGGGTAAAGCACCAATATCAGCATGACCGCCGCCCCGCCCAAGGAACGTATTTCCGGAAACCAATAGTCGCGCGGGCCCCAACCATACCACGCCCTTAAACTGGATTGCACGATACCCGGGTGGTCTAGCAAATCCGTATATGCATAGGCCAGAACGTAAGCAGGAAAGGCAAACGGCAGCGCCAGAGCGATTTCAAAAACACGTCGTCCCGGAAACTCGCACACCGCTACCAACCAAGCCGACGCCGTACCGATGATCGCAGTACCTAGACCGACGAGCAGCACCAACTCCAGCGTCGTGATGATGTAACGGTTAAGCACAGTTTTAGACAGAAGCGACCAGGTCTCCAGCGTTCCGCCCAAAGCCGACAGCAAAACCGACAGGATTGGAAAGGCGCAAACACAGACGGTGAGCCAAGCAACCCCCCGCAAACCATGTCTCATCATGAAGCCAGATCCCATTCCATTTGCTAAATGCTGATAACAGAAGGAAGGATTTAAACGCAAGCGGCAGCCAACAGCGCAAACTGTCCGCCGGAAGGCGGTGACTTTGGACAGTACAAAGAGAAAATGGCTGGGGTGGCAGGATTCGAACCTGCGGTACACTGTACCAAAAACAGTTGCCTTACCGCTTGGCTACACCCCAATCCGGAGCGATCATTTATCCAAAGGCCTTGGCGATATCAAGGCCCCCTCCGATGTTTTCATTGGCCTGAAAAACCGGCGCTAATCGATGGTCACAAACCCGTTGTCCACCAGATAGTCGATTACCCGATCAGCACAATGTTCGGCTGTCATGTCGACCGTATTCAGCGTCAGTTCGGCACTTTCGGGCGGCTCATAGGGCGAGTCGATCCCGGTGAAGTTCTTGATCTCACCGGCGCGTGCTTTCTTATAGAGGCCTTTGACATCGCGCTGTTCGGCAACGTTGAGCGGGGTATCCACATAGACCGTGATGAATTCGCCTTTGGGGAGCATGTCGCGCGCCATGCGACGCTCCGCCCTGAATGGCGAAATAAACGACACCAGCGTAATCAAGCCGGCCTCGACCATCAGTTTGGAGACTTCTGCGACACGCCGGATGTTTTCAACACGGTCCGTGTTGGTAAAGCCCAAATCCTTGTTGAGACCGTGTCGGACATTGTCGCCATCCAACAGCATTGTGTGGATCGTTGCCCCGGCCAGCTTCTTCTCGACGATATTGGCAATGGTCGACTTGCCCGATCCAGAAAGACCCGTAAACCACAAGACACAAGGCTTCTGGCCTTTCATTTGCGACCGCGCTTCTTTCGAGACATCGGTCGCTTGCCAATGGATATTGGATGAACGGCGCAACGCAAAATGCAACGTTCCCATGCCAACCGTCGCGTTGGAAATTTTGTCGATTAGAATAAATGAGCCGGTCTCACGGTTCACAGCATAAGGGTCAAAGGCAATCCGACGGTCAAGTGAGACGGTGCAAACACCGATTTCATTGAGCTCGAGGTTCTTGGCGGCCTCATGCGCCAATGTATTGACGTTGACTTTGTATTTGGGCGCATTCACCGTCAACTGGGCCGTTTGAGAGCCTGCTTTCATGATGTAGGTCCGGCCAGGAAACATTTTCTGTTCAGCCATCCACAGGATGGTGGTTTCAAATTGGCTACCCGTTTCGGCCAGCTGGTCAGTCTTACAGATCAAGTCACCACGGGAAATATCAATTTCATCTTCCAGTGTCAGTGTTATGGATTGACCGGCTTGTGCCTGATCCAGATCGCCGCCCATCGATACAATCCGCGAAACGGTGCTCTCTTTGGCAGAGGGCAGAACTTTGACTTTGTCGCCGGGCTTGACAGTTCCGGTTGCGATCTGGCCGGTGAACCCGCGGAAGTTCAAATCAGGGCGGTTGACCCACTGAACCGGCAGACGGAACGGTGCTTCGTCGAGTTGTTGCTCGACTTCCACCGTTTCCAAATGGCTCATCAGCGGTGAGCCATTATACCAAGGCGTTTTCTCGCTTAACTCGGTTACATTGTCGCCTTCCAACGCAGAAAGTGGGATAGACACGATATTGTCCAGCCCCAGCAATTCAGCGGCGAAGTCGCGATAGCTTTCATCGATTTCGTTGAAAACGTGCTGGCTGTAATCCACCAAATCCATCTTGTTGACGGCCAACACGATGTTTCGAATGCCCAATGTCGAGCAAATGAAGGAATGGCGTCGCGTTTGTGTCAAAATCCCCTTGCGGGCATCGACGAGAATAATAGCCAAATCCGCCGTAGATCCGCCTGTCGCCATGTTGCGGGTATACTGTTCGTGGCCGGGCGTATCGGCGACAATGAATTTGCGCTTTTCGGTTGAGAAAAAGCGATAAGCAACGTCGATCGTGATCCCCTGCTCGCGCTCGGAAGCCAGGCCGTCAACCAGCAATGCAAAGTCGATCGCTTCGCCCTGCGTGCCGACTTTTTTGGAATCCGCTTCCAATGCCGCCAATTGATCTTCAAAGATCATCTTGGCTTCATAGAGCATGCGGCCAATGAGGGTAGACTTGCCATCATCAACGCTTCCGCAAGTGATGAAACGCAGCAACGATTTTTCTTCATGCTGTTTGAGATATTCATGAATATCTTCAGCGATCAGTTCGGAGGTGTGTGCCATTAGAAGTAACCCTCCTGCTTTTTCTTCTCCATCGATGCCGATTGGTCATGATCGATCGCGCGGCCCTGCCTCTCCGAGGTGGTGGTCAAAAGCATTTCCTGGATGATATCGGGCAGCGTGGCGGCTGTACTTTCGACCGCGCCGGTCAGCGGGTAGCAGCCCAGCGTGCGGAAGCGAACCGTGCGCATCTGCTTTGACCCCATATATTTTTCGGGGATGCGATCATCATCTACCATGATCAGCATATTGTTGTACTCAACAACCGGACGCTCGGCAGCATAGTAAAGCGGCACGATATCGATATTTTCGAGGTAGATATACTGCCAGATGTCAAGTTCAGTCCAATTGGACAGCGGAAACACGCGGATAGACTGACCGGGCGCCTTGCGGGTGTTGTAGATTTTCCAGAGTTCGGGCCGCTGGTTTTTCGGGTCCCAACGGTGGTCAGCGGTTCGAAACGAAAAGATGCGTTCCTTGGCGCGCGACTTTTCCTCGTCGCGCCGTGCACCGCCGAACGCCACATCGAATTTGTGCAGATCAAGCGCTTGCTTCAACGCTTGTGTTTTCATGATATCGGTATGCGTAGCGCTTCCATAGTCGAACGGATTGACGCCCTGCTCCACACCTTCCTGATTGGTATGGACGAGCAGCTTCATGCCTGTTTCCTGCGCCACCTTCGCCCGGAACTTGTACATTTCCTGAAATTTCCAAGTCGTATCGACATGCAAAAGCGGGAAAGGCGGGCGCGCAGGGTAGAATGCCTTCAGCGCCAGATGCAGCATCACAGCTGAGTCTTTGCCGATGGAATATAGCATGACCGGGTTTTCGGCTTCAGCCGCAACCTCGCGCATGATGTGTATGCTCTCCGCCTCCAGGCGTTGCAAATGGGTCAGGTTTTTCATGTCATTATTTTTGATTTACTCGGCATAGCCACACTTGCGCCGGGCGTCGGGTGAACATGCAATGAAGTTTGGGTTGCGGAATTCTGGTTTCGAATAGAGAAGCGAATCGCCATTCTCAAGCAAAACCATTCCTCCTGCGGCCAAAAGAACAGCATGGCCTGCTGCGGTATCCCATTCCATGGTTGGCCCGAACCGCGGATAGACATCTGCCTCCCCGGCGGCCAGAAGGCAAAATTTCAAAGATGATCCAGCGCTGACCGTCTCGACAATGTCGTTGGCTGACAAGAAGGCGTTTGTCGGTTCGTTCCGATGGGATCGGCTGGCAACTGCCCGCATGGCGCCATCACAGCCGGAAACCGAAATTGGCTTGCGCTCGCCGTCACAAATTTCGCATGCAGACTTTGAACCGACAAACATGCGGTCAATGGCCGGCGCATAGACGATACCAAAGGTCGGCGTCCGGTTTTCGATCAATCCGATGTTGATCGTGAATTCGCCCGTCTTCTTGACGAATTCTTTCGTGCCATCAATCGGATCGACCAAAAAGAATGGTCTGTCGTCTAGTTTGGCGTGATGCGTGTCGGCCTGCTCTTCGGTGACGAGAGCGATGTCCGGAAAAAGGGTTGCCAGTGCACCGGACAGCACTTTGTCAACCAGCAGGTCAGCTTCGGTTACCGGTGACTTGTCGTTCTTTTCCTCGACTGTAAATTCCCTTGCATAGATCGACATCGCCAAAACCCCGGCCTGGCGTACTGCGTCGATCAGTTTTTCTTCCTGCTGCTCTGATATCTCCACCGGTCTTTCCGTTTCTTTGGTCTTTTTGGGCCCCATGCGCAACATCGGCTCTTCATTGGGTGTCAGACTTTCGGTTTCCAACCCTTTTTGAAGATCTACTTCCAGCGCATTCAAATTCTTCCTGAAATTGCGCCGACATAGAGACTGAGTGTGCCCAGTTGCGACTGTCGGTAAACCTTCGCGCGCGCCAGTTCCCGTGCAAACCTAAGCCCGGAGTGCGCACGCGCATGCAAAAGCGTATCCAGCAATTGACGGTTCTCGATGGAGAGCATTTCCCTGTTTTGTTCAATTGCTGACAAGTTCAACTCAATCCAGGAGCGATATCGGTTTGTCAAAAGCATCGCTGCCCGCCGCAGCCGCGCGCCAAAACCAGAGTTTTTACCAATCAGATTTCCAGGGTGTTGCCTATAGTTGATCTTCGGGGTCGGGTCATAGATCACTGTCCCACCGACGCCGGTTATCCAGATATATGTCCACCAATCATGCGAAACGAAACGACAATTGGCACTTACTTTTCGAACCAGCGCCATCGCAGCGGCGTTCAAGACCATTGTGTTGCCACCGGCCAGCGATTGAAACAGCGCATTCTTGAAAGCCGGGGGCCTTGCCATGAGCGGTGAATGACCTTCAAAATAGCCGTTTTCGCTCATAATCCTGGTGCGACCGCAATAGACGGCTGCGCTATCCCCGCAAGGCTCAAGCTTTTCGCCGGCCACGGCCAGCTTGTCAGCGTGCCAAACATCATCCTGGTCGCAGTACGCATAAAGATCGTAACCTTGTGAAGCGCTCAGGATCAAATGTCGAAAGTTCTCGGCGAAACCATCGCGCGGACCCGACACAATCTCGAAAGCACCGTGCGCCCATTTTGCCTGCCATGCTTTTACCAGATCCAGTGTCCCGTCTCTTGAGCCATCATCTGAAACAAGAACATCAATCTGCGATACGCCCTGCGCGGCGCAAGACGACAATTGTTGGTCGAGGTATTTAACCCCGTTAAATGTCGCAAGAAGGATGAGGCAGCGCATTTTCGGCTTCTGGTTATTCGCGAATGAGCGGTGCAGTCAACGAAACGGCGTGATCAGTCAAGCCCACGTAGCTCATGGAGCACATCTTCCAAGGAATTGCGCCAAGGGGGCATCGTGATGCCAAAATGCCGTTCAAGCCGCTTGGTGTCCAATCTTGAGTTGGCGGGCCGGCGAGCCGGCGTTGGGTAATCTTCCGTCAAGATCGGGGTAATCTCAGGATCGGGCCCGCCATGCGCTTTTGAAATTGCGAAAATTGCGCGCGCGAAGTCATACCAACTGGCAATATCGGTGCCAGCTATATTCACAATGCCGAAATCGTCTCTTGCATCGTTGGCCAGGAGGCGCTCGGCGATTTGCCAGATGGCGTGCGCCAAATCGCCCGCGGATGTCGGGCTCCCAAGTTGATCAGAAACGATCGCGAGGCGTTCATGCTTGGCCCCCAGACGCAGCATCGATTTTACGAAATTGTGCCCATGGGCTGAATAAACCCATGCCGTGCGTGCAATCACATGGCGAGGATTGTTGGCGGCGACCGCCTGTTCACCCGCCCGTTTGGTCGTGCCGTAAACACCCAACGGCGCAGTCGTATCGTATTCGTTGTAAGGGCGCCTGCTCTCCCCATTAAACACATAGTCCGTTGAGATGTGAATGAGCGGTATTCCCAAGTCAGCGGTGCCAAGCGCTAACTCGCCAGGCGCGACTGCGTTGATCAGATTGGCCAATTCCTCTTCACCTTCGGCCTTGTCCACGGCGGTGTAGGCGGCAGCGTTAATAACCAATTCGGCCTTGGAAGCGGCAATGAACGGGCGGATCTCATGTGTTTTGGCAAGATCAAGTGTCGCGTGGCCAGCGACGTCCAACACACACCAGCCGGGTTTTGACGCTGATAGCTCGGTGGAAACCTGGCCGCCGCTACCAATAACAAGAACTTTTTTCATCGCCTCTCAGGCTTTGCCGCGCCGCTCAGTTGCCCCGGTATCACGCAGTGGGGCCCACCACCAATCATTGTCCAGATACCATTTGATAGTAGCCCGCAACCCCGTTTCAAAGGTTTCTTGCGCTCGCCAGCCCAACTCATTTTCAATCTTGGATGGATCGATGGCATAGCGACGATCGTGACCGGGTCGATCGGTCACAAATTCTATCTGCTCTCGATAACTCTTGCCATCCTTGCGTGGTTTAAGCTGATCGAGCGTTTCACAAATGGCCTCGACCACCTCGAGATTTGTTCGCTCTGCCCGGCCGCCGATATTGTAGGTCTCGCCTGGCGTACCGCTTTTTATCACAGCTTCAAGCGCCCGGGCGTGATCCTCGACAAACAGCCAGTCACGCACATTCTCACCTTTGCCGTAAATTGGCAGGTTTTTACCCGCTATCGCGTTTAGCGTCACCAAGGGAATGAGCTTTTCGGGATAGTGGAACGGGCCGTAATTGTTTGAGCAATTGGTGATGACCACAGGCAGGCCGTAAGTGTGAAACCACGCCCGCACAAAGTGGTCGGACGCGGCTTTCGACGCCGAATAGGGCGATGACGGCTTGTAAGGCGTTTCCTCGGTGAAAATACCGCTCTCAAAAGGCAAATCACCGTAAACCTCGTCAGTCGATACATGATGGAAGCGAAATTTTTCGCGCGCCTCGCCTGTCAGTGTCTCATAGTGCCGTAGCGCGGCGGATAGCAGCCGACAGGTACCGACCACATTGGTATCAATGAATATGTCCGGGCCGTCGATGGAGCGATCCACATGGCTTTCCGCGGCCAAGTGCATTACCGCCCCGATCTCATGTGTTGCCAGAACCTGGCTGACAGCGTCTTCGTCGCCAATGTCGGCTTCGACAAATTCGTAATTGGGCCGGTTTTCGATAGCCCGCAAAGAATTGAGGTTGCCAGCGTAGGTCAGCTTGTCGACGTTGACCACATGGTTTTCATCATCGGCGACCAATTGTCGGCAAACCGCGCTTCCGATAAAACCAGCCCCGCCGGTAACCAGCACTTTCATCTTCAATTCCCATATTGAAATGTGTTGTCAGCATCCGCCAGAAGCGGTGCACTAAGGTCCTTTTCGCTGATGACGACTGTTGAGACATCAATCTGCCAGTCGACCCCGATCGTAGGATCATCAAACCGTATCGCACGGTCATGCTCACGCGAATAAAAGGCGGACACTTTGTAGATCATTTCCGAGTCTGGCTCGAGCGTCACAAATCCATGGGCAAAACCTGCCGGTACCAGCAATTGGTTCCATTTGTCAGCCGACAATTCCACGCCGACCCATTGTCCAAAATGGGGTGAACCTTTGCGAATATCGACCGCAACATCAAAGACCCGACCCCGCGTCACACGCACCAGCTTATCCTGCGCGAATGGTGGAAGCTGATAGTGAAGCCCGCGCAAAACACCCACGGCACGCGACAAGCTGTGGTTGTCCTGGACCACATCGATGGAAATGCCGTGCTCGGCCAACGCGCGCGGATTGAATGTTTCGGAAAAAAAACCTCTTTCGTCTTCAAAACGCTTGGGAACGATTTCATAGACGCCCGGTAGTTGCGTTGGCGTGACCGCTACCATTATTGCCCATCCTTCACGCGCCTTGACAGATAGCCGCCATATTCGGTTTTCTTCAATTCGAGCGCGCGCGCCGCCAGCTGGTCGAGGTCAATCCAACCCGCTTCAAAGGCAATCTCTTCAGGACAAGCGATCTTCATCGACTGGCGGTGCTCGATGGTTCTCACAAATGCCGATGCCTCATGCAGGCTGTCATGGGTGCCCGTGTCAAGCCAGGCGAAACCGCGCCCGAGCCTTGCAACCCGAAGGTCTCCACGTTCCATGTAGGTGCGATTAACATCGGTGATTTCCAGTTCGCCGCGCGGCGAAGGTTTTACGTTGGCAGCTATGTCCACAACATCATTGTCGTAGAAGTAAAGACCGGTCACCGCCCAATCCGACTTCGGTTTTTGGGGTTTTTCCTCCAGTGAAACGGCGATACCGCTGTCATCAAACTCGACAACACCATAGCGCTCGGGGTCACGCACGCCATAGGCAAAGACCGTTGCACCGCTTTCTTGCGCTACTGCATCGCGGCCCAATTTGCTGAGCCCCTGCCCGTAGAAGATGTTGTCACCCAAAACCAAAGCGCAATCATCATGGCCGATGAATTCGCGTCCGATAATAAAGGCTTCGGCAAGACCGTTTGGTTCGGGCTGGACAGCGTATTGGATGTTCAGGCCAAAGGTACTTCCATCGCCGAGCAATCGTTGAAACTGTTCCTGGTCATGCGGCGTGGTGATAATCAGAATGTCACGAATACCCGAGAGCATAAGCACGCTTAGGGGATAGAAGATCATCGGCTTGTCGTAGACAGGCAGGAGCTGTTTTGAAACTGCGATTGTCAACGGAAACAAACGCGTGCCGCTTCCTCCTGCGAGGATGATGCCTTTGGTGCTCATAGTTGCCCGTAGTGATTATGTGTTTTGCCGGTGACTAGCCTATGGGGTTGCAAAGGGAAACCGTGTTTACGAAAGAATTTCCAGCCTAGCATTCAGCGATAGAGACATGCATTTTGCAACTTGCACCAAAAGCGAGCCCGTTAGAAAAACACACAGATGTATTGGTACCTGAACTGGGGAAAGCGCCTCATTGACTTTGTTCTGGCAGCGGGCGGATTGCTCTTGCTTTCACCCATTATCGCCCTGCTTTGCGTAGCTATCTTGGTGGTTGAACGTCATAACCCCATTTTCAGTCAAACCCGAATTGGCCTGCATGGTGCGCCGTTCACTTTGCACAAACTGAGAACCATGCCACCCAAAACACCTGATCTGCCGACCCATGTGCTGGGCGAGCAAAAAATTTCCAAACTTGGGCAGGCATTGAGGCGAGCCAAGCTGGATGAACTACCGCAACTGTTTAACGTACTTGTCGGGCATATGAGCCTGGTCGGCCCGCGACCTAGCCTGCCCAATCAAAAAAAACTCATTTCCGAGCGTGAAAAACTGCAAGTTCTACGTGTCAGGCCTGGGATCACAGGACTATCGCAAATAAATGGGATTGACATGTCCGACCCTGAAAAACTTGCATTGAGTGACGCGCAATATACCAAAAAGGTCGCGCTCCATACCGACCTTAAAATTCTGGCAGAGACGCTTCTCGCACACCGGTAATGTACGGTAACACAATGTAATTTTGCGTTTCCAGATTTGCGCCTATAGCGGAAGCGCAAAGTACAGTCGCAAAATCGGCATGAAAAGCCGACGAAGATGATGCCAAGATTTGATACCAGCGCAGTTTTCTACCTCAGTCGACGGGACCTCGCCGTTCTGACGATCGACTTTTTTTGTTGCGCCATCAGCTTTTGGCTCGCTCACACCATCATTTGGCCGACACCTTCTTTTGCCGACGACCCGGTCATCATAGCCTATTCCGCGATGTTTGGGGCCTTGTGCGCTGCCGGCACACTCGTTGCCGGCATCAATGGCGCGGCTTGGCGCTATACCTCGCTTCCTGAGCTTGTCGGTCTTTTGCGCGCTGTCGCCGGTGGCGCGTTCGTTTTTACCGTTTTTGCCTTTATGCTCAGTCGCGGCTTTGCTCTACCGCGCACGGCACCGGTTTTGGCCGCCGTTTTCTCGGTCATTGCAACAGCCGGGTTGCGCATTGCTTACCGCATGTCACGCGAGCGGCTGGGTCTCATCAAACGGCAACTTCGTGGAGAAACCACTTCAGTCAAGAACATCGCTCTGGTCGGTGTCAATAACAATGCTGACATGTATATTCGTCAAACGCGGCGTTTAACCGATGTTCGGCTCAACATTGTGGGCATCTTTGACGAGCGGAAAAAGTGGCATGGCAACAAATTGCAGGGCGCTCGTGTTGTCGGCGATATTGCCCATTTGGAAACTTGGCAAAAAAGATGGAAGCGCCAAGGGCGCGCTGCAAAACAGCTTGTGATCACCGATCCCAATACAAAGCCAGAGGTTATTGCGTCCATCGTCGCCGAAGCCGCCAAAGTCCGCCTGCCGGTTCGACGCCTGCAAAGCATGTCAGATGACCATTATGGCGAAAAGCGGAACTTCATGCCGCGCGATGTCAGGATCAAGGACCTTATGGGACGCAAAGAAGTCGAGATGGATGTCGATTTGATGGGACGTTTTTTGGCGGGCAAAAGAGTTTTGATCACCGGAGCGGGCGGATCGATCGGCTCTGAAATTACGCGTCAGGCGGCCGACCATGCGCCGGACACCATTATCCTGGTCGAAAACTCGGAAGGGGCGCTTTACCACATTGAACACGCGATCAGGGAACACTGGCCCGATATCAAGGTTGTCGGCTGCCTGGCGGATGTGCGCGACAGAACCCGGATGGCCGAAGTTTTTTCAAAGTACGAGCCGGAGATGGTTTTCCACGCCGCTGCGCTCAAGCATGTGCCGTTAATGGAAGTGAACCGCGTTGAGTGTATGCGCACCAACATTATCGGCACGCGCGTGATCGCGGATCTGTCGGAAGGTCATGGCGTTGGGGTATTCGTCATGATTTCCACCGACAAGGCGGTCAATCCCATTAGCGTGATGGGCGCATCCAAACGAGCGGCCGAAGCCTATGTGCAGTCCAAAGACCGGTCGTCTAAGACAACGCGCTATCTTACGGTTCGCTTCGGCAATGTCGTTGATTCCAACGGATCGGTGCTTCCGCTGTTTCGCCGCCAGTTGCGCAATGGCGGGCCATTGACCGTCACCCACCCTGACATCAGGCGTTACTTCATGACGATCGCAGAAGCGGTACGGCTCGTATTCAAGGCCAGCATATTCGGTGCTGACAACCCGGAGCAACGCGGCTCGGTCTATGTCTTGGATATGGGCGAGCCGATCCGTATCTACGAGATCGCCGAAAGGATGATCCAGTTGGCAGGTTTTGTGCCAGGCGCCGACATTGATATTGAAATTGTCGGCTTGCGACCGGGCGAAAAACTGTGTGAAGACCTGTTCGGTGCCAATGAACCGCGCATAGAAACCAATCAGGAAGGCTTTGCGGCAGCGGCACCCTTGACCACCGACATCGCTTTGTTGGGCAAGGTGTTTGACGACTTGGAATCGCATCTGGAAGCTCGCGACGGCCAAGCTGCAGTCAAGCTTTTGCATCATATAGTACCTGATTACACGCCCAATTCCGCGCTTCTTCAGACACAAAGTGCGGCCAAGACACCCACGCAAACAGTCAGTATCAGCTAAGCTTGCGGCTGCGTGCGGACAACGCGCCAAAACAACACCGATAGAACAACAAAGTATGAGGCGATGATGTCGTTTTCGATGTGCACATTTGTTGCGCCCGCCAATGACAACGCCAGAACCATCGCAACATAAAACTTCAAAAATACCGGATCGGAGCGGTGAAGGCCCATCCAAAGCGCGACTATAATGGGCCCTGATAAAATCGTGAGCAAACTGGTCAGGCCCACAACACCGTGGTCAACCAGCATCGTCATATAGGCATTGTGCAAGTGACTATGCGGACTGCTTATCCGCTCCTTGCTGGTCGCTGCGATATTTGGCGCGGCGGGCGGATTTTCACTGGGTCCACCACCGGACTGAACCGAGCTGCGTTGGCGCTCCCAGCGCTTCAACTGCCAGTTCACAACTGCCGGACGGGCGAACTCGGGCAAAAAACGGTGCCATGAAGTGTAGGTGATCTCGTCTTCCAACTTTGTTGGAAAGCCCATGGCCTCCAATTCGAGCCCGACAAGGTGGGCACGCTCTGACCGCCCGACACCAAACAACAAGCTCTTGGAAGCCACGCGCCAACCGGCTTCCAGATAGATGCCTCGCCACCCGGCGGAAGTGGGCGCAACCTGCTCTGTTTCAGCAACCGGAACGTCAGCACTCATCCTGTCAACGACCACAGAAGCGGCCGATCCGGACGCGATAATGGCAACGCTTGCCAACAATATCAGGAATGAGCGCGAATAGCCTCGCAGCAACTCACGCCAGCTCAACGCCGCGAAGAGAAAGCTGCATGAAAGCAGCACCACAATCATCGTGCGCGATTGCGATAGCGTTACAGCGATGACGGCACCTGTCCAACCAAACATCCCCAGCAATCGATCGTGGCGGCGGTCCGGTTCTATCAACAAAATCATCGCGCCCAGGCCTGCCAGAGTGGATACGGTTGCGAACGCCAAGGGGTTGCCAGCCGCTCCTTCTGCCCGCGCGCCCCAATAAAGGAACTGACATGCGGCGACGGCCCCCGCCAAAATGCCCGCCGCTGCTAATCCCTGTTTGACGATTGCACGAAAGTCCTCTTTGGAGGGGCCAACTTGAAATCTTGCCAACAACAATAATGGCGCAAGAAATACCAGATACTCAAGTCCATCGATGCCTATCGGTTTTCCGGCATGAAACCGAACCATCGCGAAGCCGAGAACCGCAAAAATGGTCGCCATGGTAACGAATGGCACCTGATGGCGTTCAATATTGAAAGCGAAGTGTCGTTGCGGCAGCGACACGGTCGCCCACAAGATTGAAAGCACAACCAACACGGTCAGCAAGCTGCCCACCCATGCCACCGCCGACGTCGCAAAAGCGGTGAAATAGATGTTTTGCTTTTCAATGGACGGAAGCCAGCTTGTTGATCTGCCACCTGCGATTTGTCGGCTACCCATTTTTACCCACGCGGGCGAGCCCCGCCCTCATCATCGGGTCAGGCGTTTGTAGGTTACCCGCTTGGGGTTTACTGCTTCAGGACCAAGGCGTCTGATCTTGTCTTGCTCGTAATCCTCAAAGTTACCTTCGAACCATTCCACATGGCTATCCCCTTCAAAAGCGAGAATGTGCGTCGCCAGGCGATCAAGGAACATCCGGTCGTGCGAAATCACAACAGCGCAACCGGCGAAATTCTCCAGCGCTTCTTCAAGCGCGGCCAGTGTTTCTGTGTCCAGATCGTTGGTCGGCTCATCGAGGAGGATGACATTGCCACCTTCTTTGAGCATTTTTGCCAAGTGAACGCGGTTTCGCTGGCCGCCGGAAAGTGTGCCCACGGTTTGCTGCTGATCACCACCTTTGAAGTTAAAAGAGGAGCAGTAAGCGCGTGAGTTGACCTCGTGTGGACCAAGCTTGATGATGTCATTGCCACCGGAGATTTCTTCCCAGACAGTCTTGTCTGGAGCCAAAGCATCGCGCGACTGATCGACGAAGGACAGGTTCACTGTTTCACCAACGATGATTTCACCGCCATCAGGCTGTTCCGCTTTGGTGATCATCTTGAACAACGTCGATTTACCCGCACCGTTGGGGCCGATCACACCAACAATACCGCCTGGAGGAAGCTTGAAGGACAGATCGTCAATCAAGAGATGATTGCCGTAGCCCTTGCGCAGGTTTTCGGCTTCGATGACAACATTGCCGAGGCGCTCGCCCGCCGGGATAATGATTTGGGCATCGCCCGGACGGCGATCATTGGCGTTTTTGATCAACTCATCATAAGCCTTGACACGCGCCTTGGACTTCGCCTGCCGTGCTTTCGGCGATGCATTGATCCACTCGCTTTCGCGGGCCAGTGACTTTTGGCGGGCGGCTTCTTCGCGGCCCTCTTGCGCCATACGCTTGGCTTTGGCTTCCAGATAGGCTGTGTAATTGCCCTCATAAGGGATGCCACGACCGCGATCGAGCTCCAATATCCAACCCGTCACATTGTCGAGAAAGTATCGATCGTGGGTAATCATCAGCACGGAACCAGGATACTCACGCAAGTGTTTTTCCAGCCACGCGATCGTTTCAGCGTCCAAATGGTTAGTTGGCTCATCGAGAAGCAGTAAATCGGGTTGACGAAGCAAAAGCTGACACAGCGCGACGCGGCGCTTTTCACCACCTGACAGATTGGTCACCGATGCCTCTCCAGGAGGGCAGCGCAGCGCATCCATTGCCTGCTCAACCTGGCTGTCAAGATCCCAAAGATTTTGGGCATCAATGATGTCCTGCAGCTTTGCGCCCTCTTCCGCTGTTTCGTCGGAATAGTTCATCATCAATTCGTTGTAGCGATCCAAAATTGCTTTCTTTTCGGAGACGCCTTCCATGACATTCTCGGCGACGGTCTTGGTTTCATCCAGCTGCGGCTCTTGCGGGAGGTAGCCGCGCGTAAACCCTTCGGCGAGCCATGCTTCACCGGTAAACTCGGTGTCCAGTCCCGCCATGATGCGCAATACGGTGGATTTACCAGCGCCATTAGGTCCCAATATCCCGATCTTTGCGTCCGGATAAAAAGACAGGTGGATATCTTCCAGAACCTTCTTGGACCCATAGGCCTTATTCAGGCCGGACATGTGGTAGATGAATTGCTTAGCCATGCGGTCTTCACACCCGTAGAGTTCACGCTTGAATGATTTTGCGGCGTGTTACGCAAGAACCGAACCGCAAGCAATGCACACCCACCAAAATAGCTATGGTTGTTTGCTTTCATCATCCTGGACGCGCAGAATCCGAAACGCCTGCTGTTCGATCAATGCGGCAACATCCACATGGTTCGTGAGTTCAGCATATCGGGGATGTTCAGCGACGGTTCCAGCCGGGATCGGCTCGAGCTTCCATCGCTCTCTGACAAAGGTGCCGGATGCTGCTTCATCGTCCAGCTTATCCAAAAAGGTCGCGTCAAATACGATAGCATTGTCCAGCCTCACAGACTGAAGAAGCGCACCTTCAAAGCTGGTCGCCAAGATCATCGCGTTTGAAAAATCAGCGACAGGGATCGAGGATGCGTTAAAGCTGGCATTGGCTAGCGCGGCATCCACGAAAGACATGCCAATCCCAACTGATCCACCAAAATCGGATTGAACGATCACGGAACGATCAAAGCTCGCGCCCGTCATGATTGCCGGAAGCGTATCGACACCGTCCATGCTGAACAAAGGGGAACGGGTGTCGGTGGTCAGCGCAGAAAAATCGGATTGGCGCACGACGGCGTTTTCGATGGTGGCATGTTCCAGTTTTGCGCCACCAAACCGCGAAGATACGATCCGCATCCAAGACAAATCGGCAAATGACAGACGCGCGTGCCGCAGAGACATTCCCGTTAAGACTTCCAGGCGCAGTTCGGCAAACGAGAAGTCGGCACCAACGATGGTGAGGAGTTCCGTGTCGTTTAGTCCATTGCCCACCAAAAGAGCGATCAAGTCTCCACGTTCCGGGCTAACCGGCCTCTCAATCAACTCCGTGCGATCAAATTCATCAACTTGTGCTACTCTTGACGGATCAAGGACCGCCTCTTCACGCCCTTTAAGGGCCGTGGCGATCAAGCTATTGTCATCTAGCGGATTGGCATTGCGGGGCGCCAAATAACGATAGGGCCTGGCAATCAAGGTAGCCGCCGCAATCCGGCTGCGCGTGGCCGCTGTGATATTGGTCAAGTTGAACAAGTCGGGGTCGCCATCGGCATCGAGAAACGCCTGACGCTCGGCGGCGAGCGCGGCGCCCAGCTGGACAATTTGCGGCCCGATTTGCGCACTTCGATCCGCTTCTGCCAACTGCGTTTGCGTATCAAGCAGCGATGTTTGTGTTGTCAGAAGTGTATTTTGCTCCAAGATGCGCTCGTTCTGGATTTCAAGCAGACCCGATTGTGCCCGAAGCAAACGGTTTTGTTCAAAGAGCAACGCCGAACCGGACAGTGCGGCGATGGCGGCAACCAATCCCGTAATGGAAGCCACCAGCCATCGGCGTGTCGACACCCAAGCATAGCGCGCCAATGCCATTTCCACGAATGTTCGCGCGGCCTTGGTGGCCCGCTCCGGCTGCCGATCGGCCGCACCCACGGCCACTTCGCTCAAAGGCTCAGCAAAGCGTTTGAGTTCCACTTCCCCGCGCCGGAAGACCGTTCGCCACAACCGCTCCCGCAACAGGAAGAGGACGGACAGGATCAACAGCATCGTGAACATGACGGTGATGATGACCGCGAGCGCGAAGCGCCCATACTCCGTCACCAAACTCGGCGCGAGAAAGGCCAACGGTATGCCGAGCGCGATGCCAAGCATGAAAGTGACGAAACCTAACGCGATACCAAAACCGGTCGAGCCGCCCTCCCTTAGCTCCTCGCGAAACTCGCTCGCAACACTTGCAGCCCCGGTAGCCTGGGCGGCGGTGCGCAAAACATCATCCAACCCGATGCCTTCCGCATCGTCCGGCACACTCTCGTTGGGGTTTGTACCCGGGACTTTTTTGTCTTTGTCAGCCATACCAGCGCCTTTGGCGCTACATGCAAATAACGTGGGGGTCAGGTCAACACATGCGTGCGCGCTCCCCGTCGAGATAGGCAAAAAAAGATGATCCAATTTTTTCTGGCAGTTCAGAATAAAGCGCTATGTCTGTGCGTAAGCCAATCATCACAACATTGGAGTTTCCCATGCGCCCTTCTATTATTGCCACAACAACTTTCCTTCTCGGTGCCGCTGCCATCCATGGTCCGTCATTGGCCGCAGAGTCGGACGATGCTTCCGACACGCCGACCTGCGAAGCGGGCCAAGTCTATGATGACAACCAGTCAAAATGTGTGCCGTCGAACGAACAGTCACTCAACGATGACCAGCTCTTGGACAACGCCAAAGCACTGGCTTATGCGGAGCGTTTTAACGAAGCGCTTGGCCTTTTGGCGATAATTGACGACCAGAACACGCCTGAAGTGCAAAACTATCTCGGGTACACTACCCGAAACGCCGGTGACCTAGAAAAAGGCTTGGCACACTACCGCGTCGCCCTCCAATTGGACCCCGACTACACGCTCGCGCGCTCCTACATGGGGATCGCACTGCTGCAAAAGGGTGACAATCGCGGCGCTCTTGAGCAAATGGTTGAGATCGAAAAACGCGTTGGCACTGATGCCCGCGAATATGCGCTGCTCTTTGATGCTGTTGCTCAAGCCACTGAAGGCAAACAAATCGACTATTAATTGCCGCTTGACGCCTATGATTTTCCATGGCCTTCCCTGAACCATCAGGGGAGGCTTTTTTGTCGTTTGCCAATTCAAGTATCGTGACTTCGCCTAGTGGCGCTTCATTGATTGTGCGCATGGTTGCGCCCAAAGCCGTTCCGCGCGCCATTATTCATATCAATCACGGACTTGCCGAGCACGGTCTGCGCTATCAGCGTTTTGCTGACCGCCTGATAGCCGATGGCTATACCGTTATTGCCCAAGACCATCGCGGTCATGGCGCAACCACAGCGCCCGATGCGCCTCATGGCGTTTTCAGCCTTGATGGCAATGGGGTCGACCTTGTGATGCAAGACTGCCTGGCGGTACAGGCACATGCGCTGGAAAAAATCGGCGAACTTCCGGTCTTCATGTTCGGCCATTCCATGGGCGGTCTGATCACCATGAGTTTTGCACTTAGGCATTCAGACCGGCTTGCCGGTGCGGCGGTTTGGAATGCGAATTTCTCGGGCGGCGTACTCGGACGGCTTGGTCAAGGGCTCTTGGCCGTCGAGCGATTTCGGCTCGGTTCCGACGTGCCATCACGCATCATGCCTAAACTAACCTTCGCGGACTGGGCCAAAAAAGTTCCCGACCGCCGTACAGACTTTGATTGGCTAAGCCATATCAGAGATGAAGTAGACGCCTATATCGCCGATCCTGAATGCGGTTGGGACGCCAGCGTCTCCATGTGGCAGGATGTGTTCAAGATGATCTTTGCCGGGGGCACTCTCAGCAATTTGTCGCCGAGCGTCTGCAAACTACCGTTCATGCTGGTGGGTGGCGGGCAGGATCCGGCAACTTTCAACGGCAAGGCGGTCAAACAACAAGCCGGATTGCTGCGCAAAGCCGGCGTTCAATCGGTCACGCACCAACATTTCGAGAATGCGCGCCATGAAACACTGAACGATCTGGATGCCGAGCAAGCGGTCAGCCTCTTTGAACAATGGGTTGCAGCGCACCTGTAGGAATAACCACTTTTGGTTAGAAAGCGTCTTTTGGTTGGAAAGCGTCCTTGCGCCACCATAAAGCGTGCGTCAAATTACCCGGAAATTTAACGCCATTGGAGCGCCCGGGAAAAACCATGGAAATGCTCACCCAACTCTTTACCATTGAAAACCTGATCACCTTTTTAATCCTCACAGCGCTGGAGACTGTGCTCGGGTTTGACAATCTGCTCTATATCTCACTGGAGGCCAAGAAGACCGGCGCCCAATATGAAGCGCGCATCCGGCGCTTCGGCATCATATCCGCGATCGTACTGCGGATCATATTGCTCTTTGTGGTGCTGCAACTGATCAGTGCTTTCGGCGAACCCTTTTACACCATCAACTTGCCACCGTTTGTTGAGGGTGAAGTCAGCGGGCACGCCCTGATCGTTTTGGCGGGTGGTGTGTTCCTCATGTATACAGCCATCAAAGAAATCACCCACATGCTGGCCCTTGATGACATGCATCACGATCCGGGCGACCGCCGGATGCGCGGGCCTCACATGGCGCTGTTCTGGATCATGGCCATGAACATGGTATTCTCTTTCGATACCGTACTCTCAGCGGTAGCACTCACCGACAACTTCATCATCATGGCAGCAGCCATTATCATCTCAGGCGCGCTGATGGTGCTGATGGCCGAGAGCGTTGCCAACTTCCTTAACCGTAACCGTATGTACGAGGTGGTAGGGCTCTTTGTTCTGCTTCTGGTCGGCATCCTGTTGACGAGTGAGGGCGGCCATTTGGCGCATCTGACATTCTTCGGCTTTGAAGTCGAAGCGATGAGCAAGACGACCTTTTACTTCGTACTGGTCACCATGGTGCTGGTGGAAATCGTGCAAGGTCGCTACCAACGCAAGCTGCTGGCGGAGAAGTCCGGTGTCAGCCGCAAGACAGGGAAAGTGGTCTAGTCCATGGGCGACAAGCCCCTTGCGGGCGTGCGCGTGCTAGAATTCGCCCGTGTCTTGGCCGGCCCCTGGGCCGGTCAACTGCTTGCCGATCTGGGTGCGGACGTCATTAAAATCGAGAACCCGGATGGCGGTGACGAAACCCGCCATTGGGGTCCGCCTTTCATCGAAAAGCCGGACAGATCTGATCGATCCGCGGCCTATTTCCACGCCTGCAACCGTGGCAAGCGTTCTGTCGCCTTGGACTTGAAAGACGCCACCGACCTAGAAATTGCCAAGGCTCTGAGCGTTCAGGCAGACGTTGTTATCGAGAACTTCAAAGTCGGCACTATGGATCGGCTCGGTCTTGGTTTTGAGACATTGCGCCAATCCAATCCGGACATTGTCTATTGCTCGATTACCGGTTTCGGTCAAACGGGGCCTTACAAGGACCGCGCAGGCTATGATTTCATCATTCAGGGCATGAGCGGTTTCATGTCGATTACCGGCGAGGCCGACGGTCAACCGATGAAGGCAGGCGTTGCCATTACCGACATTCTTACGGGCCTCTACGCTGTTGCAGCCATCAACGCCGCGCTGGTCAAGGCGCTCAAATCAGGAGCAGGCACGCATATCGATATTGCCCTCATGGAGGTTATGGCCGCCGCACTTGCCAATCAGAACATGAATTTTTTGGTGACCGGAAATGCGCCCACACGCCTTGGCAACGCGCACCCCAATATCGCGCCCTATCAGGTGGTCCCATCATCGGACGGGCATCTCATCATCGCTGCCGGCAATGACAAGCAGTTTGAGCGTCTGTGCGCCATGCTGGGCCTCGAGGGGCTGGCCAACGATCCACGTTTTGCAACCAATGGCGCGAGGGTGGAAAACCGAAGGGCGCTTACCGACGCGCTTGAACCGGTCACGTCCCGCTGGACGCGAGATGCGCTAGTCAACGCTTGTGCGGAACGTGGCGTGCCTGCCGGTCCCATCAACACGATTGCCGACATGTTCGATGATCCGCAGATCGTTTCCCGTCAGTTGCAGGTCATGACCGAAAATGGGGTGACGGGTGTTCGGTCGCCGCTTCTTGTCGATGGCGCGCCAGCTGCGGATTTGCGTTCATCGCCATCACTTGGTCAGCACACGCAAAACATTAGGAAGCAAGCGCTCAAAGACTGGCCGACCCAATAAAAAACCCGCCGGCAAGCCGACGGGTTGAACTTGCAAATTCGGGCGTTGATTAGGCTTCGCCGCCTTCCAGTTCAGCGAACAGGTCTTCAAAACGACCTTTTGCCTTGCCGCGCTGGCGCACTTCTTTGGCTGCATCGAGATTGATTGTGTGATCACCAACCGCAATGATCGCAACCATGCCGGTGGCATAGTGCGGTGTACACTTGACCAAGTACGTCCCTTCGGCCTCGACTGTCAGCTCGAAGTCTTGCGACGCTTTTGATTTAACCAGCTCAACACCATCAGGCACGCCGCCTTCCATCAATTCCATATTGTGGCCCTTGTCGACCGACACGAATTTGATGGTGTCGCCAGGATTGGCGCGGATGAGGGCTGGCTCATAAACCATGCGCTCACGTGGATTGTCAGTTGCCTTGTTCAGCATAGACACTTCGATGGACTTTGCGTCCATTGCAATGGCAGGCAGACCAGACGTCGCTGCAACGGCAGCGCCCGTGGCAGTCACGACAAATGTACGGCGGGTAATATTGCTCATGGTTCTCCTCACAGCATTATCCAAAAGTTGCTTGTACTCGTATTTAGACACTCGCGTGTGTCCGTCAACCTAACCAAACGTGACATATGCGATCACTTTCATGTTTTTACGCCACTTGCCTTGCCAAGGCGCATTGGCTCCACAGGTCGCACAATGATCCTGCCAAGTGGTCGATATCGCTTT